>NZ_BLIN01000005.1:3656483-4890975 GCF_009811555.1 Streptomyces caniferus | reverse complement strand
TGTGGTGGCGATCCTCGGCTCGACCTTCGACGGGTCGTACGAGCCGGTGGCCGAGATCTGCGCGGCGCTCGACACGGTCCACAAGGAGAAGGGCTGGGACATCCCGGTCCATGTGGACGGCGCGTCCGGCGCCATGATCGCGCCGTTCCTCGACCCGGACGTGGTCTGGGACTTCCGGCTGCCGCGGGTCGCCTCCATCAACACCTCGGGGCACAAATACGGCCTGGTCTACCCGGGCGTCGGCTGGGCGCTGTGGCGCGATGCGGAGGCGCTCCCCGAGGAGCTGGTCTTCCGCGTCAACTACCTGGGCGGCGACATGCCGACCTTCGCGCTCAACTTCTCCCGGCCCGGCGCCCAGGTCGCCGCGCAGTACTACACCTTCCTCCGGCTCGGCCGGTCCGGCTTCCGCGCCGTACAGCAGGCGACCCGCGACGTGGCCCGCTCGCTGGCCGAACGGATCGGCGCGCTGGGCGACTTCAGACTGCTGACCCAGGGCGACCAGCTGCCGGTCTTCGCCTTCACCACCACGGACGACGTCACCGCCTTCGACGTCTTCGACGTCTCCCGGCGGATGAAGGAGCGCGGCTGGCTGATTCCCGCCTACACCTTCCCTCCGAAGCGCGAGGACCTCTCCGTCCTGCGGGTGGTCTGCCGCAACGGCTTCTCGATGGACCTCGCCGATCTCTTCATCGCGGACCTGGAGGCGCTGCTGCCCGAACTCCGGCAACAGTCCGAGCCGCTGCAGCGCCCGGCGGAGGTCGCGACGGCGTTCCACCACTAGGGGCCCCCTTCAGCCCCTGCGCGACCCCCTCCGTCGCGAGCCTCCTCCGCCGTCGTCCAGCTCCGCCGGACGCGCCGGGGGCGGGCCCACCCGACAGCCCGGGCACGCCCCGCCCACCGCCGCGCCGGAGCTAGTGCCCCAGCCGCCGGTACCGCCGTACCGCCAGCGGGAAGAACACCGCGAGCAGCACCAGCGGCCACACCACGGCCAGCAGCAGGCCGTGCCCGGCCGCCCAGCTGTCCCCGGTCCAACGGGGGTTGGCGAACAGCTCACGTACCGCACCCGCCGTCGCCGACAGCGGGTTCCACTCCGCGACCGCGCCCAGCCAGCCGGGCATCGACGCGGCGGAGACGAAGGCGTTGGAGAGGAAGCCGACCGGCCAGACCAGGATCTGCACGGCCTGCACCAGCTCCGGCCGGCCCGCCACCAGCCCCACATGGATACCGATCCACAGCATGGCGAACCGCAGCAGGAGCAGCAGGCCCACCGCGGACAGCGCACCGGCCGGCCCGCCGTGCCAGCGCCACCCCATCGCCAGGCCCGCTCCGACCATCACCAGCAGGCTCAGCGCGGACTGCACCATGTCCAGGATGCTGCGGCCGACCAGGACCGCGGACGGCGTCATCGGCATCGACCGGAAGCGGTCGAGCACCCCCCTGCCGAGGTCCTGTGTCACCGCGGTCATCGTCGTTTCGAGGCCGAACGCCATGGTGAGCGCGAACATCCCCGGGACCAGGTACTCCGTGTAGTCGCCACCGCCCGGCACGGCCATCCCGCCGCCCAGGAAGCAGCCGAACATCAGCAGCATCATCACCGGGAAGACCAGGCCGACGACGACCTGCACCGGCTGCCGCGCCCAGTGCGCGAACCCGCGCCGGGTCATCGTCCAGGAATCGGTGACCGCCCACATCGCGCCACTCATACCGCCGCGCCCTCCTCGTCCCCGCGCACCGTCGCGGCCGCCGGCACTCCGGGGCCGCCCCTCTCCTTCGCGCCGTCCCCCGTCAGCTGCAGGAACACCTCGTCCAGCGTCGGGCGCCGCACCGCGAGGTCCACCGCCTCGACGCCCGCCGCGCCCAGCACCCGTACGGTCTCCGTCAGCGCCACCATCCGGTCGGCGACCGGCACGCTCAGCCGCCGTGCGTCCGCGTCCACCCCGACCGCACCGCCGCCCGCCACCCGCGCCAGCGCCTCCGCCAACAGCGCGGCCGCCCGGTCCAGTTGACGGGCCTCGCGCAGGACGACATCGATCCGGTCGCCCCCGGTGGCGGACTTCAGCTCGTCGGGGGTACCGGCCGCGGCCACCCTGCCGCCGTCGACCACCGAGATCCGGTCCGCGAGCTGGTCGGCCTCCTCCAGGTACTGCGTGGTCAGCAGCACCGTCGTCCCACCGTCGACCAGCGAACGCACCGCCTGCCACACCTCGGTACGCCCGCGGGGGTCGAGCCCGGTCGTCGGCTCGTCCAGGAAGAGGATCCGCGGCGCCAGCACCAGACCGGCCGCCAGATCCAGCCGGCGCCGCATCCCGCCGCTGTAGTGGCGTACCGCCTTGCGGCCGGCATCGGCGAGTCCGAACCGCTCCAGCAGTTCGTCCGCACGCTCGCCCGCCCGGCGCGCCCCGAGGTGGAACAGCCGCCCGAACATCTCCAGGTTCTGCCGCCCGCCGAGCTCTTCGTCGACCGCGGCGTGCTGCCCGAGCAGCCCGATCCGCCGCCGCACCTCGTCCGGCTGCCGCAGCACGTCGAAGCCGGCCACCTCGGCCCGGCCGGCGTCGGGCCGCAGCAGGGTGGACAGGATGCGCACGAGGGTGGTCTTGCCGGCGCCGTTGGGGCCAAGGACCCCGTGCACGGTGCCGGGCGGGACGGTCAGATCCAGCCCGTCCAGGGCCGCTGTGGTGCCGTAGTGCTTGTGCAGTCCTTCGACGACGATCGCCTGATCGCGGTCAGCCACGACATCTCCCTCCCATAGTCAAGTTTGACTACTTACTCAGGAAGATAACTCCGCCGTGCGCATTGGTCAAACTTGATTAATGAGTTTCCGCGGCGGTGACGCCGTGGTCCGTACCGCCGTCGCCCGCACCGTCGCCGGCCGCCCCCGGACGGTCCGCACGCGAGCGGTCCGGGCGCGCGTCCTTGCTCGCGTACGGGTTCTCCTGCCCGTCGGCCAGCACCCCGACGAACGGCTCGCCTTCACCGGCGAAGACGTACGCCCCGCCCTCGATCCGCTCGATCAGCCCGTGCGTCCACGCGGCACCGCTGTCCGCCGCGTGCACCCACATGTTCATGATCTCGCCGATGTGGCCGAGCCGGCCGGGCCCTTCCTCGGGCGTGTAGTAGTCGGTGACCGTGCTCCGCCACTCCTCGAGCGCCCGCACCCGCTCCTTGAGCAGCGCCACCGCCTCGGCCCGCGGCAGATCCACGACGAAGCCGATGCCCGCGCTGAGCATGTCGAGCTTCTGGTCGTGCTGGGAGAGCGCCGTGCGCAGCAGCGCGAAGTACTCGGCCTCGCCCGCCGCGGTCAGCTCGTACTCGGTACGCGGCGGACCGCCGGCGGTGCTGGGCGCGATGTCATGGTCGAGCAGCAGCCCTTGCTTCGCCATCTGCTTGAGCGCGTGGTAGATCGAGCCGGGCTTGGCGTTGGACCACTCATGGGCGCCCCAGTACTCCAGGTCGTTGCGCACCTGATAGCCGTGCGCCCGGCCGTGCTGCCGCACGGCGCCCAGTACCAACAGCCGGATCGCCGACATCGTCACCTCTCTGCTCACGCGCCCCTGTCGTCAGCCTAGGCCCTGACGACAGGGGCCAGGGCGCCCCCGGAGGAGCCCGCGCTCACCCCTGCAGCACCCTGCTCTCCTCGTCCACCAGCGCAAAAGCCGTCTTGCCGTCCAGGGACTCACGGAGGATGTCGGCGTGACCGGCGTGCCGGGCCGTCTCCTCGATCAGGTGCAGCACCAGCCAGCGCATCGACTGCCGGGCCTCCGGCGGGAACCACGGCGCCGCGGGCAGCGGGAAGGTGTCGTTCAGGCTCACGGAGCGGATGAACTCCTCCGTACGCCGCGCGACCCCGTCCCAGAACTCCAGCACGTCCGCCACCCGCCCGCCGTCCGCGAGCTGGAAGCTCAGGTGCCAGTTCTCGGCGTTCCGCTCGATGGAGTGCGGCCGCTCCTGCGCGGTCTCGAGCCAGGTCTGCTCGGTCTCCGCGACATGCTTGACCAGCCCGGCCAGCGACAGCTCACTGGCGGTCGGGCGCAGGGCCGCCTGGGCCTCGGTCAGCCCCAGGACCGCCCGCCGCAGCCCGCCCCGCTGGGCCTCCAGGAAGGCCAGCAGCGCGCCGGCCTCGTCGCCGTGGTCCTCGGCCAGAACGTGAGTGGGCATGGGATCCGCCTTTCCTGACATCCTTCGACGGCCGGCAGTTCGCCGTCCGCCTTTCGACATCACTCAAGGTAGGAGCCCTTGCGGTCAGCTTCTGTCCGCAACTCGCCATCGGGCGCCGCGGATCCGCGCGAACCTCAGAACGGGAACTGCGACCGCCCGTGCTGAATGGAGATCCACTTGGTGGTGGTGAAGGCCTCCACCATCGCGTCGCCGTTCAGCCGCCCCACCCCGGAGCTCTTGGCGCCGCCGAACGGCACGATCGGCTCGTCGTGCACCGTGGCGTCGTTGACGTGGAACATCCCCGTCTCGATGCGCTTGGCGAACCGCACACCGCGCTCGATGTCGGCGGTGTGCACGGCACCGCTCAGCCCGTACGGCGTCGCGTTGGTGAGCCGCACCGCCTCGTCGTCCCCGTCGAACGGGACCAGCACCACGACGGGCCCGAAGATCTCCTGCTGCAGCAGCGGGGAGTCCTCCGGCAGCCCGCTCAGCACGCTCGGCGCCACCAGGGTGCCGCGGGTCTCGCCGTGCAGGAGCGCCGAGGCGCCGTCGGCGACCGCACGGTCCACCAGCGAGGCGATCGCCTCGGCCTGCCCCTCGTTGATCAGCGGGCCGATATGGGTCTGCGGATCGGTGGGGTCGCCCACCTTCAGGGCCGCGACCCGGGCGACGAACTTCTCGGTGAACTCCCGCTCCACGGCGCGGTCCACGAGCACGCGGTTGGCGGCCATGCAGACCTGGCCCTGGTGGACGAAGCGGCTGAAGACGGCGGCGTCCACCGCGTAGTCGATATCGGCGTCGGCGAGGACGACCAGTGCGCTGTTGCCCCCCAGCTCCAGCACCGAGTGCTTGAAGTGGGACGCGGCGACCGTCGCGACATGCCGGCCGACCTTCTCGGAGCCGGTGAAGGAGATCGTCTTGGGCACCGGGTGCTCGATGAGCGCATCACCGATCTCGGCGATGTCGGTGACGACGACGTTGAGCACGCCCGCCGGCAGCCCCGCCTCCTCGAAGATCCTGGCGACCAGGCCGCCGCCGCACACCGGGGTGTTCTGGTGCGGCTTGAGGACGACGGCGTTGCCGAGCGCGAGGGCCGGCGCGACGGACTTGAGCGACAGCAGGAAGGGGAAGTTGAAGGGGCTGATGACGCCGACGACACCGACCGGCAGCCGGTAGAGACGGTTCTCCTTGCCGTCGATGGGCGAGGGCAGAATGCGGCCCTCGGCGCGCAGCGCGAGCTGGATCGCCTCGCGCAGGAACTCCCTGGCCAGATGCAGCTCGAAGCCCACCTTGACGAGCGTGCCGCCGACCTCCGCGGCGATCGTCTCGGCCAGCTCCGCCTCACGGTCGTCGATGATCCGCAGCGCGCGCTCGAAGACGAGCCGCCGGGTGTACGGATTGGTGGCGCCCCACTCCCGTTGTGCGCGCTCGGCGGCACGGTAGGCCTGGTCGATCTCCTCGACCGTGGCGACGGGTATGGAGGTCAGCTTCTCCCCGTTATAAGGATTGAAGTCGACGATGTCCCATGAGCCGCTGCCGGACCGCCACTCGCCGTCGATGAACTGATACGCCAACTCGTCGAAGTAGGACATGCCATCCCGATCTGGAGAACAGGGCGCTCAGGGCGCCGCATTGGGGGGTGCTGACTCCTGATGGTGCGCCATCCTACCGATGCGTCACATCAGTTGGAGTAGACCACGCAACAGGTCCCTGGTCTCGGCCGGATTCGGCCCCTCCTCCTGGAGGCGGTCCATCACCCGCGCGTACTGCGCCACCTCTTCGGGCTTGTCCACATAGAGCGCGCTCGTCAGCTGCTCCAGGTAGACGACGTCCGGCAGCCCCGACTCCTGGAAGCCGAGCATCGTGAAGGCTCCGCTCTCGCCCGCGTGCCCTCCCAGACTGAAGGGCATCACCTGGAGCCGTACGTTCGGTCTCTCGGACACGTCGATCAGATGCTTCAACTGCTCGCGCATGACGGACCGTTCGCCGTAGGGGCGACGCAGCGCGGCCTCGTCCAGCACACAGTGGAACTGCGCGGACCGCTCGGTCACCAGCAGCTTCTGGCGCTCCATCCGCAGCGCCACGCGACGCTCGATCTCGGCGGGCCCGGCATCCGGCATGCCCCGCCTGACGACGGCCTGGGCATAGCTCTCGGTCTGCAACAGCCCGTGCACGAACTGGACTTCGTAGACGCGGAGGAGGGATGTGGCGCCTTCCAGGCCCACATACGTCTGGAACCAGCCGGGCAGCACATCGGTGTAGCTGTGCCACCAGCCGGCGACGTTCGCCTCGCGCGCCAGGGACAGCAGTGCCTCACGCTCCTGGGCGTCACCGACGCCGTACAGCGTGAGCAGGTCCTCCACATCCCGTGCCTTGAAGCTCACGCGGCCCAACTCCATGCGGCTGATCTTGGATTCGGACGCACGGATCGAGTAGCCGGCCGCCTCACGGGTTATCCCGCGCGATTCACGCAGCCGACGGAGCTGCGACCCGAGCAGGATCCGCCGCACCACCGACCCGCTCGACTCACTTGCGGACACCTCTCAGACCCTCCTGTGACCCCACCCCGTCCAACAGTGGGCCGCAGTCTGCCACGTTCGGGCTTCGTTGAGTGCTCATCCGGTTACTGATGTGTGAGGCTCCCGCAAGCCCTCCACATGAAGTGGCAGGAAGAATTCGGAAGGAATCGGTCCGGGGTGGCGCAATCACGGCACGTGCACGTGCATCTGCCCTTGCATCTGTCCCGCGCATTGGGAACCATAGGCGTCGCACGCATGCACGCTCGTGAAAGATCCGCCAGATCCGGCTGACCGGCCAGGGTCATGACGTCCGCGAACGCCAGGAGTGCCTCGCATGGGGACCAAGGTTTTGACCATGCTCGAGCCGTTATGGCAGGGCTTCCCTCCCGTCGACCCCTTGGCCGCCTCCGGCTCCGCATCCCGCACGCTCCCGGCACGCTACGAATCGGTGCGCTGCGCACGTGCGTTCACACGCGAGACCCTGCAGGGCTGGGATCTTGACGATCTCTTCGACTCGGTCGCCCTCGTGGTCTCCGAGCTCGTCACCAACGCCCTGCGGCACGCGATCCTGGCCGCTCCGGAGCACCACGACGCCACCCCGCCCGCCCGGCTGCATCTGATGCGCTGGTCCTCCCGGCTGATCTGCGCCGTACGGGACCCGAGCGACGACTCACCGGTCGCCGGCGAGGCGGATTCGGCCGCGGAGTCGGGGCGGGGGCTGTACCTCGTGGACTCCTTCAGCGACAGCTGGGGCTGGCATCCGCTGGCCGGTGCCGCCCACGGCAAGATCGTGTGGGCGCTCTTCCGGCTGCCGTAGCCGCTCCCTCACACCGGGCGCACCGTCATGTACGGGCGCCCGGTTGCCGTGTGCGCGGACCGCGCCGGCCCTGCGGCCCGTGTACCGCTACGGCCGCCCGGACACCCTCGGGCGCTCAGTCCCGTACGAGATGGTCGAACTCCCCGTCCTTGATGCCGAGCAGCATCGCCCGGACCTCGGCCGGGGTGTAGACGAGCGCGGGACCGTCCGGGAAGCGGGAGTTGCGTACCGCGATGTCACCCCCGGGCAGCTTGGCGAACTCCACGCAGGAGCCCTGGGAGTTGCTGTGCCTGCTCTTCTGCCATGCCACATCGCGGAGATCCGTGGCGGCCATGCCGTTGTATGCGTGGAGCACAGGGGTCTCCCGGTGATAAATGGTGTCAACTGCCCGGGAGCATAGCTGCGTTCTCATGCGGATGCATGCGCAGATGCACGTGCACGACAGCCGGTGCAGAGCCGGTCACAGCTCGTCGAGCGCCCCGGCCAGATCCTCCCCCGACACCGGCCGCCGGCCATCGCCCCTGATGAGGCGCGCCCCGTAGCTGGTACGGACCACCCGGCCCGAAGCCCTCACCACCGAGGGAGAGACGTGCGCCACGTGCTGCGGGTTCCAGGGGCACGGGCGGACACCCGGCCGGACGGGCGCGCGCACCGGACCGCGTTCGGCCCGTCACAGCCGGGAGGCACCCGCGCCTCACGCGCAGGGGGCCTCCCGCCGCCACCGGAGGGCACGCGTCACCGGACGGCACCCGTCACCAGGAGGCGGCCGTCACCGTGACGCATACGGGAGCAGCGCCATCTCCCGTGCGTTCTTGATCGCCCGGGACAGCTGCCGCTGCTGATGCGCACGGACTCGGGTGACCCGGCGACGGGGGCACCTCCCGGCCGAAGGCTGGGGGTTACGACTGTTCTTGCGGGTCACGTACGTGACAGGGGCCCCCTTGCTCCGGTCCACCGCCGGCACCGTTCCCCAAGATCAAGACCGTGGACACGATCGGCATCGAGGCGGCCGTCGCCCGGATCCGCGCACGAGGGGAGAAGGTCTGATGGCCAAGCAGAGCAAGATCACCAAGAACGGGAGGCGCCGCGCGACCGCCGCCCGCGGCGAGCTCTCCTGCGGGCCGCGGGACGCCAGTACCACCCGGGTGCGCAACCGCGACAGCGTCGACGGGCACCCGCGCGGCTACCTCCGCGCCTTCGGACTGTCCCGGGGACGGCTGCGCGAGCAGGCGCACGCGGGCCACCAGCCGGGGGTCCGCAAGGCGAGCTGGTAGCCGTGCCGCCGGCCGTCCGGCCCCGGGGGGCGACCCCTGGACCGGACGGCCGGAACGTTCGGGTAATACTGGACAGAACGTCCGCTGACCCTCCCGACGAAAGCGAGCGCGCCCATGCTCCGCAACGCCTTCGAGCCCTGGCATCTGATCCTGATCATCGCGGTACTCGTGCTGCTCTTCGGTTCGAAGAAGCTGCCCGACATGGCGCGCGGCCTGGGCCGCTCGATGCGCATCCTCAAGTCCGAGGCCAAGGCCCTCAAGGGCGACGAGCCGGCCGAGGCGCCCCGCCCGGAGTCCGCCCCCCGTCCGGAGACCGCCGCCCGCCACTGAGGCCGGCCCGCCGGCCCCTCAGTGGTCGCCGCCCTCGTCGATCAGCCGCCGCACCTCGCGGTCGATCAGCCCCAGCCGGGCCTCGGCGACCAGCGGCACCGCACGGCGCTGCCGCCGCGCCTCGGCGAGATCGATCTCGACGGTGATCACCGAGGGCTCCCATTTCGGTGCCTGCGCCACCACCGCGCCGCGCGGGTCCACCACCCGCGAGCCGCCCCAGAACGCCGCGCCGTGCTCATTGCCCACGCGATTGACGAAGACCACCCAGCACTGCAGCATCTTCGCCGTATAGGACAGCAGGGTGTCCCAGTAGAGCCCGGTGTCCATCGCCTCCGGATCCAGGCTCGCCGCGCTGTTCGTCGGGATGAACAGCACCTCGGCGCCGTCCTGCACCGCCAGCCACGGCAGCGTCGGCTGCCAGGCGTCATTGCAGATCAGCGTCGCGCCCCGGCCGCCGCTCCTGGCCCGCTTCAGCTCGTACGCGCGCAGCGACTGCCCCGGGCTGACGTGCTTGCGCTCCTCCCAGGCCAGGTAGTTGGGGAGGTACAGCTTGCGGTGGGCATGCACCAGCGCGCCGGCCGAGTAGTGCGCCGCGGTGTTGTACGCCCGCAGACTGGTGTGCTCATGGAAGCCGACCAGCACATCGGGGCCGAGGGTGCTGAGCTCCAGCAGCCGCGCATCGTTCGCCTCGAGGGACTCATCGCGCTTGAGCGCGCCCAAGTGGTAGCCGTGCAGGCTCAGTTCGGGAAAGACGACAAGGTCCGCAGCCTGCGCCGCCGCCTGCTCGATCTGCTCACGGGCGATATCGAGGTTCGCTGCCACCTCGCCCAGTACACAGTCCGTCTGCGCCAGCGCAACGAGCATGGCCCCACCTCATCGACCCATCACTTTTGCGGCTTTCACCCCAATTTTGCCAGAGCCCGCAGCGAGCGGCACGGCCCCGCGGCGCTTTGGGCTCCGCCCCGCTCCAAACACCCGGCAGGCGGGTCCCCACCAATGAGCGAAAGAACGATCCTTCCCGTGCCGGGCAAGGCCTTCACGCGTTGATCCGCACGATCCGTCGTACGCCCCCCAGGGTGCCTTCCAGCCGCAGCGCGCCCGGGGCAGCGGTACGACGGCCCACGGTCGAGTCGTCCGGCGATGCCGACGGCCGACTCGACCGGGCGGCCCAGGCCGAGCGGCCCGCCGGACCCGCTCGGCCGGCCGCCCAGCCCCCGGCGCCCCCGGCATCGGCCGCCGCGGACAAGGCCGCGCTCATCTGCGGCGCGTACCGGCCCGGCGCAGCAGCAGCGCCCCGCCCACCAGCAGCCCGCCGCCCACACCGGCCACCATGCCCAGCTCGCCGGGCCCGGTGGACGCCAGCAGCGCGGAGCCCGCCGACGTCCCGGTCCGCGCCCCCGCTCCCTCGCGCACGGACCGCGCCGCGGGCCCTGCCGCGGGATCGGCCATGGACGTCCTGGCATGCTTCGGCGCCGTCCCGGCCGGCGGCTCCGCCTGCGGCCGTACCCGCGGCGCCGACTCCGGGGCCGCGTGCTTCGGGGCGGACCCCGGGGCCCGCCGGTGTGCCGCCGGGGGTGGCGGAGCGGCGGCCAGGGGCCGCTGGGCGGCCGCCACGGGCGCCGCACCGTTTCCGCACGAGGCGCCCATGGCCGGGTTGAGCGCCGCGCCCCCGTCGACCGAGTTGCCACACACATTGACCGGGGTGTCCACGGTCACCTGGATGTTGTTCCCGGACAGCACCCCGGGAGAGTTCGTCGCGCCGCCCGCGGCACCGGCATCCGCATACGCCACGCCGCCGCCCGCGCCGAGCACGCCCGACGCCGCCGCCGCCACGAACACGCACGTCTTCAGGCTCTGTCGCATCTCTCGTCCCTTCTGTGCAGTCATTGCGTACGGGTCACCACCCGCACCCCCCGTTCCGCTTGCACGACCGGGCGGCCGGCAGCGCTTACGCGGCGCCGACCGCCCGGAGACACAAGCGGTGGAACGGCCGAGGCCGGTCGGCCTCAGTGGTTGCCGACGCCGTTCCCGGAGAGGATCGGGATGTCGTCGATGATGTGCGACAGCGCCTCGTCACCCTTGGCCTGCGTCGAGTTCTTGGTGCACTGCTGGTTCTGCGGGCTGGACAGGATGTTGAGGTCCTGCGCCTGGATCGCGGCGAGGGCCTGGACGTTCACCTTGCCGAGGCCGAGGCACAGGTCGTTCAGCGAGCCCTGGACGAGGCCGAGCTGGGTGCTCAGGTCACCGCGCGTGGTGGAGTTGCCGTAGACCGACGCCGCGCCGTTTCCGTTGACCGTGGCGGTGCCCTTCTGGTCACCGATCGCCATGGCCTCAGGCGCGGCCGCAGCGGAAATACCGATCAGCGACGCCGCCACAGCCGCGCCCGCCATCATCTTCTTCATCACGCAAACCCTTCAGGAGAAGAAACTCCCGACACGGGAGCCCTGTTTGAACAACCCGCCACACCGGCTCGGGTTCTGCACCATCACCCGAATAGCTGGTACCAGGTCTGCATATCTGCCCTTACCGCCGCTCAACCTCGCGCCAATTCGCGTACCGACAATGCGACTTGTCGTTCCGGCGCGCCAATTCCCGTCGCACGAAACAGGGCCCGCGACTCCGATGAACGGAATCGCGGGCCCTGCTCCCGATACGGACGGCATGCCAATGCCCTGGCAGCCCCATCAATCTCGCCAGGGCATTGGCATGCTTCCCTCCACACAACATTCCTAACGATCGGCGCACCGGCGTCGAGTCACGAGCGAATAACATTTCCGGGCCGACGCCGGACAGCAGAAACCCGGGTCGCCCGGAAGAAGGAGGACCGGACGGCCCGGGTGCTGCTCAGCCGGTCAGTGGTTGCCGGCGCCGTTGCCGGAAAGGACCGGGATGTTGTCCAGGATGTGCGACAGCGGCTCGTCACCCTTGGCCTGGGTGGAGTTCTCGGTGCACTGCTGGTTCTGCGGCGACGACAGGATGTTGAGGTCCTGCAGCACGAGCCCGCCGGCACCCTGGAGGTTCAGCTTGCCCAGAGCCAGGCAGGGCTTGTTCAGCGAGCCCTGGATCAGGCCGATCTGCGGGCTCATGTAGCCGTAGGTGGTGGAGTTTCCGAAGTACTCCCGCGCGCCGTTGCCGTTGACGGAAGACGTGCCGTGCTGGTTGCCGATCGCCATCGCCGCGGGGGCGGCAGCGGCGGCCACACCGACAATGGAGGCAGCCGCGGCTGCGGTCGCCAAAACCTTCTTGATCATTTTGGTCCTTCGTGTTTCGGGATGCCCTTGGGCCGGGCGATCTGCCCAACTCACAGGGATGATTTTGGTTGTTCTCATTCACTCAAATGAGCTGGCCGGTCTGATCCGTTTTGCCGATCGAGATCACGGCCGGAAGGCGGATCGGAAATAATCGGGGTGCGGTGGATACCCGCCTCCCATCAAATCCGCCACCGAGTGCCGCGGAATACCGATACCGCGCCGAACTCACCAGCGCGGCCGAGGAACGGTGAAAGTCCACACCTGCGTCGCCGCGCCCGGGGCGGTCGGTTTCGCCGTCCGTCCGCCGCCGGCGCGCCCCGCACTTACTTGAGCGGAAGGCCGCCGAGCAGCGGGGTCTTCTTGGTCGTCCCGGTGACACCGCGGAGCAGCTTCTTCGCGTTGGTCGACCTGATCTTGCCTTCCGCGGTCTTGACCGTGCTGACCAGCGGCGTGAGCTGGTGACCGTCCAGCTGCTTACTGCTCAGCGCGTCGGTCAGCCCGCCGTTGAGGCTCATGGTCGGGGCTCCGGGCTGGGCGGCGAATGCGGGCGCGGCCATACCCAGCGCCATGACGGAACCGGCAACAACCGCAGCAGACTTGGCGTACTTCACTTTCAACTGTCCCTTCTCGGGCGGTGCTTGACGGTCCCGCGACACAAGCGCCGCGCGAGCATTCACTTCGACTGCTCGGGTCACCGCATTCACGCTGATTAACGAGTGCTGCCACACGGAGAAACTCTGAAGTGCACGCTTCTTGGCAACGCCACCCGAAAGGTGCGGCCATTCCATTCTTCAGGCCGGAGCCGGACAGCGACCGGCCCCGATGCACAGGGGACCGTGCATCGGGGCCGGGTCACATGGACACGGCTCGAATTCCTTCGAGTCAGTGGTTCAGGCAGTTGTTGCCGAACGCCGGGTTCAGCAGAGCAACGATGTTGACGGTGTTGCCGCAGAGGTTGATCGGGATGTGCACCGGGACCTGGATGGCGTTGCCGGAGAGCACACCGGGCGAGTTCTTGGCGCCACCCGCGGCACCCGCGTCGGCGAATGCCGGCGCAGCCGATCCCATCGCCATGATCGTTCCGGCGGTGATCGCTGCGACCTTTGCGTACTTCACTTTCAGCCCTTCCTTGCAGCGGGTCCGTAGCGAACACGACCCTCGTGTCGCACGGGCGCTGTTCTGCTCGCCCGTAACGCCGCTGCCGATATTGGTAACGATTCCTCCTCGTGCACGAAACTCTTGCCGGGAGGTTTTTGGAGGGATCGCCCGAACGATGCAAGACCGTTTCGGGAGATTGCCACCGCGCATACGACGCGGAAAAAACACCGGAGTTCGAACAGTCGAGGCACCCGTCGAATACGAATTCCTACCGAAGAGGGGATCGAGAAGATTCGTCCCTACGGTTCGTAACGGGGCGCCACAGGCCCCGGACCGCTCTGGAAGCGAGAGCCGGCGGTCCAGGCCTGCGGCCGATGGCCGGCTCAGCGGTTGCCGACACCGTTCCCGGACAGGACCGGAATGTCGCTGAGGATGTGCGACAGCGCCTCGTCGCCCTTGGCCTGCGTCGAGTTCTCCGTGCACTGCTGGTTCTGCGGCGAGGACAGCACGTTGACGTCCTGCACGTTCGCCAGAACCGCGGCGAGCTGGACGCCCACCTTGCCCAGGCCCAGGCACGGCTTGTTCAGCGAGCCCTGGATGAGCTCCAGCTGCGGGCTCATCTTGCCCACCGTGGTGGAGTTGCCGAACGCGCTCTTGGCGCCGTTGCCGTTGACCGTGGAGGTGCCGTTGTGGTTGCCGATCGCCATCGCCTGGGGGGCGACCGTTGCCGAGATGCCGACGACGGACGCGGCTACAGCCGTCGTGGCCAGGACCTTCTTGATCACGATTTACCCTTCTCGAAGCGGAGTGCCCGTATCCGGAGCGCACTGGTCAACTCGCTTCTGGGAGTGCGGTTTCGCCGTTTCACCCGAATGCCACGAAACCATAGATACATATCACCGCGTCCGGGCCGATTCCGGTCTCCGGAGGGGGTTTTGGCATTTCAAAGGCCGGTACGAAGAATTCGTACCGGCCTTTGCCGCCGCATCCCGCCCGGAGCCCGGGCGGGGCTCAAGTGCTGTTCAGCACTCAGGCGTTGACGCAGGTGTTGCCGAACGCCGGGTTCAGCAGGGCGACGATGTTGATGGTGTTGCCGCACAGGTTGACCGGCACGTCGACCGGAACCTGGATGAGGTTTCCGGAGATAACACCGGGGGAGTTCTGGGCGACACCCGCCGCACCGGCACCACCATGGGCACTGGCCACACCGGCTCCGCCCATAACGGCGATGCCCGCGGCGGCGGACAGGACGGCGGCCTTCGAGACAAACTTCACGGTGAACCTCTTCACTGAGCAGCATTCAGGTATCTGTACGCGTATCGCTACGCGCCGCTTTGAGCGACAAGCTGCTCAACTCATCAACCAGGGCAAAGGTAGCGGTTCAATCGGGTGAATACCTGGCGCACTTGTCCGAGAGAACGGTGCTGCTGCGATGCCGTCCTTCTTTCAGGAGACGTGGGCGTCAACTCGTTTGATTTGACGCTTAGTTGTGCGGCGGGCCGAAGGCTCCCGTAGCGAACTCTCCTTTTCTGTAGGGCGGAAGGGGTGGGGCATCAGCGCTCGTCGGGCGCGTTCCGGTCAGTCAGGGTCCGGGTGGTGGTGCGGGACGTGCTGCGTCCGCGGGTGGCGGGGCGAGGGGGCGTCTCCGGCGTACCGGGGTTGCCGGGGGCGGCCGTGCGGCGGGGAGAGCTCCTGGCCGTGGGCTTTCGGGTGGGCGGCGATCGTGTCGTCCGTGCTGGTCAGGGCGAATGTCAGACCCTGGTGGAAGACTCGGGAGCATGAGATGGGCGGTGGTGGAGACGGGTGACGGGGGTGCTCGTCTCTGCCCGCTCGCCCAGGACGGCCGGCCCGCCGGGCCGGTGGTGCGGGAGGCCTCGCTCGCCGAGGCCGTGCGCTCGCGGCCGGAGGTCGAGCGGTGGGTGTGGCGGTCCACCGCGGAGATCTACCGGCGGCTGCTGGCGGCGGGGGTGCGGGTCGAGCGGTGCTATGACGTGGAGGCCGCGGAGGCGCTGCTGATCGGCCATGCGGAGGGCCAGTCGGGCCAGCCGCGTTCGCTGGCCGCCGCCTGGGCGCGGCAGCACGGCCTGCCCGTACCCCAGGACCCGCCGGTCCGTACGGCTCAGGCCCAGCCGTCCCTGTTCGACCCGGGCCCGGTGCCGCTGCCGCCCGGCACGGACGAGCTGACGGCGCTGCTGGAGGTCTACGCCGGCCATCTGGCGCGTACGCGGAAGGCGGAGCACCCGGACCGGATGCGGCTGCTGCTCGCCGCCGAATCCGCGGGCATGCTGGTCGCCGTGGAGATGGGGCGGGCCGGGGTGCCCTGGCGCGCCGATGTGCACCGCAGGCTGCTCGACGGGCTGCTGGGAGAGCGCTATCCGGGCGGCGGGGAGCCGCGTCGGATGGCGGAGCTGGCCGATGAGGTGTCCCGGGCCTTCGGGCCGGGTGCGCGGGTGCGCCCGGATCTGCCCAACGACATCATCAAGGCCTTTGCCCGTGCCGGGATCGCGCTCACCTCGACCCGTAAATGGGAGCTGCAGAAGATCGATCACCCCGCGGTGGCGCCGCTGCTGGAGTACAAGAAGCTCTACCGGCTCCACACCGCCCATGGGTGGTCCTGGCTCCAGCAGTGGGTGCACGACGGGCGTTTCCACCCCGAGTATCTGCCCGGTGGCACGGTCTCCGGCCGCTGGACCGCCAACGGCGGTGGTGCGCTGCAGATCCCCAAGGTGATCCGGCAGGCGGTGCTCGCCGACCCGGGGTGGCGCCTGGTGGTCGCCGACGCCGACCAGATGGAGCCCCGGGTACTGGCGGCCATCTCCCGCGACCGTGGGCTGATGGAGGTGGCCGGCAGCGGTGAGGATCTGTACGCGGATCTGGCCGCCCGCGCGTTCGGCGGCGACCGCGCCCGGGCCAAGCTCGGCCTGCTGGGAGCGATTTACGGCCAGACGTCCGGCGACGCCCTCAAGCACATGGCCGATCTGCGCCGCCGCTATCCGGCCGCGGTGGCGTATGTGGACGAGGCGGCGCGCGCGGGCGAGGAGGGCCGGCTGGTGCGCACCTGGATGGGCCGCACCTGCCCGCCCGCGTCCGTGACACCCCCCGACGAGGCGGGCCTGCCCCAGGAGGAGGAGACCTCGCCGGCCTACGGCGCCGGCTCGGCGGCCGCCCGCGCCCGTGGCCGGTTCACCCGTAACTTCGTCGTCCAGGGCAGCGCCGCCGACTGGGCGCTGCTGCTCCTGGCCGCGCTGCGCCGCTCGCTGTCGGAGGGCGGGCTCCGCGCCGAACTGGTCTTCTTCCAGCACGACGAGGTGATCGTGCACTGCCCCGCGGAGGAGGCGGCGACGGTCGCCGAGGCGATCACGGCGGCGGCAGCGACGGCCGGGCGGATCGCGTTCGGGGAGACTCCGGTCCGCTTCCCGTTCACCACGGCGGTGGTGGAGTGCTATGCGGACGCGAAGTGAGCGGGGCGCCGGGCCCGGTGTGGGTGTGCGGCGCGGCGGGCCCGGTGCGTGCGGGTGGGGATTTGCGAGCAGAAGCTGTGTACGTCCGTCCTGAACGAGGAGCACCCCGTATGAGCGTCCAGCCCGAGACGAACGACCGGACCGCGATGCGGGTGCACCCCGAACTCGTACCGGCTTTTGAGGCGTTGCCGGAGTTCGCCGATCCGTACGAGGACATCGAGGCCACGCGCGACGGGTTCCACGAGATGCTCGCCGCCTTTCCGGCCGACCGTACGGGTGTGTGCAGTGAGCGGTTCGGTGTTGCACGGGCGGACGGCAGCACACTGACGGTCGAGGTCTACCGTCCGGAGGGGGCGGTGGGCGCCGCCCCGGAGGAGGGCACCCACGACGGCGCCGACGAGGGCGCCGGGAGCGCGCTGCCCGCCGTACTGCACTTCCACGGCGGCGGGTTCGCCCTCGGCCGGTCGCTGCCCGGGCAGGACCGCGTGGCCATCGAGCTCTGCCGGGAGCTGCCCGCGGTCCTCATCACCGTCGAATACCGCCTCGCCCCGGAGCACCGCTATCCGGCCGGGGTGGAGGACTGCTATCTCGCCCTGGAATGGGTGGCGGAGCGGGCCGCCGCGCTGGGCATCGATCCCGCGCGGATCGCGGTGGCGGGCAAGTCAGCGGGCGGCGGACTCGGCGCCGCGGTCGCCCTGATGGCCCGCGACCGCGGCGGGCCGGCGCTCGCCCATCAGTCGCTGTGCGTCCCGGATCTGGACGACCGGGTCGGGGCGGACGAGGAGGAGGGGGCGGACGACGCGGAAGCGGCCCCGGGTGCGCGGGTGCTCAATGGGCGCGGTGTCCAGTCGTCGTGGCAGCACTACCTTCCCGAGGGGACGGCGGAGGCGGAGGCGTATGCCGCGCCGGCCCGTGCCGCCGATCTGTCGGGGCTGCCGCCGGCCCATGTCCTGGTCTGCGATCTCGATCCGATGCGCGATGCGGGGCTGGCCTACGCCCGGCGCCTGATGGACGCGGGGGTGCCGGTCACGGTCCGCAATGTGCCCGGTGCCTGGCACGGCTTCGAGCTGTTCGCGCCGGACACCCGGGTGGCGAAGGAGATGACGGCGCACTGGACGGGGCAGTTGCGAGAAGCGCTCCATCCGGTGTCGCCGGCGGTGGTGTGAGGGCGGTCCACCCGGTGCCGCAGGGGGTGGAGTGAGAGCGCTCCGGTCATGGTCGCCGACGGTGGTGAGGTGAAGGCACTCAGTCCGTGCCGTCCGGCGCGGCGGGAGCCCCCTCCCTGGGCGTTGCCCCGCCGCCTCTGCGCTCTCCGCTCGGCGGCTCGACGGTGGAGATCAGGCCACGGGTGATCCGCACCATCGTGGCGACCAGCAGCTCGCGCGGGCGGTCGGGCCGCTCCAGCCACCACAGGGCGAGTCCGTACAGCGAGCTGCGGATCGCCTCGCCGAGCGGCTCCAGTTCGGCTTCGGGGATGCCGGGCGCGAACTCGCGCAGCAGCGCCATGTCCGTCTCCCGCTGCCGCCGCTGCACCTCGCGGTGGAAGGCCGCCACCTGCTCGTCGCCGGTGGTGTCGCGGAACATCATGCGCCAGGTGTACGGATGGCTCTGCACGTACCCGAACCAGGCGTCGTACATCGCCGTCATGCGCGTGGCCAGATCGCCCTCGCCATAGAGGAGTTCATGGACCGGGGCGGCGGCCAGCTCGTCGCGGTGCCGCTCCAGCAGGGCGAGGTGCAGCTCCTGCTTGGAGTCGAAGTGGCGGTAGAGCATCGGCTTGCTCAGGCCCGCTTCGGCGGCGATCTCCCCGATGGTGGTGCCCGCGAAGCCGCGCTCCGCGAACAGCCGGGCCGCGGCGTCCTCGATACGCGTCCTGGCCTCGGCGCGCGCGGCGCGCCCCCGGTCGATCTCCCTCATGCGCTCCCACCCTGCGATCTGGCGTGTTCCGGCTGGTGATTTCGGCTCGCCTTGGCCGCCCATGTGAAGGATACTGTGTCGTGTACCGCTTGGTATACGCATGAGTAATCAACGAGTGGTCCGCTCGCAGACGACTGGTGGACCTCACTCGGCAGGAACTAGGTACGGGGGCTCATCGTGATCGTTTCCGTCCACTTCGCCGACATCGGCGTCCGCGCCGCGCGCTCCGTCCTCCGCGAGCGCCCGCGGCCCGACACCACGCCGGGTCTCCGGTACGCCGAGACCACGCTCACCGGCGCCATCGCCGCCGGCCCGCCCGCGCTGCGCCCCGGCCGGGCCGCGCTCCTCGCCGCGTGGGAGGACGATGCCGCGCTCGACCGATTCCTCGCCGAGGACCCGCTGCCGCGGCGGCTGGCCGACGGCTGGCACGTACGGCTGCAGCCGCTGCGGCTCGCCGGTGCGTGGCCCGCGATGCCCCTGGAGATCGCCCCCGGCGGCGCGCGGGAGGAGGAGGACGGGCCGGTCGTCGTCCTCACCCTCGGACAGCTGCGGCTGCGCCGCGCCCTGCCCTTCCTGCGCGCCAATTCCCGGGCCGCCGGCCGGGCCGCGGCCGACCCCGCGCTGGTCGCCTCGGTCGCCCTGGCCCGACCACCCCGTTTCGTCGGCACGTTCTCCCTCTGGCGGAGCGTGTCGGCGATGTGCCACTACGCCTACGGCGCCGACCGGCCCGCGCACCAGGAGGCGGTGAGGGACCACCGGGAGAAGCCGTTCCACCATGAGGCCGCGTTTCTGCGGTGCCGGCCCTACGGCGCCCGGGGCCTGCTGGACGGCCGGGAGCCGGTGGCCGCGGCGGCGAGGACGTCGAGCCCTCCCGGGACGAGTTCTTCCGAACGGTGACGGGGCGTCCAGCAGGATGGGGAGGGGGTGGAGGGAGGATGCCCCGCGCCGCTGTCACGACGGTTGGGTTGATACGGCCTTCGACAGGGTTCCGATGGGGCTCGCGGAGGTGCGGAGGTAGCGTCGTGATCATGGATCCCCTGACTGGCACCACCCCCGACCAGGCACCGGCCGATCCGGCGGCCACCGACGACATGCTGGCCGGCCAGCCCATCGGGTACTGGAGCGGTCAAGTACACGAGGCCGTCACCCGGCAGCTGCGTGACGCCATGGCGGGGATCGATGTCACGCAGCCGCAGTACTGGGTACTCAACAGCGTCAAGTACGGGCCGCCGGCACCGAGCTGCGACGAGGTGGCCGCCGGGCTGCTGCCCCTCGCGGACGGGCCGCACGAGATCCCCCGCGTCGTCGCCCAGTTGCTCCACCGTGGCTGGCTGCGGGCCGACGCCGGAGATCGTCTGTACCTCACCGACGCCGGAGAGGCCGCCAGGATGCGGCTGCGCGGGCTGGTGACCGAGCTTCGTGCCGTGGTCCACGAGGGCATCAGCGACGAGGAGTACGTGGCCGCGCTCAAGGTGCTGCGCAAGATGATCTCCAACGTCGGGGACGCCGGGAACCCGTAGGCCGAGGGCGTCCGAGATCGTCGGCGCGGGTGGGTGCCACCGGCCCGCGTGGATCGAGCCGACACGTCCTGAGCTCCCTGGTGGCTGCTCCTGAGCTCCCGGGTAGCTGCCGGCCGACCACTCGGGGTTCGGCCGACGGGCGCGCTACGCGCTCGCGCCGTCGGCCGGCATCGGACACGTCGTCTGCGGCGAAGTGCTTCCCCGGGAGGAACGTGACGCGTTTCAATCCCTGGTGTGCGATACGAGTTGGCGGCGGAGAGGAGCGAGCGGGAATGAGTACCGAGAACGGGACGAGCGCGGGGGCGGGGACCGGCTCCGGGGCAAAGGCTCCGGCAGGCGCCGGAAGCGGTGCCGGGACGGGCGTCGGACGGAACGCCCGGACGGATGCCGGGAGTGGGGAAGACGGGGCGGCCGCGGGCCCGCGCGGCGGCGCGACGGCGCACCTGGAGCGCATCAATCCGCCGCATCTCGCGCCGCCGACCGGCTTCAGTCATGCCGTGCGCGCCACCGCGGGCACCATGGTCTTCCTGGCCGGACAGACCGCTCTCGACGGATCGGGCCGGATCGTCGGTGACGGCATCGTCGAGCAGTTCGAGCGGGCGCTGACGAACCTCCTGGAGGTCGCGGCGGCCGCCGGAGCCCGCCCGTCCGACCTCGCCAAGCTCACCGTCTTCGCGGTCGATGTCGCCGACTACCGCCGCCGTGCCCGCGACCTCGGCGCGGTGTGGAAGCGCCTGGTCGGCAGCGACTACCCGGCGATGGCCGTGATCGGCACTACCCGCCTGTGGGACGAGACGGCCCTGGTCGAGATCGAGGGCATCGCCGTCGTCCGGTAGGGCCTGTCTTCAACGTCTCGTCGTCCGCCCGCAGGGCAGGCGGGACCCTGAAGCCGGCCCTGGAAGGCCACCAGGGGTTCGCACACTCCGGATACGCGTCAGGGGCGCCCGCCCCGCCGGTCTCCCGGCGGAACGAGCGCCCCTGACGCTGTTCACCACCCTCGGCACAGCCCGCCGCCCCCGGCACGAGGAACGACCGCCCGTACGGCGCGCGACCGCTCAGTTCCGGCCGCGGGCCATCCCCACCGGGTCCTTCTTGAAGGCCCAGGTCATCTTGGGCTCCATGGCGAACCGGAAGATCCGCTGCACGGGCGGCGTGCACAGCAGCGTGATGACGGTGCCCGCGATGAGCGTCAGCAGTACCGCGCCCCACGGGGTCTGCATCCAGGCCGCGTCGTACCAGTCCCAGAAGCGCGAGCCCTTGGCGAGGAAGCCGTGCAGCAGGTAGCCGTAGAGAGTGCCTGCGCCCAGCGCCGTGCACCACATCGTGCGCCCGGGAATCCAGGCGAAGAAGCACGCCACCAGCACCAGTGAGCAGCCGAACATCGCCAGCGTCATCACCGCACCGCTCCACCAGGGAGCGGCCAGCTCCTGCGCGGCGTCGCGGTGGTAGAACCATGCGGCGTTCATCCGCGGCGCCGCCCAGTACGCGAAGACCAGCGCGGCCGCGAAGACCGGTACGGCCAGGATCCGCGCCTTCTTGCGGCGTACGAGCTTGAAGTGCTCCGGCCGCAGCGACAGCCCGATCACGAAGAACGGCAGGAACTGCAGCACCCGCTGGAGGTCCAGGTCGTCGCCGATGTCCGGTGAGACGGACGCCAGCACGGCGATGGCCAGGGCCAGCGGGACCGGCCAGCGCACGATCTTCCACAGCGGAGTCGTGAGCCGCCAGATGAACAGCGCGGCCAGGAACCACGTCAGATACCAGGGGTCCATCAGGCTGATCGGATAACCCGGATCGTCGTCCGCCCACCTCTTGAAGAGCGTGTAGGCGACTTCGAAGAGGATGTAGGGCACGGCGACCCCGGTAATCAGCCGCTGCAGCCGGTCCTTGCGCATATCGAAACTGCGCGAGAAATAGCCGGAGATGATGATGAACGCCGGCATATGGAAGGCGTAGACGGTGATGTAGAGCGCCGCCGCCGTCCGGCTGCCGTCGCGCAGCGGTTCCCAGGAGTGACCCATCGCCACGAGCACGATGGCCAGATACTTCGCATTGTCGAAGAAGGCGTCGCGCGGCTTCGCCTTGGCGTCCGCCGCGTCGGCCTTCTTGGCACGGTCCGTGCCCCGGCCCTTCGCATGGCCGCGGGACCGGTCGGGCGAAGTACCGTGCGGGGCAGCCGGTTGACGGTCCGTCGGCGTCTTCGAGGCGGTCGCCGTCGCCGCCGGTGCCATCGTCGCCGTCGCACCGCCGGCCTGGGCCGCGCCCGCCGGGGTCAACACGTCGTGCGGCATCCGTCGCGGCGGGGGAAGGGGCACCCGCCGTTCGCCGTATGCCGGAAAATCGTTTTTCAAGGAGCCTCCCGGAACGTTCCCAGAGGAGGAGCTGGACGCTGGCCCGCACCGGGCCGCAAATCGGAACCCAAAAGCCAAATCCTGCGTCTTAGTTCTTTTACGGGGAGTGTGGCGGCGTCGAACATCTCAGGCACCTTAGCCCCGCGGCGGGAATCACGTAAATCCCCGTCTGTGGGCGGCCACACGCGATGCATCCGCCCTCCACAGCTCCTTCACGCGCCACGGACGGCCGCGCGGCCGGGATCACGGCATGGCGGTCCCACGAGATCTGGACAATGCCCCTCTAATCCCCGGCCCCTGCCCGCTATTGAATAACACCTTCGACCCCTCGCGCTCTCACCGACCGTGCGCTGGTGTTCTTCGCCACGTCCCACGCATAGACCTGCAACGGGCGCCCGTGCGGGCCGCGCAGCCGGTGCACGGCCGCCAGCCAGCGCGAACTGATCGCGGACGCGCGGGGGTTGATCTGGTCGGCGAACCGCGCATAGCCCGCCAGCTTGTCCACCCCCGGCGCTCCGAGAATCCCCGTACGGATCTGCGGCACCGCCTCGTGCACGGCCTTGACACACGGCACGCTGAAGCTCTGGACCACCAGCCGGCTGCGGACATGGGCCCGGTCCAGCCACCCCCGTGCCCGCAGTTCACGGATGACCTGTGCCTCGATTCCCGGGTACTTCTCCGGGGCCTTGATCTCCAGCAGAAGGCGCTGGCCGTTGTGGTCCAGACGGCGTAGATAGTCGGTGAGCGTCGGCACCCGTTCCCCGGCGAACCGCCTGTTGAACCAGCTCCCGGCATCCAGCCGCGCGATCTCGGCGGCGGTGAAGTCCCCCACCCGCCAGGGCGCCCGCCCGGGAAACACCTTCGCGGCGTCGGTCGTCCGCGCCAGCGTGGCGTCGTGCAGCACCACCAGCCGGCCGTCCTTGCTGCGCTGCACATCGTTCTCGACCCATATGAGCCCGCGGCGGTGGGCGGCGTCGACGGCGGCGAGGGTGTTCTCGGGCGCGTACCGCGAGGCACCGCGGTGGGCGATCACCAGCGTGGCCGCGGTGCCGGGACCGGCCCGGGTCCCGCTGCTCACGGCGACGTCCGCGTACTCCTCCGGACCGGAGGCCATCGCGGACGACGACACCGCGGCCGTCACCAGGTAGGCGATCCCGGCAGCGGGTATCCGCAGCGATCTCCGAAGCATCCGGGAGCCTCCTGGTCCGCTCACCCGCGGACGGCCCCGTCCGCGTCAGGTATGCCCCCTGAGGCCCTTCCTTCCGTCCAGGAATGCGGCTGTCTCCTCAACATGCCCGCATCCCCCGCTACCCGCCACGCGAGCAGGTCCGCGGAGGCGGTGGGCTCGCCGCCCCATCGGTCGTCTTTTCGCAGGTCAGTGGGGGTGGGTGGGCGGCCGGAGGGGGCGGGCGGCGGCTCTCTGGAGGGCACTCCATCCGGGCGTGCGGCGCCGCCGGAGCACCGCGGGTGCGGTAGGCGGCAGGCGAGGGGCGGCAGGCAGTAAGCGGTCAGCAGGTTCCGATGCCTGCCGGAGGGCTGCCGGGTGCGCCGGATGTCCGGCAGGAGGCCGATATCTGGCCGGAAATCGATGCCGCCGGACCGCCGGGATCGCCGAGGGACCCGCGGCCCTCCCCTCCCCGCCCCTGCCCGCGCTCCCCCGTTCCGGCGGCGGGTCCTCGCCCCCGGCGGCCCGGTGCCGCAGAAAGCACAACCTCCGGGGTGCGATGCCGAGCGGCTCAAATGAGGTGCGTGCGGCGGGGGTTCGGGCCTCGTGTCCGTCCCGCCTGCGGCAGAATTCCTGCCCGTGACGATTCGCCTACTGATCGCCGACGACCAGGAGATGGTCCGCCGGGGCCTCCGCCGCATCCTGGAGAGCCAGCCCGATATGGAAGTCGTCGGCGAGGCGGCGGACGGGGTGGAGGCCGTGGAGTTGGGGCGCACCCTCCAACCCGATGTGGCGCTGGTGGACATCCGGATGCCGCGGATGGACGGGCTGGAGGTGACCCGCCGGCTGGCCGACCCCGCGGCGCCCGCCCCGGTCCGGATCGTCATCGTGACGACCTTCGACCTCGACTCCTACGTCTATCCCGCGCTGCGCTTCGGCGCCTCGGGCTTTCTGCTCAAACGCTCGGGGCCGACGCTGCTCATCGAGGCGGTGCGGGCGGCCATGGCCGGCGACAGCCTGATCAGCCCGTCGATCACCGTCCGGCTGCTGGAGCACGTCACCGGCCCCACGCCCGGCCGCCGCTCCCGCCGCCGCGACGCGGTGCTGACCGACCGGGAGGTGGAGATCGCCGGGAAGGTCGCCGAGGGCCGCACCAATGCCGATATCGCCCGCGAGTTGTTCATCTCCGCGGGCACGGTCAAAACCCATGTCGCCAGCATTCAGCGCAAGCTGCAGGTGAGCAATCGGGTCGGCATCGCCGTACGGGCCTGGGAGTTGGGGTACGCGACCGGGCGGACACCGGGGTGAGGACATCCGGGTACGGGACCGACGGCATCCGGCCATGGTCCTGAGGTCATCCGGGCACCGGACCGACGGGCTCCGCAGGCGGCCTTCGGCCCGCGGCAGGCCGGGCCTCCGGCCGGTTTCCGCCCTCCGGCAGGCGACGAGCGGGGCCTCCAGCGGGCGGCTGCGTAGCCTCGCCGTCATGGATGACACCGTTCCTGCACGGCGAAGACGGCGCCGATGGTGCGGGGCGGCCGCGGCGGCGATGCTCCTCCCCGCCGTGGTCTCGCCGCCCGGCGCCTGTGTTCCGGCGGCCATGGCCGCGCTCGCGCTCGTCGTGGCGATCCTGCCCTGGCCGACGGGCCGGATCACCCTCGACCGGGCGGCCGGCGGCCTCACGCTGCTCTCCCTCGCCGCGGACTGCGTCTCCTTCGGGAAGGCGGGCCTGGCCCTCCTCTGGACCCCGTTCGAGACGGTCGCGCTGCTCGTCCTCCTGGAGCGGGTGGTACGCCATGTGCCCGGCCCCCGCGTCGGTATCGCCGGTGCCCTGACCGGCACCGCCGCGATCCTCCTGCCGCTGCGCTTCACCCTGCACGACCCCCACCTCGGGCTCAAGGAGTCGGTCTTCCTGGCCGCGTTGGCCGTCTTCCCGACCGCCGGGGCCACCGGCGTCGGGCTCTACCTGCGGTCGCTGGACCATCGCCGGGCGCATGCCGTGGCGCTGGCCCGGCGCGAGCAGCGGCTCGAAGTCGCCCGCGATCTGCACGACTTCGTGGCGCACGAGGTGACCGGCATCGTCCTGGAGACGCAGGCGGCCCAGCTGGGCGAGGACACCGGCTCCGAGGAGCACCGCGCGCTGCTGCACCGTATCGAGCAGGCCGGGCTGCGGGCGCTGGACTCCATGGACCGTACGGTGGCGACGCTGCGCGAGGTGGACGGCCGCCCCGCGGACGAGCCGCCGCCCACCCGGCACCACGGTCTGGCCGATCTGCCCGAACTCGTCGGCCGTTTCTCCGCCATGACCACGGCCGAGGTGGCCCTGTCCCTGGAGGACGCGATGGCGGGCGCCCTCTCGCGGGAGGCCGAGGACACCGCGTACCGCGTGGTGCTGGAGGCGCTGACCAACGTACGGCGGCATGCGCCGCGGGCCGCCCGGGTCGAGGTGTCCGCCGGCCGGACCGCCGACCGGTCCGTGGAGATCTCGGTCGCCGACACGGCAGGCCCCCAGGCGTCCGCGGCCACCCGCCGCGGCGGTGGCACCGGGCTCGCGGGTCTCGCCGAGCGGGTCGCCGCCCTCGGGGGCGCGCTGGAGGCGGGCCCGTACGCGCAGGGGTGGCGGGTCAGCTGCCTGCTCCCGGCGCCCGCCGTCGGCGCAACCGTTGCCCGTCGGGCCGAACTCCACTAGCCCGTAACGGCCGTGCCGAGATCCGCTGCCCCGGCCTCCGCCGGCCAGCCGGCCCGAAACCCGCCCACCCGATATCTGCCGATCGGCAGATGTGCCGCCCGCCCGGCCCCGGAATCCTCACCGGAGTGCACCACCCCGTACCTGTGGAGGAACCGATGTTTCCAGGCGCCGGCTCGAAGCGGCCCGTCACCCTCGTCGTCGCGGCGGCGGCCTTCGCCGCCCTGGGCCTCACCGGCTGCTCGGTGGATGCCAGGAAGGCGACACCGGAGTCGAAGACCTTCCCGTTCGACGGCACTTCCCTGCACCTGACGACACATGAGGTCGCCACCGATCTGGTGGCCACCGACCGCAAGGACATCAAGGTCACCCGGTGGTTCGACGCGGCAGCGGGCACCGCGCGTCTGGTCTGGCGGCTCAAGGGCGACACCCTCGACATCGACGCGGGCTGCAGCGGCATCGCCGTGTGTGACGCCAGGTTCAAGGTCGAGGTGCCGAGGGGCATCGCCGTGACGAAGGACGGCAGGACGACTCGCCTGACCGCGAAGTAGCCAGCGCGGCCGCCGAAGCCCCGCCTGACCTGGCCTTTCCCCACCACCAGGCCTCGCCGGGCCCGGCCGCGAGCCCGCTCCCTCCCGTATGTAGATCAGGTAACAGCCGCCGATGGACGGCTGTTACACGGCTGACAGGCCATCGAGAACCGTCGCTCATAGCTTCTGAGTCGCCGACCGATCCATACGAACTGGAGCGAGCATGAACCGCATCACGAAGACGGCCCGTCGCCACACGTCGGCGATAGGCGCCGCGCTGGCCTGCGTCGCCGTCCTCGGCAGCGTCGCCACCGCCACCGGGGCGAACGCCGCGACCGCCGCGGCGCACACCGCCCGCCCGGCGACTGCCGCCCACTCCGCGCAGACCCCCTACGTCATGAACCACGCCGGCGAGGAGAACGCGGACAAGGGCAAGGCCGAGCGCAGGCCCGAGCGCCTGGTGCTCTCCGAGTACACCGCGATGGGGAACCTGCACTGGAAGCAGTGGGGCGCCAAGAAGGCCGTCGCCACCGGTGAGGTCTCCGGCATCTGGTGCGTCCGGACCTGCCTCGACAAGCCGCTGAAGGGCACCCTCACGCTGTCGGACCCCAAGACGGTGCACGGCAAGAAGGTCTTCTCCTCCTTCACCCTGAAGCTGGCCGGCGGCAACGGTGCGTACGATGCCGAGGACCTCGACGGCAAGCGTCCGCTCGCCACCATCTGACGGAAAAGACCACTTCCGATGAACAAGCCCACGGCCGTGGCCACCGTGTTCGCGCTGGTGCTCACGGCCGTGGGCCTCGCCGGGTGCGGCAACCCCGAAGAGCCCCATGTCGAAGGCCCCGCGCCCAGCCCCAGCCAGGTCTCCGGCCCGGTCTACGTCACCGACACCCTGGGCCACCCGCTGACCCGCCCCACCGGGTTCGCCCTCACCGAGTTCTCCTCCCTCTCCCGGTTGAGCTGGCGCTCCTGGGGAAGACCGAAGGCCGTTGCCACCGGGCGGACAGGGGGCGTGTGGTGCATCCCGGACTGCCCGGCGAACGGCTATCCGGCCACCGTCGAACTCAGCCGCCTGCAGCGCCGTGAGAACGTCTCGTACTACACCCGCGCCGTCGTCCGGGCCCCCGGCCTCCCGCACGACCAGGCGAGCGAGCTGCGCAACGTCCGGCTGCCCGTCCCCGAGCCCTAGGAACACCAGCGATGACCGATGTGCTGCTCGTGGAGGACGACCCCCTGCTGCGCGAGGCCACCCAACTGTCCCTGGAACGCTACGGATACGAGGTGCGCACGGCCGCCGACGGCCATGCCGGGCTGGCGCAGTTCCGGGACCGCGCCCCCGATGTCGCCCTGCTGGACGTGATGCTGCCCCGCCTCGACGGAGTCAGCGTGGTGCGGCGCATCCGCGAGGTGAGCCGGCTGCCGGTGCTGATGCTCTCCGCCCGCACCGATCCGGTGGACGTCGTCCTCGGTCTGGAAGCGGGCGCCGACGACTATCTCACCAAGCCGTACGACATACCGGTGCTCGTCGCCCGCATACGCGCGGCGCTGCGCCGCACCACGGACTTCACCGAGCCCGTCCCGTACGAGAACGAGACGCTGCTGCGGTTCGGCGACCTCACGGTGGACACCGCTTCCATGGACATCCACCGGGCCGGCCGGCTGCTGGATCTCACCCCCACCGAGCGCAAGTTGGTGCTGGAGTTCGCGGCGGAGCCCGGGGTCGTGCTCTCCCGGACCACTCTGCTGGAGCGGGTCTGGGACTACGCGTGCGGCGGCGATCCCCGGGTCGTCGACGTGCATGTGCAGCGGCTGCGCGCCAAGATCGGCCACGGCCGCATCGTCACCGTCCGCGGCTTCGGCTACAAGCTCGCCCCCTGACCTCCATGGGACTGCGTACCAAGACCGCTCTGGTCATCGCCGGTACGGCGGCGATCGTGGCCACCCTCATCGGACTGCTGGTGCACCAGCTCACGAGTGCGGACCAGCGGCGGAGCGCGGCGCATGTCGTCGACGCCCGGCTCGTCGAGGCGGTCGGCGCCTACGCCTCCGGAATCGACAGCGGCGCCCTGGTCAATCCGCCGGACCTGCCCGCCGCGCTCCGCAGGACCGTCACCGACCGTCCCGTGCGCGCCACCTGCCTCCAGAGCACCGGCGGTTCCGGTGCCCCGGTGCTGTGGGCCGCCACCCGCAGCGGCCGCGACATCGTCGCCGTCCGGCGCTCCTATGCCCCGCAGGTCCGTGCCCTGGCCGATCTCGACCGGGTGCTGCTGGGCTCCGGCGCGTCCGTCACCGCGCTCGGCTGTGTGCTGGGCGTCGCGGCGGCGGCCGGCGCGGGGCGGCGGATCACCGCGTCCGCGGACACCGCGCAGCGGATCGCGGACGGCGATCTGACGGACCGGGTCCGCCCCCGGGGCAAGGACGAGATCGCCCGGCTCGGCGCCGCCGTCAACACCATGGCCGACGCCCTGAGCGCCCGGCTGGAGGCCGAACGGCAGGTCACCGCCGATATCGCCCATGAGCTCCGCACTCCGGTGGCCGGCCTGGTGACCGCTGTGGGACTGCTGCCGCCCGGCCGCCCGGCCGAACTGGTCAGCGGGGGCGTGGACACCCTGCGCAGCCTGGTGGAGAACGTCCTGGAGGTGGCCCGGCTCGATGTGCCGGGCGTCGAGCAGGCACAACACGAGGAGATCCGTACGGGCGCCCTGGCGCACCGGGCGGTCACGCTGGCGGGCGGGGACGTCGAGGTGACGGTGCACCGCGAAGCGTCCGTGACGACCGACCCCCGCCGCGTCGAGCGCATCCTGGCCAACCTGATCACCAACGCCCGGGTGCACGGCGCCCCACCCGTCACCCTGGAAGTCGACGGAGCGGCCATCCACGTCCGCGACCACGGCCCCGGCTTCCCCGCCGAACTCCTCACCCACGGCCCCCAGCGCTTCCGCACCGGCGCCCGCGAACGCGGCGCCGGCATCGGCCTGGGCCTCACCATCGTCACCGGCCAGGCCCGGGTACTGCACGCCAAGGTGACCTACGAAAACCCTCCCGACGGAGGCGCCCTGGCGATCGTGGACCTGGCGCCCGGGAACGGATCGAGCGCTCCCCGGCCCTTGTGAGGCCGGGGCGGTGACGCGACGAGGCGGGCCGAGACGGCGTGTGCGTATGCGGACCGGGACGACGTGTTGCGCATGGCGAAAGCAGCGGAATTACCTGCGTCACCACACGCCACACTCTTTATCCAACGCCCTTGCGTATCCTCCGCGATGACATTGCGGAGGATACGCAAGAACGCCTCATGAACTCTTCGAGGCCGCGACCGGATTCGAACCGATGTAAACCGCTTTGCAGGCGATCCCCTCAACCACTCGGGCACACGGCCACAACAGGCAACGCAGAACAGAGAAGCACAGGACGACGAAGCACAGGGCGACGAAGCACAGGGCGAAGAAGCGCAGATCGTTGAAGACGCTGCACAGTTCCGGAGCGTCGGACTCCGCCTTGTGGGCTCCCCCGCTGCACCGCTGAAATACTGCCGCAATACTAGCGAGCGCTCGATCCGTTCCGTCAATACCCGTCCGGATGCTGGGCGATGAGTGGGCGAAGCCGGCCGTTCCCAAGAATCCGGGTAGGGGGAGGTCCAGCCACATCACCCCTGGCCACCTGCGGTGATGTGTTCGGGTAGCCGACATCCGGCCACAACGATCGCCTTCCTCTTGCGATTCTCGGAGCGCCGCTGGTATTCCTTTGGCCAGCACCGCCGGCCCTCGTCAATTCATCGCATGGCTGGCTTCTTTGTGCGCACGGGGGAGTCCTCGGTGGAACGCCGCCCCACAGGCGACCCCCGTACTCCCAGGTGTGTGCGCTTCCTTCTTCGGTCACCTGTGGGGGTTAGTCATGACCGCGTTAACTCATTCATGGTTCAAGAATGTCGACCTGAAGCGTCTCGCCGAACAGGCGGGAACTCCGGTCTTCGTCTACAGCGAAGCGCAGTTCCGGAAGAACCTCGGCCGGGTCAGGGAGGCCGCTGAGGCAGCCGGACTCGGTGAAAGAGTGGAACTCTACATACCGTTTTTCCCCAACTCGAATCCGCATGTCCTGGAACCGCTGAAGGACGTCGACGGCGTGGGCATCCTCGTGCAGCTGCCGAGCGAGTACCGGATCCTGCGCGAGTTCGGGTTCGAGAAGTTCATCGTCTCCCCGGGGCACGTCTCCGACCAGGAGATCGCCTTCTGGGACGAGACGGGACACCCGACGTTCCTGGCGAGCCTCGACGAGGTCGCGTACTCGCTGCGCACCAACGCCCCGACGATCAGCGTCCGGATCGACAGCCTCGACTCCGGCAAGCCGGGCATCAAGTACGGGGAGCTGGGGCAGCTCGCGGCCCTCCTCAAGGAGTACGACCGCGACCTCGAAGGCCTGGAGGTGTACTGCGGCAGCGGCAACTCCCTCGAGGACATGGTCGGCATCGTCGAGCAGGTCTTCAGCATCTACCTCGAGCACTTCCCCACCGCCCGGTCGATCAACTTCGCCGGCGGCCACGGCTTCGACTACGACGCATGGTCCGAGGCGGAGAAGCACTTCGACTGGCATCAGTACTTCCAGCGGATCCAGCAGGCCGCCACCCGCATGGAGATCCCCGAGGACGTGACGTTCCTCTTCGAGCCGGCCCGCGATGTGCTGGCCGACACCGGAGCGCTGCTGCTGGACATCGAGCGCAGCGTCATCACCACGCCCGTCTCCAGCATCCTGGTCACCAACGGCTGCCGGATGCTCATGCCGTCGGCCCAGCTCCGGGACCGCAATCACCATGTGGCCTTCCTCGACTCCGCGATGGAGGAAGTCACCAGCGCGGTGACCACGAGCGCCGCCGTGCGCGGGCGCACCATCCTGCGCAACGACTACATCCTTCCCGGTGACGTCCAGGTGCCCGAGGGCATCGCCGCGGGCTGCCACCTGGTGATCCTCGACGTCGGCGCCTACTGCGCCACCCAGCACATGGAGTTCCTGAACGTCCCGCCGGCCGCCGAGGTGCTGATCGCCGCCGACGGGACCATGAACCTGGTCACCTCGCCCGGGAACGAACTCGACAAGTGGCGCCACCTCCTCACCGAGAAGACGCCGCTCAAGCAGTAGGTCCCCCGGCGACGGCACGCGGCGTGAGCAGAACGCCCGGCGTGACGTCGCGTCCTCTCGACTCCGCCCCGCCGCGCACCCCACCGCTGCTTCGCCGCGCGCTGTCGCCCAAGGAGAAATCGATGTCCGCGCAGTTCCCCGAGACCGGTCATCCGGCGGAAGCCGCACCACCGCAGGCCCCCGAGACCGTCCCGTTCGATCTGTTCCACAAGTGGCTCGAAGAGGCCGGCGCCAGTGAGGTCAACGACCCCAACGCCATGGCACTGGCGACCGCGGACGCGAACGGGTTACCCGACGTCCGCATGGTGCTGCTCAAGGACCACACCCCGGAAGGCTTCGTCTTCTTCACCAACAGCCGCTCCGCCAAGGGCGCCGAACTCGCCGCCAATATGCAGGCCTCCGCGGTGCTCCACTGGAAGAGCCTGCGCCGGCAGGTGAGATTCCGCGGCTCGGTCGACTGCGTCACGGACGCGGAGGCCGACGCGTACTTCGCCTCCCGGGCGCGGGACAGTCGCATCGGCGCCTGGGCGAGCCTGCAGTCGCAGCACCTCTCCGGCCGCGCCGAACTCGACGGAGCGGTGCGGCGCGAGACCGCCCGGTTCGAGGGCGCAGAGGTGCCCCGGCCCCCTCACTGGACCGGCTACCGCATCCGCCCCGTCTACCTCGAGTTCTGGTCGGACCGGCCGTTTCGCCTGCATGAACGGCTCGTTTTCAGCAGGGAGAAGCCCGAGGGCCCCTGGGATCAGGGCCACCTCTACCCGTAACCACCCACCGCTCACCACACCCCCTGGGACAGCACCATGTACTTCACGCACGCCGACGCCATCTGGACCACCCACCCGGACCTGCGGGCCCTGGTTCTCGTCGCGGACGAGGTCCGGGCGGCCAAGAACGACAGCGATCGCCTCGACGAACTGGCCAAGAAGATCGAAGAGCGCCAGGCCGCGGCCGGCGAGGCCGAGATGCCGGAGATCGCCGCATGGCGTGAGGCCTTTTCGAGGATGGGGCTCAAGCCCACCCAGTACCGGTGCGCGTCCGAGGCCCTGCTGCGGCGCTACCGCAAGACCAAGGACATGCCGAAGTTCCACCCCCTGGTCGACTACCTGAACTTCGTCTCGATGTCCTTCGGCATTCCGATCGCCGCGTTCGACTGCGCGCACATCACCGAGGGCATCACCGTCCGGCCGGCCGACGGTTCGGAGACCTACCAGACCTTCCAGGGCGAGACCGAGCACCCGTCCGCGGGCGAGGTCGTCTTCGCCGACCCGGAGGGCAATGCCCACGCCCGGCGCTGGACGTACCGGCAGAGCGCCCGGTCCGTGGTGTCGGCCGGGACCGACCGGGTGCTGATGGTGATCGAGGCCCACCACGCCTCGGCCGAGCAGGACCTCGCCGCCCTCCGGTCGGAGCTGGACCTGGGCCTGGCGGGCCTCGGCGTCCGCGTCACCTGCTCGACGGTGATCAGCCCTTCGCAGCGACGGCTGGAATTCTGAACTACTCCCCCGAGGACGGGCCAACGTGAGCAGCACACATCCGATACCGCCCTCTCCCGGCCGGGTCAGCGGCCTGGAGCAGGTGCGCGGCACGATCGCGGCCGCCTGCGCGCGAGCGGGGCGCCCGCCGGAGTCCGTGACCCTCGTCGCGGCCTCCAAGACCGTTCCCGCCGAAGCCCTGGTGCCGGCCATCGATGCCGGCCTGCGGGTCTACGGCGAGAACCGGGTCCAGGAGGCCCAGGAGAAGTGGCCCGGTCTTCAGGAGCGGTTCCCGGGCCTCGAACTGCACCTCATCGGTCCGCTGCAGTCCAACAAGGCCCGTGACGCGGTGGCGTTGTTCGACGTCATCCACTCCGTCGACCGTCCGTCGCTGTGCCGGGCCCTGGCCCGGCAGTGCGCCGCACAGGACCGTCACCCCCGGCTGTTCATCCAGGTCAACACGGGTGCCGAACCGCAGAAGGCGGGCGTCCTGCCCGACGAGGCGGACGCGTTCGTCGACACCTGCCGGGGCGTGCACGGCCTCGACGTCAGAGGGCTGATGTGCATCCCGCCGGCGGGCGAGCCACCGGAACCGCACTTCTCCACGCTGGCGAAGATGGCCGCCCGCAACGGCCTGGACCTCTTGTCCATGGGAATGAGCGGCGACTACGCGACCGCCATCGAGCACGGAGCCACGCATGTGCGGGTGGGCAGCGCGATCTTCGGCGCACGCGCCTACCCGGCCGCCCAGCCGACGCATCCATAACGCCGAAGGATCCCCATGCCACGCCCTGCACGCTTCGACGTCCTCTTCCAGCCCGTCCGCATAGGCCCGGTCACCGCGAAGAACCGCTTCTACCAGGTGCCCCACTGCAATGGCATGGGGCGGGCGTACCCCAGCTCCATGGCCGCGATGCGCAGCGTCAAGGCCGAAGGCGGCTGGGGGGTGGTCTGCACCGAACAGTGCGACATCCACTACTCCGGCAACCATCAGCGCGAACTCCGCCTGTGGGACGCCAAGGACATCCCCTACCTCGCCCGCGCGACCGACCTGATACACGAGCACGGTGCCCTGGCCGGCGTCGAGCTGGCGCACAACGGCGCGCACGTCAGCAACCTCGAATCCCGCGCCGTCCCGATAGCCGCGAGCGTGGAGGCCACCCGGGGCATCTTCCCCGGCACGGCGCGCGCCATGGACAAGAACGACATCCGGGCCTTCCGCCGCTGGCACCGTACGGCCGCGGTCAACGCCCGGCGCGCCGGCTTCGACATCGTCTACATCTACGCCGGGCACGACATGACGCTCCCCATCAACTTCCTCTCCCGGCGCCGCAACCAGCGGACCGACGAGTACGGCGGCAGCCTGGAGAACCGCGCGAGGCTGCTGCGCGAGCTGATCGAGGACGCCAAGGAAGCCGTCGGCGACACCTGCGCGGTCGCGGTCCGCTTCAGCGTGGACGAGATGATGGGCGAGCGCGGTATCACCGCCGACGGCGAGGGACACGACGTCGTCGAGATGCTCGCGGAACTGCCCGACCTGTGGGACGTCAACGTCAGCAACTTCGACAACGACGGCGCCACGGCCCGTTTCAGTGACGAGGGCTATCAAGAGCAGTACATCAAGTTCGTGAAGAGCGTGACCACCAAGCCGGTCGTCGGGGTCGGGAGATTCACCTCGCCGGACACCATGGTCTCGATGATCCGCAGCGGCACCCTCGACCTCATCGGCGCCGCACGTCCCTCCATCGCCGACCCCTTCCTCCCCCGCAAGATCGAGGAAGGACGCTTCGACGACATCCGTGAATGCATCGGCTGCAACGTCTGTGTGGCCTGGGACAGAGCCGGGGCCCCCTTCCGCTGCACCCAGAACCCGACCACCGGCGAAGAATGGCGCCGCGGCTGGCACCCCGAGCGCATCGAGCGGCGCACCACCGACGACACCGTCCTCATCGCGGGCGCCGGACCGGCCGGCCTGGAGGCGGCCCGCGCACTCGGCCAGCGCGGATACAGCGTGATCCTCGCCGACAGCAACCGCGAGCTGGGCGGCCGCGTCACCCGGGAGAGCCGCCTGCCGGGCCTGGCCACCTACGCCCGGGTCAGGGACTGGCGGCTGCAGCAACTGCGCGCGATGCGCACCGTGCAGCTGCTGCCCGCCAACGAGGTCACCCCCGGCCTCGTGCACGAGGCCGGCTGCTCGCTCGTCGCCGTCGCCACCGGCGCGGTGTGGCGGCGGGACGGAGTAGGACGCCACCACACCGGCGCCGTCCCGGGGCTCGACCGGCTCCCGGTCTTCACCCCGGACGACATCATGGACGGCCGCCTTCCGTCCGGCCGGGTGGTGCTCTTCGACGACGACCACTACTACATGGCCAACGTGATCGCCGAACACCTGGTGCGGCACGGCTGTGAGGTCACCTTCGTCACGCCCGAGAGCATGGTCGCCGCCTTCACCCAGCAGACGGCCGAGCAGCGCCGGATAGCGCGCCGCATGCTGGAACTGTGCGCGTCCGTACGGCCGTTGACCTCCCTCGCCCGTACCGAGGCGGGGGCCGCCCATCTGGCCTGTGTCTACACCGGCCGCGAGACCGCGGTGCCGGCCGACGCCGTCGTGCTGGCCACCAGCATGGTGCCGCGCGACACGCTGTACCAGGAGCTGCAGAGCGGGGATCGGCAGGCCCTCGCCGCGGCAGGTGTCCGCCGGGTCGTCCGGGTCGGCGACTGCCTCGGCCCGGGCATCATCGCGGCCGCGGTCCACAGCGGTCATGAGTTCGCGCGCACCCTGGACACCGGCCTCACCGACTGGACGCCCTTCCGCCGGGAGAACGTGGAACTCGACTGGGACCAGGCCATGCCGCCCGGCAGCGATGCCGTCATCCGGTCGGAGGCGTGATGGAACGGTTCAGAACACTGCTGGGCAAGGCCGCTGCGGGCAGCACGCTGACCCGTGCGGAGTCCGCCCATGTCTTCGGCAAGATGATGTCGGGCGAGGCGACGCCCTCGCAGATGGGCGCCCTGCTCATGGCGCTCCGGGTGCGCGGGGAGACGGTGGACGAGCTGGCCGGCGCGGCCGGCACGCTGCGGACCCAGATGCGCCGGGTGACCGCGCCCGAGGGCACGGTCGACGTGCTCGGTACGGGCGGTGACGGATCGGGCTCCTACAACATCTCCACCTGCGCGGCGTTCATCGTGGCCGGCGCCGGTGTCCCCGTGGCCAAGCAGGGCAACCGGGCCCTGTCCTCACGCTCCGGTTCGTCGGACGTCCTGGACGCCCTCGGCGTCCGTACGGGGCTGACGCCCGAAGGGGTCGAGCGGTGTATCCGGCACGCCGGGATCGGGTTCATGTTCGCCCCGGCACACCACCCGGCCCTTCAGCATGTGGCCGCCACACGCGTCGAACTGGCCACCCGCACCATCTTCAATCTGCTGGGCCCGCTGCTGAACCCGGCCGGCGTACGGCACCACCTCGTCGGAGTGTTCTCCCGCCGGTGGACCGAACCGATGGCCGAGGTCCTCGGCGAACTGGGGTCGACGCGCGCCTGGGTGGTCCACGGCTCGGACGGCCTCGACGAGATCACCACCACGGGGCCGTCCACCGTCTCCGAACTGCGCGACGGCACCGTACGGACCTTCCAGATATCGCCCCATGATGTCGGTCTGTCACCGAGCCGCCCGGAGGATCTCCGCGGCAGCGACGCGACGAGCAACGCCAAGGCGCTGATCGCGGTGCTCGACGGGGACAGGAGCCGCTACCGGGACGTGTCGGTCTTCAATGCCGCGGCCGCCCTCGTCGCCGCGAACCGGGCCACCGATCTCGCCGCCGGAGTGGAACTGGCGGAGGAATCCCTCGATTCCGGCCGGGCCAGGGACTGCCTCGACCGGCTCGCCACCGCATCGAGCGCGACAGGAGAATGACATGACCGACCTTCTGACCAGGATCGCCGCCTACAAATTCGACGAGATCGCCGCCGCGAAGAAGGCGGTACCGCTCTCGACGCTGCGGCGCGAGGCCGACGCCGCTCCCCCGCCGCGCGGTTTCCTGGCCGCCCTCGAGCGGCGCCACGCCGAGAACTCCTATGCGCTGATCGCCGAGATCAAGAAGAAGAGTCCGTCGAAGGGCCTCATCCGCCCCGACTTCGACCCGCCCGCCCTGGCCCGCGCCTACCAGGCCGGCGGCGCGGCATGCCTCTCGGTCCTCACCGACACCCCCTCCTTCGGAGGGGCGAGAAGTCACCTCGCCGCCGCCCGCGAGGCGACCGCCCTGCCGGTGCTGCGCAAGGACTTCATGTACGACCCCTATCAGGTCGTCGAGGCCCGCGCCTGGGGCGCCGACTGCATCCTGCTCCTGCTGTCGGCGGTCGATGACGAGACGGCCGGGGCCCTTGAGGACACGGCCTTCGAGCTGGGCATGGACGTGCTCGTCGAGGTCCACGACGAGCAGGAGCTGAAGCGGGCGGCCTCCCTGCGCTCGCGCCTGATCGGGATCAACAACCGCAATCTCAAGACCCTGGAGACCACTCTGAGCACGGCGGAGGCCCTGGCGCCGAAGGTCCCCGGCGACCGGGTCGTCGTCGGCGAGAGCGGCCTCAGCACCCCGGCCGATCTCGGCCGCCTGGCCAAGGCCGGTGTGCACACGTTCCTCATCGGCGAGAGCCTGATGCGTTCCGCCGACCTCGAAGCCGCAACTCGCGACTTACTGGCCCGGTAACCAGTAGCGTTTCTCCCACCCAGCGGGCCCGAGCCCGCCACGAGAGCGCCCCTGCGCCGCCCGTCGAGAATCCGTCCCTCGCAGGACGTTGCCGGGCGGCGTCGTACCGAGCAAGGAGCGAGTTCCATGAGCATTGAATTCCTGATCACCTCATTCGTCATCGTCGTCTCGCCCGGGACCGGAGCCCTGTACACGATCGCCACCGGCTTATCCCGGGGCTTCCGCAAGAGTGTCGTGGCCGCCTTCGGCTGCACCCTCGGGATCGTTCCCCACCTGGCGGCGGCCATCGCCGGTCTCGCGGCGATCCTGCACACCAGCGCGGTGGTCTTCGAGACCTTCAAGTACCTGGGCGTGGCCTACCTGCTCTACATGGCCTGGAACACCCTGCGCGAGCAGGGCACGTTGAAGGTGGAGGACCAGGAGGAAGGGGAGCGGTCCTCGCTCCGGGTCACCGGCACGGCGATCCTCATCAACTTCCTGAACCCCAAGCTCTCGATCTTCTTCCTGGCCTTCCTCCCCCAGTTCGTCCCCGCCGACGAGGCGAACTCCGTCCCCCACATGCTGGAACTCAGCGGCGTGTTCATGCTCATGACGTTCGTCGTCTTCGCGATCTACGGAGGCTTCGCCGCCGCCGTCCGCGACCACGTCATCTCGCGCCCGAAGGTGATGGCCTGGATGCGCCGCACCTTCGCCGCGGCCTTCGTCGGAATCGGCATCCAACTGGCCTTCGCCAGCCGCTGACGAACCGAACAACCGGCGAACCGAAGAACCAGCGAACCGAATAGCCCAGGAGCCGAAGCGCTCACGACAGGAAGCACGCATGGATACCCCACTGTTCATCAAGGTGTGCGGCCTGCGGACCGAGCAGGACGTCGACACCGCGGTCCGGGAAGGCGCCGACGCCATCGGCTTCGTCTTCTCGGACAGCCCCCGCCAGGTGGACGCCACCACCGCACGGAACCTGGCACGGCGCGTACCGCCGGGAGTGCTGACGGTCGGAGTCTTCCGGAACCAGCCGCTCGACGACGTACGCGCCCTGGCGGCCGGTGCCGGGGTCCGTGCGGTGCAGCTCCACGGCAACGAGGACCGCAGCTACTACGACAGCCTGGGTACGGACGGATGGACGCTGATCCGCGGAACCGCCGTCCGCGACCGGGCCCCGCGCTGCGGCGAACTGGGAGAGGAGATCCTTCTCCTCGACGCCGCGGTACCGGGCGCCGGCGTCCCCTGGGACTGGGCCGGAAAGCACTTCACGCCACCGGAGGGCAAGTGGCTGCTGGCCGGCGGCCTGAATCCGCACAACGTCCGCGACGCCGTACGCGCCACCCGCCCCTGGGGCGTCGACGTCTCCAGCGGCATCGAAAGCCGCCGAGGCGTCAAGGACCCCGACCTGATCACCTCGTTCATCACGGCGGCCCGCGCCACGGACTGACCACACCCACGCCCGGAAGGAGGCCTGCGTGACGATTGGACGACGACCTCGGCGTCCCGCAGGCGCCGGTGATCGCCCACACCACCGCCGCCAGGGCAACTCCGCCCCGACCGCCGACGACAGGGACGCAGCGGTGGCCCGCCTCGCCGGGCTGCGCGCGATGCTCGGGGTGCTGGACCTGGACCCGCTCGACGACCACTGGACCGCGCGCACCCGCAAGGGCTACGCCACCGCCGACACCATTCGCGACCAGCTCCAGCAGTCCGGCCTCGCCATCGAGGACACCCCGTCGGGCCCGCGCCGGTCGCTGTCCTGATCACCGTGGGCACCTTCATGACCCAGGCCCCGCCCCGCCGTGACTCCCGCCCCGGCCCCGCCGTGCGGCCACATCCGCCACCGCCCCGAAGAGCTCCCCTCACAGGCCCAGCACAACCAAAAAGAAACCCCAGGTCAGCTATCTGACCTGGGGTTCATCTCTGAGCCGCCTTCGGGATTCGAACCCGAGACCTACGCATTACGAGGGGGTGCGGGATCGTGACGGGTGGTGCCGGGCGATGCTCAGCGGTTCGATTTCGCCTGATCAGCGACGTACGGCTCGATGAGCAATCCATCCCGTGGTGGCCTGTGCCATGCCATCCGCTCACGCATCGCGCACGCAGACCGTGGACCTGACCAGCACGGCCGGCGGCCCTGTACCAGGTACCAGCATCGTCGACTTGTGCGGGCATCAATGGGCGCGAGGAAAACAACCGGTGCCAGGCAGCGCGCCGGTGTCATCCTGTGCTAGTGGACGTATCCCTTCCCGACCAACTGGGCACGGTCGAACGAGAATCATGTGCCGCTGCGCAAGCAGTGATCCGAAAACTGAATCTCTCCGCGCCTCCCGAGCAGACCACGGGACAACAGGATGTTGCCTTTGTACCGGTGACCCGCGCGCAGTGGAAGTCAGTGTTGAGGGACGCTGACCTGCCGAGGCTTCAGTGGGAGACAGACGAGATGGTTGCGGAGATCCTGCGCCTGCGAACCGCTTCTGGGCGGACCGTCGGGAAGCAGCTTCCAGAATTGTTGCGGCGTCTCCGCGCGTCGGTTGTCGCCTTGGGCACTGTGGCAGATGAAGTGTCCCGGTTCAGTCCGTCCCGCACCAACGCGGCCGAGCGACGATTGGCGGCTGACCTAGCGCGAGCGAATCGGAGCGAGGCCCAAGCACTGTTCGCCTGTCTGGAGGAGGGATGGGCGGAGTCCGCTTGGTCTGCAGTACGGAGGCATTCTCTCGGGGCTCAAGCAACTGGACGGGCTCTGGAGGCTGCCGCCAGTACTGATCACGCTAGCCTTCCCGACGAGGACGTCTATCAGCGATCGCTGGGGGTGTCGGCCGAGCACCTGAGTTCCGGCTCGGGTGTGGCGTCACGGGCCCGTTTGCTGGCCGCTTGGGCAAAGGCCCCAAAGAGGCTCGATCGTCGGCTGCGCCGGAGCATGAGGCATCTGATCGATGACTCGCTACCGCTGACGGTGAAACTGCTCAATCACCTCGCCGTCCTCGCGCTGTCCGACCGTCCCTTGGTGGCCCACCGCGCCGCCCTCCTGGCGCGTGATCTGGTGGCGTTCCATCTGAAGTCAGAACCGGAGCTGACGTGTTCGGTGATTGCACGGCACGTCGATCGTGAGCCGGAGATGCTGTCCTCCCATCGCGGACAGATCGCCTACCGCGATGCCTATAACCGCGCGGAGCACCAGGAAGAGAGGGCACGTGCGGCCATGGACCTGTACCGGGCTGTGCTGGAAGGTGATGTCAAGCGCACGGCCAGTGTGGTCTTGGAACTGCTGGGCAGGGCGGTTCCGCAAGGGGCGTCGCTGGCGACCGTACGGGATCTGCTGGCAGCTGAAGACGGTCATCCGCTGTGCCAGCTCCTGGCTTCGACGATCCGCCCCGCATGGCGCAACGCGAACGCCCACGAGGACTTTCGCTGGGACCCCGTCAACAGCACGCTCCTCCTAGGCGGACACCCAGCCGATCTGGAGCAGGTACTGGACGCAGCAGTCCGCGCTCGCACCATCTGCCACGGGTTCGAGCACGGAGTCGCCGTGGCCTACGCGCAGAACGCACCGCTAATCATCTGGGGCGCAGAAGACTCGAACTACGTCGGCCGAGACCTCTCCATACTCCAGGCAGCTGGAGAAGCCAGATTCCCGGTGCTGGACATCCGACGCCACGGTGATCTCGTGCAGGTGGACGTGCCCGACGTCTCCATTGAGACACTGAGAGAGGCATGCCGCGCGATTCTCAGGGCCGCTGTAGCGGACCCCAGCGTCGAGCGCTGGGAACTACGTCAGACCTCTTCTGGCCGGCCACCGCTGTGCGTGGACCGCATGGGAGCAGATGCAGGGCTCCAAGTCGAGGAATCCCTCGGGGAGATAGTCGATCCCCTCCCCTTCTCCGCTCTCCCTCTGCTGGCAAATGCCATGACCAACGCGGGAGAGCCCTCCGAGGCAGCAGCGTCAACCGTTCTCTGCTTGGCCGCCGCCCACGTAGTCGGAGAACGGGACCGCTTGTCGCCTGCCCTCGCACACGGTGATCCAGCCGCCAAGAACGAGTTGATCAGCACCACGAAGCTGATTAGTGACGGCGCCAAGGCTGCGGCTCACCTGCTTGAGGGCCCAGCCCGTCGCAAGTTGCTGGCTTTCGCCCAAGTTCTCGCCGGAGACTGCCACCGATTGAAGACCGCTCCCCCCTTCGAACTCGTCCACGGGTTCGTGCCAGCGGATCGGACCCTGCGGAGGCATGCGCCAGCTCGCCTGCCTTGGATCACAAGATTTGACGACTCTTCGGTCTAAGGCTGGGCGCTCGCAGTCCAGACCACCGCACCCCATCTCGGCCAAGCTCCGTGCCCGTGGCGCATCGAGCACACCATCGCAGCCGCCGACGATGACGAACTCGCCTGCGCCGCACCTGCAGGCACCGCACCCTTACTCAGTTTCGGTCGCTTCAGCAGCTCGCGCTGCCCTGCGGGCTCGGGTCTTACGCAGGACCTGTTCCAAGGGCTCGCTGAAACCGAGCTGGTGCACCTCGACCCCATCGACCTCAATGGTCTCTATATGCCGGAATTCAACCATTTCCTCGATGGTCGCCGGCTCGCTCTCGAAGTAGGCCATGAGCTTCCTCAGCCGATCGAAGCCAGGTGCCGCTTTCGCGGCTAGCTTCCCGATGATGTTGCCGAGATCTATGTCGGGGCCGTCATCACTCCACGTCTCCGTGAAGCCTCCCTGAGGGAAATCCCGGGCTGTGCAGCCGCTCGGAAAGTCCCGCACGGCACGCAGTACGAAGTCTTCCACCATCCGGGCGGCTTCCCTGTTCGGCACCTCATGCTGATCAAGCAGAATCCCGCCCTGTGCCAGGTGAGAGGCAATCCTGTCGTGGCGCACTTCGGTGCTGGTGATGCCAACCTTGCGGGCACTGAGCCCTGGAAAGCGCATCACGTAGACGATGTGTACGGCATCCGGATCGGTTGCTTCAGCACAGTTGAGGCAAGGAGCAACGCCGCTTTTGAGTTCGGAGACCGAAATCCTGCGATCCGTCCCGCAGTCCATGCAACGGGCTGCAACTCGCTCACCGAGACGGGCATACCCGTCGTGGTCACGCACGAGCCTGTAGGCCTCAAAGAACGCGTCTTGCCATGGGGCCAGGGGCAGCGCGAAGCAGTGCGAACACCGATGCCAGGCTTCCCTATCCGATTGGCACTGTCCCTGACCCTGCACTCAGGGCACTTTCGCTCTGTCGCCATGTAGCCCTCCCCCGCAGATCGAACGCTCGTACCGAAACCGTATTCCCCGCCACTGACAGCGCGAGGGGGAGACGCTGTACGGGACGCGAGCCTGGGGGTTGCAGAGCGAGCGTGCCACGAGGTTAAGGTCCGGCGTCTTGGCCATGGGAGATGCGGCCTGCAGTACGGATCGGGGGAAGTGCCCCCTTCACAAACGACAGCCGCGAGGCACACACTCGCTTCCGCGAGTCCACCCACTTCTTAGCGAAGGTCCACAGGGGTTGTGACTGTGTCCGCCTCCCCGAGTTGGTCCCGATGCAAAGCCGTTCCCCGCGACCTGTAGCCGGACGCCCGCCAGTGATCGGATCTTGCAGCTCATCGCCCCAGAGTTCACCAGCAGCACTAGAGGCTCAGCAGTCGCCAGCAGTTACCTGACGCTCGGACCAAGTAGCCTCCCGGCTGCCCGTTCCCGTACGGCGCGGTCTGTGCTCAGTGCGGCGTCGGCGAGCAGGTGGATGCGCCAGTACAGATGGAGTCGGCCTTCGGCCGTGGCATCGGCCCCACTGACAAGTGGGAGCACGGGTGTGGGGTCGTCGAGGTCGAGGCGTACGGCGAGGCGAGCGAGGTCGGAACGATGGTCGCCGAAGATGGCCAGCTCCCAGTCGATGAGTAGTCGGGAACCAGCAGGTCCGCAAAGAAGGTGCCCCGGCTGCAGGTCGTGATGGAGCAGCACTGGCTGGATGGCGTTGTCGCTGGCGTCGACTTCGTGGTGGAGGCGTCCAGCCACGGCAGGTAGGGCCGGGGCGGCTGCCGCGTACACGCGCAGGCGGTCGTGGAGGTAGTCGGTCCAGCTGTGGTTTTGTCGAGCGCCGGCGAGGCGGCCGAAGTGCGTGCCGGGGATGCGGTGGATGGCGGCCAGTGGTTCGGCGAGGTCTGCCAGCAACCGGTCGAGGTGCACAGGCTTCGCGTGTAGTGCGGCCTGTGCGGTCCAAGGAGGGGTGCTGCTACCGCTGGACGCGGCGAGCAGCTGTGGAGCCGGGGCACGGTGTCCGGCCAGGAGGCGGAGCGCGGCGGCTTCGTTGGCGGCGCGGCTCGGGTCACCGTAGTGCTTGAGGATGTACGGCGTCGGTCCCTCCACCGACCAGACGCGGTTGGTCTGGCCGGTGGTGATCTCGCGGGCGCTGGGTGGGACACGGCCGTCTATGCCGTCCATGGCGCTGTCAGGCGACATCGCCGAGGTAGCTGTCGAGGGGCTTGGGCGTCTCGGTGAGGGAGGCGATTGGCTGGCGGATGGCCTGTGGCAGCAGGTTGAGGGCAGGGACTTTGCCCAGCGGTACCCACTCCAGGCCGGTCTGCACCTCGTCCTGGGCATGGCCGCCGAGCTGGCCGGGATCGCTGGTGGGGGTGCACAGGAAGATCGCTTCGATGCGGTGGGTGTTGGCTTCGCTTTCGGGGTGGTCGTGGTTGGCGCCGATGTATTCACGGAGCCACAGCAGCCGCTCGACGGTGACGGTCAGGCCGGTTTCCTCGTCGACTTCGCGGGCGACGGCGTCGCCGAGACTCTCTCCGGGGTGTTGGCCGCCTCCAGGGAGGAAGTAGCACTCCTGGTCCTCCCAGACGGCACGCATGAGGAGGATCTGGTCGTCGTGGAGGACGACGGCTTTGGCGGAAGTGCGAATTTCAGGGGTGGCGGATTCAGTCACGTGCTGGTCCAACTTCCTAGTGTGGATTGGGTAGTGCTTCAGCGTTCAGTCTTGCCGAAGGTGGTGGCGTGTCCGGTGATGCGGCGGAAGATCATCCGCCAGGGGCCGGCGAGGCGGATGAACGGTTGGGCGGGGCTGCTTGCGATCAGCCCTACGCGGCGGCCGTGTGTGGGGCATGGGGCGGCAGCGATGCGACAGGTCGGGGGAACGACTGCGGCATGGAGGGCAGGGGTCAGCTTGATGATTCGGGCTGTCAGGACGGGACCATGCAGTAGGACACCCGCGAGGGCAAGCGCGGAGCACAGGGGGCCGGACCAGCAGGCGGAGATGACCGCGGCGGCGATCAGTGGGGCGCCGGTGACCCAGGCGACCTCATCGGCTCATTCCTGGAGTACCAGAAGCGTCTTGCCGATGCGGGAGAGGGCGCTCGGCAGGTGAGCGACGGCCTTCGCATGGCGGTCTGGCCGGGCTGACGTGTGGAAGGCGAGGGCGTGGAGGTTGGTCAGGCCGTGTGGCTCGGTATAGGGCTCGTCCAGGACGGCGACGGTGGCGGGTGCGATGTCGGCACCGAGGAGGGAGAGGCGGTGGCCGGTGCCGAGATCCTCCATCGAGAAGGCGACAGCGGCTTCGACGGCATCGAGTTCACCAGCAGACCCGTTCCAGGCGACAACGTCGGCCGGGACACGTTAGAGAGGCAGGTCGCCATGGCAGCTCGCCGTGCATTCCGCTTCAGCGCGATGGCAGAAGGCAGCAACGTAGGTCCCGAGACCCTGGACGAGCTCCACCAGGAGGTACGTCGTCTAGCCGCCGCCTACCCGCAGCTGCCGCTGGCCCCCCTCCTCGGCGACCTCGTCGAAATCCAAGACCTCTCCTTCCGCTTCCTCGAACACGGCCATGTCCGCCCCGGCCAGGCCCGCGAGTTGTACCTGCTCTCCGCCATCACCTCCGGCATGCTCGCCAAGGCCAGCCACGACCTCGGCGACCCACGATCGGCGATGACACAGGCCCGGACCGCCTACGTATGCGCGGACAACGCCGACCACCACGCCATGCGCGCCTGGGTCCGCGGCCTGCAATCCCTGATCGCCTACTGGGACGGCCGACACCAGGAAGCCTCTAAATACGCTGCCCTCGGCATCTCCCAGGTGGCAGGCGTCACCGGCACCAGCGCCGTATGGCTGTCTTGCTTGCAAGCCCGTGCCGGAGCCGCACTCGGCGATGTGGCAGCCGTACGGGAATCCCTCGCAGAAGCTGAACGGGCCCGCGATGCGGCGTCCCCCGACGACCTGGACGAGTTCGGCGGCATCATGACCTTCCCCGTACCACGCCAGCTCTACTACGCCGCCGACGCCACCGCTTGGCTCCCAGACGGCCCCGAGGCACAACAACAGGCCGAAGCGGCAGTCACCGCCTACCGCCAAGCGGAACCTGAAGAGTGGGCTTTCGGCGACCAAGCCGGCGCCCACACCGACCTTGCCCTCGCCCGCATCCACGCCGGAAGCCTCGACGGTGTCGACGAGGCCATGCGGCCCGTTCTCGACCTGTCCGCCGGTCAGCGCATCAACGGCATCGTTGCCTCGGTGCGGCAGGTCCACACCGCGCTGCGTGATCCCCGGTGGCTCACCGCACCCGAGGCTCGCACGACACGGGAGGAAATCGAGGCGTTCACCGCGGCCCCTGTCGCCGCCCTGCCCAGGTAACACCGCCTGCGAGTAGGGTCCCGACCATGCATCCGGTCGACATCGCAGGCCCCCGGCTTCAGTTGCGCGAACTCACCAGCGACGACGTGGACGCCGTACACGCCATCTACGGCGACGCCGAGGCCACCCGCCACACAGTGATCAAGCACAGAGCGCTCACCAGCCATGACCGAGGCATGCGGTCATGGCCGATGCATCAGCACTGCGTTCGGTCCTACCCCTACCTGGTCGGATCCGCGGAAGCGCTCGGCCTCATCCACTGGACCAGGGCATGGGCTCGGGGCGGCGGTACCACCACCATGCCTTCTGCGCCGAACCATCAGTCGGCTCATTCCGGCCATCAACGACAACGTGCTCTTCGTCGTCGACTGTCAGCTCCTGATAGAGGCTGTCAACCTTGTCGAGGTAGCGCTTGTACAGCGCGGCCACGTTCTCCGGGAGTTGGCGCAGATACCCCTCGATGTCATCGCGGTATCCGAGCACTTCCCGGTAGAACTCCACGGGGTACCAACCAGATGGCTCCCAGTTGCTCGCTGCGCGTCGAGATAGCTTTTCCCACGCCCCCAGGTATGACTTGGCGATCCGCGCCACCTCGGCAACCTCAGCTGTGACGGTCGAACCATCCGCGGCGTTGCCGTCTCCCTTCAACGGCTGGAGGGATTCCGCAAATGAATCGGCCAGAGGCGTGGCGATCTTCTGCTCGCGCACCACTTCCGGAAGGTGCATCACAGGAACGTCTGGCAACCGATCGACGAGTGCCTCAACTGCTGTGACTGTGAAGGTTGGCTCGTCATCGTCCGACTCGCTCAGCCGGGCCCGCGTCGTCAGCCCTTCTGGGGTAACCAACCAGTGGGCGCTCATGGCGCTCTCCTGAGGAGGGTACAAGACGGGCGTGCCAAGCCGGCGCGCAAATGCTGCGGAGAATTCGGATTCTGGAGGCTGCTGCCCCACCGAGTCCTGAGCGTAAATGTCCAGGGACAGCGACACATTTCCCGGGACGTGCGAGTATTCACAGGAGACCAGGGCCTCCCAGTTGCGGTCGTCTTGGTCGCCGTCAGCGTCGGCAACATCCACTTCTCTCACCGGAACCCGGAAGGCCGCCGCGAGAGCTTCAGCCATGACACCCGGGTCACAGCTATCGACGAGGAAAAGATTGTACGTCATGGTGTGTAAGTCCCGTTGTAAATGGCCAAAGCCTTTTCGACGACTTCTGGATTGTTCACGAAGCGAGGGTTCCGCGTCAGCTGCGGAGCCGCCGAGAGGTCTCCCTTAGCCTTTACGATCTGCGATAGCGCCGCATACTCGTTCCGGTCCATTTCCACAAACCCTGGACCCTTGGCAGGGTATACGGTCCCGTTCTCGTGGACGCCGTACGTGCGACCGTTGATTTCGTATCGCTCACCGTCCGGCAGCCAGGTTGCCTTCCCTTCTGCGATGCCAGCGATATCCTTCTCGACCTCCTGAGAATATCCCGGCAGGATGATTGTGTTCTCTTCCTTGATGTTCTTTCCTGCTCGACCTGCGCCACCAATGGTATGTCGGTCGTTTGGCCGCTTGAGTGTTTTGCCGGCCCCAGGTCCCTTTATATTGCTTGAGGCTTCCCAGCCACTGGCCTTGGGGGTCCCGGAGGCTCCCCCGCCGCTCCCCTCTGCGTTGCGCATCAAGGGGCGCCCGGTCGGGCCAACAGGACCGAAAGGCACCTCGCCAGCCATCGCAAGGTGTGGGCCACCCACATCCAGCTTCATCTTGCCGAAGGCGTTCTTGAAGCCGCCGGCGTCGCGTACAGCCTTCGCTGCGCGGCCCGCACCGCCCAGGGCGCCCCCCAGCAAGACCCCAGTGGCTCCGGCTTCCTTGATCTCAGCCAGGTTGATGCCGTGTTGGTCTCCTAGCAGGTTGCGTCCGCCCTGAGCGACGACCACGTCCACGGTGATGGCTTCGATGCCGCCGATGGCGGCGGTGGCCAGGACAGTTCCGGCGATCTCGGCGACGGTGGCGGATACGGCGATGCCCGCTGTACTCGCTGCGGCGACGATCGCCTCGCTGGCACCGGCCGCCGCGGCCCCGCTGATGCCGCCGGTGAAGACGGCGAGCGCGGCTCCGGCGACCAGGACTGCGCCGGCGATCTCCAGCTCGTGCTCGATCTTCTTCTTGGCCTCGGCGACCTGGTCGGCGTACTTGTCCAGGGCCTTGGCCATGTCGCGGGCAGCGCTGGCCACGTCGTCGAGATAGCCCTTGCCGCCACCGTGGTACTTGCGCCAGAACCCGCCGAACGCATCGATCGACTTGCCCTTGTTGTTGTCGATGACGTCCTGGGCCTTCTTATGGCAAGCGGCCGTGCAGTCCTCGACATCGTCCGCATACGTACGCCAGGCGCGGGCGGCTTCCCTGAGTTCGTCCTCGTCGCCCTCCGGCCACCACATACCCGTCAGGTCCTGGACGATCTCCTTGGCCTTGTCGCCAGCGCCCATCACTTACCGCCCTCAAAGCCGGACTTGGCTGAGTGGTCAGCGTCTTCGTGGTTGGCGGCCATGTCATTCATGGCCTTGGTGATGCTGGACAGGCCCTTGACCAGGGCCGCGGCGGCCTTTTCGATCTGCGCCTGGTGCGGGGCATAGGCGTGCTCGAACTTCTTGCCCTGCTCGTCACTGCCCCACGGCTCCCCCAGCCCGCCAAGCGTGTGACGAAGCTTGGCCGTCGCCCGTTCTAGAGCGACAGACTCTCGGTGGAATGTTGGAGCGGCGGACTTGAGTTGGTCGGTGTCTATGTCAAAGCCGTCGCCAGCCATGCCGTGCCTCCCCCTTGGCTGTGTACTCGTAACCCGTCGCGAGCCGCTGACAATGCTTCGGCTCACAGATGGCGACCCTCGCATACAGCACTGACAATCGCCCTGGTGGGAGTGCATTTCAGCCACGGTGCAGCACCGCCCGGTTAGTGGGCCCACAGCAAGGCTGCGCCCCCTACCAACCAGATTGCGGAGGGGGCGATTCACCAAGCGCGCAAGAGCGCCGCCGAGGCGACGGCGAAGCTGGTCCCGCTTCAGCGCAAGGCTGAGGCCGAGAAGGCGGCCCGCAAGGCCGCGAAGAAGAAGGCCAAGGAGGCCACGGCGAAGAACGCCGGCAAGGGCGGCAAGCCGAAGAACAAGGCAAAGGCCCAGCCCAAGGCCGACAAGAAGGCCGAGCTCCGGAAGCCCAAGAAGTAGGTCTCTGAGCGCCCCCGCTCACGCATCGCTCACGCAAGCCATCTCGCGACACTGCGGCGGCGCGACACGTCATGCCCCGAGCAACGCAAAAGGCCAGGTCACGGGCTGTGTGACCTGGCCTTTTTACTGAGCCGCCTTCGGGATTCGAACCCGAGACCTACGCATTACGAGTGCGTTGCTCTGGCCAACTGAGCTAAGGCGGCGTGGTGCGCGGCCCAGTCTACACATCGCGGAGGGGTGCTCAGTAACCGGTTTAGAAGCTGGTCAGGGGTGGACGGGGAGGGGGGTGTGCGGGTGTGAGGCGGGTCACTTGCAGGTTTTGTGCTTCGGGGGGACGGTGCCGTCGAGGAGGTAGGCGTCGATCGCGGAGTCGATGCACTTGCTGCCGCGGCCGTACGCGGTGTGGCCGTCGCCCTCGTAGGTGAGGAGGGTGGCGCTGGAGAGCTGGGAGGCGAGGGCCTTGGCCCAGATGTACGGGGTGGCGGGGTCGCGGGTGGTGCCGACGACGAGGATCGGGGCGGCGCCCTTGGCCTCGATGCGCTGGGGCATGCCGGTGGGCTTGACCGGCCAGTAGGCGCAGTTCAGGGCGGCCCAGGCGAAGGTTTCGCCGAAGACCGGGGAGGCCTTGCGGAAGCTGGGCAGGGCGGCGCGGACCTGGTCGGGGCCGGTGAAGGCGGGCGCGAGGTCGAGGCAGTTGACGGCGGGGTTGGCGTACATCTGGTTGCTGTAGCTGCCGTTCGGTTCGCGCTCGTAGTAGCTGTCGGAGAAGGTGAGCAGCCCTCGTCCGTTGCCGGCCTTGGCCTGGGCGAGGTAGTCGCGCAGCAGGGGCCAGGCGCGCTGGTCGTACAGGGCGGCGATGACGCCCGTGGTGGCGAGGGACTCGGTGAGCTTTCGGTCCTCGCCCGTGGCTGCCGGGTGTGCGTCCAGCTTTTTGAAGAGGGCCGTGAGCTGCTCGCCGGCGTCCTCGGTGCTCTTGGTGCCGAGGGGGCAGTTCTTGTGCTTGATGCAGTCGGTGGCGAACGCCGTGAAGGCGGTGTTGAAGCCGGCGGTCTGCTCGATGTTGGTGGTACGGGAGTCGAGCTCCGGGTTCATCGCGCCGTCGAGGACCATGCGGCCGACGCGGGAGGGGTAGAGACCGGCGTAGGTCGCCCCGAGGAAGGTGCCGTAGGAAGCCCCGACGAAGTGGAGCTTCTCGTCGCCCAGGACGGCGCGCAGCACGTCCATGTCGCGGGCGGCCTCGACGGTGGAGACGTGCGAGAGCAGCTTGCCGGAGCGGGACGCGCAGCCCTGGGCGAAGGTGCGGAACGCGGTGGCGAGCTTGTCGACCTCGGCCGGTGAGTCCGGGGTCTGGTCCACCTCGGTGTAGCGGTCCATCTGCTTGTCGCTGAGGCACTCGACGGGCTGGCTGTGGTCCACGCCGCGCGGGTCCATCGCCGCCATGTCGTAGCGCGCACGAATCGCGGCGGGCTGGGGTGCGTACTGCTCGAGGTAGTCGATCGCCGAACCGCCGGGGCCGCCCGGATTGACCAAGAGGGAGCCGAGCCGGCTGCCGGGGCCGCTGGCCTTCTTGCGGGCCACCGCGAGCTTGGTGTCACCCGCCTCGGGGTGGGAGTAGTCCAGGGGCGCCTTCATCGTCGCGCACTGGAACCCTTTTCCGCAGGCATGCCAGGTCAGCTTCTGGTCGTAGTACGCGCGCAGGCCGGCCGGGGTCGAGGCAGGGAGTGGCGCCAGGGTCGCCTCGTCGGCGGGGCGCTGGGCACCGGCCTCCGTGGTGAGACCCGGAGACGCCTCGTCGTCGGGGGAGGAACTCCCCGAGGAACAGCCGGAGATCAGCAGAGCGGTGGCCGCGAGGAAGGCGGCGGAGGTGCGGAGCAGGCGGCTGGTGGCCATGGACGGTCCCTTGGTCTCGGTCCCTGAGAGGTGGAGTGCGGTGTTGGTGGTCCCTGGAGGGTGGAGTGCGGCTGGCGGTGCGGGAGCTAGGGGTGGTGCAGGGGGGCCGGGGTGGCGTTCGTACTGGGGGTGGCGCTGGTGCTCGTAGTGGCCCGGTTGCTTGCGGTGGTGGATGGCCGTGGCGGATGTCGGTGGTGGATGTCCGTGGCGGACGTCCGTTGCGGCGTCGTTCGAACGGAGAGTATCCGGGTGAGGACGTTGTGTGTGCGTCTCCTTGAAGGGCGGGCCGGGGGAACGGCGGGGTCGGGGGCTGCGGTAGTGGGGGGTCAGCCGGCGCGGAGGGCCGCCGTCATGGCCTCGACCGCGAGGAGCGGGGCCACATTGCGGTCCAGGGCCTCGCGGCAGGCGATCACGGCTTCTATCCGGCGGAGGGTGCGTTCGGGGGTCGAGGCGGTGGCGATGCGGTGGATGCTGTCGCGTACCTCGTCGTTGGCGAGGGGGACCGAGGCGCCCATCTGGAGGGCGAGGACGTCGCGGTAGAAGCCGGTGAGGTCGACCAGGGCGAGGTCGAGGCTGTCGCGCTGGGTACGGGTCGAGCGGCGCTTCTGCTTGTCCTGGAGCTCCTTCATGGCGCCGGCCGTGCCGCGCGGCAGGCGTCCGCCGGTGCCGGCGGCGGCGCCGAGTGCGGCGCGCAGCTCCTCGGTCTCCTTGGTGTCGACGTCCTCGGCGACCTGCTTGGCGTCCTCCCCCGCGGCGTCGATCAGCTCCTGGGCGGCCTTGAGGCAGCCGCCGATGTCGTCGACGCGGAGCGGGAGTTTGAGGACGGCCGCCCGCCGGGCGCGGGCCCGCTCGTCCGTGGCCAGCCGGCGGGCCCGGCCGATGTGGCCCTGGGTGGCGCGGGCGGCCCGGTCGGCGGCCTCCGGCTCGATGCCGTCCCGCCGGACGAGGACGTCGGCGACCGCGCCGACCGGCGGGGTGCGCAGGGAGAGGTGGCGGCAGCGCGAGCGGATGGTGGGGAGGACGTCCTCCACGGAGGGGGCGCACAGCAGCCAGACCGTCCGGGGCGCGGGCTCCTCGACGGCCTTGAGGAGGACGTTGCCCGCGCCTTCGGTGAGGCGGTCGGCGTCCTCCAGGACGATCACCTGCCAGCGGCCGCCCGCCGGGGAGAGCGAGGACCGGCGGACCAGGTCACGGGTTTCCTTGACGCCGATGGAGAGCAGGTCCGTACGGACGATCTCCACATCGGCGTGCGTGCCGACCAGGGACGTATGGCAGCCGTCGCAGAAGCCGCAGCCGGGGGCGCCCCCGAGGGCGCGGTCCGGGCTGACGCACTGCAGGGCGGCGGCGAAGGCGCGGGCGGCGGTGGAGCGGCCGGACCCGGGCGGGCCCGTGAACAGCCAGGCGTGCGTCATCTGGGAGGCGCCGCTGCGGTCGGCGGACGGCTGCGGCGCCGGCTGCTCACCGGGCCCGGTCCCCGCTCCCGCGTGCTGCGCGGTGATGAAGGCGTCCGCATCGCGCGCGGCCGCGGCCAGCTGCGCCGTCACCCGGTCCTGGCCGACCACGTCGTCCCATACCGCCATCGCTGTCCGCCGTTCCTGTCCGTGCCGTCCTGCTCGTGCCGCGCGAGTGCGTGTGCGACCGGCCGCACACCACGCATTGCTCCACGCCCGACCCATTGTGGTGCAACCCACTGACAAACGAATCCGGAAACCGGCGCCGGGCGGCCGGACAGGGGTCCTCCGGAACCCGGAAACGGCCGTGGCCGCAGCGATCGCGCTGCGGCCACGGCCGTTCTTCCGGGACTCCCCGATGGGCTAGCCGCGCCGTCCCCGGCCGCCGCGACGGCCGTCGTCGCCCGCTCCGTCGTCCGCTTCCTCGTCGCCGCGCGGGCCGAGCAGCTCGTCGGCGAGCGTCGGCAGATCGTCCAACGGGGTCTCCTCCGCCCATTCGGGGCGGGGGCGGCTGCGCTGCGAGCTCTCCACGGGGCGGCCCGTCGCCGGGTCGATCTGCGGGAGTTCGCGCGTGCGCTCGACGCGCGACTCGGCGGGAGCGGAGGACCGCCCCGAGGCCGCGCCGTGCCCGGCGTTCGCGCCGGGCGGCGTCTCCTTGCGGAACATCCACGGCGGCACCCGGTCGGCGGGGGCGTCGCCCCGGCCGACCTCGCCGCGTGCGCCTCCGTCCCGTACGGGCGGCAGCACGGCGGTCTCCTCGGCGTCGGAGCCGGCGCCCCGGCCGCCCCACGCGTCGTGCGCGTCCCGCACCGGTGGCAGCACCGCCGTCTCGTCCGCCGCACGGTCCGGGGTCCCGGACCGCGGCAGCGACTCGTGCGTCTGCTCGCCGTCCGAGCCGGAGGAGGACGCCGCAGAGTCGTCGGGCGTCTCCGGCCCCAGCCGCTTCCGCAGATCCGCGACGTACGTCTCGGCGGTGGGCGCCTCGGCCGACTCGGCCTCCTCGGCCGCCGCCTTGGCCTCCGCCGCGGCCGCCGCCGCGGCAGCCGCGACCCGGGCCTCCTCGGCGCGGACCAGGGCCGCTTCGGCCTTGCGCTGCTTCTCCAGGCGGCGCTCCTCGGCCTCCTTGCGCAGCCGCGCCTCCTCCTCGTGCTGCTTGCGCAGCCGCTCCTGCTCGGCCTCGCGGGCGCGCTCCTCCGCCTCGCGGCGCTGCCGCTCCGCCTCCGCGGCCTGCCGCGCCTCCTCGGCGCGCTTGCGGGCCTCCTCGGCCTGGCGGGCCTCCTCGCGCGCCCTGGCCTCCTCGGCCTCGCGGCGCTTGCGCTCCTCTTCCTCGGCGCGCAGCTTGGCGAGCTGCTCCTGGCGCTCGCGCTCCAGACGCTCCTCCTCCGCCTTGCGCGCGGCCTCCTCCTCGGCCTTGCGGCGGGCCTCCTCCTCGGCTGCCTTACGGGCCTCGGCCTGTGCCTGGATCTCCGCCTCGGACAGCGGGAGGACCTGGTCGAGGCGGTGCCGTACGACGGTGGTGACGTCGGCGGGCTCCTGCCCGGCGTCGACGACCAGATAGCGCGCGGGGTCGGCGGCGGCCAGTGTCAGGAAGCCGGCCCGCACCCGCTGGTGGAACTCGGCGGGCTCGGACTCCAGCCGGTCCGGTGCCTCGGTGAAGCGCTCCCGCGCGGTCTCCGGGGAGATGTCGAGCAGGACCGTCAGGTGGGGCACGAGGCCGTCGGTGGCCCAGCGCGAGATCCGGGCGATCTCCGTGGGCGCGAGGTTGCGCCCGGCGCCCTGGTAGGCGACCGAGGAGTCGATGTACCGGTCGGTGATGACGATCGCGCCGCGCTCCAGGGCGGGCCGGATGACGCTGTCGACGTGCTCGGCCCGGTCCGCGGCGAACATCAGCGCCTCCGCACGGTCCGAGAGCCCGGAGGTCGAGACGTCCAGGATGATCGAGCGCAGGCGCTTGCCGATGGCGGTGGCGCCCGGCTCGCGGGTCACCACGACCTCGTGGCCCTTGCTGCGGATCCACTCCGCGAGCGCCTCGACCTGGGTGGACTTGCCGGCGCCGTCGCCGCCTTCCAGGGCGAGGAAGAAGCCGGTGGCGGCGGGCGCCTGGGCCGGGTCGCCGCCGCGCAGCGCCTCGCGCAGATCACGCCGCAGCGGTACGCCCTGCCGGTCGTCGACCTTGCCGAGCACCAGGGCGGCGACCGGCAGCAGCAGGGCACCGGCCAGCATCAGGGTGTAGGCGGCGCCGCCGTAGGCGAAGTTGAAGGTGCCGCCGCCGAGGTGGTGCGGGCCGATGAGGGCGGCGAGCAGCGGCGCGAGGATGGCGGCCAGCGCGACCGTCAGGCGCACGACGGCGTGCAGATGCTCGGTCGTACGGGCGCTGCGGGGCTCCTCGGACTCCTGCTCCAGCAGCACATGCCCCGTATTGGCGGCGATGCCGGCGCAGATGCCGGACAGCAGCGCGAGCACCAGCACCGTCGTCGTGTCCGGGACCAGCCCCATGGCCAGCAGCCCGAGGCCGGTCGCGGCCACCGCGAGGGCGAGCAGCCGGCGCCGGGAGAGGGCGGGCAGCACCCGGTGGGCGCCGCGGATGCCGACGGCCGTGCCACCGGTCAGCGCGAGCACCAGCAGCGCGAAGGTGGCCGGACCGCCGGCCAGGTCGTAGCCGTGCAGGACGGCGAGCGAGACGGCCGCGGCGATCGCCCCGGCCACCGCGGCGCAGGACGCCACCAGCAGCGGGAGCGCGCCCGTGCGGCCCTTGTCGACGGCCGCGGGGGTGGTGCCGTTCTCCGGCTTCTCGTCCGCTCCCGGCTGTCCGGTCGTGGCTCCCGCGGCCTTCGGGCGGCGCAGCCCCTCCAGAGGGGAGCGCGGCCGCGGGGTCGGCACTCCGGGGAACTCGATGAAGTAGAGGATCGATACGGAGGCGGCGAAGAGACCGGCGGCGACATACGAGCCGAGCGCGGCCTGGTGGACGTGGAACCAGTCGATGCCGGTGCCCAGCAGCTTGCTGATGAGCGTGACGACCACCAGGGTGGCGGCCGCGATCGGCAGCGACACGAAGCCGGTGCGCAGCGAGAGGCGGCGCAGGGCGTCCATGTTGTCCGGGAGGGGGCGTACGGCGGCGCCCTCAGGGGGCGGTGCGGGCAGCAGCCCGGGTGCGGCGCTCTCGCGCGCGACGGTCCAGAAACGTTCGGCGACACCGGCGACGAAGACCGTGACCAGGAGCCAGGCCAGTGCGTCGTCCGGTGTCCAGTTGATCCAGAGGGGGGCGATGACCAGCAGCGCGAGCCGCACGATATCCGCGCCGATCATCGTCCAGCGCCGGTCCAGCGGCCCGGCGGACGGGGGTCCCCCCGCGCGTCGGGCGACGGGGGAGGTCAGCGCGGACAGCGGGCCCAGCAGGACGGCTCCGAAGAGCAGCATCGCCAGCATCCGGGCCGCGAAGACCGCGGTGACCGCCAGGGCTGCGCCCCGATAACCGCCGCCGAAGACGGGTTCGCCGCCCAGCGGTACGTACAACGCCGCCTGCAGGGCGAGCAGTACGAGGACAAGCATGGACAGGGCATCGCCGATGCCCCCGACACATTGGGCGCTCCACAGTCGCTTCAGTGGGGGGAAGCGGAGCAGGGCTCGCACGGCGCGCTCGCGGGAATCCGCTGCTAGGGCGCCTGAAGTGGGGGTCACGACCGTTGGCTGCTCGGCACGCGTCATCCCGCCAGCCTAGCGGGATGGTGCACGCCGTCGAGCGCCCACCCGAACAAATGGGCGGGCACACCGGATCAGATCCGGTGTGCCCGCCCATGTCCTGCGCTTTTACCGGCGCCGCCGGCAGCGCGCAGGCCTCAGTCCTCGGCCGACGCCGCCGTCTTCTTCGCCGCCGCCGTCTTGGCGGTGGCCTTCTTGGCGGTCGTCTTCTTGGCGGTCGTCTTCTTGGCGGTCGTCTTCTTCGCCGTGGTGGTCTTCTTCGCCGTGGTGGTCTTCTTCGCCGCGGTCTTCTTGGCGGCCGTCTTCTTCGCGGCCGTCTTCTTGGCCGGCGCCTTCTTGGCGGTCTTCTTCGCCGGCCCCTTGGCGCGCTTCTCCGCCAGCAGCTCGTAGCCCCGCTCGGCGGTGATCGTCTCGACGTCGTCGTCCCGCCGCAGCGTCGCGTTCGTCTCGCCGTCGGTGACGTACGCGCCGAACCGGCCGTCCTTGACCACCACCGGCTTGCCGCTGACCGGGTCCGTGCCCAGCTCCTTCAGCGGCGGCTTGGCGGCGGCCCGCCCGCGCTGCTTGGGCTGGGCGTAGATGGCCAGCGCCTCGTCGACGGTGATCGTGAAGAGCTGCTCCTCGTTCTCCAGGGAGCGCGAGTCGGTGCCCTTCTTCAGATACGGGCCGTAGCGGCCGTTCTGCGCGGTGATCTCCACGCCCTCGGAGTCCTTGCCGACGACCCGCGGCAGCGACATCAGCTTGAGCGCGTCTGCCAGGGTCACGGTGTCCAGGGACATCGACTTGAAGAGCGAGGCGGTGCGCGGCTTGACCGCGTTCTTGCCGGTCTTCGGGGTGCCCTCGGGCAGGATCTCGGTGACGTACGGGCCGTAGCGGCCGTCCTTGGCGACGATCTGGTGACCGCTCTCCGGGTCCATGCCCAGTTCGAAGTCGCCGCTCGGCTTGGCGAGCAGCTCCTCCGCGTACTCCACGGTCAGCTCGTCGGGCGCCAGGTCGTCGGGGACGTCGGCGCGCTGGTGGCCCTCGGCGTCCTTCTCCCCGCGCTCGACGTACGGGCCGTAGCGGCCGACCCGCAGCTTGATGTCGTCGCTGACCGGGAAGGACGAGATCTCCCGGGCGTCGATCGCGCCCAGGTCCTCGACCAGTTCCTTCAGACCGCCGAGGTGGTCGCCGTCGCCGTTGCCGGCGTCCGCGGCACCGCCCTCTCCGTGGCCCTCGCCGTAGTAGAAGCGCCGCAGCCACGGCACGGACTGCGCCTCACCGCGCGCGATGCGGTCGAGGTCGTCCTCCATCCTGGCGGTGAAGTCGTAGTCGACCAGCCGGCCGAAGTGCTTCTCCAGGAGGTTGACCACCGCGAAGGAGAGGAACGACGGGACGAGCGCGGTGCCCTTCTTGAAGACATAGCCGCGGTCGAGGATCGTGCCGATGATCGACGCGTAGGTCGACGGACGGCCGATCTCGCGCTCTTCCAGCTCCTTGACCAGCGTGGCCTCGGTGTAACGGGCGGGCGGCTTGGTCGCGTGCCCGTCGGCGGTGATCTCCTGCGCGGCCAGCGCGTCGCCCTCGGCGACCTGCGGCAGCCGGCGCTCACGGTCGTCGAGCTCCGCGTTGGGGTCGTCGGCGCCCTCCACATAGGCCTTGAGGAAGCCGTGGAAGGTGATGGTCTTGCCGGACGCGCTGAACTCGGCGTCCCGGCCGTCGGCGGCCCGGCCACCGATCTTGACGGTGACGGAGTTACCGGTCGCGTCCTTCATCTGCGAGGCCACGGTCCGCTTCCAGATCAGCTCGTAGAGCTTGAACTGGTCGCCGGTCAGACCGGTCTCGGCCGGGGTGCGGAAGCGGTCGCCGGAGGGGCGGATCGCCTCGTGCGCCTCCTGGGCGTTCTTGACCTTGCCGGCGTAGGTGCGCGGCTTGTCCGGGAGGTAGCTCGCGCCGTACAGCTGCGTCACCTGCGCCCGGGCCGCGGTGACCGCGGTGTCCGAGAGCGTGGTGGAGTCCGTACGCATATAGGTGATGAAGCCGTTCTCGTACAGCTTCTGCGCCACCTGCATCGTGGACTTGGCACCGAAGCCGAGCTTGCGGCTGGCCTCCTGCTGGAGGGTGGTCGTCCGGAACGGCGCGTACGGCGAGCGGCGGTAGGGCTTGGACTCGACCGAGCGCACCGCGAAGTCGGTGTTCTCCAGGGCGGCGGCGAGCGCGCGGGCGTTCGCCTCGTCCAGATGGAGGACGTCGTTCTTGAGCTGCCCGTTGGGACCGAAGTCACGGCCCTGGGCGATACGGCGGCCGTCGACGGTGTTCAGCCGGGCGGTCAGCACCGACGGGTCGCTGGCGTCGCCGGCCCGGCCGGATGGGGGTCCCCCCGGCCGAGCGGAGCCGAGGTTGGGGGAGAAGGTGCCGGTCAGGTCCCAGTACTCGGCGGAGCGGAACGCGATGCGCTCGCGCTCCCGCTCGACGACGAGACGGGTCGCGACGGACTGCACCCGGCCGGCCGACAGCCGGGGCATGACCTTCTTCCACAGGACCGGCGAGACCTCGTAGCCGTAGAGGCGGTCGAGGATGCGGCGGGTCTCCTGGGCGTCGACCAGCTTCTGGTTCAGGTCGCGCGGATTGGCGACGGCCTCGCGGATCGCGTCCTTGGTGATCTCGTGGAAGACCATCCGGTGGACGGGGACCTTGGGCTTGAGGATCTCCTGGAGGTGCCAGGCGATGGCCTCGCCCTCGCGGTCCTCATCTGTCGCGAGGTAGAGCTCGTCGGACTCGGCCAGCAGCTCCTTGAGCTTCTTGACCTGGTCCTTCTTGTCACTGTTGACGACGTAGATCGGCTGGAAGTCGGCGTCGACGTTCACGCCGAGACGGGCCCAGGGCTCGCCCTTGTACTTCGCCGGGACCTCTGCGGCGCCGTTGGGCAGGTCGCGGATGTGTCCGACGCTCGCCTCGACCACGTAGCCAGGGCCGAGGTAGCCCTTGATCGTCTTCGCCTTGGCAGGCGACTCGACGATGACGAGTCGGCGGCCGCCGCCGTCTGTGGTCTCGCTGGTCGGGGACAACTTCGCTCTTCTCTCCGGTCGACGCTGGAAATGCTCCCCGGCCGGACGCCGAGGGTGCACTGCGGTGACGCTTGACGCTGCGGAGTGTGACGGTACCTCCCGGCCCCGTGTCAAACGGAAAAACCCCGCAACGCCACTCGAACGGTAACCCGACTACATGCCTTCATGCCGCCCGGACCGCATCAGGCGCTCGCCACGGGCCCGGGACGCGCCTTGTCGATCATGGCGGCGCCGTACCGTTCCCCGGCGCCGACCTCGGACGTTCCCCGCGCGCCGCTGTCGCGGCACCCTCGGTGATGTCACACAGTGACGGACCCCCGGCAATTCGCCGCCCGCCCGTGGCCGCACACCGCACCGTCCGCGGACCGACGACTGTCGCACGGCGGCGCCGGATGCCGTCATTGCCTTGATACAGCACGTAAGCGGACTGGCAGGATGGATACGGCACGGCTCGCCGTTCGAGTCGAGTACTGCCGTCATCACGCACTCTCGGGGGGACATCACCCATGGCGAACCAGTACCCCGGACCGCCTCCGGATCAGCCGCCCGGTCAGCCCGGCCAGAACCCTTACGCCGAGCCGGACGGCCCGCGGCCCGCCGATGCCGGTTACGGCTACCCGCAGGGCGGCCGCCCCGGGGAGCCCGGATACGGCTATCCGCAGGCCGGCTCGCCGCCGCAGCAGCCCGCGCCTCCGCAGCAGCCCGCATACGGCTACCCGAGCGACGTCCCGCAGCCGCCCGCGCCCGGCTTCCCGCCGAGCGCGCCGGCGCAGCCGGCGCCCGGGGGGTTCCAGGGCGGACCCGGCGGCTTCCAGACCGGGGCCGGGGGGTTTCAGGCCGGATCGGGGGGCTTCCAGGCCGGGCCCCAGCCCGGCGGGATGATGCTGTCGCTCGGCGATATCGCGGTGACCGGCGACACGATCATGACGCCGGCCGGGCCGATGCCGCTCAAGGGCGCGGTGTGGACGGCGACCGACATGTCGCGGACGGAGGAGAAGATACCGGCGCACGCGGTCGTGCTGGCCATCGTCTTCTTCCTCTTCTGCCTGCTCGGTCTGCTCTTCCTGCTGATGAAGGAGCGGGTGACCACCGGGTTCGTGCAGGTCACGGTGAACAGCGGAGGCCGGCACCACGCGACGATGATCCCGGTGCAGTCCCGCGAGCAGGTGATGTTCGTGCTCAACCAGGTCAACTACGCCAGGTCGCTGAGCGTGTGAGCACCGAAGAGTCCTGGGGGCCCGTCGAGCCCGCGGCGCCCACCGGGGCGTCGGTCCGCAGGCGCACCCTCCGCCAGGCGTCGATCGCGCTCGGCACCGTAGCGGCGGCCGCCGTCTATCTCTGGCACACCGACCCGCACCAACCGGGGCAGTTGCTGATCCCCTGCCCGTTCAAATGGGCCACCGGGCTGCTGTGCCCGCTGTGCGGCGGGACGCGGATGGCGTACGACCTGATGCACGGCGATGTCGTGACGGCTTTCCACGACAACGCCGTGCTGCTCACGCTGGCCGGACCGGCCGTGGCGTACGCCGTCGGACGCTGGCTGGTCGCCGGGCTCGCCGGGCGTGTGTACCGGCCACGGCTCTCGGCCCGCGGCAATGCCGTGGTGCTCGGCATTGCCGCGGTGTGGATGGTCGCCCGCAACCTCGTCGGCTAGGACGCGGCCCGGGCGTGGCGGACGGTCCGGGCGCGGTCCGGACCGTCCGGCGTCAGCGGACGGTGACCTTGACCACCGGGGAGACGGTGCTGCCGGCAGCCATCCGGAGCTGGTTGACGCCCTTGATGCCGAGCTTGACCCGCACCGCGTACGTACCGCTGGCGTTGACCGGGGTCTGTGCGGGCAGCGAGACCCACTTCGTGCCCTGCTTCTGCTGGACGGTGACCTTGGTGCCGGCCTTGATGCCCTTGGCGGTGCCGGTGATCCGGAACTGCTGCCAGGCGTTGACCGTGGTCACGCTGGCCTTGGCCGTCAGTGCCGCGGCGACCGGGGCGGTGGCCACGACCGGCGTGGGCGAGTGGAGTTGCTGCGGCGCGGCGAAGGCGGCGGCCGAACCGCCGGCGAGCAGGGAGACGGCGATGGTGCCGACGGCGACGTAGCGGAGTGCACGGTTCATGTGGGTTCCTCACTCAAGGGTCGGTGAGCCTGCCGGTCAGGTGACCTTCACTGAGGAACATGACGAATCGCCCCGGATAGTTCCCGTGTACCACCACACATCGGCCATCTGTCACAGATCTGGCCGGAAGTGAACGGATCGCCTCACAAGGACAGTTGGCGCACTCCGGCTACAGCGCCGCCAGCAACCAGCCGCCCGTGGCCAGGAACACCACCCCGGACAGCAGCGCCGTCACGGTGGCGACCGGACGGCTGACGCCGTCGGCGACCGGTGCCCCGCTCCGTGCGCAGACGCCCGTCCACACCAGCAGTCCGGCGCCGAACAGCGCGAACGCCACACCGGCGAAAGCCTCGGGTCCACTCTCCATGCGGGCAGCGTGGCACCCCGGGGCGGCGTCCCGGCGAACACCGGATGAACGACACCCGCCGACACGGCCGCCGCCTGCCACTCCCCCGGTCCCCCGGCCCCGGCCTCTTCCTGCGTCCCCTTCCCCCACCCCGTTTTCTCGCTACCCTCCCCTGTCAGCCGTCCGCGGCCACCGGCTCCAGGAAGCCCTGCTCGACCAGCATCCGGATCGAGGCCGGTGTACGGTCCCGCAGCAGAACCGGATCCTCGCCGACGAGTTGGGCGATGGCGTCCAGAATCCGCCCGGCCGGAAGCGATCCGTCACACACCCCGGCGAAGCCCGCGCCCACCGTGTCCACCTTCGTCGCCCGCCGCATCCCGCGGTTCTGACGCAGCACCACGTGCTCGGGGTCCTCCGCCCCGGGCAGCCCGACCTGCTCCTGCACCACCTCGTCGGCGAGCCGGAAGTGTCCGGCGAGCAGCGCCGCGTCGTCCGTGGCACGCAGGTAGTCCTGGCGGTCGAAGTGCCGTACGACCGACTCCCCCAGCGGCTGTTCCACCGGATGCGGCCATTCCTCGACCGTGATCGACGGGGAATCCGAACCGGACTTGCGCAGCGTGATCCAGCCGAAGCCGATGGCCTTGGTCTTGCGCGCCTCGAACTCGTCGAGCCAGGCGCCGTACCGCGCCGCGTACGCCTCGTCACCGGCGCGGTGATCGCCCGCGTCACGCAGCCACAGCTCGGCGTACTGGGTGACGTCCTGCACCTCGCGCTGCACGAACCAGGCGTCGCACCCGCGCGGCACCCAGGAGCGCAGCCGGTCCTGCCACTCCTCGCCCGCCACGTGCTGCCAATTGGCCAGCAGCTGGCAGTAGCCGCCGTCGTTGAGATGCGCGGCGGACTGCTGGACGAGCGTCCGGCACAGGTCGTCGCCGCCCATGCCGCCGTCGCGGTAGGTGAGCCGGGCGCCCGGCGAGATCACGAACGGCGGGTTGGACACGATCAGGTCGTACGTCTCGTCCCCCACGGGCTCGAACAGCGAGCCCTCCCGCAGATCCGCCGTCCCCGCCCCGGAGAGCGCCAGGGTCAGCGCGGCGATCCGCAGCGCCCGGGGGTTGAGGTCGGTGCCCGTGACGCGGGTGGCGTGCTGAGCGGCGTGCAGCGCCTGGATGCCGGAGCCCGTACCGAGATCGAGCGCCTTGGCGACCGGCCTGCGCACCGTGATCCCCGCGAGGGTCGTGGAGGCGCCGCCGACACCGAGCACCAGCTGTGAGCGGTCCGTTTCCCCGACGCCCCGGATACCGCCGGCGCCACCGACCGCGCAGCCCAGGTCGGAGACGATCCACCAGTCCTGCCCCTCGGGGCCGCCGTACGGGCGCACATCCACACTGGCGCGCAGCTCGTCGCCGTCCCGCACCAGCCAGCCGTCGGCGAGGCAGTCCGCCACCGGCAGCGCGGCCTGCGCCTGCCGCAGCTCCGCCGGGCGCTGCAGCAGGAACAGCCGCACCAGGGTCTCCAACGGGCTGTCGCCGCGCGTCGCCCGCACGGCGGGGACGGTCTCGCTGCGCGCCAGCGCGGCGTAGGCCGGCGCGCCGAGCAGATCCAGCAGCCCGTCGGCGGTGAAGTCGGCGGCCAGCAACGCCTCGCGCAGCCGGGCGGTGCGGGTGTTGCTCTCGGGGTCCTGGACATCGGCGGTGGGGAGGTGCGTACTCACGCCCACCATTGTCGGCCCTGCCACCGACAATCGGCGACGGCCCGGCGCCACACCCGTCTCGGGCGCGTCGCCGGGCCGTCCGGAGCCGTTGTCGTGCGCGTTAGGAGCGGGCCTGCCGGCCCGCTCGTGCCTGCTTCGGCGCGCTAGGACTTCTTCGACTGCGTGGGGGCCGGGGAGCCGGACGCGGCCGGGTTCTGGCAGCCCTTCTGGGCGGCCATCGCCGTGCCGACGTCGCCGGACTCCAGGTTCTTGAAGGCCGCCTCGCTCTGCTTGTTGAGCTTGTTGATGCCGCTGGAGAGGTCGCGCAGACCGTCCGCGAACTTGAGCTTGTCCGAGGTGTCGAGGTTGTTGACCTGCTTCTGGAGGTCCGCATAGCCCTTGGAGAGCGAGTTGAGCTCCTTGACGGCGCTCTGCTGTGCCTGCTTGCCCTTGTCGGTGGGCGGCGGCCCGGCCTTCTCCAGGGACTTGGCCAGTGAGGCGTAGGCCTGGGAAATCTTCTGGAAGGCCGCCGAGTCGGTCTGCTGGACCTTCTTGGAGTCCGTGCTGCCGTTGTCGGCCGTCTGCATGGCGCCGTTGGCGTCCTGGATCTGCTTGAAATGAGCCTGCGCAGGGTCGCAGAAACTCTTCGCCCAGTCATTGAGCTTCTTGCTGCTGTCGTCGCTGCAGCCGGTCAGCGCGAGCACCAGTGCCGCACCGCCGGACAGTGCAGCCACAAGCTTCTTGTTCACCGGATTGGTCCCTTCCATGGCTCTCGGCCCCGGAACATACACGTCCAAAGGGCCTGGGCCACCGGTCGGGCATCCCGCCCGGCCCTCATTGCAGCCATTTGCACCAAGGACCGCAGGGCCACCCGAGCACGCGGAAGGCGGGTGGCCGGCGTCTGCAAAAAACGCCGCCCACCCGCCCAGTTGAGCGGTCCGCACGCCCTTTCGGAGGGCGGTTCCGGCTAGGACGCCACCGCCGTCGTGGCCGACTTGGCGATGTTCTCCGAGTCCTCGGAGTTGTCTTCGTCACCTACGGCGATTCCGCGCCGCTTGGAGACGTACACCGCACCGACGATGACGGCGATCGCCAGCACCGAGACGACGATCCGTACGCCCATGCTCTTGTCCTGGCCGTATGAGAACTTCACCACAGCGGGCGCGATCAGCAGCGCCACCAGGTTCATGACCTTCAGCAGCGGGTTGATCGCGGGGCCCGCGGTGTCCTTGAACGGGTCGCCCACGGTGTCACCGATGACCGTCGCGGCATGTGCCTCACTGCCCTTGCCGCCGTGATGGCCGTCCTCGACCAGCTTCTTGGCGTTGTCCCACGCACCACCGGAGTTGGCGAGGAAGACCGCCATCAGCGTGCCGGTGCCGATCGCGCCCGCCAGGAACGAGCCGAGCGCGCCGACGCCGAGCGAGAAGCCGACCGCGATCGGCGTGAGCACGGCCAGCAGCCCGGGAGTGGCCAGCTCGCGCAGCGCGTCCTTGGTGCAGATGTCGACGACCCGCCCGTACTCGGGCTGCTCGGTGTAGTCCATGATCCCGGGGCGCTCGCGGAACTGCCGGCGCACCTCGAAGACCACCGCTCCCGCCGACCGCGACACCGCGTTGATCGCCAGCCCCGAGAACAGGAAGACGACCGAGGCGCCGAGGATCAGCCCGACCAGGTTGTTGGGCTGCGAGATGTCCAGGCTGAGCCCCATCCCGCTCGCGGCATTGCCGATGTCCCGTACGGCGGTGGCGATCGCGTCCCGGTACGAGCCGAAGAGCGCGGCCGCGGCCAGTACGGCGGTCGCGATGGCGATGCCCTTGGTGATGGCCTTGGTGGTGTTGCCGACCGCGTCCAGGTCGGTCAGCACCTGCGCGCCGTCACCGGTGACATCGCCGGACATCTCGGCGATGCCCTGCGCGTTGTCGGAGACCGGTCCGAAGGTGTCCATCGCCACGATCACGCCGACGGTGGTCAGCAGACCGGTGCCGGCCAGCGCCACCGCGAACAGCGCCAGGATGATGGAGGCGCCGCCCAGCAGGTACGCCCCGTAGACGGCCAGGCCGATCAGCACCGCCGAGTAGACCGCCGACTCCAGCCCGATCGAGATACCGGAGAGGATGACGGTGGCCGGACCGGTCAGTGAGGTCTTTCCGATGTCCCTGACGGGCCGTCGGCTGGTCTCGGTGAAGTAGCCGGTCAACTGCTGGATCAGCGCGGCCAGCACGATGCCGATGGCGACCGCCACCAGCGCCAGCATCCGCGGATCGCCGCTGCGGCCCAGCACCTCGGGGTCGGTGACACCGGTCAGGTCCTGATAGCTGGACGGCAGGTAGGTGAACACCGCGACGGCCACCAGCACCAACGAGATGCCCGCGGAGATGAAGAAGCCGCGGTTGATCGCCGTCATACCGCTGCGGTCGCTGCGCCGGGGCGCGACGACGAAGATGCCGACCATCGCGGTGAGCACACCGATGGCCGGGACCAGCAGCGGGAACGCGAGCCCGGCGTCGCCGAAGGCCGCCATGCCCAGGATGAGGGCGGCGACCAGGGTCACCGCGTACGACTCGAAGAGGTCGGCGGCCATACCGGCGCAGTCACCGACGTTGTCGCCCACGTTGTCCGCGATGGTCGCGGCGTTGCGCGGGTCGTCCTCGGGGATGCCCTGCTCGACCTTGCCGACCAGGTCGGCACCGACGTCCGCGGCCTTGGTGAAGATGCCGCCGCCGACCCTCATGAACATCGCGATCAGCGCGGCGCCGAGCCCGAAGCCCTCCAGCACCTTGGGCGCGTCGACCGCGTACACAAGCACCACGCAGGACGCGCCGAGCAGGCCCAGCCCCACGGTGAACATGCCGACGACGCCACCGGTACGGAATGCGATCTTCATCGCCTTGTGAGAGACCGCCGTAAGATCCTTTTTCTTGGTTTCCCCCTCGGCCGGCGTGGCTTCTCGCGCGGCCGCCGCAACGCGCACATTGCTGCGTACGGCGAGCCACATCCCGATATAGCCGGTGGCCGCGGAGAATCCGGCGCCGATCAAGAAGAAGGCGCTGCGTCCGGCGCGCTGCGTCCAATTCTCCGCGGGCAGCAGCATGAGCAGGAAGAACACCACGACGGCGAATACGCCGAGCGTCCGCAACTGCCGTGCCAGGTAGGCATTTGCGCCTTCCTGCACGGCCGCCGCGATCTTCTTCATACTGTCGGTTCCCTCACCGGCCGCGAGCACTTGGCGGACCAGCACCGCCGCGACAGCCAGCGCCGCCAGGGCGACCACGGCGATCACCAGCACGATGTCGCGGTTGCCCGCCGTGAGTGAGGGCCCGGCCAGAAAAGTGGGGGTGTCAAGCAACTGAGGGGTGTAAGGCCCCGCCATTCGTCCTCCTTGACGTTTGGCACATGGGCGCGCGGAAGCACGCTCAGGCGTCCTGAGCAAGATGTGGACGGATTGTAGGGAGCCACGGTGGATCAAAACAGTACGCGTCAAAGGGAATTCGCCGGTAGCAGCGAAGATCAAAAGGCCGACGCCGCACGGAATTCGCCCGGACGAAGGAAAGCCACGAATTTGCTGACCACCGACCGATGATCTCTCTGTCGTACTGATCGTCCATGGATCGCAAACTGATCGTCGCTGCTCAAGGACCCCACTCCGGAACCTGGGACGCCATGGACCCGCGTGACGCCGGAGAGAATTGATCCGCCCGGCTTCGGCCGAACGGGTGGCCCACGACGCACGGCCCACGCCCCGACGCCCGGTGAGGCCCCATCAGATCGAGTCCGGATCGCAACGCTGGATTCCACGGGGAGGCGTCCGGGGCGGGGCGTCGGGGCGTCGGGGCGTCGGGGCGTCGGGGCGTCGGGGCGAGCGTGTGCCGGACGGGGGCCGAACGGGGGCCGAACGGGGGCCATGGTGTGTCGGGCCTACGGCGAGGCGGGTGCGGCGGGCTGCGATGGCCTTCTGGGGCGCTGGGGGCAGCTCTGTGGAGGCATGCGAGCCCCGTGGGGCCGGGAAGGCCACAGCTCGGTGGGGGGGAAGGGGAGGCCGCAGCTTGGGTGGGGGCACGGCGGGATGAGTGCGGCCGCGGGGCGCTCTTGGCCCGGCGTCTCTCCGACCCGCTGACCCGCAGGAGACGACCTCGGCACGCCGCCGCCGAACGGGGTCCGGAACCTCGTCGACCGCAGTGACCGCCCGCTGGAGGCGCCGCCCGGCGCGCCCACGCCCTCGGCGTCAGAGACCCGTCACGCGGCACGGGAAGCCCCGAGAAAAAGATTCAGGACAAGCGGATGAGCCGGATGGGCGGATGAGGCGGATGCCGGCTGCCGGACTCGGGGCGTGGAGCCCCGTCAGATTCTGATCGACCGGGTACGGCCGGGAGCGGCGCAAGCGTGCCGACAGGCATCACGAGATGGCCCCACCGACTACGGACGCAGCTCGGCTCCCCGGGGCATCCTCCGGACGCTCCGCCGGGGCAGTTACGGCAGGACCGCGGCCGTCGTGGTGGGCCAGGTCATGCGAATCAGCCCGCCGTCCTTGCCGACGGTCACCTCGACATCGTCGACCAGCCCGCTGATCACCGCGAGGCCCATTTCGTCCTCGCCCTCGGCGTCGCTGTCCGCGCCACCGTCGTTCTCGTCGCCGCCCCGCGCGCCGGACGTACCGGAGTCGCCGGAGACGCCGTCGCCCACCTCGATCGAGAACTTCTTCTCGTCCTCGATCAGCAGGACGCGGACGGGCTCGGCGATGTCATGGCTCTCGTGCAGCCCCACGGCCCGGCTGCAGGCCTCGCCGACGGCGAGCCGCACCTCGTCCAGCACGGCCTCGTCCACCCCGGCGCGCCGTGCCACGGCAGCCGCAACCAGACGCGCGGTGCGGACGTGCTCGGGAAGGGCGCTGAAGCGAAGTTCGACGGTGGCCATGCCATCCCCCTCGTTTTGCGGGCGTGCGACGCAGGGGGCCGGACACCGTGTCCGGAACCCCCCACTGCTTCCTCCCCCCGCGCCTGCTGGCGCGGGGGACCGGTAAAGCCGTCAGTCGGTAGCTGCGACGGCTTCCTCGACCGAGGTGTGAATCGGGAACACCTTGGTCAGTCCGGTGATTCGGAAGATCTTGAGAATGCGCTCCTGGTTGCAGACCAGGCGCAGCGAGCCCTCATGGGCACGCACCCGCTTCAGTCCGCCGACCAGCACGCCGAGCCCAGTGGAGTCGAGGAAGTCGACACGTTCCATGTCCACCACGAGGTGGTAGCTTCCGTCGTTCACAAGCTCGACCAGCTGCTCGCGCAGCTTGGGCGCGGTGTATACATCAATCTCGCCACCGACCTCGACGACCGTACGGTCGCCAACGGTCCGGGTCGACAGGGACAGGTCCACGGATCCTCCAGCACCTTGCTATCGAGCGGTCGCCCCCCTGGGGCCTCCCCACCGAAGGTAGGGGCGGATCTGGCAGCCGCGATGGCATTCAATCACTTACCGGCAGGCGTGCACGACGCCCTTTGAGCATTGTCCGTCACTCCGGTGACACACTCGGTGCCGATGGCCTCCAATCCAGTCCCGCCGGATGCGGGCGCGCGCCCTTCCCCAGGCATGATTCTCGACCGTCTCGCCCGGGGCGCGACCCGCGCTGCGCGCATCACTCATACGGAGCACTTGCCCCCGCGCATTGGCAGCCATGCCGACTGGCCGGAACAGATCCGGCCGGAGGTGATCGGTGCCATCCGTTCGGCCGGAATCGATCGTCCCTGGGCCCACCAGGCACGGACATCCGAACACGCACTGCGCGGCGAGTCGGTCGTCGTCGCCACCGGCACCGCCTCGGGGAAGTCCCTGGCGTATCTCGCGCCGGTCCTCTCCACGCTCCTGGACGGCTCCGAGGCTCCGAACGGACGGGGCGCCACAGCCCTGTATCTGGCCCCCACGAAGGCGCTGGCGGCCGATCAGCGGCGTGCCGTGCGCGAACTGGCCGCCCCGCTGGGCACGGCCGTGCGACCCGCGGTCTACGACGGCGACACCCCGGTCGAGGAGCGCGAATGGGTCCGCCAGTACGGCAACTACGTCCTGACCAACCCCGACATGCTGCATCGCGGCATCCTGCCGGCCCACCCCCGCTGGTCCTCCTTCCTGCGCGCGCTGCGCTATGTCGTCATCGATGAATGCCACAGCTACCGCGGCGTCTTCGGCTCCCATGTCGCGCAGGTCATCCGCCGGCTGCGCCGCATCTGCGCCCGGTACGGCTCCGAGCCGGTGTTCCTGCTCGCCTCCGCCACGGCCGCTGAGCCGGCGCAGGCCGCGACCCGGCTCACCGGCCTGCCCGTGGTGGAGATCACCGAGGACACCTCGCCGCGCGGCGAGTTGGCCTTCGCCCTGTGGGAGCCGCCGCTCACCGAGCTCCACGGCGAGCAGGGCGCCCCGGTGCGCCGGACCGCCACCGCCGAGACCGCGGACCTGCTCACCGACCTCGCCGTCCAGGGCGTACGCACCGTCGCCTTCGTCCGTTCCCGGCGCGGCGCCGAGCTGATCGCCCTGATCGCGCAGGAGCGGCTCGCGGAGGTGGACCGCTCGCTGCCCGGGCGCGTCGCCGCGTACCGGGGCGGATATCTGCCCGAGGAGCGCCGCGCCCTGGAACGCGCGCTGCACAGCGGCGATCTCCTCGGCCTGGCCGCCACCACCGCGCTCGAACTGGGCGTGGACGTCTCCGGTCTGGATGCCGTGATCATCGCCGGCTATCCGGGGACCCGGGCGTCCCTGTGGCAGCAGGCCGGCCGGGCGGGCCGCTCCGGGCAGGGCGCACTCGCCGTGCTCGTGGCCCGCGACGACCCGCTGGACACCTACCTCGTCCACCACCCCGAGGCACTCTTCGACCAGCCCGTCGAGTCCACCGTCCTCGACCCCGACAACCCGTACGTGCTCGCCCCGCACCTGTGCGCGGCCGCCTCCGAACTCCCGCTCACCGAATCCGACTTCGCGCTCTTCGGGCCTGCGGCCGGCGGTCTGATGCCGCAGCTGGAGGCCGCCAACCTGCTGCGACGTCGTGCCAAGGCCTGGCACTGGACGCGCCGCGAGCGGGCCGTCGACCTTACCGACATCCGCGGCCAGGGCGGCTCGCCGGTGCAGATCGTGGAGGAGGGCACCGGGCGGCTGCTGGGCACCGTGGACGCCGCCGCCGCGCACACCACCGTCCACGACGGCGCGGTCCACCTCCATCAGGGCCGTACCTATGTCGTCCGGCATCTCGACCTGGCGGACAATGTGGCGCTCGTCGAGGAGGCCCACCCGCCCTATTCCACGACCGCCCGCGACACCACCGCCATCGCCGTCCTCGAGACCGACACCGAGATCCCCTGGGGGGACGGCCGGCTGTGCTTCGGTTCCGTGGAGGTCACCCATCAGGTCGTCTCCTTCCTGCGCCGCAAACTGATCACCGGCGAGGTCCTGGGCGAGACCAAACTCGATCTGCCGCCCCGTACGCTGCGCACCCGCGCGGTGTGGTGGACGGTCACCGAGGACCAGCTCGACGCCGCCCGCGTCAATCCCGAGCAGCTGGGCGGCGCGCTGCACGCCGCGGAACACGCCTCCATCGGCATGCTGCCACTCTTCGCCACCTGCGACCGCTGGGACATCGGCGGTGTCTCCGTACCGCTCCACCCGGACACCCTGCTGCCGACCGTTTTCGTCTACGACGGCCATCCCGGCGGCGCCGGATTCGCCGAGCGCGCCTTCCACACGGCCGCCGACTGGCTCACCGCCACCCGTGACGCCATCGCCTCCTGCGAATGCGAGGCCGGCTGCCCTTCCTGCATCCAGTCCCCCAAGTGCGGCAACGGCAACGACCCGCTCCACAAGCGGGGAGCCATCCGGTTGCTGGGCGAGCTGCTGCGCGGAGTGCCGCAGGGGGACTAGAAGTCCCGTCGTTCGCCCGCAGGGCGGGACTTGCGGTGTCCGGTGCGTGCGATCGCAAGGCGGAGGGTCTTCCCGGCCCAGCGCCCGGTCGCCGTGCCCCGTCGGCCCAGCCCGGGACGACGCCAGGTCACCGCTCGCCGGCCCGGCCCGGGCCCGTACCCGGGAGGTGAACGGGCTGCGGCCCGCCTCGGCGGAGACATCGACGACCGGTCCGGTCACCGCACAGCGCACCAGGCGGGTGTGCTGTGCTGCCGCCACCCGGTGGGCTGCCGCACAGGCCGCGGCCGGGCCCTGCAGGGCGTGATCGGCGGCGGCCAGCGCCGCCAGGTCTGCCGCGCCACCCGCTCGGTGCCGCGCCGCGATCGCCTGCCCCACCCCCATCAGCGCCACGAAGACCGCGCACAGCGCCGCCGCCGCGAACACCGTCCAGACCGTCGCCGAGCCCTCATCGCCGCACCGTCTCCTCCGCAAGAGCCACCGCCTCCCCTCCGACCCGCACGGTCAGTTGGCCCACGCCGGGTAATTCGGCCTGCACCCGTACGCGCACCAGATCGCCCTCCCGCGCCAGTGCGACCCGCGCGCCCCTCGGAGCCGCGCTCCGCGCCGCCGACATCACCGCCGCCCGCGGTTCCGACCGCGCCGCGGCCCGCGCCCCGGCCCGCGCGGCATCCACACACTCGATACGGGCGCACACCGCCATCAGCCCCCAGATGAGCGCAGCCACCACCGCCACCAGCACAGGCATGACCACAGCGGTCTCGGCCGTCACAAATCCGCCGTCACGGGCAGCTCGCGGGGCTCCCCGGGCCCGAAGGCCCGGGGAGCGACCGTCAGAACTGAACATTGATCGCCCGCTCCAACGCCGCCTGGAGCAGCGCCTTCACCGGTCCGCTCGTCACGACCTTGTAGAGCACCGCCGCCAAGGCGCACGCCGCGAGCGTCCCCACGGCGTACTCCGCCGTGGTCATCCCCCGGTCGTCGGCCCCGAGCGCACGCAGCCGGGCCCTCCACCGTCGAAACACTCCAGCTCGAAACATTTCGTCCCCCTTTGCACAGCGACTGATGAATGGCACCCGATGAATGGCCTCTGCCGAGTGCCCCCTGACATTTGGCTTTCGATGTACGGCTTCGAGGTACCGCCTCTCCTCTGACCTGGCCGGTGACCGAGCCCGGTCGCTGCCGACACCGCCGGCAGCGGGGCGCGTTCACCGGCGTCGATGCCCCTGCCGGTGCCGGTGGCGGTGGCGATTCCCCCGCCGGTGGCGCTGTCGGTGAGCCGGGCTCCCCGCCGGCGATCCGGTCTCAGCCGCCGCCGTTGTCCGCCGGCCTCGTCCCGCTCCGCTCGTCGGCGCGCGAACTCACCTCCCTCACAGCTCAGTTACGTCCCAGCAGGCCGTCCGCCAGGCCGATGAGCACCGGCGCGACTCCGAGCGCCAGGAACGCCGGCAGGAAGCACGCCGACAGCGGGAGCGTGACCAGCACCCCGGCCCGCCGGGCTCGCGCGGTCGCCGCTCGGGCCCGCTCCGCACGGAGTTCGGCGGCGACCCGGGACGCCGACTCGACGGCCGGCACCCCGGATATCCCGGCGCGCTCCATACAGCGCGCCAGCCCTTCGGCACCGGGCAGGGCGGCCAGCCGGGGCCATACGACGGCGGGTTCACCACCCAGCCGCAGTTCCGCCGCCACCTGGCGCAGCCGCTCGGCGACCGGCCCGTCGAGCGACCGGCCCACCGCCTCGGCCGACTCCCGTGGACCGGCGCCCGCCGCGAGGCAGGCCGCCAGCAGATCGCCCGCCGGTGCCAGCTCCGCCTGTACCTCCGCGACCGCCGACCGGGCCGCCTCCACGTCTCGTTGGTGCGCCAGCCGGCGATGCGCCCCGTATCCCACGGCGAGTCCCGCCAGGACACCCGTCACGCCACCGATGAGAATGACCATGAAACAAGCCGCTCCGAGCGGGCCGGCCCACTCCTTCAGCAGGCCGTTTCGTACCGTGCCGTCCTTCGTGATCACCGTTCGTCTGCGGCGTCGGAACCGGGAGAACTTCCTGTTCCGGGCGCCGGACCCGCCATATCGACCGGGTCCCGCACCCCACAGCCCCGACACCCGCGTCCGCACCGCCCGCCCACGACGCGCCTCCCGCACCAGGGCCACGGCGCACAGCAACGCCGTTATGGCGGCAACCGCCATCCCCACCCTGTGGACAACTTCCACGTTCATACCGATCCCCTCCCTACGTGTCTTCCGCGGCAGCGACGATCCGGGCCGTCCAGGACACTCCGCACCACTCCAGGAGCCCGCCGATCACCAGGCAGCCCCACCCGGGCGGTGTGTGCAGCAGCACCCGCAGCGGGTCGGCGCCGAGCGCGCTGCCCATCAGGAGTCCGCCGGCCGGCAGCAGGGCGAGCATCAGCGCGGTGGCCCGCGGGCCCGCCAACTGCGCCCGCAGTTCGTCGCGTTGATCCCTCTGTGCCCTGAGTGCTGCCGCGATCCGTTCCAGCCCCGAGGCCAGTCCCGCGCCGCCCTCCACGGCCACCTGCCAACACGCGGCCATACCGGTCAGCCCCGCGGCCCCCGGCAGCCGTGCCGCGGCCCGCAGCGCCCGGGGCACGTCCCCGCCGTAGCGCGCGGCCGCCACCACCGCAGAACCGGCCGTACCGAGCCCCGGGGCTCCCGCGGCGAGCAGGGCCTGGGCGGGCTGCCGTCCGGCCCGCAGTTCCCCCGCCACCGCCGCGCACAGCCCGATCACGGCGACTGAGCGCCGGTCGCGCGCACGCACCGCTCCACGGGCGGCCAGCCGGCGGCGGACCAGGAAGAGGGCCGCCACAGAAGCGAGTACCGGGAGCACGGACCGGCCCAGCGCCGCCGCCACCAGCCCCACCGGCAGACACCAGATCTCCCGCCCGCAGGCCCCCCAGCGCCCGAAGCTCCAGCGCGGCCCGGCTTCCCCCTCGATCACCCGCCCCGCGCACCACTTCCGCACCCCCTCGCCCCGCAACCAGGCCCGCCACCCCACTGCCGGGCCCGCCTCTCCGACGCCCCCGAACAGCGCGCGGGCCCGCCGTCGTACGTCCTCCCGACGGCCACCGGCCAGCCGGCCCGCCCCCACCGCACAGAGCACCGCGGCCACCAGCGCCATGCCGACCGCGCTCACCGGACTCCGTCCCCGCTCCGCTCGCAGAGCCGCATCAACCGACCCCAGCCCCGCGCCTCTTGGAAGCCGCCCGCGCTCCAGAGGGCCGCCGGCACGGTCACCACGAACCCGTCACGGTCCCGCTCCAGGACATGGACCTCGGCGATCCGGCGGCGACCGGTCCGGTCGCGTACGAGGTGCAGGACGACCGACAGTGCGGCCGCCAGCTGGCTGTGCAGCGCGGCACGATCCAGGCCCGCCGTCGAACCGAGGGCCTCCAGGCGCGCGGGGACATCACATGCCGCGTTGGCATGGACCGTGCCGCACCCGCCCTCATGGCCCGTATTGAGCGCCGCCAGCAGGTCCGTGACCTCGGCGCCGCGCACCTCGCCGACCACCAGCCGGTCCGGGCGCATGCGCAATGCCTGCCGTACGAGGTCCCGTAGCGTCACCCGGCCCACCCCCTCCTGGTTGGCGGGCCGGCTCTCCAGGCGCACCACATGGGGATGGTCCGGCCGCAGCTCGGCCGAGTCCTCGGCCAGGACGATCCGCTCCGCCGGGCCGACCAGCCCGAGCAGCGTGCTGAGCAATGTGGTCTTCCCTGAGCCCGTACCGCCGCTGATCAGGAAGGACAGCCGGGCCGCCAGCATCGCTCCGAGCAGCCGGTCGCCGCCCGGCGGGACCGTGCCGGCCGCCACCAGTTCCGCGAGGGCGAAGGCCCGCGGCCGCAGCACCCGTAAGGACAGGCAAGTCCCCGCGACCGCCACCGGGGGCAGCACCGCATGCAGCCGGGTGCCGTCCGGGAGCCGGGCATCGACCCATGGCCGGGCGTCGTCGAGCCCTCGGCCCGCCACCGCCGCCAGCCGTTGGGCGAGCCGGCGCACCTCCGCCGCGTCCCGGAAGCGGACGCCGGTGCGTTCCAGCCCGCCACCGCGGTCCACCCACACCTCGTCCGGCGCGGTGACCAGGACGTCCGTGACATCGGGCGCGGCCAGCAGGGGTTCCAGCGGCCCACTGCCGACCATCTCGGACCGCAACGCGGCCACCACGCCCAGCACTTCGGCGTCCCCCAGGAGCCGCCCCTCCGCGCGCAGGGCCAGAGCCACCCGAGCGGGCGTGGGCTCCACACCGGCTTCGGCGAGGCGTCTGCGCACCGCCTCCAGCAAGACCTGGCTCTGGCTCATGACCAGCCACCGTCCCGGCCGGCTCCGCGGGCCCCCATGGGGCCGGCCACCGGCCACGACACCATCGCACCGGCCCGCATCGCCGCTCCAGGCACTGGGACGCCACCCGCCCCCGACCCCGGTCCTCCGCCCGGCCCCGCTCCCGGGCAGTGCCCCGGCCAGGCCTCCGGCCGCGCCGCGGAACCCTGCCCGCCGCTCTCGCTCCCGCTCCCGCTCTCCGTCACGCGTTCCCAGAATCCCGCGCAGAACCGTGCCAGCGGCCCCCGCACCTGCGCTCCCGGTGGTACGCCACGTGACAGGTCCGCCAACAGGCCGGCCTCCCAGGACACTTCACCGGCGAGCGGCAGCTCCATGAGGCGGGCGATCTCGTCCGGCGGCAGTCCGTGCCCATGGCGACCGGGAACCCCGCGCGCCACCACCCGCAGATCGCCGAGCACCTTCTGCACCCCGAAGGCCACCCGTTGGGCGGCCGCGACCGCGCGCAGCTCCGTGGGGACGAGCAGCAGGCCCATGTCCACCTGCGCGAGGGCCTCTGCCGTCGCCTCATCGATCCTGCGCGGCAGGTCGACCACCACGACGCCGCCGCGCCGCCGGGCCGCGGCCATGACCGCGCGCATGGCCGGGGGCGGGATGGTGACATCGGCTCCCCGGTCCCAGCTGAGGACCCGTAGCGCGTGCAGCCGCGGCAGCGACTCCGCCAGCGCCCCGCAGGCCACCCGGCCGCGCGATTCGGCGAAGGCGGGCCAGCGGAGCCCCTTCTCCTTCTCCCCGCCGAGCAGAACGTCCAGCCCGCCGCCCAGTGGATCGCCGTCGACGAGCAGGGTGCGCCGCCCCGTGCGGGCCGCGGTGACAGCCAGCGCACCGGCCAGGGTGCTGGCGCCGGCGCCCCCACAGCCGCCGATCACTCCGACCGTCAGCGCCGGGGGCCCGACGCCCTCGACGGCGTCGGCGATCCGGTCGGTCAGCCAGCGCTCGCCATCGGGAAGAGCGAGGACCCGCTCGGCCCCGAGGGCGACGGCCTGGCGCCAGAGACCCTGGTCGTCCGCGTCCCCGCCCGTGAGGATGACGCCCGCGCGCCGCGCGGCGCCGCCTAACCGGGGCGCGCAGTCATCGCCGACGATCACCAGGGGAGGCGCTTCCCAGTCCCCCTTGCGGGCCGGCAGGCCGTGGGCCACCTCGGGCAGCGCACCGGCCGCCGCGCACAGCCGCAGAAGATCGTCGAGGAGTCGTTCGTCCTCGGTGATGATGAGCGGCCCGCCCCGCTCCCCGTTGGTCCGGACCGACCCTTTCGACGGCGTTGTTTCGGCCACGTTCTGTCCCCCTGTCGCTACGCGACTCGCCCATCCGCGAACTCGCGGCTTTTTACGATGCAGCGATCGGGAAAACCTTGTGGATCTTGACCCGAAATTGTGGACAACTCCGGGGGTTGTGAATATCCCTGTCACCTATTCCAGCGACGAGCGGCTACTTGTGGGGCTCAGGAGACTCTTCCTCACAGGAGCACGCCGACTACGGTGCGTAATGAGATGATTGCGCCGAGAGTGTCGGCGCCGCGCAGGCAAGGGGAGAAGCGGATCGGCGGCCGGCGGCGAAAAATGCGTCCGGACATGCGACGACCCCCGCCGGGGGGGAGAGCGGGGGTCGTCCCCACGGCCGACTCGGGGGGGGAGGAGCCGGACCGGGTTAGCACGGTCGCGAACGATCCGTGACTTCCATGGTGTACCCGAGAGCCTTCTCAGGCAAACCCACGCGCCACACCTTACGCCGAATGGTGGGCGCCTATGCTCGCCCCGTGGAAAACCACTCCGTGCCTCACTCGACTCCCCGTACTGCCGCGTTCTTCGACTTGGACAAGACCGTCATTGCAAAGTCGAGCACGCTGACCTTCAGCAAGTCGTTCTACCAAGGCGGCCTGATCAATCGGCGGGCCGTACTGCGCACTGCGTACGCCCAGTTCGTGTTCCTGGCAGGCGGCGCCGACCACGATCAGATGGAGCGCATGCGGGAATACCTCTCCTCGCTGTGCCGCGGCTGGGACGTCGCCCAGGTGCGGGAGATCGTCGCCGAGACGCTGCACGATCTCATCGACCCCATCATTTACGACGAGGCCGCCTCGCTCATCGAGGAGCATCACGCCGCCGGACGGGACGTCGTGATCGTCTCCACCTCGGGCGCCGAGGTCGTCGAACCGATCGGTGAACTCCTGGGCGCGGACCGGGTGGTGGCCACCCGTATGGTCGTCGGCGAGGACGGCCGCTTCACCGGAGAGGTGGAGTATTACGCCTACGGCCCGACCAAGGAGGAGGCCGTCCGGGAACTCGCCGCATCCGAGGGATACGACCTCGAGCGCTGCTATGCGTACAGCGATTCGGCGACCGATGTCCCGATGCTCTCGGCGGTGGGTCACCCCTACGCGGTCAACCCGGACCGGGCGCTGCGCCGTGAGGCGGTGGCGCGTGGCTGGCCGGTTCTCTCCTTCAACCGCCCGGTGCCGCTCAAGCAGCGGCTTCCGTCGCTGTCCATGCCCTCGCGGCCGGTGCTCGCCGCCATGGCCGCGGTGGGTGCGGCCATGGCCACCGCGACGCTGGTCTGGTACACGACGAGCCGGCGGAAAACCGCAAAGCCACGCCTTGGCGTTATTGGCCCGACCGGTCGCACCGCCCGCAATGCCCGCGTTTGAAGTCAAACGTAAAGATCTGCAGGTTGGGGTTCCGCTTGCCCCGCCCGAGTAGTACAAAGGACTTAACGGCCCGCGAGACCAAGGACATCCGAGAGGAACACCTTTAACGCAGGAAGTGGCCCACGGACCGATGCATGAATGTCGGGCACCCACGCGACGCCGACCCGTCGATTACGGGCCAGCCGCACCAGGTAACCGGACGAAGATTCCGACCTGATGGGCATATATGTGAGCACGCATGGTAACCCGACGGACATGCCAGCGGCGGTACCACCCATTGGTACCGCCGCAACCCTGTTCAGGGGCAATGAAGCAATGCTTCCGCAATTCTCGGGCACCGACCGGAGCTTTCGCCCCGGCTTCCCTTATGCCGCGCCGCGCTGCAGCGCCTCACAGACGGCGGTGCTCTCCCGTACGCCCAGCTCCACCGCGCGTCCGCAGTGCGCGATCCACGCCGCGACGCCCTCCGGGGTGCCGGAGACGTAGCCCTCCAGGGCCGCGACATAGGCCGCGCGCCCCAGTTCGGCGTGCCCGACCTCGGCGGGGCAGATCGACTTCGGGTCCAGCCCGCTGCCGATCAGCACGATCCGCTCCGCAGCCCGCGCGACCAGCCCGTTGCAGGTGGCGAACGGGCGCAGGGCCAGCAGTTCGCCGTGCACCACTGCCGCGGTCACCAGCGCCGGCGCCTCGGTGCCGGTGAGCAGCAGCCGCGACAGCCCGTCCAGGCGCCCGGCGACCTCGTCGGCATCCGGGAGCGGCAGCTCGATGAGCGGTTCGTCGACCGGCTCCGCGGCCAGCCGGGGCCGCCCCACAGTGTCGTCCGCCGTCTCGTCCGGCCCTCGCCGGCCCTCGGCCTCGCCCGGGCTGCGCCCCGAGGCCGCCACCAGGTGGAGCCGCGCCAGCACCCGCAGCGGCGACTGCCGCCACACGCTGAGCAGCTGCCCGGCCTCGGCCGTCAGCCGCAGGGCCGCGCCGACGGTCCGCGGTTCGCCCTCGACACCGAAGTCGGTACGGCGCCGGACCTCTTCGAGCGCCCAGTCGGCCCCCGAAAGGGCCGCGGAACCGCGCGCTCCGCGCAGCGCCGCCTCCGAGGTCACCTCGTTGCTGCGGCGCCGCATGACCCGGTGCCCGTACACCCGGTCGACGCCCTTGCGGACGGCGGCCACGGAGTCGGCGACCCCCGGTAGCGAGGCCAGGGTCGCGAGCGGGTCGTCGCTCGCTTTCGGGGGTGCGGGGGACGTCCCCCGGGTGTTTCCAGCCATGGGTACGACCCTACGCACCACCGGGCCCTACCCCTCGAAGGAGTGGTCTTCCTCACGCGACCCTCTCACTCTGAGCAATGTCACGCTTACCCTTGGTGAACATGAAGATCGCTTTCGTAGGCAAGGGCGGCAGCGGCAAAACCACCCTGTCCTCCCTGTTCATCCGCCATCTCGCCACGACCGGGCTCCCCGTGATCGCCGTGGATGCCGACATCAACCAGCATTTGGGCGCCGCCCTCGGCCTCGACGAGACGGAAGCCGCCACGCTTCCCGCGATGGGCGCCCATCTCCCGCTGATCAAGGACTACTTGCGCGGCAGCAATCCGCGGATCCCGTCCTCCGAATCAATGATCAAGACCACCCCGCCCGGCGAGGGCTCCCGGCTGCTGCGGGTCTGCGAGGACAACCCCGTCTACGACGCCTGCGCCAGGACGGTGGCGCTCGACGACTCCGCCGTACGACTGATGGCGACCGGGCCGTTCACCGAGTCCGACCTGGGTGTGGCCTGCTACCACTCCAAGGTCGGCGCGGTGGAGCTGTGCCTGAACCACCTCGTGGACGGCCGCGAGGAGTACGTCGTCGTCGATATGACGGCCGGTTCCGACTCCTTCGCGTCCGGGATGTTCACCCGCTTCGACATGACCTTCCTGGTGGCCGAGCCGACCCGTAAGGGCATCGCCGTCTACCGCCAGTACAAGGAGTACGCGCGGGACTTCGGCGTCCCCCTGAAGGTCGTGGGCAACAAGGTGCAGGGCCCCGAGGACCTGGCGTTCCTGCGCGACGAGGTCGGCGAGGACCTCCTGGTGGCCGTCGGCCACTCCGACTGGGTGCGCGCCATGGAGAAGGGCCGCCCGACCCGCTTCGTCTACCTGGAGGAGGACAACCGCCACGCCCTGGAAACACTGCACCGCACCGCCGACGCCGCCTACAGCCGCCGCGACTGGGAGCGCTATACGCGCCAGATGGTCCATTTCCATTTGAAGAACGCGGAGAGCTGGGGCAATGCGAAGACCGGGGTGGATCTGGCGGCCCAGGTCGACCCGTCCTTCGTGCTCTTCGAGGGAACGGCTGCCCCACAGCCCGCCTGACCCGCCGGACGGCGCCGGCGGGCGCGGCCGGTGTGCCCGCCGGTGCGGACGGCACCGGGGTGAACGGGCCCGGAGGGGCGCTGAAAAGGCAGGCCCGTCGCCCCTCCGGCGTTCGCCGCACCGGCAGCGTCACCCCGGAGCGCGATCGCTGCAGCTATGGATGCGATCGCCTTTCCTGCCCCGCCTTCGGCTGCATCGCCTTTGGCGCCGCCGCTATCAGCCACCTCGTTTCCGCTATCCGTGCGCGTCTGCCGAGTGATGCATCGAAATCACGGCGCACCGGCTTCTTTCTGCCGAGAAGAAGCAGGAAAAAGAGGCAGGAAATCGGCAAGCCAGATGTCTTAGCATTCACCCCATAGGGGGAAGGATGACGGCATTTGCCGGTAAAAGCTTCTCCTGACCTTTACCTGTCATTACGGTTCATTTACCGATGCTTGAGAGTCACCGGACCGTCGCCCAACGGCGACAACCGCCGGCCGGCTCACGTCCCGCCGCAGTACACCGCCGCCCCACGATCGCGCCCCCGCGCGACCGCGTCGCCCCGGAGGAGACGGGAATGCCGCAGATCGAGAAGTCGCCGCCGCGCACCTCGCACCACACCGAAAGCCCTCCCGGGCCCCGTACGCCCTCGGGGCCCGGCCCTCGCACGAAGAAGGCCGGCCGGACCGCTTTCCGAGGGGATCTCTCCGCTTCGGTCGTCGTCTTCCTGCTCGCGGTCCCGCTGTCGCTGGGCATCGCCCTGGCCACCGGCGCCCCGCTCCAGGCCGGCCTGGTCGCCGCGGTCGTCGGCGGCATCGTCGCCGGACTGCTCGGCGGCGCCCCGCTCCAGGTGACCGGGGCCGCAACCGGCCTCCTGGTGGTCACCGCCGACCTGGTCCAGCGCTACGGCTGGCGCGCCACCTGCGCGATCACGGTCCTGGCCGGTCTGGCCCAAATCGTCCTGGGCGCCGTACGGGTGGCCCGTGCGACGCTGGCCGTCAGCCCGGCGATCGTGCACGGCATGCTGGCCGGTATCGGGGCCACCATCGCCCTCGGGCAGCTCCATGTGGTGCTCGGCGGCAGCCCCGACAGTTCGGCACTCGACAACGCCGCCGCGCTGCCCGGCCAGTTGGCGCATCCACACCTCGCCGCGCTGCTGATCGGCACCGTCACCGTCGCCGTGCTCATCGGCTGGGGACGGCTGCCGGGCCGCGCCGGGCGGTGGGCGCGGGTGCTGCCGGCCCCGCTGGCCGCCGTGCTCGCCGCGACGGCCGTGAGCGCGGGGACGGCGGTGGCGCGCGTGGAGCTGCCGTCCTGGCGGCTGCCCGAGCCGCCCGCGCTGCCGGACGTCTCCCTTCCGGCGCTCGCCGCCGCGGTGTTGACCGTCACCCTCGTCGCCAGCATGGAGTCGCTGCTGTCGGCAGTGGCCGTGGACCGGCTGGCGGCCGAGCGGCCGGGCGCTCCCACGGGGCGGGCCCGGCTCAACCGCGAACTGGCCGCTCAGGGCGTGGCCAATGCCGTCTCCGGGCTGCTGGGCGGTCTTCCGGTCTCCGGAGGCGCGATGCGCGGCTCGGCCAATGTGCGGGCGGGCGCGGCCACCCGCCGCGCCACCGTGCTGCACGGCGTATGGGTGCTGCTGACCGCGGGCCTGCTGGCGGCCGTACTGGAGCTGATCCCGCTGGCCGCGCTCGCCGCGCTGGTGATGGTCGTCGGCGTACGGATGGTGAGCTTTGCGCATATCCGGCACGTCCAGCGGCACCGCGAATTCCCGGTGTACGCGGCCACCTTGGGAGGCGTCGTGCTCTTCGGCGTACTCCAGGGCGTACTGACGGGCATCGCCGTCGCGCTCTTCCTGGCGCTGCGCCGGCTGACGCACACCCGGATCACGGTGACCGAGGAGGCCGACGGCCACCGGGTACGCGTCAGCGGCCAGTTGACGTTTCTGGCGGTGCCGCGGCTGACCCGGGCGCTGGGGCAGGTGCCCGCGCACACCGATGTCGTCGTCGAGCTGTGCGGCTCGTTCATGGATCATGCCGCCTACGAGGCGCTGCAGTCCTGGTCCACCGCCCATCGGGCGCACGGCGGCTGGGTGAACCTCGGCGGCCGCCCGGGACGGCCGATCGCCGAGCCGGCCAAGGCGCACTCCTGCCGCCCGTGGACGCCGTGGCGCAACCACCACTGCACCCGGCCCGCCCCGGACCCGGCAGTGGCGACGGAGAGCAGCGGCAGCCAATTGCTGGGCGGGGTCAGCGCGTTCCAGCGCCATACGGCACCGCTCGTGCGCGAGGAGCTGGCCCGGCTGGCGCGCGAGGGCCAGCGGCCCAGCCAGCTGTTCCTGACCTGCGCCGACTCCCGGCTGGTCACGAGCATGATCACGTCGAGTGGGCCGGGTGATCTGTTCACCGTCCGCAATGTCGGCAACCTGATGCCGCCGCCCGGCTCGGATGCCTCCTGCGACTCCGTGGGAGCGGCGATCGAGTACGCCGTGGAGGTGCTGCGGGTCGGCTCGATCACGGTGTGCGGCCATTCGGGGTGCGGGGCCATGGGGGCGCTGCTGGGCGCCGCCGCTCCGGAGGACGCCGAGCCGACGCCGCTCTCCCGGTGGCTGCGGCACGGGCGGCCGAGCCTGGCCCGTATGCAGCGCATCGGGCGGCTGGGGCGGGGTGAAGTCTCCCTGAGCGGGCGACCGGTGGACGACGACCAGGAGCGGCTGGCGCTCGTCAACGTCATGCAACAGCTCGACCACCTCAGGGCACACCCCTGCGTGGCGCGCCGGGTGGCCGAGGGCGCGCTCACGCTGCACGGCATGTATTTCCATGTCGGCGAGGCCCAGGCGTACGTGCTCGACGAGGCCACCGGGCGGTTCTGCGCGGTCCGCGGCGAACCGGCGCCGGTGACGGTCTGACCTGCGCGGAGGCCCCTCGGCATCCCCGAAACTGACTCCCCGCCAAAAGGTCTACACCAATATTTTTCCACAGCCCTTGTCAGGGCCGGGCGTGGGCTGATGAGCTATGACCTGGGGACACATCGGATGCCCTGGGATTGGGAGATGTCGTGAGCAACGAAAGCCTGGCCAACCTGCTCAAGGAGGAGCGGCGGTTCGCGCCGCCCGCCGATCTGGCCGCGCACGCCAACGTCACGGCTGCCGCGTACGAGCAGGCCGCGGCAGACCGGCTGGGTTTCTGGGCCGAACAGGCCCGACGCCTGTCATGGGAGACCACGCCCACCCAGACCCTCGACTGGTCCAACCCGCCCTTCGCGAAGTGGTTCGCCGACGGCAAGCTCAACGTCGCCTACAACTGCGTGGACCGGCACGTGGAGAACGGCCTGGGCGACCGGGTCGCCATCCACTTCGAGGGCGAGCCGGGTGACACCCGCGCGATCACGTACGCCGAGCTGCAGCGCGAGGTCTCCAAGGCCGCCAACGCGCTGATCGAGCTGGGCGTGCGCAGCGGCGACCGGGTGGCCATCTACCTGCCGATGATCCCTGAGGCGGTCATCGCCATGCTGGCCTGCGCGCGCCTGGGCGCCCCGCACTCCGTCGTCTTCGGCGGCTTCTCCGCGGACGCGCTGGCCAAGCGCATCGACGACGCCGACGCCCGCGTAGTGATCACCGCCGACGGCGGCTACCGCCGCGGCAAGCCGTCCGCTCTCAAGCCGGCCGTGGACGAAGCGCTGTCCAAGCCCGGCACGGAGAACGTCCGCAGCGTCCTGGTCGTCCGCCGCACCGGCCAGGAGGACGTCGCCTGGCACGAGGGCCGGGACATGTGGTGGCACGAGATCGTCGAGCGGCAGAGCGAGCAGCACACGCCCGAGGCCTTCGACGCCGAGCACCCGCTGTTCATCCTGTACACCTCCGGCACGACGGGTAAGCCCAAGGGCATCCTGCACACCACCGGCGGCTACCTCACCCAGGTCTCGTACACCCACCACGCGGTCTTCGACCTCAAGCCGGAGACCGACGTCTTCTGGTGCACCGCCGATGTCGGCTGGGTGACCGGCCACTCGTACATCACCTACGGCCCGCTCTCCAACGGCGCGACCGAGGTGCTCTACGAGGGCACGCCCGACAGCCCGCACCAGGGCCGCTGGTGGGAGATCGTGCAGAAGTACGGCGTGACGGTCCTCTACACCGCGCCGACCGCGATCCGCGCCTGCATGAAGTGGGGCGACGACATCCCGGCGAAGTTCGATCTGTCGTCGCTGCGCATCCTCGGATCGGTGGGCGAGCCGATCAACCCCGAGGCCTGGATGTGGTACCGCAAGCACATCGGAGCCGACGCGACGCCGATCGTCGACACCTGGTGGCAGACCGAGACCGGCGGCATGATGCTCAGCCCGCTGCCGGGCGTCACGGCCACCAAGCCCGGCTCGGCCCAGGTGCCGCTGCCCGGTATCGCCGCGACCGTCGTGGACGACGAGGCCCGCGAGGTCCCCGACGGCGCGGGCGGCTACCTCGTGCTGACCGAGCCCTGGCCGTCCATGCTCCGCACGATCTGGGGCGACGACCAGCGCTATCTCGACACGTACTGGTCGCGCTTCGAGGGCAAGTACTTCGCCGGCGACGGCGCCAAGAGGGACGACGACGGCGACATCTGGCTGCTCGGCCGGGTGGACGACGTGATGCTGGTGTCGGGCCACAACATCTCCACGACCGAGGTCGAGTCGGCGCTGGTCTCGCACCCGAAGGTGGCCGAGGCCGCGGTCGTCGGCGCCACCGACCCGCAGACCACCCAGGCCATCTGCGCCTTCGTCATCCTGCGGGGCGGTGTGGCCGAGGACGAGGGCCTGGTCGAGGAGCTGCGCGCCCATGTCGCCCAGCAGCTCGGCCCGATCGCCAAGCCCAAGCGGATCATGCCGGTCGCGGAGCTGCCCAAGACCCGCTCCGGCAAGATCATGCGGCGGCTGCTGCGCGATGTCGCCGAGAACCGCGACCTCGGTGATGTCACGACGCTCACGGATTCCTCGGTCATGGACCTGATCCAGGCGAAGCTGCCGAGCGCGGCCTCCGAGGACTGAGCCGGACGGATGACAGACGGGGCGCCCGGCCGACGCGGCCGGGCGCCCCTCCGTCGTGTCCGGGGGCACCCGCCCCTCCCGTCTCCGGCGGTACCCGCCCTCCGGTCCACCCGGCCCTACGGGGAGAACGCCCCATCCGCTGCAGCCCACCACCCTGCCGCCCTCCGGCGCCCGTACCGGCTTCAGCGCCCCGTCCCCCGGCGCCCCGCCCAGCGGCCCGGCGCCCGAATTGCCCGTAAAGTGAGCCCACCGGATAGCCGCTTGCCCCTGGCCGGTAAAGTGGGAACTGCGTCAATGACACGCCAAGAAACTCAGGGTGCGCCGGGAAGTCTGGTCGGCAACTGCAACAGCCGTACGCAGCTACCGAGAGCCCCGGAGGTCACCGCGTGAGCGCCCCCACCAACCGTCGCCACTCCTTCCTCGGACGCATGCCGTTGCCCGAGCGGAACTTCATCGCGGAGGCACTGCGCACCGAAACCCTCGGTGGCGTCCTGCTGCTCGCCGCCGCCGTAGCCGCTCTGATCTGGGCAAACACCCTCGGCGGGAGCTATGAGGCGGTCCGCGGCTTCCACCTGGGACCAGCCGCGCTGGGCCTGGACCTCTCCCTCCAGCACTGGGCCGCCAACGGGCTGCTCGCGGTCTTCTTCTTCGTCGCCGGCATCGAGCTCAAGCGCGAACTGGTGGCCGGCGAGCTGCGCGATCCGAAGGCCGCCGCACTGCCCGTGATCGCCGCCCTCTGCGGGATGGCGATGCCGGCGGTCGTCTACTTCGCCGTCAACAGCATCGGCGGCGGCTCGCTGCAGGGCTGGGCGGTGCCCACCGCCACCGACATCGCCTTCGCGCTCGCCGTGCTCGCCGTCATCGGCACGTCCCTGCCCGCCGCGCTGCGCGCCTTCCTGCTGACGCTCGCCGTCGTCGACGACCTCTTCGCCATCCTGATCATCGCGATCTTCTTCACCTCGACGCTCAATTTCCTGGCGCTCGGTCTGGCCGTCGTCGGCCTGGTGATCTTCTATCTGCTGCTGCGCAAGGGCGTCCGGGGCTGGTACGTCTACGTCCCGCTCGCCCTGGCCATCTGGGCCCTGATGGAGAACAGCGGGGTGCACGCCACCATCGCCGGCGTCGCCATGGGCCTGATGCTGCGCTGCACCCGGCGCGACGGCGAGACGCAGTCCCCGGGCGAGCGCATCGAGCACCTGGTCCGCCCGCTCTCGGCCGGCTTCGCCGTGCCGCTGTTCGCCCTCTTCTCCGCGGGCGTCTCCATATCCGGCGGCGCGGTCCATGACGTCTTCACCCGGCCGGAGACGCTGGGGGTCGTCCTCGGCCTGGTGGTGGGCAAGGCGCTCGGCATCTTCGGCGGCACCTGGCTGGCCGCCCGCTTCACCAGGGCCGAACTCAACCCCGACCTCAAGTGGCCGGATGTCTTCGCCCTCGCCTCCCTGGCCGGCATCGGCTTCACCGTCTCGCTGCTCATCGGCGAACTCGCCTTCGCCAAGAACCTGGTGCTGACCGACGAGATCAAGGCATCGGTGCTGATCGGCTCGCTGCTGGCGGCCGTCCTCGCCGGCATTCTCCTCAAACTCCGCAATGCCGAGTACAAGAAGCTGTGCGAGGAAGAAGACCGGGACGAGGACCAGGACGGCATCCCCGACATCTACGAACTCGACCAGCCCGAATACCACCTGCGGATGGCGGCGATCCACGAAGCCAAGGCCGCGGAACACCGGCGGCTTGCCGAAGTGGCCTCCAGCAGGCATGCCGGAGACGATGGTCCGGCATGATCTGAGAGGCTTTGCATCCGGGTGAAGAAAAGAGGGAGACGGCGATGAGCGCAGCCGACCACAGCACGGAACGCAGCCTCGGACAGCTGGTGGCCACGGCCACCGCCGAGATGTCCGCGCTGGTGCACGACGAGATCGCGCTGGCCAAGGCGGAGTTCCGCCAGGACGCCAAGCGGGCGGGCATCGGCAGTGCCGCGTTCATGGTCGCGGGCGCGCTGGCGCTGTTCGCGCTGCCGGTCCTGAGCTTCGCCGCGGCCTACGGCATCCACAACCTCGGCCTCGGGCTCGCCTGGTCCTTCCTGATCGTCGGCGGCGCCTTCCTGGTCCTCGCCGGCCTGCTGGCCCTCATCGCGATGGCCAAGATGAAGAAGATCAAGAAGCCGGAGAAGTCCATCAACTCGGCCAAGGAGACCGCGGCCGTGCTCCAGAAGGCCAAGCCGCACCCGCGCCTGGCCCCGGTGGAACACCCGGCGCTGGAGTCTGTGACACGCTCATCGGTATGACAGCCCCTGACAGCACCGCCTCGGTCGTACGGATCGGCATCCCCGGCGGCACGGTCTCGCACCGTGACGTCGCGGCCAACGGCGCCCGCTTCCACATCGCGGAGATGGGCGAGGGCCCGCTGGTGCTGCTGCTGCACGGCTTTCCGCAGTTCTGGTGGACCTGGCGGCAGCAGCTCCCGGCCCTGGCCGAGGCGGGCTTCCGCGCGGTGGCGATGGATCTGCGGGGCGTCGGCGGCAGCGACCGCACCCCCCGCGGCTACGACCCGGCGAATCTCGCCCTGGACGTCACCGGCGTCATACGGTCCCTGGGCGAGCCGGACGCCGCGCTCGTCGGGCACGACCTGGGCGGCTACCTCGCCTGGACGGCGGCGGTGATGCGGCCCAAGCTGGTGCGCCGGCTGGCCGTGTCCTCGATGCCGCACCCGCGGCGCTGGCGCTCGGCGATGCTCGCCGACGTCCGGCAGAGCGCCCGGAGTTCGCACATCTGGAACTTCCAGCGGCCCTGGCTGCCCGAACGCCGGCTGACGGCGGACGACGCGGCGCTGGTGGGCCGGATGATCCGCGACTGGTCCGGGCCTCGGCTGCCGGATGACGAGGCGATCGCGGTCTACCAGCGGGCGATGAGCATCCCGTCGACGGCGCACTGCTCGATCGAGCCGTACCGCTGGATGGTGCGGTCGCTCGCGCGCCCCGACGGAATCCAGTTCAACCGCCGGATGAAGATGCCCGTACGGGTCCCGACGCTGCATCTGCACGGCTCGCTCGACCCGGTGATGCGCACCCGCAGCGCGGCCGGCTCCGGCGAGTACGTCGAGGCGCCCTACCGGTGGCGGCTGTTCGACGGCCTGGGCCACTTCCCGCACGAGGAGGACCCGGTGGCGTTCTCCACGGAACTGATCAACTGGCTCAAGGACCCGGAACCGGATCGCTGAGCAGCCGCACAACAGGATCGGTCCGGGGGCAACGAGGGCCCCGGACCCGACCGTTGAGGGAAGGCCTGCACACCGCCGCCTGGTGCGTCCGCGCCTCGTCGAGCACGCGGCCCGGACCGTCGAGCGGGCATATCCACCCGAAGCTCGAACTCACGTCTGACGAACAGCCACTTGCCTGGCGCATAGGCCAATTGGCGGTCCCCGAGGCGATTACGGACCTTGGGCCACGGGCAGAGTCGAAGGTATGGGCTGGACGCACGACTACCGTGACGTGGCACGCAACCGCCGCAGCAGTGCCGCTGTAGTGGGTACTCAGGACAGGGGAACCCCGGACCTCAGGTCCGGCGCCTCCCCCGATCCGGCGCACCCCATGGGCATCCCTCGCATCCTGCGCCGCAGAGCGCGCTGGATGAGCGCACGGCTACGCCATCCCCGTACCTGAATCCCCGGACCTCCGTACCTGACCCACGGCCGCCGGCAGGGCGCGGGAAGCACGTCTCCCCGCGCCCGACGCGCCCCAAGGCGCCTGTCCGGCTGTCACCGCCGGGTACGCCCTGGGGCCTTGCGGAACGGGCCTAGGGGGTGTCGTTCGGATCCTGGTGGATCAGGGAGCGGGGCCTGGTGCGTGCGATCGCAAGGCGGAGGAGGGAGTCGACGCGGAGCGGTTGGGGTCTCCCCTGCTCGAGCGAAGCCGAGAGCTTGGGGAAGAGTGACGACAACGCGGATGGGGGTCCCCCCGCGCCATTCAGGCGTGGGGGAGTGCGTGCCAGGCCCCGCGAGCCCGCCATGATCCGAACGACACCCCCTAGATCGCGCAGCCCTGGCTGTCGACCTGCTGCCGGGCCGTACGACCCTTGAGGACGTCCTCACGGATCTCGTCGGCGGTCAGCGCGTATCCGGTGTGCGAGTCGTCCAGCGACTTCGCGAAGACGACGCCGTAGACCTTGCCCTGCGGGGTGAGCAGCGGGCCGCCGGAGTTGCCCTGCCGGACCGTGGCGTAGAGGGAGTAGACGTCGCGGCCGACCGTGCCGCGGTGGTAGATGTCCGGGCCGTTGGCCTGGATACGGCCGCGGATACGGGCGGAGCGGACGTCGTAGCCGCCGTTCTCCGGGAAGCCGGCGACGATGGCGCTGTTGCCGCTGCTCGCGTCCCCGTCGGTGAACTGCAGCGCCGGCGCCTCCAGCGAGGGCACTTCCAGGACCGCGATGTCGCGCCGCCAGTCGTAGATCACGACCTTGGCGTCGTACGTGCGGCCCTCGCCGCCCACCTGGACGGTCGGCTCGCGGACGCCGCCGACCACATGGGCGTTGGTCATCACGCGGTGGCGGCCGAAGACGAAGCCGCTGCCTTCGAGGACCTTGCCGCAGCCGGGGGCCGTGCCGACGACCTTGACGATGCTGCGCCGGGCCTGCGCCGCCACCGGGCTGGTGGCCAGCCGGGGGTCGGGCGCGGGCACATTGTTGATCGGCTCGTTGGAGAACGGCGTGAAGACCTGCGGGAAGCCGTTCTGCGCGAGGACCGAGGAGAAGTCCGCGAACCAGGTGCTGGCCTGCTGGGGCATCACCCGGGACACCCCGAGCAGCACCTTGGAGTTGCGGACCTCCTTGCCGAGCGTCGGCAGGGACGTACCGGCCAGCGCCGAGCCGATCAGCCAGGCGACCAGCAGCATCGCCAGGACGTTGACCAGCGCGCCGCCGGTCGCATCCAGCGCTCTCGCCGGTGACCAGGTGATGTGGCGGCGCAGTTTGTTGCCCCAATGGGTGGTGAGCGCCTGGCCCACGGATGCACACACGATCACGATGGCGACCGCGGCGACGGCCGCGAAGGTGCCGGGGGTGGCATCTCCGGTGATCTCGTTCCAGATCACGGGCAGCAGATAGACCGCGATCAGACCGCCTCCGAGGAAGCCGATCACGGACAGGATGCCGACGACAAAACCTTGCCGATAGCCGATGATCGCGAACCATACGGCCGCGACCAGCAGCAAGATGTCCAGGACGTTCACGCCGGACACCGTCTCACGAGCGCCAGTCCAGTGGGACCGCCTTGTCACGGTCCCACGGAATCTCCCAGCCGGCGTAGTGCAGGATCCGGTCGATGACTCCGGCCGTAAAGCCCCAGACCAGGGCGTTCTCGACAAGGAACGCGGGTCCGCTGTGGCCACTGGGATGGCGCGTTGTCACACGATGGGCCGGATCCGTGAGATCCGCCACGGGAACCGTGAAGACCCGGGCGGTCTCCGCCTGGTCGACCGCACCGACCGGGCTCGGCCGGCGCCACCACCCCAGGACGGGCGTCACCACGAAGCCGCTGACGGGGATGTAGAGCCGCGGCAGCACGCCGAAGACCTGCACACCGGACGGGTCGAGGCCGGTCTCCTCCTCGGCCTCGCGAAGCGCCGCCCGCACCGGACCGGGTCCGTCGGGATCGCCGTCCTCCGGGTCGAGGGCGCCGCCGGGGAACGAGGGCTGGCCGGCATGCGAGCGCAGGGTCCCGGCGCGTTCCATCAGGAGCAGCTCGGGGCCGCGGGCGCCGTGGCCGAAGAGGATCAGCACCGCGGACTGCCGGCCGCCGCTCTCCGGCGGCAGGAAGCGGCTGAGCTGGCGCGGCTCGATCGTCGCGGCCGCGCGGGCCACCGGGGCCAGCCACTCGGGCAGGCCGTCGGCCGTGACCGTGGCGTCCCGGCCGGGCGTCGCGCCGCGCACATCCGCCTCGTCGCCGTACTGCTGCTCCCGTGCACTCCTCATTCGCGCCCCCTCAGGCCTGCCGTCGATCGTCCATCACCTCCGAGCGGGTGTCGTCATGAAGCGGCCGCCGGGGGCGCCATCGGGGGCGCGGGCTGCCCCGGATAGTCGGCCGGCGGCTTCAACCGCTGACCGGGCTGGCCGCCCAGCTCGTACTTCAGCAGCTTCTTGGCCTTCTCCGGGTCCGTCTCGCCCTCGCCGTACGCGGGGCACAGCGGAGCGATGGCGCAGGCGCCGCAGGCGGGCTTGCGGGAGTGGCAGACGCGGCGGCCGTGGAAGACCACGCGGTGCGAGAGCATCGTCCACTCGCTCTTGGGGAAGATCTCGGCGACATCCGCCTCGACCTTCTCGGCGTCCTCGGCGGTGGTCCACCCGAAACGGCGGGCGAGGCGGCCGAAGTGGGTGTCGACGGTGATGCCCGGGACACCGAAGGCGTTGCCCAGCACGACATTGGCGGTCTTGCGGCCGACCCCGGGAAGGGTGACGAGGTCTTCCAGGCGGCCCGGCACCTCGCCGTCGAAGCGGTCGCGCAGCGCGGCCGACAGACCGAGCAGCGATTTCGTCTTGGCCCGGAAGAAGCCGGTCGGCCGGATCAGCTCCTCGAGCCGCTCCGGGTCCATGGCGGCCATGTCCTCGGGCGTCGGGCAGACCGCGAACAGGCGCGGAGTGGTCTGGTTGACCCTCAGGTCGGTGGTCTGCGCGGACAGGACCGTGGCGACCAGCAGCTCGAAGGGGTTGGTGAAGTCCAGCTCGGGGTGGGCGTACGGATACAGCTCGGCCAGCTCGCGGTTGATCCGGCGGGCCCGCCGCACCATGGCGACCCGCGACTCGGGCTTGCGCGCGGGGGCTTTCTTGGCGGTGGCTGTCGCGGTGGCCTTCTTGGCGGGGACCTTCTTGGCCGTCGTCTTCGTGGCCGTCGCCTTCGTGGCTGTCGTCTTCTTCTTGGCGGCGGCCGCCTTCTTCGCGGGGGCCTTTTCGGCGGCCGTGGCCGTCTTCTTCGCCGGGGCCTTCTTCGTGACCGCCTTCTTCGTGACGGACTTCTGGGCCGCGGCCTTCGTGGCCGCCGCCGGCTTCTCTGGAGTTTCGTTCACGGCGGCCTTCTTCCCTGCCGAGGTCCTGCCTACCGAGGTCTTCTTCACGGAGGTCTGCGCGGTGTCCTGCGCCGCCGGTCGCGACGCGCCGGGTTTGCGGACGACCGGCTTCCGGCCGGACGTCACCCCGGGGAGCGATTTGTTACTTTCGCCGGAATTCGATGCGCGGCCGGACGGCTGTTCGCCCACAGCGGAATCACGCCCTGCGCTCACTCTTCCGGCCCCCCAGTCCTCTGCTCTCACCGGCGTATTGGACACTCGGCCAGACTAAGGCCAGCCACTGACATCCGGCTTGATCGCTGTGATTCCTGACCCCAATCGGCCCCCTGCCTTATGGCTCGGGGCACCGGTCCGGCAAACTTGTGATTGATCGCACTGTTTTGCATTCCGGCATGATGGGGACCACAGTCCCCCGGAGCATGTCGACAAGGAGAGATCTCGTGGACGACGTTCTGCGGCGCGCACCGCTCTTCGCGGCGCTCGATGACGAGCAGGCGGCGGAGCTGCGCGCCTCAATGGGAGAGGTCACGCTCGCCCGCGGCGACGCCCTGTTCCACGAAGGGGACCCCGGCGACCGCCTGTACGTGGTCACCGAGGGCAAGGTGAAGCTGCACCGCACTTCCCCGGACGGCCGGGAGAACATGCTCGCCGTCCTCGGCCCCGGCGAGCTGATCGGTGAGCTCTCGCTCTTCGACCCGGGCCCCCGTACGGCCACGGCCTCCGCCCTCACCGAGGTGAAGCTCCTCGGCCTGGGCCACGGCGACCTCCAGCCCTGGCTGAACGCCCGCCCCGAGGTGGCCACGGCCCTGCTGCGTGCGGTCGCCCGCCGCCTCCGCAAGACCAACGACCAGATGTCCGACCTGGTCTTCTCGGACGTACCGGGCCGTGTGGCCCGCGCCCTGCTCGACCTGTCGCGCCGCTTCGGCGTGCAGTCCGAGGAAGGCATCCACGTCGTCCACGACCTGACGCAGGAGGAGCTGGCGCAGTTGGTGGGCGCCTCCCGCGAGACGGTCAACAAGGCGCTCGCGGACTTCGCGGGCCGCGGCTGGCTGCGCCTGGAGGCGCGCGCCGTGATCCTGCTGGACGTCGAGCGGCTGGCCAAGCGCTCGCGCTGATCCGGCTCGTACCCGGCCTGAGAAGGGCCCCGCTCCGGCGGGGCCCTTCGTCATGGGGCCGCGGGGCCACCGGGGCCTCCGTCAGACGCCCGCGGTTCCCCCGGCGCGTAATCAGGTGGCCGCCCCACCCGCACCCTCGCCATAGTGGCGTCATGACGCACGGCAGGGGGCTGGACCGGGACGGCTGCTTCCTGCGGGAAGGGTCCTTGGACCACGTCTCCGCGCCGTTCGCGCCCGTCGTGGCGGAGCTGGTCGCCCGGACCGGCGCGCGCTTCGGCCCCGGGCGCCTGCACAGCAGCTATCTCTTCGGCAGCATCCCGCGCGGCACCGCCGTCCCCGGAGTCTCCGACCTCGACGCGCTGATCGCGCTGCGGGACGAGCCCACCGATGCCGACCGCGCTGCCGTCCGCGCGGTCGAGCAGGGCCTGGATGCCGCGTTCCCGCAGATCGACGGCGTGGGCATCCTGCTGTTCGGCGTGGACCGGCTGCGCAGCGAGCGGGAGCGGTACGACCTCGCATGGTTCGTGGCCTGCCTGTGCACGCCGCTCAGCGGCCCGGACCTCGCCGCCGAACTGCCCCGCTACCGCCCCACCTCGCTCCTCGCCCGCGAGACCAACGGCGATCTCTCCCACGGCCTGCCCCGGCTGCGCGAGCAGGCCGCGGCGGCCACTACGGAGGCCGAGCGCACCCGGCTGACCCGGGGTGTGGCGCGCCGCCTGGTACGCACCGGGTTCACCCTGGTCATGCCGCGCTGGGGCGGCTGGACGAGCGATCTCACCGAGTCCGCCGAGGTGTTCGGCCGCTACTACCCGGCGTACGCCGAGCAGATGCGCGCCGCGGCACGCGCCGCCCGGACGCCCGCCGCCTACCCGGAACTGCTGGACGAGCTGCTCACCGGCCTCGCCCCCTGGCTGGCCGCCGAATACCTGGCCGTCCACGGGGCGAAGGCGCCCCCGCCACAGGCGGGCTGACGGCGCCTCTCAGCCGCTCCGGGACCGTCCTCGGCCCCGGCCCCGGCCGACGGCCCCGCCGTCCGCCTCCCGGCCCGTCCGCGCCGTCAGCTCTCGATCAGCCCGTGCTCGCCCAGGTAGTCCAGCTGCGCCCGCACCGACAGCTCGGCGGCCGGCCACAGCGAGCGGTCGACATCGGCATAGACGTTCGCGACGACCTCGGCGGGTGAACGGTGGCCGGCCTCGACCGCCGTCTCCACCTGGGCGAGCCGGTGCGCCCGGTGCGCCAGATAGAACTCCACCGCCCCCTGGGCGTCGTTCAGCACCGGTCCATGGCCGGGGAGGACCGTCGAGACCCCGTCGTCGACCGTCAGGGAGCGCAGCCGGCGCAGCGAGTCCAGGTAGTCGCCCAGCCGCCCGTCGGGGTGTGCGACCACCGTGGTGCCGCGCCCCAGGATCGTGTCGCCGGTGAGCACCGCGCGGTCGGCCGGGAGGTGGAAGGAGAGCGAGTCCGCGGTGTGGCCCGGGGTGGGCACCACGCGCAGCTCCAGGCCTCCGGTGGTGATGACATCGCCCGCCTCGAGCCCCTCGCCGCCCAGGCGCAGCGCCGGGTCCAGCGCCCGTACGGCCGAACGGGTCAGCTCGGCGAAGCGCGCGGCGCCGTCGGAGTGGTCGGGGTGACCGTGGGTCAGCAAGGTCAGTGCGATGCGCTTGCCGGCCCGCTCGGCGGTGTCGATGACGGCCCGCAGGTGGCTCTCGTCGAGCGGCCCGGGGTCGATGACGACGGCGAGATCGGAGTCCGGCTCGGCGAGGATCCAGGTGTTGGTGCCGTCCAGCGTCATCGGCGACGGGTTCGGGGCCAGGACGCACCGGGCCCGCGCGGTCGCCTGTCCGGCGATCACCCCGCCGCGGGGCTGACCGGGGAGGGCGGATGCGTCGGTCATGCGGGGGTCCCTCCCGAGGGGCTGGGGCTGTCCGAGGGGCTGTGGCCGTCCCCGGGGGCACCGTCGTCGTCCTGCGCGATGTGCTTGGTGAACTCGTCGTGCCCCGGCCAGCTCAGCTCGATCTCGCCGCCCACGAGGCGGGCCTGCGCCAGTACGGGCGTCAGATTCTGGGCCTCCGCCGCGCCCAGCGCGTCCGCGGCGGTGGCGTACGGCTGGAGCGAGCGCAGGGTCGCGATGGTCGGCGGCATCATCAGCAGCTCACCGCGGTCGTAGCCGGCGGCGGCCTCCTCCGGCCGGATCCACACCGCGAGGTCCGCCTCGGTGGAGGCGCCGGGGGTCCCCCCGGGACCGGGGCTCGCCGCAGGTCCTTGGGGGAGGGTGCGCTGGCCCTCGGGGAGCGCCGCGACGAAGAACCAGGTGTCGTAGCGCCGCGGCTCGAACTCGGGGGTGATCCAGCGGGCCCAGGCACCGAGCAGGTCGGAGCGCAGGACCAGGCCACGACGGCCCAGGAAGTCGGCGAAGGAGAGCTCGTGGGCGACGAGGGCCGCGCGGTCGGCCTCCCAGTCCTCGCCGGTGGTGTCCGTGACGACCGTCTCGGCCGAGGGGCCCGCGAGCAGCACGCCCGACTCCTCGAACGTCTCGCGGACGGCGGCGCAGACGATGGTCTGCGCGGTGGCCGGATCGACGCCCATACGGACGGCCCACTGGGCGCGCGACGGCCCGGCCCAGGCCACCGGGCGCTCGTCGCGGGGATCGACGGAGCCGCCCGGATAGGCGTACGCGCCGCCGGCGAAGGCCATGGAGGTACGTCTGCGCAGCATGTGGACGGTGGGGCCGCCGGAGGCGGCGTCCCGCAGCAGCAGGACGGTGGCGGCCCGCCGGGGCTCGGCAGGGGTCAGCTCGCCGTTCGCAAGTGCCCGGATGCGGTCCGGCCACTCCGGTGGGTACCACTGGCCGTTGGTCGTGGACGACATGGCCGGATGTTATGCGCTCGCGCGCGGATGTTCGAGGGCGTCTTTCACGCCGGAGGGCCCCTGCTGACGAGGGGCCCTCCGGCGCACGGCGCTTGCTTCGGGCCTCAGAGCCCGGACGGGACGGCTATTCGGCGATCTCCACCTGGATCTCGACCTCGACCGGGGCGTCCAGCGGCAGCACCGCCACGCCCACGGCGGACCGGGCGTGCACGCCCTTGTCCCCGAGGATCTCGCCCAGCAGCTCGCTGGCGCCGTTGAGGACGCCCGGCTGGCCGGTGAAGTCGGGCGCGGAGGCCACGAAACCGACGACCTTCACGACCCGCTGGATCTTGTCGAGGTCGCCGACGACGGACTGCACGGCGGCCAGCGCGTTGAGCGCACAGGTCGCGGCGAGTTCCTTGGCCTGCTCCGCGCTGACCTCGGCACCGACCTTGCCGGTGAGCGGCAGCGCACCGTCCACCATCGGCAGCTGGCCGGAGGTGTACACATAGGCGCCGGAGCGCACCGCGGGCTGGTAGGTGGCCAGCGGCGGCACGACCTGCGGCAGCTTCAGGCCGAGTGCCGCGATCTTGTCCTCCGCCGCGCTCACGCCTTCTCCCGCTTCAGGTAGGCCACCAACTGTTCGGGGTTGTTCGGGCCCGGCACGACCTGGACGAGCTCCCAGCCGTCCTCGCCCCAGGTGTCCAGAATCTGCTTCGTCGCGTGCACGAGGAGCGGCACGGTCGCGTATTCCCACTTGGTCATGGGCCGAGCGTAATGCCTGTCCACGGCGGCGGTGGACGCCGTCCGCCACGGGCGGACCGCACCCCTGCTGCGCGGCGTTCCGGAGCGCGGCCGCCGGACCCCTACGGAGCATCCCTGACCCGTCCCGGAGGGATCACGGGCAGATTCTCCGGGACCTCCCAGGTGTATCCCGTGCGTAGCCGGGACGCGGACTGGTTAGGCTCCTTTGCGTGAGCAGGCTCCATGTCGTCAGCGGCAAGGGCGGCACCGGCAAGACCACGGTCGCCGCCGCCCTCGCCCTGGCCCTGGCCACCGAGGGGCGCCGTACCCTCCTGGTCGAGGTCGAGGGCCGGCAGGGCATTGCCCAATTGTTCGAAACGGAAGCGCTTCCCTACGAGGAACGCAAGATCGCGGTGGGTCCGGCGTCGGAAGGTGCGTCGCCGTGGGGCTCCCCCCGGACGGAGGCCGCGGGCGAGCCCTCCCGGGGCGGTGGCGGAAGACGGGCGGGCGGTGAGGTCCACGCCCTGGCCATCGACGCCGAACGCGCCCTTCTGGACTACCTCCAGATGTTCTACAAACTCGGCAGCGCGGGCCGGGCGCTCAAGAAGCTCGGGGCGATCGACTTCGCCACGACCATCGCGCCGGGCCTGCGGGACGTCCTGCTGACCGGCAAGGCGTGCGAAGCGGTGCGCCGCAAGGACAAGAGCGGGAAGTTCGTCTACGACGCGGTCGTGATGGACGCCCCGCCGACGGGCCGCATCACCCGCTTCCTGAACGTCAACGACGAGGTCGCCGGCCTCGCGAAGATCGGCCCGATCCACAATCAGGCGCAGGCCGTGATGCGGGTCCTGAAGTCTCCCGAGACCGCGGTGCACCTCGTGACGCTCCTGGAGGAGATGCCGGTCCAGGAGACCGCGGACGGCGTCGCCGAGCTGCGCGCCGCCGGCATCCCCGTGGGCGGCGTCGTGATCAACATGACCCGCCCGGCGCTGCTGGACAACGGCGACCTCGACATCGCCGCCCGTGGGGCGCGTACGGGCGTCGCCAAGGCGCTCTCCGAAGCCGGTCTGGGCGGCGCCCGCCGCGGCGGCCTGGCGGACCGGCTGATCGACCCCCTGCTGGAGCAGGCGCGCGAACACGCCGAGCGGGTCGAGCTGGAGCGCGCCGAGTACGCAGAACTCTCCGCAATCGGCCTGCCCACCTACGAGTTGGAGCTGCTCCCCGAGGGAGTGGACCTCGCCGGGCTCTACCACCTGGCGAGAGACCTGCGGAAACAGGGGCCCATATGACCTCGGACAACACGACGCTGGACGCCTCGGCCCCGCGGCTCGAGGTCGATGCGCTGATCGACGATCCGCACACCCGCATCGTGGTGTGCTGCGGCTCCGGCGGCGTCGGCAAGACCACGACCGCCGCGGCCCTGGGCGTACGCGCCGCCGAGCGCGGCCGCAAGGTCGTCGTGCTGACCATCGACCCCGCGCGGCGGCTGGCGCAGTCCATGGGCATCTCCGAGCTCGACAACGTCCCGCGCCAGGTCAAGGACGTCGACGAGTCCGCGGGCGGCGAACTGCACGCGATGATGCTGGACATGAAGCGCACCTTCGACGAGATCGTCGAGGGCCATGCGGACGCCGACCGGTCCCGCGCCATCCTGGAGAACCCCTTCTACCAGTCCCTGTCGGCCGGTTTCGCGGGCACACAGGAGTACATGGCCATGGAGAAGCTCGGCCAGCTCCGCGCGAACGACGAGTGGGACCTGATCGTCGTCGACACCCCGCCGAGCCGCTCCGCGCTCGACTTCCTGGACGCGCCCAAGCGCCTCGGCTCCTTCCTGGACGGCAAGTTCATCCGGGTGCTGATGGCGCCGGCGAAGGTCGGCGGCCGGGCCGGCATGAAGTTCCTCAATGTCGGCATGTCGATGATGACCGGCACCCTCAGCAAGCTCATGGGCGGTCAACTGCTGCGCGATGTGCAGACCTTCGTGGCCGCGATGGACACCATGTTCGGCGGCTTCCGCACCCGCGCCGACGCCACCTACCGCCTGCTGCAGGCGCCCGGCACGGCGTTCCTCGTGGTGGCCGCGCCGGAGCGGGACGCGCTGCGCGAGGCGGCCTACTTCGTCGAGCGGCTGGCCGCCGAGCAGATGCCGCTCGCCGGTCTCGTGCTGAACCGGGTGCACGGCAGCGGCGCCGCCCAACTGAGCGCCGAGCGCGCCCTGGCCGCCGCCGAGGCCCTGACCGACCGCATGGCGGAGGACACCCGCGCGGACACGGCTGCGGACACCGCGACGGACACCGGCGCCGTCCCGGCCGCGGCGGACGACCCCGCCCCCGGCTCCGCCGAGGAGGCCGACCGGGCCCCCGGCCGCGCAGAAAATAATCTTGAAACAACCGGCATTGTGGATCTCGACGGCGGGAAGGCTGGACCACGTACCGCCGGCGGCCTCTCCCCCGCCGCTGCGGCGGAGCAAGTGACACCCACGTCAGCCTCAGCGGCACAACTGGCCGCCGGACTGCTACGGCTGCACGCGGAACGCATGCAGGTCCTCGCACGCGAACGTCGTACGCGGGACCGCTTCACCGCGCTGCATCCCGAGGTTCCGGTGACAGAGGTCGCCGCGCTGCCCGGCGATGTCCACGACCTCGCGGGACTGCGTGCCATCGGCGACCGCCTGGCGCTGAACCCCACGGACTCCGACGGCCCCGAGGGCTACGGCACCCCCAAGGGCTCCGACGACTGAGCCGTACGCACGACCGGCTCAGCCACCCACTACCAAGGCGCCCGCACCAGTCACGAACGCCCGTCACACACGGGCACGTGACACGCCGAACAGCACGCCCACGTCCCCTCTCGGCGCCCCAACTCACGGATGCGCCAAGGACACCGGTGGCACGTCACCACCCGCAACCAGAACGCGCCACCGGCCGAACCTTCTCGGCCAAATCATCCGGCCCGAGCCTGCGGACCACAGGCCGGTGCCCGCAACTCCCCGCCTACCCGACCGCTGCGTACTCGTCGAAGATCTCGTCCTCGCAGTCCAGCGGCAGGATGCCCGTGCTGCGCTCGTATTCCGTGCGCGCGGTCTCCAACAGCCGGCGCCATGACGTCACCGTCGGGCGGCGGCGCAGCAACGCCCTCCGCTCGCGCTCCGTCATCCCGCCCCACACGCCGAACTCCACCCGGTTGTCCAGGGCATCGGCCAGGCATTCCGTGCGTACCGGACACCCGGTGCACACCGCCTTGGCGCGGTTCTGCGCCGCCCCTTGTACGAACAGTTCATCCGGATCGGTAGTGCGGCAGGCTGCCTGTGCACTCCAGTCGGTTACCCAGCTCATGCTGGCGCCGTCCTCTCCCGAATCGAGGCTCCCCCACGGCGGCAAGCGGCATATTCACCGTTGCCAGTTGAGGACGTTACGGAAGGCGGGCAGGGCGCAACACCCCCTTCGGGCCCAATCTTGAATGGCCCGAACGGACTATGCGTATGCGGCAGATCACCCAACGGAGTGACCGAACGGCATACGTCACTTTGTACACAAGGCGGGACAGTTCACCGCCCTGACACGGGGTTTCTCTCGACACACACGGGCACGTGGGGGCGCGGCACGCGGGAGTAGGGGGTTGACGAACCGAGGCGTAACCGTTCAGCTGTGGTAGCTGAGAACAGGCTAAACGAACAGGTGCGCCCCTGTCCGGCGATTGAGAACGTAGGCTGCCCTCATGCCTAAGAAGCGCGATGGCGGGGGTCTGTCCAAGACTCAGCAGGCCGCCAAGTTCCTCGGTGTCAGCGTCCTGGCCGGAGCGGTGCTCGCCGGCCTCGCGCTCCCGGCGGCCGGGGCGCTGGGCCTGACCGCCAAGGGATCGGTCGAGGGCTTCGACGACATCCCGGCGAACCTCAAGACACCGCCGCTCAGTCAGCGGACCCGGATTCTGGACGCCAAGGGCGGCGAGATCGCCAAGGTCTACTCCCGTGACCGCACGGTCGTCGGCCTCAAGGACATGTCCCCGTACATCCAGAAGGCGATCGTCGCGATCGAGGACGCGCGCTTCTATCAGCACGGTGCCATCGACCTGAAGGGGATCCTGCGGGCGCTCAACAAGAACGCCCAGTCGGGCGCCGTCTCCCAGGGCGCCTCGACGCTGACCCAGCAGTACGTGAAGAACGTCTTCATCGAGGAGGCGGGCGACAACCCCGACAAGGTTGCGCAGGCCACCCAGCAGACCCTCGGCCGCAAGGTCAAGGAGCTCAAGTACGCGATCCAGGTCGAGAAAGAGCTCGGCAAGCGGAAGATCCTGCAGAACTACCTCAACATCACGTTCTTCGGGCAGCAGGCCTACGGCATCGAGGCGGCCGCCCAGCGCTACTTCAGCAAGCACGCCAAGGACCTGAACCTCGGGGAGTCGGCGCTGCTGGCGGGCATCGTCCAGTCGCCCAGCCGGTACGACCCGGTCAACGACCCGCAGGAGGCCACGCGGCGGCGCAACACCGTGCTGCAGCGGATGGCCGACATGAAGGACGTCACCCAGGCGCAGGCCGACGCGGCCGCCAAGAAGCCGATCAAGCTGGCGGTCAGCCGCCCCAAGAACGGCTGCATCACCGCCACCGACGGCGCCGGCTTCTTCTGCGACTACATCCGCACGGTCTTCCTGCACGACAAGTCGTTCGGCAAGAACCGGAAGGCCCGACTGAAGCGCTGGGACGAGGGCGGCATGACCATCCGCACCACCCTCGATCCGCAGACCCAGAAGTCCGTGCAGGCATCGCTCAAGGACCATGTCTACGACGACGACCCGGTCGCCTCCGCGGCCACCATCGTCGAACCGGGCACCGGAAAGATCCTCGGCATGGGCCAGTCGCGCCCGTACGGCTTCCGTGAGAACGAGACCGTGATCAACCTCTCGGTGAACCACGACAAGGGCGGCGGCGCCGGCTACCTGCCCGGTTCGACCTTCAAACCGGTGGTCGCGGCCGCCGCGCTGGAGCAGGGCACGAACCCGGAGCAGGAGTACCCGTCGCCGTACCGGATGCCGTACCCCAGCCCCGTCCAGACCTGCGAGGGCGAATGGCGGGGCAGCGGCTCCGAGAACGTCGAGAACGAGAACAAGGAAGAGGTCGGCCCGTACTCCATGAAGGAGGCGACCGCGAAATCGGTCAACACCTACTTCGTGCAGCTGATCAGCGACATCGGGGTCTGCCCCGTGGTCGACATGGCGCAGAAGATGGGCATCGAGCGGGCGGACGGCAAGCCGCTGCAGCAGGTCCCGTCGATGACGCTCGGCACCCAGGAGATGTCGCCTCTCACGATGGCGGCCGGGTACGCCACCTTCGCCGCCGGCGGCCGGTACTGCTCGCCGGTGGCCATCGAGTCGATCACCGACGCCCGCGGCCGGGCACTGAAGGTGCCGCAGACCAGCTGCCGCACCGCCATGTCCAAGAAGACCGCGGACACGATCAACACCCTGCTCAAGGGCGTGGTCGAGGACGGCACCGGCAAGGAGGCCGGGCTCAAGGGCCGCGACAGCGCGGGCAAGACCGGTACCACCGACAGCCGCTACGCCGCCTGGTTCGTCGGCTACACGCCCAACGCGGCCGGCGCGGTCTGGGTCGGTGACCCGCAGCACAAGCGCAAGATGTACAACATCACCATCGGCGGCGTGCCCCACGACAAGGTCTACGGCGCCGACACCCCCGGTCCCATCTGGCGCGACGCCATGTCCGGCGCGCTGGCCGACCGGCCCGCGCCCACCCTGCCCACCGTCCCGATCGACGATCCCGCCAAGGACAAGAACCAGGGCGACGAGGGCGACAAGGGCCGCGGCAAGCACAAGCCCGGCCGGGGCCACGGCGGCGGCAACAAGCCGGGCGGCGGCTGGAGCATTCCCGGCTTCCCCGACATTCTGGGCGGCGGCAACGGCGGCTGGTGAACGGCCGCCGGTGACCGGCCGCTTGGGCCGTACGGCGAAGGACGCCGAGCCGCATCACCCGACGAAAGACGAGGGGCGCCCCCACCAGGGGGCGCCCCTCACCCTTCTTCTCGCACGGACTCCGTCCGGCGGCTCAGCCGGCGAGCAGCTTCTTCACCACCGCGGCCACCCGGCCGCCCTCGGCACGGCCCGCCACCTGCGGGTTGACGATCTTCATCACGGCGCCCATCGCCCGCGGCCCCTCGGCGCCGGCACCCTTGGCCTCCGCCACGGCCGCCGCGACGAGCTGCTCCAGCTCATCGTCGGACAGCTGCTTGGGCAGATAGTCGGCGAGCACCTCGCCCTCGGCGCGCTCCCGCTCCGCCGACTCGCCCCGGCCGCCCTTCTCGAAGGCGTCCGCGGCCTCCCGGCGCTTCTTCGCCTCCCGCGCGATGATCTTCTCGACCTCGCCGTCGGACAGCTCGCGCGCCTCGGTGCCCGCGACCTCCTCCTTCTGGATCGCGGTCAGCGTGAGACGGAGGGTGGAGGAACGCAGCTCGTCGCGCGCCTTGATCGCGATGGTGAGGTCGTCCTGCAGCTTGGACTTGAGCGTGGTCATGCCGTCGAGTATGCCCTCACCCACCGACAATCACCGCGCCTTTTCCTCCCGGTCCCGCACCCCCACCACCCCGTGGGGCGGCTCCCTCCCGCTGCATCCACCCCCCGCACTCTGCAACGATGGGAGCATGCGCGCGCGATACGGAGTACCCCTGACCCTGACCGCAGTCGGTGCGGCCGGCCTGGCCTACGCCGCCGGCTTCGAAGTCCGCTCCTTCCGACTCCGACGCGTCACCGTGCCCGTACTGCCCCGCGGCATGCGGCCGTTGCGCGTCCTGCAGGTCTCCGACATCCACATGGTCAGCGGGCAGCGCAAGAAGCAGCGCTGGCTGCAGTCGCTCGCCGGACTGCGCCCCGACTTCGTCATCAACACGGGCGACAACCTCTCCGACCCCGAGGGCGTCCCCGAGGCACTGGACGCGCTCGGCCCGCTGATGGAGTTCCCCGGCGCCTACGTCTTCGGCTCGAACGACTACTACGGCCCCAAGCTGCGCAATCCCGCCCGCTACCTCATCGAACGGGCCCAGGGCCGGCACGGCCTCAACGGCAACGCACCCGCCGTGGGCGTCGTCCACAACCCGTGGGAAGAGCTGCGCGACGCCTTCGACGCGGCGGGCTGGGTCGGCCTGTCCAATACCCGCGGCCGCCTCAAGCTGGAGGGCATCGAGATCGCCCTGACCGGCCTGGACGACCCGCACATCAAGCGCGACCGCTACGCCGAGGTCGCCGGCGGCCCGGAATCCGGCGCCGACCTCTCGCTGGCCGTCGTCCACGCCCCCTACCTGCGCTCCCTGGACGCCTTCACCGCCGACGGCTATCCGCTGATCCTGGCCGGCCACACCCACGGCGGCCAGCTCTGCATCCCCTTCTACGGCGCCCTGGTCACCAACTGCGACATCGACACCGACCGCGTGAAGGGCCTCTCCACCCACACCGCCGCCGGCCACACCTCCTACCTCCACGTCTCCGCCGGCTGCGGCACCAACCGCTACACCCCGGTCCGCTTCGCCTGCCCCCCGGAGGCGACGCTGCTGACCCTGACGGCACGGGACTGAGGCGACCGGAGGCGGGGCCAGACCCCTGGCGGGACCCGGTGGGACTCGGCGAGGTTCCCGGTGGGGTGGCCATTCCGTGGGATCCGGTGGGGTGGCCATTCCGTGCGGTGGGGCTGCGTGAATGGAGTGGTCTCGGGCTGCGGGGCAGGGCGCGGGACCCCTCCGGCCCCCAGCTCTGGATCCGGAATCCACACCGGACCCCCGAGATCCGGAACCCACTCCGGAACCCACTCCGGAACCCACTCCGGAACCCACTCCGGACCCCCGCTCCGAACCCGCGCCCCGCCTCCGGACCGGGCTCCTGCCAGAGGACGTGGCCATCGAGTTCCGAAGGGATCACCCAGGGGTTCCGGGAGCGGTGCGGCAGGGGTTCCAGGAGCAGTGCCGGGGATTCCGGGAAGGCCAGCCAAGGGGTGTCCCTAAGGGATGGCCGGAGCGGAATGCCCCGGAGGAGTTTTGCCGGATGGGGCCTCCCGCGCCCGCTGATCATCCCCGTAACGTGGAGGGATGTCCGATCCCACCCGGACCTCGCAGTCCACGCGCCACGCCACCGATCCGGCCGGCGCCGCCGCCCGCACCCCGGCAGCAGCCGTCGCCCCCATGAGCCGACACCCTCTGGCCGCCGCCTTCCGCCTCCTCATCACCGCCGCCGCGCTGACCGGACTGGTCCTGGCGGCCACCGGCACCACGGGCCCGGCCCAGCTCCTCACCCGCTTCACCGTGCAGGCCAATATCGCCGCGGCACTGGTCTTCGCCTGCTCCGCGCACCGCGCCTGGACCGGCCACCACCCCGTGAGCCCCCGCATCGCCGGCGCGCTCGTCCCCTTCCTCTCCCTCCCCGCCCTCCTCCACTACGTCCTCCCGGCGGCCGACTCCACCGCCTTCACACTGCCGACCACCGCCTCCGGTGCCGCCCAAGCCGTCTCCCACCAGCTCCTCTACACACTCATGCCGCTCGCCGCCCTCGCCGACTGGCTGCTGCTGACCACCCCACGCGGCTTCCGCCTGTCCTACGCCTGGCAGTGGCCGGCCTACCCCCTGCTCTACCTCGCCTTCGCTCTCGCTTTCCCCGCCGCCACCGGCGCCCCCTCCCCCACCGTCACCACCGCACTCACCCTCGCCCTGGCCCTCTGCGCCCTCCCCTTGATCACCATCGGGACCGACCAGGTCAGGCCCGCTCCCCGGCTCCACAACAACCGGATTTCACCTACGGGGATCGGTCCGCTAAAGTAGAGCTCGTTGCTTCGGGGTGTAGCGCAGCTTGGCAGCGCGCTTCGTTCGGGACGAAGAGGTCGTGGGTTCAAATCCCGCCACCCCGACTGAAGGAACACAGGTAAGAGGCGCCTACTCATGCGAGTAGGCGCCTCTCCTGCGTTGTGGGCGACCAACTGCGTGGCCAGCGCCGGGAATTCAGTCCGCCGTAGGCGCTGCAGCAGATCACGAGCGCGGCGATGGGCGATAGTGATGTGGAACACAGCGCAAGGCGAGTGTTCAGCGCTTCCGCCCGTTCCCGCGTCAGAATCATTCCGACGCGTCGAGCCCCAACGTCCGGGCGGACCGGGTCCTCTCGCCCCCTGCCCACCCCTCACGTGCAGCAGGGCAACCGACGCCGGACGGCTCCTTCGCGGGGGAGAGACCGGGCCGATGTCACGGTGCCGGGCGTGGCGGGGTGTTCAGAAGCGGTTGCTCAGGTCCGTGCTTGCCCGGCGCCGCGCGGTAGCCGGTGGCCGTCTTCCGGTTCTTGGGTGGGTTCGTCCAAGCGGTGGTCACCCTGCCGGGGTTCGGAGAACCGGACTCCCCGTGGTCGTGAGGCAGATCCGTGCGCCGGGCCAGTCGTGGCTGCCTGCGGAGGCCCGCCGGATGCGCGGCCGGGGTGGCCGGGGTGGCGGCGACGCCGCTCAGGACGAGGGCGCCGGCGGGTCGCTCTCCCCCGTCGGACGGTCCTGCCAGGCCGCACCCCCGTCGCACGCCGCGCCATTCGTCACCGGTCCCTCCCCTCGTGGGGACCGGTGCCGAACGGCGCGGGCGGGGGCGGTTCGCGCCGGGTGGCGCGGACCGTGGACTCGGGGCGGACCCGTGGTCAACGTGGGCGCGGTCCGACGGGACCGGCTCCACAGATCCCCTCGGGCCCAGGAGCCGAGACCGTCACACGGCTCGTGAGTCCGGCAGCTGGTGGCCGACAGCAGGCATCAGGAGGTCTCTCTCCGAGGACTGTGCAGGTGGTCCGTCGGGGTAGGGCCCCTTGGTGCGCCGCTGGGAAACGATCCTGCCAGGTGAGGTTCCGACTGAGGAGGTTCCGGTCTCGGGCCGAGGCCTTCGCCGCAGGTCAGCCCGCTAAGGTGAGTTTTCCGGTCCGGATGTCCAAGTGCGGGGGAAGGAAGGGGTGGAGGCCTTGAGCTCCGACGCAGGGGCACGGACAGCCTTCGCGGAACGTCTCGCACTGCTGTACAAGGAGGCCGGCAATCCGCCCCTCAAGAAGGTGGCGGAGGCGGTCGTCCGGCTGCAGCGGGTCGACGAACGCGGGCGGCCCGTGCGGGTGTCCGTGCAGCGGATCAGCGACTGGCGCCGGGCCAAGAACGTGCCGGCGCAGTTCACCGCGCTCGCCGCGGTGCTGCACATCCTGATCCCCCAGGCACGGCGCCTGCGGCCCGCGCCGGTGTCCGCCGGCCTGTACGACCTGGCGCGGTGGCAGCTCCTGTGGGAGCGCGCGGTCGCCGGCCCCGCCGCGGCCTGTGCGCAGGAGGAGGCGGGCCCTCCGCCCGACGCCGCGGCCGTCCCCGCGGTGTGCCCGTACCGGGGGCTGGCCTCGTACCGGGAAGAGGACGCCCGGTGGTTCTTCGGACGGGAACGGTGCACCGATGCCCTCGTCGCCCAGCTCCGCGCGGCGGAGGACACGGGGGGCCTGGTCATGCTCGTGGGGGCCTCGGGGGCGGGAAAGTCCTCCCTGCTGAACGCCGGTCTGGTGCCCGCGTTGCAGAACGGCGCGCCGGGCGACGGGGACGGCCGGCCGCGGGAGGTGGTCCAGCTCGTACCGGGCGGTGATCCTCTCGCGGAGCTGACCCGCCGGATACCCGAGCTCGCCGGTGTCGTCCCCCACGCCCGGGAGCGGGCGGCGCAGGAGTCCGGTGCCGCGCCCTTCGCGCGCGCGGTGCGGGAGGCCGTCACGGCGTGGGCGCAGCGGGGGACGCCGGCCACCGCCCGTCCGGTCGTGATCGTGGACCAGTTCGAGGAGGCGTTCACGCTCTGCTCGGACGAGGCGGCCAGGCGTACGTTCGTCCAGCTCCTGCATGCCGCGTGCACACCCGCCGCCGACTCCGGTGACGCGGCCCCCGTCCTCGTCGTCGTCGGCATCCGCGCCGATTTCTACGAGCAGTGTCTCGGGTATCCCGAACTGGCCGACGCGCTGCAGCACCGGCACATGGTGCTCGGCCCGCTGACCACCGCGGAGCTGCGCGAGGCGGTGACCGGACCGGCCAAGGCCGTGGGCCTGGAGCTCGAACCGGGACTGGCGGAGCTGATCGTCCGGGAGGTGGGCGCCGACGGCACCGGCGGGACGCACCACGCGGGCGTGCTGCCGCTCCTGTCCCACGCGCTGCTCGCCACCTGGCAGCGACGGAAGGCGGGGCGGCTGACGCTGGCCGGCTACCGTGCGGCCGGCGGCATCCAGGGCGCGGTGGCGGCGACCGCCGAGCGGGCCTGGTCCGGCCTCGATCCGACCGCGCGCACGGCCGCGCGTCTGCTGCTCCTCCGGCTGGTCCGGCTGAGCGAGGACACCCAGGCCACCCGCAGGCGGGGGACGCGGCGCCAGCTGGCGGAGGAGTCGACGGATCCCCACAAGACGGAGGAATCGCTCGAAGCGCTGGTGCACGCCCGGTTGGTGACGCTCGATGCGGAGGCCGTGGAGATCACGCATGAAGCGCTGCTCCACGCCTGGCCGCGGCTGCGCGACTGGATCGACGAGGACCGGGCCGGCAACCTGCTGCGCCAGCGGCTGGAGGAGGACGGCAGGGCCTGGGAGGGCTCCCGCCGCGACCCCTCGCTGCTCTACCGGGGTTCACGGCTGGAACAGGCCCGCACCTGGGCGAAGTCCGCCGGTGACGGCTTTCTGACCCGGAGCGCGGTGGAGTTCCTGGCCGCTTCGGTCAAGCTGCGCAAGCGGACGGCCCTGATCAGCCGCGGTGCGGTGTCGGCTCTGGCCGTCCTTGCGGTACTGGCCGTCGGTTCGGCGTTGGTCGCGTGGCAGCAGCGGGACGACGCGGTGTTCGAGCAGGTGCTCGCCGAGGCCGATCGCGTCCAGAGCACGGATCCGTCGTTGTCCGCACAGCTCGACCTGGTGGCCCACCACTTGCGGCCGGACGACAAGGGCACGAACAACCGGTTGATCTCGACGGCGAACGCACCGCTGGCCACGCCGCTTCGCGGCCACACCGGCGCCGTCTACCTCACCGCGTTCCATCCGAGCGGGCGGATCCTGGCGACCGCGAGCTACGACCGCACCGTCCGGCTGTGGGACGTGGCGGACCCGACGCGCCCCAAGCCCCTGGGCAAGCCCCTCACCGGGCACACCAGCTGGGTGAGCACCGCCGTCTTCAGCCCGGACGGACGCACCCTCGCCAGCGCTTCGGACGACGGCACGGTCCGGCTCTGGGACGTGCGCGACCCCCGCCGGCCGCGCCCGATCGGCGCGCCCCTGACCGGCCACGACGGCACGGTCTTCCTGCTCGCCTTCGGTCCGGACGGACACACGCTGGCCGCCGGCAACGAAGATCACACCGTCCGTCTGTGGGACGTGGGCGACACCCGCCGGCCGAGGAGTCTCGGTGTCCTGAGCGGCCACACCGCCGCCGTGCGCGCCGTGGCGTTCAGCCCCGACGGGCGGACGCTGGCGTCCGGTGGCGACGACGACACGATCCGGCTGTGGGACACGGCCGACCCCCGTCATACGGCGCCGGTCAGGGTGCTGAAGGGGCACAAGGGAACGGTGCACTCCGTGTCCTTCAGCCCCGACGGCCGCACGCTCGCCAGCGGCAGCGACGACAACAGCATCCGGCTCTGGAACGTGGCCGCCCCGCGTCACGCCGCCCCGCTCGGTGCGGCGCTCACCGGCCACACCGGTCCCGTATGGTCCGTGGCCTTCAGGCCCGACGGACGCATGCTCGCCGCCGCCAGCGCGGACAACACGGCGAGCATGTGGAACGTCAGCAATCCGGCGTACCCCTCGCAGGTCGGCGAGCCGCTCGCCGGCAGCAGTGGCGAGATGTACACCGTGGGCTTCAGCCCCGACGGGCGGACCCTCGCCACCGGGAGCGGCGACAACAAGGCCCGCCTGTGGTCGATACCGGCGTCGGACATGACCGGCCGCAGCGGGGCGTTCCGCCCGGACGGGCGGGTGCTCGCCACGGCCGCGCGCGACCAGCGGATCCGGCTGTGGAACGTGACGGCTCAGCAGCGTCCGGCCTTGCTCGGCAAGCCCCTGCGGCCCGGGGAGGGCGACGCGCGGTCGATGGTGTTCTCCCCCGACGGCCGCACGCTCGCGGTGCGGACGGGAATCCGCACCCTGCGTCTGTGGAACGTCACCGACCCGGCACGGCCCGTCCCCTACGGGCGGCCCCTCACGCTGCGGACGCGGTACTCGGACGCCATGGCATTCGGCCCGGACGGCCGCACCCTGGCAACCGCCTACCAGGACCGCACTTTTCAGCTGTGGGACGTGGGCGACCCGTCCCGCCCTCGTCGGCTCGGCGCACCCCTCACCGGTCACGCGGGCTACGTCAACTCCCTCGCCTTCAGCCCGGACGGCGGCACGCTCGCCAGCGGCAGTTCCGACAGCACCATCCGGCTCTGGAAGGTGTCCGACCCACGTCACACCGCCCGGCTCGGCGCACCTCTCAAGGGACACCTGGGCCCCGTCAACATGCTCACCTACAGTCCGGACGGCCATACTCTGGCCAGCGGCAGCGATGACAACACGGTCCGGCTCTGGAACGTCACCGACCCCCTCAAAACCACCCGGCTCTCCACCCTCACAGGCCACACCGAAGCGATCGTGTCGCTGACGTTCAGCCAGGACGGCCGCACCCTGGCGAGCGGCGGCAACGACGACATGATCCGGCTCTGGAACGTCGCCCACCCTGCCCGGGCCACCCCCATCGGCCAGTCGATGAGCCCCAAATCCACGACGGGCAATTTCCTCTCGTTCCGCCCCGGAAGCCACATGCTCACGGTGTCGAGCGGCGCCGACACGGTCCGGCTGTGGAACCTGGACGCCGACGAGGCGATCCGCCGCATCTGCTCGACCACCCGGGGAGTGCTGACGCCGGAGAAATGGCACGAGTATCTGCCCCGTCTCCCGTACGCGCCCTCGTGCGGCGAATAATGGCCAAGGCTCCGCCCACCGCATGCCGTCCGGGCGTCGGGCGGGCCCCCCGGCCGGCTCCGCGGCGCCCTTTGCTCCCGGATTCCACCCGTTGGCGCACCACTGCGCGTGATCCCGCTCACAAACCGTCATTGTGGCTGGGCAGTTGGCTCCCGTCGGACAAGCAGCCTTGTTAATCTTGGTGTCAGCCCGATCGCTGGTGCATCCCCCGTCGCCAGCGATCGGGCATTTCCATGTCCGGCACCGGGCGCGGGCAGCCGCACACCGGACGGACGCCTTCCACTCGTCACCGCCTCCGGAGGGCTCTTAAGCTGGTGCCGTCCGGCCGGCCGGCGGGCCACCGCACCGAGCACGGAACGGTGAGCACGCATGGCAGTGGCGTACGAGTGGATCGCGGACCGGCTCCGGCAGGCCATCCGCGAAGGCCGGCTGAGGCCGGGAGACCGCCTGCCCTCGGAGGCGGAGCTCGCCGAGGAGTTCCGGCGCAGCGTGCCCCTCGTCCGGGACGCCCTCCGGGCCCTGCGCGACGAAGGCCTCATCGAGAAGCAGCACGGGCGCGGCCATGTCGTACGGCGCCCGCGCACCACTGCCGTGCGCACCAATTTCCGCCACCAGTGGGAGAAGGGCCGGGTACACGCGCCCCTGGAGGAACGGGCCAGGAACGGCGCCACCGAGCAGGAGACCGGCCTGCGGAACGGCGACCTGGTCTTTCACGCGTCGTACCGCGAGATCGAGGCGGACGAGGACCTGGCGCGGGCCTTCGCCCTGCCGGAAGGCACTCCCCTCCTCGAACGCAGCTACCGCACGCGGTCCGCGGCCGAGGGCACACCCTTCAGCCTGGTGACCTCGTACCTCGTCCGCGAGGTGATCGCGGGAAACCCCGAGCTGCTGGACGAGACCGAGGAGCCCTGGCCGGGCGGGTCGCAGGCGCAGTTCTCCACCGTCGGCATCGAGCTGGGCCGCGTCGAGGAGCGGGTCACCGCCCGCCCGCCGACACCCGAGGAGGCGCAGGAGCTGGACCTGCCGCCCGGGGCCTCGGTGCTCGTGCTCCGGAAGACCTCGGTCGACATCGACGAGCGGGTCGTGGACGTCTCCGACGTCGTCCTGCCCGGCGATCGCACGGAAATACTGTTCACCACGTACCTGGAGAGGTGGTGAGTGCCGCGCGGCTCACGACGCGCATGATCTCCGCGCCCGGGCCCGCTCGGCGACGCGCTGCGTGCGCCGCGGCCCGCCGCGCGATGGATCACTCCCGGTCGAACGACAGGTCCAGCATCCGGATGGCGTTCCCCCGCAGGAGCTTGTACGTCACGTCCGCCGGCAGCCCGGCCACGTGCTCGGCCGCCACCTGTTTGGTGTGCGGCCAGGTCGAGTCGACGTGCGGGTAGTCGGTCTCGAACGTCGCGTTGTCGACCCCGACGGTCTCGATCGACGCGACGCCGTGCTTGTCGCGGAAGAAGCAGCAGAAGATCTGCCGGTAGTAGTAGAACGACGGCGGCTCGGGGATCAGGTCCTTCACCCCGCCCCACGCCCGGTGCTCCTCCCAGACGTCGTCGGCGCGCTCCAGGGCGTACGGGATCCACCCCATCTGGCCCTCGCTGTAGGCGAGTTTCAGCCGCGGGAACTTCACGAGGACGCCGCTGAAGAGGAAGTCCATCATCGAGGCCATGGCGTTGTTGAAGCTCAGGGAGGCCTGCACGGCCGGCGGCGCGTCCGGGGAGGCGGCCGGCATCTGCGACGACGAGCCGATGTGCATGTTCACGACCGTGCCCGTCTCCTCGCACGCGGCGAAGAACGGGTCCCAGTACCCGGAGTGGATGGAGGGCAGCCCCAGGTACGTGGGGATCTCGCTGAAGGTCACCGCCCGCACCCCGCGCGCGGCGTTGCGCCGGATCTCGGCGACCGCCAGGTCGATGTCCCACAGCGGGATGAGGCACAGCGGGATCAGCCGGCCACCGCTGTCCCCGCACCACTCCTCCACCATCCAGTCGTTGTACGCCCGCACGCAGGCGAGCCCGACCTCCTTGTCCTCGGCCTCCGCGAAGGTCTGGCCGCAGAAGCGCGGGAACGTCGGGAAGCAGAGCGAGGCCTCCACATGGTTGAGGTCCATGTCCGCCAGCCGGGCCTTGGGGTCCCAGCACCCGCGCCGCATCTGCTCCCGGGTGATCCCGTCCAGTGTCATCTCGTCGCGGGAGAAGCCCACGGCGGCGATGATGCGCTTGTACGGGAAGAGCAGCCCCTCGTACTCCCACCAGTCCGTGAGCTGGCCGTCCGGGTCGGTGGTGAACCGGTACTTCCCGCCGACGTACGCCAGCTCCCCGATCCCGGCGGTGAAGGGCTTCGGCCCTTTGTCGCGGTGCTTCTTCGGCAGCCAGGTCTCGAAGAGGTGCGCGGGCTCGATCACGTGATCGTCCACGCTGATGACCTTGGGAAGCTCCGCCGTGCCGCTCTGGTTGCTGCTCACGCTGTACCCCCAACTGCCCGCCGGCGGGTCACGCCGGATCCAGATCTGACGGTCCATCAGTTGCGAGGTTATGGGCTGGCCCTTGGGACGACAAGGCGGAGCAGGGAAGTCCACCCCCTTGCGCGACGACCCGGCGTTCGCTGAACTGACATACCGTCAGTTCCGGTGATGAGTCGAGGGACAGCATGCAGACGATGTGGCTCAGCGGTGCCGAGTGGTTCGCCGTCCTCCGTATAGGCCTCGGGCTGTGGTGGCTGGAGAGCTGGCGCCACAAGGACAAGAAGACCTGGTTCGCCGGCGGCGGCATCACCTGGGCGGCCGGCATCGCGGCGAAGCACCGCTGGTCCGCTGTCCGGCAGGGCTTCGACCGCTGCGTGAAGCCCCGCCCCCGGCTGATGGCGTACCTCGTCGCCTATGCGGAGCTGGCCCTCGGCCTCGGGCTGATCGTGGGTGCGCTGACGCCGATAGCCCTGGTCGCCGGGGCCGTACTCAACCTGATCTATCTCGTGCTGATGATCCACGACTGGGCGGAGCAGGGGCAGAACCTGATGATGGCGCTGATCTCCGTGGCGGCGCTGGGCGCCATGAGCTGGCAGAGCTGGTCGCTCGACGCCGTCTGGGGGCTGTTCCTGTAGTCGGCGGCTTCGGGCCGGCGGCGCCGCGGACCGCGGCGGGAGCGCGCGCCACCGGCCCGGCTGCCCCGGAAGGAAGCGGCCGGGCCGGCGGCGTGGTGTGCGGCAGGTCAGTCCTTGTCGTTCACGGTCACCGGACGGTCGTTGTTCAGCTCGGTGAAGAGCTGCTTCGCCTTCGGGGCGTTCCACTTCACGGCGCTGCCCTTGGGAGTGCGGAAGCTGAGGCTCGACACGGGGACGTTGAGCCGCTTGCCGTCGCCCGTCGTGACGCCCTTCATCGCCTTGAACAGGGAGGTGAGGTTGGGCAGGCCGGTGTCCTTGTCCACGATGAGCGTACCGAGCCCCGCGCTCATGGTCGGGTAGACCTTGGACGGGTCGAGCAGGATGCCCGGGGTGGCGGCCTTGCGGGCGAGAGCGGCCAGGAACTTCTGCTGGTTCTGGCTCCGGCCCAGGTCGCCCTTGGCCTCCTGATGACGCTGGCGGACGAAGGCCAGCGCCGTACGGCCGTCGAGCGTATGGCAGCCCTTCTTCAGGTTCGCGCCCGACTTCTCGTCCTTGACGTCCCGGTCCAGGCACATCGGTACGCCGCCGATCGCGTTCACGATGCCCACGAAGCCGGCGAACCCGATCTCCGTGTAGTGGTCGACGTGCACGCCCGTGTTGTGCTCGATGGTCCGGACGAGCAGGTCGGGGCCGCCGAACGAGAACGCCGCGTTGAGCTTGTTCTTCGAGGCGCGGTAGTGCTTGCCGGTTTCGGGGCGGATGAACGGCGGGATGGTCACCCAGGAGTCGCGCGGCAGGCTCACCATCGTGGTGCCGTGGGCGCCGGTGTGCAGCAGGATCATCGAGTCGGTGCGGCGTCCCGCGTCGGCCGAGCCGCCGGTGTGCAGCTCCTTCTTGGCCCGTTCGGAGAGGCCCACCCGGCTGTCGGAGCCCACGATCAGGTAGTTGGTCCCCCGGCCCTGCGGCATCCGGTCCGCGATCTCGCCCAGGTCGACCTCGCGGTTGAGCCGGGTGTCGGCCCAGACGTAGGTGCCGAGCGAGCCGACGGCCAGCACGCTGGTCAAGAGGATCGCCGTCCGCATGATCCGGCGGCGGCGGGGCGAACGGCGGGCGGCGCGCCTGCCGCGGCCGGGGCGCCCGGCACCGGGTCCCGTACCGTCCGGGTCGGCGCCAGGACGGCCGGGGCGGAGCGCGCGCCCTCCGTTGCCGCCGCCTCCCTCGAACCGGGCCGGGGGCGCCGGAGCGTGGGAACGGGCCCCGGGCGGCGGGCTGTTCATGGTCCGCGCCGGGTGCATCTGGGGTGGGTGTGCCTGGGGTGGGTGCGTTTGTGGCGGGTGTGCCTGTGGTGGGTGTGGGTGCACCTGAGGCGGGTACATCTGGCTCGCATGCGCCTGAGGCGGGTGCGCCTGAGGCGGATGCATCTGGGGCGGGTGCTCCTCCTGGTGCCACACCTGCCCGGGGCCGGGGTACGGGTACGCCGTCTCCCTTTCGCCGCCCCACCGGTTGTCGGGTTCGCCGCCCCACGAGTTGCCGGACGGTCCTTCCAGCCAATCAGTCATGCGCGGAAGTCTTCACTGTCATGCCCTCTTCACTGAATTGTGCTCGGATCTGCACAAGCAAACGGGTGGGGGAAGGAGGGGCCGGTCGCTGGACGCGAGGGCCCGTCCGCCGCGGGTGCGCAGGACCGGCAGGGGGCGGAGAGCGCGCCCGCCGGTGCCCGGGGCGCCCGCACGGCACGCGGCCGTACGGGCGTCCCGAGGGGACCGTTGTGGAGGTCATTGCGACGACAGGCTCTGGTAGGCGACCGGCTGGCCGATCTGCTGGGCCGCGGTGCCGGAGCGGTGCATGCGCTGCCACTTCAGGCGGGTGCCGAGCAGGAAGGCCACCACGGACTGGATGACCACCAGATACATCAGCTGCCGGTAGACGAAGAGCTGGAACGGCATCGCCCACAGCGACTTCACCGGCTCGCCGTCGAGCCGCAGGGCGTATCCGGCGCAGGCCAGTTGGAGCCCGAGGAAGCCGAGCCACACTCCGGCCGAGAGCACCGGGCCGCGGAACAGCGCCCCGTACAGGGCGAAGACGTCGACGATCGGCGCGAGCAACGGCAGGGCGACCTGGAAGAGCGCGAGGTAGCTCAGCCCGCGCCGTCCGAACCGCCCGGACGGGCCCACTTCGATGACGGCGCGGCGGTGCTTCCACATGGCCTGGAGCGTGCCGTAGCACCAGCGGTAGCGCTGCCGCCACAGCTGGCTCAGCGAGGTGGGCACCTCGGTCCAGGCGATCGCGGACTCCTCGTAGACCACCCGCCAGCCCGCCTGCCACAGGGCCATCGTCAGGTCGGTGTCCTCGGCGAGGGTCTCCTCGCTGACGCCGCCGACGCCCATCAGCGCGTCCCGGCGGAACGCCCCGATCGCGCCGGGGACCGTCGGCATGCACTCCAGCACCTCGAACATCCGCCGGTCGAGGTTGAACCCGAAGACGTACTCCAGGTGCTGCCATCTGCCCAGCAGACGACGGCGGTTGCCGACCTTGGTGTTGCCGCTGACCGCACCCACGGCCGGGTGGGCGAGCGGCTGGATCAGCCGGTAGACGGCATCCGGCTCGAAGACCGTGTCGGCGTCCACCATGACCACGATCTCGTACCGAGCATGGGCCAGACCGGTATTGAGCGCGGCCGCCTTGCCCGCGTTGGGCTGCCGGATCACCTCCACGCGGGGATCGCCGATCCGGGCGGCGATGTCCGCCGTGTCGTCCGTCGACCCGTCGTCGATGACGATGATCTGCATCTGCGGGTGGGTGGAGGCGAGCAGCGAAAGGACGGTGGACTCGATGCCCGCCTCTTCGTTGTAGGCGGGGACGAGCACCGTCACCGGGTCGACGACCTCCCGGAGCCAGGGGGAGCCGGGGCGGAAGCGCGTCAGCCGCCGGACGTGCGCCCGGGCGAAGACGACGAGGGACGCCAGCCGCAGCACCCCCAGGGCGCCGGCGATGCCCAGCACCCAGGTCATACCGTGCACGAAGGCGTATCCGGCGGTCTTGACCCAGACCAGGGCCGTGCCCAGCCCTCGTTCGACGCCGGAGACCGGCTGATCGGCCGCGGCGAGCCCGGCCCCTGCCGTCACCGTCGTGAACTTTCCGACGTTCGGGTTGTCGAGCAGCCGCTCGGTGTCCTTGTACGCGGTGTCCGTCTGGCTGAACTGCCGGACCAGGCCCTGCGACGGCTTGCGGAACCACCGGTCGGCGGCGACCAGCGTGTAGCCCTCCGCGCCGGCCTGCTGGGCCGCCTTCCACTCCGGGCCGCACATGGTGTCCACCGCGGTGGTCTGCGGCAGCCGCAGCAGCCTGGTGTGGATGCCCGCCGTGCCGGCCAGCGCCTTCTGTGTGAGCGAGAGTTCCATCCGGGCCCGGAGGGGCGACGCCGCGCCCATGACCGCGCCGGTGTAGGTGTTGGAGCCGATCTCATGGCCCTCGTCCCTGATCCGGCGTACGAGGTCCGGGTGTTGGGCGGCCTTGGCGCCGTACAGGAAGAAGGTCGCGTGCGCATGGTGCTTGCGCAGCAGATCGAGCAGGCGCGGCGTCCACACCGGGTCGGGGCCGCCGTCGTAGGTGAGCGCCACGGTACGGGCGGGCATCGCGGCGGACTTCACGGTGCCGCGGCCGAGGTCCACCACGGGGCCGCCCTGCGCCACCGCCCTCGGCACGGGTTCGGTGCAGTCGCTCCGGGTCTTGGCGGCGTCGACCTCGTGGGTGGTCCAGCCCTCGAAGAGCAGGGCTCCGAACGCCAGGGGCAGCAAAAGGCTCAGCAGCAGCCAATGGCCGCGCGGGTCACGGGACTGGGCGTGCCTGCCCCGGTTGGTCCGGCGCCTCACGTCGTGACCGAGGTGGTCTCGGCCGCGGCCGGTGTGGGATGTCTCGAGGCGGGGGCGGTGGTGGGGGATGTGGGGATGGTGCGGGTTGTGGGGGTAGTGCGAGCGGTGGGGGTCCGCCGGGGAGCGCATCCGACAGCGGCGGCCGGGTGCCGCAGGACCTTTCCGTGCCGGGCCGAAGCATCGGCACATGGCTGAGAAACGGGTATATTTTGCCGTTTTGGGTTCCGGCTGGCCTCACACATGGTCGGCGAGTGTACTCACCAGTCACCCCGGGCAGTGAGAAACTTCCGACATCCCTCGTCACCGTGACAAGGCCCCGGCGCGGCACCCCCACCCCTGCACCCCGCGTACATATGACCAGGTCACCGGGGCACTCAGAGGCATCCGGCCCGGCATCGCGCGCTCCGCCCGACGGCGTGGGACCACCCCGTTTTGAGAGTGTTCTAACACCTGACGCCACCTCAGCCGTGCGCGCGGGGAACGGATCGTCCCCTCCTGACTCCTGGCCGGAAAAACCCTTATCCCCTGGTTCCGCCGGACCTATTTTTGACTCCGTGACCAGATAAGAAATCTGGTCACGGAGTCAGGGGGACGGGCCGTGGATCGGGTGGAGCGTCGCGAACGCATCCTTGAGGTGGCCGGGGAGCTGCTCCTCGCCTGGGGCTACGGCCGTGTGACGATCGACGAGATCGCCCGGCGCGCGAAGGTCGGCAAAGGCACGGTCTACCTGCACTGGAAGACCAAGGACGCGCTGTTCCTGGCGGTCGTGCTGCAAGTGCAATACCGCAGCCACCAGCAGCAGTTGGACAGGATGCGCGCCGACCCGCTGGAGATCCTGCCGAGCCGGATGCTGCGCGGACTCTTCTGCGACTTCCTGGACCAGCCGGTGCTGCGCGCCATGTACACCGATGACGCCGACGTCCTCGGCCGGCTCAACGACACCGCGAAGCGGGAGCTCACCGAGCTGATCACCGAGGGCGACCGGATGCTGCGCCACCATCTCGAAGTGCTGCGCGAGCACGGTCTCGTGCGCGACGACCTCGATGTGCATCACCAGCAGTACGCCCTGATGGCCATGGCCACCGGCTTCTTCACGGGCGAGGCCCTGCTCGCCGGCCGTGGCCCCGTCGCCCCGGAGGTACGCGCCGACATACTCGCCCGGACGGTCCACAGCGCACTGGAGACCTCCCCCGGACAACAGGCCGCGGCAGCCGCCGCAGCCGAGGCCGCGCCGGAGGTCATCGCGCTCTACGAACGGTTCGGCGAACTCACCATGGGCGAGATGCGCCGACAAGTGCGCGACTGAACCGACCGATCCGAGTGATCCGAGTGATCCGAGTCGTCCGGCTGAAGCGCCTGGCCGGACGGAACTGCCTGACCTGCATGAACTGCATGAACTGCTTGAACTGCCCGACCGGATGGATCCGCCCCCCGACTCCCGGACCGGCCTCGGCCCCACTCCCGGGCCGACCTCGCCCCTCGGGCCGCCGCCGGACCGATCCCGGACCGACTCCAGACAGACTCCCAACCCGGAGGAGAACGAAAGATGTCGGAATTAATGAACTCTCCGTTCGCCGCGCACGTCGGGAAACACCCGGGCGAGCCGAATGTGATGGACCCCGCCCTGATCACCGACCCGTTCACCGGCTACGGCGCGCTGCGTGAGCAGGGCCCGGTCGTACGGGGCCGGTTCATGGACGACTCGCCCGTCTGGCTGGTGACGCGGTTCGAGGAGGTCCGCCAGGTCCTGCGCGACCAGCGGTTCGTGAACAATCCGGCCTCGCCGTCCCTGAACCACGCGCCCGAGGACAACCCGCTGACCCGGCTGATGGAGATGCTGGGCCTCCCCGAGCACCTCCGCGTCTACCTGCTCGGATCGATCCTCAACTACGACGCCCCCGACCACACCCGGCTGCGCCGTCTGGTGTCGCGGGCGTTCACGGCCCGCAAGATCACCGACCTGCGGCCGCGGGTCGAGCAGATCGCCGACGCGCTGCTGGCCCGGCTGCCCGAGCACGCCGAGGACGGCGTCGTCGACCTCATCCAGCACTTCGCCTACCCCCTGCCGATCACCGTCATCTGCGAACTGGTCGGCATACCCGAGGCGGACCGCCCGCAGTGGCGAACGTGGGGCGCCGACCTCATCTCGATGGATCCGGACCGGCTCGGCGCCTCGTTCCCGGCGATGATCGAGCACATCCACCAGATGGTCCGGGAACGGCGCGAGGCGCTCACCGACGACCTGCTCAGCGAACTGATCCGCACCCATGACGACGACGGCGGGCGGCTCAGCGACGTCGAGATGGTCACCATGATCCTCACGCTCGTCCTCGCCGGTCACGAGACCACCGCCCACCTCATCAGCAACGGCACGGCGGCGCTGCTCACCCACCCCGACCAGCTGCGTCTGGTCAAGGACGACCCGGCCCTCCTCCCCCGTGCCGTCCACGAGCTGATGCGCTGGTGCGGGCCGGTGCAGATGACCCAGCTGCGCTACGCCACCGCCGACGTCGACCTCGCCGGCACACCGATCCGCCAGGGCGATGCCGTCCAACTCATCCTGGTGTCAGCCAACTTCGATCCCCGTCACTACACCGACCCCGACCGCCTCGATCTCACCCGGCACCCCGCGGGCCACGCCGAGAACCATGTGGGTTTCGGCCATGGAGCGCACTACTGCCTGGGTGCCACCCTCGCCAAGCAGGAAGGCGAAGTCGCCTTCGGCAAACTGCTCACGCACTACCCGGACATATCGCTGGGCATCGCCCCGGAACGCCTGGAGCGGACACCGCTGCCCGGCAACTGGCGCCTGAACTCGCTGCCGGTGCGGTTGGGGTGAGCGCAGCCCTGCGGCAGGACGCCCGGGCGACCTGCCGCAGGCCAACCGGGGGCCACCGGGGACACAGGGGCTTCCCTGCGCTCGCTACTCGCCGCCGTCCGCCGCCGCCCGCCAGGTGACCGGTGCGACAGATCAACCGCCCCGGGGGTCGGAGAGCGGGGCCCGGGCAGGGGACGGCGCTCCGCTCCCCTCCTCCCCACTGGCTCCCTCCCCTACCTCAGCCGTTGCGGCTCGCCTTCAGCGAATACATGAGGGGGATGCGGGGGCGGTCGCCGGGGAACCGGTGGTAGCCGTCGGCGGCGCGGCGCAAGGCGGTGAAGCGCTGGAACATCGTCATGTCGTGCTCGTGCAGGAAGTCGATGCGCAGGCCGGTGGCGGCCAGGGCGGAGACGACATCGCCGATGGGGTGCTGCCATTCGACGCTGCGGTTGTTGACCGTCGGTGCGTCGAAATCCGTGTACGTTCCGGGGCTTTCGTCCACCCATGCGTCGCGGCTGAAGTAATCGTGGACGATGCGCGATCCGGTCTCGTCGTCCAGGGCGTCGCACAGCGGGTGGAATTCGGCGAGGTAGAGGAAGCCGCCGGGAGCGACGAGGGAGGCGGCGGTGTCGGCCCAGCGCTGCAGGTCCGGGAGCCAGTTCAGGGCGCCGATGCCGGTGTAGACGATGTCGTACGCGGTGTCGGGGACGGCTTCGGCGGCGTCATAGACGTCGGCGGCGACGAATGCCGCGCGGTCCGGGGCGTAACCGAGCTCGGCGGCCAGCTCGCGGGCGGCGTCGATGGCGGGTTCGGAGAAGTCCAGGCCGACGACGCGGGCGGCACCGCGATGGGCCCAGGAAAGGGTGTCCTGGCCGAAGTGGCACTGGAGGTGGAGGAGGGACCGGCCGGCGACCTCTCCGACCTCCGCGACCTCGAAGTCGCGCAGCACGTCGCGCGCCCTGCGGAATCCGTCCTGGTCGTAATAATCGCTCGCGGTGTGGATGGCAACACGCTCGTCCCACATCGCGCGGTTGGCCTCCCACCAGTCGTCGGGGCCGGTGCGTTGTCGCATATGGCGAAGTTATCCACAGCCTGGTGGCCCTCGCCAACGGATTTCCGGCGCCGGGCGCAGAATGGGCCCATGACTGACGAGACGACCGCAGGACCAGGCCACTCCACCGCTCCGAACCCTCCGACGAACGATCCCCGCCACTCCTCCGGGACGGGTACGGCCTCGGCCGATCCGATAGTGGTGACAGGCGGAGCGGCGGAGGATTCACGCGGCTCGGCGGGCTCGACGGGTTCGGCGGACTCCAGCGGCGCGGAAGCCACGATGCCCGACTGGGAGAAGCGCTTCCGTGCGCCGCGGATCGGGCTGCCGGACTGGGCCGAGGACGCCCCGGACCGTTCCTTGTTCGTCTCGAACGCCACGGGCACCTTCGAGCTGTACGCCTGGGACCGGGCGACCGGCAGTCAGCGCCAGGCCACGGACCGGCCGAACGGCACGACGGACGGGACGCTGTCGCCGGACGGCCACTGGATCTGGTGGTTCTCGGACACCGACGGGGACGAGTTCGGCGTCTGGATGCGACAGCCGTTCGCCGGCGGTCCGGACGAGCCGGCCACGCCGGGGCTCGCCGCCTCGTATCCGGGGGGCCTGGCGATCGGCCGGGACGGTACGGCGGTCGTCGGCTGCTCCACGGACGAGGAGGGCTCGACGGTCCATGTCGTACGGCCGGGGGAGGCGCCGGTGGAGATCTACCGGCACCGTGAGTCGGCGGGCGTCGGCGATCTTTCGCACGACGGCTCGCTGATCGCCCTGGAGCACACCGAGCACGGCGATGCCATGCACTCCGCGATCCGCGTCGTGCGGCCCGACGGCTCCACGGTCGCGGAGCTGGACGACACCAACGGCGGGACCGAGGAGCTGGGCCTGTCGGTGATGGGTTTCGCACCGGTGGACGGGGACGCCCGGCTGCTGGTGGGGCACCAGCGGCGGGGCCGCTGGGAGCCGATGATCTGGGATCCGCTGACCGGGACGGAAACGGCTCTGGAGATAGACCTCCCCGGAGACGTGGGTGCCGACTGGTATCCCGACGGGTCGGCGCTGCTGGTGGAGCACGAGTACCAGGCCCGCAGCGAGCTGTGGCGCTACGAACTGGGTGAGCCGGGCGGCGCCGGGGCTCCGGCCGGTACCCCGGACGCGACGGCCGCGACCGGCCACACTCGGCTGACGCGGGTCGAGACCCCCGCCGGCACGGTCTCGGGTGCGACGGCACGGCCGGACGGCACGGTGGAGTTCCTGTGGTCGTCGGCGGCCCAGCCCCCGGAGGTGCGGTCGACGAGCGGCAAGGTCGTACTGGACCCGCCCGGTATGAAGGCGCCCGGCTCGGTGCCCGTGCGGGACGTATGGGTGGAGGGCCCCGGTGGCCGCATCCACGCGCTGGTGCAGCAGCCGGCGGGCGAGGGCCCCTTCCCGACGGTCTTCGACATCCACGGCGGCCCGACCTGGCACGACAGCGACGCATTCGCCTCGTCCCCCGCGGCCTGGGTGGACCACGGTTTCGCTGTCGTACGCGTCAACTACCGCGGCTCGACCGGCTACGGCCGCGCCTGGACGGACGCGCTCAAGCATCGCGTCGGGCTGATCGAGCTGGAGGACATCGCCGCGGTGCGCGAGTGGGCGGTCTCGTCCGGCCTGGCGGATCCGGCGCGGCTGGTGCTGGCGGGCGGCTCCTGGGGCGGCTACCTCACGCTGCTGGGGCTCGGCACGCAGCCGGAGGCCTGGGCGGTGGGCCTGGCGGCGGTCCCGGTCGCGGACTACGTCACGGCGTACAACGACGAGATGGAAGCCCTCAAGGCGATGGACCGGACCCTGCTGGGCGGCACCCCCGAGGAGGTTCCGGAGCGCTTCGAGGCATCTTCACCGCTGACGTATGTGGATGCGGTGCGGGCGCCGGTCTACATCTCCGCGGGCGTCAACGACCCCCGCTGCCCGATCCAGCAGGTGGAGAACTACGTCCAGCGCCTGGAGGGCCGCAGCCATCCGCACGAGGTCTACCGCTACGACGCCGGACACGGCTCCCTGGTCGTGGAGGAACGCATCAAGCAGGTCCGCCTGGAGCTCGACTTCGCCCAGCGCCATGTGATCGAGAAGAGCTAGCGGGAGAGCGGAGAGGAGGGGGAGCGCGGGGGCGTCTGGCGGGGGCCCGGGCCGGGGCGCCCCTGCTGGGGTCCCCCGACCCGGGGGGGGGGACCCCCGGCAGGGAGATGGCTGGGGCCTCGGGGGAGCCGGCCGGGGCAGGGGCGGGGTCCTCTGGTGAGTGGTGGGAGGGGAGGGCGGGGCGGGGGCGGGGGCGGGGGCCCGTCAAGCAGTGGCGTGATGTGCCAAGGCCTCATGGGGATCCGTGCCGTCGCTGGTGTGGTCGGTGTGCACGGTCGCGGCGGTGAGCCGGGGGACGGCGTGGATCAGGGCGTGTTCCGCGGCGACGGCGAGTGCGTGGGCCTGCACCACGGTCAGACGGGAGTCGACGACGATATCGGCCTCGGCACGCAAGGTATGGCCGATCCAGCGCATACGGACCTGCCCGACGCCGCGGACGCCGTCCACCGCGCGCAGCGCCGTCTCGGCGGCATCGATGAGGGCGGGATCGACGCAGTCCATCAGCCGCCGGTAGACCTCCCTGGCGGCATCGCGCAGCACCATGAGGATCGCGGCGGTGATCAGCAGCCCGATGAGCGGGTCGGCCGCCCGCCAGCCGAGCGCCGCGCCGCCCGCGCCGAGGAGGACGGCGAGGGAGGTGAAGCCGTCGGTACGGGCGTGCAGGCCGTCGGCCACGAGCGCGGCCGAGCCGATCTTGCGGCCGGTGCGGATGCGGTAGCGGGCCACCCATTCGTTGCCGATGAACCCGGCCACGGCGGCCGCTGCCACGGCCCACAGGTGGGTGATGTCGCGGGGGTTCAGCAGACGGTCCACGGCCTCGTAGGCGGCCAGCGCCGAGGAGGCGGCGATCGTCAGCACGATGGCGACACCCGCGAGATCCTCGGCCCGGCCGTAGCCGTAGGTGTATCGACGGTTCGCGGCCCGCCGCCCGAGGACGAAGGCGATGCCCAGCGGAACGGCGGTCAGCGCGTCGGCGGCGTTGTGGATGGTGTCGCCGAGCAGCGCCACCGACCCCGACAGCGCGACGACCGCCAGCTGGATCACGCTGGTCAGGCCCAGGATGCCGAGCGAGAGCCACAGCGTGCGCAGGCCCTCGCGGGAGGTCTCCATCGCGGTGTCGACCTTGTCCATGGCGGCGTGGCTGTGCGGGGTGACGAGATGGGCGAGCCGGTGCCGGATCCGCGCCCCGCGGCCGGAACCGCGAGGGTCATGCGTGTGGTCGTGGTCGTGGTTGTGGACGTGAATCGGGTGAGGGTCGTGGTCGTAGTGAGGGGCGTGCGCGTGGACGTGACGCGGGCGCTCCGTCTCCCCCGGGCCGTGACCGGCAGGGGCAATGTCTACGGCGCCACGGTCCTGACCACGGCTCTCGCGGTGGTCACGGTGGTCAAGGTGGCGTGGGAGGTCGCGCCGGTCAGGGCGGTCACCTCGATCAGGGTGGTCACCTCGGTCAGAGCGGTCGCGCTGATCCCCGCGGTCACTACGCTCCCAGCGGTCACCGTGGTCCTGGTGGACCCAGTGACCCTGATGGTCCCGATGGTCACCGTGGTCCCCGTGGTCATGATCATGGCCGTGCGAAGGGGTGCGGTTGCCTGCCATATGGCCTACCGTGGCACGCCGATTCCATTGCGGCTACTGCCGTGATACGGCCTCTGACCAGGTGCAACAGGGTTGCAGTAGCGGATGCCCCTCGGCCGGGCTCAGGCCTGTCCGGCCCGTGCCGCCTCGCCTTCGCCCGCGCCCTGTCCCTCGTCCTGAGCCGAAGCCCCGATCGAAGCGCCAGCTGCGGCCCCCGTCGAAGCCCCGATCGAAGCGCCAGCTGCGGCCCCCGTCGAAGCCCCAGCCCCGGTCGAATCCCCCTCCGTAGCCTCGGCCGCAGCTTCGGCCACCGCTCCAGTCGCCACCCTGGGCCCGCCCTCGTCCCCCTCCGGCGCGATCCCCAGCGCCGCGTCCTTGGCGGCCTCGGCGTCGCGGCGGAAGAGGCGGAACCACATGAAGACGACGAAGCCGGCGAAGACGAACCACTCGCCGGTGTAACCGAGGTTCTGGAAGGCCTTGAGGTCCAGGCCGCTGCCTTCGGCGGCGGCCGGCGGGACGGCGTGCAGTGGCGCCGGGGCGTCGGTGAGCGTGATCCAGGCGTCGTAGACCTCGTACGGCACGATGTTGACCAGCGATGCCGCGCTGATCATGCCGAGCTGCCCCTGCGGCAGCCCGCCGCCGGCCTGGACGCCGTCGGTGCCCTGGTTCTCGGAGGCCTGCAGCGCTCCGGTGACCGTCACCTCCCCCTTGGGGGGCGCGGGCACCCGTGCCGTGTCGGCCTTCGTGCCGGCGTCGCCGGGCAGCCAGCCCCGTACGACCGGCAGGGCCTTGCCACCGTCCGTGCGCAGCAGGCTGAGGACGTAGAAGCCCTGCCGCTCACCGTGCTTGTCCTTCAACGTGCGGGCCGGTACGAGCAGTTGGTGCCCGGTGTCGTAGTGCCCGCGGGCGCTGGCCTGCCGGCCGGAGGTGACCGTGTCGACGGGGAGCAGATCGGCCAGCGGTCGGGCCGCCGCGGTCTTGGCCCGGGCGGAGCGGTCTTCCTGCTGCTGGTGGGTGTTGACGCGGTCCTCGAAGCGGCTCAGCTGCCAGCTGCCCATGAAGATGCAGAACGGAATCGCCAGTACGGCGAACACATTGATTCCCCACCACCGCGGGGTCAGCAGGAACCGGTACACACCACCACGGTACGGGGCCCGTGCGACGGGGCCGCACCGCCCCCTCCCCGGCCATGCCCCACCGCGAGGACCTGGGCAGGTCGGCTGCCGGGCCCTGCCGCCGCCCTCGCGACCGCCCTCGCGCCGCCCTCACGACCACCCTCCCGTCGCCCCCGAAGGACAGGCCATCGCCCGAAGGCCAGGCCTCGAAGGGGCAGGCGGGAGGACGAAGACGCGGCCCAGGCCGTCAAGGCGGCACCGCGCAGGAGGCCGCCAGGACGGCACCGCTTAGGAGGTCGCCAGTGCCTCCGTGCGGTACACCGTTCCGGCGCAGGCATCCGAGATCTTCGCGTCGGCCGCGGCGGGCTCGCCGGCTTCCGGCGTATGGCTGAGAACGATTCCACCGGACGCGCTGCCGCCCCCGGCACCCTCGTCGCCGCCCGCCTGGCCGCCACCGCCGCTGTCGCCCGTCGCCGTGTTCCCGGCGTCCGGGGACTGCCCCGGGTCCTTGGAGGCCTCGGGAGTCGGCGAGGGGCCGGGGTTGACGCATCCGGTGGCGCCGCCGCCGGACTGCGGGATCCAGGCGAACTTGACCTCGTACGCCTCCCCCGGCTTGAGCACCAGCTGGTCGGGGGTGGTGGCCGGGTCGGGCAGGCCGGTGGCCTCGTCGCCCGAGGTGTGGTCGACGACATGGATGCGGTCGGGGTTCGTGGAGCCCTGCGCGACCAGGCCGACGGTGCCGCCGCCCTCGACGGAGCAGGCGGCGCCGGACGTGTTGACCACCCGGAACGTGCCGTAGATGCGGCCCGTGGAGTCCGCCGGGGCGACCGTGCTGCTGCCCTGGCCGAGCTGGTCGCGCCCGCAGGCCGGCGAGGTGACGTCCATGGTCTCGTCGGGGGCGGGCGTGCCGGCGCCCGCGCCGGGGCCCGCACCGTCCTTCCCCTTGGCCTTGCCCTTGCCCTCCGGCAGGCCCTTGCCCGGCGTCTCGCCGCCCTTCTGGGTGGGACGCGGGCCGGCCTGCTCGGTGCCCTCGCCGTGCAGGCCGCCGGTACCGCCCTGGGCGCGCTGGTTGCTGGCCGCGTTCGCGGCGCGTTCCTCGGAGCTGTCGGCCATGCTCACCACGTGGACCATGGCGGGGATGGACGTACCGCCGAGCAGCAGCGCGGCGGCGGCGCCCAGGACGACATGCCGACGGCGCTGACGGCGGGCGGGTACCGCGCGGCGCAGCTGGTCCAGCGCGTCCGGCGCGGGTTCGAGGCCGCCCACGCGGGACTGCAGCAGCCGCCTCAGGTCGTCCTCGTCGCCGAAGCCGCCGGTGGGGTGGCTGCGGCCGTGGCCGTCGCCCGCGCCGCCGCCGAAGGGCGGGCCGGAGGGTGCCTCGTTGCCGTACGCGTGGCTGTCGGACCCGTCACCGGCATCCGCCCCGCCTCGGGCACCGAGCGGTACCCCCGCCCGGCCCGTGGGTGCTCCCTCGGCGTCGGCCACCGCGTCGTCCGTGTCGGCCACCGCGTAGTAGTCCGCGCTGACGGCCACGTCGCCTGCACCGGGGGCTGCGCCGTCCACACCAGCCGCTGCATCGTCCGCACCAGTCGCCGCGCCGTCCGCCCCGCCAGGCGCCTGCCCCGTACGGCCAGGCACCCGCTCCGTGTCAGCAGCGGCTGCCGACTCCGCGACACCGATGTCATCGCCGTTGCCGGAATTTTGGCCGGTTTTCGCGCCCGGCCCGAACGAGTCTCCGCGTCGGCGGCCCTCGCCCGGCTCGCCCCCCGGGTGTTCCTGTGCCTCACGCGCCGCATACAGCCCACGCGCCGCCTCGCCGGGAGCCCCGCGGACTCCGGCCGGGCCCTCCGGGCTACGGGGACGGCTGTACGGGGTGGCCCCGCGCTCCGGGGCGAGCGGGCCGAGCCCGTGGCCACGGGCGCCGCTCTGGTTCATCGGGTCGATCGCATGGTTCGGATGGGCGGCCTGGCCCGGGGGGGCCGGCCTGCTCGGGGTGATCGGGGTGTTCGGGGTGTTCAGGGTGATCGGGTCATGCGGACCGCTCGACGTCAGCGGAGGGCCCGGGCGGCCCGGGCGGGTCGTTCCTGACGGGCCACACGAGTCGAACGGGTCGTACCGGCCAAACGCTGTGCCACTCATGCCGGAGCCTCCATCGCGACGCGGAGCGCCGCGATGCCCCGCGACCCGTAGGCCTTGACGGAGCCGAGCGATATGCCCAGCGTCTCAGCGACCTGCGCCTCGGTCATATCGGCGAAGTAGCGCAGTACCAGCACCTCGCGCTGCCGGCGCTGCAGACCGCGCATCGCCTGGATCAGCTGGTCCCGTTCGAGCAGGTCGTAGGCGCCCTCCTCGGCGCTCGCCATGTCGGGCATCGGCTTGGAGAGCAGCTTGAGCCCGAGGATGCGGCGACGCAGCGCGGAGCGCGAGAGGTTGACGACCGTCTGCCGGAGATAGGCGAGGGTCTTCTCGGGTTCGCGCACCCGTCCGCGCGCGGAGTGCACGCGGATGAAGGCCTCCTGGACGACGTCCTCGCACGAGGCGGTGTCGTCGAGGAGCAGCGCGGCGAGACCGAGCAGGGAGCGGTAGTGCGCCCGGTAGGTCTCGGTGAGGTGGTCGACTGTGGTGCCCGCTGCCATCGCGTCGTCAGTGTCCCCACGCTGCGGAGGAATCTGCGCGGGACGCGTGGTGGGCCAGGGAGCGATCACTGGCATGCCCCCGGACGCAAGGGGCCGCGGCGGGCGCACTGTTGCGCCCGCTGCCCCCGCTGGGGCGATGGTGAATCCGAGTACCTCTGCCACGCCTGTTGGACACGCTTCCCCCTATAAGGGTTGTACGCGCAAGGCACCGCTTTTGACGATGCATCAAATGCCCTCATGCGTACCAGCTCTTCCTGAATGCCCTAATTACCCCGACGCGAATTCCCCGCTACCCGGGGCCTCACCCTGCGGCCCGCGGACACGCCGAGCCACCCCTGAGGGCGGCCACAAAGACGCCCCCGCCCAACTGCCGGTTGCAGTGCGGCGGGGAGCGAATGGTCGAACAGGTCGTCAGCCCAGATCAAGAGGTTCGGACCAGCAATTCGCTCACAGAATCTTCACACGCCCCCACGAAGTATCGCCCAGGCGGTCGCCCCATGAGGCCGATCCCGCCAAGTCGCCCCCGCACCAGGGCCACAGGCCGACTCGACATTCCGGCCGAAAGTACTGGGGAGCCGCATCGGCACCCACACCCGGATCCACCGGGGAGCCGTCATCGCTCTCCCACCGGTTCTACGGGGGAGCCCACATCGGCACTCGATCAGAAGTCTCCGCGGAGTTCGCGCCGAGTCCCTCCAGAAGACCGCGCGGAGCGCGCCCGGGGTCGCAACCTCAGAAATCCGTACGGAGCCCGCGCGGGGGCACCTCATCAGAAGCCCGTGCGGAGCCCGCACAGCATCGCCCTCATCAAGAGTCCGCGGGAAGCCTGCACAGCAACGCCCCACCAGCCCACCGAGCCCCACGAGATCACCCGGCCCGGGAAGCCGGCCCCGGGCCACCCCACCGCCCCCTGGCCTCCAGCCCCCAGGCCGCTCCAGCCGCCGAACAGCCGGGTCTACCTCCGAAGCTCCGCCGCCACCAGCTCCCCGACCTGCGCCGTGTTCAAGGCCGCCCCCTTGCGCAGGTTGTCCCCGCACACGAACAGCTCCAGCGCCCGCGGATCGTCCAGCGAGCGCCGTACGCGACCGACCCAGGTCGGATCCGTACCGACGACATCGGCGGGCGTCGGGTACTCGCCCTCGGCCGGGTCGTCGCTGAGGACGACCCCGGGGGCCGCGGCCAGGATCTCGTGCGCGCCGCCGACCGAGACCTCGTTCTCGAACCGGGCGTGCACGGTCAGGGAGTGCGTGGTGATCACCGGCACCCGTACGCAGGTCGCGGTGACCGGCAGGTCCGGCATCCCCAGGATCTTGCGGGACTCGTTACGGATCTTGAGTTCCTCGGAGGACCAGCCGTCCTCCTGGAGCGAGCCCGCCCAGGGCACGACATTGAGGGCGATCGGTGCCGGGAAGGGTCCCAGCGTGTCGCCGACGGCCCGCCGCACATCGCCGGGCGCGGTCCCCAGCTCCGTACCGGACACCGCGGACAGCTGCGCCCGCAAGGTGTCGACGCCGGCCCGCCCCGTCCCGGAGACGGCTTGGTACGAGGAGACGATCAGCTCGCTCAACCCGTACTCGGCATGCAGCGCACCCAGCGCGACGATCATCGAGAGCGTCGTGCAGTTCGGGTTGGCGATGATGCCGCGCGGCCGCACCCGGGCCGTGTGCGCATTGACCTCGGGCACGACGAGCGGCACGTCCGGGTCCATCCGGAACGTGCCGGAGTTGTCCACGACCACCGCGCCCTTGGACACCGCGATCGGTGCCCACTGCGCGGAGACCTCGTCGGGGACGTCGAACATCGCGACGTCGATGCCCTCGAAGGCCTCCTCGCTCAGCGCGACGACCTCGACCTGCTCGCCCCGCACGGTCAGCTTGCGGCCGGCCGAGCGGGGAGAGGCGATCAGCCGGATCTCGCCCCAGATGTCGGCCCGCTCGGACAGGATGCCGAGCAGGACCGAGCCGACGGCGCCGGTGGCACCGACGACGGCGAGATGCGGCTTGGCGGCCGTACGGGCGTCCGCCCACGCCGTGTCAGCGAGGGACGGACGGCCCGCCTCGGCCGGAATCATCGGCCGGTGCCGCCATAGACCACGGCCTCGTCGCTGTCGGTGTCGAGACCGAAAGCGGTGTGGACGGCGCGTACGGCCTCGTTGACGTCATCGGCACGGGTGACGACCGAGATGCGGATCTCGGAGGTCGAGATGAGCTCGATGTTCACGCCCGCGTTCGACAGCGCCTCGAAGAACGTCGCCGTGACGCCCGGGTTGGTCTTCATCCCCGCGCCGACCAGCGAGATCTTGGCGATCTGGTCGTCGTAGCGCAGCGAGTCGAAGCCGACCGCCGCACGGGTCCGCTCCAGGGCGGCGACGGCCTTGCGGCCCTCGGCCTTGGGCAGCGTGAAGGAGATGTCGGTCAGACCGGTCGACGCGGCGGACACGTTCTGCACGACCATGTCGATGTTGACCTCGGAGTCCGCGATCGCACGGAAGATGCGCGCGGCCTCGCCCGGCTTGTCCGGGACCCCGACGACCGTGACCTTCGCCTCGGAGGTGTCATGTGCGACGCCCGAGATGATTGCCTGCTCCATCGGCTGGTCCCCTTGCGGTTCGTTGCTGACCCAGGTGCCCTTCAGTCCCGAGAAGGACGAGCGGACGTGGATCGGGATGTTGTAACGGCGTGCGTACTCGACGCAACGGTGCAGCAGCACCTTGGATCCGGAGCTGGCCAGCTCCAGCATGTCCTCGAAGGAGATCCAGTCGATCTTCCGGGCCTTCTTCACGACCCGGGGGTCGGCGGTGAAGACACCGTCCACATCGGTGTAGATCTCACAGACATCGGCGTCCAGGGCGGCCGCCAGCGCGACGGCGGTCGTGTCCGACCCACCGCGCCCCAGCGTCGTGATGTCCTTCTTGTCCTGGGACACGCCCTGGAACCCGGCGACGATGGCGATATTGCCCTCGTCGACGGAGGTCTTGATGCGGCCCGGCGTGACATCGATGATCCGTGCCTTGTTGTGCACGGAATCGGTGATGACACCGGCCTGGCTACCGGTGAAGGACTGCGCCTCGTGACCGAGGTTTTTGATCGCCATCGCCAGCAGGGCCATGGAGATCCGCTCTCCGGCGGTCAGCAGCATGTCGAACTCGCGCCCCGACGGAATCGGGGACACTTCCTGCGCGAGATCGATCAGCTCGTCCGTCGTGTCGCCCATCGCCGAAACCACCACGACAACCTGGTTGCCGTTCTTCTTGGCTTCGACGACTCGCTTGGCAACGCGCTTGATGCCCTCGGCATCCGCAACGGATGAGCCGCCGTACTTCTGCACGACAAGGCCCACGTGCGCTCCTCGCAACTGTCTCATCGGGAGTTTCCTCCCGGACCCCCGGAAATGGGGGTACTGCGGTCGGCTCAGTCTAACGAGCAAGCGGAGTCCGCCCTGCTGGTACCACATCGTGAGACATGAGACTCACTGGTTGAACACGGGTTCTCACCGTGATCACCTGTCCCGTGAATTTCACGTCCCGCGGCGGCTCCACAAGGCGCACCGTTGCGCCTGCCCGGCGAGCACATGCCCGCTTCTGGCCGGTACACACGAAAACGTAACCCAGGTCACAAGGTCCGGGCACGGCGAGAGGCCCACGGGGCGGACGGCGCGGGCGCATCGCGCGCGGCGAAGGTGACGGCGCGCGACGAGCGCACTACGGCGGCGCAGGCACGGCCACAGGCACGCGCACGGGCGCACTGCGGCAGTGTCGGCACGTCGACGAGCGCGAGCGATGCCAGGGCCCGACGCAGGGGCCCAGGGCGCCGCGCAGGGGCCTCGGCGGCGCGGCCGGCCCGGAGCTCCCCGGGCGCCCGCGCCGTGGCTCACACCCTCCGGAGCCCCAGCGGCCCGGCGATCTCCGCCGCCATGACCTTTCCGGCCTCCTCGGCGAGCCGCTCCTCGTCGCCGGTGACGTCGCTGTCGGTGTCCAGGCCGTCCAGCTCGACCAGCGGCTGGTCGAGGCGTACGTGGGCGACCAGCGACTGCAGCGCGCGCAGGGCGGCCGAGGCGGTCGGGCCCCAGTTGGACAGGTAGGAGAACTGCCACCACCACAGGGCCTCACTGACCCGGCCCGCCCGGTAGTGCGCCAGACCGTGCCGCAGGTCGGTGATGATGTCGGCCAGATCGTCGGAGATCCGACTGGCGACCGGCTCGCTGCGCGGCACGTACGGGTCGAAGACCTCGGAGTAGACGTCCACCGGGTCGAGCAGGGTCGCGAAGCGCTCGCGCAGCTCGTCGACGTCCGGCTCCGGGCCGGTGTCCGGCTCGTACCGCTCGTCGGGGACGAAGTCCTCGTGGGCGCCCAGGCGGCCGCCGGTGAGCAGCAGCTGGGAGATCTCCAGCAGCAGGAAGGGAACCGCGCTGTCCGGCTCGTCGCCCTTGGCGACCTCCGTCACCGCGACGATGAAACTCTCGACCGAATCGGAGATCGATACGGCGAAGTCGTCCGGGTCCTGGGTCGCGTTGTGCAGCGTGGCATCAGACATCGAGAAGTCTCCTCCCTTCGAAGGCCCGCCCGAGCGTGACCTCGTCCGCGTACTCAAGATCGCCGCCGACCGGCAGACCGCTCGCCAGCCGCGTCACTCTCAGGCCCATGGGTTTGATCATGCGCGCCAGATATGTGGCCGTGGCCTCGCCCTCGAGATTCGGGTCGGTGGCCAGGATCAGCTCGGTGACGGTGCCGTCCGCGAGCCTGGCCAGCAGTTCCCTGATCCGCAGGTCGTCGGGTCCCACGCCCTCGATCGGACTGATCGCCCCGCCGAGGACGTGATAGCGACCGCGGAACTCTCGCGTCCGCTCGATCGCCACGACGTCCTTGGGCTCCTCCACGACGCAGATGACCGCCGGATCACGCCTCGGGTCCAGGCAGACCCGGCACTGCTCCTCCTGCGCCACATTGCCGCAGGTGCCGCAGAACCGGACCTTCGCCTTGACCTCCATCAGCGCGTTCGCGAGCCGGCGGACATCGGTCGGCTCGGCCTGAAGAATGTGGAAGGCGATCCGCTGCGCGCTCTTGGGACCGACGCCGGGCAGCCTGCCCAACTCATCGATCAGGTCCTGGACCACGCCTTCATACACGGAACGTCTTCTTTCTCTTCTGCCGTGATGCGTACGCTAGTTGGCTACTCCTCAGAAGGGGAGACCTGGGATTCCGCCACCGCCCAGACCCTGGGCGAGCGGACCGAGCTTCTGCTGCTGCAGCTGCTGGGCACTGGCGTTGGCGTCCCGGACCGCCGCCAGCACGAGGTCGGCGATCGTCTCGGCGGTCTCCTCCGCCGAGTCGGTGTCGACCGCCTTGGGGTCGATGACCAGGCTCTGGAGCTCACCGGAGCCGGTCACCGTCGCCTTGACCAGACCGCCGCCCGCGGAACCCTCGACGGGTGTCTCCGCCAGCTCCTGCTGGGCGGCCGCGAGGTCCTGCTGCATCTTCTGGGCCTGCTGAAGCAGCTGCTGCATATTGGGCTGACCACCGGGGATCACGACGTGACTCCTGCCATACGACAACGATTGGTGCGGTAGCCCGAGCCTACGTGTTTCACGGGCCCGGCGCCCTACGCCGGAGGGAGGAGCACGGGTGTACGCCTGGTGTACGCCCGCTTACCCACTCTGCGCCCCTGCCCCGGCCCTGCCGGCGCGCGCCGCCCACGCGCTGTTGATGCGTCAGCTACTCATTGTCGACTCGTCGACTACTCGTTGTTGAACTCTTCGACCACCGTCGCGCCGAGTTCGCGGACGATCAGGTCGTGGCCGCTGAGCGCGGAGTCGACGAGGTCGGGGTCGTCCTCGGCCGGCATGTCGTACTCGATCGACATCGGGGGCTCGGGCGGGGTGTACGAGGCCTCCGCCGCGGGCCCCGACTGCCCGCCGCCCGCGGACGCCGACGGGGAGACGGCCTCCCGCGCCATCCGCGCGCCCTGGCTGCCGCCGGCGCTGCCGCTGCCGGCTCCGCCACCGCCCTGTCCGTACTGGCCCCCGGGCGACGAGGGCGCCGACGGGCCGCTCTGCTGGGGTGAGGACTGCTGTCCGCCCTGCTGCGGCGCGGCGGGCGCACCGCCGAAGCCACCGCCCCCTCCGCCGCCGAAGCCGCCACCGCCACTGCGGGGCGCACCGCCGGCCGGCGGATTGGCGCCGCCCGACGGGTCGACGATCGCCTCGACCCGCCACTGCACCTGGAACCGCTCGGCCAGCACGTCCTTGAGGACGTCCTCGCTGCCGCCGTTGGCGAAGCTGTCGCGGGCACCGGCGTTGGGGAAGCCGATCTGCAGCGTCGTGCCGTCGAAGCCGGAGACCTGGGCGTTCTGGCTCAGCAGGATCCAGGTGAAGCGCCTGCGGGCCTTCACCGCATCCAGGATGTCCGGCCACATCTGCCGCACCTGAGCGGCACCCTGAGCCGCCCCCGGGGCCGCCGCGGCCTGCGGCTGCTGGGCTACGGGCGCGGCCGGACCGGCCGCCGGACCGGGCGCGGGCTGCGGCGAGGGAGCGGGCTCCCCGCCCTGCGGCGCCTGGCCGCCCTGCCCCGGAGCCACGGCCGTGGGCCACCCACCGGGCTGCCGTCCGGCGCCCGGGCCGCTTCCGCCCGCAGCACCTCCACTGCCGGCGCCGGGGCCGTTCCCGCCCGCAGCACCGCCGCCGTTGCCCCTGCCCGTGCTCCCGGGCCAGGCCCCCGGCCGCGCGGCCGCACCCTGGCCACCGCCCGGCGCACCGCCCTGCGGAGCCTGCGCCGGGCCGCCCTGGACCGGGCCGCCCTGGGACGCCGCCGCACCGTCACCGTCGCCCCGCTGCTGCTCCCCGCCGGGCGCGGCCGCACCGGCGTTCGGCGCAGCGGGAGCGGGAGCCGCCGGGGCGGGTGCCGCCGGGACAGCGGGAGCCGGGCCACCAGGAGCCCCGGCACCGCCACTCGCACCGCCGCCCATCGCGCCCCGCACCGCGGCACGCGCGGCTGCCGGTCCGGACGGCCCGGCAGCCGGCATCGCCGGATGCGCCTCCGGCCCCGGTACGTACTCGGCCGCGGGCCCGCCACCGGACGCCACCACGGGCGCCCCGGCCCCGGGAGGGGCGCCGGGCCCCGCGCCGCCGCCCACGCCGCCGGCTCCGCCCAGCAGCGCCGCACCCGCGCCACGCTCCAGGCGATCCAGCCGCGCCTGCACCGACCGTTCGTCGTCGTACGCCGCGGGCAGCAGCACCCGCGCGCAGATCAGCTCCAGCTGCAGCCGCGGCGAGGTCGCCCCGCGCATCTCCGTCAGGCCCGTATTGACCAGATCCGCGGCCCGGCTGAGCTCCGCCGCCCCGAAGACGGACGCCTGGGCCGTCATCCGCTCCACGACGTCCGCCGGGGCGTCGATCAGCCCCTTCTCCCCCGCCTCCGGCACGGCCGCCAGGATCACCAGATCCCGCAGCCGCTCCAGCAGGTCCGCAACGAAGCGCCGCGGGTCGTTGCCGCCCTCGATGACGCGGTCCACGACCTCGAAGGCCGCCGCCCCGTCCCCCGCGGCGAAGGCCTCCACGATCGAGTCCAGCAGCGACCCGTCGGTGTACCCGAGCAGGGCCGTGGCCATGGCATACGTCACACCGTCCGCGGCGGCGCCGGAGAGCAGCTGGTCCATCACGGACATCGAGTCACGCACCGACCCGGCCCCGGCCCGCACCACCAGCGGCAGCACCCCGTCCTCGACCGGGATCTCCTCCCGCCCGCACACCTCGGCCAGGTACTCCCGCAGCGTCCCCGGGGGCACCAGCCGGAACGGGTAGTGGTGCGTACGCGACCGGATCGTCCCGATGACCTTCTCGGGCTCGGTCGTCGCGAAGATGAACTTCAGATGCTCCGGCGGCTCCTCGACGACCTTCAGCAGGGCGTTGAAGCCCGCCGAGGTCACCATGTGCGCCTCGTCGATGATGTAGATCTTGTAGCGGCTGCTGGCCGGCCCGAAGAAGGCCTTCTCCCGCAGCTCACGAGCGTCGTCCACGCCACCGTGCGAGGCGGCGTCGATCTCGATCACATCGATCGAGCCCCGGCCGTTCCTGGCCAGGTCCTGACACGACTGGCACGTCCCGCAGGGTGTGGGAGTGGGACCTTCCTCACAGTTGAGGCAGCGCGCCAGGATCCGCGCACTGGTCGTCTTGCCACAACCTCGCGGCCCGCTGAACAAATAGGCGTGGTTGACCCGGTTGTTCCGCAATGCCTGCTGCAGCGGATCGGTCACGTGCTCTTGCCCGATGACCTCGGCGAAGGTCTCGGGGCGGTAGCGGCGGTACAGCGCAAGGGACGACACGCATACGACGATATCGGGCCGCACTGACAACCGACCGGCCCCGCAAACGCAAGCGCCCCCCACGCACCCGCCAGAGCCGACCTACCCTTGCTGCCTTCCGGCCCTGGGGGAGTTCAGTCAGATAGCGCCACGTGAGGGGCTGCGCACCACAGTAGCGGATCCCCCGCCCGAGAAACGACCCGGACTCCCGCCCCCGACCCACTCCACTCCCTCGCCGACCCCTGCCCCCGGATCATGTTCGCGAGCACTCCCCAACGTCTTGTATTGTTTGCGGCGGAGGATTCGCCTAGTGGCCTAGGGCGCACGCTTGGAAAGCGTGTTGGGGGCAACCCCTCACGAGTTCGAATCTCGTATCCTCCGCCAGTGCTCTCACCGGGCACAACGTCGAAGGGCCCCACCGCTTGCGGTGGGGCCCTTCGCGGTTCTCCCGTCTCACTTCTCGCCCCAGTTGGCTCCGGGCAGCACCCAGAGCGCGTCTGCGATCCGCTGCGCGACCTGGCGGAGCATCGCCCCCGTCACGTGCATGCACCGAGCGCGCATCCGGGCCGCGCCCCCGGGCCCCATGACCGCTCGACCGCAACGTCCGGGGCACCTAGGAGCAGCAGAACGCTCCCTACTGTGTGTGATGCGCATCACGAAGTTGCCCGTCCTGCACGTTCGCGTCCCGAAGAAGTGGCGCCCAGACGTGGAAGTTGGCGTTCGGGCCGAGCGGACCTCTAATCGGTGAGGCGAAGGACATACCCCTTGCCCTCCCACTCCGTACCAGCCGCGTGCCGCTGCCGGCCCTGGGCTCCCGGTGCTGCCGAGAATCTTGATCAGAGGACCAGGCAGACCGATGGTGCGCCGGCCCGCACGCGACGTGGTGGACTTGTGCTCCAGCTGGGGCCTGACCGGTTTCCGGCCGCGACCTTCGCCGTTTGCGGCCTCAGCTGGTCACCTCGCCGAGCAGCCCGAGAGTGCCACTGCCCCGAGCAGGACCCCACCTGCTGGCCAGGCCTGTCATGTAGCAATCATCAGCGCACCCATCACTCCGGAACCATGTGATCGTCGTCAGACCACGCCATAGGGCGCCCCCTGGCTCCGTAGATCCGTGAGGTGGGCACACGCGCTACGCCAGCTCCGCAGGAGATCTTGTCCGACGATCTCGATCTTCCGTGCCACAGTCGGGCTTCGCCCTCAGCCGTCGCCACAACAGCAGTGCCTGCACCTCGGACATCGTCGGGCCATGGGCGGCCCGGATCACTCCGACCACCCAACCCACGTCCATCCACAGGAGGCCGAGGATCCCTCGGCGGCGGAGGCCGAGGGCAAGGGCGATGGCTCTGCGGGCGCTGTGCGGTGCCGCTCCACCCCTTTTCAAGATCCACTACACCTGCTCATTCGACTAGGGCTCGGCCAAACTCCCCTTCGAGGCGGCCGCCTTGGCGATGGTGGCGGGATCGACGGCGAAGTGACGTCTTCGTACAGCTTCGGTCAGCGCCGAACATACGGTCCGGAGCGCCTGCTGGCCGGATCCGACCGAACCCCCGCCGACCTGCACCTTCTTGTGGAACCTTCCCAGCACTCCCGTTTCACCTTCGCCAATCGGCGAGCGCCGACGCCGGATATGGAGGGGGAGAGCGCGACGCGCTAGCCATCGATGAGGTTCTGAAACCGTGCCCGGGGGGGGCGAAGTTCTCCACCCAGTAGGCGGACGGGATCTGACTGTTCACGTTTGACCGACCTCACGGACGTTCCAGAATCACGCCGACGCTCCAGTTCGCTGAACGTCTTGGCGAATGGGCCGCGGGTCTACTCGCCTGACGGATTGCGGCTGGAGGTGTCGTCGTCTCATCCATGCCCACGGCCGCCCCATGAAGGAAGTCTGGCCAGGAAAGCGCTGATGTGCAGGTCGTGGCATGTCTCTGGGGCGCCTGGATGTACTGCCGCAAAACCCCGCGACCTGGGCTCGTGTGAGATCCCAGCACCTGTCAGGCAGAGGGTGATTCTGCAGCCCTAGACGTCGTCAGGCACGGCCCGCGGGGGCCCATCCGCGAAACGCCCTATGAGACAGCGCGAACACTGTGCGCAGCGTTCCAGGCAATGCGGTGCCAGGTTCGCACGCAGAGGAGCGGGGTGGATGGGTAGAGCGAGACGGCGCGACCTACCCTCAGATCCCGACCATCCGAGGGAAAAAAATAATCAGAAAATGACAATAGCGGTCTTGATTATTGATTGATTGGCCACTCATGGGCGCAGTGCAGCAATCAAGTGTCGGCCGAAGGCGCCCTCCCCTAGCATCCAGAGAGAAAGTGAGGCGCACATTCGCGCCACATTCGAACTTGCAAGAATCCGACACAAAGCCAGGAAAGGGCAGGACGTGACCGAGGAAGAAAGCGACGATCCGCGCACATACTCGGAGATCATCGAGGTGACGCCCGATAAGTGCTCAACCTGGATGGAAAAGAGGACATGCAACCGTGTCCCCTTGAAGCGTTCCAACGTCGACAAGTTCAAGAGCATTCTGCGCAATAGGCAGTTTCGCACCACGCACCAAGGCTTCGCGCTGGACTGGCATGGCTGCCTCATCGACGGACAGCACCGAGCAGCTGCCATTATCGAGACCGGCGTTACAGTGACCGCGCAGGTCACGTACAACCTCAGCCCGGACACCTTCGCTGCGATCGACGGCGGTCGCGTCCGTTCGGCCGGCGACTTCGTCGCGCAGATCACGGAGATGAAGCAGAGTAACTCCAACGTCTATGCGGCCGCGCTGAAGATCCTTGCAAACCGCGCAAAGGGATTCCACTGGATGAGGTGGACCAGCGGGCGGCTGACTGCCGAACAGCTGCAGGAGCTGGTCCCACGATGGCCGGTCGACGAAGAGCATATCGTCCGCCTGGTGAGCACGGGAAAGCAATGCCACGCCAGCGCGACGGGATTGATTGTCGCGCACAAAATCATTACCGAAGTATGGCCGGACAGCATCGCCGATCTATTCTTTGATGGCATCGGCGAGGCCAGTCGAGAATTCGTCGGAAAAGACCCTCGAGCCTTGTACACGAACACCATGATCAATGTGAATCGTGGGCTCGTGAGCAGGGACAGTGTTCAGCAATCAGCTCAGGCCATTAAAGCGTTCAACGCCCTGGTTTCGGGTGAAGCCATTGGCACTCTCAAGAAAATGAAGGCGGCCGGCGTGAAGATCATCAAAGATCGACGAACAGGGAAAGAGATCCAACAGGAGTACCCTCCGGATCGATATCCTGAGGTTATTCAGCCTGCCATCAACATCAGTGACAAGTGGCTCGGTAATGCCGACAGAGGAGCGATCGGGTAGGTGCATCTCACGAGACGCTCCGCAACGAGCAGCCCAGACGACATAGGCGGCTCGAATGTGGAACATTTCGAGCATGGTAGTGAGATTGCAATAAGCGCGACGGAAAGCGTGGGTACCCTCCGCTCGCTGAAAGGCCTGACCGCTCGTCGGTCCGGACCTTCGTCGCGTTCGGCCGTCTATCAGGCAAACGAGGGCCCGACTGCTTTGAGGCCGGTGCCTTCGTTCTTCGGGCAGTGCTAGTCGTTTTGCCGGCGCGCACTGGTGCGTCAGGCGGGGCACTCGCGCCGGAACCGGGGCGTGGGCGGGGGCAGTGGTTCCGACGACTAGAGCGTGTGGGCCGGCTCCTGGCGGATCGCGGGGCCCGGCACCTCGGCCACGTCGGCCTCTCGCGTTCCGGTCATGCTCGAGTCGCTGCACCAGCCCGATCGACGTATGCAGCGATCGAGGGCCCGGGCTATCCAGGACGGGGCCGTGGCAGGCAGGTCGCCACGGCGCAGCGGCCGGCGCGCAGCAGGCCGCGACAGTGAAGGCCAGCGCATGGCCGTGAGCCGGAGCTTCGGCGCTCGTCGAGCCTCCCGATGCCGGTGTGACCGCGCGGACGAGTCCGCTCTGAGGGCAGCCACGGCGCTCAGGAGGGCAGGCCCGACGGCGCCGCTGCGCCTCGCTCTGCCCTCGTACATCCCCTCGTTGGTATCTGACGTCGGGGAGTCGGGGCAGTATCCCGCCCAGTAGTACGGTCCTGGCGGCCACGCCGAGGGCTACGAGCGGGCTCCCCAGCGCCAGGGCCCCAGCCCTCCGGATAGGTCTGGGTGACCACGGAGAGGGGGCGTCAGCAGTGCGACGTCGGTGGCGAGGCCGCAGACAGCGCTGGCCAGCGGGAAAACCTCGACGCCGACGAGGAGGGGCTGGTCATGACGCCTTTCGCTGCCTGGATTTCTCCGCTACCGGCTGAGCCGCCCCCATGGTGCGCGCCGACACTCCCTGGGCAATGGGAGGGTCGTGGCAGGGCTTGGGCAGCCACGCACTTCATCGGCGCGGAGACGCTGACGTGCCCCGGCCCCGGACCATACCGGCACACCCGATGAATTCCTGTCGCGCCCGTCGACGTGACCGTCACCGCGCCGCGCCGGGCGCCGGCGGGACCGACTCGCCCTCCTCCTCGTGCTGGACGGCGGCGTCCACGGCCTCGGGGGGCATGGCCAGGCGTACGGCGGTGTAGAAGATGGCGAGGCTGAAGACGATCACGATGATCAGGTCCCACCAGGCGGGGAGGGCGCGGGTGCCGCCGTAGCGGCCGAAGCGGCCGATGAGGATCATGCCGCCGAGCCAGGGCCATACCCAGAGCGCCGACTTGGCGCGCAGGCCGCTGCGTTCGGCCGCCGGGATGCCGCGGCGGGTGAGCGCGAGGACGACGAAGCCGAGCAGGGCGGCGATGCCGAGCTTCCAGTCCGCCTCGTATCCGGACCAGTAGAAGATCAGGTTGGCGAAGACGAAACCGGCGGGCGCCAGTACGGGGCCGGCGGGCAGCCGGTAGGGGCGGTTGCGGCCGCCGTCCTGGAGGCGGAGGGCGTACAGCGCCACCGGAGCGAAGGCGTACATGATCGCCGCCGCCGAGGTGACCACGCTCACCAGCGCCTGCCAGCTGGGGAACGGCAGGAAAGCGATCTCGCCGACGACGAAGGCGAGGATGATCGAGACGACCGGCACCCGGCTGCGGCCCACCTGGGTGAGGGACTTGGGCAGGACCCGCTCGCGTCCCATGGCGTAGGAGAGGCGCGCGGCACCGGCCATGTAGACCAGGCCGGTGCCCGCCGGGGAGATGACGGCGTCGACGTAGAGGATGGTCGCCAGCCAGCCGGCTCCGACGACGGTGGCCAGCGTGGCGTAGGGGCCGAAGTTGCCCTTCCCCACGGGGTTGTCCCAGCTGTGGCTGACGACGTCGGGGTTCAGGGCGGCGAGGAAGGCGATCTGCAGCAGGAGGTAGAGCGCGGTACCGACCGCCATCGCCACGATCACCGCCCGGGAGATGTCGCGCTGCGGGTTGCGCGCCTCACCGGCCAGCTGGATGGCCTGCTCGAAGCCCAGTAGCGCGAACACCACACCGGCGGGCAGGGCCGCGAAGACCCCGTGCGCTCCGTGCGGGGCGAAGCCGCCGCCCGCGGTGAAGTTGGAGCCGTGGAAGGACAGGGCCATGAGGACCGCCACGGTCAGCAGGGGGACGGCCGTCTTCACCACCGCGGTCACCGAGTTGATCCCGGACAGCAGGCGCACGCCGAGGACGTTGATGATCGTGAAGATCAGCATGAAGACGCTGGCGATCACCAGTCCGGCCCCGGTGAGGGTGCCGTTCGGGTGCAGGACGTGCACCTGGTCGTGGACCCAGCCGATGCGGTCCATGTACGAGAGCGTGGCCTCGACCTCGATCGGCGAGATCAGGACCGACCGCAGCCAGGACATCCAGCCGGCGGTGAAGCCGACCAGCGGGCCGAAGGCGAAGAAGGGGAACCGGGCGGTGCCGCCCGCGATCGGGTACGTGGCACCCAGCTCCGCGTGGGCCAGCGCGAGCACGGCGAGCATCGTGGAGGCGAGTACCCAGGAGACGAGGGACGCCGGGCCGGCGATGACGGCGGTGGTCAGGGCGCCCAGCAGCCAGCCGGAGCCGATGATCGATCCCAGGGAGATGAACATCAGCCCCCAGAATCCGACCGCCCGGTGGAGGTGGTGGGCTCCGGCGGCGCTGTCGCTCCCCGCTGCGGCTGGCCTCGTCACGCGCGCTCCTGAATCACAGGGCCATCTTGGTCCCGGGAGGCGGACCAGGCGGGTATGCGCCTTGCGTGTCGTCGTGGCTACCGAGAGTGAGGATGGGGGAGGAGGGGGCGGGCTTCTCCTCGTTTCAGGGTGCTGGTGGGGCGGTGCGGCGGGTGCCGGTGGTGGTCGTACGGCTCCGCCCCCATTGCGGGCGGCGATGGTGGTCGTACGACCCTGTTCCCCGTGCGGGGAGCAGGGCCGGGGCGGCGGGCGGCCGCTACCGCCCGTCGCCGGTTGCCGTCAGTGGCTGCCAGTCGGGCGGGCGAGGGGGTGCACCGAGCCGTTGCGGGGCGGCGGGTGGGCGTGGAAGAGGGTGGCGTACAGGCCGTTCTGGGCGAGGAGTTGGTCGTGTTCGCCCGACTCCACCAGGCGTCCCTCGTCCAGGACCAGGATGCGGTCGGCGTCCGTGGCGAGGTCCAGGTCGTGGGTGATCACGAGAGTGGTGCGTCCTTCGGCGAGGCGGCGCAGCGGCCCGAGGATGCGTTGGGTGGCCAGGGTGTCCAGGCCGGTGGTGGGCTCGTCGAGGATGAGGACGGGGGCGTTGCGCAGCATGGCACGGGCGATCGCGATGCGCTGCAGCTGGCCGCCGGAGAGCCGGGAGGTGCCCGGGGCGATGACCGTGTCGTAGCCATCGGGGAGGGCGGCGATGAACACGTCGGCGTCGGCGGCCCGCGCGGCGTCGATGACATCGGAGTGGGTCGCGTCGTCGCGTCCGCAGGCGATGTTCTCCTCCACGGTGTCGTGCAGGACGAGGGTGTCCTGGGGCAGCAGGGTGATGTTCCGGCGGAGCTGGGCGAGCGGCATCCGGTTCACGGGGATGCCGTCCAGCCGGACGCTGCCGGTGTCGGGGTCGTAGAACCGCAGCAGCAGGGCGGCCAGGGTCGACTTGCCCGCGCCGCTGGGGCCGGTGATGACCACCAGTTCGCCGGGCACCGCGGTGAACGAGAAGTCCTGGAGGACCTCTTGTTCGCCGCCCGGATAGCGGAAGCCGACCTCGCACACCTCCACCGCGCCGATGGCGCGGTTCGGCGCCGGGACGACGGTCGCGGGGTCCGGGTCGGTGACGGCGGGCGGGGCGTCGAGGATCTCCAGGAGACGTTCGGCGCCGGCGGTCGCCTCGGTGACCGTCAGACCGAGCTGGCCGAGGTCGCGGATCGGCGGGTAGAGGTAGCCGACGAACGCGGCGAAGGCCAGGAGCTGCCCCAGCGTCATCCGGCCCGAGGCGATCTCCCATGCGCCCAGGCCGATGATCGCCAGGACACAGAAGGTTTCGAGGACCTCGACCACCTGCCCGTACAGCTCGTTGAGCCGGGCGCTGGTGACCGACGCCCGCAGCCACTTGTGAGCCTCGCGACGGAGCCGCTCCCGTTCGTCCCCCTGCCGGTTGTACGCCTGGGTGAGGACGACATTGACCAGCCCTTCCTCGACCACCGAAGTGATGGCGCCGTCCGCCGCACGTTCCCGGCGGGAGACCTCCTTGACCCGGCCGGTGAAGCGGGTGGTGGCGAGCCAGAACAGCGGGGCCAGGGCGAAGGTGGCGAGCGCCAGGTCCCAGCGCAGCCAGAGGGCGGCTCCGGCGTAGAAGATGACGCCGAATCCGGCCGTGGCCGCCTGGACGAGGCCGGAGACCACGAGCTGTTCGATGGCGTCGACGTCGCCGGTCAGCCGCTCGACCAGGTCTCCGCGGCGATTGCGCTGGAAGAAGTGCGGCGGCAGCGTCTGGAGATGGTCGAAGACCCGGGCGCGTAGCCGCATCACGAACCGTTCCGCCGTCCAGGCGGCGAGCGAGTTGCCCAGGTATCCGACGATCGCACCGGCGACGGCCACGCCGAGCCACAGCCCGGCGGGCCTCCAGAAGGCGCTGACCGAGCCCTTCTGCAGGGCGTTGTCGGTGAGTTCGGCGAACAGCAGGATGGCCACGGTCTCCGCGCCCGCGGCGACGATGGCGGTGAGGCAGATCAGAAGGATCCAGCGCCGGTCGCCCCGGGTCAGCGGCCAGAAGCGCCGCACGGACTCCTTGAAGCCCACCCGTCTGGTACGGATCGACGTGTCCGCGACGAGCCCGCGGAACACGCGGTCCATGGCGGGGTCCGGGGCCGGCGTCGGCTGTGACCGCGCACCGGCCGGTGAATCGGGGGAGTTGTCGTCGGCATCGTCCGCCAGGGGTGTCCCCTCTCCAACGGGCGATGATTTCGTGCCTTCTTGAGGCGACGCCTTGGGGCGCTCTCCGCGCCGGCGTGAGCTGCGCAGGTGCATGATCGCTACGTCATCTCGTCGCTGGTCGGGTTGTTGAGCGGGACCGTGTGGCACCGCCCCCTAAAACGACGAGGCGGACCCGCGCCGTACGCGAGCCAGCCTCGAACTCAGAGGTGTGTGTCAGTAGCGGAAGCCACGCCTGAAGTTGCGGCCGCGACCGAACCTCCTGCGACGCCGACGTCCGCGGCCGCCGCTGCCGTAACCGTAGTCGTCGTCCCAATCGTCGTTGTGGCGATTGCGCCTTCTGGGGAAGACCTTGCGGAAGCTCATTCTCGCCTCCTCGTTGGTTTTTTCCTTGTTGTCGAACCGTTACCGGCTTCGACAACTCCCAAGCTACGACGCTCACCTGCCTCCAACAAGTGGAATTACGTGAAAATTCAGACATACACGGATATTCTCATAAATCCTCTCAAATAGTTGCGAGTGGTAACTCTCCGAATAGGGGTCATAGAGGGCCGAATACGGGCCTCTGGAGGCGGAGCGACCGGGAGCTGCCCCGACAGGCGCACCCCGGCCCGTCGGCAACCACACCTCGGCGGGTGCCCCTTCCCGCCTTTCGGGACATCAGGAGGGGGAAGCGCTCCGACTGCGCGTCAACTGACGGGAAGTCGGCCGTCGACTCGATGCCCCGCGGGTGGGATCGTCGCCCTCCGCGGTCTCCCGCCTCCGCGCGGTACAGGAAAACGAGGTGCGGTCGCGCGGAAAGCCGCGGCGACGCCGGTGGCGGCGAGGAGACCGACAGAGACCCGGAAGGCGTGCCGGGCGCCCGTTCAGGGGCGGCGAGGGCCGGTGCCGGGGGGCCGGCGGGTCAGTTGGAATCGCCGAACGAACACCGCCACGGGGCCGCCACGGGGGCGCCGGCCAGCGCATGGGCCGGTGCCGGCTGGGCCTCGCACCCTGTGGCGTCAGGGACGGTCCGGGGCGACGGCCGAGAGACGGTAGGCGTCGCCGTCGGATATCACCCGGCCCGCCGTGGGCGGTGGAAAGTGGCTGCCCAGGAGCAGGGTGTCGGTGTCGGCGAGCGAGGCGAGGAGGGCGCTGCGGGTCCTGGCGGCCTGTGTGGGGTCGACGTCCGCGCAACTGCAGATGTCGGGGCGCGGCAGCTGGACCGGGTGGTGGATGCAGTCGCCGGTGATCAGCGCCGTCCGCCCGGCGCTGTGCAGCTCCACGGCGACCTGGCCGGGCGTGTGTCCGGGGGTGGGCAGGAGGCGGACGCCGGGGACGATTTCGGTGCCTTCATCGGGTACCTCGATCAGGTCGAGCTGCCCGGCATCGCGGACGGGGTGGACGGAGTCCCGGAACATCTGGCGGCGGGCCTCGTCCAGCTCCTGGCCTGCCCAGTGGTCCCACTCCGTACGGGCCGTCAGATAGCGGGCGCGAGGGAAGGTGGGAACCCAACTGCCCTTTTCCGCGCGGGTGTTCCAGCCGACGTGGTCGGTGTGCAGATGGGTGAGGAGGACCAGGTCCACCGTCTCCGGTGCAAAGCCTGCCGCGGTCAGGCGCTGGAGGTAGTCGCTGTTCAGGTCGTTCCACGCGGGGTTGGTGCGGGGTTTGCCGTTGCCGATTCCGGTGTCGACGAGGAGGCGCAGACCCTGCACCTCTATCGCGAAGCTGTGGGTGGCCAGGCGGAGAGTGCCGTCGCGGTCGGTGAAATCACGCTGCAGCCACGGCGCCCCGGCCACCACGTCCGGAGTGGCGTCGGGCAGCAGCCACCGGCCGGTGGGCGCGGGGAGCGCGGTCTCGTCGATACGGCGGACGGTGATCTCGCCCACCGTCCAGGTGGGGACCGCGTCGCTGGCGGCGTGCATGAGCTGTCCTCTCGCGAACCAAAGGCAACATCTTTGCGTTAAGTGCCACGCTAACGCGCCTGCGGAGCTAACGCAAATGGATTGCTTTTATGTGGACCCGGGAGGCGCCGAGCCCGTAAGGTGGAGCCATGAGCCCCAGGCCGATGACCCGCCCCGGGGGACGCAGCGCCCGCGTCCAGGAGTCGGTGCACGCAGCCGTGCGTGCCCTCGAAGCAGAAGAGGGCCGCGCGGCACTGACGGTTCCCCTGGTCGCCGCTCGCGCCGGTGTCACGCCGTCGACGATCTACCGCCGGTGGGGCGACCTCCAGGAACTGCTGTCCGACGTGGCCGTCGAACGCCTCCGCCCGGAGACCCCGCCCGCCGACCACGGAGCGCTGCGCACGGACCTGGAGGCATGGGCCGAGCATTTCCTGGAGGAGATGGCCTCGCCCCCGGGGCGGGCCTACCTCCGCGATGCGCTCGCCGGTGATCCGGACGGCAGCAATGCGGGTCAGTGCTCCGCCTACGCCGCCGAGCAGGTGGACGTCATCCTCGCCCGCGCCGCCGACCGCGGCGAGCCGGTGCCGGACGCCGACCTCGTGATGGACCACGTCGTCGCCCCCATGATCTACCGGCTGGTCTTCCGGCCGGGCCCGATGGACGCGTCGTATGCGCGCGGCCTCGTGGAGGCGACGCTCTCCGGGCTGATGCCGCCGCGCTGACCGTCTGCTTCCCGGACGGTGCCGGGCCCGGCGGCGCGTTGGCCTGTGCTCCGCGCCCCGCGGCCCGACGGCCGCGAGCCCCTGCCGGACCTGCTCCCCGGCCCGGGCGCCCCGGCCCCATCACCGCCAGAAACCACCCCCCGCGGCACCACGAGGTCCACCGGGTGCAGCGTCACCACACCTCGCCGGTTCTCCCGGCCGGCCCCCTCCAAACTGAGCGCATCGGGCGCCGAGCCTCCCGTCCCGCGGTATCCGTCGCGGAGCCCCGTCGCTGCCCCGAACATGCGCATGCCCTCTCAGTGGATCGGATGGATCCGGATCGGATCACCGGGGCACTGAGAACGCTGGAGACGGAAGGGGAGAGGAGAAGGGAGGAGCGAGCAGGGCCCCGTCCCTGTGGTGCAGCGGACTCCGCCACGCACGCACGCGGGAGCCAGCCGGGGCGCCGGGCATCGGCCGCCCGGTATCGGCCCGCCTGGTATCGGGCATCAGGCCGCCCGGCACCTGCCGTCAGCCGTCGGCCCCCGGGGACGCCGGACCTCGCCCGGTGGCCCGCAGTCCCTCGATGAGAAGCCGCAGCCCGAAGGTGAAGTGCGCGGCGAAGTCCGTGCTGGTGAGCACCGGCAGCGCGGGGGCGAGGTGGGGGTACTGCGCCGGCGTCACCGCCTCGCGCAGCCGTTCGGGGTCGGCCGGCCCGTCGTCCGTGACCTGGCGGGCGGCCTGCTCCTCCAGGGTGTGGCCGAGGGTGAAGTTGACGACCGTGAGGGCGGCGCGGGCCGCGTCGTCGGGGGCGAAGCCCGCTTCCCGCAGCACACCGATGAGGGTGTCGGCAAAGCCGAGGGTGTGCCGGCCGGTGGAGTGCGTACCGGCGTAGACGCGGGCGCCGTCCCGGCGGCTGAGGAGCGCCGAGCGCATCCGGCGGGCCAGTTCGGCCAGCCGCTCGCTCCAGTCCGGCGACGGGAGCGGCCGGTCGAGGCAGTCGGCGAGCAGCGCTTCGGCCATGGCGGTCAGCAGCTCGTGCTTGGTCGCGAAGTAGCGGTACAGGGCACCGGCCCGTACGTCCATGGCCTCGGCCAGCCGCCGCATGGTGAGCGCATCGAGCCCGACCTCGTCCAGCAGCGCCAGGGCGACGTCGACGGTGCGCGCCTGGTCGAGCTTCGGGGGCCGGCCCCGTGTCGTGGTGGCGGCGGGACGGGCACCGGGAGGGCCGGGGGTTGACGCGGAACTCATGGCGCTCATTATAGTGAACGCTGTTCACGTGAACAGCGTTCACTAAATCATGGGCGTCCCCCTGCGCGATCGCGGGCCCGCCCTCACGGAATCCCCTCGCGGAATCCGCCACGGAATTCCCTCACCGAATCGCGATCGCCGCATCGCGAGCAGAACCTCGACCGGAGGCCACTCATGAATGCCGCCAGGGACATCGCCGCCGAGGCCGATGCGGAAGCCGATACGAAGGCCGCCGCCGAGCCCGGCACCGACGCCGAGCTCGACACCGATGTGATCGTCGTGGGCGCGGGGCCGACCGGGCTCCTGATCGGTGCCGAACTGGCGCTGGGCGGCGTACGGGTGCAGATCCTCGAACGGCGCACCGCGGCACAGCGGGACTCGCGAGCGCTGACGCTGCATCCGCGCAGTGTCGAGCTGATGGACCAACGGGGCCTGGTGGAACGGTTCCTGGCTCTTGGGCGCCCCGTGCCGGAGTGGCACTTCGCGGGGCTGGACACCCGGCTGGACTTCAGCGGCCTGGACACCCGGCACGGCTACACCCTGTTCCTCGCCCAGGCCCGTACCGAACGGCTGCTGGCGGAGCGCGCGAAGGAGCTCGGCGTACCGGTCCGGCGCGGCTACGAGGTGGTCGGGCTGCGACAGAACGCCGACGGCAACGGCGAGCACGCCGGGCGGCGGGGCGGGGAAACGGCCAAGGGCGGCGTCGAGGTGGAGGTCCGCGGCCCCGACGGCGCCGTGGAGACCGTCCGCGCACGGTATGTGGTCGGGTGCGACGGCGGGCGGAGCGTGGTGCGGCAAGCCGCCGGGATCGGCTTTCCCGGCACCGACGAGACGCTGAGCGGCGCGCTGGGGGACTTCGCGACCGTCGACCCGGTGGCCCTCGACCGGGCGCGGGCCCATGGCGTACTGGCGGTACCGCTGGATCCCGGGGCGGAGGACGACCACGGGGAGGACGACCCTGCGGAGGGGCCAGAGGGGCCAGAGGGGATGAAGGAGACGGAGGGCACGGACGGGCGGACGGGCGGCCTCACCCGGATCGTCCTCCTGGATCCGGAGCGGATCCGGACGCCGTCCGCAGAGCCGATGACGCTCGACGAGTTCCGGGCCTCGCTGCGACGGATCTGCGGCACCGACTGCGCTGTGGCGCAGCCCCGTTGGCTGTCGCGGTTCGGCAATGCCACCCGGCTCGCGGCCCGTTACCGTGCCGGGCGCGTCCTGCTGGCGGGCGACGCCGCCCACATCCACTTCCCGGCGGCCGGCCAGGGCCTCAACACCGGCCTCCAGGACGCGATGAACCTGGGCTGGAAGCTCGCCGCCGAGATCAACGGCTGGGCGCCCACCGGCCTGCTCGACAGTTACCACGCCGAACGGCATCCGGTCGGGCAGGCGGTCACGGAGAACACCGAGGTCCAGACGCTGCTGGCGGAGCTGACCCTGCTCCCTTCGTACCAGCGGCCGGCCGCCGCACTGCGGGCTCTGCTGACGGACCTCCTGGGCATCGAGGAGGTCAACCGCCGCCTGGCAGGCCTGGTTTCCGCGCTGGACACCGGCTATCCGCCCGCCGTCACGGACGCCGACCCGCTGGTGGGGCGGCGGATGCCCGATCTCGCGCTGACGGTGGCCGGTTCGGCGACGATACGCGTCTACGAACTCCTCCCGCACGGCCGGTTCGTCCTGCTCGACCTCGCGGGGGACGAGGAGATGCGGCGGAGCGTGCAGGCCGGATGGGGGAAGCGGGTGACCCCCCACACCGTGACCGCGCACGACTCCCGCGCCGACCTCGACGGGGTGCGCGAGATCCTCGTCCGCCCCGACGGCCATATCGCCTGGGCCACCCGCACCACGGACGTGCGGGCCCGTCGCATCGAGCGCTTCCGCGCACTGACGGGCTGGACCGGCCTCCCCGCGGGGGGATGAGCGACGGGCGGGGGGGATGAGCGACGGGCGGGGCGGCGGCTTCAGGCCGCCCGCCCCTCCTCCCCCAGCACCCTGGCCACGAAAGCGGCCAGTTGGGCCCTCAGCCGGTCGGGGGTCGCCCCTTCCTGGTCGGCGAGGTGCTCGACCAGATCGGCGCGGGTGGCGGCTAGCAGGACGTGCGCGGTGAAGTCGTCGGCCCCGGACCGGCCGTCCCCGGACCGGCCGTCCCCGGACGGAGCATCTCCGGACCGGCCACCCCCGGGCGGACCGGCCGTGGCGTCCGCCGTGACACCCGACGTAACGCCCGGCGTGGCAGCCGCCGCCGTACCCGCCAACCGGCCCAGCGTGTCCCGCAAGATCGCGTGCCACCACGCATAGGACGCCCCCTGGTACGGGCTGCCGCTGCTGGCCTCCTCCAGGGCAAGGGCGAGATGGCGGTGGTCGAGCTTGAAGCACAGCAGGGCGTCGAGCAACGCCGGTACCCGTTCGCGCGGTGCGGCCGACGGCCCGAGCGGCGCCGGGCCCTCCGTCACGGCCTGCCGCAGGGGCTCGATCCGTGCGTCGAAGACGGCCCGGATCAGGCCCGTGCGGTCACCGAAGCGGCGGAAGAGCGTCCCCTTGCCGACACCGGCCGCCGCCGCGATCTCGTCCATCGACACGCTGCGGGGGCTCGCACTGCGGGCGAAGAGCGCGTCGGCGGCCGTCAGAACGGCCTCGCGGTTACGGAGCGCATCCGCGCGCGCCTTGCGTTCGGCCATGGCAGAGCCCCTCTTTACGAAACGGACCGCCGGTCCGTATAGCCTCGGCATACGTAAGCGGACCATCGGTCCGCATCGTGCCCCAGTCTAGAGGCGGGCACCCCATGGAGGCATCCCATGAGCGAACGCGACCACCCCACGACACCAGCCCCGGCCCCGGCCCCGACAGCACCGACAGCACCGACAGCACCGACAGCACCGACAGACCTCTACCGCCACGGGCTGCAACTACTCCTGGACAAGGACATCGACGGCTGGGTGGCCCTGTTCGACGACCACGCGGTCTTCGAGTTCCCGTTCGCCCCCGACGGCTACCCGAAGCGGCTGGAGGGCAGGGCTGCCATCGCCGCGTACATGCGGGACTACCCCGATCACGTCGACCTCCACGCGTTCCCCTACCTGGAGATCCACCGGACCGAGGCACCGGACACCCTCGTCGTCGAGATGCGCGCCGTCGGCCGGATCGTGGCGACCGGCGCGCCGTACGAGATGGCGTACATCGCGGTGGTGACGGTCGTACAGGGCCGGATCACCCACTACCGCGACTACTGGAACCCGCTGGCCGTCCCGGCCTCGATGAACGAGGCGAAGGCCCCGCTCTCCCCCGCGTCCTGACGGAGTGACCATGACCGACCACGAGACCGCGACCAGCGGCAACGCCCCGACCGGCGACGAGACCATGACCAGCGGCGAGACCCCGGCCGACCGCAACGCCACGACAGGCGGCGAGACCATGACCGACCCCGACACCATCCTGGTCACCGGCGCCACCGGCAACACCGGCAGCCGCCTCGTGCCCCGGCTCGCCGCGCTCGGACACCCCGTCAGGGCCGCCGGCCGCCGTGCTCCCGAGCTGCCCGGGGCCCAGGGCGTCGCCTTCGACTGGTACGACCCCGCCACCCACGACGCCGCCCTGCGAGGAGCGGCCCGGCTCTACCTCGTCCCGCCCACCGCGGCCCCGGACCCGGCCGCCGTCATGCTCCCGTTTCTCGAACGGGCCCGTTCGGCCGGTGTCCGCCGCGTCGCCCTCCTCAGCTCCTCCGCCATCCCCGCCGGCGGTCCGGGGGTGGGCCAGGTGCATGCGGCACTCCCGGACCTCTTCGACGCCTGGGCGGTGCTGCGCCCCTCCTGGTTCATGCAGAACTTCACCGACCGCCATCCGCACGCGGAGAGCATCCGGACCAGCGGCGTCCTCCTGACCGCGACCGGCGCGGGCCGCGTCGGCTTCATCGACGCGGACGACATCGCCGCCGTCGCCGCCCACGCCCTCACCGACGAACCGCCCCTCCGCGGCGCCGACCTGGTGCTCACCGGTCCGCAGTCCCTGAGCTACGACGACATCGCCGCCACTCTCACGGCCCTCGGCGGCAGGCCGGTACGCCATCGCTCCCTCACCTACGACCAGCTGCACGACCGCCTGGCGGCCGATATGCCCGCGGGCTTCGCCACCCTGCTGGCCGGCCTGGACCGCGCCATCGCCGACGGTGCCGAGGACCGGGTCACGGACACCGTCGAGCGCGTCACCGGCCGGCCGCCGCGCAGCTTCCGCGAGTTCGCGGCGGCCCGGTGGGGCACCTGAGGGGGCCGCAGCTCAGCCCGCGGCTCCCAGGCGCATGGGACTTCCGGGGCTTCCCGGGCGCACCCGGTCCACGAGGTCGACCCGGCGTACCGGGTACGCCGGATGTGCCGGGTGGGCGTGGTTCACACGGCGCCTGTTGTCCACACGGCGCGCGTTCTTCGCCGGGTGCACGGTCTTGACCGGGTGCGCCGCGTTCACCGGGTGAGTGATCTTCACCGGGCTCGTGGTCTTCGTGGTCTTCATCGGGCTCGTGGTCTTGGTGGTCTTCGTGGTCTTCACCGGGTGTGCGGTGTTCACCGGGCCCGCCGCGTTCACCGGGTCCGCGGGCTGATCCGGGTCCGCGGGCTGATCCGGGTCCGCGGGCTGATCAGTGCTGTCCGAGTCCCCAAGGCCGTCCGGGCCGTCGGAGTTCTCCCTACCGTCGGGGTTCTCCGTACCGTCGGGGTTCTCGGTACCGGCGTTCTCCGGGCCGTCCGGGTCGTCCCGGCCGTCCGAACGCGCCGGGCCGTCCGAATCCTCCCGGCCGTCCGAACGCGCGGGGCCGTCCCCGTCCTCCGGGTTCTCCGCAAGCGCCGGGTTGTCGCGGTCGTCCCGGTCCTCCGGGTAGCGCGGGCCGGCCGCGCTCAGCCGCAGGCTCCCGAACCGTGCGTTGAGCCAGGATCCGGCGCGTACGGTCGTCACCACGGAGCCGGTGCAGTCGCGGCCGTTGTACAGGACGAGGTCGGTGGGGGTGTCGTTGTCCACCTCGCCGTACCCGTCGCCCACTCCGTAGCAGTGGTCGTCGCCGGGGTCCTCGATCCGGTACATCCGGTTGCCCTGCCGGATGTGGTACGTGATGACGCCGGAGACGGCCTCCGCGTCGGTCGGCCCGAACGCGGCGGACGCCCCGGTGATGGCCACAACGCCAAACAAAGCGATCATGCGTCGCACAGTCGGAACTCCTCGTCAGCATGGGCGGCGGTCCGGCCCTCGGGACCCCGTGCGGGATTTCGCCATGTGGGGTTCCCGACGACATATCGGGATATTCACCTCTGACGGGATATTCACCAGCCAGCAGGACCCCGCGGGAGGCAATGCGGGGTCCTGCGCCGCTGTTCGAGGGACGGACCGGGCGCCGGCCGGGGGCAGCGCCCGAGCAGTGACCAGGCGACGGCCAGGTGTCGGCGCCGGCCCGGTGGCCGAGCGGTGCCCGGGGGCTCAGCCCCCGCCCTCCGGCCGGACGCTGCCCAGCCAGAGGACGTCACGGGCGCGGGTCATCGCGACGAAGAGCTGACTGCGGGCCAGCTCACCGCGCTCGTCGGCCGTTTCGCCGGCCGGGCCGCCGTCCGGCTTCCCCGTCGGCAGGCACTCGTCGTGCCGCGGCAGATAGACGCGCTGGAACTCCAGGCCCTTGGCACGGCGGTAGCTGCCCAGTTTCACGGCCTCGACCGGATGCCCGTCGTACTGCTCCAGGAGGCAGACGCGCAGGCCCGCGCGGGTGAGCAGGCGCTGATAGTGCTCGATGGCGCGCTTCGAGGGGCAGAGCACGGCGGAGCCGGCCAGCTCCGGCGGCGACAGCGCACCCAGCGCGGCCACCAGCGCCTCGTCGTGTGCGGCGGGGGTGGGCAGCACCGCACGCTGTACCTGGCCGTCGTGGTAGGTCAGGTCGACGTCCCGCCGGCCGGGGGTCCGCATCCCGTCGAGGTCCTCGAAGGCGTCGTCGGCGACCACGGCGAGCGCGGTGTCCACGATCTCCTTGCTGTTGCGGTAGTTGGCCCGCAGGACCTGCCCGCGGTCCCCGCGGATGTCGATGCCCGCGTCGGAGAGCCGGAACCCGCCCGGGTAGACGGCCTGCTGCCCGTCCCCCACCAGCAGCAGCCCGTTCGGGCTGTCGCCGACCAGGGCGTGCAGCAGCCGCACCCCGACGAGCGTCAGGTCCTGCACCTCGTCCACGACGACGGCGGTGTAGTCGCTGTGGCCGATGCGGCCGGCCGCCTCGGCGAGCGCGAGGGAGAGCACGTCGTTGAAGTCGTGGACGGCGCGCTCGGTGCGCTGGGCCTCGTACGCCTCGTACAGGGCCCAGACGGCCTGCCGGTGCGGGCGGCGCAGGCCGGCGCGGCGGCGACGGCGGGCGAGCAGGGCGTACTCCTCGAAGGAGGTGATGCCGCGGCCCTTGATGACGTAGTTGATCTCCTCCTGCCAGTAGGGGGGCAGCGGATCGATCTCGGTCAGACAGCTGTTCCGGCCGACGTGTTTCCAGGCGAGGCTGAAGGCCGTCTCCGCCTTCTCCTTGTGCAGGTGGACGGGCACGCCCCGGCTGCGCAGATAGTCCCGGGCCCAGGAGTGCAGGCTGCGGAAGTCGATCCGGTCGGCCACCGCCGGGGCCATGGTCCCCAGGAAGGTGGCCTGCACGCGGGGGAGGTTGTTGGCGAAGGTGACGTAGAGGATGCGGCCGTTGGTGCGCTGGGCGAGGTAGGCCGCACGATGCAGGCCGACGACGGTCTTGCCGGTGCCGGCCGGGCCGCTGATCCTGGCGGGGCCGGCCCAGTTGCGGCGGACCAGCGCGAGCTGTTCGGGGTCGAGGAAGGTCATCCACTGCTCGATGGGGGCCCGGCGCGCTTCGTCGAGGGCGGCCTCCCGCAGTCCGTCGAGGTCGAAGAGCCCGTCGGCCCCGGCAGCCGGCGGACGGGCGGCGGCTCCCCGGGACGACGACGCGGAGGCGCCCGGCCCAGGAGCAGCGCCCGGGCCCGGAGCGGGGACCGGCCCCGGGACGGCGACCGGGTCCTCGTACTCGGGGAAGACCCGCGCCAGGTGGTCGGTGAGGGCGCGGACCGACTCCGCGGACAGCCGGGTGCGCTGCGACAGCAGCGCCGGGCCGATCTCGTGCTCGCCCAGCAGCCGTATCCGGCCCAGTTCCGCGTCGACCCGCTGCCCCGCGAAGGCCAGCACCGGACGCACCGCCACCGGGGACATCCCCAGGGAGGCCACCGCGCTCTCGGCGGCCTTGGTGACCGCGAGCAGCTTGCGCCGGTGCTCGTCGCGGGAGAACCCGCCGGCCCGCAGCCGGCCGCCCGAGGGCTCCGGCGCGGCCCGCCAGTTCTTGACGTCGATGACGAAGACGCCGCCGGGACCGATCAGCAGCATGTCCACATTGGCCGCGCGGGTGCCCGGCCAGCGCCGGTCCACCAGCAGCCGCCAGCCCCGGCCGGCCAGCATCAGCAGCTGGGCCGCGACCCGCCGCTCCCCCTCGCTCGCCGCCTCCCAGCGCTCGGCCCGCTGCCGGGCGGCCCGCCACTGTTCGCGTAACAGCCGCTCCTGCCGACGGGCCTCCTGCGCCCGCCGTGACGCCGAACCGCCCGGAGAACTCCCTGCCGCCATGGCCCGCCCCCTCACCGTTCATGGCCCCGTAGGCACGGGGTCACGAACCATAGGCCGATGGCACATGACGCGATACCGCGCACGGGAGGGGCACGGGGGCATGGCCCGGCCCGGCCCGCGGGGCGGCTCGGCGGGCCGGGCCGGCGCCTACGCCACTCCCACGGCGGACGACCGGAAGAGACGGGCCGCCGCCGTCCCCAGCCCGGTCGGCGCGCCCAGCCGCCCCGGCGAACCCGCCGGATGGCGCAGCTCGGGCTCGGTGTAGCGCAGGCAGTCCCGGTGCCAGGTGAGGATGCCGGCCAGCCAGTTCTCCAGTTCGTGGACGTAGCCGTCGAGCGCCTCGCGGGCCCGGGGCGAGAGGTCGAAGTCGTCGCAGACGACCGGGAGTTCATGGGCCGCGACGTGCTGGAACTCGTGCATGCGCGAGGTCATGAGGTCATGGACGATGTGCAGCGCGGTCGGGTAGTCGCAGTCGAAGAAGTTCTGGACGACCAGGATGCCGTTGTGGACCTCGCCCTCGTACTCGATCTCCTTCTGGTAGGAGAAGACGTCGTTCAGCAGACAGGCGTAGTCGGCCGCGGCGTTCTGCAGGGAGCGCAGGGTGCCCGTGCGGAAGACCTCCGGCGGGATCTGCCGGTCGCGGCCGATGCGGTTCAGGCTCATGGTGAGGTCGGAACCGAAGGTCGCGCGGCGCATCTCGATGTAGTCGACCGGGTCGGGGATGCGGTTCAGGACCTGGTTGTCGATCTCCCAGAGCCAGCTCGCCGTCATCGTGTCGACGGCTTCACGGAAACTCCGGCGCGCATCGGGGGTCATCGGCCCCGCCGTCCGCGTCCACAGGTCGGCCAGGCCGCGTTCCATCGCGTTGACCGGCTCCGGCACGGCGGCCGCGGCGTCCAGCGGCATGAACGCCGACAGCCGCGCGGTGCACGCCTTGGCCGCGGCGATGTCGCGGGTCCGGCCGAAGACCTGGGGGTAGTAGTCGTCGGCGTAGGTGCCCCAGGCCAGCCAGGCGGCTTCCAGGTCCAGTTGCTCCGGGGTGGCGTCCGGGTGGAGGCCGGCGGCGCACAGCGCCAGGTCGTAGCGGACCATCGCGGGCTCGTCCCAGACATCGGACAGCGGCACACCGGGCTGCGGGCCGAAGAGGCCCATCCGGTGCGCCCAGGCGAGGAGGCGGTGGCGGGCCCCCGCCAGATGCGGGCTGAGGGTGGTGGTGAACGGCATGAAGAGGTCGGGGATGCGCGAGGGGCCGACCTTCTGGTGCGGGACGTGAGCGGCGCTGCGGAGGCGGAGCGCACCGGCCGTGGTCAGCGCGGTCCGCAGATCCGCCGCCGAGGTGCCGAGGCCGCCGCAGGCGAACGGCGACCAGGTCTGCGCGGCACCGGCCGCCGACCCGCCGCCGTTCATATAGCGGCTGGAGCGCAGGTGCCATTCATGGCCGCCGGACTGCCAGTCCTGGAGCCCCTTGGCGTACGCCAGCACGTCCGCGCAGGCCTTCGGGTCCAGGCCGCGTTCCAGGAAGAGCGCGGGGAGTTCGGTGAGCACGGTGGTCTCGAACTGCTGCAGCCGGGAGGTGATCAGGTCGTTGACGGCGTCGGCGGCCTCCTGGGTGGTGCAGTCCAGGAAGGTCTCCAGCACCAGGACGCCGTTGCTCAGTTCGCCCTCCTCCTCCGTCTCCCGCTGGTAGGAGAAGAGGTCGTTGCGCAGGTGCACCCCGTCGGAGAAGGTGTCGCGCAGTACCCGCAGCGGACGGGAGGCGGCGACGGCGGCGGGCACCTCGGCGCCGGTCGCGTACTCCACGAGGCCCGCCGACCAGGGCGCGCCGCCGACCTTGCGACGCATCTCGATGTACTCGACGGGGTTGGGCACCCGGTGGATGTTGATGTTGGACAGTTCCCACAGCGACTCGTTGAGCAGGTGCTCGGTGCTCTCGGCGAACCGCTTCCGCCACTCCACGGACATGTGCGGCACCGTGCGTGCCCACAGATCGGCGAGTCCCGCCTCCACGGGGTTGGCAGGCTCGGGAACGGGCGCGGTCACATCCATCGGCATGAAGGCGGGCAGCCGGTCGAGGTACTCCTTGCCGCCCTTCCGGTCGAGCGTCCGCTTGAACTTCTCCAGGAAGTGGTCGTCGAAGAAGAAGACCCAGACGTACCAGTCGGTCACCAGCGAGAGGGCGTCCGCGTCGCAGTCCGGGTGGGTGTAGGAGCACAGCAGGGCGTAGTCGTGGGCTTCGAGGTCCTTCTCCTCCCAGATGTGGGAACCCTCCAGCATCCCCATCCGGCGCGCCCATGCCGTGGAGTGCGCACGGGCCGCCTCCAGATGCGGGTTCAGCCGCGCCGGATGGGGCGTGTAGAAGGTGGGCAATTCGAAAGGCTGCTGCGTCACCGGTGCCGGCCTCTTCCCTGCGTGCGGAAGGAAGGCGCGCGAAGCCACGCCCCCCTGGACGTGGGCAGCGCTACCCCGGCGGCCGACGGCTTAGGCCTGGTGGAGGACGGGCTTCCGCCTCCGCACCTCTTCGGTTCGATGTGCTCCGAACAGGGCCTAATTACGGCTGACTTCTGGCAGTTTTCTTTCGCCCGGGCTCGCCGAATTCCGTTCGTCCGGCCTCGCCCAATTGCGTTCGCCCGGGCTCGCCGAATTCCGTCCGCCCGGGGCGGCCGTCCTTCCTTCGCCCGGGGTGGTCGTCCGGCCGCGCTCCGCCGTCCGCAGGGCGAGTTCCGCGAGCGCTTCCGGGGCACCGGCCTGTCCGCGGATCCCGGGGAAGGCATTGATGTCCACGATCAGCGGTGCGCCGCCGCCGGCATCGAGGACATCCACGCCGTACACGTCCAGGCCGAAGACCTCGCCGGCCCGGAGCGCGGCGTCGGTCCAGCTCGCGGGAAGCTCCCCGACCGGCAGCGGCAGGGTCGGACCGTGGCCGTCCGGGGCCAGCTCCGACCGGCGCAGCCCGGCGAAGAGCCGGCCGTCGACGATCCACAGCTTGTGGTCCCACCCGCTGTTCGCGGTGAACTCCTGGACCACGACCGGCTCATCGGGCCATTCGGCGGCCAGCTCCCACAGCCGTGCGGCGCTGTCGGCGCGGGTCACCAGGTCATGGCGGCGGCTGAACCGGCTCTTGATCACCAGCGGAGCGGCCGGCTCCCCTGCCGCGGCCAGCCGGCCGGGCGTGGCCACCGCGGTGGTGGCGGCGAACGGCAGCCCCGCCGCACGGGCCACCTCGGCCATCTCCACGCGGTCCTGACACCGTGCGGTCGCCGCCGCGGAGTTGAGCACCGGGGCGCCGTGCTCCTCCAGGAGCGCGGCGAGTGCCAGCGCCCTGGGCGTGCGCGCCTTGAGGAGATAGACGTCGGCGAGCGAGGAGAGGTCCGGGCCCGGCGCCTCGCCGCCCGGGTCGAGCCACTCGACCCGATGCCCCGGGGTGAGCACCTCGGTGACCGCGGCCAGCAGCGGATGCCCGGGATCCGCGGTGACCAGCCCGATCCTCATCGGCCCCCGCCGATCGAGGCCGCGGGCCGGGGGGCGCGTGGGGCGGGAGGGACCGGAGGAGCGGGAGGGGCGGTGAACGGGGGTGCCGCGGCCGTCGCCGTCGAGGGCATCGCCCCGGCCTGCCCGGCCGTCAACTGCCCGTTCACCGGCCGGCCGGCGGCACCTGTCGTCCCGTTACGGGCGAGATCCAGAATGGCGGCGGACACCCGGGCGACCGCGTCCGGCACCTGACGGAAGCTCGGGAAGTCATTGATGTCGACGACCACCGGGCCCTCGGGGCCGAGCAGAATGTCGACCCCGTACAGGTCGAGACCGAACACCGTGCCGATCTCGGCGGTGATCCGGGCGATTTCGGGGGTGAGCGGCACCTGACGTTCGCGTACGGCGTGCGCGGGATGCAGCGGGGAGCACCGCTCGGTCGCGTAGAGCTCGCCGGCGACGCTGTACACCTTCAGATCCGTACCCGAGTTGGGCACATACGGCTGGGCGATGAGCAGCCCGTCGCCCGGCGCTCCCGGGTCCCCGGTACCGGTCGGCTCCGCGGGATCCCGCAGCCGGTCCGGCGTCGCCACCAGGCGGACCGCGCGCCCGGAGCTGCCGTCCGCGGGCTTGACCACGAGCGGGAACTCCGTCTCGGGTATCTCCGCGAACTCCTCGGGCCGGGCCGCCGCGTACGTCACGGGGACGGGCAGCCCCGTACCGCGGGCGATCACCGCGGCCAGCGCCTTGTCGCGTACCCCGCGGATCGCCCGGACGTCGTTCACGGTCGTCAGTCCGGCGGTCGCCGCGGCCTCCAGGAGGGTCAGACCCGGACCGCCGGAGACCGTCTTGAGGACCCAGGCGTCGTGGCTGCCCGCCTGTATCGCGTCGGACAGGGATATCAGCGAGCGGCCGGGCCACAGCACGTCCACCTGGTGTCCCCAGGCGTCGAGTTGGCGGATCACGTCCAGCGGCATGCCGTCGTGGCGGTACTGCTCCTCCACCAGGAAGCAGAGTCTCATCGGGGCACCCTCGTCATCGCCGCACGTCCGTCCACCGTCCGCCCGGCAGATCCATGACACACCAGGATCCCATGCGGGGTACGGCGGGGGCCGCGGGCCCACGCACCCGGCTCCGGCCCGTATTTCGGCGAGGCTACGCCACCTCGTACGCCCGGTCCGCAGGCCATGACCAGGAGTTTGCCGGAGTCCGGGGAGACTTCCGCCACCTGACGGCCACTCCAGTAAATCCCGCATGTCGGAACCCTTGTTCCGAATCTGGGGCGGCCCTAAGGTCAGGCCACCCCGGGGACAGTCGGCGAGCAGAGCACACACGTACCGAAGTACGGGAAGCAGGCGAGCGGGTTGGCGAACGAACGGCAGGACCACGGCAGGCCCCCGGGCGAGCGGCCGGACCCGGGGCCGGACTCGGGCACGGGCTCGGGCACGGGCTCGGGGCAGGACTCAGCGCCGGACTCGGGGCAGGACTCAGCGCCGGACTCGGGGCAGGGCTCAGCGCCGGACTCGGAGCCGGGAGCCGGCGGAGTACGACGGCGGAGGCTGCTGGTCGGCATGGGTCTGACCGGCGCGGGCGGCTTCCTCGGCGCCTCGGGCCCGGGCGGCGGGGAAGCGGCCGCGGCCGACGGCTCGCGCGGCACCACTGGGCCGCGGCCCGGACAGTTCCGCGGCAGGGCGCAACTACTGGTCCCGGAGCTGCTGCTGTTGCCGGAGGGGCCGGTACGGAACCGGGCCGTCCTCGTCCGCGACGGAAAGTTCCGCGCGATCGGACCGGCCCGGCAGCTCATCGCCGAGCACCGCGACCTCCACCCGGTGCGCCTGGACGGCCACTTGCTGATGCCCGGGTTCGTGGACGCGCACCACCACCTGACCCAGAGCTTCGGCAAGGCCCGGTCGTTCGGCCGGCCCTCGGAGATCTTCAAGGCCATCTGGGAGCCGCTGGAACGCGCGCTGGACGAGGAGAGCGCCTACGTGTCGGCGAAGCTGGCCGCGCTGGAGGCCCTGCGCGGCGGCTTCACCACGGTCGCCGACGCCGGGACCCGTGCCCCCGTGGACGTCCGGGTGATCGCGCAGGCCACGGAGGAAGCCGGCATCCGGTGCGTCCTGTCCAAGATCGTCTCTTCCGGCGAGGGCGGGCCGGCGCACCTGGGGCGGTGGGACGGCCATCCGCTGGTCCACCCCTCGCTGGCGATCGCCGTCCCCGAGGACGCGCCCGGCGCGGTCATCAAGAGGACCGCCGACCTGTGCGCCGAGGCCGGTGCGGTGCTGCAGATCCACGTCAACGAACATCTCGCCTCCGTGGAGCGCTCGTTGAAGAGCGTCGGCCGCCGCCCGGTGGAGTATCTGCACCACCTCGGCGCCCTCGGCCCGCAGACCCTGGGCGCCCACGCCACCCTCCTCACGCCCTCGGAGATGCGGCTGCTGGCCGACTCCGGGGCGGCGATCAGCTACAACCCGGTGGCCAGCGCCTGGAAGGGCAACGGCGTCGCCCACGCCACCCTGCTGGCCGCGATGGGCGTGCGCTTCGGCATGGGCACCGACGGCACCCGCGGCGACGGCTTCCGGCTGGTCGACGCGGGGGAGACGGCCCAACGGCTGGCGTACGGCATGGCGTCGGGCGACTCGTCCTGCGGCGCCGGCCGGATGTGGCTGGAGCACGCCACCGCACACAGCGCCGACGCGGTCGGGCTGGGCAAGGTGACCGGCGAGATCACGGTCGGCAAGGCCGCCGACTTCCTCGTCGTCCACCTCGACGTCCCCGAACTCACCCCCTCCTACGACCTGCGCTGGGAACTCGTCCGCCTCGCGCAGCGCGACCAGATCGCCGCGGTCGTCGTGGGCGGCAGGCTCCGTCTGTGGCACGGCTGGCCCCCGGACTGGGACGGCCCCGCCCTGGTGTCCCGCGCCGCACGACTGGGCCCGGAGGTCGTCCGCCGGGCCGGACTGCACCACGTGGAACCGGCCTAGCCGCCCCCCGGCCGGTCCCCTCCCCCTCACCCCGCTCTCGCTACCGTTGGGCAACCGCGACCGCGACGGACCCGGAGGCGGAGACGGACCGGCACGGGCCGGTGAGGACGGTATGACCGGGAAGAAACGGGAGGCCCAGTGACCCACAAGGCCGCGCCCTTCGACGACCTCGACCGCAAGATCGTTGCGGCGTTGATCGACAACGGCCGGGCGAGTTTTGCCGAGATCGGTGCCGCGGTCGGGCTGTCGTCCACCGCCGTGAAGCGGCGGGTGGACCGGATGCGGGAGAACAACGTGATCACGGGGTTCACCGCCACCGTCCGGCCGGCCGCCCTGGGCTGGCTGACCGAGGCGTATGTCGAGGTGTACTGCGACGGCGCGGCGCCGCCCCGGCGGCTCGCGGAGGTCGTGCGCAACCATCCGGAGATCGCCGCGGCGATGACGGTGACCGGTGGCGCCGATGCGCTGCTGCACGTACGCGCGACCGATGTCGAGCACTTCGAGGAGGTGCTCGAACGGATCAGGGCCGAGCCGTTCATCCGCAAGACGATCAGTTACATGGTGCTGTCCCATCTCCTGCCGGACAGCCCGGAGGCGGGCGCCAGCCAGCCCTCGGACAGAACCGCCCGCTGAAGGGGCCGCGGAACGGCGCTCCGCCCGGTCCGGCGCTACAGAACGGACGCAGCGAACCGGCGCACGAACCGACGCAACGAACGTGCGCAACGCACCTCCTCCGCACACCGGCCCAGCACGTCGCCGCCGACAATTTCGGCGCAGCAATCCAGCGTGAAAGGGCATTTCTCCGCAGCATTCCTGCGCTGCTGAGCAGCATTTGTTGCTTGTGGCCCGAATCCGTCGCTCCTTACCGTGGAAGCACCTCGGGTGACCGTCAGTGACATCCGGTCGCCCCGCACGCCCCGTAAGAAGCGAAGGGATCCTCCCGTGCCGATGAGTCGTGCAGCGCGCCCCCGGCGCTATCTGGTCTGCGAGCCCAGACACTTCGACGTGCGTTATGCGATCAATCCGTGGATGAGCACGGACGCACCGGTGGACACGGCCCTCGCGGGGCGCCAGTGGGAGACGCTGATGGACGCCTACCGCGCCCACGGCCACACGGTGGAGACCGTGCCCCCGGTGGCCACGCTGCCCGACATGGTCTTCGCGGCGAACTCCGCGCTCGTCGTGGGCGGCCGCGTCTTCGGCTCGTACTTCCATGCGCCGCAGCGGCGGCCGGAGTCCACGGAGTACGAGACCTGGTTCAAGGCGGCCGGGTACGACGTCTACCGGCCGGAGTCGATGTGCGAGGGCGAGGGCGATCTCGTACCGGCCGGCCGCTACATCCTGGCGGGCACCGGCTTTCGCACCACACCGGCCGCACACCGCGAGGTGCAGGAGTTCTTCGGCGTACCGACCATCGGCCTGCAGCTGGTGGACCCGTACTTCTACCACCTGGACACCGCGCTGTTCGTCCTGGAGGAGACGCCGAAGACGGGCGAGGCGAACATCGCCTACTACCCCGGGGCGTTCTCGACCGGCAGCCGTGAAGTGCTCCGGCGGCTGTTCCCCGAGGCGGTGCTCGCCACCCGCGACGACGCGATGGCCTTCGGCCTCAACTCCGTCTCCGACGGCCGCCATGTCTTCGTCGCCCCGCAGGCCACCGGCCTGATCGGCCGGCTCAGCGCGCACGACTATGTCCCCGTCCCCGTCGACCTCTCGGAGTTCCACAAGGCCGGCGGCGGCATCAAGTGCTGCACCCAGGAGATTCGCTCATGACCGCTCCCACCCGTACCGCCCGTGTGCACGCCCCCCGTTCGTCGGCGGAGCTGATCCAGGCCGAGGGCCCGGTGCTCGCGCACAACTACCACCCGCTGCCCGTGGTGGTCGCGCGCGCCGAAGGCGTCTGGGTCGAGGACGTCGAGGGGCGCCGCTACCTCGACATGCTGGCCGGCTACTCGGCGCTGAACTTCGGCCATCGCCACCCGGCCCTGATCGAGGCCGCGCACCGCCAGCTCGACCAGCTCACCCTCACCTCCCGCGCCTTCCACAACGACCGGCTCGCCGGATTCGCGGAAGGCCTCGCCGAGCTGACCGGCCTGGACATGGTCCTGCCGATGAACACCGGCGCCGAGGCGGTGGAGAGCGGCATCAAGGTCGCGCGCAAGTGGGCGTACGACGTCAAGGGCGTCCCGGCGGACCGGGCGACGATCGTGGTGGCCGGCGGCAACTTCCACGGCCGGACGACGACCATCGTCGGCTTCTCCGACGACGACACGGCCCGCATCGGCTTCGGGCCCTTCGCCCCCGGTTTCCGCACCGTCCCGTACAACGACCTCGCCGCGCTCGAAGCGGCCGTGGACGAGACGACGGCCGCCGTGCTGATCGAGCCCATCCAGGGCGAGGCGGGCGTCGTCATCCCCGACGAGGGCTACCTCACCGGCGTACGCGAGCTGACCCGGCGGGCCGGGTGCCTGTTCATCGCCGACGAGATCCAGTCCGGACTGGGCCGCACCGGCACCACCCTGGCCGTCGACCACGAGTCCGTCGTGCCGGACATGCTGCTGCTCGGCAAGGCGCTGGGCGGCGGCATCGTCCCGGTCTCCGCGGTGGTCGCCCGCCGCGACGTGCTCGGTGTCCTGGGCCCCGGCCAGCACGGTTCGACCTTCGGCGGCAATCCCCTGGCGGCCGCGGTCGGTTCGGCCGTCGTCGAACTGCTCGCCACCGGAGAGTTCCAGCGCCGCGCCGCCGAGCTGGGCGAGCGGCTGCGCGGCGGCCTGGCCGCGCTGACCGGCAAGGGCGTGACCGGCTTCCGCGCCCGCGGCCTGTGGGCCGGCGTCGACATCGACCCCGGCCTCGGCACCGGCCGGGAGATCAGCGAACGCCTGCTCAAGGAAGGCGTCCTGGTCAAGGACACCCATGGTTCGACGATCCGGCTGGCCCCGCCGCTGACCATCACCGCCGAGGAACTGGACGGCGCCCTGGAGAGTCTGGCGCGGGCTCTGGGCTGACCCCCCTGCCGCAAGGCCGCCGCGGCCGCAGCTCGGGTGAGCTGCGGCCGCGGCGATACGGCGACACCCCCACCGGGGCACCGCCTACCGCGCCGTCCCCATGAGCGCGGCCGCCGCCGTACGGGCCCGGCGGGCGGCGGAGGGCTCGCCACTGAGCGCGGCGGAGGTGATCGCGCCGTCGACCAGCAGCACCAACTGACGTGCCAGCACGCCGGGTTCGGCCACCGGTACCGCGCGCAGCAGGCCGGTCACATACCCCAGCAGTGCGTCCTTGTGCTCCCGTGCGACGCGGCCGACCTGGTCGGAGGTCGCCCCCAGCTCCCCGTACGCGTTGATGAAGGCGCAGCCGCGGAAGCCGGGCTCCGAGAACCAGTCGTGCAGCCAGTCGAAGACCACGAGCGGCCGGTCCGCCGGATCGTCGGCGTGCACGGCGACGTACTCCGCGAGCGCCGCGCGCCAGCGGGTGTCGCGGCGCCGCAGGTACGCCTCCACGAGGTCGTGCTTGGCGGGAAAGCACTGGTAGAGGCGTTTGAGCGAAACCCCTGCGGTGGCGCGGAGTTCGTCCATGCCGACGGACTGGACGCCGCGGTCGTAGAACAGCTCCTCCGCGGCGTCGAGTATCCGTACGCGGGCTTCGTCGAGGTCCATGGCACTTCCGGGGCTTTCCAGGAGAACGGTCGTTCTCTACACTAGCCGACCGAGGGAGAACGCCCGTTCTCCCGATCCTGAGAGAGGCCGCCGCCATGGCACCACGCCCCCCGTTCCCGCCGTTCGACGAGCCGGGCGCGCTCCGGAAAGTGCAAGCGGCCGAGGACGCCTGGAACACCCGCGACCCCGAGCGGGTCGCCCTCGCGTACACCGAGGACTCGGTCTGGCGGAACCGCGACACCTTCCTCACCGGCCGCGACGAGATCGTCGCCTTCCTGCGCCGGAAGTGGGCCCGGGAGCTGGACTATGCGCTGCGCAAGGAGCTCTGGTCCTACAGCGGCAACCGCATCGCGGTGCGCTTCCAGTACGAGTCCCATGACGCGGCCGGCCAGTGGTGGCGCAGCTACGGCAACGAGCTGTGGGAGTTCGACGAGGAGGGACTGATGCGCCGCCGGGAAGCCGGCATCCACGACGTCGCGATCACGGAGGCGGAACGACGGATCTTCGGCCCGCGGCCGGAGGAGGAGCAGGGGCAACCGCTTCCGTTCCGCTGAGCGCTTCCCTTTTCCCGTCGGGAGCCCCCTTCCCGTCTGGGTCCTCTTTCCCGTCAGGAGTCCCCTTCCGGTCGGGACCCCCGGGCAGGGCGACGGCCGCTTCATCGGGCGCCGTGCCCGCCGCGCACTCCTGCAGCCCCGGCAGCTTCTCCGCCGTCGCGGCATCGGCCGGCAGACACGCGAACAGCTTGACGCCCGGGGCGTCCAGGGCCGCCAGCTTCACGTAGTCCAAGGTCAGCGCCCCGACCCGCGGGTGGCAGAACCTTCGGCGGCTGCTGCCGAGGTCCGCGAGGTCGTGGGCGTCCCACCAGGTCCGGAACTCCGCGCTCGACTCCCGCAGTCCGCCGGTGAGCTGTTCGTAGCGGGGGTCGCCCGCGCGCTGGCGGGCATCGGTCCGGAACTGGGCTATCAGGTCCCGCGCCTGGCCTTCCCAGTCGGTCAGCAGCGACCGCATGGCCGGATCGGTGAACACCAGCCACAGCAGATTGCGCTCGGCCGGCTCCAGCTGGCCGGGGTCGCCGATCAGGCCCGCTTCGGCGCGGTTCCAGCCCACCAGGTCCCAGTTGGCGTCGAGGAGGTAGGCGGGGTTCGGTTCGAGCGCGTCGACCAGCCGTTGCAGGGCGGGGCCGGGACCGCGGCCCGGCGGCCGTTCCGGCAACGGCACCCCGGCCAGCGCGAACAGATGCCGGCGCTCGACCGCACTGAGCATCAGCGCACGCGCCAGGCTCATGAGGACCTGCCGGCTGACGGTGATGTCGCGCGCCTGCTCCAGCCAGGTGTACCAGGTCACGCTGACACCGGAGAGCTGCGCGACCTCTTCGCGCCGCAGCCCCGGGGTGCGCCGCCGCGGACCCGGGAGGATGCCCGCCCGCTGGGGCGTGAGGCGCTCCCGCCGCGAGCGCAGGAACTCCGCGAGACTCCGCCGCCGTTGCAGGTCAGCCATGGATGCTCCCGTTTTCGCCGCCGGCCGCGAGGTGGGGCCGGCCGGGTACGGGCCGCCGCACGCGTATCCGGACTCGGCACGAATGACGGTGCGGCGAAGGGTCGTTGGGGGTGGTGAGGACACCAGCATAATCCGTCTCTGTATATCCGGCCGGGGCCGGTCGACCCTTACCGCATGACTCAGATCCCACCCTCAGGTGCCATCGGCCGGCAGTCCGCATCGGCGCGGACCGGCACGCCGAAGGCCGGGCCGCAGGACGATCCCCGGGCGGTGCGGCAGGACGTTCGGCAGGCCGGTCCGCAGGCCGGTCCGCCCGGTCCCGAGGCTGCGGGGACGGGCGGTGCGGCGAGGGGTGCGGCGAACGGCGCGGCGCCATGGCGGGCCCTGGCGCTCGTACTGGTCGGGGCGTTCATGGCGGTGCTCGACACCTTCATCGTGCTGGTCGCCGCCCCTGCCCTCCAGGCCGATCTGCACGCCACCGCCGCCGACGTCCAGCTCGTCCTGGCGGGCTACCAGCTCACGTACGCCCTCGCCCTGATCACCGGTGCGCGGCTCGGCGACCGCTTCGGCCGCAGGCGGCTGTTCATGACCGGGATGGCGCTGTTCACCCTGGCGTCCGTGGGCTGTGCGCTCGCCCCCGGCGCCGGCAGTCTGATCGCCGCACGGCTGGTCCAAGGCCTCGGCGCGGCCGCGATGTTCCCGCAGGTGTTCGCGGTGATCCAGGTACTGATCCCGGCCGGCAAGCGCCCGAAGGCGTTCGGTGCGCTCGGTGCGGTCATCGGCATGGCCACCATGTCCGGCCAGCTGATCGGGGGCGTACTGATCTCCGCCGACCTCTTCGGCTCCTCGTGGCGGCCGGCCTTCTGGGTCAATGTGCCCGTCGGGGTGGTGACGCTGCTGCTCGCCGGGCTGTTCCTGCCCGAGACGCGGGCGCCGAGGGCCCGGCGGCTCGATCTGCCCGGTGCGGCGGTACTGACCGTGGCGCTCTTTCTGCTGGTGGTGCCGCTGGTCGAGGGCCGCGCGTACGGCTGGCCACTGTGGACCTGGCTCAGCCTGGCCGCGAGCGTCCCGGCGTTCGCACTGCTCTGCCTGGTGGAGCGGCGGGTGGAGGCCGCGGGCGGCACCCCGCTCGTCCGGCTGGGTCTGCTGGGCGAGCGGCCGTTCGCGGTCGGGATGACCCTGGTCGTCCTCACGTATGCGGGCATCAACTCGCTCTTCCTGGTCCTGTCGTTGACGCTGCAGGACGGCCTGAGGAGGGACGCGCTCGGCGCCGGTCTGGTCTACACGCCCTTCGCCGTCGCCTTCTTCCTCACCAGCCTGCTGGCCGGCCGGCTCGCCCGCCACGGCCGCCGTGTGCTGCGGATCGGCGCGCTGACCGGGGCCGTGGGCTTCGTCGGCACGATCGTTCTGGCGCTCGGCGCCGGGGCCGAGCTGAGTGCCTGGGAGCTGGTGCCGCCCCTGCTCCTGGTGGGCGCGGGCAACGGCCTGCTGGTCACGCCGCTGCTGAACGCGGTGCTCGGCAATGTCGGCCCGGAGGACGTGGGCATGGCCTCGGGGGTGCTCTCCACCGGTCAGCAGATCGGCGGCGCGGTCGGCGTGGCGCTCGTCGGCATCCTCTACTACGGCGCGCTCGGCGGTGCCGCGCACAACGACACCCGCGCGTACGGGCAGGCGCTGGCGGCCGCACTGCTCCTCAACGTCGTGCTCGCCGCCGCGATCTCGGCCCTGCTGCCGCTCCTTCCGGACGCCGCCCGTCGCCGCGCGCAGGCACCGCCGTCCCGCGCCTGAGGTCGCCGGACGCCCCCCAGCGGCACCCTCGGCCGCGCTGAAGGCCGCGCACGCAAAAGGGAACAGCCGACTCCGGAAGTTGTCCCCAGCCTCCACCCCCAACTCCTTGACAGGGAAAGCGATTCGGAGCATCTTGGAACAACCGTTCCAAGATGCGGGGGCGGGCAGCGCGGAGTGAATCCGCCGGGTCCCGCGCCACCGCCCGATCCGTCCCGCACGTGACAGCGCAACCGAGACGAGCAGGCCCGCCATGCCCGACATCAAGCACTTCAACCCCGACATCGTGCTCGACGACGCGATCCAGGTCTTCTGGCGCCAGGGCCTGCCCACGACCGGTATCCAGGCGCTGGTGTCCGCGACCGGAGTGAGCCGCTCCAGCCTCTATGCGGCCTTCGGCAGCAAGGACGGCCTCTATGCCGCGGCGCTGGACCGCTATATAGCGCAGCACTCGACACCGGCCTTCGCCGCACTGTCGTCGTCCACCGCGGGGTTGTCCTCGGTCGAGGAATTCTTCGCCGGGCTGATCGAGGTGCGCTGCGCCGGCCCGGTCGCCGGCTGGGGCTGCATGGTCACCAATGCCTACGCCGGCCCGGAATGCGGCGACCCCGGCATCCGCACCCTGCTCGAAGAACACCACGCCACGCTGGAGTCGGCCATGCGAGCGGCCCTGGCCACCGCCGAGGAGCTGGGCCAGCTCCAGCCGGACCACGATCTCGACGCGTCCGCCGCGGTGCTGGCCACCCTCGCGTACGGCGTCAATCTGCGTTCCCGTGCGGGCGCCGGTGCCCGGACGCTCACCGACACGGTGACCGCCGCCCTCGCACCCCTGCGTGCCCACGCCTCACCTCAGGAGCCCCCACCGCAATGAGCCTCCACGACGAACTCACCGCGTTCCTCCGCATCCGCTACCCCGAGCTCCCGGCCGCCGCCCGTGCGGTGATGGAGCGCGCCGGCCGCGACCTCGCCGCATCGGGCCAGGCCGAACGGGCCCTGCAGCCGGGAGACGCGGCGCCCCGCTTCAGCCTCCCCACCGCGACCGGCGGCACCGTCGCCCTGGACTCCCTGCTGTCCGAGGGTCCGGTCGTGCTCACCTTCTACCGCGGCGCCTGGTGCCCCTACTGCAACCTGGCACTGCGCGCCCTCCAGCAGCACCACGCCGAGATCACCGCCCGCGGCGCCCGGCTGGTGGCCATTTCGCCGCAGATCCCCGACGAGTCCCTCACCCTCACCGAAAAGCACGCACTCGCCTTCGACGTCCTCAGCGACCTCGGCTCGGGCACCGCCAAGCAGTACGGCCTCAGCTTCGACCTGCCCGACGACCTGGCCGCCGTGTACGACTCCTTCGGCTTCGACCTGCAGCGCGTCAACGGCGGCCACCCGCGCACCCTCCCGCTGCCCGCCACCTACGTCATCGACCCCGACGCCACCATCCGCTGGGCCTTCCTCGACACCGACTACACCGCACGCGCCGAACCGTCCGACATTCTCGCCGCCCTCGACGTATTGCCCCGGCGCCCGGAATGACGGACCGCCCTTCTGCACCGCACCCGCGTAAGGGAATTCCACACCCCAATTACGGATTCCCTGACGAGAAATTGACGGCCGCGAACCGGTTCCAACTCGCCGCCAACCCCCCATAGGCCGCCGCGTTCAGGAGCGCTATGGTCGTTTTTCCAGGAACGTAACGGGGGAGGCCGGCCGCCAATGGCACAGGACGATGCCGTCATCGGCTGTACGGGAGTACTGCTGATCGGCACGCGTGGGGCTGCCGGTCCCGGTGAGGTACTGGTACGGATCAGAGGCGGTACCGAGGCCTTTCTCGCCTGGTCCGCCGAGCCCCTTCCGGTAGGGGCGACCGTGCTCGTGATCGAGTCGCGTGGCAGTCGTCAGGTCGACGTCATGGAGTGGGCCGATCCGTTGGACGCGTTGTCCGGCAATGCCGGCGACGCCGGTTGAGGAGACAAACGATGTTCGGTTACCGCGTTCCTGCCCCCGATCAAGCCATGCTGATCTCGGGAGGCAGGCGTGGACAGGGGGGCGCGCCGTTCCGAGTGGTGACCGGGCACGGCAAGTTCGTGCTGCCGGTCTTCCGCAAGGTCCGTTTTCTGACGCTGGCGATGTGCGAGGCCGAGGTCGCCGAGACCTGCGTGACCCGGCAGGGCATCGCGCTGACGGTGCGCGCCGTCATTGCGTTCAAGGTCGGCAACGACACCGAGAGCGTGGTCAACGCCGGTCAGCGGTTCCTGTCCGACCAGGACCAGATGTCGGTCCTGACCGGCCGGATCTTCGCCGGCCATCTGCGCTCCATCATCGGTTCGATGACGGTCGAGGAGATCGTCACCGAGCGGCAGAAGCTGGCCACCGAGGTCCTGGAGACGTCCAAGACGGAGATGGCGAAGATCGGCCTGATCGTCGACTCCCTGCAGATCCAGTCGATCGACGACGGTGACACCGGCTACATCGAGGCGATGTCCGCCCCGCACAAGGCGGCCATCCAGCGGCAGGCGCAGATCGCCCAGGCCCAGGCCACCCAGGCCTCGGTGGAGGCGCAGCAGGAGGCCGCGCGCAACCAGGCCGAATACTCCCGGCAGACCGCCGTGGTCCAGGCCGAGTACTCCGCCGAGGTGGACCGGGCCCAGGCCCGCGCCGCCCAGGCCGGCCCGCTCGCCCAGGCCCACGCACAGCAGGAAGTCCTCGCCGCCAAGACCGAACTAGCCGAGCGTGCCGCTCAGTTGCGTCAGCAGGAGCTGGTGGCCGAGGTCGTCAAGCCCGCGGAGGCGGAGGCCGAGCGCATCCGGCTGCTGGCCATGGCCGAGGCCGAGCGGATGAAGATCCAGGCCGAGGCCGCCGCGTCGCACGACCGCGTGGCCCTGGACCGGATGCTGATCGACCAGCTCCCGCAGATCGTCAAGGAGGCCTCCGCGGGCCTGTCCAACGCCAATGTCAACGTCCTCAACGGCACCGACGGCCTGGGCGAGATCGCCGCGGGCCTGGTCGGCCAGGGCCTGACCATCCTCGACTCGGTCCGCCGCAACCTCCGCACCACCGAGGGCCAGGACGGCAAGGCCGACAAGAACGGCGGGACCGCCGGGAAGCAGGGCCACAGCGGCCGGGTCGAGATCGAGTAGGGACACCGGACGGGGTGGGGCCTCGCCCCACCCCGCTCACGCCCCGCGCCCCCGCGGCCGCTCTTCGGCGGCGTGCTTGTTGCGGGCGTAGGCCACCAGATGGTTGAGCACGGCGACGGTGGTGGCGATATCGGCATCGCCGAAGCCCGCGAGCGCCTCGTGGAGACCGGCCTGGCTGGTGCTCTGGAGGCGGCCCAGAACGGCCTTGCCGTGGGGGGTGATCGCCACTTGCCGGGCGCGGCGGTCGAGGGTGTCCGGGGTCCGTTCGACCAGATCCTGGGACTCCAACTGGCTTATCTGCCGGGTGACATGAGGCGGTTCGACCATCAGCAGTGCGGCCAGATCACCGACCCTGCTGACGCCCCCGCTGTCCTCCAGGGCCATCAGCAGCCAGAGATCGGAGCGTGCCGCCGTGACGCCCGCCTCGGCCGCCTGGCGTTCGTGCGCCCGGGAGCGGGTGAGCAGATAGGACAGCGTGGCCAGCACTCTTTGCAGTGCGGCGGTGGGGTCCTGGTCTCTTCCGGGGTCCGGCATGCAGGCACTTTAGCGGCCCTTGAGGTACCGGGATCCCCGGCCCGGCGCCCCGGTCCGGAGGCGCCCGCCCGCTCGGTTTGAGCCAACCTCGGGTGGCCCTTGATCACCTCTTCCCTCCCCCGTTCCGGGTGAGTTAGCGTCCATTTAGTTGCTTAACTTAGGTAACTAGCTGGCCCGGGACAACCGTCCCCCGGCGACCGCGCTCCCGCCGGCCACGGCGGCTGCCGAAGCGGTTGCCGAGACGACCGCCGAGGTGGTCGCCGAAGCGGTTGCCGCGTTCGCAGAGCCCGTCGAGGAAAGGCGCCACCCGCACCGTTCGCCACGGCAGTGCCGTGTCCCGCTCGTGGAAGGACCAGCCGCATGACGACTGCAGAACGTACCGAGGCGGAGCGCAACACCGGCAGCACCGGCCCGAGTGAGGACCTCGCTCCCCTCAGCCCCCTCGCCGTCCCGGCCGCGCGGGCCGACGGCTGCCCCTTCGATCCCGCGCCCGGCGTCGAACGGGCCCGCCGGGAGGAACCGGTCACCCGGGCCACGCTGTGGGACGGCTCCACCTGTTGGCTGGTGACCCGTCATCAGGACGTACGGGAGGTGCTCGGCGACCCGCGGTTCAGCGCGGATGCGGCCCGCCCCGGATTCCCCTTCCTCACCGCCGGCGGACGGGAACTCGCCACCTCCAAGCCGACCTTCATCCGCCAGGACGACCCCGAGCACGCACGGCTGCGCCGAATGCTCACCGCCGACTTCATGGTGAAGAAGATGGAGGCGATGCGCCCCGAGGTACAGCGCCTCGCCGACGACCTGCTCGACCGGATGACCGCGGGGCGCAACGCGGCGGATCTGGTCGCCGAGTTCGCGCTGCCGCTGCCGTCCCTGGTGATCTGCCTGCTGCTCGGCGTCCCGTACGACGACCATGAGTTCTTCCAGGACCGCAGCCGGCTCCTGCTCAGCCTCCGGTCGACGGCAGAGGAGGTGCGCACCGCACAGGCGGATCTGCAGCGCTATCTGAGCCGGCTCGCCGCGGCCAAACAGCGCGAGCCGGACGACGGCATCGTCAGCCGGCTGGTCGCCCGCGGCGAACTCGACTTCGAGGAAATCGCCTCCATGGGGCGGCTGTTGCTGATCGCGGGCCATGAGACCACCGCCAACATGACCGCGCTGTCCACCCTCGCCCTGCTGCGCAACCCCGGCCAGCTGGCGCGGCTGCGCGAGGACCCCTCGTTGATCAAGGGGGCCGTCGAGGAGCTGCTGCGCTATCTGACGATCGTCCACAACGGTCTCCCGCGGGTCGCCACCGAGGACGTCACGCTCGGCGGCCGCACCATCCGCGCCGGCGAGGGCGTGCTGTGCACCCTCAACTCCGCCAACCGGGACGAGGGCGTCTTCCCCGGGGGCGACGCACTCGACGTCGGACGCGATGCCCGCCGCCATGTCGCCTTCGGCTTCGGCGTCCACCAGTGCCTGGGCCAGCCGCTCGCCCGGGTGGAACTGCAGATAGCCGTCGAGACGCTGCTGCGCCGGCTGCCGGACCTGCGGCTCGACATCCCGTTCGAGGACGTGCCGTTCCGCCACGACATGGGGATCTACGGGGTCCACGCCCTGCCGGTCGCGTGGTGAGCCCTCGTTCCGCCACCCGGCACCCCGGCGCGTTCCGGCCTCCCGGCCCTCCGTGATTCCGTCCTCTGCCCCTTCCGTCCTCATCGTCCTTCCGTTCCAGCCCGTCCGCCCACGGCCCTCAGGAGCCGGGCGGCCCGTCGTGGGGAGAACCATGCGCGTACACATCGACCAGGAGAAGTGCTGCGGCGCCGGAAGCTGTGTGCTGTCCGCGCCGGAGGTGTTCGACCAGCGCGAGGAGGACGGCATCGTCGTCCTCCTCGACGCCGAACCGCCCGCCGGTCTCCATGAGGCGGTCCATGAGGCAGCGGCCATCTGCCCGGCCGCGGCGATCTCGGTGGAGCAGGTGGAGCAGCTGGATCAGGCGGAGCGCGTGGAGCGGGTCTAGGGCCGGTCGGGCCCCGGCTCTCCGGACGAGTCCTGGCGGCCCGCCGGCGACAAGCCCTCGCGGCCCCGGCCCGCGCCGGACGAGCCCGACGGCCCCGGCCCACCGGCCCACCGGCCCACCGGCCCACCGGCCCACCGGCCCACCGGCCCACCGGCCCACCGGCCAGGCTCCTCGCGCATGCGGTCCGCCGTACGGCCTCGACAGGGGTGCACAGGCGTTTACCCTGGGGTGAACGCCTGTGCACCCCTGTCCGCCGTTCCGCCGCGCCCTACGGAGAGCCATGCCCGCAGCGATACCCGAGCCCGTGGCCACCGACCGCCCCGCCGAGGCCCACCACCCCCGCGCACTCGTCGGCGTCCTCGCCTTCTGCGGTGTCGTCGTGGCCGTCATGCAGACGCTCGTCGTACCGCTGCTGCCGCACATCCCCCGGCTCACCGGCGCCACCCCGGCCACCGCGAGCTGGCTGGTCACCATCACCCTGCTCACCGGCGCGATCTGCACCCCCGTCCTGGGCAGGGTCGGCGACATGTACGGGAAGCGCCGGGTGCTGCTGGCCTCCCTCGGCGTCCTGGTGCTCGGATCCGTGCTGTGCGCCGTCAGTTCGCAGATCGGGGTGCTCATCGCGGGACGGGCCCTCCAGGGCGCGGCGCTCGCGGTGGTGCCGCTCGGCATCAGCATCATGCGCGACGAGCTGCCGCCCGTACGGGTGCTGTCCTCGGTCGCGCTGATGAGCTCCACCCTGGGCATCGGCGCCGCGGTCGGACTGCCGGTCGCCGCGCTGGTCATCGAGCACTCCGAGTGGCACACCATGTTCTGGGTCTCGGCGGGCCTCGGGCTGCTGGACGTCGTACTGGTGCTGAGCTGTGTGCCCGAATCGCCGCTGCGCTCGCGCGGCCGCTTCGACGTCCTGGGCACGCTCGGCCTGACCGTCGCCCTGAGCTGCCTGCTGCTCGCGGTGACCCAGGGCGCCGGCTGGGGCTGGACCTCGGCGCCGACCCTCGGGCTGTCGGCCGCGGCCGTGCTGACCGGCCTGGCGTGGGGCCGGTACGAGCTGCGGTGCGCGTCGCCGATGGTCGATCTGCGGGTCTCGGCCCGGCCCGCGGTACTGCTGACGAACCTCGCCGCGCTGCTGATCGGCTTCGCCTTCTACGCCAACTCGCTGGCCACCGCGCAGATGGTCCAGGAACCCCGGAGCACCGGATACGGGCTGGGCGCGTCCCTCGTGGTCAGCGGGCTGTGCCTGCTGCCGGGCGGGCTCTCGATGGTGGCGCTGTCGCCGGTGTCCGCGCGGATCTCGGCGAAGCACGGGCCGAAGGTCACCCTGGCGCTGGCCGCCGGGCTGATGGCGGTGGGGTACGTGGTGCGCTTCTTCACCAGCCACCAGCTGTGGATGATCATCGCCGGCGCGACGGTGGTGGCCGCCGGCACCGCGATCGGCTACTCCGCGCTGCCCGCGCTCGTGATGCGCGCGGTGCCGGCCGCCGAGACCGGGGCGGCCAACGGCCTGAACACGCTGATGCGTTCGGTGGGGCAGGCCTTCTGCAGCGCGGCGGTCGCCGCCGTACTGGCCAATGTCACCTTCCGCGCGGGCGGCCGGACCGCGCCGACCCTGCATGCGTATCTGCTGGTCTTCCTCATCGCGGGCGGCGCCGCGCTGCTCGCCCTGGCTGTCACGCTGTGCCTGCCGGGCCGCCGCTCCGAACCGCCGGCCGGTACGGTCGGGCAGGTCCGGCGACCGGCCCCGCTGGGGCGGACGGCGCTCACCCAGGAGGACGCATGACCGCTCAGGCCGAGGCCGACACCGCCGCGGGCGCAGGCTCGGAACACCCCGGACCGGCGCCCGGCCCGACGCCCACGCCCGGCCCCGGCCCGAGCCCCGCCACCGCCGCCGGTACGCACACGAACGACGCCGGCACGGACACGACCCCCGCCACCGACCCCGCCCCCGGCCGTACCGCCATCCTGCGCGCTGCCCGGCGGGCCTTCGCCCTGCGCCCGTACGCCGAGGTCACGCTGCGCGGCATCGCGGCCGACGCGGGGGTGAGCGCCTCGCTGATCGTCAAGCGGTTCGGCAGCAAGGAGCAGCTCTTCACCGCCGTGGCCGACTTCGGACCGGCGGCCGACGCGCTGTTCACCGCGCCGCTCCCGGAACTCGGCCGGCACATGGTGCGCACGCTCGTCGGCCAACGCCGTGCCCAGCAGGGCGATCCGCTGCTGCGCGTCGTCTTCTCGCTGGGCATCAGCGATGAACGCTCGCTGCTGCGGGACCGGTTCCAGGAGCAGATCACCGGCCGGCTCACCGCCCTGCTCACCGGCCCCGACGCCGCCCTCCGGGCCGAGCTGATCGCCGCCCAGCTCCTCGGCCTGGGCGCCACCCTCAGCATCCACCGCACCGGCGCCGCCTCGACGGCCCCGCCCGAACAGCTCGCCGACCTCTACGCCCCGGCCCTCCAACGGCTCCTCGAAGGCTGACCGGCCCTTCGGCGGCTCCCAGAAGGACGGCCGGCCCACCACCCGGTTCCTCGAACGCCGACCCGGCCGGCCCGCGCCCTCACGGCCGGGGCACCAGCCCGTCCTCGACCAGCCCGGCGAGTACCGCCTCGCCCAGTGCCTGCACCGCGGACTGCGGCCGCACCATCACCGTGAACTCCTTGATCCGGCCCGCGTCGTCGAACTGCAGCAGGTCGATGCCGTGGATCTGCTTGCCGTTCACGGTGGCCCGGAAGATGAGGACCGTCGAGTCGGCGGAGCCGCCGTCCGGGCCCGCCGCCGTCTGGGCGCTGCCCGCGAGTTCGCCGACGTAATGGAAGTCCTTGAACGTGCGCAGCAGCACCCCGAAGAGCCCGAGCACCATCGGCCGCCCCTCGAAGGGCGTGAACTTCACCGGGCTGTACAGGCGCACGTCCTCGGTGAACAGCTCCTCCACCGCGTCGAGATCCGCTGCCTCCACCGCTGCCTTGAAGCGGTCCGCCGTCGTTCCCATGACACTTCCTCCTCGCCTCGACCGGATCGACCGAGCCATGACCGACCCCGATGACTCTTAGTCGCGACTATGATTAGTCATATTCTTGAGTATGGGAAGGGGCGGTCGGAACATGGCGCTCAAGCACGCGGTGCTGGCGGCACTGCTGGACGGCGAGTACAGCGGCTATCAGCTGGCCAAGGCGTTCGATGCCGGCGTCGCCAACTTCTGGCACGCGCTGCCGCAGCAGCTCTACGCGGAGCTGACCAAGCTGGAGGCGGAGGGCCTGATCTCCGGCCGCCAGGTGATCCAGGAGACGCGGCCCAACAAGCGGCTGTTCCAGGTCACCGACGAGGGCCTGGCGGAGCTGGAGCGGTTTGCGGCGGCCGCGTCCAAACCCTCGTTCATCCGCGACGATCTGCTGGTCAAGGTGCAGGCCGTGGACCGGATCGACGCCGCGCCGGTGATCGCGCAACTGGAGGAGCGGGCGCGGGTCGCGGCCGCCAAGGCCGAGGTGTTCACCCAGCTGCTGGCGCGGCTGCGCGGCGATCTGGACGAGGCGGAGTTCCTGGCCCGCGGCACCCGGCTCGGCCCGTATCTGACCTGTCTGCGCGGTCTCGGCTTCGAGCGGGAGACCCGTGACTGGTGCGAGCGGATCGCCGGCGTGCTGCGCGAGCGGAGCCGGACGCACCCACGCCCGTAGGACGCGCGGTTCGCGTCAGCCCCCGCAGAGCGCGCGCCCCGCGAGCCGGCCCCCGGACGGTCCGAACACCCACCGAGGGATCGTTTCGCCGGAACTCCTTCGTGTGACGACGGACATCACCGGCCGTATCACCGGGCAACACACATTCCGCACGGAAACGGAATGAAAGGGAACACCCCATGCGTCTTCGCCACACCGTCGCCACCGCCGTCGGCGCGCTCGCGCTCGCCCTGACCCTGCCCACCGCCCCGGCCGGCGCGGCCACCGGCCCCTTCACCTATGTGTACAGCGACTCGACGGGCACCCCGCACGTGGGCCTGCTCGCCGACCCGCCGAGCCGGGCGTGCCTCGCCCTCCCCGAGGTGACCGACCCGTCCGTCCAGCCCGCCCACACCCCGAAGAACTACACCTCATCCGTCGCGACGGTCTTCGCGGGCCCCAACTGCACGGGCGACTACTTCAGCCTCCGGCCGAACGGCGGTCACGCCTCGGATCAGCTCAAGGTCCGTTCCGTGGTCTTCTCCTGACGCGACGCCAGCAGCCGGAGCGCCGCGGCCGACGGCGACCCCGGTTCGGCGTGGTAGGTGATCACCTGCTGGTCGGGGTCGGCGGGCAGGGTCAGGGTCTCGTACGCCAGGGCCAGCCGCCCGACCAGCGGATGGTGCAGGACCTTGCCGCCGAACCCCTTGTCCTGCACGTCGTGGGCGGCCCACAGCCGCCGGAACTCCGGGCTCCCGAGCGAGAGTTCGCCGATCAGCGCAGCCATGGCGGGGTCGCCCGGATTGCGGCCCGCATCGCGCCGCAGATAGCCGACCACATCGGCGGCCTTGGCGTCCCAGTCCTCGTAGAGCGCGCGGGCCGTCGGGTCCAGGAACACCTGCCAGGCCAGATTGCGGCGCTCGGGCGGCAGCGCGGCGAAGTCCCCGAGCAGGGCGCAGGCGAGCCGGTTCCAGCCGATGATGTCCAGCCGCCGCCCGATGACGTAGGCGGGGACGTTCTCCATCGTGTCGATCAGCTGCTGCAGCGCGGGCCGCACCCTCCCCCGGGCCGCTTCGGAGCAGGGCGAAGCTCCGGCACGGACGACCGGGCGCACCCCGCGGGGCGCCGGGCGGGCCAGGTTGGTGAGGTGGTCGCGCTCGGCGGGGGTCAGCCGCAGGGCGGTGGCGACGGCGTCCAGCACCGCGGTCGAGACATTGCCGCCGCGGCCCTGTTCGAGGCGGATGTAGTACGCCACGCTCACCCCGGCGAGCTGCGCCAGCTCCTCCCGGCGCAGCCCCGGCACCCGGCGCCGCCCGCCGTACTCCGGCAGCCCGACGTCCTGCGGCCGCAGCCGGGCCCGCCGGGTGCGCAGGAACTCGTTCAACTCTGTGCGCCGGTCCATGACCGCGCTCTGCGGCCGCGGGCCGGGCCCGAGGGTGGTTCCGTCAGTGGTAGGCACGCCATGCATAGGTTCAAGGGTGCACTGGTTACGAGAAGCGGAACGACCCATTCTCGGTGTCATGACCCACACCTCTGTCTTCGCGTACGCCGCACCCGCCCCGAAAGCACCGCTGGAGCGGATCACGATTCCGCGCCGCGAGCTGGGTGCCCACGACATCCTGATCGACATCAAGTACGCCGGCATCTGCCACTCCGACATCCACACCGTGCGCGCCGAGTGGGGCGACGGCGGGGCCTTCCCGATCGTCCCCGGCCATGAGATCGCCGGTGTGGTCGCCGAGGTCGGCACCGAGGTCACCCGCTACGAGGCGGGCGACCGGGTCGGCGTCGGCTGCTTCGTCGACTCCTGCCGGGAGTGCGAGAACTGCCTGGCCGGCCTGCAGCAGTACTGCACCGGCGAGCTCGGCAACGTCGGTACGTACAACGCGACCGGCAGGGACGGCGAGACCACCCACGGCGGCTACTCCACCCACCTCGTCGTCGACGAGAACTACGCCCTGCGCATACCCGAGAGCATCCCGCTGGACGCCGCGGCGCCGCTGCTGTGCGCCGGCATCACCCTCTACTCGCCGCTCGCCCACTGGCAGGCCGGCCCCGGCAAGAAGGTCGCCATCGTCGGCCTGGGCGGCCTCGGCCACATGGGCGTGAAGATCGCACATGCGATGGGCGCCGAGGTCACCGTGCTGAGCCAGTCGCTGCGCAAGAAGGACGACGGGCTGCGGCTGGGCGCGGACCACTACCACGCGACCTCCGACCCGGCCACGTTCGAGGAGCTGGCGGGCACCTTCGATCTGATCGTCAACACCGTCTCCGCCAACCTCGACCTGAACGCCTACCTCGGGCTGCTGCGCACCGACGGCACCCTGGTCCAGGTCGGCGCCCCGGAGAACCCGCTGCCGGTCGCGCCGTTCGCGCTGATCCCCCGGCGCCGGTCGATCGCCGGCTCGATGATCGGCGGCATCCCGGAGACGCAGGAGATGCTCGACTTCTGCGGTGAGCACGGGCTGACCGCGGACATCGAGGTGATCGACGCGAAGCAGATCAACGAGGCGTACGAGCGGGTGCTGGCGAGCGATGTCCGCTACCGCTTCGTGATCGACACCTCGACGATCTGAGCCCTCTGACCCGCGGCCGCCTTCCGCCCGGTTCGGCTGAGGAGCGAACACGCCCGGGGCGGCCTGCCACAGGCCGCCCCGGGCGTGCGTGTGCCGCGACCTACCCGCCACCGCCGCGCCCAGAGCCGGCCGGCCCGAGGGGCCGACCGGCACGGACGAACCCCCGGCCGCCCGCCACCGAGCCGCAGCCGCAGCCGCATCGCGCGGATGCCGCGGCGCCGGCCGGGTGCCACACGCTCGCGGAGCGGATCCCCGTCCAACAGAAGACAAAAGGCGCACAGTTGGCGGAGCCGGGCGGCCGGACCAAGGCCGTGGAGAGGCTGCCGCGCGGCGTGAGCAGAGGGCGGCCCGGCGGGCGGACGCGGGGGCGGTGGAAACTTTTCCGCACCGCCCGGCAACCCCCGGCCCCGCCGCACGTCGTGACGGGTGAGGGCGCCAACCGGCGCCGCCCCGTCGAAGAACGTGGAGCAGCCGACCGTGAAGTTCACCCGTACCCCCCGCACCTCCGCCGGTTTCCGGCCGTACGCCCCCCGTCCGCGCGGTGCGGCCGGCGCCGGGCTGGTCGCGGCGCTCGCGCTGGCCGCGCTGTCCGCGGCCGGCACCGCACACGCCGACGGCCGGGCCGCACAGCCGCAGCGCGCGCACACCGCTCATACGGCCGCGTCGGCCACCCCGCGACCGGCCGAGGGCAGCACCCGGCCCACGCCCGCACCGGCCCGCAGCGTCACCCAGTCGCCGAGCCCCCGCCCCAGCGCCCCCGGCACCCCCAGCGCGTCGCCCAGCCACCCGGCGCCGCAGCCGCCCAGCGCGACGCCCCGCCCCAGCGCCTCGCCGGCCTCGCCCGGCAAGCGCGGTGACGGCCCCGCCGCGACCCCCCGCCCGGTCCCGGCCAAGGGCTCCGGGAGCGGGAAGGAACTCGCCCGCACCGGGTCCTCCTCCACGACCACCCTGGCGCTCGGCGGCAGCGCCGCGGCCCTGATCGCCGTGGGTGGCGGCACGGTCTACGCGGTCCGCCGCCGGCGCGGCTGAGCCACCGCGCGAGGCCGCCCCGCCCGACCCCGAGGAATCGATGGAGTACTCCGCCGGCCCCCGGCCCGCCCCGGTACGGTTCGCCCTGCCGGGGCCCCGGCCTGCCCTGTGGCGGTGGCTGCTGCGCACCGCCCGCCCGGCGGCCGCCCGCCGCGAAACACCGCGCCCCGGCAACCTGCCGCCGCCTTCCGTGTACGGCCGACCGGCGGGCGCCGAAGCCCGGTTGCCGGCCGGCGGCGCCCCGGCACCCCCCGAGCCGCGGCCGACGATCAGCGAGCTCTACCACGCCCACCGGCTGAACATGGTCCGGCTGGCCGTCCTGCTCGTCGACGACCGCGCCACCGCCGAGGACGTCGTCCAGGACGCGTTCGCCGCGCTCTACAAGCGGCACGGCGAACAGCTCGGCGAGGTCGACAACGCGCTCGCCTATCTGCGCACCGCGGTCGTCAACGCCGCCCGCTCGGTGCTGCGGCGCCGGCGGACCGCCCGGGACTACACCCCGCCGTACGAGGCGGATGCCCCGTCCGCCGAGGAGCGGATCGTGCTGGACGAGGAGCACCGGGAGGTGCTCGCCGCGCTGAGCGGGCTGACCGCCCGCCGCCGGGAGGTGCTCGTCCTGCGCTACTGGGGCGAGCTGACGGAAGCACAGATCGCGGCGACGCTGGGCATCAGCCGCGGTGCGGTGAAGTCGATCGCCAGCCGCGCACTGAACTCGCTGGAGAAGATCTTGGAGGAGCGGTCATGAACGGCCCCGGCACGGGTACCGGTCGCGCCGCCGGCGGCCCCGGCGACGGCGTGGGCAGCGGCCCCGGCACGGTCGGCGGGCCCGGCGACGGCGGCATCGGCACGGGCCCCGGCGGCACCGCCTCCGAGCACCCCATGGAAGACCGGCTGCGCCGGGCCTTCGCGGCGCGCACCGAGAGCATCGCCGTCCGGGACCTGCGGCCCGCCGCGCCCCCCGGACCGCACACCCGCCGCAACCGGCTGCCCGGCATGAAGCGGCCCTGGCCACGCCGTTTCGGCCTGCCGCTGGCCGCGGCCGCCGCGACCGCCGCCGTCGTCATCGGCTATCTGGCGATCGCCCCCGGCACCCCGCCGGACCGCCGGCCCGCGCCCGCCACCCCGCCGAGCCCCGTCGACCCCGCCCCGTCCCCGACCCGTACGGGATCCACCCCCGTACCGTCACCGAGCCACCCCTCGGCGGGTCCGCACCGCACGGCCCGCCCCACCGGCTCGACGCCGCCCGGCGCGCCCGTGTCGGGGTCGCCGCGTCCCCCCCGTTCGGGCAGCCCCACGCCCCGGCCGACGGACCAGCCGTCCGGTGGCTCCTCCTCGACCGGCCTGCCGCCGCCCTCCACGACCCCGTCGGCCGGTCCCACCCCGCACGGCAGCTCCCGCGCGGTGCCCGGCAACGGAGACAGCTCCCCGTCGCCGGGACGGTGAGGCTCCCCGGACGGGCACGCACCGTCGCCCCCGCCGGAACCAGCCACCCGCGATCCCCTGGGACAGCCCGCCGTCCGCCGCGGGCAAGGGGCCAAAACCAACGGCCTGCGTTAGCCGCGCGTTAGCGGATCACCAGCACCCGCGCCGAAGGTCGTATACACGCCACCGTCCCGGGGGAGCTCCCTATGCCGATCACCGCCAGCAGCCGGGCCGTCGCCGCGGCCGCCCTCGTCACCGTCGCGCTGACCCTGACCACCGCCTGCCACGACGCCCCCGGCAACACGTCCGACAATCCCGTCTCCGCCGTCTCGCCGGCCCCCGGCACCGCCACGGACGACGGCAACCCCCCGGGCCCCGGCGGCCGGGTCGCCTGCACCCCCGAGATGCTCAGATTCCACGCCGGCGCACTGCCGCGACGGGACCGCCGCATGCTGCTGACGGTCACCAACTTCTCCGACCGGACCTGCGACTTCGCCGCCCAGCGCTACCCCCTGCTGCGGTTCGGCGACGGCCGGCGGGCCACCCTCCCCGCGATCGCGGCGAGCCGGCCGCCCACCGTGGTCTCGCTGGCGCCCGGCGCCACCGCGTACGCCGTGATCACCACCTCCGCCGGCAGGCCGGGCGGCCCGGGCCACCGGGGCCGGAAGATCTCCCAGTTCGGCGTCGCGCTGACCGGCCGCGCCGCCCCCACCCAGGTCGGCCTGGACGGCCGCGCGCCCGTCCATGTCGACCCGCGCACCGCCACGGTCACCTACTGGCGGTCCAGCCTGGACGCCGTCCGGAAGTGGTGACGGTCCGCGGCGGCGCCGCGAGCGGCGCACCGCCCCCTCCAGGACGCGCCGTGCGGTAGCCCGTTCGGGTCGCATCCGGCCATATCCTCCGGGCCGACCCTCCCCAATGATCCAAATTTGCCGTCAATGATCCTTTTGCGTTGCTGCGGCATGGCTGCGCCCGGTGCCGCTCGCCCGGTAGGCTTTCCGTGTGATCTTCAAGCGCATCGGAAACGGCCGGCCGTACCCGGACCACGGCCGGGAGAGCACCCGCCAGTGGGCGGACGTCGCCCCGCGCCCGGTACGCCTCGACCAGTTGGTGACGACCAAGCAGCAGCTCGATCTCGAAACGCTGCTCGCCGAGGACTCGACGTTCTACGGCGACCTCTTCGCGCATGTCGTGAAGTGGGAGGGCGACCTCTACCTGGAGGACGGGCTGCACCGCGCGGTACGCGCGGCCCTTCAGCAGCGCCAGGTGCTGCACGCCCGCGTGCTCGAACTGGGCTGACGCACGGCCTCCCGGCACAACTGGCCGGAAATCCCCCCTTACCGCCCGGCACCACCCAACCCACCCTGTCCGTATTGACCCTTTTGGGTTGGGTCTCGCACGACGCGTTGATCATCTAGTAGGCACGGCCTGCCTCCCGCACTACGCTGCGCCCATGAGCATGCTGACGCCCCCAGGGATGGGCGGTAAGAAGTACCGCATCACGGGCGACAGGTATCCGCGGATGCGCCGTCCCCGCCACCGTCGCCGGATCGTCCTCACCCTCGTCGCCACGGCCTGCGCTCTCGGTCTGGCCGGCTGGGGGACCCTGCAGCTCATCGACGTCTTCGGCGGCCGCGGCAGCAGCGCCCAGGCCTCCCAGGACAAGCAGCACTGCCGGGACAGCGGCAAGACGGAGGCGGCGCAGGCCAAGGCCGCCGAGGAGAAAATGCCCGCGCCCGGCACGCTGACCGTCAACGTCTTCAACGCCACCCCGCGCTCCGGACTCGCCAAGCGCACCGCCGACGAGCTCCAGAAGCGCGGCTTCAAGATCGGCAAGGTGGGCAACGCCCCTGCCGCCTACGACAAGAAGGTCAAGGGCACCGGGGTGCTCCTCGGCCCCAAGACGGCACAGGACCCGCTGAAGGTCCTGGCCACCCAGCTCGCCGGTGCCCAGCAGAAGAGCGACGACCGCAAGGGCGACGACCTCGACCTGATCATCGGCGACACCTTCAAGGACCTGACCACCCGGCAGAACGCCGCGAAGTCCCTGGCCTTGCTGACGCACCCGTCCCCGGTCCCGGCCGCCGACACCAAGTGCTGACCGCATGCGGACGGGCCCCGCACCACCGTGTGGTGCGGGGCCCGGACCATGTTCAGGCGGGGCGGGCGCGGCGCGTTCAGCCGGCCGTGCCGTACATCCGGTCCCCGGCGTCGCCGAGGCCGGGCACGATGTAGCGGTCCTCGTTCAGCCGCTCGTCGACCGCCGCGGTGACCACCGTCACCGGCGTACCGGCCAGCTCCTGCTCCATGACCTCGACGCCCTCCGGCGCGGCCAGCAGACAGATCGCGGTGACATCGTCCGCACCGCGCTTGATCAGCTCACGGATCGCCGCGACCAGCGTGCCGCCCGTGGCGAGCATCGGGTCGACGACGTACACCTGACGGCCCGAGAGGTCGTCGGGCATCCGCGTGGCGTACGTGTGCGCCTCGTACGTCTCCTCGTTGCGGACCATGCCCATGAAGCCGACCTCGGCGGTGGGCAGCAGCCGCACCATGCCGTCCAGCATGCCCAGACCGGCCCGCAGGATCGGCACGACCAGCGGGCGCGGATGCGACAGCCGCACACCGGTGGTCGCCGTCACGGGGGTCTCGATCTCGACCTGCTCGGTGCGCACATCACGGGTGGCCTCGTAGGCGAGCAGGGTGACCAGCTCGTCGGCGAGCCGCCGGAAAGTCGGGGAGTCGGTGCGCTTGTCGCGCAGTGTGGTGAGTTTGTGCGCCACCAGCGGGTGGTCGACGACGTGGATCCGCATGACATCGACAGTAACCGAGCCCGGAGGGCCCCCGCGCCCTCCCTGCGGCACCCGGCGGCCGCGCACCGCTGCGGTGTGTGGGCGGCATCAAACCGCCGAAAGGAGGGAAAGTGGGCACGTACGCCCGATCAGCCGTCCTGCCGTCGGGCGAAGAACCCGCCCGAGGTGGTGTGCGTGTGCCCGACCGCAAGCGGACCGATGACACCGACAACGCCGTCTCCGGCAGCGAACGCGCTGCCCCGGACGCCGGGGCGGAGGCGGCGCGCCGACGGCGCCGCGCACAATTTCTGCGGGAACTGCACGAGGCCAAGGAGCTGCGGAACCGCGTCCAGCCGCGTCGCGCACGCGCCGAACGGATGCGCCAGGCCCTGCGGATGCGCACATTCCGCTGGTAGCGCACCCTGTTCCGCTGAGAGCGAACCACCGTCGCGCTCCCGCCCGCGCTGCGGCACGTGAGCGACATCTCGCACAACCTCCGCACGACGCAGCGCCGAAGACCCCGCGCGAACGCGTTGTTTCTGCCACGATTCCGAAGGGGGCGGGACCAACGGCGTGCAGCGCCGCCCCGCCCGGCCCGGCACGCCTATGACCAGTGGGAGAGTCACGGTGTACTTCGCCGCACTGCTCGCGCGCACCGAAGACGGGTGGGAAGCGAGCGATACGGAGCTCGACGATGTGGAGACGCTGACCGATCTGGCCGATCTGGCCCGAGAGGCGGCGGTCGACGACGACACGGTGGTGGCCTTCATCGAGCAGGAGGACGCCTGGTTCGGCGTCGTCCGGGTGGACGGCGAGGACGACCCGCGGGTCTTCCTCTCCAACGCCGCCGCCGCCGCCAAAAGCTCGTACGGCGCGATGCTGACCGACGAGCTGCTCGGCCGCGATGAGGACGATGTGGCCGACGACCTCGACAGCCTCGACCTGGACGGCACGGAGGACGGCGAACCCGAATCGAACGACAACAACGACCACGTGGACGACGACGATCCCCTGGAAGCGGTGAACGGCTCGGACGGCCCGCCGCACGGCCCGCTCGGCGATGCCGCCCTGCTGGCCGACCTGGGGGTCAGCGAGAAGGAGCTGCTGGCCCTCGACGGTGATGCGCTGAGCACCATCGCCGACTCGCTGGGCTGCACGGAGGTCCTCGAAGCCGTGCGCTGAGCCGGCCGGGCCGGGCCCTGTCCTCGGGGCCCGGCCGCTGCCCCCGGTCGCGTCCCCGACACTGGGGACATGACCGTCCCCCCATCCGCCTCTCACCCCTCCCCCGCGCCCGACCCGCTGCGCGATCCGTGGATCGCACCGATGCGGCAGGCGCTGGACGAGGCCGCCCGCGCCCCCGGGACCGGTGACGTCCCGGTGGGCGCCGTCGTGCTGTCCGCGGACGGCACGGTCCTCGGCACCGGCCACAACGCACGGGAGGCCACCGGCGATCCGACCGCCCATGCCGAGATCCTCGCGCTGCGGGCGGCGGCCCGGACCCTGCGGGAGGAGGCGTCGCGCCCGGGATCTCCCCGGACGGCCCCCGGAGGCGACGCCGCCTCGGCGGGCGGCGGGCGACGGGCGGGCGAGTGGCGGCTGACGGACTGCACCCTCGTCGTGACCCTGGAACCGTGCACGATGTGCGCCGGGGCGATCGTGCTCTCCCGTGTCGACCGCGTCGTCTACGGCGCCCGCGACGCCAAGGCGGGCGCGGCCGGCTCCCTCTGGGACGTCGTCCGTGACCGACGTCTCAACCACCGCCCCGAAGTCGTCACCGGCGTCCTGGAAGCCGACTGCGCCGCCCTGCTGACCGACTTCTTCCGCGACCGCTGACCTGCGGCCCGGCCCCGCGCCGGCCCCTTCCCGGAATCCGATTTCGGCGCACGGCCCCCCTTGGGCTAAGCTCTCTCTCGGTAGCGTGTCCGAGCGGCCGAAGGAGCGCGCCTCGAAAGCGCGTGAGGGGGCAACTCCTCCGTGGGTTCAAATCCCACCGCTACCGCTCAGAGGACGAGGGCCCCGATCTTTACGGATCGGGGCCCTCGTCGTCTCCGGGAGCACGGCGCGGACCGACGGCGCGGCGCAGGTTCGGTCAGGCCCCCGCGCAGGACGCAGGGCGCCGGGAACTACTTCTTCACCGCCAGGGCGACGCCCAGCATGCGTGCGAAAACCCCGACCATGGTCACATCGTCCTGATGCAGATCTCCGGGCCTGAGGCCGTCGACCGCCAGCACTCCGAACGATTCGTCCCCGACTTTCACCGAACAGGCGATATAGGTCTTGTAGCTGTCGCTGTCGGGCTTTAACGCGGCAGGCAATTGGTCGACATTTCCCACGAACGTACTGGTGCCGTCGTCGAGCAGCTTCAATAACTCTTTTCCGCGGAGGTCGGTCTCCCGGAACGTCGTCACGGGCGCGACGTTCCGGCCCGACCAGAGGCTGTTTCGGCACTTCACCTCGCGCTGCCCGAGAGGCGTACCGGGAACCTGCTCCAGAAAGCAGGCCCGTACGTCCTGAGGGCCGATCAGAGAAGCGGTGAGCGAGACGATCGCCTGTTTGGTCTGCTGCTGCAGTGCGGTCCGTTCGGCTTTCGTGGAGCTCGAAACGATCTGGCCGAGGTTGGAGGCAAGAGGAACGAGCACATCCTCGAAAGCGCGCCGCTGATTCTTCGTCGCCGCTTTCGCGGCTTCGTTCGCCGTGGTCACCCGACGGCTGGCCAGCCACACCGTGGCGACCGTGGCGACCGACCCGACCCCCGTGATCACCCAGAACAACCATGTGGCCATGTCCAGCCCAATGACCATTTGAGCCACATACGCCAGGACCGCCAGAGCACCGGCGGAAAACGCACCCCACCCCATATGCAACCCCTCCCCTGTCCCCAACCCCAGGCTGCGTGTGCTGTCACGCACGATACACACAGAGTAGTCTCATCGGGCGAAAATCGTTTAGTTCAGGGGTGCTTCGGGTATCCCTCGGCTACTGTGTGATGCCGGATAAGGGCGATGTGCTCGGCTTGCACAGATGCACGTCGTGATGGGGCTGCTCGCGACCGCGCCGCGAGTGGCCAGTGGTAGTGATCTCGCTGGGGGCATATATCGGCAGCTCGCGGCGGGTGTTCACCTCGGGGGTTAGGGATGGAACTTATGCCCGACCACCGCGACAAACGCACACGCGATGCAGAATCCGGGGGGGATTCAGTCATGAGTACGACTGCAGGTGTCTGGAACGGCGTCGCCTTAGAAACGGACCCGCGCATCGGGGAGTTTCAAGCCGACCCTGCCGCGTATATGAAGCAGCACGCCGGAGCATGGCGTTCGGGTGACCTGGCGCAGGAGCAGGCCCGCATCCTCAAGCAGAAGAACCAGTCGCTACGACTGACGCTGAGAGCGTTGCTGGGCCGCTTGAGCAGCAAGTGACCCGACCGAGGCCGTAGTCGACCGGAGCGAGCCCGGCATCGCCGGGACACCCCGGGCCGGTGGCCATGTCGCCACCGGCCCGGTCCTGCGTCGCCCTGCGCCGCCGTTTGTCGGTGGCCGGCAGCGCCCCTTGCTCCGGCGACCACGGGCCGCGTCAATTCCCCGGAAATGTCGTCGTGTTGTTGCCCGCCCGAGGCGGCACACGCAAAAGCGGCGCGCCCGCCGGAACGGACGCGCCGCGGGGGCCTCGACGGCCCGAAAGGCATGACTAGTCGTTGCGCCGGTTCCGCGCCGCGCGGCGGAAGAAGCGCACGATCAGCCAGATCACCAGGATCACGACGACGACGAAGAGGACGAAGAGCACGATCAAGAAGATGCCGAGCTTCTTGAAGAAGCCGCCCTTCTTCTTGACCTTCGACTTCCACTTCGACTTCTTGGACTTCTTGGCCTTGAAGACCGTCTTGAGCGGGGCCGAGTGGTGCGCGCTGTGGTGGCGGAAGCCGACGGCCTGCGCCGGGGCGGCCGCGAGCCGGGAGGCGTCCGCGCTCCGGCTCGGGGCGCTCGCGGTGACCGCCGCTCGGGCGCCGTCCACCGCGCCGCGGCTCGCCGCCGTGGCCGGGGCGACGGCCGCGGCCAGCAGGCCGACCAGCAGCGCCAGCACGACGGCCGGCCGCCGGCGTGCCAGCGGGGACCGGGCACTTCGCCGGGCGGCCGCGTACGACGAATCGGGCTCGTGCGATACGGAGTTCATGGGCATTCTTCGTTTCCCCCTCGGATCGAGCGTTCAGCCATTATGGGCGGTGACGGGTACTCCGGCCGAGATCTCGACCTCCATAAGAGAGGCGCTGTGCCGCTCCTCGTCGAAGGCCGCGCGGCCGCCGCGCAGCCCGAAGAGCCGCTTGGTGAGCGCGATGTAGAGCACCGCAAGGATGTTGACCACCAGCGTGGCGATCTTGAGCCAGCTGACCTTCTCGGTCAGCTCGTAGATCTCCAGCGGCAGGAAGGCCGCGGTCGCCACCACCGTCAGGTACTCCGCCCAGCGCTTGGCGCGCCACAGGCCCACGCCCTCGACGATCTCCACCAGGGCGTACACCACCAGCAGCGCGGCCACCAGCATCAGGGTGGAGTGGCGGTAGCCGAAGGTCTTCTGGATGGTGCCGACGACCGGTGAGTGGTCCAGGTCGTAGTGGAAGTGCCGGGCCACGGGGCGGAGCACGGCGATGTACTCGTCGAAGAACCGGCGGACCGCGTCCTTGCGGTTGCTGAACTGCCATACGCCGACGGCGGCCAGCACGATGAACACTCCGCGCACCGCCCGCTCGACGGCCAGGAACCGCAGGATGAACAGATCACGCAGGACCTTGCCGCGCGGGACCAGTGGGGCGTCGGCGGCCGGGCCGGAGCCGTGCGGGTCGCCGAGGGCGAAGTCGCCGCACCGCAGACAGCGCCAGGCCTCGCCGAGCGCGGTGTCCGCGCGCAGCTTGTCCCGGAGGTGCTCCTCGTGCGGGAGGTAGGTGATGTGCCCGCGGCGCGCGCAGGTACGCCGGTCCCAGTCGATCTTCATCGTTGGCGCCTGTGTTCCTTTCGTCGTCCCACGCGGCCCCATGCCGCGGCGCGGCGCGCTGCCGCGCCCCGTTGTGTCGCGTACATGATGCATGCCGCGTGCCGACCAGGTGCTCCGAGGCGTATGACGTCCGAGGGCGTCCGAGTCGTACGGGGTGGGAGACGCCGAGGGGCTTCCTCGTGGTTGCAGAGGGGTGGCAGGGCGAGGTGCGTGGTGGCGGATGCGCCGGGGCGGGCCGGGAGGCGGCAGTGGTCACTCGGCGGGAACCCGCGGCTGCGGACCCCGCAACCCGTGCACGGCGACGCCCGGCCCCCCGCCCACGACGGAGCCCCGCCGCCGGGCCGTGTCCTGGGACCCCCCGTGGCATCCAGGGGCGGCTCGGAGGCGGGGCTCCTGTCGGTCGGGAGCGGCGTCAGGAGACGTCCGCTCCCCCCGGTGCGGACCGAACCCCCCAGTCCGCGCCGCCGTCACGGGGACGGACCTGGCGCGGACCCCGCAGTGAGGTCCTGGTCCCGGGGCCCGTGGATTCCTGCCAGACCCACGGGGCCACCTCTTTCATGGTGCCTGGGTGACCTGTCCCAACAGGCAGGCAAAGGGCCTGCTTTGGCAGGCCTTTGGTCCATAAAGTCCGGATCAGCGCCGACGCGCAGGCGGGATGGCCGGCAGACCGGTTGCGGAAGCCCCGTGGGCACGACTCCCGTGATCGAACACGTGTGGTTACACTCGCCCGACTGCAACCGGGAGGTGCAGGTACTGCCGTAGGGGACTGCGTAGGGGAGACGGGACTGATGGCGCAGGCGAAGAAGATCGCGTTGTACATGGTCATCGTCTTCGTGCTGTACACGATCATCACGTCCCCGCAGCGGGCCGCCGAAATGGTGCAGATAGGCTTCGAGGGCATCTCGTCCGCCGCGCAGGGCGTCGGCGAGTTCATGACGCAGCTGATCAAGTAGGGACCGTTCGGCCCGGCCGCGGCCCTGGAGCCGCCCGGGGGACCGGACCGGCCCGCGATCGGCCGGCGCCCCAGCCCCGGCCAGCCGGCTCACCGGACCGGCTGCGCCTCGTCCGCCGCACGGAGGCCCCAGTGATCCGCCACCTGGTCCTGTTCAAGCTCAATGAAGGTGTCTCCCGCGACGAGGAGCGGGTGCAGGCCGGCGTCCGCGCCTTCGCGGCGCTGGAGGACGAGATTCCGGAGCTGACGTTCTGGGAGTGCGCCTGGAACATCACCGACCGTCCGATCGCCTACGACTTCGCGATCAACTCGGCCGTGGCCGACACGGACGCCCTCAAGCGCTACATCGAGCACCCGGCCCACCAGGCCACCGCCGCCCAGTGGCGCGAATTCGCCACCTGGGTGATCGCCGACTACGAATTCTGAGCCGCGGCACCCCCGCGCCTCGTTCCACCGAGCCCCTCGCCCCCCGTGGGCGGGGGGCTTCGCCGTACCCCCGGGCGCCCCCCACTGCCCACCGGCCCCGCGGCCGCCCCATGCCCGCCCCAACTCTCTGTTCAACACGGCGTTATGGGGTGCTTGCACACAGTGCACATGTCTTGTGATGCTATGACCGCTTTTGCCGGATACATGCACTGTGAAGGGTGGCGTGACCGTGACGGCCCGTACTGCGCCCAAGGCTCCATCCCGCGAGAGCCGTAGCGCGGACACGCGGGCGCTCACGCAGGTGCTGTTCGCGGAGTTGACGGACCTCGAGCCCGGCACCCCCGAGCACACCCGGGTCCGTGCCGCACTCATCGAAGCCAATCTGCCGCTGGTCCGCTATGCCGCGGCGCGTTTCCGCAGCCGCAATGAGCCCATGGAGGACGTCATCCAGGTCGGCACCATCGGCCTGATCAACGCCATCGACCGCTTCGATCCGGACCGGGGCGTCCAGTTCCCCACCTTCGCCATGCCGACCGTCGTCGGCGAGATCAAACGCTACTTTCGAGACAATGTCCGCACGGTCCATGTACCGCGCCGCCTCCACGAGCTCTGGGTGCAGGTCAACGGCGCGACCGAGGACCTGACGGTGCTGCACGGCCGCTCCCCCACCACCGCCGAGATCGCCGAGCGACTGAAGATCGGCGAGGACGAGGTGCTGGCCTGCCTGGAGGCGGGCCGCTCGTATCACGCCACCTCGCTGGAGGCCGCCCAGGAGGGCGACGGCCTGCCCGGTCTGCTCGACCGCCTCGGATACGAGGACCCGGAGCTGGCCGGCGTCGAGCACCGCGACCTCGTGCGGCACCTCTTGGTCCAGCTGCCCGAGCGCGAGCAGCGGATCCTTCTGCTGCGTTACTACAGCAATCTGACGCAGTCACAGATCAGTGCGGAGCTGGGGGTGTCGCAGATGCATGTGTCGCGGCTACTGTCGCGGAGCTTCGCCCGACTGCGATCCGCAAACAGGATCGACGCGTAGCCGGGACGAGCGACCCGATCCTGCACAGATATGTCGACAAGGCGCTACAGCGTGTTGCCGACATGTGACATTCTGCAGGAACCGCGTTTGCCGTAGCGCTGCCTCCGGTATTCAGGTGGAGGTATCACTCCTCGGTCCGCCCCGGTCCGAGGACGCCGCAGCGACCCGACCGCGACCTCAAGGGGGTGGCATGTCCGTAGAACTGGGCAGCTCGAAGGTGCTTCCCGCGATTCCCGCGCCCGCACCACACGTGCATGACGACGACGCCATCAACACCCGCACGCTCTCCCGCTCCCTGTTCCTGCGGCTGGCCTCGCTCGACAAGGACTGCACGGAACGTACGTACGTCCGTGACACGCTCATCGAGCTGAACCTCCCGCTGGTGCGCTACGCGGCCGCCCGCTTCCGCAGCCGCAACGAGCCGATGGAGGACATCGTCCAGGTCGGCACCATCGGCCTGATCAAGGCGATCGACCGTTTCGATTGCGAACGCGGCGTGGAATTCCCGACGTTCGCGATGCCGACCGTGGTCGGTGAGATCAAGCGCTTCTTCCGCGACACGTCGTGGTCGGTACGCGTCCCGCGTCGGCTCCAGGAGCTCCGGCTCGCCCTCACCAAGGCCAGCGACGAGCTCTCCCAGAAGCTGGACCGCTCCCCGACCGTCCCCGAACTGGCCCTGTGCCTGGGGGTGTCGGAGGAGGACGTCGTCGACGGCCTGGCCGTCGGCAACGCGTACACCGCCTCCTCGCTCGACTCGCCCTCTCCCGAGGACGACGGCGGCGAGGGCTCCCTCGCGGACCGCCTCGGCTACGAGGACAGCGCCCTGGAGGGCGTGGAGTACCGCGAGTCCCTCAAGCCCCTGCTGGCCAAACTCCCGGCCCGCGAGCGCCAGATCATCATGCTGCGCTTCTTCGCCAACATGACGCAGTCCCAGATCGGCGAAGAGGTCGGCATCTCCCAGATGCACGTCTCCCGCCTGCTCACCCGCACCCTGGCGCAACTGCGCGAGGGACTCATCTCCGACTGAGGAACGGTCCGCCGGGGGGCCGCAAGGCGCTCCGCGCCGCTCGGCGGACAGTTGCAAGGACGTGGGAGGAATGCGGGGGCGTGGCGCGGAAGCGTGCGCCCCGGCTGCTTGATCCGCTCGTACGGCACTGCTTGTCGTACGGCGCCGCTCGTACGGCCCGTCGCACGATCCCGCCGGTACGGCCCCGTCGTACGCACTGCTCGTACGACGCTGTCGCCTCTCGCCCGTACGGCCCCTTCGTAGCTCCGTGGGCCCGGTGGACCGCTGTTCCCTCTTTCGCGCTCCTCGTCCGTGACGGCCTCATGGCCTCCGAACGTGGCGCGCCGACCGCGGACTTGGCAGGGGCTTGCCCTCCGCCGCCTCCCTGAGCAGAAGCTCGTGCGGAGCGGAGTCACGCGCTTCCGGCCACGCGAGGACCGCGATCCGGCCAGATATCAGCCGTGCGTCCCCTCTCTGTACACCTGACGCACCGTCAGTGACACTGACCCGATGCGACGGACGACGACTGTGGCCGCCGCCTCCGCGGCCGTGCTGTGTCTGGGTTCCCTGGTGGCGGGTTGCGGAAGCACGGCCGACGAGGGGTATGTCGCGGTGGGCGCGGCAGGCCCCGCCGATGGCCGTGCACCGTCCCGGGCCGTACCACCGGAGGGCGGCGTCGTGCTGACTCCGCTGGACGGCGGGGACGGCCGCGGCGGCGGTAGCAGCAGCGCCCGCGGACACGGGAAGAGCGGCGGCGGCAGCGTGCGGAGCGGCACGGCCCGGACGGAGTCCGCCGGCCGCGGCACGGGGGACGAGGCCGGCGGCACGGGTGAACCCGGCAGCCCCGGCGCAACCGGCGCCCCTCGCGGCCCCTCCGCACCGCCCGCCGGAACACACACCGGCCACGGCCACGGCGGCGGCCCGACGCCCCCGGCCTCGCCGAGCGCTCCCAACTCCCCGACCCGTCCCGGAGGTTCCACCCCGCCGCACGGCTCCCCCGCTCCCGAACCGCCCTCCCCCACCATCCCGGCCGGTCCTGGCGCTCCCGGCGGCCTCCTGATAGGCAGGCCCGCCCTCGCCGGCACCGGTGTCCGCTGGTGCCAGCAGGTGTCCCTCGACTTCCTCAACAACGGCGACCGGCCCGTCACCGCCGGCACCGTCACCTTCGGCACCCACGTCATCGGCGCCCTCGGCATCGACTGGGCCACCCTCACCTCCACCCGCGCGCTTCCGCTGCCGCTCGCCGTGGGCAGGAAGCAGACGGGCACCTGGCGGGTGTGCGTGGACAGCTGGCGGGTGCCGCTGGACATGCACCTCGACACCAAGGACGTGAGCTTCACCTGGAAGTGAGGGCTCGGGACCCCGTCCCCTCCAGCCCCGCCGGTCCTCTCCCCCGTCCGCTCCCGGCTGCCCGCTCGCGCCCGCCTCCCGGGTCGGCCCGGTGGCTGAAACTCGCCCCTGAAGGGCGAGCCGAATGAGCTTCCCGGAGAGCGATGAGTTCCGACCGGTGGGACGGTCTGAAGAGGCACAGACGCAGCCACCGGCAGCGCCCCCGTCCCAGGGAGAAGACCATGCCCCAGATCACCCCCAACCTGTGGTTCGACACCCAGGGCAAGGAAGCCGCAGAGTTCTACTGCGCGGTGTTCCCGAACTCGGAGATCAAGAACGTCACGTATTACAACGAGGCAGGTCCGCGCGCTGCGGGGACCGTGCTGACGGTCGAGTTCGAACTCGACGGCCAGGCGTACACGGCGATCAACGGCGGCCCCGAGTTCACCTTCAGCGAGGCCGTCTCCCTGCTGATCAACTGCGCCGACCAGGACGAGATCGACTACTACTGGGCCAAGCTCTCCGAAGGCGGCGAGGAGGGCCCCTGTGGCTGGCTGAAGGACAAGTACGGCCTGTCCTGGCAGGTCGCGCCCGGCGGTATGGCGGAGCTGCTGAACGATCCGGACCAGGAGCGCGCCACCCGCGCCATGAAGGCCATGCTCGGCATGCAGAAGATCGACATCGCCGCGCTCCAGGCGGCGGCCGACCAGGCGTAGGCCGGGCGCCCGGGACCCCGGGCGTCGGTGACGCGCCGCGCGAGCCCCGGGCCGGCCACGGTCCGGGGCTCACCGACGCGTACCGCGAGCGGCCCCCGTCCGGGACGCGTCCCCGCGGGCCGGGCCCGGGGCCGCCGGCGGGGCGCCTCAGGACCGGCTGCGGTTCCGCCCCGTCCGCAGTGATCGCGGTACGGGGCGGCGGTTCACGCCCACCTCGCGCAGCGCCCGCGCGGCGGCATGCACGGCAGCAGGCGACGCCTCGGCGAAGACCGCCTCATGGGCGTCGGCGGTGGCGCACACGGCGCGCTCGGCGGTGCGCACCCCGTCCGGTGTCAGCCGGATCATGGTGCTGCGGCCGTCGTCCGGTGAGGGCTCGCGGAGCACGAGTCCGCGGCCGGCGAGGTGGCTGACGACGTTGCTGATGCCTCCGGAGGACAGCAGCAGCGCGCGGACCAGCTCGTTCGGCTTCATGCGGTAGGGCTCACCGGACCTGCGCAGGGCGGCCAGGATGTCGAATTCGGCGACGGTCAGGCCGAGGCCGGGGAGCACCCCGCGGGTGGCCGCGTCCAGGGCGCCGGCGAGCTGCACTATCCGCTTCGACAGCTCCGTCGTCGGGCGGAGCACATCCGGCAGCTCGGTCCGCCAGGCGCTCAGCAGCGCATCGACGGGGTCGGGGACTGGTCCGGATGCCGCGGTCACTCCGACAGGATAGCTTTCTATAAAGCTTTCTTCCGAACGTGTAGAGGGTGACTTGCCATGGGAATCGAGCACCACCACACACCGCGACTGCTGCTGCGCGGCGGTCTGGTCATCGACACCGCCCCCCACCCCGTCGTCCACCCGCACACCGACGTCCTGGTCGAGGCGGGCCGGATCGCCGCCGTCGGCCCCGATCTGCCCCTCGACGACACCGATACCGGCCTGGAGGTGATCGACGCCCGCTCGATGGTCGTACTGCCCGGCTTCGTCGACGCCCACCGGCATCTGTGGCAGGGCGTGCTGCGGTCCGCCGCGGTCGACGAGAGCCTTGACCACTACCTCCGCCGGATTCTCGGTGACCTCGGCGCCCGCTGCACGCCCGCCGACGTGTACACCGGCAACCTCCTCGGCGCGCTGGAGTGCCTGGACTCCGGGGTCACCACCGTCCAGGACTTCTCCCACGTCCAGCACACGCCGGAGCACACCGCGGCCGCCGTCGAGGCGCTGCGGGAGGCGGGGATCCGGGCCGTCTTCGGCTACGGGTATCCCGTCTTCGACGAGGCCGCCCGGCAGGCCGACTGGGTGCGCAAGGCCCGCACCGACCACTTCCCGTCGCGCGAGGCGCTGGTCACCATGGCCCTGGCCCCGGTCGGCCCCTCGTTCGCTCCCCCGGAGGCCGTGCGCGAGGACTGGCTGCTCGCCCGCGAGCTGGAGCTGCCCCTCGCGGTCCATGTGAGCGCCGGACCGGTGGCGCAGCGGCCGATCGCCGCCCTGCAGGAACAGGGGCTGCTCACCGCTGGCACCCTGTACGTCCACGGCAACTCGCTGCCCGACTCCGAGCTGCGGCTGATCGCCGAATCCGGCGGGGCGGTGGCGATCACACCGGCGATCGAGGCCTCGATGCGGTTCGGCGCGCCGATGGCGGGACGGCTGCGCCGGGCGGGCATCACCACGGGGCTGGGCGCGGACGCGGTCACCTCGGCGCCGGGCGACATGTTCTCGCAGATGCGCGCCGCCTTGATGAGCAGTCACTTCGACGAGGACGACGCCGCTTCCGGAACGTCCACGATCAAGGCGGCCGATGTGCTGCGCATGGCCACCACGGAAGGGGCCACGGCCCTCGGTCTGGGCGACGAGGTGGGATCACTGGGCATCGGCAAGCGCGCCGACCTCGTCCTGCTGCGCGCCGATGCGCTCAACCTCGCCCCGGTGGCGCACGATCCGATCGGCGCGGTGGTGACCGCCGCACACCCCGGGAACGTCGACACGGTCCTGGTGGCAGGACGGGCGGTCAAGCGCGACGGGCGTCTTCTGTACGACAACCTCGGCGGCGTTCTGGCCGAGGCCCACCGCGCGGTCGAGCGCCTCGGGGCGCCGAGTGCCTAAGGGCTGTCCCGTAATCCCTGGTGGATCAGCGCACGGCGTCAGCTGCGCGGGGTCACCTGCCGGCGCGTGCCAGGGGGTGCCGTAGCCGTCGTCGTGCATCCGCCAGGGATTCCGGGACAGCCCTTAGGGACTGTCCGGCGGCTCACCCATGATGTCGGATGCGACCGGCGCGTTGTTGGCGCTCCGTGCACAACTGTGTTGGCAGTGCGTTCACTTGTGGCTGTGGAGGGCCTGGTGCCGGTGGTCCTTGGGCGTGGTGCCGTAGGCGGCGCGGTAGGCGCGGCTGAAGTCGGTGGCGCGGGGGAATCCCCAGCGGGCGGCGATTGCCTGGATGGGGGTGGCGTGGAGTGCGGGGTCGGTGAGGTCGCGGCGGGCCGCCTCCAGGCGCCGGCGGCGGATCCACTCGGCGACCGTGGCGTCCTCGTCCCGGAAAAGACGGTGCAGATAACTGGTGGAGATGTGGTGCGCGGCGGCGATCGCGGTCGGGGTGAGGTGCGGGTCGTGCAGGTGCTCGCGGATGAACGCCTGGATGCGCAAGGTGAGGGTCCGTCGGTGGGTCTCCGGGGGGAGGCAGGCGCCCGCTTCGAGGAGATGGGCGAAGAGCGCGGCGGCCAGATCGGTCAGGACCGTGCCCAGTCGGGGGCCGTCGGTGGGCTGGTACGCGGCGGTGTCCTCGGTGAGTTGGATGAGGAACCGCGCCAAGAGGGCGCCCATCCCCTCCCGGGCCGACACCGGCACCCCGATGATCCGGCGGGCCGCGTCACGCGGCAGCGGCACCAGGGCCTTGGGAATCTCCAGCGCCACCGTCGAGACCGGGGCCCCGATGCTGTGCACGTCATTCGGCAGCGAAGAGGAGTTGACGAGCAGGTCATCCGGCTTGTACTGGGTTTCCCGGTGCCTCCACACACCTGACCCGGTCCCGCGTACGACAAGCGAAAGATGGTAGGTCTCGGGGTCGGACTGCCGGATCAGCTTCGGCGTCCGCCGGAAGACCAGCGGCTGGAAGGCGAGAGACCACACGGTGACACCACCGAGGTCCAGGACGCGTTGGGACGCCCGGAAGTCGTCGGCGTAGCTGCTGCGCAACTCCATCGGGGCATGGCTACGGCCCAGGAGCTCGACCCAGTAGTCGAACCGGTCCGGCGCAGGCACATCGTCGCTCCGGAACACTGTCTCGTCCAACAACAGTCTTTCCCCGTTTCTGGAGCCGCGGGTCGAAGGGCTCCCATGCGGTGGGCACGGTGGACCGGACGCCCCGGTTCCATGCCGCGGTGGTCGGGAGGGTGAAACGCCCACGATCGCAGCTCCAGGAAGGCCGGGGCCCGATCCCGGCCCAAGAGAGGTGGCACCGCCCCGCGGGCGAACGAGAGAGCCCTCCTCGCCCGGTCGAGGAAGCGCCGGACCCACCCTGCCCTCACCGTCACCTGCCGGTCACAGCGGCCGCGCCAACGACCCTTCCGCCGCCCCGAATCCCCCTCGACGGCAAAGCCGCCCGCCTCGTACGGCCCTGCCCCCTCACTCCCGAGCGCCCAGCGGCACAGTGCTCGGACAGCGCGAGGGCCCGGCATCGCGATGCCGGGCCCGTATACGTGAAGAGGCGGTGCGGGGGCTCGTTACGCCAGCGCCAGCCAGGCGGCGCCCGCGACGACCAGGATCGCGACGATCACGCCGACGATGACGCCCGCCCGGGGGCCGGACGACTGCTGCGGGGCGGGGGCGCGGCGGCTGCCGGCCTGAGGGGTGCCGCCCTCGTCCACGAAGGCCCGGAACATCTGCGTGCTGCCCGCCGGGTCGTAGTTGCCGCCGGCCTGGTTCTGCGGGTTGGTCGCCATGGGGAAGGACCCTAGCGAACCAGGGGCGGAGCGGCACCCTTGGGGCGCTTGTGGAACTCCCGCGAAGGCGCCTACGGAGCGGGGTCGGGCCGGGTACGGCGCGTGGGCGGGAGCGCGGGCGGGTCGTCTGGGGGTGTCCCGCTACCGACCGGTATCGGCCACGGCCCGGCACCAGGCCTCCGACCTGCACCTTTGCAGGCGACGTCACCCCGGTTGGCTGATTACCGACGCAGACTTTCCGTTCCCTTTACTTCAACCGTGGACGATTCGTTTGCCTTCAGCAACCAACTTTGCTTATGGTTGCCCCAAGCAACAAAAGATGTTGATGCGATGTGCGATGGATGCGTGGAGGAACCCGTGGCCGCCCACAGTCAGTACGAGGAGCTGGCCAGGCAACTCAGCGCCATCGGTGCCGTCAAGCGCGAAATGGGGCGGATGCTGCCCCAGGAGTGCCCGCCCGCTTCGGCCGGGGTGCTCACCCTTCTCGACCGGCACGGCGAGATGCGGATGAGCCAGCTCGCCGAGCTGCTCGCCATCGACATGTCGGTGACCAGCCGGCACGTCGCCCATGCCGCCGAGCGCGGCTGGATCGAGCGGAAGCCCGATCCGGCGGACAAGCGGTCGCGGCTGCTGCGCCTGACCCCGAGGGGGACGGAGCTCCTGGAGGAGCTCGCCGAGCGCTACACCGCAACGCTCGCCCGGTACCTGGACGACTGGTCCGACGCCGACGTCGGACACCTCGTCGAGCTGCTCGCCAGGCTCCGCACGAGCTTCGGCGACTGCCGCACCAGGGCGCATCACGACTCCACCACCCGTACACCCGCAGGATGAAAAGGAACCACATGGCTACGACCACACCAGCCGGTGTGCGGGGCGGCCACGCCAGGCACGGAGGCGGACACCACGCCTCCGACGGAGCCCCTATGACGCACCGTCAGATCATGGAGGCGCTGTCCGGGCTGCTGCTCGGCATGTTCGTCGCCATTCTGTCGTCGACGATCGTCTCCAACGCACTGCCCGAGATCATTCATGACCTCGACGGCGGACAGAGCGCCTACACCTGGGTCGTCACCGCCTCGCTGCTCGCGATGACCGCGACCACCCCGCTGTGGGGCAAGCTCTCCGACCTGTTCAGCAAGAAGCTGCTGGTCCAGTTCGCACTGATCATCTATGTCGCGGGCTCGGTCGTGGCCGGTCTCTCGCAGAACACCGGCATGCTGATCGCCTGCCGGGTGGTGCAGGGCATAGGCGTGGGCGGTCTGTCCGCCCTGGCCCAGATCGTGATGGCCGCGATGATCTCGCCGCGCGAGCGCGGTCGGTACAGCGGCTACCTCGGCGCCACCTTCGCCGTCGCCACCGTCGGCGGTCCGCTGCTCGGCGGTGTCATCACCGACACCGACTGGCTCGGCTGGCGCTGGTGCTTCTACGTCGGTGTGCCGTTCGCGGTCATCGCGCTGATCGTGCTGCAGAAGACCCTGAAGCTGCCCGTCGTGAAGCGCGAGGGCGTCAAGGTCGACTGGGCGGGCGCCTTCTTCATCAGCGCGGCGGTCTCGCTGCTGCTGGTGTGGGTGACGCTGGCCGGTGACAAGTACGACTGGATGTCGTGGCAGACCGCCGCGATGGTCGGCGGCGCGGTCGTGCTCGGCGCGATCTTCGTCTTCGTGGAGACCAAGGCCAAGGAGCCGATCATCCCGTTGCGGCTGTTCCGCAACAAGACGATCACCCTGGCCTCGCTGGCCTCGCTCTTCGTCGGTGTCGCGATGTTCTCCGGCACCGTCTTCTTCAGCCAGTACTTCCAGCTGGCGCGCGACAAGTCGCCGACGATGTCCGGCGTGATGACGATCCCGATGATCGGCGGCCTGTTCATCTCGTCGACCGTCTCGGGCCAGATCATCACCAAGACCGGCCGCTGGAAGGCCTGGCTGGTCTCCGGTGGCGTGCTGGTCACCGCGGGCCTGGGCCTGCTGGGCACCATCCGCTACGACACCGAGTACTGGCACATCGCGATCTTCATGGCCCTGATGGGTCTGGGCATCGGCATGATGATGCAGAACCTGGTGCTCGCCACGCAGAACCAGGTCGCCCCCGAGGACCTCGGCTCCGCCTCGTCCGTCGTGACCTTCTTCCGCTCCCTCGGCGGTGCGGTGGGCGTCTCGGCGCTCGGTGCGGTGCTCGCCAACCGCGTGACCCACTACGTCAAGGACGGCCTGGCCGAGCTCGGCCCCAAGGGCGCGAAGGCCGCCGCGCACGCCGCCGGCAACAGCGGCGGCGGCATCCCGGACCTGGACTCCCTCCCGGCGCCGCTGCGCACCGTGATGGAGAGCGCCTACGGTCATGGTGTCGGCGATGTGTTCCTCTACGCGGCGCCCTGTGCGCTGCTCGCCTTCCTCTTCACCCTGTTCATCAAGGAGGTCGCGTTGAAGACGCGTGGCGGACTGTCCCAGAGCTCGGAGGGCGCGGACGCCGCGGCCACCCCGTCGGAGACCGTCGTCCCGGACCTCGCCGCCGCTACGGCGCCGGTCGAGGAGCGGGAGCCCGCCCTGGTGGGCGCGCCGTCGCCGGTCGCCGACGACCTGCACACGCCGTCCTGGGCGCAGCCGGCCGCGGCGACGGTCGCCCAGCCGCTGGCGGCGTACGCCTCGGCCGGCGGCGGGGACGCCACCCCGGCCGGTCCCGCCATCCACGGCTTCGTCCGCAACGCGGAGGGCCGCCCCGTACCGCGCTCCGCGGTGACGCTGATCTCGCTCAGCGGGCGTCAGCTGGGCCGCGCGGTCGCCCAGGCCAACGGCTCGTACGTGCTCGACGCCCCCGGCGCCGGTTCGTACGTGCTGATCGCCGCGGCCGACGGCCACCAGCCACAGGCGTCCACGGTCGTCGTCGGCGACCAGCCCCACGGCTACGACATCCTGCTCAGCGGCACCAGCGGTCTCGCCGGCCAGGTCCGCAGCGCGGCCACCGGCGCGCCGGTCGAGGGCGCGATGGTCGTCGTCACCGACGTCCGCGGAGAGGTGCTGGCCACCGGGACGACCGGCGCCGAGGGCTCCTTCGCCTTCGACGAACTGGCGCCCGGGACCTTCACCGTCGCCGTGAACGCCCTGAACCACCGCCCGGCCGCACTGCCGGTCGAGATCGGCGGCCAGGGCACGACGCGGATCGAGATCGAGCTGCTGTCCGGCGCGCGGGTGCAGGGCATCGTGCGGGCCGGCGGTCCGGACGGCGCCCGGCCGCTGCCCGACGCACGGGTGACGCTGGTGGACGCGGCGGGCAACGTCGTGGCCACCTCGACGACCGGGGAGGACGGCGCCTACGCCTTCACCGACCTGGACGCCGGCGACTACACGGTCATCGCGAGCGGCTACCCGCCCGTCGCCACCGGCCTGGCGGTCGGAGCCCACGGGGTCGACGGCTACGACGTCGAACTCGCCCACCCCGGGGACTGAAACCCCCCGGGCCCGGGGATCCACCCCGGGAGCAATACCCCGGACCGGGGCGCGCGTTGAGCGGAGACGCGCCCCGGGCCGGACCCCAGGGCTCCGGCGGCGGCGCTGCGCACAGGCAGGGGACGGCCTGCACGCCGCCGTCCGGAGCCCGACACTTCCCGGGCCCCCGGGCCTCTCCCCCGCTCCCGGCTTCGGCCGGGCGGGGGAGGGCCGGGGAGCACGGGACACCCACCAGCAACAAACGGGAGAGGCAATGGCTTCGACGGGCGCGGGAGCTGCGGGACTGAGAGCGCAGGTCCGCACACGCGACGGCTGGGCGGTCCAGCACGCCGTGCTGACCGTCACCGACATGACGGGCGCGCAGGTGCTGCGCGCCGCGGCGGACGACGAGGGCGCCATCCGCAGCGAGGAGCCGCTGCCCGCGGGCCCGTACACGGTCATCGTGACGGCCGTCGGCTACGCACCGGTCGCCTCCAGCGCGATCGTGACGGCGAGCGGCCGGATGGACGTCGGCAGTGTCGTCCTGGCGCGGCAGGGCGGGGCCGAGCTGCCGCCGCCCGGGGCCTGGACCATCGACCCGATGCACTCGACGGTGGCCGCGGTCGCCCAGCACCTGGGGATCTCCAGCGTGCACGGCCGGTTCACGGAGTTCAGCGGCCGGATCGAGATCGCCGAGGACCTCGCCGCCTCGCGCGTCGAGGCGGTCATCAAGGCCACGTCCATCGACACCGGCAACGGGATGCGCGACGGGCACCTGCGCTCCGAGGACTTCCTGAACGTCGAGGAGTTCCCGGAGATCACCTACCGCAGCTCGGGCCTGGCACCGGCAGGACCGGACCGCTGGACGGTGCACGGCGAGCTGTCGCTGCACGGCGTCGTACGCCCGGTGGCCCTCGACCTGAGCTACCTCGGCACCGGCCCCGACCCCTGGGGCGGCGTGCGCGCCGCGTTCCGCGCCACCGCGGAGCTGCGCCGCGAGGACTTCAAGATGAACTACAACCAGGTCGTCGCGGCCGGTATCGCGGCGATCGGCACGACCCTGAAGGTGGAGCTGGACATCCAGGCGGTGCAGGGGGAGAGCCTGCCGATGGGGTGACCCGGGCGACCGGGGCGGCGGCCCCGGCACCCACCGGCGCAGGGGAGAAGGCCCCGGGCTTCGCGGCCCGGGGCCTTCGTCGCGTCAGTTCCCCGGCCGGTCCCGCATCGCCTCGATCCCCGCGATCTGCAGATCGAGGGCGAAGGCGAAGTCCCGGTCCAGCATCTCCACGGCGCTGTGACCCCGGCGGAGGTGGTCGGCCCGGGTGGACGGCTCCAGCATCTCGGCGAACTCCGGCCGGTCCGAGAGCGCGGCGACGACCCGTTCGAAGTAGTCGTCGAGGCTCATGCCCACCGCGCGGCAGCGGGCCTCGTGGGTGGCCCGGATCGTGGAGAAGCCGTAGACGAAGTGGAAGAGCGACGCCAGCGCGCCGGTCATGCGGTCCGCGGGCAGGCCGGTGCGGCGCATCACCCGCTGGGTGGCGTTGGAGAAGGCCGTCGAATGCGGGCCGATGTTGAGGAACTCGCCCAGCAGCCGGGCCGCCCAGGAGTGGCCCAGCAGCATGTCGCGGTAGCCGACGGCGAGCGTGCGCAGCTGGTCGCGCCAGTCGGCGTCGGCGTCCGACGCGTCGGGCAGGGTCATCTCGCCGGCCACCGCGTCGACGGCCAGTTCCAGCAGGTCGTCCTTGGTGTCGACGTACCAGTACACGGACATGGCGGTGACGCCGAGTTCGGCGGCGAGCCTGCGCATCGAGAACTTCGACAGGCCCTCGGCGTCGAGCAGCCGGACCGTCGCCGCGACGATCTTGTCGAGGTCGAGTCCGGCCGGCTGCTCCGCCTTCCGTTTGAGCGGGGGCCGTTCGGTCAGCCAGACGCTGTTCGGCCGCTTCCCGGCGCGGTCGTCCGTCGCTGCCATGGCGCCCCTCCCTGTCCTTACGCGTCTTCGACGTCGTGGGTGGCGTCGTCGAGGTCGGCGTCGGTGTCGTCATCGGTGACGGCACGTACGGGTGTCATACGTGCCGCCGGTACGCGCCGTTCACGATCACATACCGAGCCGATGCTATTCCGCCGCCGCGGCGGCCGGTTGCGCACCGGGAGGCGCAGCGGGCTGCGCCGCGTCCCGCCCGGCCCGCTCCGCCCGGCGCAGCAGGACGGCGGCGAGCAGCCCGCCGAGGAAGACCGCGGCCGCGCCGACCAGCTGGCTGGTGCCGATGCCGGACGCGAAGGCGTCGTGGACGGCGGCCCGTTCGCCGTCCGTACGGGTCCGGGCGAACGCCGCGGGCAACGACCCGGCGCCCGCGGCGACCAGCGGAAGCAGCGCCGCGAAACGGGAGTTGAGGACCGCGCCGAGGACGGCGACGCCGAGGCCCTGGCCGAATTCCATCAGGGTGCCGTTGACGCCGGCCCCCACGCCGGCCTTGGCCGGGGGGATCGCGGACATGATGGCGTTGGCCATCGTCGGCATGGCGAGCGCGATGCCGACGCCCATCATGACCAGGCCGCACAGCATGCCGCCGTAGCCGGCGCCGCCCAGCAGGGAGACGGCGGCGAGGCCGGCCGCGAGCAGCGACATCCCCGAGACGATCATCCCGGGGGTGCCGAACCGGCGGATCAGCCGGGCGCCCAGGCCGGTGAAGTTGACCAGGATGACGGTGACGGCGAGCGGCGCCATCCGCAGCCCGGCGTCCAGCGGCCCGTACCCGAGGACCAGTTGGAGGTGCTGGGTGAGCAGGAACATCGAGCCGCCCATCCCGAAGGCGACGAGGATGCCGCCCGAGACGGCGCCGATGAACCGGCGGTTGCGGAAGAAGTGCATGTCCAGCATCGGGTGCGGGACGCGCAGCTCCCACAGCGCGAAGGCGGCGAGCCCGGCGACGCCGATGGCCGCGGAGATCAGCACCCGGCCGGACAGCCAGCCGGAGATCGGCCCGGAGATGATCGCGAAGACCACTCCCACCATGCCGATCATGGACAGCAGGGCGCCCAGCAGGTCGACGGGGGTCCGCGCCGCCGGGTTCGTGCCCGGCAGGGCGAGGCTGTCGCCGCGGCTGGTGGATTCGGGGACGAGGGCGGCGACGGCCACCAGCGAGATCACCGCGACGGGGAGGTTGACCAGGAACAGCGAGCCCCACCAGAAGTGGTCGAGCAGGGAGCCGCCGATCAGCGGGCCGGCGGCGAAGCCGAGGGAGTTGACCGAGCTCCAGATGCCGATGGCCCGGGGGCGCTCCGCGTCGTCGAAGATCTGCATGACGACGGCGAGGGTGGTGGTCACCAGCAGGGCCCCGCCGATGCCCATACCGGCGCGTGCCGCGATGAGCAGGCCGGGTGACGTGGCGAGGGCCGCGGCGAGCGAGGCGACGCCGAACAGCGCCAGGCCGACGAGGAGCATCTTCTTCCGGCCGTAGCGGTCGGCGGAGTTGCCGGCGATGAGCAGCAGACCGGACTGGACCAGCGAATAGGCGTTGATCATCCACTGGACGTCGGCGGTGGTCGCGCCCAGCTCCTCGGTGAGGGAGGGGATGGCGACGTTCAGGACGGTGTTGTCGAGGATGACCGTCAGCTGGGCGAGGCAGATGACGGCGAGGATCAGCCAGCGGGCGGCGGGCCGGCCCGGCGGCTGGAGGACGGCGGGGGTGGCGTCGGAGGCCACGGAGGGCATACGGGCTCCGTAAGTTGTTAGGCGGCCCGGGAGGGCCGGATGTGGCTGATGCGGGCTTGCCAGTGGTGGCTCACAAGGAGTGGCCGTCCGGCTCTCCGGGGCGCCCTGGCTGCTGATTGAGATGTGCGCGCCTTGTGCGGTCGCTGATTACGGAGCGGACAGCGGGGTGTTCCTCGGGCCGACGGCACGCTGTGCGGAACGAGGAGGGGCAAGTGAGCACGCGACAGGCCCAGGTCTGGGCCGGTGTCGACGCGGGCAAGGGGCACCATTGGGCGGCGGTGGTCGATGAGACCGGCGCGACGGTGTGGTCGAAGAAGATCGACAACGATGAGACGGCGATCCTTACCGCGCTCGGCGAGATCCTCGACCTTGCGGACGAGGTTCACTGGGCCGTGGACATCTCCGGCACGTCCTCGGCGCTGCTTCTGGCTCTGCTCGCGGCCCACGGCCAGCAGGCCGCCTACGTGCCCGGACGCACCGTCAACCGCATGTCGGGCGCCTACCGGGGCGAGGCCAAGACGGATGCCCGCGATGCCTACGTCATCGCCGAAACCGCCCGTCACCGAAGGGACTTGGCTGCGATCGACGTGCCTGCGCAGCTTGCCGCCGACCTCGCACTGTTGACCGCCCATCGAGCCGACCTTGTGGCCGACCGGGTGCGGATGATCAACCGGCTTCGCGACGTGCTGACCGGCGTCTTCCCCGCCCTGGAGCGGGCCTTCGACTACAGCAGCCACAAGGGCGCCCTGGTCCTGCTGACCGGCTACCAGACCCCCGCAGTGATCCGCCGCCGCGGCCGGGCCCGGCTCACAGCCTGGCTGGCCAACCGCAGCGTCCGAGGCGCCGACATCGTCGCGGCGACCGCGCTGGAAGCCGCCCAGGCCCAGCACACCGCGCTGCCCGGCGAGGATGTCGCCGCGCAGATCGTGGCTGACCTGGCGGCGCAGATCCTGGCCCTGGACGACCGTCTGAAGCGGATTGACAAGCAGATCCGCGAGACTTTCCGCGATCATCCGCAGGCAGAGATCATCGAGCCCCTGCCCGGCATGGGTCCGATCCTGGGGGCGGAGTTCGTGGTCGCCGCCGGCGACTTCGCGGCCTACGACGACGCCGGCCACCTGGCCTCGGCGGCCGGGCTGGTGCCCGTCCCACGCGACTCCGGACGACGCACCGGCAACCTGCACCGGCCCAAGCGTTACAGCCGCCGCCTGCGACGGGTGTTCTACCTGTCCGCGCAGACCAGCATCATCCGCGAGGGCCCGAACCGGGACTTCTACCTCAAGAAACGCGGCGAGGGGTGCAAACACGTCCAGGCCGTCATCGCCTTGGCCCGCCGACGGGCCAGCGTGCTGTGGGCACTCCTGCGCGACAACCGTGTCTTCACCTCCGCCCCGCCGGTCGCGCAGGCGGCTTGACTCAGTCATTGAGACTCCCTGTACGGTGCGAGCGGAGACTTACACCGTACAGGGACGCTTATACGCCGTACATTCATTTTCGGCTGCCCGGGGGATCGGGGCGGTGGCGCGGGAGCGACCGGCCGGGGTCACGCCTTCCGGGTCACGCCAGCGGGGTCACGCCTTCCGGGCCGTGCCCGCCGGTCACGCCTTCCGGGTCAGGTCGTAGAAGGTGGCGCTGCCGACCGTGACCTTCTCGAAGGTCTTCTCCACCCAGGAAGTGATCTTCGACGAGCCGCCCCGGCCGCCACCGGGACCGCCCCGCCCGCCGCCGGGGCCGCCCTGCCCGCCCGCGACGAAGTAGTGGATCTTCCCGTCCGCGACGTCCTTCTTGAACTGGTCGAGGGTCGGCGACGGGTCGCTCCCGTTGAAGCCGCCGATCGCCATCACCGGCTTCTCGGTGGCGAGTTGGTAGCTCGCGGCGTTCTGCGAGCCGATCGCCGCGGCGGCCCAGGTGTAGTCGCCGGCGTCCTTCTCCAGCAGCGCCTTGGCCTTGGCGCTCACCTTGCTGCCGTTGAGCAGGCCGCCCATACCGCCCATCCGCCCGGCGCCCCGCTCACCGAAGCCGCCCGGTCCGCCGGGGAGGCCCTGCCCGCCGGCTCGCCGACCGCCACCGGCGGCCTGGCCCTGTCCCGGGAAGCGGCCCGGGTTGGCGGCCTGGTGGTTGCTCTGCCGGGTGCCCTGCCTGCCGGCCTGCTGGGTGCCCTGAGGCCCGCCCGGACCCGGGCCGCCCGTACCGCCGTTGGCGCCGCGCCACATACCGCCGGCCCGCCGGCCGCCGGGGAAGCCGCCGCCGGGACCGCCCGTGCCGCCCCGCACCGCGGGACCGGCCGTGATGATCGACCCGCTCTTGGGGGTGTTGACCGTGTCGAGCGTGTACGCAACCGGTCCGGCCAGCGCCGTCACCACGCCGAGCCCGGCCGCCGGCACCGCGAGGCGCCGGCCCGTCCGCAGCGGGGGCCGTCCCGGCGACGCTCCGTCGCCCACCGGCTCCCCGTCCCGCGCCGGCTCCCCGTCCCGCGCCTGTTCTCCGTCCCCCGCCGAGGTTCCCGCCCGTACCGGCGCTCCCGCCCGTACCGACAGCAGCCCCAGCGCCACCAGCCCCACCGCCGACAGCAGACCGAGGGCCACCACCGTCCAGCGCAGCCACGGCAGCCACTCCGGCGACCGGTTCAGCAGCACGAACGACCATCCGGCGGTCACCGCGACCGCCACGGCGAGCACGAACGGGGCACGCCGCCCGCCGCGCCGCCGGAACAGCCCCGCGCCCATCCCCACCAGCGCCGCGATATACGGGGCCAGCGCGATGTTGTAGTACTGGTGGAAGATCCCGGACATGAAGCTGAAGGTCGTGAAGGTCATCAGCAGCGCGCCGCCCCACACCAGGAACTCCGCCCGCTGCCCCGCCCGTTCGGCATCGGTCGCCCGCCGGGCCCGCCGCAGCACCCACACGCTCGCGACCAGCAGGATCAGCGCCGCGGGCAGCAGCCAGGAGATCTGCCCGCCCATGTCGGACGAGAACAGCCGGGTGATCCCGGTCTCCCCCCATCCGCCTCCGCCGCCGGTACGGCCACCGCCCCCGCCGAGGCTGCCGGTCTCGTTGCCGGTGATCCGCCCGAAGCCGTTGTAGCCGAAGGTCAGCTCCAGGAAGCTGTTGTGCTGCGAGCCGCCGATGTACGGACGCGAGGTCGCGGGCCACAGCTCGACGGCGGCCACCCACCAGCCGCCGGACACCACGATCGCCAGCCCCGCGAGCAGCAGTTGCCCCAGCCGCCGGCGCGGCGCGACCGGCCCGCAGCAGACGTAGACCACGGCGAGCGCCGGCAGGATCAGCCAGGCCTGCAGCGTCTTGGTGAGGAAGCCCAGGCCGAAGCAGACACCGGCCAGCACCAGCCACTTCGTACGGCCGTCGTCGAGTGCCCGCAGGACGGCGGCGACCGCACAGACCATCAGCAGGCACAGCAGCGCGTCCGGGTTGTTGAAGCGGAACATCAGCGCCGCGACCGGCGTCACGGCCAGCGCCCCGCCGGCCAGCAGCCCCGCCCCCGCACCGAACCGGCGCCGTACGGCCCCGTGGAGCACCCCGACCGTCGCGACCCCCATCAGCGCCTCGGGCACCAGGATCGCCCACGAGCTGAGCCCGAAGAGCCGTACGGACAGCGCCATCGGCCACAGCGCGGCCGGCGGTTTGTCGACGGTGATGGAGTTCGCCGCGTCGGACGAACCGAAGAAGAACGCCTTCCAGCTCTCGCTGCCGGCCTGGACGGCGGCCGAGTAGAACTGGTTGGCATAGCCGGACGCGGACAGGCTCCAGAGGTAGAGCACCGCCGTGACCAGCAACAACGCCCACAGCGCCGGCTTCGCCCAGCGCGGATCGGCGGCGGGCTCCGCGGCCGCCCGGGAAGCGGCGACCGGGCCCGGCGCTCTTCCTCGCGACGTGGACGGGGGCCGGTACGACGGCTGGGCCGGCGTGGCGGGCGGGTGCGGGGTCATCGAGCGCTCCTGGTCAGGTCGTGGTGATCGTGCGTGGGGTGCGGCCGCGGTTCCTCGGCGTCGTCGCGCCGCTCGCGGTCCGGGAAGACCCAGGCGCGGAAGAGCAGGAAGCGCAGGACCGTCGCCGCGAGGTTGGCGGCCACCAGCACCGCGAGTTCGGTGCCGTGCGAGGCGCCGCCGCCGGACGCGTCGAGGGCGGCCAGGGAGCCGCTGGTCAGCGCCAGCCCGATGGCGAAGACCACCAGCCCCTGGGCCTGGTGGCGGACCGCCCGGTCCCGGCCCCGCACCCCGAAGGTCAGCCGCCGGTTGGCCGCCGTATTGGCCAGCGCCGACACCAGCAACGCCATGGCATTGGCAGGCTGGGGACCCACCCCCAGCCGGAAGACGGAGTACAGCGCGAGGTAGAGCAGGGTGCTGAGCCCGCCGACGACACAGAAGCCCACGAGCTGACGGGCCAGGCCGCCGGGCACCCCGGACAGCTCACGGTCCCGCGGATCGTCCCCGAACGGCCGGGCGAGCCGGTCCAGCGGCAGCGCGCCGGTCGCCAGCGCCCGCCCCACCCGCCAGACCCCCTTGAGGTCGTCGGCGGCCGTCCGTACGAGCTGCACGGTGCTCTCGGGGTCGTCGACCCAGTCCACCGGCACCTCGTGGATGCGCAGCCCGGCCCGCTCCGCGAGCACCAGCATCTCGGTGTCGAAGAACCAGCCGGAGTCCTCGATCATCGGCAGCAGCCGCGCGGCGACATCGCCGCGGATGGCCTTGAACCCGCACTGCGCATCGGAGAAGCGGGCGGCGAGCGAGCCGCGCAGGATGAGGTTGTACGTCCGCGAGATGAACTCCCGCTTCGGGCCGCGCACCACCCGCGCACTACGGCTGAGCCGGGAGCCGATCGCCAGATCCGAATGCCCGGAGATCAGCGGTGCGACCAGCGGCAGCAGCGCGTTGAGGTCGGTGGACAGATCGACGTCCATGTAGGCCAGCACCGGCGCCTCGGAGAGCGACCACACGGTGCGCAGCGCCCGCCCGCGCCCCTTCTGCTCCAGCCGTACCGCCGTCACCTCGTCGATCGCGTCGTCGAGCAGGGCGGCGACCTCCGGCGTACGGTCCGTGCTCGCGTTGTCGGCGATGGTGATGCGGAAGCCGTACGGGAAGGTGCGGGCGAGGTGCTCGTGCAGCCGTCGCACGCAGGGCTCGAGGTCGCGCTCCTCGTTGTAGACCGGGATCACCACGTCGAGGACGGTGGTGATCTGACCGAGCCGCAGATGCTCGCGCGGCGGCAGGGAGCCCAGCGGTGTGCGGGGCGGCTGTGTCGTCGTCATGCCGAGGACATTCGCCAACCGCCCTGTCACATCGGTGTGGTGAGCCTGTGTCCTGGCTGTGAGGGGGAGGGCACCCTCGGGGCGGACGCCGTCGTCGGCAGCGTCACCGTGAAGACCGTCCGTCCCGGCACGCTGTCGACCCCGACCGTGCCGCCGTGCGCGGCGACCACCGCCTGCACGATGGCGAGGCCGAGCCCCGTGCTCCCGGCGGCCCGCGAACGCGAGGCGTCGCCGCGCGCGAACCGCTCGAAGACATGCGGGAGGAGCGCGGCCGGGATGCCGGGGCCGTCGTCCTGCACCTCCAGCCGCATGGCGTCGCGGCGCCCGGCGGGGCCGGAAGGGGCACCGCCGACGGCATCACCGGCACCGACGGCATCACCGGCCACATCACCGACGGCGGAGCGAGGGGCGGCGCACACCCTGGCGGTCACCGTGGTGCCCTCGGGCGTATGGGTACGGGCATTGGCCAGCAGATTCACCAGGATCTGGTGCAGCCGCCCGCCGTCTCCGTACACCAGCGCCGGCTCCGCGGGCAGCTCCAGCCGCCACCGGTGGCCGGGCCCCGCCACCCGCGCATCGCTCACCGCATCCACCACCAACGGCGACAGATCCGTGCTCTCGTACGAGAGCGGGCGCCCCGCATCGAGCCGGGCGAGCAGCAACAGGTCCTCCACCAGCCCCGTCATCCGCTCCGCCTCCGACTCGATCCGCCCCAGGGCGTGCCGGGTCTCCGGGCCCGGCTGCTCCCGCCCGCGCCGGGTCAGCTCGGCATAGCCCCGGATCGACGCGAGCGGGGTGCGCAGCTCATGGCTGGCGTCGGCGACGAACCGCCGCACCCGCATCTCGCTCTCCTGACGAGCCGAGAGCGCCGAGCCGACATGCCCCAGCATCCGGTTCAACGCCGCCCCGACCTGCCCCACTTCCGTACGGCCGTCCGACTCCGACGCCGGCACCCGGACATGCAGCGCCACCTCGCCCTGGTGCAGCGGGAGTTCGGCGACCCGGGTGGCGGTGGCGGCGACCCGGCGCAGCGGTCGCAGGGCGATGCCGACCATGGTGGAACCCGCGATGCCGGCCGCGATCAGCCCGGCGACCGTCACACACTCCTCGATGACCACCAGTTGGCTGACCGTGTCCTGCACGTTGCCGAGCGGCAGACCGAGCACCAGTGAGCCGTCCGCCGCGGACTCCACCCGGTAGTCGCCGAGGCCGGGCAGTTCGGCGGTGTGCGGCCTGCCGTCCCGCGGCACCGTGTTCAGCGCCGCGACCTGCGCCCGGGACAGGAACGCCAGCCGGTCCTCGGGCAGCCGGTTGGTCGGGTTCTTCAGCCGGGCCCCGTCCTTGGCGATGCCGTCGGGCCCGAACCGCGCCCCCACCGTCTCCAGGGGCTGGCCCCCCATCGCCACGAAGTCCAGGCCCTGCGCACGTCGCGGATCGTACGGCCGCGGAGCCTGGGCATGGTGCACGGAGTCCGTCAGCTGCCGGTCCAGCTGCTTTTGCAGATAGGAGTGCAGCGCGATGGTCGTCACGGTGCCGATGACGGCGCCGACGACAGCGATCAGTGCCACCGCCGACACGACGAGCCGGGTCCGGAGCGACCAACGGCGGCGCGGGGCCGGGGTGGGGGCTGGGGTCGGGGTGGGGTCCGGTGTGAGGGGCGGGGCGGAGGGGGCAGGGGATGCCGGGGCGAGTGGGCGGGCTGCGGTGGCCGGAGGGGACGGGGTGCCCGGCCCGGCCCGACCGGTCGCCGGGGTGCGGGGCACCGGCCTACCCGCCCGGCTTGATGAGATAACCCGCGCCGCGCCGGGTGTGGATCATCGGCGCCCGCCCCGCGTCGATCTTCCGCCGCAGATACGAGATGTACAGCTCCACGACGTTGGCCTGGCCGCCGAAGTCATAGCTCCAGACCCGGTCGAGGATCTGGGTCTTGCTCAGCACCCGCCGCGGATTGCGCATCAGATAGCGCAGCAACTCGAACTCGGTGGCGGTCAGATGGATCTCCTGACCGTCCCGCCACACCTCATGGCTGTCCTCGTCGAGCACCAGATCGCCCACCGTCAGCCGCGACTCGCTCCGCGCGGCGGCCGCCCCGGCCCGGCGCAGCAGGCCCCGCAGCCTGGCCACCACCTCTTCCAGGCTGAACGGCTTGGTGACGTAGTCGTCGCCGCCCGCCGTCAGCCCGGCGATCCGGTCCTCGACCGCGTCCTTGGCGGTCAGGAACAGCACCGGTACGTCCGGCAGTTCGCGCCGCAACCGTCCGAGCACCGTCAGCCCGTCCATGTCCGGCAGCATCACATCGAGCAGCACCGCATCCGGCCGCCAACTACGGGCGCAGCGCAGCGCTCCCGCACCGTCCCCTTCCGAGCGGATGTCCCATCCCTCATAGCGCAGGGCGAGGGACAACAGGTCGGCGAGCGAGGACTCGTCGTCCACGACCAGCACCCGCACCGGGCTGCCGTCGGGCCGCAGCAGCTCCGGCTGCTTCCCGGGCGCGCCCCTGGAGGACGAGGCCGAAGCCGGCATACGAAGTGACGCTGAGGACGACGAAGTCACGGTCATGCCCGTGAGCCTGGCCCGGCCCCCTGAGAGCGCCCTTGCGCCTTTCTGTGAATCTCCTGAGAATCCCCGGTGCTTCGGTCGCCCTCCCCTGGGCCCCTTCCCCCTCCCCTGGGCCCCGCCCCACCCCTCCCCGCCTCACCCCACGGCTCACCGGCCTCCGTTGGCCCCCGCCAACTTCCGGCCGGCCCCTCCCCCGCGCCCCGTACGAGCCCCACCCGGCCCTGGGCGCCTGGCTTTTGACCGACCTGGGCCGCCCCCCGCGCGGTCCAGGTCGATCACCACTTCTTAAGCATCGCACCTGCCACTGACAATCGCCCTGACCAGCACTTTCACCGGCCTACGAGACCCCGCGAGCGCTCCGCGGGCACCCCGCAACCGCCCGCCCGCCACGTCCCTCTCCACCACCCGCACACCCCGCGCCACATCCCGCATATACCGTCACTCCATGAGACTCCTCGCCCTCTCCGGCAGCCTGCGTGCGCGCTCCTCCAACGGCGCAGTGCTGCGCTCCGCGCTCGCCTTCTGGGACGGCCCGACCACCACCGCGGACATCGGCTCGCTCCCGCACTTCAACCCCGACCTGGACGGCGAGGGCGCCACGCCCCCCGCCCCCGTCGCCACCCTGCGTACCGCGGTCGCCGCCGCCGACGCCCTCCTCGTCGTCAGCCCCGAGTACGCACACGGCGTCCCCGGCGTCCTCAAGAACGCCCTCGACTGGCTGGTCAGCAGCGGCGAATGCGTCGACAAGCCGGTCGCGGTGGTCACCGCCTCGCCGTTCCCCACCGGCGGCGATCACGCCAACGCCCAGCTCCGCGAGACCCTGCGCATGATGACCGGCGAGGTCGTCGCGGCCGCCTGCCGCGAAATCCCCGCCATCGGCCCGAAGATCGATCCCACTACGGAACGGGTGAAGGACGAGGCCACCCTCTCCGACCTGCGCGCCGCCCTCTCCCATCTGGCCACGGCAGCGGCCGCCACCCCCGTCACCTCCGAAAGTCCCTGACCGGGCCGCACGTGCCGCACGGGCCGCAGGCACCGAGCCACGCCCCGCTCACGCAGAGAAGGCCCGAGCGCCCGGGACCCAACCCCCGAGCCCCCGGCACGCTCAGGCTCCGCTCACACCCCGCTCAGGCCCCCATCAAGCCCCACTCACACCCCGAACAACCCCGCCGCATTCCCGTAACAGACCCCCCGCAGCCACTCCTCACCCAGCTCCAGCCGGACAAGCGCCTCCAGCGCATGCGCGTACCCGTAGGGGATGTTGGGGAAGTCGCTGCCGAACAGCACCCGGTCGCCGAGGTCCGCGAGCCGCCGGCGTTCCTCCCGCGGGAACGGCGCGATCTGCTCGGAGAAGTCCGTGAAGGCCATCGTCGTATCGAGGTGCACGCCTGGATAGCGCTGCGCGAGATCCAGGAAGTCGGCGTACTCCGGCATCCCCATGTGCGCGATGATCAGTCGCAGCCGGGGATGGCGGGCCAGCAGCCGCCCGATCGGCTCGGGCCCGGTGTGTTTGCCCGGCGCCGGACCCGACCCGCAGTGGATGACCACCGGCACCCCCGCCTCCGCGACGGCACCCCACACGGCGTCGAGCTGCGCATCGGCCGGGTCGTACCCGCCCACCTGCACATGCGCCTTGAAGACCCGTGCCCCACCGTCGAGTTCAGCACGCACATACGCCGCGGCGCCGTCCTCCGGGAAGAAGGTCGCGGTCCGCAGGCAGTCGGGCGTACGGGAGGCGAAGTCGGCCGCCCAGCCGTTGAGCCACTGCGCCATGCCCGGCTTGTGCGGATAGATCATCGACGTGAACGCCCGCACCCCGAAGCCCCGCAGCACCGCCAGCCGCTCCTCCTCCTCGAACCGGTACGCGATCGGCCAGGCCCGGCCCACCAGCGGCCCCGCCGCGTCGAAGTACGCCCAGACCTTCTCCATCACCCGCTCGGGCATGAAGTGCGTATGCACATCGATCAGCCCCGGCAGCCCCAGCTCCCGCCAGAGCGCACCGACCCGCTCATCACCCTCCGCCACGCCGGGCCCCTCCCCATACGGTTCCGACCCCTACGGCCGGCTCACTACGTTCCGATCGCTACGGTTCCCGGAAGCCGCCGGTCGTGTCGAGCACCTCGGATGCGAACACCGGCCTGAGAACTCGCCGTACCGGACAGCAGAATCCTCGTCCCGTCAGTCGCTTCCCGTCACCGCGACCCCGCGGCCACCAGCGTCGCGGTGAGGGGTTCGAGCTCGGCGACCAGCTCGTCGAGCTCGGCGGGAGAGAGGGCGTCGTACGGCGGGGCGGCCAGCTCATCGGTAAGGGCTTCGATGCGTTGCTTGGTCTCCCGGCCGGCGTCGGTGAACCGGCCGTCGGCGTCGACGAGCCCGCGCTCGCGCAAGCCGTCCATGACCGCGGCCAGCCGCTCCTTCGGCAGGTGGTGGATGCGCCCGAAGGACTCCGGCGGGTGGATGCCGCGCGCCAGCGCGTCGAGCACGTGGGCCTCCGTGCCGCCGATGCGCGCGCCGACGAGAGCGGCGACGTGCCCGTCGGCGCGATGCTCGCGCAGCATGGTCGCGGAATGCCACAGCCGGGCGACCGGGTCGCTCGGCACCGGAAGGGTGCGCATCCCGGCGTACATCACCCGGCCTTCTGTGGGCGCGTTCGTCGCGGCCTTGGTGGTCAGGTCGGCGGCGCGCACCAGGCCCGGTGAGTCGGCCAGCTCGTCGCCGAGGATCCGCCGTACGGAGGCCGCGCTGCCCCGCTCCCGCGCGGCGACGGACGCCTCGGGCGGGATCGTCTCCCACGCGCTCGGGATGTGCCGCGCGGCCTCCCCGTCGGCGAAGCTGTAGAAGGCCGCGTGCACGACCTGCGCCGGCACCCGCCCCAGCGGCGCGGCGCGGCTGGCGAAGTAGCCGTCCCAGTAGGTGCGGTGGCCGAGCGCGGCCAGCTCCTCGTTGCACTCGTCTGCGAAGTAGGTGACCAGGCAGACCGGCTCCAGGAGCTCGAACATGCGACGGGCGGTGCGGGTCATGGCCCACATCATGCCAGCGGGCACGCCCTGTGAAGCGGTACGGGACGCCAGATCAGCTCCTGGGTACGGCAGTCGAACGTCCCACTGCCCGGAGGCTCGACCAGACCTTGATCGAACGGCGGGGCGGCGTAGCGATACGCCCAGCCGGAGTGTTGAGACCAGGTCTCAATGCCCCCACCGGGAGCGGGGAACGCCCCCGCCCAGCCCCGAACACTCCTCCGGCCGGACCCTTCAGCCCAGCCCCGCCCCCTCAGAACAACCCCTCCTGCCACCCCTTCTCCTTCTCGTCACCCTCCCCCGTCCCCGCCCGCTTCCCCCGCCCGGTCACCACACCCCGCACCGGCACCGTCGTCACCCGCCCCACAGCCGCCCCCAGCACCCACCCCGACAACAACCGCGCATCCATCACGGCAACCACCCCACCGGCCCTTCCCACCCCACCGGCCCCAGCCGTCCCCAGCGCCCCCGCCACCCCTTCCCCGTCGCTGTCGCCGTCTCCGCTCCCCGCCAACCGCAGATACACATCGGCCCCCACCCCGGTCAGCACCTCCCCCACGATCTCCGCCCCGGACGTCATCCCGCCCAACTCCGCCACCTCCCCCGGAATCCGGTCGAGCCCGAACAACTCCGTATGGTCCGCACAGGCGAACTCCACCGGCTGCAGCGTCTCCGGCCAGCCCGGCAACTTCTGTGCTGCCGCATGCAGTTGAGCCAATTCGGCGACCCGCTCCGCCACCGGGGGCAGCTCCCCACGAGCCGCCCGCTTGGCCGCCTTCGCAAACCGGTCCGGGATCCCCAACGCGCTGCCCAGCAGCGCCTCCGCCCGCCGCGCCGCCATCAGGGGCCCGCGCCCCAGCCATGCGTACGCCACCGCCCCCTGCTCCACCAGCCGGGCCGGCCCCCGCTCCACGGCCGTGATCCCCACCTTGAGCAGACCGGGACCGAAGTACGCGAGGTAGACGCCGTACGGGCGCGGATCATCGGCCATGGTGTCCGCGGCCACCGAACGCGACCGGTCCAGCTGGGCACACCGTGCGCACTGGTCCTTGGCACTCGCCCCGTCGAGCACCGCACCGTACGGGCACACGATCCAGTGTCCGCCCCGCCGCACCCCCAGACAGCGCCGCTCCCCCTGCGCGGCGAACGCCAGCACCTTGCCCGCGGGGAGCATGCTCACCCGCTCCGCACCCCGCTCGGCGCAGTACCACCCGAGCCGCTGCCCGAACCGCCCTTCCGGCCCCGACCCCGGCCCGCCCCCTGACCAGCGCGGTCCCGTACATCGCCACACACCGCCAGCGTACGACCACCCACTGACAACGCCACCGCGCTCCGCCACCAAGGGCCGCGACGCCTTCCCCCCACCACCCCGGACCTCACCCCACCAGCCCTCCCCCCGGCCCGTCCCCACCCCTCACGCCACCAACCCACCCCCACCCCCAGGCCCCCGGAACGTGCTCCGATAGGCCCGCGGCGACACCCCCAGCGCCGCCTGCAGATGCATCCGCAGCGAAGCCGCCGTCCCGAACCCCGCCTCCGCCGCGATCCGGTCCACCGTCAGGTCCGTCTCCTCCAGCAACTGCCGTGCGCGCTCGATCCGTTGCCGCGTCAGCCACTGCACCGGCGAGATCCCGACCTCCTCCCGGAACCGCCGGGTGAAGGTCCGTACGCTCATCGCCTCCCGCGCCGCCAGCTCCCGCAGGCTCAGCGGCCGGTCCAGATGTTCCAGCGCCCAGGCCCGTGCCGCCCCCGTGGAGGACACCTGCGGCTCCGGCACCGGCCGCCGGATGTACTGCGCCTGACCGCCCTCCCGGTGCGGCGGCACGACCGTCCGCCGCGCCACATCGTTGGCCACCGCCGCCCCGTGATCGCTCCGGACCATGTGCAGACACAGATCGATCCCCGAGGCCACCCCCGCCGCGGTCAGCACCTCGCCCTCGTCCGTGTACAGCACATCGGCATCCAGCTCGACCGCCGGGAACAAGCGCCGGAAGTCGTCCACCGACCGCCAGTGCGTGGTCGCCCGCCGCCCGTCCAGCAGCCCGGCCGCGGCCAGCACGAACGCCCCCGTACAGATCGACGCGATCCGGGTCCCGGGACGGATCCGGCCCAGCGCCCCGGCCATCGCCGGGCTCAGCCGCCCGGCGTTCCACCCCTCCCCCCGTCCGTAGTCCGTCCCGGACGCCGGTACGACCACGGTGTCGGCTTCCGCAAGCGCCTCCGGCCCGTGCGCGACATTCACCGTGAAGTCCGTGTCCGTACGCACCTCCCCCGGCTCCAACGCGCAGGTCACCAGCTCGTACAGCCGCTCCCCGTCCACCGACCGGGCCTCCCCGAAGATCCGGTGCACGATCCCCACCTCGATCGGCAGCATCCCGTCCCGCACCAGCACCGCCACCCGATGCGGCCGCCCACCCCCCGAAACGGCCGGCACATGCCCCCCACCGCTGCCGCTCCCACCCCAACCAGCGCTGTCGCTCCCGCTCACACCCATGGCCCGATGTTTGCACATCATGGCCATCGGGCCACTCGTTACCGCCGGCCGCTCCCGGAACAGTGGAGGACATGAAGGTCCTCTGGCTGTTCGCCCACCCCGACCGGCGCTCCCTGAGCGGCGCGCTCAAGACCGAGGGCCTGCGCACCCTCGACGCCCACGGCCACCAGTACCGCGTCTCCGACCTGTACGCCATGAAGTGGAACCCGGTGGTCGACGCCGCCGACTACGACCACGACCCGTCCGACCGCCTGCTCGTCGGCCCGGCCTCGGAACACGCCTACGCGCACGGCCGCTTGAGCCCCGACATCGACGCCGAACAGCAGAAGCTCACCTGGGCGGACACCTTGATCGTCCAGTTCCCCCTGTGGTGGTACGGCATGCCGGCCATCCTCAAGGGCTGGTTCGACCGCGTCTTCGTCAAAGGCTTCGCCTTCGGCCTCACCGACCCCGCCACCGGCCGCCCCCAGCGCTACGGCGACGGCAGACTCACCGGCAAGCGCGCCATGGTCATCACCACCGCCGGCGCCCGCGCCACCACCCTCGGCCCCCGCGGCGTCAACGGAGACCTCAACGACCTCCTCTTCCCCCTCCAGCACGGCACCCTCTGGTACACCGGGATCTCCGTCGTCCCGCCCCTTCTGATCCCCGGCGCGGACCGCACCACCCCCACCGCCTACGCGACCGCCGCCACCCGCCTGCGCGAGCGCCTGCACACCCTCCCCACCACCGACCCGTTGCCCTTCCGCCACCAGAACAACGGCGACTACGACAACGACCTCCTCCTCCACCCCCACCTGACCGGCCCCCACACCGGCCCGGCCGCCCACTACACAGCCCCGCCCCCACCGATCCACGACTGAACCGAGGGTGCCGTGAACGCAAAAAAGCCGCAGGCCCAGTGGAAACGAATTCCACTGGGCCTGCGGCGTCAGTAGCGGGGACAGGATTTGAACCTGCGACCTCTGGGTTATGAGCCCAGCGAGCTACCGAGCTGCTCCACCCCGCGTCGGTGAAATGAACACTACGCCACTCGCCCACCAACACCTAATCGTTTCCCCACCCCCCCGCCCCGCCCTCACGCCCGCTCCTCCCCGCCCACCCACTTGCCTCTTCGAACGAGCAGGACGCACCAGCCGCCGTCGACCACGTCCGATCTCCGATACCTCGACGTTCCGACGCCCGCGCTCTCCCCCCGGACAGCCTGCCGTGGCAGGGGGATGCACAGGATTCTGACAAGCCCTGCGCGGGGCCGAACTCCCGCCTCTCGCTGCTGTTTTGTGCCACGCTGCGGAGGTCCGCCGCCCCCGGGCGGGTCCGAAAGATCATGCGGGAGTGGCCCATGACGGCACCAGAAACCACGGTCGTGGCGGTCGACGAGGTGGAGGACCTCGCGGTGGAGGGCCTGCGGTGGCTGACCGGGGCAGCGCGGGAGGCCGCGGGCGGAGGCCTCGCCTGGACGACCAGGCCCTCGGACGACACGCTCGACCCGATGCTCTACAGCGGCACGGCCGGGATCGTCCCCGTGCTCCTGGAGGCGTGGCGGCACTTCGGCGATGACGCCTATGCCGACACCGCCCTGCGCGCGGCCCGCAGCCTCGCGGACTCCGTCGACGGCACCGACGACGACTCCCTCTACTTCGGCCGCACCGGAATCGCCCTCGCCCTGCGGGCCGTTCACGACCAACTCGGCGACCCGGCCGCCGGCGCCGCCGCGGACCGCGCGCTGGCACGTGTGCGGTCACGCTTCGACGGGACGCGCTGGGGCGTGCTGTTCGAGCTGATGGGCGGCAACGCGGGGATCGGCCTCGGCGCGCTCGTGGCCGGCGATGCCGAGCTGGCCGTCCTCGCCCTGGAGCCGTATCTACGGACGGCCGAGCAGACCCCGGCAGGCGTCCAGTGGGCCCACCGCCCCGGCATCGACGCCCGTCTGCACCACATCTCGCACGGCACGCTCGGCATCGTCCTGTCACTTGCCAGGGTCGGCCGGGCCACCGGTCGTGAGGACCTGGTCGAGCTGGCGCTGGCGGGTGCCGCAGACGTAGTGGCGCGTGCCGAAGCGGGGCCCGAGGGCTTTCTGGTGCCGCACTCCACTCCGCAGTTCCTCCCCGATGCGATCGAGCCCATCAGCTACGGCTGGTGCCACGGCCCGGCCGGCGACGCCCAGGTCTTCCGGCTGCTGCGGGACGTCACGGCCGACCCCGTCTGGCCCGCTCTGGCCGACCGCTGCTGGCACACGGTCACCCACTCCGGCCTGCCCCAGCGGCTGCGCCCCGGCTTCTGGGACAACAACGGCCGCTGCTGCGGCTCCGCGGGCGTTCTCGCCCTGGCCTGCGACCGGCTCGTCGAACAGCAGGACCCGTACGACTTCGCGAACGTCCTCGTCACCGACCTCGTCGCCCGCGCGGTCCGGGACACCGACGGCGCCCGCTGGTCCAACTTCGAGCACCGGGCCACCCCGAGCGACCTCGAACCGTGCACCGGATGGGCGATGGGCAACGCAGGCATCGTTCGCGAACTCCTGCGCTTCGTCCGGCTGAGCCGCGGGGGCGACCCCCGATACGCGTTCACCTGGCCGGACCAGCCCCCGGTACGCACTTAGTCCGCTGCCCGCCGCTGTGGTGCCGGCGCCGCGTCGCGGCGGACTCGGTGACCCGCACGGACCCCCTCTTCGCGGCCCGGGTGCTCGTGCGGTGACGGGGACTCCGGCCGGACGAGGTGTGGCGACTGACGGGGAAGCCCGTCCGAAGGTCGCGCAGCGCCGCGGTGACACTCGCAGCGACCCGCCCGCCCTGGGCGGCACCGGCCGGCCCGGTTGCTGCACTTCACTGCCGTACGACACGACAAAGCCCCCGTCCGGATTACCCGGCGGGGGCTTTGACCTGCTGTGCGCTCGGCAGGATTCGAACCTGCAACCTTCTGATCCGTAGTCAGATGCTCTATCCGTTAAGCTACGAGCGCTTGGCTTTCCGGCGGTTTTTCTTGCCGGTCGGCGTTGCGGGAACAACATTACATGACCTGCGCCGTCAGGCGAAATCCATTACCCGCAGCACCTCTGACCTGCAGAAACGCCCTTCTGAGGGTGTTCGGGGGCTCCTGGCGCCAGGAGGTCGCCTCGATGGTCTGGGCGAAGTTCGGGCGGGTGTAGCCCTCTTCGGAGCGGTCCGGAACATCGGCCTTCGCATTGCCGAAGGTGGCCTGGGCGCGGTGGGCCCCGCCGGCGTGGACGGCGCCAAGGCCGCGGCGCTTGAAGTCGGGGCGACGCGGGTGGGTGGCATCGAGGGACTCGCGGGTTTCCGGGCGGGGTGGGGGTGCCGTAGGCGACGCCGCGGATGTCGAGTTCGACGCCGGCCGTGACGGGCGCCACTTCCGGGGTCGTGTCGCGGATCAGCCCGTGCTTTCCACGCCGGGGTGCCGTCGGGGAGGGCATGCCCCTGATGGCGGAGCCGGTGTCCGACGAGGCCGAGGGTGGGGGCGGGGTCGTGGTGCGGCCCTGCGGCCGGGTCCGCCGTCCGGGCCCCTCCGCGTGGGTGGCTCCGACGCTCAGGGGAGAAGCCGCGCGGACGTGAAGATCACTTCGGGCCGTACGGGGAGGGGGAAGCGCAGGGAGAGCGGGAGGGGCGGAAGAAGATCGCGTCGGGGGCCGCGGAAAAGCGTTCAGGCCCCGGTCGGTGGGACCGGGGCCTGAACGAAGAAGAGCGGAGGCGGAGGGATTTGAACCCTCGATGGGGGGTAAGCCCCAAACCGCATTAGCAGTGCGGCGCCATAGACCGGACTAGGCGACGCCTCCACACACCCCACGCGCGCAGGCACGCTGTGGTGTGTCCAGATGATGGCACAGCCCCCAGGGCTGTCACCAATCGCCCCCTACGGTACTAGGCGCGCGGGCCACCCGGCAAAGACGTTCCTGCAGCGCAACGTCGGGGGCGGAGGCGCGTTAGAAGTGTCGGGGCCGTGGCGGCTGGCGTCGTCGTGCGCCCCCGGCGTGTACGTACCGCGTACCGCCCCGCACTCGCCTCCTGGAGCCTGTGATGCCGCACCGTCGGACGTCATCCCTCTTCGCCTCGGCCGCCGGCGCTGCCGGAGCCGCCACCACGACCGTGACCCGTCTGGCCGCCGGCGCCGCCACCGCTGCCATGACCCGTCTGGCCGCCGGCACGGCCGCCGCGGGCCGGGCATCCCTCACCGCCGCCGTGTCCGTCGTCTCCGTGACCACGGCGCTGGCCCTGGCGGCGCCCGCCGCGTCGGCCGCCCCGATTCCGCTGCCGCACCGCTGGTCCGGGGGCGGGATCATCGGCGCCGGACACCACGCGCTCGCCGGCCCCCACGACCTCGCCGAGCACGACAGACCTGGTGCACACGGCACGGCGACCGAACACGGCGGACCCCTGACGCACGGCATGGCGCCCGAGCACGGCGGACCGGCCGGCCACCGCACCTCGGCCGACCACGGCGGACCCGTCGGCCACCGCACCCCGGCCGACCACAGCGGACCCGTCGGCCACGGCACGCCGGCCGATCGTCGCGCACCCTCCGCCCGTCACGACACCCCCGCCGGCCACGGCGCACCGGCTCGGCACCACGCCCGCACCCACCGGCACGCCCCCGTCGACCACCTCACCGTCACCGTCCATCGGTCCGGATCAACGGCCACCAACGGGACCTTCGAGCTGTACTGCCACCCGGGCGGCGGCAACCACCGGAACATCAAGGGCGCCTGCGCCAAGCTGGACGGGATGACGAAGTGGGGCAAAGACCCGTTCGCTCCGGTTCCGCAGGGCGTGAACTGCACGATGATGTACGGCGGACCGGCCATCGCGCATGTCACCGGGACCTGGGCGGGGCGTCCCGTCAACGCGGATTTCCGACGCACCAATGGGTGTGAGATCAGCCGCTGGAGCCGCTTCGAACCCCTGCTCCCCTCGACCAGTTCATGACCCGGTTCGTGCCGTAGTAGCGCACCAGGTCAGGACGAGGGGCACATGTCGGGCGTGCGGTGAGTCGCACAAGGCCGTGGCACTACCTCCTCGTCATCCGCCTCCGCGCCCGGGGCAAGTGCCCGTAGACTCCATTCCAGCGATCCGCCACGGTGGGTCGGCAAGGTGCGGTAACAGGGAGGAAGCGTCGTCGTGAGCAGCAGGCCATCCCGAGGCGCTGCTCGCCTCGCAGCCATACTCGACGCCCTCCCCGACGCGCTGTTGCTCGTCAACTGCAACGGCACGGTCGTCAACGCCAACACCATCGCGCTGGAGACCTTCGAGGCGCCGGGCACGGCCCTGGTGGGGCGCGGGCTTCTCGATCTGCTGCCGTCCTTCGACTCCAAGCGCATCCCGGGCTCGATGCGGCGCCGGGACGAGGAGGACGAGCGCACCCGGACGAAGCCGACGCGGATGGTCGCGCGGCGGACCGACGGGACCGAGCTGCTGGTCGAGGTGACCAGCGCCAACCTCGAGGACGGCCGCACCCCGTACGAGTCCGCCTTCGAGGCCGCGTACGCCGATCACCGCAACGGCTACACGGGCAATGAGCTACTGATGCTCGTCGTCCGCGACCTGACCGGGACGCTGGACACCGAGACCGAGCTGGCCCGCCAGCAGCGGCAGACCGAGATGATCCTGCGGGCCGCGGCCGAGGGCGTGGTCGGTGTCGATGCCGAGGGCAAGGTCGTCCTGGTCAATCCGTCCGCCGCGCAGATCCTGGGGTTCCGGGCGAGCGAGCTGGGCGGCAAGGAGCTGCATCCGCTGATCCACCACTCGCGGGCGGACGGTTCGGCGCTGCCGTGGGAGGACACCCCGCTGGCCGACACCCTCAAGTCCGGGCGCAAGCACCGGGTGCGGGGGCAGGCGCTGTGGTCGAAGGACGGCCGGGCGGTGCCGGTCGATCTGACGACGGCGCCGGTGCGGGACGGTGATCAGCTCGTCGGCGCGGTGATGACCTTCACCGACCGCCGTGCGTTCGACTCGCTGGCGGCCCGGCACACCCAGTTGCTGGCGGTGCTGGACCAGGCGCTGCGCGGGCCGCTGGAGGAGCTGAAGGGCGAGCTGGGCACGCTGGCCTCCGACCCGGCCGGCCAGCTCTGGCCCGAGGCGAACCAGATCCTGCACCACCTCGCGGCCGGGCACGCCCGGATGACGACGCTGGTGGACAACGTCCTGAGCTATCAGCGGCTGGACTCCGGCAAGGAGAAGCTCAACCGCACGAAGGTTTCGCTGGACGGCGTGGTCGCGGCGGGTGTCGAGGGCGCGATCGAGCTGATCGGGCCGGGCCGGGCGCAGTTCGCGGTGCATGCGCCGCCGATAGAGGCGACGGTCGACGCGGAGCGGATCGCCCAGGCGCTGTCGCATCTGATCGCGGATGTCGCGGGTGTGGACTCGACGGGCCGGATGCCGGCCGGTGAGGCCGCCGCGGGCGGGCGGTCGGGGCCGATCCCCGGCGATTCGACGATCGTGGTGGCGGCGGCCAAGCGCGGTGACGTCGTGCGGATCGAGGTGCGCGGCCCGTTCGGCGGCGGCGACCCGGTCCATGAGCCGATCGTCCGCGGGATCGTGCGGCAGCACGGCGGGCTGATGCAGACGCATCAGGTGCCCGGCGGCGGGCCCGGCGCGGGCGGCAGCTCGTACGTCCTGGAGCTGCCGGTGGCGGCGGACGGCACGACGGTGGACGGCGCGACGAGTGGCGCGCCGGACCCGGCCGACGGGCCGACCGGCAACGAGACGACGGTGATGCCGGTACCGGCGGCCCATGCGCGGGGCACCCGGGGCGACGCGGCGGAGCCGGGCAGCGGCGACCAGGGGCCGGACGGCGACGGTCACGAGGGCGGTGACGGACGCCCCGGTGGTGACGGTGGGTCCGGCGGGTCCGGTGGGCCCGGTCAGCCGCTGGGTGGCGGTGGCGCGGAGCGCGGTGTGGCGGTGCCGGCCCAGGCGGGCGGGGCGCAGCCGACCGGGCGGCGCCGTGCGCGGCACTCGGGCGGGGAGCAGGGCGGCCCGGCCACGGGAGCGGGCGTGGGGCCGGAGCCCGGCCTTCCGCACGGTGCCGTGGGCGACGGCGCGCAGGGCGAAGCGGGCCCCGGGGCGGCCGAGGGCGGCCGGGGAGCTCATCCGCCGCACGGTGACGCCGCGCAGGGCACGCAGGGCGGCTCGCCGGCCGCGAGCGGTACGGGGCTGCCGCCGGGCATGGCGGGTGCCGAGTCCGTACCGCCGACCGGACGACGCCGGGCCCGGCAGGGCGGCACGGAGGGCGGCGGGCTGCCCGCGCTCCCCTCCGGCGCACAGCAGACTTCGGGACAGCAGCCGGGGCCCGGACCCGCGGCGGGCGCACCGGGCGGTCCGGCCACCGGTCCGCAAGGGCCGGCGGCGACCCCGTCGGCCAACGGGCAGGCACCGGCCCCGGGCTCCGCGCCCGGTTCGGCTCCGGTTCCTGCCCGTCCGCAGATTCCCGGGCAGGCCTCGGCGTCGGGACAGACCCCGGTTCCGGGGCAGCCGCACGTCCCCGGCCAGACCCCGGCTTCAGGGCAGCCGGTCGTCCCCGGTCAGGCACCGGCACCCGGACAGTCGCTCGTCCCCGGTCAGGCGTCGGCTCCGGGCGGGCCGCAGGGCCTCGGGCCCGTACAGCCGAGTGGTCGACGGGCGCGGCGGGCACTGGCCGAGGCACCCGAGCGGACCGCGCAGGGCGACCTGGAGCGGGCCTCGACGGCCGCCGCCCCCGGGGCGCAGCAGCAGGCCGGTGCGCGTACCGCGTTCGCGCTGCCGCCCGCCGCGGCGGACCGGACCGCGCAGTCGTCGCTGCCCGCGACCGCCGACCAGCTGCCCGCGCAGGCCACCGGCCCGCAGGACGGCGTCGGCACGGGACGCCGTCGGGCGCGTCGGCCGGTGGCCGGCGGGCCGGAGCAGGCGATGCCCGGCGGGCAGCCGGGATACGAGCTGGAAGCGGCCGTCAACGCCGGTGCGGCGCAGGGCGAGTGGGACGCCGAGCCGACCGGGCGGCGACGGGCGAGACGGGCCGCGGCCGAGGAGCGCGCGGCGGCCGCCATGGCCGATTCCGAGTCGTCCGGCACGTTCGTGGCGGGCCCGGAGGGGCTCGTGGCACAGCCCACCGAACCGGCAGAGGCGACGGGTACGGCCACCGGCACGGCGGCCGGGATCGCCCCGGCCCCGGACGCGGACCCGGGTGCGCCGCAGGCGCCCGACGCGCCCCAGCCTCCCCACGCGCCCACCGCGCCTCAGGCCCCCCAGGCCTCCAACGCTCCTGCTCCGACCGGCCGTCGGCGCGGACGTCCCAGCCCCGCCGAAGAGGCCCCCGGCCGGCCGCCGGTCCCCCCGCAGGGCGGGCCCGCCGCCGGTCCGCAGCGTCAGCCGCTGCCGCCCGCCGCCGAGGACGACGCGCACGCCGCGGGTCACTCCCACGGGCGGGCGTTCAGCGTGCGCACGCTGGGGCAGGGCGTGCCGTTCGCCCAGCAGATCGCCGACCAGCAGCGCGCGCCGGTGCCGCCCGGCAGCACGCCGCCCGGCGGTACGTCCGCCGGTTCGGGCCGCCGCCGTAAGCTCGCCGCGCCGCCGCAGGAGGGCGAGCGGACCACGGCCGAGGCCCAGCCGGCCGAGGCGCGTCCGCACCCCGGTGCGCAGCCGCCTCAGCAACAGCAGCCCAGGCCACCGGCCCCGAACCAGGCTCCCGGCCAGCCGCAGTCCCCGCCGCAGCCGCATCTGATGGACTCCAGCGAAGGCCGGGCCTTTGCCATTTCCGCGCCCGACGAGGGCAGCGAGGGTCCCGAGCCGCTGGACGGGCCGAACGGCGCCATAGAGGTGGTGGATCGTCAGCCCATGCCGATGGACGACGAGTTGCCGCCGGAGCCGCTGGACAATCCGCGCCGGCTGCTGGTCTGGCCGGCGCCGGACGTCGCCACGCAGCAGGCGCTCAGCGACCGCGGCTACCGCCCGGTGATCGTCAACTCCCGCGAGGAGGTGGACGCCCAGATCGCCGCGTACCCGGCGGCGCTCTTCGTCGACCCGCTGACCGGGCCGATCACCCGCACCGCGCTGCAGTCGCTGCGCCAGGCGGCGGGGGCGGCCGAGGTCCCGGTGCTGGTGACCGCCGGTCTGGGGCAGGCCACCCGGGAGGCCGCTTACGGCGCCGACCCGGCCGTCCTCCTCAAGGCGCTCGCTCCGCGCGACAGCGAGGTCCATCCGCCGCGGGTGCTGCTGATCGAGCAGAACGACGCCATCGCGGGCGCCCTCACCGTGTCGCTGGAGCGCCGTGGGATGCAGGTCGCACGGGCCGGCGGAGACAACGACGCGGTCAACCTCGCGACGCAGATGCGGCCGAATCTGGTCGTGATGGACCTGATGCAGGTACGCCGCCGACGGGCCGGGATCGTCGACTGGCTGCGCGCCAACGGTCTGCTCGACCACACGCCGCTGGTCGTCTACACCTCCGCCGACATGGACCCGGCGCAGCTGCCGCGGCTGGCCGCCGGCGAGACGGTCCTCTTCCTCGCGGAGCGCTCCACGAGCGCCGAGGTGCAGGGCCGGATCGTCGACCTGCTCGCCAAGATCGGCACGAACTGACCGCGGGCGGCAGGGGCTGACCCCGGGCAGCAGAATCGGCCATGGGTGGCAGGGACCAACCCGAGCGGCAGGAACTGATCCGGATCGGCAGTGGCCGGCCGCAGGCCACCAGGTACAGGGCCGACGCGGGGCAGGCCGGGGCTCAGCAGCCCGGCAAAGACCACCCCACGCCGCAGAATCCCCACTGAGCCGGAGCAGCCCGGGCGCCCGTCTCGCGGGCGCCCGTCTCGCGGGCGCCCGAGGGGGCGCTCAGGCCAGCAGCGTCACGTCCAGCTCGCCCTCCGCGTACTGGCGGCGCAGCACCTTCTTGTCGAACTTGCCCACGCTCGTCTTGGGCACCGCCGGGATCACCGCCCAGCGCTCCGGCAGCTGCCAGCGCGCGATCCGCTCGCCGAGGAACGCCTTCAGCTCCTCGTAGCCGATGGTCGCGCCCTGGATGAGCACCACCGTCGCCAGCGGCCGCTCGCCCCACTTGTCGTCCGGTACGGCGACCACGGCGGCCTCCGCGACATGCGGGTGGGCCATCAGGTGGTTCTCCAGCTCGACCGAGGAGATCCATTCGCCGCCGGACTTGATGACGTCCTTGGCGCGGTCGGTCAGCGTGAGGTAGCCGTTCGGGGTGATCGTGCCGACATCGCCGGTGCGCAGCCAGCCGTCGGGGCTGAACTTGTCCTCGGGGCGGAGTGGTTCGCCCTGTGCGCCGCCGTAGTAGGCGCCGGCGATCCAGGGGCCGCGGACCTCCAGTTCGCCCGCGGCCTTGCCGTCGCAGGGGAGCAGTTCGCCGTTGGGGCCGATCAGCCGTGCCTCGACGGAGGCGGGGAAGCGGCCCTGGGTGGCGCGGTAGGCCCACTCGTCGTCGCCGCTGACCCCGGCCGGCGGGTGGGAGACGCTGCCCAGCGGGGAGGTCTCGGTCATGCCCCAGGCGTGCACGACGCGGATGCCGTGGCGCTCCTCGAAGCCGCGCATCAGGGCGGGCGGGCAGGCGGAGCCGCCGATGACGACGGTGCGCAGACAGGCGACGTCGCGCTGTGTGCTGTCGAGTTCGGCGAGCAGGCCCTGCCAGATGGTCGGCACGGCGGCGCCGATGGTGGGACGTACCGTCTCGATCATCTCGGCGAGCGGCGCTGGCTGCAGGAAGCGGTCCGGCATCAGCAGGGACGCACCGGCCATGAAGGCGGCGTGCGGCAGGCCCCAGGCGTTGACGTGGAACATCGGCACGACCGGCAGCGTGATGTCGCGCGAGGTGAGCGCGAACGCCTCGGCGGTGTTGACCTGCATCGAGTGCAGATACAGCGAACGGTGGCTGTAGAGCACGCCCTTGGGGTCGCCGGTGGTCCCCGAGGTGTAGCAGAGCGCCGCGGCCTCCCGCTCGTCGGTCTCCGGCCAGTCGTAGCTCTCCGGCCGCCCGGCGAGCAGCTCCTCGTAGTCGTGCACCCGCGCGGCGGCGCCCTCCAGTACGGAGCGGTCACCGGGGCCGACGACAACGACGTGCTCGATGCCCGGCAGCTGCGGGAGCAACGGGGCGAGCAGCGGCAGCAGGGTCCCGTTGACGAGCACGACCCGGTCCTCGGCGTGGTTGATGATCCACACCAGCTGCTCGGCGGGCAGCCGCAGATTGAGGGTGTGCAGCACCGCCCCCGAGGAGGGGATCGCGAGGTAGGCCTCCAGGTGCTCGGCGTTGTTCCACATGAGGGTGCCGACCCGCTCCTCGTCGGCGACGGACAGCTCGTCGCGCAGCGCATGGGCCAGCTGGGCGGCGCGGTTGCCGATCTCGGCGAAGGTGCGGCGATGGGGCTCGGGCTCACCGGTCCATGTCGTCACGGTCGCCTGTCCATGGACGGTCCGGCCGTGCTCCAGAATCCGGCTGATCAGCAGGGGTACGTCTTGCATGGTGCTGTACACAGAACCTCCCGAGGGTGCCGTCGCCGCATCGCGACCGTGGGGACGATTCTGCGCACATACCGGGCGGTATGTCACTACCCGACGGTAGCGCCTGCCCCTTCCGGTGTCGCCCGCGGGTCCGGTCCCCACCTGGGGCGATGCGGATCTCGCGATTTTCCGCACCGGGGCGAGCAGGGCCGGCGCCTCCGCCGCCCCCTTGCGGATGACGGCCTTCCGGTCAAGGGCGCCACATCGGCCGGTTTCAGGATCCGAGCGGTGCGATCCCCTCGGCCCCATCGGGCCCCGACGCCATCATTCCGGGCTTCACGGCCACGTCAGGGGACTCGCGGACCGATGCGACAGCCCTCACACCTACGGCTCGAACAAGGCGGAAGCTTGTCCGAAAATAGCTCGTGCCAGTGATTGATCCTTTGTACCGTCAGAAAACCACTGAACGGGGGGATTTCCATGATTCGTCGTGCCTCACTGGCAGCCGCAGTATGTGCGGCCGTCGGTTTCTCGCTTCTCACGGTTCCGGCTCACGCGGCTGGAGCCGAGGCGACGCCCGCCCACGCGTCGCAGAAGGTGGCGTCAGGGTCGGACCATGTCAAGTGCACCAGCATGAGCAACGGTCAGCTCTGCATCGTCATGAACAACCGGCCCCAGTCCATCGACATCATCTACACCAAGAAGAACGGCTCGGACATCAAGGCCCAGCTCGGGTACCGCATGAGCGGTTCGTCGTCGTACGCCGGGCTGGAGACCATCAGCAAGGGCGACCGGGCCACCCAGACCTGGACGATGAGCTGGCCCTGCAAGAGCGCCGTCGGCCTGATCAAGGTCCAGGGGCAGGGGACCTTCGAGACCCCGTCGGCGACGTTCCCGGGCTGCTGATGAGCTAGCGCAGGACACCATGCCGAAGGGGCCCGCCAGGAGCGGGCCCCTTTCGCATGTCCGCACGCGCCCGGCGGGTCACCCGGATACCCGGTCACCCCGCGCCCCGGTTGCTCGTTCACCCGGTTACCGGCCGTTCAACGTCACCGGCCCTGCGGAACGAATCCCTACCGAAGGAGCGTCCATGCGCCCCCACCTCACCCGTTTCCTCGTCGCCGCCGCCCTGGGCGGTGCCGGTGTGCTCGCGGCGTCCGGTGCCGCCCAGGCGGCGTCGCAGGCCGCACCGGTCCAGCGGGCCTCCGGCGACGGCCCGTCCCTCGTACGGCCGCTGTTCGGCGGGCAGTTCGATCCGGTGGCCGGGATGGGCGGCGGGGTGATCTACGGCGGCGGGAAGCCCGTGTACACCCACGCCGCCAACGGGTCCTGAGGCCGCGGCGTCCGGCTCCGGCGGCCCGTCGCCCCCTCACGAGCGCCGGTCGGCCGCCGGAGTCACCGCCTGCAGCACCAGCACCGACAGGTCGTCCTCGACCGGGCCGGTACCGAAGTCGTGTGCGGCGCGCCGTACGTGCTCGGCGAGGGCCTTGGCGCCCAGGCCCATGCCGTCCCGCAGGATCTCGATCAGACCGTCGTTGTCGTCCAACTGCCAGTTGCCGCACCGGCGTTCGGTGACGCCGTCGGTCACGCACAGCAGCGTCTCGCCCGGTGCGAGGACGAAGGAGCTGGCATGGAATTCGGTGCCCCCGTCGATGCCCAGCAGCATCTGGGGGTCCGAGGCCGCCTCCACGGCGCCGTCGACGAACATGTGCAGCGGCGGCGGGTGGCCGGCGGTGGCGACCGTGCACCGGGCCCCGGGGACGCCCGGATCGACCTCCAGCTCGCCGTACAGCAGGCTCAGGAAGCGGGAGGTGGCCTGCTCGCCGCCCATCTCCACCGCCTCCGCGCTCTCCTCCGCCATGGCCAGATTCAGCCTGCCGAGCACGGACTCGACGCCATGGCCCTCGCGCGCCAGCAGCCGCACCAGATGGCGCGCCAGACCGGTCACGGACATCGCCTCTGGGTCCTTGCCCTGGACGTCCCCGAGCAGGAAGCACCAGCGGCGCTCGCCCATCGGGAAGACGTCGTAGAAGTCGCCGCCGACGGTCTGCCCCTCGCCGTGCGGCTCATAGACGATCGCCGTGTCGACGCCGACGATGCTGGCGAGCGTGGCGGGCAGCTGCCGGCGCTGGAGCGCCAGGCTGATCGTGGTCTGCCGGGTGTACTGGCGGGCGGTGAAGACGGCCTGCGCGACCCGGCGGGCCACGTCCTCGACCATCCGCACCACGGTGTCGGTCATCTGCAGGTGTCCGGCCCGGCCGAGCAGCAGCATGCCCTGATCGACGTCGCGGGCCACCAGGGGGAAGGCGAGCGCGGACCCGCCCGAGGGGGCCGCACCGGCGCATTCCGGCCAGGGCCAGGGGGTGCCGGCGGTGCGGATGATGTCGGACGGCGGGTCCCGTTCCAGTTCGTCGCGGAGGGGCGCGATCCGCCGCTCGTCGACGTGCCAGACCCGTGACAGCTGCACACCGCCGCCCTCCGTGGTCAGCCAGATGGCGCACCAGTCGGCGAGCCGCGGCACCAGCAGCTGGGCGGCGAGCGCGGTGACCATGTCCTGGTCGAGTTGCCCGGCCAGGAGTTCGCTGGTCTCGGCGAGGAAGGAGGGGCCGCCGCGGTCGGCCCATTCGGCGGCGAACCCGTGCGGGCGGCGGCGCGGGGTCACGGGGTGGGCCGGGCGTACGGGTGGCTCGGCGGGGCGCGATTCGCGCTGGGGCACGGAGCGGGGGCGCAGCGGCTCGCCCTCGGTGGCGTCCAGACGGAACCACACGGTCTTCGCGGCCCGGTGGTAGGTCACGCCCCAGCACTCCGCCAGCGCGCCCACCAGCTGGAGTCCGTATCCCGGCTCTCCGGTGCGGGCGTCGACGCCGCCGCGTACACCCCGGGCGGGGTGCCGGTCGGAGACCTCCACCACCACGCCCACCTTGGCCGGGCGGCGCTCCCCGTCGCCCTCGGCGTCCGGCCGGCCGTGCTCCAGGCGGCAGGTCACGTCGATATCGGTACCGGCGTACATCACGGCGTTGGTGACCAGCTCGCTGGTGAGCAGGACGGCGTCGTGGATGAGTTCCGCGCTGATCGCCGCCGCGCCGGGCCCGGCCGTGGCGGAGGGGGCCGTCGCCCGCTCGGTGAGCAGCGCGCGCACGAATTTACGTGCGCCTGCGGCCGCGAGCTGGTTCGCGGGCAGGCCTTTCCGGGACACGGATTCCATCGTGTGCGGGGAGGACAGCGGTACCACTGCGCCCCCTGAATATGCCGGGAAAAACTGATTACAAGCGCTTTATACTATGTCATATCTGCCCAAATGGATCACCCTGCCCGACTTGGCTTTCTCCACATCGATCACTGGGGGGATGGTGTGTCATGGCGCTCGACCCGGCTCGGCCCGAGTCTGCTTCTCCGCCCCCAGAGCCTCCCGAGCCCACTCAGTCCCCACAGCCCCCCGCCTCCCGGTACGACGGGCAGTGGGTACGGACCAGTGAGCTGCGGCCGCTCCTCGCGGCGATGATGGCGCTGCGCGACGGGGATTTCACCGCACGTGTGGATATCCCGCCGGGCGGCTCCGCCACGGACGGCGTGGTGGCCGATATGACGGGCGTCTTCCATCAGGTCGTCGCCCGCAACGCCCATCTCGCCTCCGAGCTGCAACGCGTACGCGGCGAGATCATCCGGCAGGGGCGGCTGGACGAGCGGATCTCCGCCAGCCCCGGCCAGGGGACCTGGACGACGAACATCGAGGCGGCCAACACCGTGCTCCAGGCGCTGGTGGTCCCGCTCGCCAAAGCGACCCGGGTGCTGGACGCGGTGGCCGACGGCGACCTGACCCAGCGGGTCGATCTGCACGACGGCAACCGCCAGCTCCGCGGCGATCTGCGCCGCCTGGGCAGCGGAGTGAACCGCATGGTCGACCAGCTGTCGCTGTTCACCGGCGAGGTCACCCGGGTCGCCCGCGAGGTCGGCACCGAGGGCCGGCTGGGCGGCCGGGCCAAGGTCCAGGGGCTCTCCGGCGACTGGCTCCATGTGACCGAGGCGGTCAACACCATGGCGTCGCGGCTGACCGCGCAGGTCCGGGACATCGCCGTGGTGACCACCGCGGTGGCCACCGGCGACCTGACCCAGCAGGTGACGGTCGAGGCCACCGGTGAGCTGCTGGAGCTGAAGCTCACCGTCAACAAGATGGTGGACCAGCTGCGGGCGTTCGCCGACGAGGTCACCCGGGTGGCCCGGGAGGTCGGCACCGAGGGCCAGCTCGGCGGCCGTGCGCAGGTCAGGGGCGTATCCGGGGTCTGGAAGGACCTCACCGACAACGTCAACTTCATGGCGTCCAACCTGACCTGGCAGGTCCGCAACATCGCCCAGGTGACCACGGCCGTGGCCAACGGCGACCTGAGCCAGAAGATCACCGTGGACGCACGGGGCGAGATCCTGGAGCTGAAGTCGACGATCAACACGATGGTCGACCAGCTCTCCGCCTTCGCCGACGAGGTCACCCGCGTCGCCCGCGAGGTCGGCACCGAAGGCCGGCTGGGCGGCCGGGCGCAGGTCAGGGGCGTGTCCGGGGTCTGGCGCGATCTCACCGAGAGCGTCAACTTCATGGCGGACAACCTGACGTCCCAGGTCCGCAACATCGCCCTGGTCGCCACCGCCGTCGCGGAGGGCGACCTCGGCAAGACGATCACCGTCGAGGCCAAGGGCGAGATCCTGGAGCTGAAGACGACGATCAACACGATGGTCGACCAGCTCTCCGCCTTCGCCGACGAGGTCACCCGCGTCGCCCGCGAGGTCGGCACCGAAGGAAACCTGGGCGGTCAGGCGCAGGTCAGGGGCGTCTCCGGGGTCTGGAAGGACCTCACCGACAACGTCAACTTCATGGCGCTCAACCTGACGTCCCAGGTCCGCAACATCGCCCAGGTCACCACGGCCGTGGCCAACGGCGACCTGTCCAAGAAGATCGACGTCGACGCCCGCGGCGAGATCCTGGAGCTGAAGGACACCGTCAACACGATGGTCCAGCAGCTGCGGGCGTTCGCGGACGAGGTCACGCGCGTGGCCCGCGAGGTCGGCACCGAGGGCCGGCTCGGCGGCCGGGCCCAGGTCCACGGCGTCTCCGGCGTGTGGAAGAACCTCACCGACAACGTCAACTCCATGGCCGACAACCTGACGTCCCAGGTCCGCAACATCGCCCAGGTCGCCACCGCCGTCGCCAAGGGCGACCTGTCCAAGAAGATCGACGTCGACGCCCGCGGCGAGATCCTGGAACTGAAGACGACGATCAACACGATGGTCGACACCCTGTCGTCGTTCTCGTCCGAGGTGACCCGCGTGGCCCGTGAGGTCGGCAGCGAGGGCCAGCTCGGCGGCCAGGCCCGGGTCGAGGGCGTCTACGGCACCTGGAAGCGGCTGACCACCAGCGTCAACGAGCTGGCACTGAACCTGACGACGCAGGTCCGCGCGATCGCCGAAGTGGCCAGCGCCGTCACCCAGGGCGATATGTCCGGCTCGATCACCGTGGACGCCCAGGGCGAGGTCGCGGCCCTGAAGAACAACATCAACCTGATGGTCGCCAACCTCCGCGAGACCACCCGCGCCAAGGACTGGCTGGAGTCCAACCTCGCCCGTATCGCCAGCCTGATGCAGGGCCACCGCGACCTGGTCGAGGTCGCCGACCTGATCCTGCGCGAGCTGACCCCGCTGGTGAACGCGCAGTTCGGCGCATTCTTCCTGGCCGAGGCGGGCGCCGAACCGGGCGAGGGCCTGGAGCTGATCGCCGGTTACGGCACCGGCCAGCCCGAGGGCCGCCGCTCGCTGCCGCGGCTGCGGCTGGGCACCCCCGGCTGGGGCCTGATCACCCAGTCCGCCATGGAGAAGAAGCGCATCGTCGTCGAGGCCGTCCCGCCCGACTACATCACCATCAGCTCCGGACTCGGCGCCGCGGCCCCGGCCAGCATCGTCATCCTCCCGATCCTCTTCGAGGACCAGGTGCTCGGCGTGATCGAGCTGGCCTCCTTCAGCCGGTTCAGCGACGTCCACCTCGCCTTCATCGACCAGTTCGTGAACACCATCGGCGTCTCGATCAACACCATCATCGCCAACTCCCGTACGGAATCCCTGCTGTCGGAGTCCCAGCGGCTGACCGCCGAGCTCCGCCAGCGCTCCGACGAACTCCAGCTGACGAACGCGGAGTTGGAGGAGAAGGCGGCCCTCCTGGCCACCTCCTCGCAGTACAAGTCGGAATTCCTGGCGAACATGTCGCACGAGCTGCGCACGCCGCTGAACTCCCTGCTGGTGCTCTCCCGGCTCCTCGCCGACAACCCCGAGGGCCGGCTCTCCACCCAGGAGGTGGAATTCGCCGTCACCATCCACCGCGCGGGCTCCGACCTCCTCCAGCTCATCAACGACATCCTCGACCTGTCGAAGATCGAGGCCGGCCGGATGGACGTCCACCCCAAGGCCCTGCCGCTGATCAAGCTGCTCGACTACGTCCGCGCCACCTTCAAGCCGCTCACCGTCGACCGCGGCCTCACCTTCGACGTCAAGGTCGGCGAGGACGTCCCCAAGGAACTCTTCTCCGACGAACAGCGCCTCCAGCAGATCCTGCGCAACCTGCTGTCCAACGCCGTGAAGTTCACCTCCTCCGGCAGCGTGGAACTCATCGTCCAGCGGGTACCGGGCGCGGACTTCGAGGAGGACTCCCTCCGCACCGCCGACGACGTCATCGCCCTCTCCGTGAAGGACACCGGCATCGGCATCTCACCGGAGAAACTCGACGGCATCTTCGAGGCGTTCCAGCAGTCCGACGGCACCACCAACCGCAAATACGGCGGCACCGGCCTGGGCCTGTCCATCAGCCGCGACATGGCCGCGCTGCTCGGCGGCCGGATCATCGCCGAGAGCGAGCCGGGCGTCGGCTCGACCTTCACCCTCTACGTGCCCGCGCGCTACACCGGCCCCTTCCCCGCGCCGAGTCCCACCGCCGCGACCCACCCCGCGGACAGCATCGCGCAGGCCGGCCCCGCCCGCCCCGTCCTGGCCGAACAGCTCACGGCCAGGACCACGACGCCCGCGAGCACTCCCCAGAGCTCCTCGTCCGGCGACGTCTTCGCCACCGCGGGGGAGCACGATCAGGCACCGCACCTGAGCAGCCCCTCCCCCGACGGCGGCGATGTCACCTGGCCCGAGACCACCCGCCTCAAGGACTGGCTGAGCGGACGCCCCGGCGAGGTGCTGGCCGACCGCCGCATCCTCATCGTCGACGACGACATCCGCAATGTCTTCGCGCTCACGCACGTATTGGGCCGGGTCGGCATCAGCGTCAAATACGCCGAGAACGGCCGCGAGGGTCTGGAGGTCCTCGACCGGACCCCGGACGTGTCACTGGTGCTGATGGACATCATGATGCCCGAAATGGACGGTTACGAGATGATCAAGGCGATCCGTCAAGCGCCACGGTTCGCGGACCTGCCGGTCATCGCGCTCACCGCGAAGGCCATGCCGGGCGACCGCGAGAAGGCGATCGAGAGCGGGGCCAACGACTACATCCCCAAGCCGGTGGACGTGGACCGGCTGCTGACCGTGATCTGCGGCCTCCTCGACCCGAAGAACGGCACCCTGGTCCCGCAGCCCGACACCGAGAGCTCCGGCGACTCCGACGGCCCGGACACCCTCGGCCTCTCCCCGCCCTCCGATACCGCTGACACAACCCACCCCTCCGACGGCCCCCACACCGCCCATGACACCGGCGGCACCGGCCAGGACGACCAGGGAACGGCGGGGCAGCCCTCATGACGACCGCACCGGACACCTCACCCAGCATCCTCATCGTCGACGACATGGAGGAGAACCTCGTCGCGCTGGAAGCCGTACTGGGCTCGCTCACCCAGAAGGTCGTCCGTGCGCGGTCCGGCGAAGAGGCCCTCAAGGCCATGCTCCGCGAGGAGTTCGCGGTCGTCCTCATCGATGTACTGATGCCGGGCATGAACGGCTTCGAGACCGCCGCCAACATCAAGGGCCTGGACCAGACGAAGGACGTCCCGATCATTCTCCTCACCGGCGCCTCGGTCGACCCGAACTACGCCTACCGCGGCTACACGGTCGGCGCCGCCGACTTCCTCATCAAGCCCTTCGACCCCTGGCTGCTGCGAACCAAGGTGAACGTCTTCCTCGAACTCCACCGCAAGAACCGCCAACTGGCTGCCCAGGCCGAGCAGTTGAAGCGCCTGCTGACCTCGGAGGACCGCCCTGGAGGCGAGGGGTCACCGCCCGCCACGACGGCCGCCGCAGGCGCCACGGACGCGGCGCCGGCCCCGTCCGGACCCTCGCCCCCGCCGGCGGTGTCGACGACGGCTCCGGCCTCGGCATCGACAGCGGCCGCGGAGGGGGCCCCGGCTCCGACTTCCGCCGCGGACCCGGCTTCACCCGTGGCGCCCCCCGCGGGCCAGGCCCAGCAGCACCCCCCGACACCCGGACAACCGGCCGGTCCCACTGGACAGCCGGGGCATCCCCCCATCCCCCCGGAGGGCCCCGGCGCCCCCGTGTCGTCCGAGCCGCTCCCGCAGCCCGCGGCGGCACCCGCCGGCGACGCCTCCCGCCTCGCGGAGATCGCCGGCCAGCTCGCCGAGGTGGAACTCCTCCTGCGCGACGCGAAGGGCTCCGACAAGGAGCGCCTTGCCGACCGCATCGCCGAACTGGAGGAGGCCGTCGGCAGGTTGATGGTGACCCGGGGGACGTAGCGCGTGCCGTACGGGCCGGGCCGCCCCGGAGCCCGGTGCGCCGCGGTTCCACGAATTCCCGTACCCGGCGCACCAGGCGCCGTGACAACGGCGCCCGGCGGCCCGGCCCGTCGGCCGTCTTCGTGCGGCACCACTCAAAAGCCGTGCCGACGGTGCCCCAAGGACACCGCCGACACGGCCTTTTTCCGGACGCGTGACGCCAAGAAAGCTACGCTTCCGGGCCTTCATGGGCGCTCTTGCCACGAGGTCCCGGCACCTTGTTGACAGTAAAGGCGTAAATTCCCCCGAGGACGAACAGCGCCAGATACTGGGCCCAGATGACGTCATCGAGCGCCCTGTTCACCGCGATGACCACGCCGGCCCAGAGAAGAGTAAATGCAATCTTGGCCATCAGAATTTCCTCAGCCTCAGGCGAGCGACGAGAGGCAGCCGGTGGCTCCGGCGACCACGGTCTTGCTCGCGATGTCCTTGGCCACGTCCTTGCTGACGTACCGGCCGACGATCAGCGCACCGGCCCCGCCGATCGCCCCCTTGATCAGACAGTTCTTCACCATCTTGATCATCTTGGTGTTGTGCATCAGGTAGGCGCAGTCGTCCTTGCTCTTGGACATGATGCACATCGAACGAGCTTCTTCGATGGGGTTCACCATGTTCGACTGAACCGCGGGCCGCGGGTTCGACTCCGCGTAGGCCACGCCGGTGCCACTGGCGAGGACGATGCCTCCCAGCATGACGGCCGACATCGCACCCGAGACAAGGCTCTTCATTGAATTTCCCCGATTCAACTTCATTATTCGGCGCGGGCATTGGTCAGATGCCACGCTCTCTTTGCCACGCACAAACGTACTAGCCGTATTAGGCATCCGGAAACCCGGTTGAGCGGATCTTGAGCTTGACGATTTTGTGAAACTCGCACGTGTAGTCGATCTTCGCTTTTCGACTGACTGATACTCAATGTCCAGCTATTGGCGGGCACGGGGCAGTGGCGAAGCCTGGGGTGACGAGTGGGGTGACGAGCTGCCCGCACTGCCGGGCGAGTTGGGCGGAGCCGCCTCCCCCGCCCGTCCGGGCCCGGTGCGTGACGCTCACGGCGCTGCCGCTGGGTGGCGGCAGTCGCGGCATCGGCCCGGGACAGGTGCGCGGAAGGCGCGCTCGCAGCCGTCGCAGGTTTGGAGCGGGGCCGGCCGGGCGCGGGCGTCCGGGGGTGCGTCGGCGGCCGGGAGGGGTGGCGGAAGCAGCTCCACGAGGCGGTGGGCGAGCAGGGCGGCCGGACGTGAAGGGCGGCCGGGAGGCCGGTCGTCAGGGTTCTGCGGACGGCCTCCCGGGAGGCCCCGCGTTCCAGCCAGGCGGCGACGGGCGGCGTGAGCCGCTCGATGTCCCGCACGGAGAGCAGCAGGCGGGGATCGTCGTGGCGGAGGTTCGCGAGGAGGGCGGCGGCCGGGGTGTGGTGCGCGCGGGTGGCGGGCTCCGGTAACTGCGGCGCAGGGGGTGGCTGCTGCGGTGCGGGCGTGGGTTGCTGGGGCGCGGGCGCCGGTTGCGGGGCGCGGGACGGCTGCGCCGAGGGGACCGGACGCGGCGGTTTCCTGACGGGTGCACGGGCCGGAGCAGGCAGGGGCGGCGCGACGGCGGCCCGGCGTTTGGCCTGCTCGGCGTCCTCGCGGGCCCGGCGGGCGCGGGTGGCCTCCGGGTCGTTGTACGAGATCGTGAGCGTGACCATCCGCCCGTCGTCGGTGCGCCGCCGGACGCGTTCGAGGTAGCCGTTGGCCTCCAACTCCCGTAAGGCGGCGGCGATCCGGTCCCGCCCCTCGGGGAACCGCCTCGCCAGCGTACGGATGTCGACCGGCGCGCCCTCCGGCAGCGACTGGATGTGGGCCGCGAGCCCGATCGCGAGGCCGGACAGGGACCGGTGCTGGGTGAGGTGATTGCCGACGATCGTGTAGCCGGGGGCTTGGTACTCGGTGACTTTGCGGACGCCGGCCGAGGTTCGCCGAACCTCGTGCCGGGCGGGCGCAGGCGCATTAGACTTCTGTAGAGCCATCAGGAAGGTTGCTGCTTCCTCGTTGGTCAGGCCCTCGTTCGGGATGCCAGTCCCGGCCGGGGGCCGTCGCATGTGTGCGGGTGTGCGCGGGTTTTCGGGGTGTCGTTACCGAGAGTGCAGGGTCGAGGGCAGCGGAAGCGAGTCTTCCGGTCATGGATCACCCGCGCGAGTGACGCCGGGGGCGCACCGGGGAAGGGTCCGGCTGGGTCGGGCTGGGTTGGACCGGTTTCTCTACCTGGGGTTATTGGTCTTTTACGGGCCCAAACCCCGACGCTCGGCGCACCGGAGTCCGGCTACCCGGCCTCCGGTTGACGGGCGGCCGGTCGTCTCACACTCGGTCCCATCGGCCCCACATCGGCAGGTCGAATTCCGCCCAGACCGTTTTGCAGGGGAACGGCCCCCGACAGGCACCCCACCGATCGGCGAGCGCCTCGACAAGGACCAGCCCGCGCCCCGACTCCCGTAGCCCTGACACCTGCAGGGCCGGGAGCCGGTCACCACGCGCATCCGTCACCTCGATACGGAGCGTGTCCGCGTCGGACAGGACGGCGAGGCGGAAGTCCCGGCCCGGTACGCGCCCGTGCGTCGCGGCGTTCGCGGCCAGCTCGGCGATGACGTGCGCCGGCGACTCGAACGGCACGCCCCAGGCCCGGAGTTGCTCGGTGGCAAGGAGCCGCGCGAGGCGAGCTCCCCGGCGGGTGGCGGAGAGCTGGACCTTGAACTGGAGCTTGTACTCGGGGATTTCCTGATTCATGTCACTCAGCGTGGTCGGCCTTGCTTACGCTGAATAGTGATTCGGCCGGTACTCACGGTGACTGTCCTGGTGTTGTCCAGGAGTGTCCCCGCTGTCCAGGAGGTGGGAGCGGATGAATGTTGACGGATCCGACGAGGCGGGTTGGGACGTCGATCCGGAAGACGAGACACAAGCCCTCGTCGAGGCGGTCGGTCGTCAGCTGAAACTCTGGCATGAGGCCGCGGGCCTGCGTCCGGCGGAGTTCGGTGCGGCCCTGGGGTACGGGGAGAACCTGATCTACAAGATCGAGCGGGGTGCGCGTATCCCCCGCCCGGAGTTCCTCGACAAGGCAGACGAAGTACTGGGAGCAGGCGGCAAGATCGCCGCGATGAAGAAGGACGTGGAACAGGCCACTTACCCCAAGAAAGTCCGGGACCTGGCCAAGCTGGAGGCCAAGGCGGTCGAGCTCGGCGCGTACAGCAACCACAATCTGCACGGATTACTGCAGACGAAGGAGTATGCGCAGGCGCTGATCCAAACGTGGCGTCCTGCCTACTCGCAAGACGAGGTGGAACGGATGGTGGCCGCGCGCATGGCACGGCGGTGCATCTTCGAGCGCTCACCCGCACCATCGCTCACTTTCGTCCAGGAAGAAGTGACGCTTCGTCGTCCCGTAGGGGGCAGAATGGTTCTGCGTCGACAGCTCGAACGCCTGTTGGAAGTGGGTCAGTTGCGGAACGTCGAAATCCAGGTGATGCCGACCGACTGCGACGATCACGCCGGGATGGGCGGTCGGATCCAGGTGCTGAAGTTCGGCGACGGCTCAGCGGTGGGGCGCGACGAAGGCCAGGTCACCAGCCGTCCGCTGTCCGACCCGAGAGAGATCCGAGTCCTTGAGCTGCGCTATGGCATCATCCGGGCCCAGGCTCTCACCCCCCGGGAGTCGCTGGCCTTCATCGAGAAAGCGCTGGGAGAGACATGACCCTCAAGCCCTCTGCGGTGAACGTTTCTGAGCTGGAGTGGACGAAGAGCAGCTACAGCGACAGCAGCAACGGCCACGACTGCCTCGAAGTCGCCTGGCAGAAGAGCAGCTACAGCGACAACGGCAATAGCAACGAGTGCCTCGAGGTCGCCGCCACCTCCTCCACCATCCACATCCGCGACTCCAAGAACCCCGACGGGCCGCAGCTCCACCTCCGCCCCGCCGCCTGGGCCGACTTCGTCGCGTACGCCGCTACCGAGCGCTGACCGAGGTCACAGGGCCTCGGGCGCCTTGCTCCTGGGCCCTCCCCCGTCGCCGGTGTTGAGCGTGCCGGCCGGTTCGAGGAGAAGGATGGCGGTCTCCTCCTCCGCCACCGGGCAGTGCTCGACGCCTCGGGGGACGACGAACAGCTCGCCGGGTCCGAGTTCCACGTCGCCGTCCCTGAGCCGGATGGTGAGCCGGCCGCTGACGACCAGGAACAGTTCGTCGGTGTCGTCGTGCGTGTGCCAGACGAACTCCCCGTGCAGTTTGGCGAGTTTGACCTCGTAGTCGTTGAGGTCGGCGATCTTCTTCTGCGACCAGAGGTCACTGAACTGGGAGAGCTTGTCGGCGAGATTGACCGGCACGGGAGAAGTTGTCATGTCCTGAGACTGTCGTGTCCGGGTGCCGTCGGTCTTGTACGTTCCTGGCATGACAGACGGCCCGCACCGTACGGCCGAGGGGCCGCCGCGTACGACGGTCAGCGCCTGGCGGCCGTCCGTTCCGGGGATCGCCGAGGTCTTCCACGCGCACTTCACCGAGCATGCGTATCCGACCCACACCCATGACACCTGGGCCCTGATGATCCTCAATGACGGGGCGGTCGACTTCGCATGTGACCGCCACCGTCATGGCGTGACCGGCTCCGACACGGTCGTTCTGCTACCGCCCGGTGTCCCCCACGACGGCAGGACGGTCACCGCGTCCGGCTTCCGCAAGCGGGTGCTCTACCTCGATGCGGACGTGCTCCCCGAGGGGCTGACCGGCCGCGCGGTGGACGGGCCGGTCTTCGGCGACGAGCTGCTGCGCCATCGCATCCACCAGCTGCACACGTCCCTCGGGCACCCGGGTGACGCGTTCGAGGCCGAGTCCCGGCTGTCCTTCATCCGGGAACGGCTGCACTTCCACCTGGACGCGCTCAAGCCGCCGCGCACGCCTGGCCGCGAGGCGAACCGCCTGGCTGCCGCCTTGCGGGAGCTGCTGGATGCCCGTCTGTCGACCGGGCTCTCCTTGCGGGAGGCCGCCGCCGTCCTGCACGCGCACCCCACCCATTTGATCCGCTGCTTCAAGCGGACCTACGGCCTGCCGCCGCACACCTACCTGACCGGCAAGCGCATCGAACGGGCCCGCGGGCTCCTGCTCGACGGCAGGCGTCCGGCGGAGGTCGCGGCTGCCCTGGGATTCCATGATCAATCCCATCTGAACCGTCACTTCACCCGCCATGTGGGCACGACACCGGCGCGCTACGCGGCCAGGTGAGGACGGCCCCTGGCTGCCGAGGGGCGCCAGGTCACCCACAACCTCTCGTGACATGGCGCCTTCCCCGCCGGCGCAGGATGTGTGTCTCTATCGGGCCGCCGGCTGGTGGAGCCAGGGCGCGCTGGTGGCCCAGAACATGACGTCGGCCCCGAGGGTGTTCGTGCCGAAATCGGTGAACTCTTGCCGGGTGTACGGCTTCTTCGTCGTGGGGTTCTTGTACTCGAAGTCGGGTTCCTGCACAGCCATGGCCACGATGGGGAGCTTGCCGCGGTATTTCTTGAAGAAGGGGTACGAGTTCTCCATCTGCGCCGGACGGTTCGGCAGGACGTCAGGGCCGCCGAGACCGATTCCGTGCGCCTCGGCGAACTCGAAGGTGCGCTTCATATAGTTGCGGCTGTTGTTCCACTCGCCCGGCCAGAAGTTGACGTACTGAATGAATTGCGTCTTGGTGAAGACCTTCTTGCCGTAGGCCATGTTGGCAAGTTCTGCCTGGAAGTAGGAATCGTGGCTGTATCCGGTACGGTCCTTCTTGGTGTCCACTCCGGTAGCGGTTTCCGGAAGGTTCACCCCGGCGAGGCGACCGTCGAATCGCTGTGCCAGGGCCTTCAGCAGATGCTGGAAACGGCCCCGCACCTGCGGATTCCATTGCGCTGCGACCGCTCCGGGCACACCGGGACCAAGGCCGCTTTCGTTCGTTGTCGGCGCCGCGCCTCCCTTGTATTCCGGATCATTCAACAGATAGTCCGGGAGCCTGGTCGGCGGCGCGAAGAACCGGTCCTGGACCTGGATGAACAGCTTCTTGTGGCGGGACTGCAGATAGTTCAGCGCCCGGTCGACCTCCGAGAAATCGTACTGATTCTTCTTCCGCTCGAGTGCCTTCCACGGCACCACCAGCTGCACGCCGGCGACATCGGGGCGATCGATCAGCGGTTTCACCTCTGTATCGAAATCCCCAATGGATGCGTACAGGTAGTTCTTCGCTGCCTTGTTGCCGAGCGCCGGGTCGGAAGCCTTGTCAGACGTCGGAGCGGGACCCGCGACAGCCGTCGCGGCTACGCCCGCCAAGGTCATCGTCATGAGCGTTCCGACACCGATGGCAATACGTTTGGACACCATGAACCCCACCATGCGGCGCAGCCATAAGAGAGATGTGAGAACGCCATGTCCAACTACCTGGCGGCTTCGCCTCGCCGCATCCTCCGCCTCCAGCCCTCCGGGCCCTTCACGCGCCCGCAAGGAGCCCGTCGGTGCGGTACTGCGGTCACGCCCCGACCGCGTCGAGGAGGATCCGTGCCAGTTCGCGCGGCTGGGAGAACATCGGCCAGTGGCCGGTGTCCATCTGGACCAGCTGCCAGTGCTCGCTGGTCAGCAGCTTGGCCACGTCGTCGCTCGGCTCAGCGCCGTCGAGCAGACACTTGATGTACATCGCCGGTAGCTCACCGAGCGGCCGGGCCAACGCGGCCGGCTCAGCCAGCGAGGCACCCGGGTGTGGCGTCGCGCCGTCCACGATTCGTGCGATCTGCTCCTCCGTGAGCCCCTGGCCGTCGCAGTCGGCCGCGGCCAGCGGTGCCCACAGGCCGCCATTGCCGACGATCGCGGCCTCCAGCTTCGCCGGCCCCTCCCACCAGCTGGAGACGAACGACTCGCCATCGACGGGAACATTGGCGTCGACGAAGACTGCGCGAGTCAGCCGGTCGCCGATTCGCTCGGCGGCCTGACCCACCGGGATGCCCGAGTAACTGTGTCCGACAAGGACGACATCGCGCAGATCGAGACGCTCGACCTCGCCCACGATGTCCCGCACGTGGGTCTCCTGCCCAGCGGGAACACCCCGCTTCTCCGCGAGGCCCGACAGCGTCAACGGATAGACGTCGTGGCCGGCCTCACGCAGCTCCGCCACCACCCCGTCCCACGCCCACGAGCCGAGCCAAGCGCCTGCAACCAGTACGAAATTCGACATGGCCGCACCGTAGCGGAGGGGTCCGACAACGGCTCTGCGAGCACTTTCGGCACACGCCCTGGTCCGCCTGACGGGGGCAGGAGGCGTGGTGGCCCATCGACGGGCCACCTGTGCCGAAGGGCGCATCGGCGCATGCGCTCCCCGAAGCGACGCAGTCAGGCCGAGAGCATCGTCAGTCCCGGGTCCTCCCGGAGTTTGGCCAGGGCGCGGGAGACGGCGCTCTTGACCGTGCCGATCGAGACCTCCATGACCTCGGCGGTCTGGGCCTCGCTCAGGTCCTCGTAGTACCTGAGGACGACCATGGCCCGCTGACGGGCGGGCAGTCGCATCACCGCGCGCCACATCGCATCGCGCAGGCCCTGGAGTTCGGCCGGGTCGGGCGCGGGCAGCGGGTCCGGCTCCGGGAGCTCGTCGACGGCGAATTCATCGACCTTGCGCTTGCGCCACTGGGAGGTACGGGTGTTGATCAGCGCGCGGCGGACGTAGCCGTCCAGGGCGCGGTGGTCCTCGATCCGGTCCCAGGCCACGTAGGTCTTGGTCAGGGCGGTCTGGAGGAGGTCCTCGGCGTCGTTCGGGTTGGCGGACAGCGACCGCGCAGTGCGCAGCAGGACCGGCCCCCGGGCCCGTACATAGGACGAGAACGTCGGGAACACAGCGACGGTCGAAGCGCTGGTGCACACTGGCGTGGTCATGGGCACCACGCTAGGAGCGAGGGTGGCCCAGAGGGATCGCCCCTAGGTGCCGAAGCGCTATCCGTCTCAAGTTGTACGGGTGGGGTTCGGTCCACCTCCTCTGGGGGGACGGGGCGTCGTGTTCCCCTGAGATCCCCCGTACTGCCCGGCCCGCTGTGAGGGCGCTCGTGCGGGGCGCCGGCGTCCGGCATGCAACCTTTTGATCGATTCGCAGGTCACGTACCTGATCATGCGTGGTCATACCGCGCAGGCCGCCCCTCGTGGCGGTCACTTGACTCCGTACGGAAGGCCTCGATGAAGCTTCACCCTGCTCTGGCGACCGCGGCTGTCACGGCTGTCCTGGGCCCTATGGCACTGCTCTCGGCCCCGGTCGCCCACGCGACGGGTGAGGCGCCCGCGCCCGCCGACGGCCGCCCCGCGTCCGCCGCCACCGCGTCGGCTCCGCAAACGCCCGCGGCCGACGGGAGCGACGGCCGTGGGGAGGAGCAGACCGGGCGGCCGACCGAGGCCGCCACCCCGGGAGCTGCCGAGCCTGCCGCTCCGGCGCCGGCGACGCCGAGTGCCGAGCCGTCCCCCACCTACACCCGCCCGACCTACTGCTCGGGCATACCCGACGAGGAGCGCGGCAAGACGGGGCTGCGCGGCCTCCCGAGCAAGATCGTCGCGGGCTCCGGCTGGCACGGGTTCGCCTACCGCGTCACCAATGTCTCCAAGATCAAGGTGATGGAGACCGACGTCTCCCTGATGCTCGGCACCGCCGACCCGAAGATCAACGACGTCGCCGAACTGTCCGTCACGGTCCAGTGGTTCAACCCGGCGACCGGCAAGTGGAAGCCCATCGAGGGCGAAGGCGCCGCGTTCCGCGACAGCGACGAGTTCGCCACCATCAAGAGCCTGAAGCCGGGCGAGTACGCGGACGCCAAGATGCGTATCAAGATCGGCGGGAAGGCGAAGGCGGGGACCGGCTACTTCTTCACCCTCGGCCATTCGTACGGCGAGGACGGCCAGTGCGGCTCCGACGAGATCAGCCAGTTCAACTTCACGGTCCTGCCCGCCGGCAGCCGGCCCGGCAAGGTCGCGGACGCCAAGGGGCGGCCCGGTAAGCCGGGCAAGGCCGGTCCGCTGGGGAAGAGCGGCGGGCGGGGGACGGCCGGTCCGCTGGAGAAGTCCGCGCACCACCTCTCGCCGCAGGGCACCCTCGACGAGCTCCCGGTCACCGGCAGGCTCGCCGAGACCGGATCCTCCGACGCGCTGCCGACCGTCGCCGCGACAGGCGGCGCGGCAGTCCTCGCGGGCGTCGGCACCGTACTCGTCGTGCGGCGTCGCAGGGCCGGTTCCGCGCAGTAGGGGGAGGGACAGCGTCGGTACGCGGTCGGGCCGGTACCCGGCTCGGCCGCCCTCCTCAGCCGTCCGCGCCGAGGATCAGCCCCGAGGTCGGGACCCCGGTGCCGGCGGTGACCAGGACGTGGGCGGGGCTGCCGGCCTGGTTGACGGAGGTGCCGCGGAGCTGGCGGACGGCCTCGGCGATGCCGTTCATGCCGTGCAGATACGCCTCCCCGAGCTGGCCACCGTGGGTGTTGAGGGGGAGGGTGTCCGCGGCGACGAAGTCCGAGGCCTCGCCGGGGCCGCAGAAGCCGAACTCCTCCAGTTGCATCAGCACGAACGGCGTGAAGTGGTCGTAGAGGATCGCGACATCGATATCGGCGGGGGCGAGTGCGGCGGTGCGCCAGAGCTGGCGGGCCACCACGTTCATCTCGGGGAGGCCGGTCAGGCCGTCGCGGTAGAAGCTGGTCATCTGCTCCTGGGCGCGGCCGGCGCCCTGCGCCGCGGCCGTGATCAGCGCCGGTGGATGGGGCAGCGCGCGGGCCCGCTCGGGCGAGGCCACCACGATCGCCTGGGCGCCGTCCGTCTCCTGGCAGCAGTCCAGCAGCCGCAGCGGCTCCACGATCCAGCGGGAGGCGGCGTGGTCGGCGAGGGTGATGGGCTTGCCGTAGAAGTACGCGGCCGGGTTGCGGGCGGCGTGGCGGCGGTCGGTGACCGCGACCGGGCCGAAGGCGTCCGGGGTCAGGCCGTAGGTGTGGAGGTAGCGCTGTGCGGCCATGGCGACCCAGGAGGCGGGGGTGAGCAGGCCGAAGGGGAGGTTCCAGCCGAGGGCCGCGCCCTCCGCGGTGGGCTCCCGCTGCTGTACGCCCGAGCCGAAGCGGCGGCCCGAGCGCTCGTTGAACGCGCGGTAGCAGACGACGACTTCGGCGATGCCGGTGGCGACCGCCAGGGCCGCCTGCTGGACGGTGGCGCAGGCCGCGCCGCCCCCGTAGTGGACCCGGGAGAAGAAGGACAGTTCGCCGATGCCGGCCGCCTGCGCGACGGTGATCTCGGGGTTGGTGTCCATGGTGAAGGTGACCAGGCCGTCGACGTCCGCGGGGGTCAGCCCGGCGTCGTCGAGGGCGGCGCGTACGGCCTCGACGGCGAGCACCAGTTCGCTGCGGCCGGAGTCCTTGGAGAACTCGGTCGCGCCGATCCCGGCGATGGCGGCCCGGCCGCCGAGGGAGTCGAGGCGGTGGACGCTCATGCCGTGCCCTCCGGGAGGCTGACCGTCACCGTGCCGGTGACGTGGTGGCCGATGCCGTTCGCACCGACGATCCGCACCACCGCCGTACCGTCCGTCACCTCGGTGACGGTGCCGTTCAACACCATGGTGTCCCCCGGGTAGTTGGGGGCACCAAGGCGGATGGCGACCTTGCGCAGGGTGCAGCGCGGCCCGAAGTGGTCGGTGATGTAGCGGCCGACGAGCCCGTTGGTGGTCAGGATGTTCATGAAGATCTCCGGGGAGCCCTTCTGCTGGGCCGCCTCGGTGTCGTGGTGCACGTCCTGGTAGTCGCGGGAGGCGATCGCCCCGGCGACGATCAGGGTGCGGGTGAGGGGGATGGTGAGCGTCGGCAGCTCGTCACCGGCCTTCATCCGGCCTCCTTCCGGTCTTCGCCGCCCATGGACGGCGAGGTCAGCAACTCGCCCAATTCGGCGATGACTTCGGCACCTGATCCCAGATAACCGGCCAGCTGTCGGCCCCAGAGGAAGTGCCGGTGGACGGGGTGGTCGACGTCGGCGCCGATGCCGCCGTGCAGATGCTGGCCGGTGTGCACGACGCGGGTGCCCGCCTCGGACGCCCACCAGGCGGCGGTCAGCGCATGCGGCCCGGCGTCCAGGCCCGCGTCCCGGCGCCAGGCCGCCTCGTAGGCGGTGACCCGGATCGCCTCGGTGTCCATGTAGGCATCGGCGGCGCGCAACTGGACGCCCTGGTTGGTGGCGAGCGGGCGGCCGAACTGTTCGCGGGTCGTGGTGTGGGACACCGCCCGGGCCAGGGAGCCGGCGCAGACCCCGGCCTGGAGTCCGGCGAAGGCGGTGCGGGCGAGGACCAGGGTGTGGGAGTAGGGGTGGGGGTGCGGATCGGGGGCGGTGTCGGCTTGGGGGTCGGGGCTGCTGTCGGGGTCCGGGTCGGGGTCCGTGTCGGGGTCGCTCCCGTCCAGGCATTCGGCGGGGGCGGCGTCCAGAGTGAGCCGGCCCGCCGACCAGGGCGCGGTGGTCTCGACCGGCTCCCGCCGCACCCCGGGGTCGTCGGTGCGTACGAGCCACAGCGTCCGCGTCGTCCCGTCCGGCACCAGGACGTGGGTGGCCTCGCGCAGCCACGGCACGACGGGGACGGTGCCGGTCAGCCGCCCCGTCCCGTCCTCGGCGCGCTCGGCCCGTACGCCACCGCGCCGCGCCGGGAACGCCCCGGTGGCGACCGCCTCGCCGTCCCGCAACGGCGGCAGCAGCCGCGCCCGCTGTTCCCGGTCGCCGTGGGCGCCGATCGCCAGCAGGCCGTACACGCAGGTCGCCGCGAACGGCACCTGCGCCGTCGTCCGCCCCTGCTCCTCCAGCATCAGCACGAGTCCGAGCAGACCGGTCTCCTCCGCCGCGCCCGGCAGACCGGCCGCGCACAGCGCCTTCCACAGGGCGGCGTCCGTGCCGCTGCCGCAGACGGCGAGGCGCTCGGGCGTGGACAGGTCGCCGAAGATCCGCGCCGCCAGCTCGCGGGCCGCCGCCTGCTCGGGCGTGGGCGTGAAGTCCATCTCACGCCTCACCGCCCTCTGCCACGCGGAAGACCGGAAGCTCCAACTCCTCGTCGGCCCGCAGGAATTCGAGCCGTACCGGCATACCGATCCGCACCTTGTCGTAGGGGACACCGACGACGTTGCTGACGATCCGCACCCCTTCCGCGAGCTCGATCAGCCCGACGGCGTAGGGGGTGGGGTGGGGACTGGGGTGGGGAGCGGGGGTGGGGGCGGTCGTGTGGGGGCCGGGTACGTCCGTGTGCGGGCCACCGGACGCGACGGCGTGCGGGCCGGGAGCGGCTGCCTGCGGGCCGGCCGTCTCCGAGCCGCGTTCGGGCGGGTCCACGCCGTGCTCGGGCGGGTCCGCTTCGTGCTCGGGCACCGTGAAGGCGGGGAAGGGCGGATGGTGCATCACGACGTAGGAGAAGACCGTTCCCGCGCCGCTCGCCTCGACGGTGTCCCACTCCGGTGACCCGCAGGCGTTGCACCCCGGCAACCAGGGGAAACGCAGCGTCCGGCACCCCGTGCAGCGCTGGATCAGCAGGCGGTGCCCGGCAACGCCTTCCCAGAACCCGGCGTTGTCGCGGTTGATGACGGGACGGGGGCGTCTGGTTCGGGTCTGCCCGGGGGCCTGGGGCTGCCGGGCCCCCTGCGATCGCCCTGGCGTGTGTGACGACGGCCGGGCCGCCTGCTCCGTTGTGTGCGACGACGGCCGGGCCGCCTGCTGGGGTGCCTGCGACCGCTCCGGTGTGTGCGACGACGGCCGGGCCGCCTGCTGGGGTGCCTGCGACCGCTCCGGTGTGTGCGACGACTGCTGGGGTGTCCGCGACCGCTCCGCCGTCTTGGGGAGCCGTGCGGCCGGGGCGTACTTGAGGACCCGGAAGCGATGCGTCCCGGCCGGCTCGCCGTTCGCGTGGATGTCCATCCGCGTCGTGATGAAGTGCCCGGTCCCCAGCTTCGTCGTCTTGCGCTCCGACACCGACTCGATCACCGCGTCGAAGGTGATCTCGTCACCGGGCCGCAGCGGCCGCAGATACTCCTGCTCGCAGTCGGTGGCGACGATGGAGGTGTACCCGGCGCTGTCCAGCAGCGTGGACAGTTCGTCGTACGCCCCCGAACGGTCGGCGTGCCCGGAGAGGCCACCCATCGTCCAGGCCTGCAGCATGGTCGGCGGGGCGATGGCGTCCGGCCCCCGGTAGGCGGGGTTGGTGTCGCCCATGGCCTCGCACCAGTGCCGGATCATCGGCTCGTTGACCAGGTCCTTGCCCACCCCGGCCGCCGAGGTCGACAGCCCCTCATAGGCCTTGAGCTGTTCGTACGCGAGCTGCACCGGGCTCATCGCCGCCCCCTCCGCATCCCCAGCCGCATCGTCGCGACGATCTCCCGCTGGACCTCGCTCACTCCGCCCCCGAACGTGTTGATCTGCGCCGCCCGGTTCATCCGCTCCAGCTCACCGCCCCCTGAGGCACCCCCTACGGCGCCCCCGAAGGCGCCCGGCGACCCCGTCCGCACCAGGGCGGCATCGCCCACCACCTCCTGGCAGATCCGGTAGACCTCGACGGCGCTCTCCGTCCCGGCGAACTTCACTCCGGCGGCATCACCGGGGCTGAGCGTCCCGGCGCCCACGTCATCGACCAGCCGCCAGTTCAGCAGCCGGGTCGCGGCCAGCCGGGCGTGCGCCTCGGCGAGCCGGGAGCGCACCCAAGCGCGGTCGGCGGGCCGCTCGCCGGTCTCCGGCTCCGGCGTACGGGCATGGGCCAGCGCCGCGTCGAAGGCGTCCTCGGCCTGCATACCGATGGCGGCCAGCGCGACGCGCTCATGGTTGAGCTGATGCGTGATCAGCTTCCAGCCCGCGTTCTCCTCCCCCACGAGGTTCCCGGCCGGGACGCGGATGCCGTCGTAGTAGGTGGCGGTGGTCGTCAGCCCGCCGACCGTCTCGATCGGCGTCCAGGAGAAACCGGGCGCGTCCGTGGGCACGAGGATGATCGAGATGCCCCGGTGCTTGGGGGCCTCGGGGTCGGTGCGGCAGGCGAGCCAGATCCAGTCGGCCTGATGGGCATTGCTGGTGAAGCTCTTGGCGCCGTTGATCAGCCAGCGGGCGTCGCCGCCGCTCGCCTCTCTCGTCGCGCGGGTGCGGAGCGCGGCGAGGTCGGTGCCGGCCTCGGGTTCCGTATAGCCGATCGCGAAGACGAGCTCGCCGCTGAGGATGCGCGGCAGGAAGAAGTCCTTCTGCTGCGGGGTGCCGTACTTCATCAGGGTCGGGCCGACGGTGTTGAGGGTGACCATCGAGACCGGAGCGCCCGCGCGGTAGGCCTCGTCGAAGAAGACGAACTGTTCGTCGGGGCCGCGGCCCCGGCCTCCGTACGCGGTCGGCCAGCCCAGTCCCAGCATGCCGTCGGCGCCGATCCGGCGGAGCACCGCGCGCTGCTCCGCGGGGTCCTCGACCGGCCCGTCCGGCAGCACCCGGCGGAAGTACGAGCGGAGTTCGCAGCGCAGTCGCTCCTGGCGCGCGGTGGGGGCGAGGTGCACGTGGGCGGCTCCCCTTCTGGTGGCCGTACGCCCGGTGCGCAGGGAAGGTCCAGGCGTACGAACGAGCGGGTTTCTGACTGTCCGTCAGAAACCCGCTCGCTGTCAAGGTCGGCGTCGTGAACCCCGGAGGAGCCCCATTTCCTCCGCGCCGCCCTGACGTATCACCCCTCGGTCGGTCGCCGCCGTCCCCTTGCGGCGTACCGGCTCACCAGAGGTTGGTGAAGTTGACGGTGGCGTTGGTCTGGTCGATACGCGTGGGGCCGGAGCCGTTCACGCTCGCGGTGTTGTTCTGGTTGGAGGCGCCGGCGCCGTTGGCGACCTGCTGACCGGTGGTCGAGTTGCCGAAGTTGCTGCCGCCGACACCGGTTCCCGCCTGACTCGTCGCCGCCGAGCTCGACCCGCCCGTCGCGAAGCCGCCGTTGTCGGCCTGCGCCACGCCCGTGAAGAGTGCGGCCGCGAAAGGCAGTGCGGCAACAACGGCGATGGCGCGGGCGGTACGGGTGCTTGCCATGTCTATTCCTCCTACGGAACACGACTTCTGGATCGCTTGAAACACTTGAATCGCTCTAACTCCGCTGGCCCACCGGGAAGTTGGCCGACCACCACGGTGCTTGCTTCGACGTCGCGCACTCAGGCTTGCCCATGAATCCCCAGCGGACCCGTCACGAAGGGGCGATTCCCTCGCAAGCATGAGGAACCCCGGGTAAACCCCGACCGCCGCACGACCTCCCCGCCGGCACCCGCCCCGACGGCACGAGACCCCACCTCGGCCCGCCCTCCCCGGGCTCCGCGCGCCCCACACGCCCGGCCACCACAACCGGCGCACGACCAGGTCCTGGCGCGCCCCCTTCCCTTCGTCGAACATTCGTACGAAAATAGAGTCATGGCTACCCTGCACCGACGCCATATGGAAAGACCGACCGGCTGGCCGATCAGTACGCCGGCCACTCCACCGGCTGGCACGCCCGGCGAGCCCGCCGAGCCCGCCGAGCCCATCAAGCACGTCGAACCCGCCGCCGAGCGGCCTGCAGACCACCCCCAGCTCCGGCCTGCAGCTCGCCCCGACCCGGGGTCTGCGGTTCGCCCCGACCCCGGGCCTGCGGTTCGCCCCCAGCAGCCCGGCCCCCGCACCACCGCCCCGACGCCCGGCCCCGATCCCACCGCCCCCGCGGATGCGCACGCCGCGGCCCTTGCTCACGCGCTCCTTGCCGCCGAGCGCGGCTACCCCGTCATCCCGCTGACCCGCAACAAGCTCCCGGCCCTCCGCTCCCCCCACCGCGGGCATCCCGAGGTGCCGCCCTGCCGCGGCGAGTGCGGCCGGCTCGGGCACGGCGTACACGACGCGAGCACCGACCCGCTCACCGTCCGCCGGATGTTCGCCGCCGCCCCCTGGGCCACCGGCTACGGCCTCGCCTGCGGGCGGCCACCGCACCACCTCATCGGCATCGACCTCGACACCAAGAACGGCGCCGACGGCCTGACCGCCCTCCGGTTCCTCGCCGAACAGCACGGCTTCCCGATCCCGCCCACGGTCACGGTCCTCACCCCCAGCGGCGGCCGCCACCTCTGGCTCACCGGCCCGCCGTCCCCCACGATCGCGAATTCGGTCGGGCGGCTCGCCCCCGGCATCGACATCCGCGGCGCGGGCGGCTATCTCGTGGGCCCCGGCTCGCTCACCGCCCGCGGGCGCTACGCCCTGGCGCCGGGCGCACCGCACCGCCCCGCCCCCGCGCCGGACGCCCTGCTCGCACTCCTCACGGCCCCGCCCCCCGCCGCCCGCCGCGAGTCCCCCTACGGCGTCCCGCCCCAGCCCGCCGCCGCCCTCGTACGTTTCGTCCGCGCCTCCCCGGTCGGCCAGCGCAATGCCCGCCTCTACTGGGCCGCCTGCCGCGCCGACGAGTCCGGCCTCGGCCAGGAACTCGCCGCCAGACTGACAGAAGCCGCCCGCCACACCGGCCTGTCCGCACAAGAGGCCCGCGCAACGATCGCCTCGGCGGCCCGCCGACGGCGCGGGGAGCCGACCACGTAGGGGAAGCCGGCCGCGGTAGCCCGTAGGGGAAAGCGGGCACCCGGTCACCCATAGGGGAAAGCCGACCGCCCCGGAAGGATCAGCTCCGCCGCGCCTCGATCAAGAACCGGGTCGTATGCGCCACGAACGCCCCCTCCGCGCGGATCAACTCATCCAACTCCCGCAAGCGGTCCCGGTATTGCTCGACCGTGAAGCCGGGCACCATCCACACCACCTTGCGCAGGAAGTAGATGACCGCCCCGATGTCGAGGAACTCGGTCCGCAGCGACTCCGCACGCAGATCGGTCACCTCCAGGCCCGCCGCCTCGGCCGCCCGGCGCGCATCCTCGGGGTGACGGGCCCGCCGCACCTCCTCCGGCTGCGGCCCGAGAAAGTACTCGACCAGCTCGAACACGCTGGCCGGTCCCACCTGCTGGGAGAAGTACGTGCCACCGGGCCGCAGCACGCGGGCGATCTCGTCCCACCACACGGTCACCGGATGACGGCTCGTCACCAGGTCGAAGGCCGCATCACCGAACGGCAGCGGCGGCTCGTCCGCATCGGCCACCACGACCGCGCCGAGCGGATGCAACAGCTCAGTGGCCTTGGCGACATTCGGCGCCCAGGACTCCGTCGCCACCATCACCGGCGGCAGCTTCTCCGCCCCGGCGAGCACCTCCCCGCCACCCGTCTGGATGTCCAGGGCCGCCGACGCCCGCGCCAGCCGCGCGCTCATCGCCCGCTGGTACCCCCACGAGGGCCGCTCTTCCGTGGCCCGCCCCGCCAGCCACGAGAAGTCCCACCCCTCGACCGACACGGCATCGGCCTCGGCCACCAGCTCCGCAAATGATCGCTCCATACCCCCACCATCGGTGCCGAAGGATCGCCTGGCCAACGATTTAGTCCCCGCCCCCACTACTCGGCCCCTGGCCCGCCCCGTCTCGGCCACGGCACTCGGCCCCATGGAACAGCTTCGCTACTCGCCCACCACAAAGACGAACTCCGGACGGTCCCACTTCACCGCCGGCGGATTGGCGGGCACCGTTCCCACGGGCCGGGCGCCCACGCTGCGGTAGAAACCCTCGGCCGGCGGGTGCGAGACCACCCGCACCTTCTCGATACCGGCGCGCCTCGCCTCGCCCCGCATGTGCTCGACCATCCGGCGCCCGATTCCGTACCCCTGCGCCTGGTCCGAGACGAACATCAAGTCCAGCTCGGCCGGCTCCACCATCAGCGCATAGAACCCGAGCACCCGCTCACCGCCGCCCTCCCCGCCGGGGATCTCCTCCACGGCGACAAAGACCCGATGCGTCTCGATGTAATCCGGCCCCACCCGATACCCCTCGACCATCGAGGAATAGGGCCCCTCATAGGCCCGAGAGCTTCGCACCAGCCGGGTGAGCCTCCGGGCATCCCGCTCCAGGGCCCGCCGGATCAGCACATTTCCCCGTCCACGTCCCTGTCGGGCCCCATCTGCCGCCCCCGCCCTCCGCACACCCACGGTGACCTCTTCCCGCTTTCCGCAGCACGGCTGGAATTCAATTCACCTTTCGCCGCCACCTTACCGCGCAAAGAAAAACACCATTACCGCCCGCTCCCCCCTTACTTCCCGCTTCCCCATTGCACCGATATCCGTTACCGCCGCTATACGCCCTGGCGGGGCGCGTCCACGTCCATTCCGACGAACCGAACGCTTCAAAGCTCCGTGAGATCGAAGGCGTTGGCGAGGGCGTGGTACCCGGCGTCGTCGGGGTGCAGCCCGTCCTCATAGACGTAGCCGGGGCGGGGCCGGTCCGGGTGGGCCGGATCGGCCATGGCCCGGTCGAAATCGACGACCGCGTCGTAGACCCGGCTGGTGCGGATCCAGTGATTGACCTGCTGACGCAGGCGCTCGACCTTGGCGGAGTAGCCCGGATACCCCTTCAGCGGAATCACCGTGGCGCCGATGACCTTGATGCCCCGCTCATGCGCGGCCCGTACCAGCTCCCCATAGGCATGGGTGATCTGTCGCGCCGAGACGGGCCGATGCGACGACGGGAGGCAGGGGCCCTCGGACCAGTTGGCGCCGATGTCGTTGCCCCCCAGTTCAACGATCACCGTCCGCACGCCCGGACGGTCCAGGACGTCCCGCCGAAACCGAGCGGTCCCCTTCTCACCGAAGCAGGAACTGCTGGTCAGCAGCATGTTCCCGGCGATACCGGCGTTGACCACGCCCACCTGACGCCGTCCGGTGACCAGCCGCTCGACGAGATCATCGGTGTACCGGCCGTCGGCATCCGGCGTGGCGCCCACGCCGTCGGTGGCGGAGTCGCCCCACGCCACCACCGTGTTCCGCCCGGCAGGAACAGAACCGGAGACGTCGACTCCGTCGAGGTAGTAACTGGACTGCGACGTACGGGTGTAGGCCACGGCCGGCGCGTCGGCGAGATGGTTGCCGGTGGCCCGGTAGGACGTGGCCTGTCCGACGCGGTGGAAGGTGGCCGGGCCGGTCCGCCCGGCGAAGTACAAGCTGACCACCAGCTTCTCCAGAGGAGACGTGGACATCGCCACCGCATCACTGACGGCCTCCCTGCCGGCCGGGACGACCGTAGAGCCGGAGTGCCGGAACGTCAGCTTCCGCGTCGTCCCCGGCCAGGCCTGCCCCCTTCCCCCGGACCGGGCGACCACCGCCCCGTCCACCCGCAGCGGCCGACTGCCGAACCGGTTCGACAGCCTGATCCGCACCCGCGATCCACCCACGCTGATCCGGACGACCTGACGCACCGACTCCCCGCGGAAGCCCCTCTTCGACCAGTTCGGCGCATCCCCTTCGGACCCGTCGACCGGCCGCTGCACCGCGGCACCCCACGTCTGCGTCCAGTGGCCCCGAGGCACTGCGGAATGCGCCTCAGCAGGAACCACACCCACCACCGAAACCGCCGCCATCAGGAGCCCCGCACATCGGACCGCACGAAACCGGAAGAACACCATGAGCCGCTCACTTCCACGTCACCAGGAGAGGACTGCACACCGCCACGGCAACGGACCGGCTCACACCACTCCCCGCCATGCGCCTCCGCAGTCTCGACCGGAAACAGCCACCCCCACATCTGCCATTCGGCAGAGAACGCACCGGAAAACCCACAGAGAATGCCGCGGAGAAGACAATTGCAGGACCAAGGCGGAGCACCTCACCTGCCCTCATGGATTGCACTCAAGAATGGGCTTCAGGCGCCCCCGAAGAGCCCCCCACCTCGCGCTCGATCCAACGGCAGATCACGCCCACGACATAGGCACGCTCCGCACGGCTCAGCTCCCGCCCCTTGGGGATCTCGTGCCAGCGCTGCAGGCAGGTACGGCAGCAGGTCGCGGTCGCATGCTGAGCGACGAAGACCGGGTGGCCACGGTAGGGCGTCTGCTTCCCGTCCTTGTACGGCTCGGCCGGCGCCAACCGCTTGGCAATGAGGTCATAGGCATGCCACCGCATCGTGGACGGCCCACTCAGCTCAGCCGTGACCCGCTCGCGCCCGCGCAGATGGAACTTCGCACGAAACGGATGCCGCGCGAGGGCATCCAGCCGCTGATCGAGCGAACGGGGCAGAGGGTCGGACATCGATCGTTCCAGGGAAGCCAGAAAGCAGTACTCCCTCCCGATCCTATGACCGAGACCGAGCACACGGATGGGCCCCGAACCACACGACGGCAGTCCGGGGCCTTCCCGCTACGCCTTACCCGCGTAGTAATCCGAGCAGGAGGAGCTACATCCCCGGGTCATACAGATCCGCACCGTGACGGTGGTTCCCTCATCGATATTGCCGGACTTCCAACCGGTCCAGTGCGCGGATGCGTGCCCGGCGGTCGAGGCGACACGGTAGGGCTTGTACAGAATGGCTTCCACGTCCAGCCGTCCGCCTGATGGTCATAAGCCCGAAGCGGGTCACCGGGCGCGCCACTCACCGGGTCTGCATTCCCTTCCGCTTCTCGTCGGAACACGCCAGCTCAGCCGGTGATGCCAAGATCCTGCCGCGCCTGCTCATGCAGAGCGTTCAGCGCCTCCACAAGAGCGGGTCCCGCGGGAGGCTCACAGTGTGGATCGCGGGCGGCTCGCAGGTGTTGCCACAGCAAGCGGTTCACTTCGTGTGCCGCTTCAATTGCGGAAGGAGCCCCCAACAAGGCCACCGACTCGAAGGCCAAAGAGCGCCTTTGCTCTGCATCTTCCATCTCCGCCAGGGTTTGCTGCCGGAGCTCCTGGTTCCGTTCATTCCATGGGAGCCGTGCCCCTTCCGTGCCCGCAGAGCCGGGAAACAACGGGGAGATGCAGACAGCGGCGGCCAGCGCTCAAGGCGGAGGGCCCCGCCCGGGAGATCCAGGTGGGGCCTCTGAGCCATGCGGCATGGTGCTACTCGGCGTCCGTCTTGCGGCGGCGCATCCACCACACCAGGGCTACGCCCGCGGCAGCCAGGGCCGCGGCTGCACCGGTGATGAGACCGATGGGGATGTCGGATCCGATGTGGGCGAGGTCGCCACAGCTCGCCCAGCGCGAGGGCGAGTACCACCCTGCGCGGTAAGGGGTGCCGGCCCGGCCCATGAATGCATCGTTACGGGCGTGCCCATGTCGCGCGACAGGTAACAGGAAAGGCCCCCGACCGGAAAGGCCCCCGACCTTCCTGCGAACGGACAGCCAGAGGCCTTTCGTGTTTCACGGGTCAGCCCTGCGGGCTCCTTTGGGGCAGGTGGTCACCAGTCGGTGAGGTCGACGACACGTGAGCAGTGTGGGTCGTCGGCGTCGGTGGTGGTGAGCCACTGCTCGTCGAGCAGCGACGGTAGGGCCGCCAGCAGCGCGGTGAGGGCGCCACCGGGGCGGACGTCGGCGGCTGTTACCCCGGGAAGAGCCTCCTCGTTGGCGTCGAGGTAGAGGCGGAGGCGATCCGGGGCCAGGAACAGGAAGCCGCACAGACGCGCCTGAGGTCTTTCCTCGGTGGAGGGAGAGGTCAGGCAGCGCAGGAGCGTGAGGGCCCAGTCATCGTTAGTGAAGGGGGCTGGATCCACGGTCGCGGGGTCCACGATGAACAGGGTCATTCCCATGACGGAGCTGACCTTGTCGCGGGGATAGATGTGAGTGCCCGTGTGGACGGTGCGCAGGAGGGCCGCGACGTCGTGCGGTGTGCGCAGCCCGTCGTCCACGCGCAGCGGGATCTCGTAGGCGGTGAGCCGGCCGGTGCCGTACTCACCCTTGTCGCCGAGGACAACGCGCACGGCGTCCTTCGTGGAAGGTGCCGGGAGGACACCCCGTACGTGTTGGTCCTCGAGGAGCGGCGCGTAAACGTGGTGGAGCAGCAGGCCCGTGATGTCGGCCTGCTGCTCCACGATTTCTTCGTGCTCGTCTGTCACTGATTTACCCAATTCGGGCACTTCTGCATGCCCTTGCAGTAGGCGGTGATCACGCCAATCTTCTTACCCGAACCGGCGTCGTAACGCCCATCATCCGTCTTCCGCGCGTACCGGGCCTTGACGACGATCTTCACGGTCCCGTGTTCACGGTTCGTGGCGTATCCCCAGTACTCCAGGTTCGCCCCGCTCTTCTTGTCGACCGGGCTTCCCATAGGGATGTTCAAGAGATCGCACTTGCGGATGTTGTGCCGACCGGTGAAGTGGTTCCAGCCCAGTTCGGCGTTGCCGATGAGCGTCGGTATCTCCCGACCGTCGGGGTCGACCGCGGTGCACTTGACCTTCTTGTTCAACCACGGCGCGGCGCTCGCGGGCGCGGCGGCTCCAGCGAGGAGGAGGGTTGCTGCTGCGATGGGCGAAATGATCCCCGTGATCTTCTTCATGATCCGACCCTGACATACGCGTCTGCTGACTGTCAGTTGAGTTTTCGGCAGGGTGACTGGTCGTCACAGCAGGCCCCCGACCTGCAAGTTCAGTCCCTTTTCAGCGCGGACATGGGCGGAGTCGAGCAACCGCGCGGGAGGGGTCCGGCCAGGTCGCGTTCGTCCAGGAGCCGAAGAACCTGCTGATGCAGCCTGCCCAAGACACCCGCACGGGACGAGACGACAAACGGCGATGCACGATCGACTTCGACGCCCCGAAACACGGCGGCAGCGCTCGCCAGGCGCAGCCGCTGACCAGTAAATAGCTGGTCGCGGCGACCACCGCCTCATCATCGATGTTCGCAACTCCCTGGCCCTGCGGCCACACCCAGCCACTCAGGAAAGTTGTTCAGCGTTTTACGCGATTCCGCACGGCAATCAGAGACACACCGAATAGTCCGGGCAAGAGGGCTCGCGTCAGGATCCTCAAGAAGGCACCTAGTGCACTGAGATGCCCAGAGGCGCCATCTTCACCCTTCAGCCCGACGACGCTCTTTGACTATGAGCGGACCGCCCGAGGAAAGCTGCACGAGTAAAAGGCGGCGGAGAACACGATCAGGCGCAAGCGCACCGCCTCCAACAACGCTCTCCGATACGCCGTTGAACGGGCTCTGCTGACCGGCAACCCGCTCTCGCGCATCGACTGGGATCCGCCGGCAACCGACGACGAGGGGGATTTCCGCTACGTGCCGAACCCGGCGCAGACGCGGGCCCTGCTCGGAGCAGTGCGGGACCAGGGCAAGCGGGGAGAGCATCCGCACGGCTTCTTCGGATGCATGTACTACGCGGCCATGCACCCTTCGGAGGTGGCCCAGCTCAGCAAGCGGGACTGCAAGCTGCCCGCGTCCACCTGGGACGAACTCATCCTGGAGCGGAGCCGCCCGGAGGTCGGTTCGGGTTGGACGGACGACGGCAAGTCGTACGAGCTCCGCGGGCTCAAACGCCGTGCGCGCAAGACCACCCGGCCGGTCCCCATCCCGCCCGTCCTGGTGGCGGAGGCGCTCTCCGACGAGGACACAGAGAGTCCCCTCGCGGAGGTCCCGTACTCCCTGCGGCACGCCGGGGTATCGCTCTGGATCAAGGCCGGAGTGGACCCAGTGGAAGTCGCCCGGCGAGCCGGCCACAGCATCGCGGTGCTGTGGAAGTTCTACGCGAAGATCCTCCGCGGCCAGGAGCACCGGGCGAACCAGCTCATCGATGACGCCCTGGGGGTGCCGGAGGAATCCGCCACCACAGAGTGAGGTCGCGCCACCGACCGAATCCTGGCCACAGGCTGGCCACACGCCCTGGTCACGACTGAGATCCGGGCGCACGAGGTGAGACAGCAAACGCAGTCGGAGCGGGTCCCGGAAGTACCGGGACCCGCTCCGACCTGCAGTTTTCCTACCTCTGCGGAGGCTGTGGGATTTGAACCCACGGTGACGTTGCCGCCACGACAGTTTTCAAGACTGTTCCCTTAGGCCGCTCGGGCAAGCCTCCCCACGGCACCTGCGCGCGGGGCGCGTGGGTGTCGCGGGATCAGACTAGCGCGTCACTTGTCGCCTGTGCGCTGGCCCAGGGTGACCTGGGCGGTGTGCTCCTTGCCGCCGCGCTTGTAGGTCAGGGTGACCTGGTCGCCGGGCTTGTGCTGCCAGATCTCGCTGATGAGGGTGGGGCCGCTGTCGACCACCGTGTCGTCGAGCTTGGTGATGGTGTCGCCGGGCTTCAGGCCCGCCTTGTCGGCCGGGCCGTTCGGGGTGACGGCGTCGGAGCCGTTGTTGCCGGTCCGGGCGATGGTCGCGCCGTTGCCGGTGTCCCGCATGCCGACCTGGACGCCGATCTGGGGGTAGACCGGCTTACCGGTCCTGATCAGGTCCTGGGCCACCCGCGCCGCTTGGTCGATGGGGATGGCGAAGCCCAGGCCGATGCTGCCGGACTGCTGGGACTCGCTGCCCATTCCGCCGCCGTTGCCGGCCGACTGGATGGCGGAGTTGATGCCGATGACGTTGCCGGCCGCGTCCATCAGCGGGCCGCCGGAGTTGCCGGGGTTTATCGAGGCGTCCGTCTGCAGGGCGCTCATGTACGAGGCGCTGGAGCCGCCGCCGTCGCTGGAGGCCACCGGGCGGTCCTTGGCGCTGATGATGCCGGTGGTGACGGTGCCGGAGAGGCCGAAGGGCGCGCCGATGGCGATCGTGGCGTCGCCGACCTGCACGTTGGAGGACTTGCCGAGCGGGAGCGGGTTGAGCGGGACCCCGGAGGCGTTCTTCAGCTTGATCACGGCGACGTCGTAGCCCTGGGCGCGGCCGACGACCTCGGCGTCGTACTTCTTGCCGTTGGAGAACGTCGCGGTGAGCTTGCCGCCGTCGGCCGCGCTGGCGACGACGTGGTTGTTGGTGAGGATGTGGCCCTGCTTGTCGTAGATGAAGCCGGTGCCGGTGCCGCCGTCGCCGGTGGCACCCTGCGCCTCGATCGTCACGACGCTGGGCAGCGCCTTCTGCGCTATCCCGGAGACGGAGGTGGGCTTGCGGTTCAGCGCACCGGGGTCGCCGGACGCGGAGACCGTCGTCGAGGCGCTGTCGGCCTGGCCCGCGGCCCAGAAGCCGATGCCGCCGCCGATGCCGCCGGCGACCAGCGCGGCCACCAGGACGGCCGCGATCAGGCCGCCGTTGCGCCGCTTGGGGACGGGGCTGCCGGTCGTGCCCCAGGGGTCGCCGCCGCCACCGTAGGGCGGCTGCTGGCCCCAGCCGCCGCCACCGGCACCAGCCGCGTAGGCGGGGAACTGGGTGGTCCGCTCGGCCGTGGGGTCGTCACCGGGGTGGCCGTAGCCGGGCTGCGGGACCCGGCCGTCGTGGTACGGCGGCATCCGGCCCGGGTCGTCGAAGCCGCCGCCGGGGACCGGGGGGACCGTCGGCGCGAAGTCCGGCGGCGGGGGCGCCGCGGGCGGGGCGCCGGGAGTCTGGGCGCCGGAGGCGGACGCGGAGGCGCGGTCCGGCTGCGGCCCGGTCGGCGGCTTGGCCTCCGACGGGACGGCGGCTCCCTCGTTCTCGGTGCTCACAGCTCTCTCCTCAGCTTCACGACTGTCGGCGCCCACGGCCCCGGCAGGAGGGTGTCCCCTACTGCCGTGTGCCTCGGTCACCTCTGGGTGTCCGGGGCGGGCCCGCTTCTTCCGGGGCTTGCAGTTCGGCCGGACCCTGGGGGTGCGTCCGGGTGGTGCGGGCGGCGGGCCTGGCGGTCCGCCGGTGGTGCGGTTCGTGCGGTCGGGGGACCCGCGGGCCTCCCGGTCGTGCCTTCCGGCCCGGCGGGCCTTGCGGGCCCTCCGGGTCGTACCGTTCCCCGTACGGGACGGGGGATCCGGTACTCCAGCATTAAGGATCCGGGCGGTGCGGGCGAGTCCCGGTCCGCGGATCAGGATCCGCGGACCATGATCCGCAGGCTCCGGCCCGCACATCCCGGCTGTCGTCGAGTCCCGGTCCGAGGCCCGGCCCCGTAAAAGGGGGCCGGACGGTACGGGCGAGTCTCCCTTTCAGCCTTTCCCACCGCGCGTCAGAGCGCCGTAAGCCGAGGCTGTGACTCTGCCCTCATCCTTTATGCCGGACAAAACCGGCGCATCCCCTGTTCCGCACCCGGGGGCAGGCACCCGACGGCCGGGCGACGGTGGATGGCACGATAACGCGGTGACCTATGCACGCCCCGCCCAGGACCGTCGTCCGGGCCGTCCGGCCATTTCCGTCATCGCCCACCGCGGCGCCTCCGAGGACGCCCCGGAGCACACCCTCGCCGCCTACCGCAGAGCGATCGAGGACGGCGCGGACGCCCTGGAGTGCGATGTCCGGCTGACCGCGGACGGGCATCTCGTCTGCGTCCACGACCGGCGGGTGAACCGCACCTCGAACGGGCGCGGTTCGGTCTCCGCCCTCGAACTCGCCGACCTCGCCACGCTCGACTTCGGCTCCTGGAAGGACGACAACGGCGCGAACGAGGCGCCGGACCGTCAGCACGAGGACCCCGAGCGGACCTCCGTGCTGACGCTGGAGCGGCTGCTGGAGCTGGTCGCCGACGCCGACCGCCGGGTCGAGCTGGCCATCGAGACCAAACACCCCACGCGCTGGGCCGGACAGGTGGAGGAGCGGCTGGTCGAGCTGCTCACCCGGTTCGGGTACGCCGGACCGGCCCCCCGCACCGACTGGGCCTCCCCGGTCCGGGTCATGAGCTTCTCGGCGCGCTCGCTGCACCGCGTACGGGCCGCGGCGCCCGGCATTCCCGGCGTCTACCTGATGCAGTTCCTCACCCCGCGGCACCGCGACGGCCGGCTCCCGCCCGGCGTCGGCATCGCGGGCCCCGGGATGCGGATCCTGCGCGCGCACCCCGAGTACGTCGCCAGGGCGCACCGCGCCGGCCACCGGGTCCACGTCTGGACCGTCAACGACAGCGCCGATGTCGAGCTGTGCCAGGAATTGGGCGTGGACGCTGTCATTACAAATCGCCCCAAGCAGGTGCGAAAGCAACTAGGTCTTGGCTAAAGCCCTTCACAGGGTGTGCACCGGCGCATTCGGGCTGTATTCGGTTATGTCCAGTGCGTCACTGCGTGTCGCTTGGCCGGTTTCCGGTCCAGTCCATTGGGGCATTCATCCCGTGGCGTGGGGCAAAGGAGGTCTCGGGGGTGGCGTTGGTGGTGGCACAAGAGGTGCCGACGTCGTCGATCATGGCCGTACCTCATGGCCCAGTGGGTGTGGGCATGGCCAGGCGACGCATGCGTGAAGAGCTGTTGGCAAGTGGAGTTCAGGACACCGTCGTCGATGACGCGGTGCTCGTCCTCTCGGAACTGTTGAGCAATTCGTGTCGCCATGCGCGTCCGATATACGAAAACGGATCACCGGGTTCCGTAACGCCCGACGCAAAGGACACCCCGGCATCCGTACGGGCGTCCTGGCGCATCGACGCGCAGGGCAGGCTGACCGTCGCGGTCACGGACGGCGGCGGCCCGACCCGGCCCCTTCCGGCCACTCCGTCGGTCACGGCGCGCGGCGGCCGCGGACTGGCGATCATCCGCTCGCTCGCCAAGGACTGGGGTGTGCGCGACACGGTCGCCGGCGAAGTCACGGTCTGGGCGGTCCTCTCGCTTCAAGGCGCGTTCGCTACGCGCGTGGACCTGACGCCCGATCTGCCGCCCTCGCTCGCCGCGGGCGCGGGCGTGGCCAACGGGCGGCCGCTCGACCCGGGCTTCCTGGACTTCGACGATCTGACGTAGCGGCGCCAGGACACGCCGGCGTCCGCGACAGCAGGGCGGGACACGGCCCGGTGCGCCACCGGGCGCGACCTCGGACGCAATCCTCTAGGCTCGCGCCGAAACGCGTCCGTACGCCCAGGATCGACCAGGAGACACCGTCGCCATGGCCAAGAAGCGCCGTCCCCAGCCCCAGGCCGCAGCATCGAAGATCCAGGACGGCGAGGTGCCGGTCGTCGGCGCCCGTGAGCCCTGCCCGTGCGGCTCCGGCCGCCGGTACAAGGCCTGTCACGGGCGACAGGCGGCGCACGCCGTCACCGAGCTCGTGCAACGCCCCTTCGAGGGCCTGCCCGGCGAGTGCGACTGGGTGGCCCTGCGCGAGCTGGTGCCCGCCGCCACCGCCGAGTTGACGCTGAAGGGCGGGCTGCCCGAGGGCGTGCCGTCCGTGACGCTGGCGACCGTGCTGCCGATGGCGTGGCCCGCGCTGCGCCGCGACAACGGCGCGGTGCTGCTCGGCCTGCAGAACGACACCGCCTCCGGCGACCTCAGCCGCGACCTCGCGGACACCCTGCAGCGCGCGCTGGCCACGGAGCCCGGCAACCCGGTCGCCGCCGAGCGGCACGCCGCCGACGGTCCGCGGCTGCAGGACCTGCTCGACCCGGACGCGGCTTTCGAGCCGACCGTCCACACCGGCTTCGAGTTCTGGGTGGAGAACGCCGAGAACGCCACCGGCGAGGTGGCCGCCTCCCTGGAGCGGGCCAACGCGGCGGCCATCCCGACCGCCCGTATCCCCGGCCTGGAGGGCGCCTACTGGTGCGAGGCCCCGGAGAAGAACCATCTGCGCTGGGTCACCGCGCACCCCGAGGAGCGGCTGCTGGACGCGCTGGCCCGGCTGCACGCGGCGGGCGCCACCTCGCTCGGCGAAGGCACTCGCCTGGTGGGATCGTTCCGTGCCCACGGTCTGGTCGTCCCGGTCTGGGACCTGCCCTCCGAGATGAGCGCCGAGGAGGTCGCCAAGCCGGCCGCGGCGTTCGCCGAGCGGCTGGCCGAGGCCCTGGCGACGGACACCCCGCTGACCCCCGAGGAGCGCCGGGCGCGCGGCGGGCTCACCAACCGTCAGGTCACGCTGAGCTGACCGGGCCGCCCTCGGCCGTGTGACCCGGACGCCCCAGGGGACCCATGCGTGACACCCGTCACAACTCCCCATACCTGCCGGTAAATAGGCGTCCGGAAATCCACGATCGAATTTGCGAACCGCCGATCTCTTGTTACGGTTCTAGAAGCCCGGTCGCTGGTGCATCCCCCGTCGCCAGCGACCGGGCGCTTCCATGTCCGGAACCAGGCATTCCGCTTGGCCCGGCCGGGGCCCGCGAAGGCCCGCACGGTCAGTGGTCCGAACCACTGCCTCCCACGGCCGAGTTGCTGCCGGACCTCAGCAGCAGCCGCTCCCCCGCCCCATCGGCGATCTCCGCCACCGCGGCGTACGGCAGCCGGCTCCGGTGCACGGTCGGGGCGGACGGCGTCTCGCACACGCCCGGCGCGCCACCCGCCGGCACCTCGCAGTGCACCTGGACGGTCCTCTCGTCCGGCCGCAGCAGCGTCAGTACGGCGCGCAGCCGGTCGCCGGTGCGATTGCGGTAGTACATGCGCCCCCAGGTCAGACCGTCCTCGGCGAGCACACAGGTCTGGGCTTCGATCCTTTGGGGAGCGGTGAGTTCGGGGCCGCAGCGGGAGGTGCGGCCGGAGGGGGACGGCAGGCCGGGTCGGCCGGAGGAGCCGGAGGAGCCGGCCGATCCCGGGCGGCCGACGGCGTGGGCGACGGAACTCTTGCCCGGCTTGGCACCGGTATCGCCCCGATTTCCCTTTTCCTCCGGAGAGCTGTTTTCGGCCTTGACCGCCTCACCGGGCCCGGTTCCCGGAGCCGAGGTGCCGGCCGGGCCGGCCATCGCGGCACCCAGCGGCACGGCGACGGCGAGCAGCGCCGTGCCGGCGAGCCCGATCATGCGGAATTTCTGCGCACGCTGCATGGGCCCCACCTGCACTTGAGATGCCGCTGACGACGGCTTGACGGTGGGCCGAACCTATCGGCCGGCGGGGGTGCGCCCGGGCACCCGGACGCCCGTTTCCCCGAGAGATCGGGGCGGGTCACACCCGTACGGGTGATGCGCCACGGGGTGTGTGCGTTCGCCCGACAGGCGCCCGCCCACGGTCGGCGCCCGCGCAGAACGAGGGCGCCCGAGCAGACATCGGGCGCCCGGGGCATCCGTGCGCGTCAGTAGGCGAGCCGGCTGCCGCCGTCGGGGGTGCTGGTGCTCGCCGTGACGAGCGCGTCCACGATCGTGGCCACCTTCGGCAGCCAGGGCGCGGCCGGGGATGGGGGTCCCCCCTGCGCATGGGGGTCCCCCCGCTCGAACGAAGTTGAGAGTGGGGGAGAAGTTGAGAGTTTGGGGGAGGCCGGCGGCCGCTCCCAGCGGACCCGGCCGGTGCCGATCTGGGAGGGCGGGAGCACCACATAGCCGCCCTCGCCGTGGAACCGCAGCGAGCTGGGAACCCAGTCCTGGGAATGCAGCAGCTCGCCCAACTCCGGGAGGTCGTACGGCGATACGAGCAGCGACCAGCGGGTGGGCGTGGCCACCACGGGGCCGAGGCGCACGCCGAAGTGGTCCAGGGCCGCCAGGGCGCGGGCACCGGCGACGGCGGGCAGGCTCACCGCGCACGGCGCGCAGCCGCCGGTGGCCAGCACGACCGGGGCATCGGGGCGGTTCGTCCACCACCAGCGCACCATCCGGGCGTCGGTGGTGGCCGCCAGCAGACCGGGGTCGAAGGGGTGCGCACCGGGCACCACGCACTCGGGGTCCGGACAGCTGCACCGACGCGTGGTCCGCTCGCCGAGGCCGAGGCGGGCGGCGGGCGGCTGCCGGCCGGCGGAGCCGAGTCCCACACCGGGGAGCACCGGCCACTGCCACTCGGTGGCGTAGTGGAGCGCCGCACCGAGCTGCGCCGACTTTCCGCCGCGTCGGAACAGCAGCTTGCGTCGCCTTCCGAGGATCTCGCGCATGAGCGCTCGTTCCTTTCCGTTAACGCCGAGGGCTTCGTCCATCGCACTGCATGGCACTACATGTCCGGTTCACCATCGTTTCGCGCCGTGCCGCTTCGTGCCGTTGTGGGGCGTGTCCTGCGGCCCGGCCGTGGAACCCGGGGTCGATCGCGCATCGATCACGCCACGTGGATCACTGGTCACCGCGTGTACAAGGCAGCGCATCACGCCGTACGCCGGACGTGAAGCATGGCGAGGGGTGGCGTGCGTATGGCGCTTGCGCTTCCGTGGTGCAGTCCCCGCCTCTTGGGAGTGCGTCGCGGTTGTCGGCTTGTTAGACGCCGGTGCCCGCCGGAGAGTTCCGGTGCGGCGTCAACTGACCCCGCACCTTTCCGAGTACGTACCCGCCACTGTGGTGATGACGCGCTGCTGATCGCCGTCAGTCGACCTCAAATTGACGTTCGGGGGGCTTTTTTCAGGCCAATCTACAGGCCTCGTTGACACCACAAACCCCATGGGGACAATGCTGGACATCGCATCGCTGCTACGTGTACATGTGGAGGCATTAATAGCGGAGCAGCATGACATGGGGGTTTGCGATGCTATTGAGGAAATTGAGCGGCCAACCGTACCGCGCAACATCACTCAACAAAATGCCGCACTCCCTACCAAAGAGCGGCCTGACCTGCGGTAATGCCTGGCGCAACGATAGCCGTCGGCCATGACCGCCCCTCACGTGCCGAAAGTGGCTGGAATCGAACCAGCCCTTCCCTCCCCCGCGCACACTGTCGACCCGCGCGGGCCGAAAGCCCCCGCGGACCCCGCCTCCGGCACCCCGTCCGACGCCTTGTCAGACGACATGTCCGGCACCTCCACCGGCGCGCCCCGGGGCGCCGCCCCCGGCTCCGCACCCGGTGCCGCCCCCGACGTCTCCGTCGTCGACCAACTCGCCGCCGTCCAGGACCGGCTGGCCGGCTGGATCTCCGACCTCAGCACCCTGCACGACCTGACCGAACGACTGGCGCGCACCCGTACGCTGGACGAGGCCCTCCACGAGCTGCTGCGGGCCGGCGCCGCCCTGGTCGGCGCGCGCCGCGGTCTGGTCGTCCTCGCCCCGTCCGACGGCCTCGGCCCGGAGACCACCGTCGGCCTCGGCCTCGGCCACGCCGAGATCGGTCACATCGAGACCGTCCCGCGCAGCGCCCTGTCGTACGCGCGGATACTGGACGGCCTCCCGGAGCGGGCCACCGGCGACGACACCCGCACCGGCCCGCTCGACGACACCCGCACCGCGCCGCGCGCCGGCGGCCGCGCCCCCGGCCCCCGCGACGACGGCCCGGCGGGCCCCTGCACCGAGATCGCCGAGCCCGACATCCCCGGTGAGAAGGACCTCGACCCCCGCCTGCGCGAGGTCGCCGCCCGTCTCGGGTACGCCGCCAGTTACGCGGTCCCGCTCTGCGCCGACCCCATCGGCCGGACCGGCGCCGCCGTCTGGCTCTACGACGAACCGGCCGAGCCCACCGCACGGCAGCGCCACCTCGTCGGCCTCTACCGCGCGCACGCCGCCGAGCACCTCGCCCTCCTGCTCGAACTCCACCGCAGCCAACGGGCCACCGAGACCCTCCGGGAGGAGCTGCTGCCCCACCGGCTGCCGCGGATCCCCGGCGTACGCCTCGCGGTGCGGCACAGCACCGGGCCGCGCGGCGGCGGCGACTGGTACGACGCGCTGCCGCTGCCCGACGGCGCCCTGGGCCTGGCCGTCGGTTCGGTGACCGGCTCCGGGCCGAGCGCGGTCGCGGCCATGGGGCGGCTGCGGGCGTCCCTGCGCGCCTACGCCGTCATGGAGGGCGAGGATCCGGTCGCGGTCCTCTCGGACCTCGAACTGCTGCTCCGGCTGACCGAGCCGGCCCGCAGCGCCACCGCGCTGTTCGCCTTCACCGAGCCGCCGCCCGGCGGGCCGGACGCGCAGGCGTTGCCGGGCGGAATCACCGACCCCTTCGCCCGCAAGCTGGTGCTGGCCGGGGCCGGTCACTGCCCGCCGCTGATCCTCGGCGATCTGCGGACGGAGTTCGTGGAGACCTCGCTGTCCGCGCCGCTTGGCATGCTGGCCTGCTGGGAAGCGCCGAGCGTGGAGATCGAACCGGCCGGCGGCGAGACGCTGCTGCTCTACAGCGACGGGCTGCTGCACCGCACCGGCGAGCCCATGGACCGCGCCTTCACCCGGCTGCACGCGGCGGCCGCGAGCGTTCCCCGGGCGAGCCGCCATGATCCGGAGGCGGTCGTCGACCACATCGTGCGCACGATGCTGCCGCAGGGCCTGGACGATCCCTCGTCGGAGGAGGACGTGGTGCTGCTCGCGGCGTACTTCGAGGAGTAGGCCGGACCGGGCGCGGCTCCCGCCGTACGGCGGGCGTGGGGCCGCGCGGTACGACGGGCGGGGAGCCGCGCGCCGGGGCGCACACCGGCCACCGCCTCGTCCGCCGCCCGTCCGCCCCGGCGGCCGCCGTGCGGCCGATTACCGCCGTGCCGAAGAGGTCACACCTTTCTGCCTCTGGCCCCCTTTCGATCCGCACATACGATGGAATGCGGTTCAGTCTTAAAAGGAGGCATTGTGACCGACGAGCTCACGCCGGAGACCCCGGACGAGGACGAGCAGCCGATCAAGCAGCGCAAGAACGGCCTTTACCCGGGCGTCTCGGATGAGCTCGCGGAGAACATGAAGGGGGGCTGGGCCGACACCGAGCTGCGCGACCTGCAGCCGATCGAGCAGGCCCCGAACGCCGCCCGCCGCCGCGCCGCGCTGTCCGCGCGCTTCCCAGGCGAGCGTCTGGTGATCCCGGCGGGCAACCTGAAGACCCGCTCCAACGACACCGAGTACGACTTCCGTGCCTCGACGGAGTACGTCTACCTCACCGGCGACCAGACCGACGACAGCGTCCTGGTCCTGGAGCCCACGAAGGACGGGCACACGGCGACGATCCACCGGCTGCCCCGCTCCAACCGCGAGAACGGCGAGTTCTGGCTCGACGGCATGGGCGAGCTGTGGGTCGGCCGGCGTCACAGCCTCGACGAGGCCGAGGCGCTGCTCGGCGTCCCCTGCAAGGACGTACGTGAGCTGGCCGGCGCGCTCAAGGAGGCCACCGGCCCGGTCCGCGTGGTCCGCGGCCATGACGCCGGCATCGAGGCCGCGCTGACCGACAAGGTCACCGCCGAGCGCGACGAGGAGCTGCGCGTCTTCCTCTCCGAGGCGCGGGCGGTCAAGGACGCGTTCGAGATCGGCGAGCTGCAGAAGGCCGTCGACTCGACGGTGCGCGGCTTCGAGGACGTCGTCAAGGTCCTGGACAAGGCCGAGGCGACCAGCGAGCGCTACATCGAGGGCACGTTCTTCCTGCGCGCCCGCGTCGAGGGCAACGACGTCGGCTACGGCTCGATCTGCGCCGCCGGGCCGCACGCCACCACCCTGCACTGGGTCCGCAACAACGGCGAGGTGCGCTCCGGCGACCTGCTGCTCCTGGACGCCGGTGTGGAGACCACCACCCTCTACACCGCGGACGTCACCCGCACCCTGCCGATCAACGGCCGCTACACCGACCTCCAGCGCACGGTCTACGACGCGGTGTACGAGGCGCAGGAGGCGGGCATCGCGGCGGTCAAGCCGGGTGCGGCCTACCGCGACTTCCACGACGCGGCGCAGCGGGTGCTCACCGAGAAGCTGGTCGAGTGGGGCCTGGTCGAGGGCCCGGTCGAGCGCGTGCTGGAGCTGGGGCTGCAGCGCCGCTGGACCCTGCACGGCACCGGCCACATGCTCGGCCTCGACGTGCACGACTGCGCGGCGGCCCGTACCGAGAACTACGTCAACGGCACGCTCGAACCCGGCATGGTGCTGACCGTCGAGCCCGGTCTGTACTTCCAGGCGGACGATCTGACGGTGCCCGAGGAGTACCGCGGCATCGGCGTCCGGATCGAGGACGACATCGTCGTGACGGACGACGGCAACCGGAACCTGTCGGCCGCGCTGCCGCGGCGGTCGGACGAGGTCGAGGCCTGGATGGCGGGGCTGCTCGGCAAGTAGCGGACGGAGTACGGCGGGCCGGCCGCCCGCCACAGGTCACGGGAGCGCCGGCCGCCCCGCCCGCCGTACCGGACGGAACGGCCCGGTGGACGGCGCCCGTTCCACCCCTCCCACGTCTCCCGGCGTCAGCTGACGCCGGGAGACGTGCCGTTCGACGGGCCGTCGTGCCTGCGTACGTAGGCCCCGGCCCGGGCCGCCGCCCAGACGGCGGTGGCGGCGGACTCGGCGAGGTCCTGGTCGACGGGGCGACGGGCGATCAGAATCCGGTAGTAGAAGGGCGCGCCGAGCGCCGACATCACCTTCTCCGGGTCGGTGTCGGCGGGCAGCTCGCCGCGCTCGACGGCCCGCTGCACCATCTGCCCGGCCAGCGCCAGCCGCTCGTCGAAGAAGGACCGCAGCACCGCCGCCGCCTGGGGGTCACGGGCCGCGGCGGAGACCACCGCCTCGATCAGCCGGCGCCTGCGCGCCTCCCCGTAGAAGGCGGCTATCGACCACGCCAGCTCCCGCAGGTCCCCGGGCAGGGTGCCGGAGTCCGGCAGCGGCACATCGGAGCTCAGGTAGGTCAGCAGATCGCACACCAGGCCCTCGGTGCAGCGCCACCGGCGGTAGAGCGTCGCGACATGAATTCCCGAGCGCTGCGCGACCTTCTCCATGGTCAGTCCGGCGAAGCCGACCTCGCCCAACTCCTCGAAGACGGCGGTCAATACGGCTTGCCGGGTACGGGCGGTACGACCACCGGGCCTGGTCTCGCCCGGGGCATGGTGCGCTGTCGTCACGACGGCTCCATATTGCAGTACGGGTTCACGCCAAGTATTGTCCGGGAAAGACTAACGCGAGCAACTTCGCGTTAGTTATGGTGCGCGCTGGTCTCGCAGGACAGGGGACGCCGCGGGGGAGGTTCTCTCACCGCGAGACCGCGCTGCCCGCCACCCGTAAAGGGCATTTTCCAGCCAGTTTTCCGACTGCTGATGTTAGCCCGGATTGACATCTCATACGCGGACATCCCGCAGCAACGTCCCAGCAGGGGCCGTACGGACCGGCCGCGCGCTCCTGGACGCTAGGCGCCCCTCCGGTCCCCGGCAGGCCGCTCCCTCGTCAGTGCGAGGCTTCGCAGCCGCCGCCAGTTCATCGCGGGCTTCGCCCGCGGCACCCCGGGGCGGTGCCGCGGTACGCGGACGCGCAGGGCCCGGGGCCGGATCCAGCAGTGGACCGGGGTCGGCAGGGTGAGGGCCTCGCCGTCGACGCCGGCCTGGATCTCGGGCTCGTCGGCGTCGACGACGACCTCCCCGGCGGTCAGCGCGGTGAGGCCGGTGCCGTGCCTGCCCCGCAGGATTCCGGCCGCCTGCGCCGCGTTGTCGACCGTGATGCCCAGGACCCCGAGGACACCCGCATCCAGGTCCTCCCGTCGTCCCAGGCCGGCCGGGTCGCCCATGCGGTAGGGGTTGTTGCTGACGAGGACGGCCTGGGGCGCGTCGATGGCCGTGCCGGCGGCGCGCACGGTCAGGCGCGGGCCGCGCTGGTGCGTCAGCAGGTCCGGGAGCATCTCCAGGATGGTCCGCACCTTGTCGTTGCGGTAGGCGGGGCTCTGTACGACGGCCGCGTAGGTCCCGAAGGACGCGTTGTTGACGAAGGCCCGACCGCCCACGAAGCCGAGGTCGACGCGGAGTTCGACCCCGTCGGTCAGGGCGTCGAGGCAGCGCGCGGGGTCGTCCCGGTCCAGCCCGAGGTCGAGGGCGAAGTGATTGCGGGTGCCGGCGGAGATCACCATGAACGGGATGCCGTGTTCGGCCGCCACCCCGGCCACCATCGCCTGGGTGCCGTCTCCTCCCGCGACGCCGAGCAGGTCGGCGCCCGCGCCGACGGCGTCGCGTGCGAGCGCGACCACGTCCTCATGGTGAGCGGCGTCCAGCAGGTGCACCTCGGCGCCGAGTTCCTCCGCCCGCTCCTTCAGGCGGAAGGTGCCCACCTTCCCGCCGCCCGAGCGGGGATTCATGATGAGGAAGGGCCGCCGGGGCGGCGCGGCCGGGGTCTCGGGGGTGCGCTCCGGCCGGGGGTCCCGGCTGAGCGCGGCGCCGCCGGCGGAGACCGCCAGCCCCCACAGGCCGAGCGAGACGAGGACCACCCACAGCAGACCGGCCCAGACATAGAGCAGGAGCACGGCGGCCGGGGCCGCGGCGGCCAGCGTGCCCGCCAGGATCCGGAGGAGTCCGCGCCGGGTCAGTGCCCACCAGGCACCCGCCGCGGTGACGGCGAGTCCGGCCGCTCCCACGCCCAGGAGGAGGACGCTCCTGAGCCCGGCGAACACCAGCAGGACCAGGGCCGCAGCGGCCGCGGCCGCCAGGGCCAGCAGCGCGGACCGGCGCTGTGCCCTTCGGCCGCGTGCGGTGGCGTCCGTGCCCATGCAGACTCCCGGCGGTCACGACGCCATCGGCAGCGCCGCGCCCTCCCGCCATTTGAGGATCTTGTCGAAGCTGACCACCGCGCCGGGGCGGCCCGTGCGGTTGCGGTAGCGGACGTGGTCGGTGAGCGCCTCGATCAGAAAGAGCCCCCGGCCGTCCTCCGCATAGGCGGGAGCCTGTGCGGGGGTGGGCACGGGGGCCGGCGGGAGGGCGTGGTCCGCGGTATGCGGTGGGGCGGGGGGCGCGGGGCGGTGGCGGAAGCCGGGGCCCGAGTCGGTGACTTCGATCCGGCAGGTGTCGCCGTCGATGAAGGCCGTGACGCGGTAGTCCTCGGTGGCGGCGTCGCCGCCGTGCTCGACGGCGTTCGCGCAGGCCTCGGAGAGGGCGACCGCAAGGTCGTAACAGATGTCCGGGTCGACGCCCGCCGTCTCCATCGTGCCCAGCAGCAGACGACGGGCCAGCGGCACGCTCGCAGCCTCACGCCGCAAATGGAGTGACCACCAGATGCTCATCGCTCCAGCCTCCTGGCCGCGGCTCGACATATCGATACCTATTGCCGCGCCGCAAGGTCCGTAAGCATGTCCGGGACGTGATACCGCTCATTCGGCGGATGCGAACAGCGAGCGCATCGGTGTAGGCGGAGCGCCGCCCATGCGCTGCCGCGCGCCCCGTCGGCCTCCCTGGACACCCGGCGGGGCGCCCGCTCGGCGCGCCCTGCCGTAGGCGGGCCATCGGACCAGTGGGATGATGGCGCGGCCATGACTCCACCGCCCGCCTGCACCGCGCGCGCAGCCGCCGACCTGCGGCTGTTGAGGGCCGCGGTCTTCACCGCGGTCTGTGTCGCGTTGTCCACGGGCGCGCACATCGCCGCCTCGTGCGCCACCGTCCCGTGGTGGACGCTGGGGGTCGCGGCGGCCACGGTGTTCGCGGTCGCGGCCTCGCTGGCCGGGCGGGAACGCTCGCTGCCGGGGATCGCCGCGGGTCTCGCCGTGGGGCAGCTCGCCCTGCACGCACTGTTCGCCTGGAGCCAGCTCCCGATGCCCGCCATGGCGCGAGGCATGGGAAGCGGCTCCGGTGACGGCGGGCTCTCGGACCGGGCGGCGATCACCCTCGCCCGGCATGTGACCTGCGGGCTGGGCACCGGCCGGGTGGACGGCGCGGAGGCCCGCCGGATCCTCGGTGCCGGTGGCTTCGACACCGCCTCCGCCGCCGGGATGGCCGCTCCGGCGGGGTCCGGGACGGCCGGTGGCACGACCGCCGCCGACCCCTCGGTGACGCACGGTCTGCTGCCGTCGCTGCCCATGCTGCTGGGGCATCTGCTGGCCGCGCTCGCGGTCGGCTGGCTGCTGCGGCGGGGCGAGGCGGCCCTGTGGCGGCTGGTCCGGCTGTCGGCTCCGGCGTACGAAATAGCGGTACAGGCACTCGTCGGCACGGTGCGCGGGGCGCTCGCCCTGGTTCGTGCCCTGCTCACGGGCCTGGGAACGGCGCACGATGATGCGCTGCGCGCCCCCGTTTCGTACGGGGATGACAAACCCGGCCCGAAGAACCTCGCACTCCACCACAGTGTCACCAGGCGAGGGCCCCCCTCCCTGGCCCCCCTGGCCCTCGCGGCCTGACGACGCGAAGCACGCTCCCACAGGACGGGTCGGGCTCACGCGCCGTCGTCGCACGTGCGCCACCCGACCGTCACCCGCACTTTCTCCTCCCTGTGGAGCGTTTTCCGATGTCGAAGATTTCGAAGATGTCGCAGCAGCAGTCGGACGTGTCGTCCCCCCGCCGGCTCGCACGGCGGCTGCCGCTCGTGGGCGCCGCCGCGGCGGGCAGCGTGCTGCTGCTGGCCGGCCCGGCCTTTGCGCACGTCAGCGTGCAGCCCGCGGGCACGGCCGCGAAGGGCGGCTTCGCGACCGTCAACTTCAAGGTGCCCAACGAGAAGGACGACGCCTCGACGGTGAAGCTCGAGGTCACGCTGCCCACCGACCACCCGCTGGCGTCCGTGATGCCGCAGCCGGTGCCCGGCTGGAAGGTCTCGGTCACCAAGGCCAAGCTCGCCAAGCCGATCGAGATGGAGGGCGAGAAGATCACCGAGGCGCCCTCGAAGATCACCTGGACCGCCGACGGCAAGGGCGTGGAGCCCGGCCAGTTCCAGCAGTTCCCGCTCTCCGTCGGACAGCTGCCCAAGGACGCCGACCAGCTCGTCTTCAAGGCCCTCCAGACGTACGACGACAAGGAGGTCGTGCGCTGGATCGAGCCGACGAAGGAGGGCGCCCCGGAGCCGGAGAACCCGGCGCCGGTCCTCAAGCTCTCCGCGGCCCAGGAGGACGGCCACGGCGCCGCCGGCGCGGACGACAAGAGCGGTGCCACGGCCGGCATGAAGAACGCGGCCGCCACCTCGGACGCGTCCGGCAGTGACACCACGGCGCGCGTGCTGGGCGCCATCGGCATCGTCGTCGGCGTCATCGGAGTCGGCTTCGGCGTGTTCGCCGGCCGGCGACGCAGCGCCTGACCACCGGCGGGGCCGGCACCCGACCGCGCCGGCCCGCCCACCTCATTCCCGGACAAACGGGATCCAAAGACACGGGATTTATCTGCAATGCACAGAAGGACCCTGCTCGCGTCCGCCCTTGCGGCGGCCGCGGCTTTCAGCCTGACCGCCTGCAACAGCGACGACGGCAAGCCCACTGCCGAGGTCTCCGGCGGCACCGCCGCCAAGCCGATCGTCACCCTCGACAGCCCGCTGGAGAAGCCGGACCTCGTCCTGACCGACACCAGCGGCAAGAAGTACGACCTGCTGGAGAAGACCAAGGGCCACCCGACGCTGATCTACTTCGGCTACACCAACTGCCCGGACGTCTGCCCGCTGACGATGGCCAACATCGCGGTCGCGGTGAAGCAGCTGCCGCAGGCCGAACGGAAGGACCTGCGGGTCGTCTTCGTCACCTCCGACCCGGAGCGTGACACCCCGGCCGCGCTCAAGAAGTGGCTCGGCGGCATCGACAAGGACTTCACCGGTCTGACCGGCAAGTTCGACACCATCCAGGCCGGCGCGCGCAGCGTGAACATCGGGATCGAGAAGCCGGTCAAGAAGAAGAACGGCGATGTCGTCTCCACCCACGGTGCGCAGGTTCTGCTGAGCTCCCCCAAGGACGACAAGATCCACTGGATGGGCATGCAGGAGGCGACCTCCGACAACTACACCAAGGCACTTCCGAAGATCCTCAAGGGGCAGAACCCGTGAACCGCCGCACCACCCTCGCCGCCGCCCTCGCCCTCACCGCCGGTCTCGCGCTGGCGGGCTGCGGTGGCGCGGACGGCGCACCGCAGCTCGAGGTCGCCGACCCGTACATGCCGCAGCCGGTCGACCAGAACATGGCCGGCGCGTACTTCACCGTCAAGAACAGCGGTGACACCGCGGACAAGCTCACCTCGGTCACCAGCGACCTGTCCAAGGACATCACGATCCACAAGACGGTCGGCACCAAGATGGAGCAGGTCGACTCGCTGGCGATACCCGCGGGCGGCGAGCTCCGGCTCAGCCGCGGCGGCAACCACCTGATGTTCATGGGGCTGAAGAAGAAGCCGGCCGAGGGCGACAAGGTGACCCTCCGGCTGCACTTCGCCACCGCCGACCCGATCAAGGTGACGGTCCCGGTCAAGGCCGTCACCTACGCACCGAAGAAGTAACAGGGGACCGAGGAACCGCACAGCCGCTAGGGACAACGGGAGTAAGGGGAGCGATCACTATGGTCACCACCGGGCTCGGGCCGCGACGGTCCGCCGTGCTGCGCCTGCTGGTCGTCGCGGTGGCGCTGGCCGCCGCGCTGATCGGCGGGCTCGGCGGCGCCGCTCCGGCCTCGGCGCATGCCGCGCTGACCGGGAGCACCCCCGCGCAGGGTTCGGTGGTGGACCACGCCCCCGAGCAGGTGACGCTCACCTTCTCCGAGGGTGTCGCGATGGGCGACGACTCGATCCGGGTGCTGGATCCGCAGGGCAAACGGGTGGACCGCGGCAAGCTGCGCAACCTGTGCAGCGACAGCGTCGTCAAATACGGCGCGGGGCTGCCGCCAGGGCTCCGCGACGGGACGTACACCGTCTCCTGGCAGGCGGTCTCCGCCGACAGCCACCCCGTCGCCGGCGCCTTCACCTTCTCGGTCGGCGCGCCCTCCAAGACCAGCGCGCCGGTGCCCCAGCAGAAGGCCGGCGGCGGTCTGGTCGGGGCGCTCTACGGGGTCGCCCGCTACCTCGCCTACGCCGGGTTCGTGCTGCTCGTCGGTGGCGCGGCCTTCGTGGTGGCCTGCCGGCCCGCCGCGGCCCTCGTACGGTCCGTGCAGCGGCTGGTCGTCCAGGGGTGGGCGCTGCTGACCGGCACCACCGTCGCGATGCTGCTGCTGCGCACCCCGTACACCGGGTCCGGCGATCTCGCCGATGTCCTCGACCTCGGCGGCCTCCAGCAGGTCCTGGTCACCAAGCCGGGTGCGGCGCTGGTCTCCCGGCTGCTGCTGCTCGCCGCCGCGGCGCTGTTCGTGGCGGTGCTCTTCGGGACGTATGCGCGGCTGCAGGAGCCGGCCGGGCAACCGGCGGAGGGGAGCGCGCCGGGCGAGGGGGACGCGGCCGCCGGGGCGAAGGACGCGGATGCCGCCGGGGAGACGGCCCTGGACCCCGCCGACCTCGCCAGGCAGCGCAGGGACCTCACCTTCGGGCTCGCCTTCGGCGGTGTGATCGTCGGCGCCGGGCTCGCCTCGACCTGGGCGTTGGCCGAACACGCCTCGACCGGTCTGCAGCCCGCCGTCGCGATGCCGGTCGATGTGCTGCACCTGCTCGCGGTCGCCACCTGGCTCGGCGGGCTGGCGGCGCTGGTCGTGTCCCTGTACTGGGGGCCGCCCGTCGAGCGGACCGCCGTACGCCGCTTCTCGCGGATCGCGTTCGGCTCCGTACTGGTACTGGTGGCCACCGGCGTCTACCAGTCCTGGCGGCAGGTCGGCAGCTGGCGTGCGCTGACCGACACCACCTACGGGTGGCTGCTGCTGCTCAAGGTGGCCCTGGTCGTGGTGCTCGTCGGGATCGCCTGGGTGTCGCGACGGTGGACGGGGCGGCTGACGGAGGTGCGGGCGGCGGAGGACCCGGCCGGGGTCCGGTCGTCCGACAGCGCGTCGTCCGAGGGCGAGGTGGCACAGGTCGCGGAGAGCGCTGAGGCCGAGAAGGACACCGCGGCGGAGAAGGATCGGGAGACGGAGAAGGCGGCCGTCGGCGCCTCGGCCACGGCCGGCGCGGCAGCCGCATCGGCGTCCCCTGCCGCGTCGGCTCCCGCTGCTGCTGCGTCTGCCTCTACTGCGTCTGCTGCTTCGGCCTCGGGTCCGGCTTCTGCCGCCTCCGCCCCCGCGGCGAGTTCCGGCAAGACCCCGAGCCAGGCCCCGGAGCAAGCCCCGGACGAGGCCGCCGACCCCGCCCGCGCCGCCCAACTCGCCCGTCAGCAGGCCGCGTTGCGCAGCGCCCGTACCAAGCGGCAGCGCGATGCCGACCCGGAGCGGCTGGGGCTGCGCCGGTCCGTGCTGGCCGAGGCGTCGGTCGCCGTCGTCCTGCTCGTGGTGACCACGGTGCTGACCGCCACCGAACCGGCCCGTACCGAAGAGGCGGTCAGGGCCACCTCGGGCGGGCAGTCCACCGCGGCCAACCAGCCGCAGGTACTGAGCATCCCGTTCGACACCGGCGGCCCCGGCGGCAAGGGCACCGCCCGCCTCGACCTCGACCCCGGGCGCAGCGGCAGCGCCAACGCACTGCGGCTGCGGATCTCCGATCCGTCGGGCAAGGCGGTCGACGTTCCCGAGGTGAAGGTCTCCTTCACCCAGAAGGCCAAGAAGATCGGGCCGCTGCCGATCACCCCGAAGCACGTCGGCAAGGGCCACTGGCGCGCGAACGGGGTCCAGCTCCCGGTCCCCGGGCAGTGGCAGCTCTCGCTGCTCGTGCGGACCTCCGACATCGACCAGGTGACCGAGATCAAGAACGTAAAGATCGGCTGATGAGCAAGCAGACGTCCAGCAAGAAGGCGCCCGGCAAGAAGGCCCCGGGCGCGCGGTCCGCCGGACCGGGCGGTGCGGCGACCGTGCCCGCACCGGCCGCCGCCCCGGCGCCCGAGACCGACGGCTCCCCCTCCCTGGAGCTCTCCCGCCGCCGGCTGCTCGGCACCGTCGGCGCGGCGGGCGCGGCCGGGCTGGTCGCCGGCGGGGCCGGCGGCGCCCTCGGGGTCTCCGCCGCGCAGACCGGCCCGCAGGATGCCGCCAAGGCCGTCACCAGCATCGGCTCGACCGAGGTTCCCTTCCGGACGGCGCGCGCCGGGCAGCAGGCGGGGATCACCACCCCGTTGCAGGCCACGGGGCATCTCGTCGCCTTCGACCTGGCGCCGGACGCGGACCGCAGGACCGCCGCCGCCCTGCTGCGCCGCTGGTCGCGGACGGCCGAGGAGCTGATGGCCGGACGGACCCCGGACGCCGACACGGGGGTCGCGCTCGACGCGGGCCCGTCCTCGCTGACCGTCACCTTCGGCTTCGGCCACAGCTTCTTCGGCCGTACGGGCCTGACGAAGCGGCGCCCCGTACAGCTCGACCCGCTGCCGGACTTCTCGGCCGATGCGCTGGACGCCGGGCGCAGCAACGGTGATCTGTGGATACAGATCGGCGCCGACGACGCCCTGGTCGCCTTCCATGCGCTGCGCGCGCTGCAGAAGGACGCGGCCGGCAGTGCGCGGCTGCGCTGGCAGATGAACGGCTTCAACCGCACACCGGGCGCCACCGCGCACCCGATGACCGCACGCAATCTGATGGGCCAGATCGACGGCACCAACAACCCCAAGCCCTCGGACCGGGACTTCGACGAGCGGATCTTCGTGGGGCGGGACGCCGAGCAGGACTGGATGCACGGCGGCTCGTACGCGGTCGTCCGCCGCATCCGGATGCTGCTGGACGACTGGGAGAAGCGTTCCCGGCACGAGCAGGAGCGGGTCATCGGGCGCCGCAAGGACAACGGCGCGCCGCTGACCGGCGGCTCCGAGACCACCCCGATGCGGCTGGACGCGAGCGGCCCCGACGGGCTGCCGGTCATCCCGGCCAACGCGCATGCGCGGATCGCGGCGCCGGAGTCCAACCAGGGCGCGGCGATGCTGCGCCGCCCCTTCTCCTTCCACGACGGGTTCCGGGAGGACGGCGCCCCGGACGCCGGACTGCTCTTCGTCTGCTGGCAGGCCGATCCGCTGCGCGCCTTCACCCAGGTCCAGCGGAAGCTGGACCGCGGCGACGCGCTGTCGCGGTTCCTGCGGCACGAGGCGAGCGGGCTGTACGCGGTGCCCCCGGCCGCCGAGCCGGGCGACTACGTGGGCCGGCCGCTGCTGGAGGGCTGAGCGCCCCGCCCCGCCCCGGGCAGGCCACTCCCGGGAGGGGGCCCTCCGGGGAAGTCCCGCCCGGGCTTTGCGGGGCTGGGTATCGTGGCAGGACAGGGAGAAGATCGGCGGGGTGCCCCCGCAGTTACGCGAGGGAGTCCTTATCCATGTCGGCCAGCCGCTATACCTATCTCGGCCCCGAGGGCACGTTCACGGAGGCTGCGCTGCGCACCCTTCCCGAGGCGGCGCCCCGCGAGCTGGTGCCGATGGTGTCGGTGCCGGCCGCCCTGGACGCGGTGCGTGCCGGTGAGGCCGCCGCGGCGCTGGTGCCGATCGAGAACTCCGTCGAGGGCGGGGTGACCACCACCCTGGACGAACTGGCCTCCGGCGAGCCGCTGATGATCTACCGCGAGGTGCTGCTGCCGATCGCCTTCGCGCTGCTGGTGCGCCCCGGGACGCCGCTCAGCGATGTGAAGACGGTGACCGGGCACCCCGTCGCCCAGCCGCAGGTGCGCAAGTGGCTGGCGGCCCAACTCCCGGAGGCGGTATGGGAGTCGGCGGCCTCGAACGCCGACGGTGCGCGGCTGGTGCAGGAGGGCCGCTACGACGGCGCCTTCGCGGGCGAGTTCGCGGCGGCGACCTACGGCCTGGAGCCGCTGGTCACCGACATTCACGACGCGCAGAACGCGGCCACCCGCTTCGTGCTGGTGGGCCGCCCGGCCCGGCCCGCGGCGCCGACCGGCGCCGACAAGACCTCGGTCGTGCTGTGGCTGGCCGAGGACCACCCCGGTGCGCTCCTCGAACTGCTGCAGGAGTACGCGGTGCGCGGGGTGAACATGATGCGGATCGAGTCCCGGCCGACCGGCGAGGGCATCGGCCGCTACTGCTTCTCCGTGGACTGCGAGGGGCATGTCACCGACCGCCGGGTCAGCGAGGTGCTGATGGGCCTCAAGCGGATCTGCCGCGAGGTGCGGTTCCTCGGCTCGTATCCGCGGGCGGACGAGGTGCCGCCGCTCGTGCGGCGGACGATGACGGACGCGGCGTTCACCGAGGCGTCGGACTGGCTGGCGCGCTGCATGGACGGGCGGGGCTGAGAGCCGGATTCCGGCGCTCTGCGGCCCCGTCGGCGGCCCCTGCGGAACAGCACGACCTGCGAGTTTGGAAGGGTTGTGGGTTATCCACAAAGTTATCCACAGGCACGGCTCTCGACCTGTGGGTAAGTCGACATGAGATTCGGACACAGTCGACATATCGCCCTACTGACCGCACACCACTCCACAGCACCCCACGTCGGGCACCGTCAGCACAATTCACGTGATCAATCCTTTAGGGCGAGGTAATCCCACACGAAAGAGTGCGTGAACGGGGTTTGAGCAGGGAATCCATAGCCGACCATTTCGGGAGCGGAATGGCCTGCTCCGACTTCCACAGATCTCACACACAGCCTGTGGATAACAATCCTGAAACCCTCGCCCCCTGTGGACAACCAGAGGATTCCGGGGGATAACCAGAGGCCCGCAACCCGCTCCGACGCCCGCCCAACTCCCGCTTTCCACACCGTGGATCACTCGGCGCCCGGACCGCGAAAGCCCCATCACGGACAGTGCGAAGATCTCGTGACGGACGCCGCGAAGGCCCCCTCCCGTCGCCGCAAAGACTCCCGGCGACAGCGCCGAAGGCCGCCTCCGGATCACCCCGCGGCACGGAATGGACGCGCATTTCCCACCCGCTTTTCCTCTCCCGCCACCAGGGGAATAAACGACTCAAAACGGGCAAAATGACATGCCGGGGAATATCGCGTCGAGGGGCGGGGCGGGGCCCGGTAGCCTGGTGGGGTGATTGACCTTCGCCTGCTCCGTGAGGACCCCGACCGTGTGCGCGCGTCCCAGCGCGCCCGTGGAGAGGACGTCGCACTCGTCGACGCGCTTCTCTCCGCCGACGAGCGGCGCAGGTCGTCAAGCGTCCGCTTCGATGAGCTGCGTGCCGAGCAGAAGGCGCTCGGCAAGCTCATCCCCAAGGCCTCCGGCGACGAGAAGGCCGTGCTGCTGAAGAAGGCCGGCGAACTCGCCGCCGCCGTCAAGGCCGCCGACGCCGCACAGGACGAGGCCAAGGAGGAGACGCAGGCGCTGCTGCGGAAGCTCGGCAACCTCGTCCACCCCGACGTTCCGGTCGGCGGCGAGGAGGACTTCACCGTCCTGGAGACGCACGGCACCATCCGCGACTTCGCCGCCGAGGGCTTCGAGCCCAAGGACCACCTGGAGCTCGGCGAGCTGCTCGGCGCCATCGACGTCGAGCGCGGCGCCAAGGTGTCCGGCTCCCGCTTCTACTACCTCACCGGCGTCGGCGCGCTGCTGGAACTCGCCCTGGTCAACGCCGCCATCGCACAGGCCACCGAGGCCGGTTTCACGCCGATGCTGACCCCCGCCCTGGTGCGCCCGCGCGCCATGGAGGGCACCGGCTTCCTCGGCCAGGCCGCGGAGAACGTCTACCACCTCGAAAAGGACGACTACTACCTGGTCGGCACCTCCGAGGTCCCGCTCGCCGCGTACCACATGGACGAGATCGTGGACGGCGCCAAGCTGCCGCTGCGCTACGCCGGTTTCTCCCCGTGCTTCCGCCGCGAGGCCGGCACCTACGGCAAGGACACCCGCGGCATCTTCCGGGTCCACCAGTTCGACAAGGTGGAGATGTTCTCCTACGTCGCGCCGGGCGACGCCCAGGCCGAGCACCAGCGGCTGCTGGACTGGGAGAAGCAGTGGCTGACCAGCCTGGAGCTGCCGTTCCAGGTCATCGACGTCGCCACCGGTGACCTCGGCGCCTCGGCCTCCCGCAAGTTCGACTGCGAGGCCTGGATCCCCACCCAGGGCAAGTACCGCGAGCTGACCTCGGCCTCGAACTGCGACGAGTTCCAGGCGCGGCGGCTGTCCGTCCGGATGCGCGAGACCGTCGACGGCAAGCAGAAGGTCTCGCCGCTGGCGACCCTGAACGGCACGCTCTGCGCCGTACCGCGCACGATCGTGGCGATCTTCGAGAACCACCAGCAGGCGGACGGCTCCGTGCGCGTCCCCGAGGTGCTCCGCCCCTACCTGGGCGGCCGGGAGATTCTGGAGCCCGTCGCCAAGTGAGCGCACCTGCTCCGCTGCCGTACAAGCTCATCGCTACGGATCTCGACGGGACGCTGCTGCGCCACGACGAGACCGTCTCCGAGCGCACCCGCCAGGCGCTCGCCGCGGCCACCGCGGCGGGCGCGGCGCACATCGTCGTCACCGGCCGGGCCGTGCCCTGGACCCGGCACATCCTCGACGCCCTGGACTACAAGGGCCTCGCGGTGTGCGGCCAGGGCGGTCAGCTCTACCACGCCGGTGAGCACCGCCTGCTGACCTCGGTGACGCTGGACCGCCAGCTGGCCGGTCTCGCGCTGTCCAAGATCGAGGCGGAGGTCGGCCCGCTGTATCTGGCGGCGAGCCGCGACGGCCTGGAGGGCGAGGTGCTGGTCGGCCCCGGCTACCGCGTCCAGGAGGGTCCGCTGCCGAACGTCATGATGGACGATCCCGGCGCGCTGTGGGCGGCCCCGCTCAACAAGGTCTACATCCAGCATCCGGACCTGGACGACGACGCGCTGGCGCTGGCCGCGCGTCAGGTCGCCGGGGACCTGGTGGGCGTGACGGTGGCCGGCGAGGGCATCGTCGAACTGCTGCCGCTGGGACTGACGAAGGCCACCGGACTGTCGCTGGCCGCCCGCCGGCTGGGCGTCACCGCCAAGGACACCCTGGCCTTCGGCGATATGCCCAACGACATCCCGATGTTCGCCTGGTCCGCCCGCGGTGTGGCGATGGCCAACGCCCATGACGAGCTGAAGGCCGTCGCGCACGAACTCACCGCCTCCAACGAGGCGGACGGTGTCGCGGTGGTGCTGGAGCGCCTCTACCTCTCCTGACGGCTCTTCGGATCGGGACCGGGGTCCGGGGGCGGCTTCGCGGGCCCTTCGACGGGTCCGGCGGGCTCCTCGGCCGGTCCGGCGGCCTCCTCGTCGTGGTCCGTCCGCCCCCCGGCGGCCGCCGCCGGGGTCAGCGGCCAGGCCGCAAAGCCCATGACCAGCGCGATGGCATGGCCGAAGTCGGTGAAGGAAGCGCCGGTCAGCAACGGGACGGCGAAGAAGATCAGCACCCCGGAGAGATAGCCGTAGCGCCAGGGCGGCCACAGCCGGTACGTCAGCACCCCGGCGGCCGCGGCCAGCCCGTAGGAGACCCCGATGTCCACGACATGGGTCATCGAACGCGGCAGCCGATGGCCCTCGATGGCCAGCAGGACGAGCTCCTGGCTGGCGAGGGTGGCGGCGATATGGGCACCGCCGACGGTCAGCAGCCAGCGTCCGCTGCCCAGCCAGCGCTCCACGTTGGCGTGCACCAGCTCGAACAGCGCCACGTAGAGCAGGAAGGACGAGGGGCGTTCGATCCAGAAGCCGCTGATCAGCAGCGACGGCAGCGGATGCTCGTTCAGCTCGTGGATGTTGCTGCTGGTGCGGTGCACCAGGAACTGCCCCAGCCCCTCGGACGCGGAGGCGATGACCAGGCTGGTGATGCCGATGACCAGCAGCCAGATATGGGTGCCGGGACTGCTGCGCACCCAGTCCGTCACCCAGGTCAGGGGGTTGCCGGGGAACGGCCGGCGGCCGCCGCGCGGCGGCTCCAGCAGGGGCCTCACCGGCGGCGTCCCGCGCCGGCGGGGGAGGTGAGGACCAGCGGCCCCGGCCCCTTGAGGTGCCGGATGCGGGGCGCGCTCTCCATCGCCCGTACGCCGGGCAGTGCCGCGACCCGGGTCGTCAGATAGGAGTAGAGCGCGCCGACGTTCCGGCACAGCACGGACGCGAAGAGGTTGTGGGGCCCGGTGGTGGCGCAGGCGAAGGCGACCTCCGGGTGGGCGGCCAACGCCTCGCCCGCGGCGGCGAGTTCGGCGGGAGCGACGGACAGCCAGAGGGCGACCATCACGCCGTACCCGAACTGCCGCAGGTCGTAGTCGACGTCGAAGTACAGGACACCGTCCGCCCGCAGCTCCGCGAGCCGGCGGCGGACGGTGCTGGGCGACCAGCCGGTGCAGGCGGCGAGCTCGCCCAGCGGCGCCCGGCCGTCCCGGGCGAGCGCGTCGAAGAGCCGGCGGTCGGCGTCGGTGAGCGTCACCCCGGCACCGGGCGGATCGTGGGGCGGCTTTGGGCTCAGCTCAGCGATCTGTGCATCGGTGAGCGCACCGGACTTGCTGATCAGGCCCTGCGGGCCGCCGAAGAACTCGTGCAGCAGGCAGTGCGCGGTGACGCCGATGACGCTCGGGGTGCGCGGCAGCTTCTGCAGCAGCAGGGCATCGCTGTCGTCGCTGCTCGCGGCCCGGCAGACCGCGGCGATCTCGGTGCCGCCGGACATCAGACTCACCCAGGACGTGTCCGTGCGGCGGGCCAGCGCCTCGGCGACGGAGGCGGCGGCGTCCGGTGTGCACTGGACCCGCACCATCCATTCGATGTCGCCCAGCGCCCGCGCGTCGGCCAGCCCGAGCACCTTGAGCGCGCCGTTGGTGCGGTGGCGGGTGTAGCGCCGGGCGACGGTCTGGTCGGAGACACCGAGCACGGCGGCGATCCGGCTGAACGGCGCCCGGCCGTCCAGCTGCAGCGCGTGCACGAGCCGGCGGTCGAGGGCGTCGAAGCCGGTGGTGCCCCCGGAGGGGTGGCCGGCGGCTCTCCCCTGTACCGGTACATCGGACATCCCGTCGGTTTTCACCATTCGAGGCTAGCGCGTGTCGGATTGCACCGCAGGCAGTGCGGTGGCTGGGAGAACGGGCGGCACGGGCCGCACTGTGGCGTCGGCACTACAGGGCGGCGCGGCATGGTTCCGCCCGGCGAGACACGTGGAGGAAAGGTCATGCGGAACGCACCCGAGAGGGGGACCGCGGGCAGCGGCCGGGCGGCGGGCGCGGGCGGGGAGCCGGGCGGAGCACCCGGCGGAAGGACGCAGGAGGGTCCGGCGGACAGGCGGGCCGGGAAGTGGTGGCCGCTGGCCGCCATCACCCTCGGCAACTTCCTTCTGCTGGTCGATGTGACGATCGTGAACACCGCGCTGCCCCGGATAGCCGACGGCCTGGGCGCCTCCTTCACCTCGCTCCAGTGGGTGATGGACATCTACGCGCTGGCGCTGGCCGCGCTGCTGATGGTGGCGGGCTCGGCCGCCGACCTCTTCGGACGGCGCCGGCTGTACGTGGCCGGGCTGGCGCTGTTCGCGCTCGCCTCGCTGGCCTGCGGTCTGGCTCCCGACGCGGGCACCCTGGTGGCGGCCCGCGCCGTCCAGGGCATGGGCGCAGCGGCGATGTTCGCCACCAACACCCCCCTGCTGATGGCCACGTACCAGGGCCGGGACCGTGGTGTGGCGTTCGGCGTCTGGGGCGGCACCAGCGGCGCCGCCGCCGCGGCCGGGCCCGTACTGGGCGGGCTGCTCACCGAGTACGTGGACTGGCGGGCGATCTTCCTGGTCAATCTGCCGCTGACCGCCGTCGCGGCCTGGATCACCCTGCGCCGGGTGAAGGAGTCGCACGGCACCCTCCCCCACGCTGGAACGGACGCGGTCGCGAGGAGTCCCCTCGCCCGTATCGACTGGCCGGGTGCCGCGTCCTTCACGGCGTGCGCGGGCGCGCTGACGTACGGGCTGATCCGCGGTGGCGAGGAGGGCTGGACGGAGTACGGGACGCTCGCCTCGCTCGGCGGCGCGGCGCTCGCGCTGCTGGTCTTCCTCGTCGTCGAACGGCGGGTGCGGCGGCCGCTGCTCGACCTGGGTCTGCTGCGCCGGCCGTCGTTCGCGGCGCTGATGGCGGCGGCGCTGCTGTTGCAGGCCGCGGCGTTCCCGTATCTGACGTTCGTGGGGCTGTGGGTGCAGAACATCGTCGGCCTGAGCCCGGTGCAGGCGGGTCTCGCGGTGACCCCGATGGCGCTGATGTCCCTGCTGGTCGGCGCCCTGGGCGGCCGGCGGCTGCAGCGGATGGCACCCCAACTCCCGATCGGTGTCGGCCTGTTGCTCGTGGGGGCCGGGGCGCTGCTGTCCCGCGCGCTGCTGGACGACGACGCCGGCTGGGCGGCACTGGTCCCCGGGCTCGCGGTGAGCGGGCTGGGCATCGGGGCGGCGATGCCGGTCCTGGTCTCCGCGGCGCTCGGCGCGGCGCCCCCGCAGCGGGCGGGGATGGCGAGCGGCGCCGTGAACACCTTCCGCCAGCTGGGCTACGCCCTGGGCATCGCGGTCCTCGGCACCGTCTTCGCCACCGCGCTGCGCGACGCCGTACGGCCCGGCGCCTCCCGTACGGCCGTCGGGTCCGCGTATGTCTCCGGGCTGACGGACATCATGCTGATCTCCGGGGTGGCGGCCCTGGCGGGCGGGCTGCTGGTCCTCGCGGTGGTACGGCGTGAGGAGAGCGGCGACGGTCCGGCCGGCCGGCACGGGCAGGGGGCCGCGGCGGCTCCGGTGCGGGAGGGTGCGCGAGCGGGGGCGTAGCCACGACGGAACGCGCCCCGGCGCGGGTCGGCACCCGGAACCGTACGGCCGTACGCGGTTCCGGGTTGCCGCCCTGGGCCCTGCGGCGATCTTCCCCGCGTCCGCACTTCCAAGTCAATCCTCGGGTTTCCTTCCAAATCCCTTAGAAAGAGCTTGGGTTGACGGCTACGGTACGCGGGTGACCCTCGACGATCTGCGCGTCTTCGTGGCCGTATGCGAGGCGGGCAGTCTCAGCGCCGTCGCCCGTGATCTCGGATGCACCCAGTCGGCCGTGAGCCAGCGCGTCAAACGCCTCGAACGAGAGGCGGGCATCGGTCTGTTGGAGCGGCGGCCGCGCGGTGTGGCGCCGACCCAGGCGGGCCGGATCCTGCACCGCGCGGCGGCGGACGGCATCGACGGGCTGGACCTGGCGCTGCGCCGGCTGGCCGATCTGCGCGCGGGGGACGGCGGCACGGTCCGGGTGACCACCGGCGCCACGACCGTCCGGCACTTCATGTCCGAGGCGGTGGTCGCCTTCCGCGCCCGCCATCCGCACGTCAACCTGGAGTTCCAGACCGAGAGTTCCAGCCGCCGCTGCTTCGAGGCCGTCGCGGACGGCAGCTCCGAGCTGGCCTGGATCACCATAGGGCCGCCGGTGCGCGGCATCGAGCAGCATCCGGTGGTCCGGCTGCCCTGGGTGCTCGCCGTGCGCGCCGATGACCCGCTCGCCGGCCGGGAGCGGATCGAGCCCGACGAACTGGCCGGTATCCGGCACATCCGGCTGCCGGAGAACTCCACCTCCCGTATGCGCCTCGACGGACACCTCGGCCACCGGGAAGCCGGCCCCGTGCCGCCCCCGAGCACCACCAGCGTCGCCGACTGGGACACCGCCCTGCTGCTCGCCGAACTCGGCGTCGGCCATGCGGTCGTCCCCCAGCTGCCGGGCCTGCACGCCGCCGCCCATCCGGCACTGCGGCTGATCCCGATCGCCGCGCTGCCCCCACTGGCCACCGGCTGGGCGGTACGCCGGTGGGAGGCGCTGAGCCCGGCGGCGGTGGCGTTCGCCGAGACGGTCACCGCCTGTCTGGGCGGCGGCGATACGGAGCGCCTCAGGCCCGCACCACCGGCTCCTGGATCTCGGTGACCCAGTCCTCCTGGTCCGGCGGGCACTCCAGATACAGCTCGCGGGCGTACCCGGCGGAGCGGTAGCCGTTGGCGTCGATCCAGTGCGCGAGATTCTGGGCGGTCGGCAGGATCCGGCTCATCGGACCGCGGTGCACCACCGTGGCGGCGCAGTCGAGGGCGGGGAGCATGACGACGTCGAAGCCGAGGCCGGTGGGGACCGGTGCGGCGGAGGGGGTGCCGGGGCGGCCGGATGCGCGGTCGACGGTGACACCGGCCTTGGCCAGCGCCTCGTGGGTGATCACCATCCCCGCGTGGACGAGGACGGCGTCGCCACCCGGGGCTGTGTGGGCAGGGGGGTTGGGGGTGGCTTCTCCGGGCGGCGCGAGCGCCCCACCCGTTTTTGCCGCCGCCGGCACCGGGGCGTCCTCGTAGTACGCCAGGCCCGGTCCCGCCGGGGTCACCCCGGCCGTCTCCAGGAGTCGGCACAGCTCGTCGTAGAGCGGCTGGATGACCGGCCCGATGTCCTCGGGCCCGTAACTCGCGGCCCTCCCGCTCAGCTCCGCGAGCAGTACCGTCTCGGTGCGCTTGACCACCACATCGTCGGCAGACATGCGTCCCTCGCTCTCGATCGTCCGGAGCCTCGCCTCGACCTGCGCCAGCCGCGCACCCGCCGCCGTCAGCGCCGCTTCCAGCTCCGCCCGCCGCAGCCGCAGCATGCCGCGCAGCTCCGGCACGCTCACCTCCTCGGCCAGAATCGCCCTCACCTGCTGAAGGCTGAATCCGAGGTCCTTGAGCGCGATGATGCGGTTGAGCCGGGCGAGCTGGGCCGCCTCGTAGAAGCGGTAGCCGCTGACGGGGTCGGTGCGGGCCGGGCGCAGCAGCCCGATCGCGTCGTAATGGCGCAGCATGCGGGCCGACACACGGCCGTACTGGGCGAAATCTCCGATGGTGAACATGACGCCTTCCAGTGGAGTGCTTTCCACAGTGTCAAGGTCAAGCGCGGCGGGCCACGGACCGCGCCGCGGCGTCACCACCGCCGCACCCTGGGCCACCGGGCAGCAGCATCGCGTCAAGTAGCGCCCACAACCCGTCAATGACGCGTCAGGGACCGTCCGAGTGGCCCGTTCCCCGGGAATAGCGTCAGGGCCGAGCCCCGGCGCATGCGTTTCCCACTGGTCCGGGGCCGAGGTCCCGTGCGAGGAGCAACGCCGTGTCCCACCTTCTGTACGCGGAAGATCCCGAGCCTGCCGATCGTGTCCCGGCCGGGCTTCTCTTCGTCCCTGTCCGGTCGGGCCCCGCGGGCTGCACGGCCCGCCTGTTCCGCACGCCGCTCGGCGGCCGTACCGCCGTCGGCTTCACCTCGCTCCAGCGGCTCGCCGCGGCCCTCGGCGGCGACCAGCCCTGGGTCAGGCTCTCCGAACCCGCGCTGCGTGCGCTGGCCGAGCCCGTCGGAGCGAGGGTCCTGACCGTCGACCCACGGTTCGCCCCGGGCCTCTCCCGTGGTCAGCACGTACGGGCGGGCTGTGGTCAGCACCTACGGGCCGTCTGAGGGAGGGCCACACCGACATGAGCCACCACACCCTGCCCCGCGCCCATCCCGGAACGGGTGCGCCGTCGCCGTCCGCCGCCGTGGGGACCGCCCCCGGGGCGACCAGCCCTGTAGCGACCAGCCCAGCGGCGACAGCGGCGCGGGCCGCAGGCGAACCGCCGTCCGCCGCCGGGCGGGCGTCTGCTGTCGCTGCGCCGCCCGCCGTCGATCCGATGTCCGCCGTCGATCCGCTGTCCGTCTGGCCCAGGTCCACGGCACCGGTCGGCCATGACGATCTCGCCGTGGCCGGCGTCCCGCTCACCGAGGTCGCCGACCGCTTCGGCACCCCCGCCTACGTCCTGGACGAGGCCGAGGTGCGCCACCGCTGCCGCGCCTACCTCCGGGCCTTCCCCGGCGCCGACGTCTACTACGCCGCCAAGGCGTTCCTGTGCCGCGCCCTGGTGCACTGGGTGCGGGAAGAGGGGCTCGGCCTGGACGTCTGCTCCGCCGGCGAACTGGAACTGGCCGTCGCAGCCGGCTTCCCGCCCGAACGGATCGTGCTGCACGGCAACGCCAAGAGCCCGGCCGACCTGCGGGCCGCGCTGCGGCTCGGCGTCGGCCGGATCGTCATCGACAGCACCTCGGAGATCGCCCGGCTGGCCGCCGCGGTCCCCCCGGGCGCCCGGCAGAAGGTGCTGATCCGGGTCGTCCCGGGCATCGCCGCCGGCGGCCACGCCAAGATCCGTACCGGGACCGACGACCAGAAGTTCGGGCTGTCCCTCACCGACGGCTCCGCCCAGCACGCCCTCGCGCGGGTACTCGGCCAGCCGCGCCTCGAACTCGTCGGCCTGCACTGCCACTTGGGCTCACAGATCACCACCGTCAAGCCCTACCTGTCGGCCGTACGCCGGCTGACAGGCCTGCTGGCCCGGATCCACGAGCAGCACGGCATCACGCTGCCCGAGCTGGACCTCGGGGGCGGCCACGGCATCGCCTACCGCCCCGGCGAGCCCACCCTCGACCTCGCCTCCCTCGGCAGCCGGCTCCGCGCCGAACTGGCCCGCGGCTGCGCGGCGGCCGGGCTGCCGGTGCCCCGGCTCGCCGTCGAACCCGGCCGCGCCATCGTGGGCCCGGCCGGTGTCGTCCTCTACCGGGTACTGTCCGTCAAACGGACCGGGGCGCACACCTTCGTGGCGGTGGACGGCGGGATGAGCGACAACCCTCGGCCCGCGCTGTACGGGGTGCGCTATGCGCCGCGGCTGATCGGCCGCCGCCCGTCCGCCGCGCCGGAACCGGTCACCGTGGTCGGCCGGCACTGCGAGGCCGGCGATGTGCTCGCCGCCGACGTCCAGTTGCCCGGTGACCTCCGCCCCGGCGATCTGCTGGCCGTCCCCGTCGCCGGCGCGTACCACCTCTCGATGGCCTCCGCCTACAACCTCGTCGGCCGGCCACCGGTCGTCGCCGTCACCGAAGGGCAGGCCCGCCTCCTCGTACGGCGCGAATCCCTCGCGGACATCCAGGAGCGCGACATCGGACTGTGAGACCGGCGGGCCCACGGAAACCGGCAGGGCCCGCCCCCTCGCGCTCCCTCGCCTTGCCTCTCCTCCTCCCTCGCCTTGCCTCTCCTCCTCCCTCGGCTTCCCGCACCTCCTCCCTCGCCTTGCCGCGCCTCCTCCCTCGGGCTTCCCGCGCCTCCGCCCTCGGGCTTCTCGCACCTCCGCCAGTTCCGTGTACGATGAATGCATCAGTTGTAGGATGACCGGGCAAAAAGGTTGGCCCGGGGCAAGAGGGCGGGCGGATCGGACATGGCACTGCAGGCAGTGGGACGGCGCTCCCTCGTGGACACCGTCGTCGACACCCTGCGGTCCCAACTGGCCGCCGGGGAGTGGCGGGTGGGGTCCCGGATCCCCACCGAGCATGCGCTCGCCGAGCAGCTCCAGGTCGGCCGCAACACCGTCCGCGAGGCGGTGCGGGTGCTCGTACACGCCGGGATGCTGCGCTCACGGCAGGGCGAGGGCACCTTCGTCGTCTCCACCACGGACCCGGGCGACATCATGCGCGGCGTCCAGCGGGCCGGCATCCGCGACGTGCTGGAGCTGCGTATCGCCCTGGAGGCGGAGGCCGCCCGGCTGGCCGCGCTGCGCCATCTGCCCGCCGACCTGGAGCGGATGCGTGCGGCTCTGGACGCCCAGGCCGAGCTGGCGGACGCGGAGGGACAGCCCGCCTCCGGCAGCCTGGAGCTCTACGCCGATCACGACGTCGCCTTCCACAAGGCCGTCGTCGAGGCCGCGCACAACACCGCGCTGACGGCGACCTACGGCTGGTTCAGCAGCTCGGTCCGGGAGGCGCTGGTCGGCTATCTCGGCGACCGGGCGATGCCGAAGGTCGCGCACGGCGATCATGTCGCGGTCATGGAGGCGATCGCGGCGGGCGACCCGGAGGCCGCTCAGCAGAGCATCCGCGACGTACTGGAGAAGCCGAAGCAGGCCGTGGAGGCCTTGCTGGCCGGTCGCTGACGCCGCACCCACGCCCACCTCCGGTGTCGCGACCGCCTTTCCCCGCCTCTTCCCCCACTCCTTCTTCCTGATTCCCCTGTTCCTTCTGTTCCTCCTGTTCCTCCTGTTCCTCCTGTTCCTCCTGTTCCTCCTGGAACACCGATCTCCTTCCCGCACACACACCACTCTTGGCGAGGTACGCACGTATGGCAGGGCCCAGGTCCGAGGCACCCTTGATCGACTCCGCGGCACCCTTGATCGACGCTGAGGAAGATCTCGTCGCGGCACCACCGGTCGCCGCGGCCCGCAAGCAACTGCGGGCCCACCCGGCCCTGATCATGGCCGGAATCGTCCTTGCCGCACTCAATATGCGGACGGCGCTGGCCGGGGTCTCGCCGCTGCTCGCCGAGATCGGCCGGCACTTCCGGCTGACCGCGACGGCCAGCAGTCTGGTGACGACCATCCCGCTGATCTTCATGGGTCTCGGCTCGATCCTCGCGCCGAAACTGGCCCGCCGCTGGGGCACGGAGGCGGCGCTCTGCGCTGCGCTGGTGGCCCTGTGCGGCGGCATCGTGCTGCGGATCGCCCCGCCGGTGGTCGCGCTGTTCGCCGGGTGTGCCGTGGTCGGCACCTCCATCGCGCTGCTGAACGTGCTGATGCCCGGCCTGATCAAGCGGGACTTCCCGGAGCGTGCCGCGGGGATGACGGCGCTGTACTCGACCGCGATGATCCTGGGCGCGACCGTCTCGGCCGCCTCCGCGGTACCGCTGGAGAGCGCGCTCGGCAGCTGGCAAGGTGCGCTGGTCTCCTGGGCACTGCTGGCCGCCGCCGCCGCGGTCGTCTGGATCCCGCAGACGCTCATGGCCCGGCGCGGCACCCGCCATGGCGCCGCCGCGGCCACCCCTCTGCACAGCACCGGGGACGGGCCGAAGCTGAGCCGTTCCCCGCTGGCCTGGCAGGTCACGGTCTTCATGGGCTCGCAGTCGCTGGTCGCGTACGTGACCATCGCCTGGATGCCGACGATCTTCACCGACCACGGCATGGGCAAGGGCGAGGCGGGCCTGGTCTTCGCCTTCAGCACGCTGGTGCAGATGGTCGGCTCGTTCATCGTGCCGATGCTCGCGGGGCGGATGCGGCGTCAGCGGCTGCTGGCCGTGGCCGTGTCCACGCTGATGGCCTGCGGCGTCGTCGGACTGCTGGTGGCGCCGGTGGCGGGTGCCTGGCTGTGGGCCACGCTCCTCGGCGTCGGGCAGGGCGGTGCGCTGGGGCTGGCCCTGACGATGATGGTGCTGCGCTCCGGCGATGCCCACACCGCCGCCCGCCTCTCCGGCATGGCCCAGACCGGCGGGTACCTTCTGGCCGCCGCCGGCCCCCTCGTCCTGGGGGCCGTCCACCAGGCCACCCACGGCTGGACCGTCCCCCTCGCGCTGCTGATCGCCGTCTGCGCCGGACTGGCTCTGGTGGGCGTGGGCGCGGGCCGGGACCAGCGGATCGGAGCACCGGCCGCCGAGTGAGAAGGGCCAGGCGGGAGGCGGTACGGGGGCGTAGGGGAGGCGGGGCCGGAGTCCGCGGGCCGCGCGGCGGTCCGGCCTCCCCGGTCGGCTCCGGTACGGCGAGGTGATCCCGTACCAGCGAGGTGATCCCGTACCGGCGAGGCGCCCACGGGCCGTGGCCGGCGCCGGCGTGTGGCCGGTGGATGGCGAGCTGGTGAATGATCTCCGCCGTCGGCAACGATCGGGGAAGCAGTCGCCGCGCGCCCCCGTGCTCTCGCCTACCGTGCCCCCATGAGCGATGTTGAGCGCACCGTTCGCCGGCCAGGACCGCGGCTCCCCCGCACCGGCCGGCTCGTTCTCGTAGCGGTGCTGTGTGTCCTGGTCGTCCTTGCGGCGCTGCTGCTGCCGCGGTTGCTGCGCGGGTTGCGGCCCGGTCAGACGCTGACCGTCCCGGAAGGGCAGCGGGCCTCACAGGTCTACGCGGCCGCCGACAAGGCCCTGCACCGTCCCGCGGGCTCCACCGCGAAGGCCGCCAAGAGCGCGCATCTGGCGCTGCCGGCCGAGGCGAAGGGCAACCCCGAGGGCTATCTCTTCCCGGCGACCTATCCCCTCGACTCGGACACCACCCCGGCGTCGCTGCTCGCCTACATGGTCAAAACCGCCAAGCAGCGGCTCGCCGCCGACGGCATCGCCTCCTACCGGACGGTCGTCATCGCCAGCATCGTGCAGGCCGAGGCGGACCGGCCGGCCGATATGGGCAAGGTCGCCCGGGTCATCGACAACCGACTCGCGCACCACATGCCGCTGCAGATGGATTCGACGATCAACTACGCGCTGGCCCGCAGCACCCTCCGCACCAGCCATGCCGACACCAGGACCAAGAACCCGTACAACACCTACCGCTACCCGGGCCTGCCGCCGACGCCGATCGACAGCCCCGGGGCCGACGCGCTGAAGGCGGCCGGCGCGCCGCCCGCGGGCGACTGGCTCTACTTCGTCACCGTCAAACCGGGCGACACCCGCTTCACCGCCGACTACCAGGAGCATCTGCGCAACGTCCGCGAGTTCAACGACCTGCAGAAGGGCGCCGGAACTGGCGGCGGTGGCGGGGGCGGGGCTTAGGGGTTTCCGGTGTCCCCTTTCGCGCCCGCTACCCGTCCACCCGCGCCCCGCCCGGATGTCGTTACTCCTCGCCGGCCAGCGTCAGCGCCTTCAGACGGCGGGCGGCATACCAGGTGGCGGCGGCCGTGAGGACCACCAGCAGGCCGATCGCGAGCGGCAGTTGGACATCGGAGGTGATCGCACCCTCCGCGGCCGCCTTCTGGCCGACCGCCAGTGCCCACTGCTGGACGCTCAGCGTCTTCGCGCCCGGGACGAGGGTGCCCACCAGCGCCTCCCAGACCAGGGCGTAGACCAGGCCGAACACGACGGCCTGCCGGGTGATCGTGCCGAAGAGGAGGAAGAGGGCGCTGTAGGCGACGGAGGCGACGGCCGCCGCCACGGCGTATCCCACCGCCATCTGCTGGCTGTTGCCGTTGAGGAGGAAGCCGGCGAGCAGGACGGGGAGGGCGGAGAAGGCGACCGTGACGCCTATCGCGACCAGGAGTTTGGTGAAGATGATCGTCGGCCGGGACACCGGCTTGGCGAGGAGGTAGACCACCGAGCCGTCGTCGATCTCGGGGCCGATCGCGCCCGTACCGGCGATGACGCCGATCAGCGGCACCATCGTGCCCAGCGCGAAGCCGCCCAGGATGCCGCCGGCGGTGGAGTCGTCGGCGCCGGCCAGCACGCGGACGGCCACCGCGAGCACCACCAGCAGGGCGGGCAGCGCGAAGAGGATCATGGCCCGGCGCCGGCCGAGCAGGGCGCGGTAGGTGAGCCGGGCGACGGTGGGGTGGAACAGCGAGGCCTTCGGCGCGCCGGGGGGCGCGGTCGGGGCCGTCGGAGTGGTCGTGGACATGCGTCAGGGCTCCTTTCAGGGCCTCAGGCCGCTACGAGGTAGGAGAAGACGGATTCCAGCGACTCGTCGGAGGGCGAGACCGTCAGAAGGCGGATGCCGTGGTCGCGGGCGACCCGCGGCAGGAGTTCGGTGAAGCGGCCGAAGTCGACCGCCTGGATGCGCAGCGCGCCTTCGGCGAGGTCCACCTCGATGCCGGCCGTCGAGGGGTCGGCGATCAGCGCGCCGGCCAGCGCCCGGTCGTTGTCGGACCGGACCAGGTAGCGGTGCGGGCGGTCCGTCATCAGCCGGCGGATCTTGCGGAAGTCGCCGGACGCGGCATGCCGTCCGGCCACCACCACCTCGATGTGTGAGGCGAGTTGTTCGACCTCTTCGAGGATGTGCGAGGAGAACAGGACCGTACGGCCCTGGTCGCCCATCCGCCGCAGCAGCTCCATCAGCTGCATCCGCTGACGGGGGTCCATGCCGTTGAACGGCTCGTCGAGCAGCAGCACGGACGGGTCGTGGACCAGCGCCGAGGCCATCTTCACGCGCTGCCGCATGCCCTTGCTGTACGTCGAGATCTTGCGGTCCTGGGCGTACTCCATCTCGACGGTGGCCAGCGCTCTGGCCGCCTCCGCCCGGCCGAGGCCGTGCAACTCCGCGTTGGCGAGGACGAATTCGCGCCCCGTGAGGAAGTCGTACATCGCCTCGCGCTCCGGGACGATGCCGATGTGGCGGTAGATGCCGGCGTGGCGCCAGATCGTGGTCCCGTCGAGGGTGACCGAGCCGTTGGAGGGCGCGAGGAAGCCGCCCATCATGTTGATGAGGGTGGACTTGCCGGCGCCGTTGGGGCCGAGCAGGCCGGTCACGCCGGGACCGATGGTCATCGTGATGTCGTTGACGGCGACGACATTGCCGAACCAACGCGAGACATGGTCGATGGTGAGAGTGCTCATGGGCGCAGCCCATTCCTTAGGAGGGTGGTGGTCGGGCCGGGGACGCCGTCCAGCGGGAGCCTGCGGCGGGGGGCGGTCACAGTCCGGCCTTCCGGTAGCGGCGCATCAGCAGGGCGTAGCAGCCGGCGATGACGGCCAGCGTGACCAGGAGGTAGACGAATCCGGCACCGGTCGACGGCGTCAGGCCGTTGGGGAAGGAGCTGGTACCACCGAGGAAGGTCGACTGCACCCCGTCGATCAGCGTGATCGGGGAGAACAGCCCCAGCCACCCGACGGCGGCCTCGTTGCCCTGGACGAAGGCGATCCCCTGCACCGCGCTCACGGCACCGTACGGAATGGTGAGTACGGCGATCACGGCGGCGACGCCGAAGCCCCGGCGCGGGGTGACCGCGGAGACGACCAGGCCGATCCCGGCGAACAGCAGCGACAGCAACACCACGGAGACCACTCCCTGCGCCAGCCCCTTGGTCTGGTCGACGAAGTCCAGCTTCGCCAGCAGCGCCCCGATGTAGAGGACCAGCAGCGGCGCACCGGTGAGGATGAACAGGGCACTGGCCATCGCCGCGAACTTCGACACCACGTAGTCGACCCGCTCGATGGGGCGGGAGAAGTACAGCGGGATGGACTTGAAGCGCAGATCGCGTGAGACCGACTGCGGGGCCTGGGCGGCCAGGAAGAGGCCGATGACGGCCTGGAGGTAGACGGCGTAGCGGGAGTAGCCGACCGGGAGGCTGCCGGCCTTGGTGAACACCGCCACCGCGACCATGATCGCGGCGGGCAGGCACATCACCGCGAAGAGCAGCATCGGCAGCGCCTTGCTCTTGGCCGAACGGCCCAGACCGTAGGCGCCGCGCAGGCTCTGCGAGAAGAGCGACCGGCGGGCGTAGGCACGGCCCAGGCGGGGGCCGTCGTAGTGGCGGTAGCCGATGTTGTGGATATAGGCGCCGCCCGGTGCGGCGGATACGGACGCCCCGGATCCGGGCGTCGCCGGTGCGGACGTCACGGACGCGGACGTCTTGGGCTCAGGCGACATCGTGGGCGCCTCCGTCCTGGGTGGCATGCGGGGCGCTCGGGGCGCCTGCGGTGGCGGGGGTGGCAGACGCCGCGTCCGCCTCGCGGAAGACCTCGGCGATCTGGTGCCGGCGCTGTTCCATCCGGATCAGGCCGAGCCCGAGTCCGGCGACGGTGTCCCGCACCAGGTCGTAGGTCTCCTCCCCGGCCGCCTCCACATACAGGAGGTGCCCGGCGGAGGCGAGGCTCTGCGAACCGGCGGCGCCGGTGGTGACCGCGGCTCCGGCGGCGGTCAGGGCCGCGCGCAGCGCCCCGGTGCCGTCCGGGTGGTCGTCGGTGTCCGTGACCTCGACCGCCAGCGAGGCGGTGACCTGCGTGAACTCATCGGTCGATGAGGAGCGCAGCAGCTTGCCGCCGTCGATGACGACGACATGGTCACAGGTCCGCTCCAGCTCACCGAGGAGGTGGGAGGTCACCAGGACGGAGATCCCGAAATCGGTGTGCACGCGCCGGATCAGGCCGAGCATCTCGTCCCGCCCGGCCGGGTCGAGGCCGTTGGTGGGCTCGTCGAGGAACACCAGCTGCGGGTCGTGGACCAGCGCCTGGGCCAGCTTCACCCGCTGCTTCATGCCCGTCGAGTAGCCGCCGATGGGGCGATAGCGCTCCTCGTAGAGGCCGACGTGGCGCAGGGTGTCGGCGGTGCGCTCGCGGGCTGCGGCCGGCGGCAGACCGGACATCCGGGCCATGTGCACGACGAACTCGGTGGCCGAGACGTCGGGCGGCAGGCAGTCGTGCTCGGGCATATAGCCGACCCGCTCACGGATGGTGCCGCCGTCCTTGGTCACGTCCAGGCCGAGGACATGCGCGGTCCCTTCGGTGGCCGGGGCCAGGCCGAGAAGGATCTTGATCAGGGTGGACTTGCCGGCACCGTTGGCACCCACCAGGCCTGTTACGCCGGGGGCGATGTCAAGGGAGAGCCGGTCCAAGGCGGTCACCCGCGGGAACCGCTTGCTCAGGCTTTCGGTCACGATCACAGTCACGTCCTCGACGGTAGTGGTCTCCGCCACACCGGTCGTCAGACCAGACGATGGGATGTACCTCCCCCTGCGGTATTACGAGCCCGTAGGGGTCTCCTTCTCCGAGCTGCCATCGCGTCGGGGTTGCGGGTGGGCACCCGACGCCCCCTTGACGCAGCCGCCGGGCATTGTCACATTCATCAGTGTCAAGTTACGGGCACGTACCGCGATGCACCGCTCACGGACGGACGGTTGGCGATGGCCTCAGTCACCTCAGCGACCTCACCACGAGCCGGAGAACTCCCCGCCGGGCTAAGAGGGTTCAGAGAGGTCCAGCGACTCGCCTACGCCTGTGCGGAAGCGGTGGCCGCGCAGCTCAGGCCCGGGATCACCGAGCGGGCGGCGGCGCGGATGCAGCGCGAGTGGCTGCGCGAGCGCGGGGTTCGGGACTGGTTCCATCTGCCGTTCGCCTGGTTCGGCGACCGCACCGCCTTCGTCAACTTCCGGGTGCCGCTGCAGTTCTTCCCGACCCATCGCGAGCTGGAACCGGGGATGCCCTTCATCCTGGACATGGCACCGATTCATCGGGGCTACACGGCCGACATCGGCTACTCCGGCTGCCTCGGGCTCAACCCCGTGCACGACCGGCTCCTCGCCGACCTCGAAGCACACCGGGAGCTGATCCTGCGCGAGGTGCGCGAGCGACGCCCGCTCCGGGAGATCTACGAGGACGTCGACCGGTTGATGGCGCGGCAGGGCTACGCCAACCGCCACCGCGCCTACCCCTTCGGCGTCATCGCGCACAAGGTCGACCGGGTCAGGCAACGGCGCTGGTCCCCGACTCTCTTCGGGTTCGGCACCCAGTCCCTCAAGGGTCTGGCCTCCGATGCACTGCACGGCCACCGTGACGGCTGGTCCCCGCTGTGGAGCCCCTACACCTTCTCCGACCACCCGCCGCAGCCCGGACTGTGGGCGGTCGAACCCCACCTCGGATTCCGGGGAACGGGCGCGAAGTTCGAGGAGATCCTGGTCGTCACGGACTCCAAGGACCCGCAGGAGAGCGCCTTTTGGCTGGACGATGATCTGCCGCATGTGCGGCGCTGGCAGGAGGAGAAGACAGCGTGAACACGGGACGTGGTCGGGGAGAGGGACAGGAGCAGGGGCCTGCGGGAGAGCCCTCGGGGCAGGGGGCTGTGCCGCGGCCCGGGCCGGGGGAGCAGGGGTCCCGGCAGGGGAAGGGGCGTGGGCGGCGAGCGGATCGGCAGCAGCGACCGGGGCCGGGGCCGGTGCAGCAGCCCGCGGTCGGAAGCGGCACGGGGCTCGACGGGGCGCGGGAGCGCTGGGTGCCCACCGGCGGCATCGAGCTGTGCGTCGCCGAGCTGGGGGATCCGGCACGCCCCACGGTGATGCTGGTGCACGGCTATCCGGACAGCAAAGAGGTGTGGTCCGAGGTCGCCCGCGGTCTGGCCGACCGGTTCCATGTGGTGCTCTACGACGTCCGGGGCTGCGGCCGGTCCACCGCTCCGCAGCCGCTGCGCGGCGGCTTCACCCTGGAGAAGCTGACGGACGACTTCCTGGCCGTCGCCGACGCCGTCAGCCCCGACCGCCCGGTCCATGTGGTCGGCCACGACTGGGGCTCGGTACAGGCCTGGGAGTTCGCCACGGTGCGCCGTACGGAGGGCCGGATCGCCTCCTTCACCTCCCTGTCCGGCCCGTCCCTGGACCACTTCGGCCACTGGATCAAGAAGCGCATGGCACGCCCCACTCCGCGGCGCGCCGCCCAGCTCCTCAACCAGAGCGCCAAGTCCTGGTACGTCTACCTGCTGCACACGCCCGTACTGCCCGAGCTGGCATGGAAGGGCCCGCTCGGCACGCGCTGGCCAAAGATCCTGCAGCGGGTGGAGAAGGTGCCGGGCGGTGACTACCCGACCGCTTCACTGCCGACCGATGCCGCCCACGGTGCCTGGCTCTACCGCGACAATGTCCTCCCCCGGCTCCGCCGCCCGCGCACCGACGCCTATGCGCACTGCCCGGTCCAGCTCATCACCCCGACCGGTGATGCGTTTCTCTCCCAGCGGCTGTACGACGACCTGGAGCAGTGGGCGCCCCAGCTGGTACGCCGCACTCTCCCGGCCAAGCACTGGGTACCGCGTACCCGCCCCGATCAGCTCGTCTCCTGGATCGGCGAGTTCGTCACCGCCAAGGAAGAGGGAGATCCGGCGAAGCGGGTCGTGGCGTCCGGCCCGCACGCCGACCGGTTCGGCGGCCAGCTGGTGCTGGTGACCGGTGCGGCCGGCGGCATCGGCCGGGCGACGGCGTTCGCCTTCGCCGAGGCCGGCGCCCGGATCATCGCGGTCGACCGGGACGCCGAGGGCGCGGCACGGACCGCCGAGATGTCCCGGCTGATCGGTGCACCCGCGGCCTGGGCGGAGGTTGCCGACGTCTCGGACGAGGCGGCGATGGAGAAGCTCGCCGACAAGGTCGATGCCGAGTACGGCACCGTCGACGTCCTGGTGAACAACGCCGGCATCGGCCTGTCCGGCGCCTTCCTGCAGACCAGCGCCGAGGACTGGAAGAAGGTGCTGGACGTCAATCTGTGGGGCGTCATCCATGGCTGCCGGATCTTCGGCAAGCGAATGGCGGACCGCGGACAGGGCGGCCATATCGTCAACATCGCCTCGGCCGCCGCCTTCCAGCCGTCGAGGGTGCTGCCCGCCTACAGCACGTCCAAGGCGGCCGTCCTGATGCTCAGCGAGTGTCTGCGTGCCGAACTGGCCGGTCAGGGCATCGGCGTCTCGGCCATCTGCCCGGGACTGGTCAACACCGGCATCACCACCACGGCCCGCTTCACCGGTGTCTCGGCCGACGAGGAGAAGCGTCGCCAGGCCAAGGCCGCGCGGATGTACGGGCTGCGCAACTACCCGCCGGAGAAGGTCGCCGACGCCATTCTGCGTGCGGTGGTCCGCAACCAGGCGGTGGTGCCGGTCACCCCCGAGGCCCGCGGCGCCCATCTGATGTCCCGCTTCGCCCCACGCGCACTGCGCGCCCTCGCGCGCTTCGAGCCGCGGCTGTAGCGCCGGACGCCTGGCCTGTGCCCGCTGCCCGGCCAGTGTTGTTTCCCGGGCAGTGTTGCACCTCCGGCAGTGTTGTTGCCCGGATGGTGCCCACTGCCTGGCCGGTGCCTGCTGCTCGGCAAGGCCCTATGAACGGCCCGGCCGGGCAGCAGGCCCGCATCCGCCGCTGGTCTGTGTCCGCCTGCCGTCCCGTAGCCGCCGCTGCTCTGAATCCGGTGCCGGCCTGTATTAGGCACCGGACGGCCTGCGTGCCTGGGCTGGGGCTGGGGGCTGGAGACGCTTCCGGCCCCCGGGCACCAGTCGCGCCCCACCCATCTCCTCCGTCACGACCCGCAGACCACAGCCGGTCCCGCTACTCGCTGCGCGAGCCCCACCGCGCCGTCCGCACCGTGCCGCCGCCCAGCCCGTGGCGTGAGCGGGGAGCGGCAATACCCCGGTATCTGCGCCGGTCGTACCATCCCGCTCAGGAAGCGTCGCTGCGCACCGCCGTCGCCTACGCGGTGTCCACCCCTGTCCCATGGGCCGGGGCGGGCACGATGGGCCACGCGCGGTCCTCTCGTAGCGCGCGGCCCTCTCGTAAGGAGCACCTCTGTGACCGAGCAGCCGCCGACGGCCGAATACCGCATCGAGGACCTGGCGCACCTCAGCGGCGCCACGGTCCGCACGATCCGCGCCTACCAGGACCGCGGGCTGCTGCCCCGCCCGGAACGCCGGGGCCGGGCCAACGTCTACGGCGGCACCCATCTGGCCAGGCTGCGCCAGATCGCCGGTCTGCTCGACCGCGGCTACACCCTCGCCAGCATCAAGGAACTCCTCGAGGCCTGGGACGCGGGCCTCGACCTCGGCGGGGTGCTGGGGCTGGTCGCCGAGATCGACGGGCCGTGGACCGACGAGGAGGCGTCCCGCATCAGCCGCCCGGACCTGGACGCCGCCTTCGGGGGCACCTCCGACGAGGAGGCCATCGCCGAAGCCGTCGAACTGGGCGTCCTGGAAAGGATCCCCGGCGAGGACGACGAGTTCCTCGTCCCCAGCCCGCAGGAACTCGCCGTCGCCGCCGAACTGCACTCCGCCGGCGTCCCGATCCCGGCGATCTCCGGCCATCTGCGGGAGGTGCGGGGCCAGGTCGAGCACATTGCCTCCCGCTTCCTGGACTTCACCACCGAGCATGTCTTCCAGCCCTTCCTGGACCACCCGCCCACCGAGGCCGAAGCTGCGGAGGCCGCCGCCCTGGTACGCCGGCTGCGCCCCTTGGCCCAGCAGACCATCGACGCCGAACTCGCCCGCGCCATGCGCACCCTGGCCACCCGCTACCTGCGCCAGCACCTCAGCGAGGCACTACCGGCAGAGGCACTGAGGTCCGCTGAGGCGCGGTCGCTGGTGCGGTCGGCATCGGACGGCGCTGTACGGGAGCAGGCCGAGGCAGGAGGCAGGACGCCAACCGAGGCAGGGGCCGGCAGCGTGCCCGAGCCCCGGTCCGCCCCCGGGCCGTCGCCGGTCGTACCGGCTGCCGTCGGGACGAGCGCGGACCCCCGTACCGCGCCCGACCCCGGTGCGGTGCCGGAAGCGGTGCTGCTCCCTGCCGAGGCCGTACGGGCCGTGCGGGCCCTGGTGGGCGCGGAGAACACGGCCGCCTTCATCGCCGCCGCCGCTCAGCGTGAGGTGCAGGCCCGCACCATGGACGCCCTGGCGTCAGGCGGAAGCGGAAGCGGGCGCTAGAGCGGGAGCAGGCCCGGGACGGCGCCGTGGGGCGACGCGGACGGCGCCGGCACAGGAGACCAGGGCGGCGACGAGTCCTTAGTCCGACGACGCCGCACCGCAACCGCGGTCGCAACTCCCCCCCCCCCCCCGCTGAACGGCCCGCCGGCGCCCGCCCCCGCTCCGCCCGAGAGCGCCGCGGCAGCTCTCTCCCCCGCCTGCCGCACACGCCCCCGCCGCCCGCCGCTGCCGCCTGCCGACGGCCCGCCCCCGCCGCCCGGGCGGCGGTGCGTACTCAGTCTTGAGCTGTCAAAGAACAGGCAGTGCGCGGTCCCAGCCGCGCCCTTCAGAGCCTCGACTGACCGGATCTGCGGTGCCTCAACTGACCGGATCCGGGAGCCAGTTGCCGTGGAACCCATACGGCACTCGCTGCGGAAGATGGACCGTGGCGACCGGGTCGGCGGATATGTCCTCCGCGTCGAGTACGACGAGATCGCTGGTGTCCGTGGAGGCGTCGTAGACGTAGGTGATCAGCCAGCCCGGACCGCCCGGACGGTCGTCCGCCGGAGCGAAGACGGCCTCGCCCGGGGTGCGCCCCGGGCCGAAGTCGTGCCGGACGACGGCACCGGTCTGCAGGTCATAGCGGAGCAGTGCGCCGGGTATCGGGCCGGTGCCCGGCAGCTCGCCGGTCGTGGCGTGACCGAAGCGGGCCGGCAGCCCGGCGAGCCGGTCGTCCACCCGGGGGAACTCGCAGAATCGGTCGTCGAGTTGCTCCTCGGTGACCGTGCCCGTCGTGAGATCGAGGGTCCAGCGCCAGAGGTGGGCGGGGGTCATTCCGCCGAAGTCGGCGTAGCGGGACACATGGAGAACGATTCGCTGGTCGCCCTCGTCGTGCGCGTTCAGCGCGTGGAAGACATAGCAGGGGTCGATGGGCAGCCAGCGGACCTCGCCATAAGGGTCGTCACGCCGCAGCACCCCGAGACGTGCGCCGTACTCCGGATTCCACTGGAACGGCATGCCGGGGTGGCTGCGGTCGAAGACGACCGGGAGGTCCATGAAGACGACGTGGCCGGCGGTCAGGTGGAAGTCGTGCATCATCGTGTGCCCCGGAACATCGATGGGGCGAGAGATCACCAACTCCCCTGCGGCGTCGGCGCGGTGGTAGGTGAGGTAGGGCGGGGTGGGGCCGCCGTACCCGAAGAAATGCAGTTCGCCGGTGGTGGGGCACGTTTTGGGGTGGGCGGTCATGGCGGTGGTGAGCCGGCCCCCGAAGTCATGGGCTCCGATGGTCTCCAGCTCATGTCCGGGGCGGCAGTCGATCTCGTAGGGGAAGGACGACTCGACCAGCGCGAGGGTGCGTCCGGCATGCCGGACGATATGGGTGTTGGCCACGCCCGCCGCCAGGTTGCGGCGGCCCTGTGCGTCCGCCGTGCGCTCGCCCCCGGTGAAGGTGGAGGTGCGGACCCATCGGTTGCGATAGGAGACGGCCCGGCCGCCCTCCAGGCGCAGACCGTGGACCATGCCGTCGCCGAAGAACCAGTGCGGAGTGGCGGCGTCCCGCGGGTTGGGTCCGTTGCGCAGGAACCAGCCGCTGAGCTCCGGTGGGATCGTGCCCGTGACCGGCAGGTCGTAGGCGGTCAGCTCGTCCTTCACCGGGGCGAAGTTGCCGGCCATGTGGGGTGCGGGGGCCTGCGATGCGGTTGCGGTGGTCGGTGGTGTGGTGGTCATGAAGCAAGGCCTCCTTGGGCATCGTTCCGCACGCCGGAGGTGTCCATGAAGCGGGCGCGGGCTCGCTCCGGGTAGGCGGCGGTGAAGCGGATGGGAAGGGCGAATCCGGCGATCTGGATGACGATCGAGACGATGACGTTCCAGGAGTAGGCGGAGGCGAGGGTCTGGGCGACCGCGGTGAGAGTGAAGGACAGCGCCCACACGGCCGTGAGCACGACGTTGATGCGGCGGAACAGTGGGGTGTGCCAGACCTCCGGCGGGGCCATCCGTCGCGCGATCGCCATCGTGAAGGGCCGTCGCACGGCGATCGACACCCAGGCGATGAGCGCAAGCCACCCCGTCGACAGGGCATTGCCGTACGCCTGGAGGCCACTGTCGGGGCGGGCGAAGGCCACCACGCTGAGGGCGGCGAAGAACAGGATCGTGCCGTACTCCAGCAGCCGGTAGTCGAGCGAAAGGCCCGCGGCCCGGTCGGCGACGAGCAGCACCACCGCTATCGCCAGGCCCGCGAGCGCGCCCCACTGCCAGCCGGCGGACGAGACCCCCGCATAGACCAGCCACGGAATGAAGCTCCGCAGGTAGTTCATGATTCCCCCTCTTCATGCACGACCGCGTGCCTCAACACCTGGGTGAGTCATCGCATCCGCCGCACGCACATTCCAACTTCGACATGTCGAACATAGAACCTCCACCTTTGACATGTCAACAGTGGAAGGTAAAGTGCTGCCCATGAGCCTGAGACATGCCGTGCTGGGCCTGCTGGCCGAGGCCCCGGCGAGCGGATACGACCTGATGAAGCTGTTCAACGCCTCGCTTTCGAGCGTCTGGCCGGCCACCCAGAGCCAGGTGTACGGCGAGCTCACCAAGCTCACGACCGCCGGCCTCGTCGAGGTCGCCGCGCACGGCCCCCGCGGCCGCAAGGAATACGCGATCACCGGGGACGGCCTGGCGGAGCTGCGCCATTGGCTCACCGCGGTCGAACCGAGCGGACCGCAGCGCCATGACGGCGTGTTGCGCGTCTTCTTCCTCGGCATCGTCACGCCCCTCGAGGCACAGACATTCCTCCTGCATCAGGCCGAGCGCGCCGCGCAGACCCGCACCACGCTCCAGCACATCGAGGAGACCGCAGAGTGGGACGAGGAAATGATTTCGGTGTACGGGCGGATCGCGCTGGAGTACGGCTTGCGGATGTCGGCGGCCCAGGAGGAATGGGCCCGTTGGGCGGCCGATGAGGTGACCAGCGCAAAGGCGAAAAAGGCCAGCGAACTCGCCAGGGCGCAGCACCAGGAAGACCGGCAGAACGAAGCGGAGTGACGGCCGCGCGGCGGCCGCGGCGAGGTCGGCCATCCCACGGGCACAGGGGGCGACGTCGCCCGCACCGGCGCATGGCGCGAGGTCGGCCACCCCGCAGGCTCGCGGGGCAACGGCCGTCACCACCGCCCGGCGCGTCCCACAGCCTCCCCGGCCCGCAATTCAGGTGCCGCCGCCCGCCGCGCGCGGCACTCTGGAGATATGGACAACCAGCGCTCCGTGCGCATCTCGAAGTATCTGGCGAAACATCTGCGCCACGAACCGGAGCGGATCGGCATCACCCTCGATGCCCAGGGCTGGGTTTCCGTCGAAGAGCTCATGACAGCGGCCGCGCGGCACGGATTCCACTTCTCCCGGGCGGAGTTGGAAGCGGTGGTCGCCGACAACGACAAGCAGCGTTACGCCATCGAGGACGGCCGGATCCGGGCGAGCCAGGGCCATTCGGTACGTGTCGACCTCGATCTGCCGCCGGCCGTACCACCGGCCCACCTCTTCCACGGCACGGTGGCCCGCAGTGTGGCCGCCATCCGGGAGGTGGGACTGCGGCCGATGTCGCGGCATGCCGTCCATCTCTCCCAGGACCGCGAGACCGCGACCCGGGTGGGCGCGCGGCGCGGCAAGCCCGTGGTCCTGACCGTCGACGCCGGGGCGATGCACCGTGCCGGCCATGTCTTCCGGGTCAGCGCCAACGGCGTCTGGCTCACCAGCCGGGTACCGCCGCAGTTCCTCCGTTTCCCGGGCTGATCCCATCGCCCCGTGGGACCGGCGGAAAACCGGGTGCCCACGACGGAAGCGACAGAGGGAGGCAGGCCGAGCCCACCGCCCCCTGAGGCCCCCGACCCGGCCCCCGAGGCCCCTCCTCAGAGCCCTGGCGCTCCCCACACCGGGAACCACCGCGCCAGATCCTGCTCGATCGTCAGATCGTCGCCGAGCATCGCCCGCACCTCCAGTTCGAGCGGGTTGTCGCGCTTCTCGCCGCCGCCCTCCTTCGGGGAGAAGGGGTAGAACGTGCCACGCTTGTAGAGGTAGACCAGCGCCAGCGACCGCTGCCGCTCATCGCGGAACCCGACCAGCGAACAGAGCAACTGCGGGCCGAACCCCGCCTCCTCCAGCGACGTGTTGACCGCGTGCAGGTCGTTGACCAGGCCCGCCACGTCCTCCCGCGGATGCCGTGCGAGCAGCCAGGTATAGCCGTACGCGTCCTGCGTGAACTCCACCGAACCGTCCAGGAGGGACCGGGCCTCCTCCTGGATGCGGGCGAATGTCCCGCCCTCGACACTGGCGAAGCACACCGACCCCAGGCCGGTGGGTTCGAACCCGGCCGCGGCCTGGAGGGTGACGGCCGCGGACGGCAGCGCGAAGAGCTGGTCCAGATCGGGGCGTACCGGCTTGCTGCGGCCGAGGATGGCGTCAAGAAATCCCATACGCGACTTGCTCCTTGCTCGACAGGTCCCCCGATACGTCCGGCCCCACGGGGCCGGTCATCACGTCCGCCCCGGCCGCACCGTTCATCACGCCCGTCCCAGCTGCGCCGCGATCTTGGCCAGTTGGTCCAGCCGCTGTTCCAGCGTCGGGTGCGAGGACAGCAGCCGGCTGAAGCTCTCCTTGTTGAACGCCGGGGCGAAGTAGAAGGCGTTGAACGGCTGGGCCTTGCGCAGGTCCTCGGTCGGGATCCTTGCGATCTGGCCGGTGACCTTGGTCAGTGCGGCGGCCAGCGCCGAGGGACGGCCGGTCAGCAGCGCGGCGGCCCGGTCGGCGGACAGCTCGCGGTAACGGGACAGCAGCCGGGTCAGGAGGAAGCTGATCGCATAGACGACCACGCTCACGGCGGTCACGATGAGCACGGCGATGGCCGCGTTCTGGTCCCGGTTGTTACGGCCGATGCCGCTCCACAGAGCGGCCCTGGTGATGATCCCGGCCAGTACGCCGAGGAAGGACGCGATGGTCATCACCGCGACGTCCCGGTGCGCGACATGCGAGAGCTCGTGGGCCAGCACCCCCTCCAGCTCCTCCGGCTCCAGCCGCCTGAGCAGCCCGGTGGTGGCACACACCAGGGAGTTCTTCTGACCGCGTCCGGTGGCGAAGGCGTTCGGCACATCCGACTCGGCGATCGCGACCCGCGGCTTGGGCATGTCGGCCAGCGCACACAGCCGGTCGACGGCGCCGTGCAGCTCGGGTGCCTGCTCCGGCGTGACCTCGCGCGCACCCATGCTGAACGCCGCGATCCGGTCGCTGAACCAGAACTGCGCGACGAACAGGGCACCCGAGATCAGCAGCACCACCACCCACGCGCCCTTGAGCAGCACCACCAGCACGCCGACGACCACGACGTACAGCAACCCGATGAAGAACATCGTGGTGACCATGCGGGTGGTCAGCCCGCGGTCCGGGGCGAATCGGGTCTGTGCCATGGCTCCTCCGCAAGCGCCGCAGTTCGCGCAGTGCGCCCACCGCTCGCGCGCCGTCCTCGTGCACGGCGCGCCGCGGCAGCACACTGCGCCGCTGTACCGATTCTCCCTCTTGAGGGCTATATGTGGGGTAAAGCCCAGGCCAGGGGACTGCCGGGCGCGTCGGGCGGCGGGGCACACGCGAGACCGGCCGGGGACGACCCAGGAGCAGCACAGACCACCCCGACGGCGGGGACGAGTCCGGAGGAGCGGAGACGGCCGACGGGCCGTGTCGGACCGGCAGCTCCAGGACCACTGCCCCGGACCGCCGGCCCGTGCGCCGCCTACCGCGCGGCCAGCTGCGCCAGTCCCTCCGTGGCGATCCGCTCGAAGACCGCGACATCGGTCTCGAAGAGCGAATCGGCGATCGGCCAGTGGAGGACCAGCTCGTCGATGCCCAGCTCGGCGTGGCGTCCGGCGAAGTCGACGAAGGCGTCCACGGAGTCCAGCGGACGGTCCGGAGTGAAGCCGGTCAGCATGATCTTCTGCAGGTCGGCGAGCTCCCGGCCCTGATCGGCACAGGCCTTCCCCAGCCGCTCGATCTGCCCGCGGACCGCCTCGCGCGAGTCGTCCGACGTCCCGCCCCCGTTGGAGACCTTGGGATCACCGGTCGTCACCCACGCCTGGCCGTACTGGGCGGCCAGCCTCAGCCCGCGCGGTCCGGTGGCCGCCACCGCGAACGGCAGCCGCGGGCGCTGCGCGCAGCCGGGGATGTTGCGCACCTCGTGCGCGGAGTAGTGGTCGCCGGCGTAGGAGACGACATCCTGGGTCAGCAGCCGGTCCAGCAGCCCGACGAACTCGGCGAAGCGGTCGGCCCGTTCCCGCGGCTCCCACGGCTCCTGGCCGAGCGCGGTGGCGTCGAAGCCGTTGCCGCCGGCGCCGATGCCCAGGGTGATCCGGCCGTCGCTGATGTCGTCGAGCGAGATCAGTTCCTTGGCGAGGGTGACCGGGTGCCGGAAGTTCGGCGAGGTGACGAGGGTGCCCAGCCGCAGGCGGGACGTCGCGGCCGCGGCCGCGGTCAGCGTCGGGAGGGCGCCGAACCACGCCTGGTCGCGGAAGCTCCGCCACGAGAGGTGGTCGTAGGTGTACGCGGCGTGGAAACCCAGCTCCTCGGCGCGCTGCCATGCCTCCCGTCCGCCCTCGGACCAACGGTGGACGGGGAGTATCACGGTGCTCAGTCGCATACCCACGAGCGTACGGGCGTGCGGACGGTGCTCACGATTCGCCCGGTCGCCGTGGACGGCTCCACCACGGCCCGTCCGTACGCCCTCGGCCCGGCCGCCACGGGCTCATGCGCGCAACCCACCGCACGCCTGTGCACGCCGGTACGGGAAGATGGCCCCGTGACTGATGCCCCCGCCACGCCACCACGGGCGCCCGAAACGGCCGTTGCGCCCCGGCTGATCGCCACCGACCTCGACGGCACGCTGCTGCACGACGACAAGACGGTCTCCGACCGGACGATCGCCGCACTGGCCGCCGCGGAGCAGGCCGGCATCGAGGTGTTCTTCGTCACCGGGCGCCCGGCCCGCTGGATGGGCGTGGTCAGCGACCATGTACACGGTCACGGGCTGGCGATCTGCGCGAACGGCGCGGCCGTCGTCGATCTGCACCGCGGGGGCCGGATCGTCGAGGTCAGCCCGCTGGAGCGCACCGTCGCGCTGACGATCGTGGACATGCTGCGCAACGTCGCGCCCGGCACCTCGTTCGCGGTCGAGCGCACCGGCGGCATCCACTACGAGCCGCAGTACCCGCCCCTCCTCCTGGACCCGGCCGCGGTCGTCGCGCCGGCCGAGAAGCTGCTCGCGGAGGACTTCGTCTCGACGCTGTGCCCGCACGCGACCGGGCCCGAGGACGCCCAGGGGCCGGACGACGCGTCGGGGGGCACCAACAGCCCCACCGGGCCCGCCGACCCCACAGCCTCCATTGATCCAGCCGACCCCGTCGGCCCCGCCTTCCCCGAGCAGCCCGTGATCAAGCTGCTGGCGCACCACCCCGAGCTGGACCCCGACGCATTCCTCACCCTGGCCCGTACGACCGCGGGCGATCTCGCGTCCTTCACCCGCTCCAGCCCCACCGCCCTCCTGGAGATCAGCGGAGCCGGCGTCAGCAAGGCCGGCACCCTCGCCCGCTGCTGTGCGGAGCGCGGCATCTCTCCGGAGGAGGTCGTCGCCTTCGGCGACATGCCGAATGACATAGAGATGCTGACCTGGGCCGGCGCCTCGTACGCCATGGCCAACGCGCATCCGGACGTGCTGGCCGCCACGACGGGCCGCACCGCGTCCAACAACGACGACGGTGTCGCTGCCGTCATCGAGCAGATCCTGCGCCACGGCGCTCCACGGGCCGACCGACAGCCCCGATAGCACCGAGCGCGGCGGCCCGGCGACAGCCGCAGCCGGGCCGGGCCCCCGCGCCCGCCCTGCCGCCGTCTTACAGCGGCGCCTCCCACCGCACCGTCGTCCCCGTGCCGCCCTCGCCCAGCCCCGGACCGAACCAGCTGGACCCGCCCAGTGACTCCGCGCGCTTGGAGAGGTTCTTGAGGCCGCTGCGGCGACCGCCGTCCGAGATGCCGACGCCGTCGTCGGCGACGGTCAGCCGGACGCCGTCGGCGCCGTCCGGGAGCCGGATCGTGGCATCGACGACGACCTCGATCCGGGACGCCTGGGCGTGCCGGAAGGCGTTCGACAGCGCCTCGCGCAGCGCGGCGATCAGGTTCTTGCCGGTCAGCTCGCCGACCCGGGAGTCGACCGGGCCGATGAAACCGGCCGACGGCTGGAAGCCGAGCGGTACGGCGGCGGTGCCGATCTCCCGCAGTACCCGGGTCCGCAGCCCGGACGGTGCCTCGGCCGGGCCCTGCTGCAGGGCGAAGATCGCGGTGCGGATCTCCTGGATGGTGACGTCCAGCTCGTCGACGGCCTTGCCGACGCCCTGGGCCACCTCCGGCACGATCGTTCTGCGCTGGGCGCTCTCCAGGATCATGCCGGTCGCGAAGAGCCGCTGGATGACGAGATCGTGCAGGTCACGGGCGATCCGGTCGCGGTCCTCGTAGACCGCCAGCCGCTCGCGGTCGCGCTGTGCGTCCGCCAGGACCAGCGCCAGGGCGGCCTGCGCCGCGAACTGAGTGGCCAGCGTCCGCTCGGCGCCGGTGAACGGGCGGGCACCCCTCGCCCGCGGGGTCGCCAGAGTGCCGAGCACCCGTCCGCCGCTCTTGAGCGGCAGCATCATGCTGGGGCCGAACCGGGCCGCGATGTCCGTGATCATCCGTGGGTCGGTGGCCGAGTCGTGCACGAACACCGCTTCCCCGGCGAGGAGTTGCTCGACGACCGGGCTGTGGGGCGGAATCTGCGTCCCCATGATCCCGGTGGGGTCGTCCGCCGACACCGCGACGATCTCCAGACCGCCCTCCTCGTCCGGCAGCAGCACGATGCCGGCCGCCGAGTCCGCCAGTTTGCGGGCCTGCTCGGCGACCACCGCAAGCGCATCGTCGACATCGCTGCCGGCGAGGAGTTCGGTGGTCACCGCCACCGAGCCGTCGATCCACCGCTCCCGCTGCCGGGTTGCCGCATGCAGCCTGGCGTTGCCGATCGCGATACCGGCCTCGGTGGCCAGCACCCGCACCATGTGCAGGTCCTCCTCGCTGAACTCCCCGCCGTCGCGCTTCTCCGTCAGATAGAGGTTGCCGAAGATCTCGCCCTGGACGCGGACCGGCACCCCGAGGAACGTCCGCATCGGCGGGTGCCCGGCCGGGAAGCCCGCCGAGCGGGGGTCCTTCGTGAGGTCGCGGAGGCGCAGCGGCTTGGGATCGTGGATGAGCGCACCGAGCAGACCCTTGTGGCCGTCGGGCAGCGCGCCGATCCGCCGGTGCTGCTCCCCGTCCACCCCGTACGTCACGAAGTCCGACAGCCCCTCGCGGGCGTCGTCGATGATCCCGATCGCGGCATAGCGGGCGTCGGCGAGCTCGGCGGCGGTCTCCACGATCCGGTCCAGGGTGACGTGCAGATCAAGACCCGCGCCGACCGTACGCATCGCTTCCAGCAGCTGCGGCACCCGGGCGGTCAGCTCGGACGACAGGCCCTGCAGACTGCGCGTCGCCTCGGTGGCGGCGTCCATGGGGTCGAGTCCCGCAGCCTCGCTCCCAGGGTCCCTGGGGTCCGAGGGCGGGGGTTCTGCCGTGACTGCCATGCAATGAGCCTAATAACGGCTGATTTCCAGGGAAAGTCCAGTTATGCGGGGAGGGCGGGGAGCGGCGGGAGGCAGGGGCCGGGGTATGGCGGGCGAGCCGGGCACGGGGCGGTACGCCCTCCCGCGCCACCAGCCGCGAGGCAACTGGCGCCGTCGGCTGCGGGCCGCCTCATGCCGCCTGCTGCGCGTCGTATGCCGCTGTTGCGCCTCGCCTCGTGCCACGGGTCGTGGGGCGCCCTACGCCACCGGCTGCGCCTCGCCGTACGCCGCGTCCACCGCCCGCTCGCGCTCCAGCATCCGCCGGAACGGGCCGTCGGCCGCGGCCAGCTCCGCGTACGTCCCGCGCTGCGCGACCTGCCCCTCGTCCAGGACCAGCACCTCGTCGACCGCGTCGAGACCGGTGAGCCGGTGGGTGATCAGCACCGTCGTGCGGCCCTCGGTCGCGGCCAGCAGATCGGCGGTCAGCGCATCGGCGGTGGCCAGGTCGAGGTGCTCGGCGGGCTCGTCCAGAACGAGCACCGGGAAGTCCGCGAGCAGGGCGCGGGCCAGCGCCAGCCGCTGCCGCTGGCCCCCGGACAGCCGGGCGCCGTGCTCGCCGACCATGGTGTCCAGGCCGTCGGGCAGCCCCCGCACCCAGTGCGCGAGCCGCGCCCGGCCGAGCGCGTCCCACAGGTCCCGGTCGGCGTCGGCCGAGGTGTCCCGCCGGTCGCGGCGGGCGAGCTTGAGGTTCTCCCGCAGCGAGCTGTCGAAGAGGTGCGCGTCCTGCGCACACAGCCCCACCAACCGCCGGACCGCGTCACCGTCCACCGTCCGGGCGTCCGTGCCGCCCAGCAGGTACGACCCCGACTCCCGGTCCAGGAAGCGCAGCAGCACCTGCGCCAGCGTGGTCTTGCCGGAGCCGGACGGGCCGACGACGGCGAGCCGGTGGCCGGCCGTCAAGGTGAAGCCGACGCCGTCCAGCGCCGGGCGGTCCGCTCCCGGATGGCGCGCGGTCAGATCCCGTACGGCCAGCGGGAACGGCGTCTCGGGAGTGTCGGCCGGCACGGCGGGCTCCTGCACCGGGACCGGGGCGTCCAGCACCTCGAAGACCCGCTCGGCGGCGTGCCGGGTGCGCCGGCGGTACTGCACGGCGAGCGGCAGCCCGGCCACCGCCTCGAAGGCGGCCAGCGGGGTGAGCACGACCACGGCCAGCGCCACACCCGCCAACCGGCCCGCATGCACGGCCTGGACGCCGGCCACCGCCGCCGCGGCGACCGTCAGCCCGCACAGCAGCGCCGACAGCCCGGCGCCGGTTCCGGCCACGGTGGCCGAGCGGGAGGCGATCCGGGTCAGCTCCCGGTCGGCGCGCCGCACCGATTCCGTACGGGCGGGCAGGGCGCCGGCCACCGTCAACTCGGCGGTGCCGGTGAGCACATCGACGACCCGGGTCGCGAGCCGCCCGCGCGCGGGCGCCAGTTGACGCTCCGCCCGCCGGGCCAGCGCACCCGAGAGCACCGGGACCCCCACGCCCGCGAGCAGCAGTCCGACGGCGAGGATCGCACCGGCCTCCGGCAACAGCCATCCGGTGAAGCCCACCGTGCCCGCGCCGACCAGTACCGCCGCCCCCACGGGCAGCAGCCAGCGCAGGAAGTAGTCCTGTCCCGCATCGACATCGGCCACCAGTCGCGACAGCAGATCGCCGCGGCTGCGCTCCGTGAGCCCGGCCGGGGCCAGCCGCTCCAGCCGCCGGAAGACGGCGACACGCACCTCGGCGAGCATCCGGAACACCGCGTCATGGGCGACCAGCCGCTCGGCGTACCGGAAGACCGCACGGCCGATGCCGAACGCCCTGGTCGCGGTCACCGCGACCATCAGGTACAGCACCGGAGGCTGCTGCGCCGCCCGCGAGATCAGCCATCCCGAGGTCGCCATCAGTCCGACGGCGCTGCACAGCGCCAGGCTCCCCAGCAGCAGCGCCACCGCGAACTGTGCCCGATGCGCGCGGGCGGTCCGCCGCAGCCGGGTGAGCGCCGCACCCCGGGCGGGGCCGGGAAGGGGGTCGGGCTCGGTGCCCTCGTCCGGGACCCGCGCCCCGGCTGCCACCTTTGCGGAGCCCCGGTCGCCCTCGGCCGGGTCCAGGGCCGGGCCTGCCGCCGGGGCCCCAGCCGTCTCCTGGCACGAGACCGCCGCCACCGCCGTACTGAGGCCCGTCCCCGCGCCCACCGCGTCCACAGCTCCCGCCGCATCCGCAGACCCCACCGGATCCGGCAGCCGCACCACCCGGTCCGCCACCGCCAGCAGCGCCGGCCGGTGGACGACGAGCAGGACCGTGCGGCCGACGGCGAGCCGGCGGACCGCGGCCACGATCGCCTCCTCGGTCGCGCCGTCCAGGTTGGCGGTGGGCTCGTCCAGCAGCAGGATCGGGCGGTCGGCGAGGAAGGCACGGGCGAGCGCGAGGCGCTGGCGCTGGCCGGCCGAGAGCCCAGCACCGGACTCACCGAGCCGGGTCGCCATCCCGTCCGGCAGCGCGTCGATGAAGTCCAGCGCGCCCGCGTCGCCCAGCGCGGTGCGCACCGCGGCGTCCTCCGCGTCCGGCCGCGCCAGCCGTACGTTCTCGGCGATGGTGCCGGCGAACAGATGCGGGTGCTGCGGCACCCAGGCGATCCGCTGTCGCCAGCTGTCGGGGGAGAGGGACGCGATGTCCCGGCCGTCGACGAGGGCCCGGCCCCCGTACGGTGCGGTGAAGCCGAGCAGCACGCTCAGCAGGGTGGACTTGCCGGCGCCGGAGGGACCGACCAGCGCGACGGTCTCGCCGGACCGGACCTCGAACGAGGTCGCCGGGAGCGAGTCCCCGGTCCGCCCGGGGTGGCGGACCACCAGGTCCTCCACGGCCAGTGCCGTGCCCGCGGGCGCGGGCGCGGTGCCGGTCGCGCGCAGCGGTGTCTCCAGTACCGCGAAGATCTCCTCCGCGGCGGAGAGCCCCTCGGCCGCAGCGTGGTACTGCGCGCCGACCTGTCGCAACGGCAGATAGGCCTCGGGAGCCAGCACCAGCACCATCAGGCCGGTGTAGAGGTCGAGCTCCCCGTGCACCAGCCGCATGCCGATGCCGACCGCGACCAGCGCGACCGAGATGGTGGCGAGGAGTTCGAGCGCGAAGGAGGAGAGAAAGGCGATCCGCAGGGTGCGCAGCGTCGCCCGGCGGTAAGCGCCGGTGATGGCCCGGATGGACGCGGCCTGGGCCTTGGCCCGGCCGAAGACCTTGAGGGTCGGCAGTCCCTCGACGACATCGAGGAAGTGGCCCGACAGTCGGGCGAGCAGCCGCCACTGGCGGTCCATCCGCGCCTGGGTGGCCCAGCCGATCAGGACCATGAACAGCGGGATCAGCGGAAGGGTGAGGACGATGGTGAGCGCCGAGATCCAGTCCCCCGTGACGATCCGGGCCAGCACCGCGAGGGGGACGACGACGGCCAGGCCCAACTGCGGCAGATAGCGGGCGAAGTAGTCGTCCAGTGCGTCGATGCCGCGGGTGGCGAGGGTGGTGAGTTCGCCGGTGCGCATCTCCAGGGTCCCCGCGCCGTCGGGTGCGCCCGCACCGGCCGCGCCCCGACCGTGTGGCTCCGGGGTCCGCGCGCCATCGTCCGTGCGGCCGATCACCGCTCCGGGCCCCAGCCGCGCCGCCCGCTCGATCAGCCGCATCCGCAGCTCGGACTTGACCGCCGCACCGGCGCGGTGCGCGGCCAGCTCGGTGAGCCAGGTGACCAGACCGCGCCCGACGGAGATCGCGGCGAGCAGCGCCAGCGGGGTGGCCAGTGCGCCGAGATCGAGGTGGTGCTGGAACGCCCCGACGACGATCTCGGCGATCAGCATCGCCTGGCCGATGACCAGGCCCGCTCCGGCAAGCCCGAGCACCACCACCGCGACCAGGAAGCCGCGGGTGGCGTGGGCGTAACGGAGCAGACGCGGGTCGACCGGTTTCACGTGAAACTTCCATCCTGCTGAGGCCACCGGGGAGGCGGCTCAGCTAGTGGGCCTCGGCGATGTGCTGGGTGCCGATTCGCTTGCGGAACACCCAGTACGTCCACCCTTGGTAGAGCATCACCAGCGGCGTGGCGAAACCGGCGCACCACGTGATGATCTTCAGGGTGTAGGGACTGGACGAGGCGCTGCCGACGGTGAGGTTCCAGCTCTCGTTCAGCGTCGACGGCATGACGTTCGGGAAGAGCGTCAGGAACAGCATCGTGACCGCGGCCGCGATAGCGAGACCGGAGAAGGAGAACGCCCAGCCCTCGCGCCCGAGCCTGTTGGCCCCGAGCGCCGCGAGCAGCGCGACCACCACCACGCCCATCGCGATCAGGCTGCTGACATCGCCCTTGTCTGCCTGGGTCCAGCCGAGGAAGCCGACCGTCGGCACCAGGGTGAGCAGTCCGAGGACGGTCGCCAGCCGGCGGGCCCGCCCCCGGATCTCACCCGTCGTCTTCAGCGAGGCGAACACCGCGCCGTGGAAGGTGAACAGCGTCAGCGTGACCAGCCCGCCCAGGATCGCGTACGGGTTCAGCAGGTCGAGAACGCTCCCCACGTACTCCTTGTGTGCATCGATCTTGACGCCGTGCACGATGTTGCCGAATACGACGCCCCACAGCACCGCGGGCAGCAGCGAGGTCCAGAAGATCGCGGTCTCCCAGTTCCGCTGCCAGTGCTCCTCGGTCCGCTTGGCGCGGTACTCGAAGGCGACCCCGCGGACGATCAGGCATACGAGGATGAGCAGGAACGGCAGGTAGAAGCCGGAGAGCAGGGTGGCGTACCAGTCGGGGAAGGCGGCGAAGGTCGCACCGGCCGCGCTGATCAGCCAGACCTCGTTGCCGTCCCAGACCGGGCCGATGGTGTTGATCAGTACGCGCTTCTCACGCCGGTCGCGGGCGAGGAGCTTGGTGTGGACGCCGATCCCGAAGTCGAACCCTTCGAGGAAGAAGTACCCGGTCCAGAGGACGGCGATAAGGACGAACCAGACGTCGTGGAGTTGCACAGTCGCCTCCTAGTACGAGAAGGCCATCGGCCGGTCGGCGTCCGTGCTGTCGCCGCCGATCTTGGTGGGCGGGTTGAGGTCGGAGTCGCTGAGCTCCTGCGGTCCGGCCTTGATGTACTTCACCAGCAGCTTGATCTCGACCACGGCGAGGATCGCGTAGAGCCCGGTGAAGACGATCATCGAGGTGAGCACCTCGCCCTGCGAGACGCCCGGGGACACCGCGTCCGAGGTGCGCAGTACGCCGTAGACGGCCCAGGGCTGGCGGCCCATCTCGGTGAAGATCCAGCCCCACGAGTTCGCGATGAGCGGGAAGCCGAGCGTGACGAAGGCGAGCGACCAGTACCACTTGCTCAGGCGGGCACCGAGCACCTTGTTCTTGGTGAGCGCGAGATGCGGTGGCTCCTCGTCGCCCGTACGCAGCCCCGGTGCGAGCCAGAACTTCTTACGGGTGAGCCAGAGCCCGGCGAGACCGATGGCGAAGGACGACATACCGAAGCCGATCATCCAGCGGAAGCCCCAGTAGGCGACCGGGATGTTGGGCCGGTAGTCACCGGGCCCGAACTTCTGCTTCTCGGCCTTGTTGACGTCGTTGATGCCGGGGACCGGCGAGCTGAAGTCGTTGTGCGCGAGGAAGGACAGCAGGCCGGGTATCTCGATGGCGACCGTGTTGTGCCCCTTCTCGACATCGCCGTAGGCGAAGACCGAGAACGGCGCCGGCTCCTCCTTGTCCCACAGCGCCTCGGCCGCGGCCATCTTCATCGGCTGCTGCTTGAACATGACCTTGCCGAGCGAGTCGCCGCTGACCGCGGTGAGGATGCCCGAGATGACCAGCGTGATCAGCCCGAGCCGCAGCGACGTCCGCATGACCTTGATGTGCTTCTTGCGCATCAGATGGAAGGCGGCGATGCCGACCATGAACGCGGCGCCGGTCAGGAAGGCCGCGGTCAGCGTGTGGAAGACGACGACCAGGGTGGTGTCCTGGGTCAACACCTTCCAGAAGTCGGTCAGCTCCGCACGTCCGTTCGCGGCGTTGTACTTGTAGCCGACCGGATGCTGCATCCAGGAGTTCGCCGCGAGGATGAAGTACGCCGACAGGATCGTGCCGATCGAGACCATCCACATGCAGAAGCAGTGGATCCTCTTCGGCAGCTTGTCCCAGCCGAAGATCCACAGTCCGATGAAGGTGGACTCGAAGAAGAACGCGATGAGCGCCTCGAAGGCCAGCGGGGCGCCGAAGACGTCACCGACGAATCGCGAGTAGGCGGACCAGTTCATCCCGAACTGGAACTCCTGGACGATGCCGGTGACGACACCCATCGCGATGTTGATCAGGAACAGCTTGCCCCAGAATTTGGTGGCCTTGAGGTACTCCTGCTTCCCCGTGCGTACCCATGCGGTCTCGAGTCCGGCCACCAGAGCGGCGAGGGAGATCGTCAGGGGGACGAACAGGAAGTGGTAGACGGTGGTGATGCCGAATTGCCATCGGGCCAGAGTCTCTGGCGCCAACGCCAGTTCCATGCCGTGCTCCTTACGTCGCCGTTGCACTACGGCAATGCCCCCTTTGCACCACATAAAGTGGTGCATACGGGGACGCGCTTGTGAACGCGTTCACATTCACAAGCAATTATCTCCTACGAGCCTCGGCCATTTCTGCCGGGGGGTACGTGACCGCGGTCACGTAGGTCCACAGGCGGCCGGCACCCCCTCCACCTGCGACGTTCCGGGCCACGTCGACCGCGGCCGCCGCACCCGGGCCACCGGCCACGACGGCGCAAAGCAGTACCTCATGCACAAGGCCGCGGATCCTTAGACCCACGGCCTCTTGCGCCACTCGACAACGGCTTACAACGCCTTGCGGAACTCCTCCGCGGCCTGCAGGAACAGGTCCATCGCCGGGCTCTCGCCGATCGTGACCCGCACGCCCTCACCGGCGAACGGCCGCACGACCACCCCGGCCCGCTCGCAGGCCGCCGCGAAGTCGGTCGTACGGTCACCCAGCCGCAGCCAGACGAAGTTCGCCTGCGACTCGGGGACCGTCCAGCCCTGCCCCTGCAGGCCGTCCACCACCCGCGCCCGCTCGGTCACCAGGGCATCGACCCGCTCCAGCAGCGCCGCCTCGCTGCGCAGCGACGCCACCGCCGCCTCCTGCGCCAGCTGGCTCACACCGAACGGCACCGCCGTCTTGCGCAGCGCCGCGGCCACCGGCTCATGGGCCACCGCGAAGCCGACCCGCAGCCCCGCCAGGCCGTAAGCCTTGGAGAAGGTGCGCAGCACGCACACATTGGGCCGGTCGCGGTAGAGCTCGATGCCGTCCGGCACCTGGGGATCGCGCACGAACTCGCAGTACGCCTCGTCCAGCACCACCAGCACATCGCTCGGCACCCGGTCCAGGAAGGACTCCAGCTCCGCACGGCGCACAACGGTGCCGGTGGGGTTGTTGGGGTTGCAGACAAAGATCAACCGGGTCCGGTCGGTGATCGCGCCGAACATGGCGTCCAGGTCGTGCACCTCACCGGAGGTCAGCGGGACCTGCACGGACGTGGCGCCCGAGACCTGGGTGACGATCGGGTACGCCTCGAACGAGCGCCAGGCGTAGATCACCTCATCGCCGGGACCGGCCGTCGACTGGACCAGCTGCTGCGCCACACCGACCGAACCGGTGCCGGTCGCCAGATGCTCCAGGGGCACCGAGAACCGGTCGGACAGCTCCGCCATCAGGCCCGTGCAGGCCATGTCCGGGTAGCGGTTGAAAGAGCCGGCGGCGGTCACCGCGCTCTCCAGGACGCCCGGCAGCGGCGGATAGGGGTTCTCGTTGGAGGACAGCTTGTACGTGACGGGGCCGCCGACCGCCGCCGGCCGGCCCGGCTTGTAGGTGGGGATGCCGTCCAACGCAGCACGCAGCTTCGGGGTCTTCTCGCTCACCGCAGGTCCTCCTCGACCGTCCTGCTCTTCTCCAATACTGCACACCTTATGAGGATTGACCCGTTCGGCGGCAGCCCCGAACTGCCGCCGGGCTCACGCCCGCGCCTCCGGCCCGCCGCCGGGAAGCCCCGCGCAGAGCTTTCAGAGGGCGCCGTCCGATCCGGCGCACGCCGGTGGCTCACGCCGTGGCGCGCGTCCCCCGTCAAGGTGACTTGAGACCGCTTCGAGACCTGAACCGATCGACAGGCGAAGGCGCCTCCTCTCCCCCGGAATGATCACCTATGACGCCAACTCCCTTGTTTTTCCATAGAATTGACGGCGGTTGGCCATGCAGAAACGTACCTCTTCACCAGAGTCGGCCGGGCCCCGCGAATGGCCCTAATGAGCCCTACTATCGGCTCGCCATGACAGCAGCAGGGAAGCACCAGGTGAGCCGGTCGACCGGTCGCCGGCTGGGGCGGGCGGGCATCCGGGACGTGGCCGCCGCAGCCGGTGTGTCGATCACGACTGTCTCCGACGCGCTCAACGGCAAGGGCCGGCTTCCGGATGCCACCCGTAGCCATGTCCGCGAGGTGGCCGACCGGCTGGGCTACCGCCCGTCCGCAGCCGCCCGCACCCTCCGTACCGGCAAGTCGGGGCTCCTCGGCCTGACCGTGACCACGTACGGGGACGAACCTTTCACCTTCACCGAATTCGCCTATTTCGCGGAGATGGCCAGAGCGGCCACCTCCGCAGCCCTGGCCCGCGGCTACGCGCTGGTCATCCTCCCCGCGACCTCCCGCCACGACGTGTGGTCCAACGTCGCCCTGGACGGCACCGTCGTGATCGATCCCGCCGACGGCGACCCCGTCGTCACCGAGCTCGTGCGGCACGGCATCCCCGTCGTCTCCGACGGCCGCCCCGGCGGCGCGCTGCCCGTCACCGGCTGGGTCGACAACGATCACGAGGCGGCCGTCCTCGGCCTGCTCGACCATCTCGCCGACGCCGGCGCCCGCCGCATCGGGCTGCTCACGGGCAACACCACCGACACCTACACCCGCCTGTCGACCACCGCGTATCTGCACTGGTGCGAGCGGGTCGGGCAGGACCCGGTGTACGAGTCCTACCCGGCACACGACCCGTGCGCGGGCGCCGTCGCCGCCGACCGGCTGCTGGCCCGCCCGGACCGCCCGGATGCCGTCTACGGACTCTTCGACCCCAACGGCACGGACCTGCTCGCCGCCGCCCGGCGCTACGGCCTGAGGGTGCCGGAGGACCTGCTGCTGGTCTGCTGCAGCGAGTCCACCCTCTACGCCGCCACCGAGCCGCCCGTCACCACGCTGTCCCTCAAGCCGCGCCGGATCGGTACCGCCGTGGTGCAGATCCTCATCGACGCCATCGAGGGGCTCGACAACGGCCGGCCCGTCGAACAGGTCATACCGACCGATCTGATCGTCCGGGCCTCGTCCCAGCGACGTCCCCCGAGAACGACCGTCAGCCCACCACGAGGACCGACCGGCGACTGAGCGTGCTCCCACATACGAGCGACGGTGTGATCACTTCTACGAGGAAAAAACAGGGTGATCTAGGGAGAAATCCGCCGCGAATGCCGGGCTTCGGCGGATTGACCACCCCCGGGTGCGTCACAACCCGCGATCGGCATTCCTATGATGGGCGCACGACACCGCGGACCGCCGTCGACCAGGCAAAGGTCCGAGAGGTGCACGGCGGCGCGACGGTGGAGGGGTCGATGACTCAGGGGGCCAGTCAGGGACCCATGGTGTGGACCATGGCGGGAGAAACTCCGGCGTCTGTTCCGCCGCCCGGAGTGCCCTCCGGCGCGCCCGCCGGGTCCCCCGTGCCGCCTGTCGGCCCGCCGCTCCACCTGCCCGCCGGCACCCCCGCCGCGCCTCCTGCCGCGCCCCCCGTCGTGTCGCCCGCCGCCCCGCCGGCCGAGCTGCCCGAGGAGTACACGCCGACCGCGCGCGACCTCCCGGTCATCGAGCCCGGCCGCACGGACACCCTCATCGACCGCCCCGCCGTCGTCCCGGTGCCCGAACCGGCCCAGGACCCCGACGCGCCCGAGGGCATGGGCCCGCTGTACGTCGTCGGCGATGTGCACGGCTACTACGACGAGCTGCGCGAGGCGCTGGCCGCCGAAGGCCTCATCGACGCCGACGGCAACTGGGCGGCCGGCAATGCCCGGCTCTGGTTCCTCGGCGACTTCACCGACCGCGGCCCGGACGGCATCGGCGTCATCGACCTGGTCATGCAGCTCTCCGCCGAGGCCGCTGCGGCCGGCGGCTACTGCAAGGCCCTGATGGGCAACCACGAACTCCTGCTGCTGGGCGCCAAGAGGTTCGGCGACACCCCTGTGCAGTCCGGCGCCGGTACCGCCTCCTTCCAGGCCGCCTGGCTCCTCAACGGCGGCCAGAAGACCGATATGGACCGCCTGGAGGACCACCACCTCCAGTGGATGGCCCGCCTGGACGCCGTGATGGAGGAGGACGGGCATCTGCTCGTGCACTCCGACACCACCGCCTACCTCGAATACGGCGATTCGATCGAGGCCGTCAACGACACCGTCCACGAGGTGCTCACCCGCAGCGAGGCAGACGAAGTCTGGGACCTGTTCCGCAAGTTCACCAAGCGCTTCGCCTTCCGCGACGAGTCCGGCTCGGAGGCCGTACGCGAACTCCTCGACGCCTACGGCGGCGACCGCGTCGTACACGGCCACAGCCCGATCCCCTATCTGCTGGGCGAGGTCGGCACCGAGGAGGGCGAGAGCGACGGTGTGGCGGTCGACGGTCCGCATGTCTACGCGGACGGTCTGGCCATCGCCATGGACGGCGGCATCACGATGGCCGGAAAGCTTTTGGTCGTTCAACTTCCGCTGGCTGGCTGAGCGTTATCGAGGCGGGCGCGCGGCAGGCCGGGGCACGGGCGGTCGGGGGACACACGGGTGGAAACCGGTCGTGGCATTACTCAAATTCCGTAAACTCTCTGTCACCCCGCGCCGGAGTCGCTCTACCATCGGACTATCCGTAGCAGGCTCTCCTCCGTTTCCGCCCACTGCCCGGCCAACGCCGGCCGTACGGCCCTACGGAGCATCGGGGGATCCACATGAACAGCGCTCCGCACCTGCTGAACGAGGACCGCGCGGAATTTGCGCGGATCCTTGATGAGGCGTTGCGCACCGCCGAATACCGCCCGGACGACTTCACCGCCGTCGGGGGAAACCCTCTCAACGCCGAGCAGTTGCGCACGATGGCGCTCAGTGCGACCACCGCCATCGCCGCGTGCGCCACGGCCGAATACCAACGCTATGTACAGCTCCGCGCCGAGTTGCGCGCGCCGACGCCCGTCCCGTCCCATGTCCCGGCGGACGACGAGGAGCAGAGCCCGGAGGCCGACGGGAGCTCAGGACCGGCCATCGCCACGTCCTTGGGCGAGGCCGAGACCACCGGCGCCGGGCTCACCGCCATGGTCGCCGTCCTCGCGCCCGTCCTCGCCGGCATCGCCGCGGTCCTCTTCCTCCTCATCGGTTATGCGCTGCGCGCCCTCAGCCCCGACAAGGCACTGGCACAGCCGCTGATCAGTGTCGGCTGGATCTTCGCGGCACTGACCGCCGCGGGCGCCCTCGTCGCGATGGCCGGCCTGGTCATCACGGCGCTGCGCAACGGCTCGTCCGCCCAGGCCGCCAGAGCCGACGAACTGGGCGAGGCGCTCGACAACGCCCGCGAGGTGTGGCGTCGCGCCCTCCTGGAGCGCGGCGTGCTGCCCTTTCTCCGCGAGGCCCTCGCCGACCCCACGGCCACTCCTGACGACGACCCGTCGCGCTATGTCCCCCGCCGGACCGCGCCCCCCGAGAGCCGGATCCCCTCCCTCGGTTACACCCGCCCCGAGTTCACCAGCCCCGACAGCGGTTCCTCGGGATCCCGCCCGCGATACTCCAGCCCGGACTTCACCAGCCCGGATTACGGAGGGCCCGACCACCAGCCGGACTAGCGCGCGGGGCAGCCCGGACCAGGGACCAGCAGAGGCATGGGCGGGCTGGGCGCTCCACCGCCGGGCGGACAGCGGAAGGCCCCCGCCTTGCGGTGGGGGCCTTCACAGAAGCGTCCGAACGCCGGGCTAGTCCGCGATCGGCAGATACACGCGGTTGCCCGCCGCCGCGAACTCCGCCGACTTCTCGGCCATCCCGGCCTCGGCGTCGACTGCCAGATCACCCCCGTGTTCGCGGCGGATGTCCTGGCTGATCTTCATCGAGCAGAACTTCGGGCCGCACATCGAGCAGAAGTGCGCCGTCTTCGCCGGTTCGGCGGGCAGCGTCTGGTCGTGGAAGGCGCGGGCCGTGTCCGGGTCGAGGGCGAGGTTGAACTGGTCCTCCCAGCGGAACTCGAAACGGGCATCGGAGAGCGCGTCGTCCCACTCCTGGGCGCCCGGGTGTCCCTTGGCCAGGTCTGCCGCATGGGCCGCGATCTTGTACGTGATGACGCCGGTCTTGACGTCGTCGCGGTCCGGCAGGCCCAGATGCTCCTTGGGCGTGACGTAACAGAGCATCGCGGTGCCCCACCACGCGATCATCGCCGCGCCGATACCGGAGGTGATGTGGTCGTAGGCAGGCGCGATGTCGGTGGTCAGCGGGCCGAGCGTATAGAACGGGGCCTCCTCGCAGATCTCCTGCTGGAGGTCGATGTTCTCCTTGATCTTGTGCATCGGGACATGGCCCGGGCCCTCGATCATCGTCTGTACGCCATGCCGCTTGGCGATGGTGTTCAGCTCTCCGAGCGTCCGCAGCTCGGCGAACTGTGCCTCGTCGTTGGCGTCCGCGATGGATCCGGGGCGCAGACCGTCGCCGAGCGAGTAGGTGACGTCGTACGCGGCGAGGATCTCGCAGAGCTCCTCGAAGTGCGTGTAGAGGAACGACTCCTTGTGGTGCGCCAGGCACCAGGCGGCCATGATCGAACCACCGCGGGAGACGATGCCGGTCTTACGACGGGCCGTCAGGGGGACGTAACGGAGCAGCACACCGGCGTGCACCGTCATGTAGTCGACGCCCTGTTCGGCCTGCTCGATGACGGTGTCCTTGTAGATCTCCCAGGTGAGTTCCTCGGCCTTGCCGTCGACCTTCTCCAGTGCCTGGTAGAGGGGGACGGTACCGATGGGGACGGGGGAGTTGCGCAGCACCCACTCGCGGGTGGTGTGGATATTGCGGCCGGTGGAGAGGTCCATGACCGTGTCCGCGCCCCAGCGGGTCGCCCAGGTCATCTTCTCCACCTCCTCCTCGATGGAGGAAGTGACCGCCGAATTGCCGATGTTGGCGTTCACCTTCACCAGGAAGTTCTTGCCGATGATCATCGGCTCGATCTCCGGGTGGTTGATGTTGGACGGCAGCACCGCACGGCCGGCTGCGATCTCGTCGCGGACGAACTCGGGCGTGACGTTCTCGCGGACGGCGACGTACTCCATCTCCGCGGTGATCTCGCCGCGCTGGGCGTAGGCGAGCTGAGTGACCGCGGCGCCGTCACGGCCGCGGCGCGGCTGTCGGGGGCGGCCAGGAAAGACCGCGTCGAGGTTCTTGAGCCCACCGCGCGGCGAGGTGTGCTTGAGGCCGTCGTCCTCCGGCCGCATGGGGCGGCCCGCGTACTCCTCGGTGTCGCCGCGGGCGATGATCCAGTTCTCCCGCAGCGGCGCCAGACCACGGCGGACGTCGGTATCGATGTGCGGGTCGGTGTACGGCCCTGACGTGTCATAGAGCGTCACGTCCTTGCCGTTGGTGAGGTGCACTCGCCGGACCGGGACCCGAAGGTCCGGGCGCGATCCGGAGACATAGCCCTTGTGCCAGCCGATCTGCGGCTCACTGCTGCCGCTGGCACCGTTTCCGTTTTCGGGCGTGCGTGCATCCTGCAGAGTCATGAGACCCCAACTCCCTACGCCGGCATTACCCGGTAACAGGTTCGGCGGTCGACGCAGCGGCTTCCGTCCATGGGCGTTTCACGTGAAACGCCGTTGGGACGAAGGTCAGCGCCCTCTCAGCCCGGTGCTCCGAGCTCCCGCGATTGCAAAGGTGGCACCACGGTAGCGGCCGATGCGGCGGAGTGAACAGGGGGCCCGGGAGTTCTTGCGATGATCGAGCGGTGAGCCCTCACGAGTCCCACCACCATTCCGCCGTGCATTCACATGCGCACGGCCATGGCCCTGCCACGCCGGTCTCCCGGCATCTGCGCAAGGTCATCGCGGCAGTGCTGATCCCCTTCGCGGCCGCGGTGGCGGTCGGCCTGGTCGTGCTCTGGCCGGGCGGCGCACCGCCTCACAAACCGTCCGGCGTCGGCTTCGACCAGCCCACGGAGCGGGCCAGGGTCGTCAAGGTGGCGGAGGTGAACTGCGCGGATGTCCATGCCGAGCAGCAGCCCCCGCCTCCCTCCCCGACCGGACAGCCACCGGCCGGGGGAGCGGACAAGGGCAAGCCCTGTCAGCAGGCGACGATCAAAGTCACCACGGGAGAGAACGCCGGGCGGACCTTCCAGGCGGTGGTGACACCGGACGCCCTGCGGCACTACACCACCGGCCAGGACGTGGTGGTGGCGTACTCCCCCAAGGCCCCGAAGGATCTGCAGTACTCGGTCAGCGATGTCGACCGGACGCTCCCGATGTGGGTGCTGGCCGCGATCTTCGCGTTCGCGGTCGTGATCGTCGGCCGGCTGCGGGGAGTGCTGGCACTGGTGGCGCTGGCGGCCAGCTTCGTGGTCCTGACGCTGTTCATCCTCCCGGCGATCCTGCAGGGATCCAATCCGCTGGTGGTGGCGGTGGTCGGGGGAAGCGCGATCATGCTGATCGCGCTGTACCTGTGCCACGGGCTGACGGCCCGTACCTCGGTGGCCGTCCTCGGGACCCTCGCCTCGCTGCTGCTGATCGGGCTGTTCGGATCGGTGTTCATCAACTGGGCGCTGCTGACCGGCAATACGGATGACACCACCGGGCTGGTGCACGGCCTGTACCCCGACATCGAGATCCGCGGTCTGCTGCTCGCGGGGATCATCATCGGGTCGCTGGGCGTGCTCGACGATGTGACGGTGACGCAGACCGCCGCGGTCTGGGAGCTCAAGGAGGCGGACCCGTCGGCCGGCTGGCGCAAGCTGTACGGCGCCGCGATGCGGATCGGCCGGGATCACATCGCGTCCGTCGTCAACACGCTGGTGCTGGCCTACGCGGGCGCGGCACTGCCATTGCTTTTGCTGTTCTCGATCGCACAGAGCAGCGTCGGCACGGTCGCCACGAGCGAGGTGGTCGCGGAGGAGATCATCCGCACACTCGTGGGCAGCATCGGGCTGGTCGCCGCGGTGCCGCTGACGACGTTGCTGGCAGCCCTGGTCGTCTCGGCGGACCGGAAGGGGCGGGGCGCACCGGGGGACGACGGCAGGGCAGGTACCGGACAGCGCTCCGGGGCAGACCCCGTGGCCGAGGTGGGGGTGGGTGCCAATGTGCCGACGGGCGCCGTGGAGAGCCGTCCGGCCCGGCGAGGGGGAGGCGGCAGGCGCCGTAAGCGGTGACGGAATCGCGGGGGGGGCCTTCCGGCACCCGCCACAGATCGCGAGGAAAGCGGGGAGACGGGGGCGAGTGCGGTGACGGGCAGGGGCACGGGCGGGGAGGGACATACGGGTACGCGGGGTTGACCGGCGTACCCGCCATGGCCGGCGTGGACGGTCGAAGCGGGGCCAGGTCAGCCGGCCGGTGCCTCCGTGAGGATCTGGTCGAGTACGGCCTCCAGGGTGTCGCAGACCTCTTCCTTGCCGAGCGGCACCAGCCGGTCCGTACGGTCCAGGAAGGCGACCAGCGGCGCCGCGCTCACCCGGAACAGCGCACGCTCGGCGCCGACTTGAAGGCTGATGAAGACATCGCTGAGGTGTTCGGGGGAGGCCGGCTCAATACGCACATCGCCCTCGCCGGACGGCCGACTCAGCCCGTCCAAGAGCAGCTCTCGGCCGAACGCCCAGGTCACGGGCGCATCGCCGGGCAGATCGAAGGTGAGGCGGACGGCATACGGATCGGCGCTGGCGAAGTCCAGCTCCACCGGAATCCGGAACGCGAGCTCTTCCGAGACGACGAAGCTCATGATCACTTCTGCCTGAACTGTGTCGGTCATCAACCACTGCCCCGCACTTGATCGGAGATGGCCGGGAAACATCCCCCGTAGCCCTATTGGCGCCATCGTCTGCCACGCACCAGCAGATCACAAGGAGTGAGTTTTCAGATACTGACAGAGAAGGCGAGTGTCGTTAGTGTCGCCTCCGCCATTTTTCGTAGTCGGTCTGTAACGGACCGCAATCGGTGCAGTTCGTACACGCGCAGAGAAGCCACCGGGACCGCGGTGACCGCCTCGACCTGGGCAGGGGAAGCCGTACACGCCGTGCCCAGGGCATATTTCCGACGTCCAAAAGCACGGTGTTTGCCACGCACCGTATCCAAACGGTGCAGCAATTCGTCCTCAGATCGCACGGAAAAGGGCGATATCAACTGGCGGACATGGCGTGCGAGCCGCTCTCCGCACGGACCTTCGCCGAACTGCCCTCGCAGGCATTTCCCGATCACGTGCCCGGGTGCGGTGACGTCCAAGACCGCCCGCTCCTCCACCGACGGCCGCAGCGAGCCGTCGGTAACCTACGCCATCTCGACATCACCCTCCCGGTAGACGGCGAAGTAGACGCAGGCGCAGGTTCCTACCTGTCACGGCCGGCGCTTCGGAGTTCCGAGCCCGCTGACGATGTCGGGGTTCCGGGCGGGCACCGGCCCGCACCGGTAGCGGATTCGCCGTTCACGATTGCCAACACCGGGCCCCCGGTCCGCTCACAGCGGGGTCCGGGGGCCGGTCGGCGGAGGGAGCCTGCGGCTTACCAATCGCCCTTCGACGAGGACGATGACGAGCCGCTGGACCTGCGGACGAGGTAGATGACGCCGGCGATCAGGGCTGCCGCTATGAGGACCTTGAACAGCACGCCGATCAGGAAGCCGAGCGCGGTGGTGATCAGTCCGCCGAAGACCACGATCAGGACGACGGGCACCACGACCCAGGTGACCCACCACGGAAGTCCTGCCAATATCCCCTTACCAGCCACTGTTCTGCCCTGCTTTCTGTCTGTCGCGCTGTCGTTGTCCGTACCGCGCTATCCGTCTGCTGCGCTGTTGCCGCGGTGGTGGCGCCGTCCGCGTGCGGCGTGTCTGCCGCCTCACACCTCCAGCTCCCCCTGCACCAACGATGCTAGGACGCGGACCGCGGCCGTGGGGGCTTCGCAGCCCCGGCCCTCCCCTGACCCTTCCCCTACGGGTTGCGGGGCCGGACCCCTAGCTCTCAGGAGGAGAGAAGACCACCATCACCCGGAGGTCCTCGCTGATGTGATGGAACTTATGGGGCACCCCAGCCGGCACATAGACCACGCTGCCCCGGGCCACCGACTGCGTCTCCGTCCCGACCGTGATCGCCGCCCGGCCGCTGACGACGAGGTAGACCTCGTCCTGGGCGTGCGGCTGCTGCGGATCGGTGCTGCCGGCGTCCAGCGCGTACAGCCCGACCGACATGTTGCGTTCCCGGAGAAACTGCAGATACGCACCGTCGTTCGCAGCCCGTTCCGCTTCCAGCTCATCCAGTCTGAAAGCCTTCATGCCGATCGCACCCCTCTGATGATTCAGACTCGTCTGCGACGATCTCACCATGAAGCATTTTCTGGTCAAGACGATCGCCAACGCCGCGGCGCTTGCCGTGGCCATCTGGCTACTCAAGGACATCACGCTCACCGGTGAGAACACCGGCCGCAAAATACTGACCCTGGTCCTCGTCGCGCTGATCTTCGGGCTGGTCAATTTCCTGGTCAAGCCCGTGGTGAAGCTGCTGTCCTTCCCGCTGTTCATCCTCACGCTCGGCCTGATCACACTGGTCGTGAACGCGCTGATGCTGCTGCTGACCTCCTGGCTCGCCGGCAAGGCGGACCTCGCCTTCCATGTGGACGGCTTCTGGACGGCGCTGCTCGGCGGCGTGATCATCTCCATCGTCGCCTGGGCGATGCATGTGATCCTTCCCGACGAGGACTGACCCTTGAGCGCCCCCTTCCGCATCTGCTTCGTCTGCACCGGCAACATCTGCCGGTCGCCGATGGCGGAGTCCGTCTTCCGCGCACGCCTCGCGGAGGACGGGCTCGACGGCCTGGTCGAGGTCGGCAGCGCGGGGACCGGCGGCTGGCACGAGGGCGACGGAGCCGACCCGCGCACGGTCGCCGTGCTGCGCGCCGGCGGCTATGAACACGTCCACACCGCCCGGCAGTTCCACGCCTCCTGGTTCGACCACCTCGACCTGGTCATCGCCCTCGACTCCGGCCATCTGCGCGAGCTGCGCGGCCTGGCCCCGACCGCGGAGGACGCCGCCAAGGTCCGTCTGCTGCGCTCGTACGGGACGGGCACGGCGGCGGGCGCCGGCCCGGGACCGGCGCCCGGCCGCACGTCCGACCTCGACCTCATCGGCGACCTCGACGTACCCGATCCGTACTACGGCGACTTCGCCGGCTTCGAGGAGTGCCTGGAGATGATCGAAGAGGTGAGCGACGGCCTGCTGGCCGCGGTACGGGCCGCACTCCCGGGCCAGGGCACGGCTACCGGGCACGACGCCGGCCGGGACGCATCACAGGACCCGCACCAGCCGCCGGAAAAGGAGAGCGCATGACCGGCGACGGCACCCGCGCCGTACGTGCCGGGCTTCCGGAGCCCGAGGCCTACGAGCCGACCCTCCCGGGGCCGGTGTTCGCGGCGCACTTCCACCTTCCCGGCGATGCCGTCGGGCCGTACACCTACGGCCGTGACGCCAACCCGACCTGGACCCGGCTGGAACAGGCCATCGGCGAGCTCGAATCACCGGACGAAAGCGCCCATACCGTCGCCTTCGCCTCCGGGATGGCCGCGATCACGGCGGTGCTCTTCTCGCAGCTGCGCACCGGCGACATCGTGGTGCTCCCCAGCGACGGCTACCAGCTGCTGCCTGCCGTCCGCACCCGCCTGGAGAGCTACGGCATCGAGGTCCGGACGGCGCCGACCGCACACGACGCACAGCTCGACGCGCTGGACGGCGCCCGGCTGCTGTGGATCGAAACGCCCTCCAACCCCGGCCTCGATGTCTGTGACATCCGGCGACTGGCCGACGAAGCCCACCGCCGCGGCACGCTGGTGGCCGTCGACAACACCCTCGCCACCCCGCTCGGTCAGCGGCCGCTCGACCTCGGCGCGGACTTCTCGGTCGCCAGCGGCACCAAGGCGCTGACCGGCCACGGCGACGTCCTCCTGGGGTATGCCACCACCCGCGATGCCGCGCTGGCCGATTCCGTACGGCTCTGGCGCAAGACGGTGGGCGCGATCCCCGGCCCGATGGAGAGCTGGCTCGCGCACCGTTCGCTCGCCACCCTCGCACTGCGGGTCCGCCAGCAGTCGGAGGGTGCGAGGGCACTGGCCGCGGCGCTGGCGGACCGTCCCGAGGTCACCGGCCTGCGCCACCCGGGGCTCCCGTCCGACCCGTCCCATGAGCTCGCCACCCGGCAGATGCGCCCGGGCCGCTTCGGGGCCGTAGTGTCCTTCGTCCTGCCCGACAAGGCCTATGCGGAACGGTTCCTGGCCGCGCTGACCCTGGTGGACGATGCGACGAGCTTCGGCGGCGTACGGTCCAGCGCCGAACGACGCGCCCGCTGGGGCGGTGACGCCGTGCCGGAGGGCTTCATCCGCTTCTCGGTCGGCGTCGAGGAACCGGAGGATCTGGTCGCGGACGTCATCCGGGCACTGGGCGTGGCCGCGCAGAACTGACCGATCGCCACGGTCACCGAAACAGGGGGCCGAGTCGAACAAGCGAAGCGCACCCCGTGCCCGAGGCGCCGCACGCGCTATGAGGGCGGCCGGCAGGGTATCCCCCCTCGTCACCCTGCCGGCCTGCGGTTCCCATGGCCCCGAGTCCACGCGTTTCACGTGAAACCACACGCTCCACGTGAAACGAACCGCTCGAACAAGGCTAGTTGACTGAGCGTCATTGTCCAATCACGCTAGCGACACAGCCCTATCGACAAATTTATAGTTGGCCCGCGACCAGGCTTCCGAGAGGCGCAGGAGGTACGCGATGGATCTGGCTCTGCTGCGCACCTTCGTCACTGTGCACCGAGCCGGCTCCTTCACCCGCGCCGCCGCATTACTCGGCCTCTCCCAGCCCGCGGTGACCAGCCAGATCCGGGCGCTGGAACGCCAGTTGGGCCGCCCCCTCTTCCTCCGCTGCGCCCGGGGCGTCACCCCCACCACCATCGGCGATGAACTCGCCCACAAGGTGGCACCGCACCTGGACGCGCTCACCGAGATCACACAGGCCGGCCAGGACCGGGACTCCGTCACCCGCACTCTTCACCTCGCGGGGCCCCCGGAGTTCCTCGCCGAGCGCGCGCTCCCGGCGCTGACCCCACTGATCGCCCAGGGCCTGTCCATACGCACCGTTTTCGGCCCCGCGGAGGAGCTGCTGACCGGCCTGGCAGACGGCCACCACGATCTGGCCGTCACCACCACCCGGCCGCGCGGCGGGCTGCTCAGCGCCACCCCGCTCTGCGACGAGGAGCATGTACTGATCGCCGCGCCGCACTGGGCGGCCGAGCTGGGAGGCAGCACGGTGCTGCAGGCCGGGGGAGTCCGCGTGCTGGACCCCGTGCCGCTCGTCGAGGTCCACGAAAGCCTGCCGCTGATCGCCCGCTACTGGTCCGCGGTCTTCGACGCCAAGCCCGCCGCCTCCGCTGCCGTGGTCGCCGCGGACCTCCGCGCCGTGCTGTCCTGTGTGACGGCCGGGGCGGGCCTCGCCGTACTGCCCCGCTATCTGTGCGCCGACGCACTGGACAGCGGCGACGTCGTGGCCCTGCTCGACCCGCCGGTGCCCCCGCTGCGGACGTACTTCCTGGCCGTACGGACCGGGACCCTCGGCCTGCCGCATATCGCCCGGGCGCATGAGTGGCTGCTGCGAACCGCTGTCGACTGGTGACCGAGAGGCGTGGGTTTCACCGGGCCATGACTGCGGCATCTGTCCCCTATGAACGTACGGCCAGTCGTCAAACGCACCGCCCGCGCGATTCTGCTCGACGGCGCGGACCTCGTTCTGATCAAACGCACCAAGCCGGGACGGGCCCCCTACTGGATCACTCCCGGCGGCGGGGTGGAGCCCGAGGACGCCACTGTCATCGACGCCCTCCACCGTGAGCTGGACGAAGAGCTGGGCGCGAAGATCAAGGACGTGGTTCCGGTCTTCGTCGACACCGTCGAGCACTTCAGCGACGGCGGGGTGGACGGCGTGAAGGTCCAGCACTTCTTCGTCTGCCGGCTCGACTCGATGGACGTCTCGCGTCGGCACGGCCCCGAGGTCGACGAGCCCTGCGGGGAGTACGAGATCGTGCGGGTGCCCTTCACCCGGGTCGGCATCGCGTCCGTCGAGGTCGTGCCGCTGTCGCTGCGGCACTACCTGGACGGCAACATCGAGGGCGTACGGGCCATGCACGCCCCCGATCTCGGCTGAACGGGAGGCCGCGCACCCGGCACTCCGCCGGGCGCCGTGTCAGCCGTCGCGCCGGTCGTCGAACCATCCGCGGAACGCGGGAGCGTCCTCGGCGGGCCGACGGGGCTGGGCGCGGGCGAGCACCCGCTCGACCCGGTCGAGGAACTCCGCGTTCAGCTCCTCCACGAAGTCGTCCCGGCCCGGGGCGGGGGGCGCGCCGACGGACGCGGAACCGGCCGGTGGGGCAGGGACCGTGCCCGCGCCGTACATCGGGTCGCTTCCGTACACCGGGGCCGCACCCCGGTACACCGGGTCGTCCGTGTCCTCGTGCAGTCCGCCCCGCAGGTGCTCGTTCTTGCGCTCCGCGCGCCGGAAGGGCGGCCGCTGCTCCGACTCCGCCGCCGCGCCGAAGAAGTCGCCTCCCTTGCGCTTGACGTCGTCGGTGCCCCAGGCCCGCGCCCCGCGCTGCTGCGCCGGGACCTTCTGCAGATGCGGAATGTGCTTGGCGCAGTGGATGTACGCCTCTTCGACCTCGACGGTGACCCACAGCTGAGCCCGTCGGCCGGGAACCGGGTCGACCGGCAGACCGGGGTGGTGCGCCCGCATCTCCTCGTCCATGACGACCCGTGCCCGGCCGTTGACGTGCAGCCCGATGCGGTCACGGGTGAAGTCGACCATCAAGATGCCCAGGCGCGGGTTCTCCGAGATATTGCCGATGGACGCCATGACACCGTTGCCACGGTATTCCGGGTACGCCAGCGTCCGGGCGTCGAGCACCTGGACGAACCCCTGCGGGCCGGCCCGGAACGTCGCATCGCATTCGCCGTGCCGGTCGGCCGTGGCCAGGAAGAACATCTCCTGCCGGGCCACGAACTCCTGCATACGGACGTTGAGATGGTCCAGGACCTGGTCCCCGTAGAAACGATCGGCGCGCTCGGTCGTCCCGAGCCTCTGCTGCACCAAGTGCTCGCCGTCGCTCCCGGGGCGCTCTTGCCGTGGCATGCCCCACCCCTCCCCTGTCGGACCGTTGTCGACCTGTGCTGCCAAGATCTCAATCTCCGGCCGAGACCAGCTCTTCCACGGAGTCGTGCCGGATGCGCTCGGTCGGGATGCCGACCCCCACCAAAGCGTCCACACCGCTGCGGATCAACCCCGGCGGCCCGGAGAGATAGGCGTCGTACTCCCGGAACGGCCCGTACTGCCGGACCGCGTCCGGAAGCTGGCCGGTCTCGCTGCTCGTTCCGCCGCGAACCGCCGGCCCGTTGGCGACGACCGGGCGGACCGAGAGCCAGGGGTGGGTCTGTTCCAGGTTCAGCATGGTGTCGAGCTCATAGAGGTCGTGGTCGCTGCGGGCGCCGTAGAAGACCTCGACGGGGCGCCGGACGCCGTGTTCCGCGACGTCCTCGACCAGCGCCTTGATGGGGGCGATGCCGGTGCCGCCGCCGACGCACAGCAGACCGCTACGCGTGCTGTGGTCGACGGTCATCGAGCCGCCGGGAGCGCCGAGCCGGATGACATCGCCCGGACGGGCGCGGTGGACCATGGCGTTGGAGACCCAGCCGGCCGGGACCGCCTTGACGTGGAAGGAGAGCAGGCCGTCCGAGCGCGGTGCGGAGGCGAAGGAGTAGTGCCGCCAGACCCGCGGCCACCAGGGGGTTTCCACGCTGGCGTACTGCCCCGCGAGGAACGGGTAGGGCTGGTCGGGGCGGACCAGCACCACCGCGATGTCGGGCGTGCGCAGCTCGTGCGAGACGACCTCGGCCTGCCACCAGGCGGGGGCCACGGCCTCGTCCTCGGCGGCTGCGTCGATCATGATCTGCGAGATCGCGGTGTAGGCCCGCACCCACGCGGCCTGGGTCTCCGGCCCCCAACTGGAGGTCGCATAGCGCGAGAGCGCATTGAGCAGACATTCGCCGACCGCCGGGTAGTGGTCGGGCTGGGTGCCGTATTTGCGGTGCCCACGGCCGAGGTTCGCGAGGTAGGCGGTGAGCACATCGGCGTCGTCGACATGCTGGGCGGCGGTGAGCAGCGCCTTGAACAGCCGGTCGCGCTGGGTGTCCATCGCGGCCGGGAACAGCGCCCGCAGATCGGGGTACTGCACGAAGAGCAGGGCGTAGAAGTACGAGGTGACCTTGTCGGACACGGGCTCGATCTCCGCCATGGTGCGACGGATGAGCACCGCGTCGGGGGAGGCGGGTGTGGCGGAAGCGGCCGAGGCCTGCAGGGCGTCGAGAGAGGGCTCCGGTGCGGGAGCGGCGGGACGCGCCTTGGGGGTGAAGGCAGACGGGGCGGGGGCCTGGTTCTGGGCAGCCGGTCCCGTGGCGGACGCGGTGCCGACGGGCGGGCTTCCCACGGGTGCTCCCGTGGCGCGCGCCGATTCGTGTACGGGCTCGGGCTCGCGGCCCCCGGTGGGTACGCGCTCCCACTCCGATCTGCGGCTCGTGGGGGGCTCACCGCCCCAGGCGGTCCCGGCCTCGCGGTGCGGCGCGGTGGCATACCCGGGTGCTGCGGCGGACTGCTCGGAGTAAGCGGCCGCGGGGGGCTGCTCGGGAGAGCCTGCTGCCGCGGAAGGACGACCCGCGTCGTGTCGCGGCGACGGTGCCTGCGACGGCTCCGTCTCGCGCTCGCGCGTGGCGGCGGTGCCTACCGGCCGGATCGGGTTGACCGGTCGGCTGGGTATCTGTTCCCGGTCGTTCCGCTCGTCTCTCTCGTTCCACTCATGGTGGTCTCTTCGGTCGCCGCGGTCGTGGTGTGCACTCCCGTCATCCGGTTCGGCCGGGACCTCGTGGTTCTGCTGCCGGTCCTGGCTGTTTTGCTGCTCCTGCTGTTCTCCGGAGGACTTCTTCGCCGGTGGAGTGAACCAACCCCAATCGCCACTGCTCCCGCCGGAAGAGCCGTTATCGGCCGACGTGGTGGTCGGAGCGTCCATGGTCTGCCTCGCCTCGAACGTCTTTCGGTTGTCTTCGCACTTCCGTAGATCGGAACTGCCCGGAATTCCCCCGCCCTGCCCTGGAATTCTTCATCGCCTCATGCGACTCCGACAACACCCTCCAAAGCGGACAAATCTCACTCCCTTGCGACAATGCGGAGCAGATGCCGCGTCAGCAGCATGCCACTCCCGCTCATCACATCGGACAAATAGTCGGAAGTCCGGGTGCCGAGGGCCACTTCGCCGCTAGGCTGACGAGCTTTGAGCTCACCCTTCACGCTCCCGCGGAAGCCCTACCTCCGCCAAGCCGGACTCGACCATACCGGCAGTAGTTAAAACCACAAGCCCTGATCTTGGAACACTCCGCACGACCGTTGCGATAACAGTGATCCTCCCCACAGACTGCATTTTCAGCGCACACAGCGGACGAATCCGCCGGAGGAGTTCGGAATTACTGGCCAGTACGCACCAGTTCGTATGCCTCACGAAGATCCCTGCCCGCATACGCATATGAGGCCAGCCCACTGACATGGTGATCCGCATTCACTGCCACCGACTGCGGGACGACCGCGAACAGTTCGGTGTCCGACATGGAGTCGCCGTATGCCACACAGTCGGCTCGTGTCAGCCCGTACTGCACACAGAGTTCATCCGCGATCCGTACCTTCGCCGCCGACGAGAGGATGCCGGCCGGCTCCACCGCCTCCCGGATCGGCAACGCGGGCCAGCGGGAACCGTGTGCCGCATCGGCGCCCCAGGACAGCAGCCGTTCGACGAAGAAACCCGGCGAGAGAGAAATCACCGCGCAGCGCTCGCCGCGCGCCCGGATATCCGCCCAGACTTCCTGGATTCCGGTCAGCCACGGCGCGCCGTCAAATGCCGCGGCCACCGTGAGTTCGGTCAACTCGGCTGCCCATAGGTCGCATGCCAGCTGAGCGAACTGCGGGGGAGTCAGTTCACCCGCGGCAAATCCGCGTTCCAGCTCGGCGATCTCCCGGTCCAGCCCGAGCTGCCGGGAGATCTCAATGGCGGCCGCGGACCCATGGAGCAGGGTCCCGTCCATGTCGAACAGATGCAGCTTGCCCATGCCCCGGAGCCTAGGAGGCGCGGTCGCGGCAGGCGAGAGCGGGAGCGGGGGAAGGTGCAACCGGTCCACGCGTCGGCGGGACGGGGAGAGGCCGCCGATCTGGCCCCTGCGAGCGGGCCTGGGGACGAGCGTCTGAGGACGAGCGGGCCTGGGTGCGGGCGGGACCGGTGGCGCGGCAGGCGGCACCGTGCTTCGGGACGTACTCAAGCCCGCGTAGGTGCGGATACTCCCGCCGGGAGATGTGCCGCGGGGCACGGGGCGCCACCGTGGACGCCATGCAGCAGCTCAGCCGACCCGCCCGCCGGGCTCTCCTCGTCGTTCATGTCGCCGTCTCCGTCAGCTGGCTCGGCCTGACCGTCGGGCTGCTCACGCTCGGCATCACCGGTTACACGACCGGATCCCCCGACATGGCCGGCGTCGCCTACCGGGCCATGAAGGTCTTCGGTGACTGGCTGGTCCTCCCCGTCGCGCTGACCTCGCTGGTCAGCGGACTGGTGCTGTCGCTGCGCACCGCCTGGGGGCTGGCCAGGCACCGCTGGGTCTACCTCAAGTTCTGGCTGACGCTCATCACCGTCCTGCTCTCGGTCTTCTCACTCCGGCCCGGCATCAACCGGCTCGCCGCCGAGGCCGCCGCGGGCACCCCGCACCCGGACGTCAGCCTCCTCGTCGCGCCGGCGGTCGCCACGGTCACCTACCTCTTCCTCACCGCGATCTCCGTCCTCAAGCCGTGGGGACTCACCCGACGCGGCCGCCGACTGCGCGAGGCACAGTCGGCCGAGGCCCGCGCCGGCCGGGCGCGAAGGAGCAGCATCAAGGGTGCGAGCCTCCGTTAGCGGACGGCCTGGCGCCGTCAGGCGAGGTCGGCCTCCGCTATCGCCGCGGTGACGATCCGGTGGTCCTGTTCGGGGGCACCGCCGCCGAAGCCGATCGCGCCGATCAGCCGGCCGTCCCGGTGGAGCGGTACACCGCCCGCGAGGAAGAGCAGCGGCCGGTCCAACGCCGTGGGCAGGGTGTGGAAGAGCCCGTCGGGCCGTACGAGTTCGACCAGGTCGGCGGTCGGGGTGTCGAGCTGCAGTGCCGTGTACGCCTTGCGGGTGCTGGTCTCCCCTGAGATCAGCACGGCCGCGTCGTCCCGCCGGAAGCCGAGCAGATGACCGCCCGCATCCAGGACGGTGACACTGCCCCGCACACCGAGGCCCTCGGCGGCACGGACGGCGGCGTCGATGAGGCCCTCGGCGTCGCGCGTGGTGAGGGGACGGACAGTGGAGGCGGAGGTGGTCGTGGCAGAGGAGGTGGTGGCAGAGGAGGTGGTGGCAGAGGAGGTGGTGCTCATCAGGAGTCTTCCTTGGGGCTCAGTGGTGCCGGTGGTGCGTGTTCCGTCGGTCGTGCGTGCTGCTCCGGTGGGGTGCGCGTCGGTCCCTTGAGGGTCCTGGCGCAGGAGGTCCGGGGGCGGTACGCCCCGGTATCTCAGCCGTGCGCCGCCACTACGGGCTCGTCGGCAGGCGCGGATCCGCCTGCGGCCACCACGCGGCCGCGGCCTGTTTGACGACGCTCCAGAGCGGAGGCGAATATCGCCACCGCCAGCGCCGCGACGGTCATCAGCGCACCGACCCAGTTGGGCGCGGTGTAGCCGAGGCCGGCCGAGATGACGATCCCGCCGAGCCAAGCGGCCAGCGCATTGCCGAAGTTGAAGGCCGCGATATTGCCGGCCGAGGCGAGAGTGGGCGCCGAGGCCGCCTGGTCCATCACCCGCTTCTGCAGCGGAGGAACGGTGGCGAAGCCGAAGATGCCGATCAGCGCGATGGTGACGATGGCGGCGGTCTTGTTGTGTGCGGTGAAGGTGAACGCGGCCAGCGACAGCGCCAGACCGCTCATCGACACGAACAGCATCGGCATCATGGCGCGGTCGGTGAAGCGACCGGATATCAGGTTCCCGCCGACCATCCCGAGGCCGAAGACGGCCGTCAGCCAGATCACGGAGGACGGCGCGAAGCCGGTGACCTCGGTCATCATCGAGGCGAGGTAGGTGACGGCTGCGAAGACACCGCCGAAGCCCAGGATCGTCATCAGCATCGCCAGGCCGACCTGCGGGTTGCGGAACACCGCGAGTTCGCTGCCCAGAGGAGAGGCCGCCTTCGCCCGCTGCGCCGGGATCAGCTTGACGATGCCCAGCAGGCCGATCGCGCCGAGCACGGTGATGGCGTAGAAGGTGGTGCGCCAGTCGAACTGCTGGCTGAGCATGGTGCCGGCCGGTACGCCCACGACATTCGCGATGGTCAGACCGCTGAACATCAGCGAGATGGCGGTGGCGCGCTTCTCGGGCGCGACCAGGTCGGCGGCGACGAGTGCGCCGATGCCGAAGAACGCGCCGTGCGTGAACGCGGCCACGATCCGCCCGGCGAGCATGATCCAGAAGCTGGGGGCGACGGCCGTGAGCAGGTTGCCCACGATGAAGAGGCCCATCAGCAGCATCAGCATCTGCTTGCGGGTGAAGCGCGTGCCGACGGCGGTCATCAGGGGCGCTCCGATGACCACGCCGAGGGCGTAGACGGTGGTCGCGTATCCGGCGAGCGGGATGGAGACGCCGAAGCCTGCCGCCATGTCGGGCAGCAGGCCCATGACCGCGAACTCGGTCGTTCCGATCCCGAAGGCACCGATGGCGAGAGCCAGGAGTGCGAGAGGCATGACGGATCCCTTCAGGTGATTGCGTCCGTCTCTTATGAGCGTAGACAATAATTGCATACGCGGGTTATTTGCAAGCGCCGGATATTTCGCTGGTGCCCTATCCTGGATGGCGTGCCCATGAGGTGCGCCCATGAGGAGGTCGTCGATGACGCAGCAGACGCGGGAGATGCAGGAGAAGCAGGAGACGGTGGAGGCACCGGAGTCGGCTGAACCCGGCTGCCCGCCGGCGCCGACGCCTGGACTGGCACAGGGCTGGTGCGCGCTCTCCGCGCTGCACAGCCGCATCGAGTCCCACATCGAACGCGCCCTGCAGACGCACGAGCTCAGCGTCCGGGAGTTCTCGGTCCTCAATGTGCTCAGCGAGCAGCACGACGGCCCCGGCGGTCATCTGCGGATGCACCAGGTCGCGGACTCCGTCGTCCTCAGCCAGAGCGCCACGACCCGCCTGGTCACGCGGCTCGAGGAGCGGGGACTGCTCTCGCGCTACCTGTGCCCCACCGACCGGCGCGGCATCTACACCAACGTGACGCCCGACGGCCTCGCGCTCCTGGTGGAGGCCCGGCCCACCCACGACGGCGCGCTGCGCGAAGCCCTCCAGGACGCCGCACAGCGCCCCGAGCTGGCGCCGCTGGTCACCGCCGTCGAGACGCTCGTACCGCCGCAGTGACCTCGGCGGCGCAGGGACGGGCCGACCGTTGAAACGGGCGGCCCGGTGCCTGCCGCCCCCGCGATCACACGGCATAGGGTCGCGCCCATGAGCGATATCGAGATACGCCGCGCGACCGAGGCCGATCTGCCCGCCATCATCGCGATGCTCGCCGACGACCCGTTGGGCGCCGCCCGCGAATCACCGGACGACCTGGCTCCGTACCGCGCCGCGTTCGAGGCGCTGGCCAACGACCCGCAGCAGCACCAGATCGTCGCGGTCCGCGAGGGGCGGACGGTCGGCACGCTGCAGCTCACGGTCATCCCCGGCCTGTCCCGGCGCGGTGCCACCCGCGCGATCATCGAGGGGGTACGGGTCCACCGCGACGAACGCGGCAGCGGCCTCGGCACCCAGCTCATCGAGTGGGCGGTCGCGGAATCCCGCACGCTCGGCTGTCAGATGGTGCAGCTCACCTCGGACGCGACCCGCATCGACGCCCACCGCTTCTACGAGCGCCTCGGGTTCGAGGCCTCCCACCTGGGCTTCAAGCTCCAGCTGTGAGAAGCCCGACGGCTGATACGGCCTCGCCCGCTCACCTCTGCCGGGTCCGTGCCCGCTTCCGGTGGGCCTTCTGCCGGCAGGCACCGCCGCAGTAGCGCGCGGGCCGGCCCGTGCGCGCGGTCGCGACGGCCGCACCGCACACCTCGCACCGCGTTTCGTTACGGTTCCGGGCCTCAGTGGGAAGTTTCGTTACGAAGCGGTGCGGCCGCAGCGCATCGCACATCAGCGCTGTCATCCGGCCCTGCTCTCCCTCCTCCGCGCTGGCTCCCGCCCTGGCCCGTTCCATCGAAAGGCAGCCCACCAGCAGGGCCCTGAGGTCAGCTATCCCAACGTCCTGCCGTACGGCGCCTGCCTCTTGCGCCCTGCCGAGCAGGACCTCCAGCGCGTCGTCGAAGTCCTGGCCGACCCCCGGCGACGGCTCGAAGCGACCCGTGCCGGCCGCCTCCAACGCGTCACACAACGCCTTGTTGCGCGAGGCCAGCCGCACCACGGAGGAAAGGAAGCGAAAGAACACCGCGCCAGGGTCCGGCGTCTCGGCCAAGTCCCTTGCCGTGTCGGTGAAAAGCTCGATCCGTTCCACGACGGTTGCCCTGAACAGGGCGTCCTTGGAAGGAAAATGGCGATAGACAGTCCCCGCACCGACGCCCGCCCGCCGCGCGATCTCCCCGAGCGGGACCCCCAACCCCTCTTCCTCGAAGGCGAATCGAGCCGCCTGGAGTACCAGCGCCCGGTTGCGCCGCGCATCCGCACGGGAGCGCGTGACACCGCCCTCGATCACCGCCGGACCTCCTGAAAACGTCGACACCCGGTACGCGCCGCTCCGTCATACCAAACGGGTCGTGTGTTCCGATTCTATGGGAGGGTTCCAGCAAGATCGTTAGACGCCCCGGCGACGCGACGGCGGGGAAAAGAACCGGCCGGCGAGGTCGGCGGGAACAAGCGAGCCGAAAACATGGCCGGCCCTGCTGCGCCGAGGCGCCTGCGAGCACCGGCGTCCACGGCACCTTCCTTCCGCGTCCAGCCTGCCTCCGGGGTCCCGGGCACGCCACCGGACGACTCCTGACAGGCGACGGGCTAGATGACCGCCACCCGCAACGTCATCGTCGCTGCCGCCGCGCGCGTACGCGACTCGCCTCCCCCGCCATCTACCCTCCGCCGACGAGGACCAACTCCACTACGGATAAAGGAGGTTGGGGGCCATCGAGCCGACGAGGAGGACAACCACGGGCGGGGGTGTTTCACGTGAAACGACACTGCCTCCAGACACACGTGTGGGGCCGCGTTTCACGTGAAACGCGGCCCCACACGACCACTCGCCCTATGCCTGGGCGCCGGCTCGCCTCAGCGTGCAGCCACCGCGTCCCACGCCGCGTCCGCCGCCCGGGACGCGCCCTCAGCGTCCACGGACACACCCAGCGCACGCAGTCCACCGGCCAGCGCCGTCAGCGAGGCCGTGACCACCGCCCGGTCGGCGGCGCGGCCATAGTGATTCACCCGGATCATCTCCTTGGCCAGCGCCCCTGCCGCGGCCTGCACCGGCACCGCTGCATCCACCGTGAGTGCGGCGGCCACGATCTCCCGGGCATCTACTCCCTCCGGCGCACGGAGCGTCGTTGCGGCCGGCGCCGCGTCCTCGTCACGCACGACGTAGGGAGCGAGTCCGCCCAGCGCCCGCACACCGGCCCGGGTCGCCGCGGCCGCCGCCCGGTGCCGGGTGATGACGGCCTCCAGACCCTCGGCCTCGATACGGTCCGCGGCCTGTTCCAGCGCGAGCATCTCCAGTTGCGCCGGGGCGTGCGGCAGGGCCGTGCGTCCGCCGTCGATCCAGCGCTCCTTCCAGTCCAGCAACGAAAGGTACGAGCCCCGGGGCGCCTGCTCGTTGGCGGCGATCCGCTCCCACGCACGGGGGCTGACCGACGCCGCCGACACCCCGGCAGGCCCCGCCATGGCCTTCTGACCGCCGATCACGCACAGGTCCACGCCCCACTCGTCGGTGAGCAGCGGCTCGGCGCCCACCGAGGCGACCGCGTCCAGCATCAGCAGCGCGCCGTGCTCCCGCACCACCGCGCCGATCTCTGCGACGGGGTTGGTGTTGCCGGTGGCCGCCTCCGCGTGCACCAGGCTCACAAAGTCGATCTCGGGGTGCTCCTGCAAGGCCTCCGCCACCTGCCGCGGGTCGACCGCACCCGTGAACTGCGCCGTGATGGTGACCACCTGGGCTCCGCAGGAACGCAGCCAGCCGCCGAACGTCTCGCCGTACGGTCCGGTGATGATGTTGAGCGCGGTGCTGCCGGGCCGCACGGCCGAGCGGATGCAGGCCTCCAGCGGCAGCAGTGCCTCGCCCTGCATCGCCACCACATCGCAGCGGGTGCCCATCAGGGCGGCGACCTTGTCCTCGATCCGCGCGAAGTGAGCCGCGGTGAGCGGCGGCAGGTCGAGCAGATCCGGGGCGGCAGCGTTCGCGGTCGGGTCAGACACGGCAGTCACAGGGCCTTCCAGCGGTAGCGAGCCGACTCGGCGCGGCTCCTGACATCTGGTTCGACTGTACGTCCGCTCTCCGAGCCCTCGCCGTACGGGCCTCACACCCGCCAGCCCTCCGGATCCACCCCACCGGGCACCGGTTCCGACGGCGCATACGGCCCGCGGGTGAACACGAAGGTGCCGAGATCCAGATGCCTGACCGACCCGTCCCGCTCCCGCACCACGCGCAGCGTCTCGCCCGCGTAATAGCCGTCCAGTCCTGTCCAGGTGCCGTCCTTCTCGGCCCGGAACCGCGAGAGCCGCCCCGCCCCGGACAGCGGCGTGAGTTCCAGCTCCCGCCCGGCCCGCAACCGCAGTACGTGCGGGTTCGCTCCCCAGTACCAGGGCCCGGTCAGCCCCAGCAGTTCCGGATCCAGCGGCCCGGGCAGCGGACGCCAGGGCTCGGGGATCCGGGGCTCGTGCTCGCTCACGATCCCGGTGAGATCGGCGGCAAGGGCCGCTACCGCCGGGCCCGAGGTGCAGTTGGCGAGTACGACCCCGGCAACGTCCTCCTCGGGGTCGGTCCACAACGCCGCCAGAAAGCCGGGCATCGAACCGACATGCCCGGCCAGCAGCCGTCCTTCGCGTCGCATGAGCTGCACGCCCAGCCCGTACCCCGCCTCCCACGCCTTCCCCTCCGGCGGTACGGCAGGTGTCCGCATCTCCGCCAGGCTCGCCGCCCTCAGCACCCGCTCGTCGCCCCGCAGCAGGAACGCCGCCCACCGGCACAGGTCCCCGAGTGTCGACCACAACTGCCCCGCCGGGCCCATCAACCCGGTGTCCTCGGCCGGCTCGGGCAGCACGGCGTCGGCCCACGGGTGGACTGCCCAGCCACGCGCGTACGGTCCCTCCGGGTGCAGCGTCGTACGCCCCATGCCCAGCGGTTCCAGCACCTCGTTCCGCAGTGCCTCGTCCCACGGGGTACCGCCTCGCAGCCGTTCGACCAGCGCACCGAGCAGTGCATAGCCGGGGTTGGAGTAATGGTGGCGCCGCCCGGCGGGGAGCCGCCGCGGCCGCTCGCCGAAGAGGTCGGCCGGCTCGGGCCGCAGCGTTCCCGCGGTCCGCTCCCACCACGGGCCTCGTGCCTCGGCCGCCAGCCCCGAACTGTGCGCGAGCAGTTGCGCGATCGTCGCGTCCGGCACCGGAGTTCCGTCCAGATGCCTGCCGACGGGGTCCTCCAGGCTCAGCAGCCCCTCGTCCCGCAGCCGCAGTACCAGCACGGCGACAAAGGTCTTGGTGAGCGATCCGATCCGGTACTGCACATCGCCGTGCGGTACCTCCCCCTCCACCGAGCCCCGGCCGGCCGTCCACACCGCTCGGCCCCCGCGGACGACCGCACCCGTCATGGAGGGCGCCCGCCCCTCGGCCTGCCCGGCCGCCAGCCGGCGCAACAACGCCCGCCGCGTCTGAGGCAGCAGCTCCGCGAACTCTTCAGGCGTGGCGGCCACCTCCGGCACGGGGCCGGCCGGCCCCGGCGCGTGGGACTCCGTGGACTGTCCGATGGTCATGGCTGGCGCTCCTCAACAGCGGATCCGGTTCGGCCGGGCCCCATCCTCGCCGCATCGCCGCAGCGCTACCGCCCCGATCAACGCACCCAGTTCGGTCTGCTCCTCCTCCGGCAGCCAACGCACCGCACGCACCATGTGCAGCGCGCTCCACAGCCGTACGCGGTCCTCCTCCGTGCCGAGATATCCGAGGAACGCCGGGAGCGTCAGACCCAGCGCCTTGAGGCCGGCCGCGCGCACCACCGCGCCATCAACGCCCGCACCCATGGTGGAGCTTCGACCAACCTGAAGGTCAAAGCATGCGGCCCGCCCGCCGACCCGCCCCGCCCGGCACGTCGTCAGGCGGTCAGCGCCGCGACGTTCCGGAACGTCCGCCGGTACGTCTGCGGTGACACCCCCACCGCACCGTGCAGATGCTGGCGCAGGGAGGTGCCGGTGCCGAAGCCCGCGTGATGGGCGACGAGGTCGATGGACCAGTCCGTGGTCTCCAGCAGGTGCCGGGCGCGTTCGATGCGCTGGACGGCGAGCCACTGACCGGGGCTCATGCCGACCTCGTCACGAAAGCGACGGGTGAGGGTGCGCACGCTGACCCGGGCGTGGGAGGCGAGGGCATTCAGGGTGAGCGGTTCGCCGAGACGTTCCAGAGCCCATGCGCGCGTGGCTGCGGTCCCGCCGGCCGAGGCCTCGGGGACGGGCAGCCGGATGAACTGGGCCTGACCGCCGTCCCGCCAGGGCGGCACCACACACATACGGGCCACTTCGTTGGCGACGGCGCTGCCGTGGTCACGGCGCACGATGTGCACACACAGATCCACCCCGGCAGCCGCCCCCGCAGACGTGAGGACGTCGCCGTCGTCGACGAAGAGCACATTGGGGTCGACGCGGACCGTTGTGAAGAGGCGCTGCAGCTGTACGGCCTCCTTCCAGTGCGTGGTGGCCGGCCGGTGATCGAGCAGCCCGGCGGCGGCCAGGACGAACGAACCGGTGCAGATCGCCACCATACGGGTCCCGGGTCGTACGTACCCCAGCACCTTGCGCAGTTCCTCGGGCAGCAGGCCGTCCTCGGCGATCGTGCCCAGCGCATGGGACGGCGGGATGACGACGGTGTCCACGCTCGCGAGAACGGAGGCGTCCTCGGTGACCGCGATGTCGTAGTCGGCGTCGGCGCGCACCGGACGCCCGTCCGGACTGCAGGTGACCACGGAGTAGAGGGGTTCACCGGCGGCGCTCCGCGCGGCGCCGAAGATCCGCGCGGGGATCCCGAGCTCGAAGGGGACGACTCCGTCCAGGGCAAGTACTCCAACGCGATGCATGACCCGATTCTTTCAAACGTTGGCCATTAGGACACCGCTGCGCCCCAGCCCGCCACGCAAAGCTGGCAGCACCCCCGGGAAAGCGCCCCACCAACGGCGCGAAACTCCCGGTCACCGCCGTAGGCACTTGCACAAAGGAGACCCCATGTCCGAGACCCGGACCCCGCAGATGCGCGCCGTCAGCCAGGACACCGCCGGAGGACCCGACGTCCTCAAGATGATCACCACTGACCGGCCGGTGCCGGGCCCGACGGAGATCCTGGTCCGGGTGCACGCGGCGGGCGTCAATCCGACCGACTGGAAGAGCCGCTCCCAGGGCGAGTTCCTCACCGGCGCCAAGGCCCCGTTCACCCTGGGCTTCGACGTCTCGGGCGTGGTCGAGGCGGTCGGGCTCGGTGTGAGCCTGTTCGCGCCGGGCGACAAGGTCTTCGGCATGCCCCGCTTCCCGCACCCCGCCGGGGCCTACGCCGAGTACGTCACCGCCCCGGCGCGCCACTTCGCCCACCTTCCGGAGAGCCTGGACCACGTCCAGGGCGCCGCCCTCCCGCTGGCGTCGCTGACTGCCTGGCAGGCCCTGGTCGACACCGCGGACGTCCAGCCCGGCGCGCGGGTGCTGATCCACGCCGCGGCGGGCGGAGTCGGTCACCTGGCCGTGCAGATCGCCAAGTCCCGTGGCGCGTATGTCATCGGCACCGCCCGGCAGGCCAAGCACGACTTCCTGCACGGCCTGGGCGCCGATGAACTCGTCGACTACACCCAGCAGGACTTCGCGGAGACCGTACGGGACGTCGACGTCGTCCTCGACACCATCAGCGGCGACTACAGCGCCCGCTCACTGCGCACTCTGCGCCCCGGCGGCACGCTGGTGTCGATCCTGCCGCTGGACGAGTCCTTCCCGGCCGCGCAGGCGCGCGAGGCACGGATCCGTGCGGGATTCATGATCGTCGAGCCCGACCAGGCCGGACTGCGCGCCGTCGCCGACCTGGTGAACAGCGGAAAGCTGCAAGTCATCGTCGACACCGTGCTGCCTCTGGAGGAGGCCGCAAAGGCGCACACCCTCGGCGAGACCGGCCGCACCACCGGCAAGATCGTCCTGTCCGTCGCGCCCTGACGCGGTCGCCTGTGGGCAAGCCCACCACCAGCCGTACCCCTCGCCGTCGACAGCGCCGGCCGATGATCCTTCACCGGCCGGCGCGGAACCCCGAGGACCGATGGGGCTCACTGAGCGATGAGGAGGCCCTGAGGATCGACGGAAAACAGCACCTGGGGCGCGTCGAACTCGACGAGGCTGTCGATGCGGCGCATGCCGATGGCCTCCACGGCCGTCACGCCCCGACCTACGTCGGCGTAGAGCAGGCACGTCCGCTCGGGCCGCGACGCGTGGACATCGTGGCCCGGCATGGCGGCGGACCGGTACGTGCCGGAGTAGTGCTGCAGATGCAGGGAGCGCATGAACGCATGAACGCCAGCATGCCGACCGGCGGTTTGCTCTGACTTCAGCCGGGCTCAGCACCGCCGCTCGCGGGATGGTTCAGCACTCCCGAGCAGGCAAGGGTGCGGGCGCCGTGGCGGCAGGAGCACGACTCACGCCAGGGTGACGCTCATGCCGCCCTTGGCGAGGACGCCGAGGATCTCGGTGAACAGGTTGTAGGGCTGACCGTCCGAGGCCAGCCTCTCGGACAGGTGCACGCGTGCCGTCTCGGCGTCACGCCAGAGCAGGGTCGCGGGGGCGGTATAGCCAAAAGTGCCGCGCAGGCAGTCGTCGAGGGCTGCCAGGCAGCTCCCGAAGTAACCTCCCGGCCCGTTCACCGCCTCGCCGAGCGCCAGGTAGAGGCCCGGTTCGTCGATGATGTGCCGACCGTCGAGTTCGTAGGCATGTCCAGCCGGCCGGTCAGTGTGAGCGCGCCGGCAAGCCCGCTCGCGAAGGAGATCAAGCCAGGCTTCGCGGAGTCGGGTGTCGAGGCCGGCCCACGCGGCCGGGGTACCCGGCCGTCCCACAAGCCACCGCTCCCACACGGGCCGGGCGTAGTCGGGAACAGGCGTGAAGAGCTCCCCGTCGAGTGCCAGGTCGATGAGGTCCGTTCCGTAAGAAGACGGGCGCCAGCCGGTGACTCTGGCCCACAGCAGTCGGTCAGTAAGCGGCTCCCCTTGGTCGTCCCTGATCTCAAGGACGGCCTCCTCTAGATCCAGGGTCCGCCGGGTGCCCTTCTTCAGGGCCATCCGCAGTTGATCGCTCTGGGCAAGCCCCCGCAGGACGAGGGAGGACGACACCGGTGGGGGCGGCAGGATGCGCGTGAACGCCCGGCACGAGCCCAGCCATCGGCAACCGTCATGTACTCGGACCGGGCCGGCATGGCCTTCGGGCGGGCCTTCGTCATCGTCCGTACCGGTGAGAACGAGGCTGCCTGCCCGGAGGCGCCCCACGCTCTCCGTGTCCTCCAGCAGCCAAGGCTCGTGTGTCTCGTCTTCCGGCACCAACCACACCCGACTGCCGACCCAGCCGCTTACCGCGGCGCCTTCATCGACCCAGCCGAACAGTTCATACATCCCACGTCGGGCGTCCCCGAAGAGTCCCTCCGCCTCGGCGCAGGCGCCCCATGCCTGGCCGTGATCCGTCTCGGCGAGCGTGTACCGCATTTGCCCGTAGTCGCCCTCGTCCCCCTGCACGGAGGGCATCATGCCTCTACCGGCCTTTCGCGACATAGCACTTTTCCCGCAGTAGTTCTTCGCCGCAGGTGCCGAGAGCTGCCGGAGTGCTGTCGGCCGGCCGAGAGAGGCGGACATCGACAGGCAGCAAAGAGTGAGCTGGCGAAGTCTGAGCCGCTACGGCAGAGACTCAGGTCTGCGCCATGTCCACGAAGCGTGAGTAGTGGCCCTGGAACGCGACCGTGATCGTCGCCGTGGGGCCGTTACGGTGCTTCGCCACGATCAGGTCGGCCTCGCCGGCGCGCGGGGACTCCTTCTCGTAGGCGTCCTCGCGGTGCAGCAGGATGACCATGTCGGCGTCCTGCTCGATCGAACCCGATTCACGAAGGTCGGAGACCATCGGCTTCTTGTCCGTGCGCTGCTCGGGGCCACGGTTCAGCTGGGAGAGCGCGATGACCGGGAGCTCCAGCTCCTTCGCCAGCAGCTTGAGGTTTCGGGACATGTCCGAGACCTCCTGCTGACGGCTCTCGGCGCGCTTCGAGCCGCCGGACTGCATCAGCTGGAGGTAGTCGATGACCACCAGCTTCAGTTCGTTGCGCTGCTTGAGCCGGCGGCACTTCGCGCGGATCTCCATCATCGACAGGTTCGGCGAGTCGTCGATGTACAGCGGCGCGGCGGAGACGTCCGGCATGCGGCGGGCCAGCCGCGTCCAGTCCTCGTCCGTCATGCTGCCGGAGCGCATGTGGTGCAGCGCCACCCGTGCCTCGGCGGACAGCAGACGCATCGCGATCTCGTTGCGTCCCATTTCCAGCGAGAAGATCACGCTCGGCAGATTGCTCTTGATCGAGCAGGCCCGCGCGAAGTCCAGCGCCAAAGTCGACTTACCCATGGCGGGACGGGCCGCGATCACGATCATCTGGCCGGGGTGCAGGCCGTTCGTCAGGGAGTCCAGGTCGGTGAAGCCCGTCGGCACGCCCGTCATCTGGCCCTGGCGCGAGCCGATCGCCTCGATCTCGTCGAGGGCGCCCTCCATGATGTCGCCGAGCGGAAGGTAGTCCTCACTGGTCCGCTGCTCGGTGACGGCGTAGATCTCCGCCTGGGCACTGTTGACGATCTCGTCGACATCGCCGTCCGCGGCGTACCCCATCTGCGTAATACGGGTGCCGGCCTCGACCAGCCGGCGCAGCACCGCCCGCTCATGGACGATCTCGGCGTAGTACTCGGCGTTCGCGGCGGTCGGTACGGACTGGACCAGGGTGTGCAGATACGAGGCGCCGCCAACCCGCGCGATCTCGCCGCGCTTGGTCAGCTCCGCGGCGATGGTGATCGGGTCGGCGGGCTCCCCCTTGGCGTACAGATCGAGGATCGCCTGGAAGACCAGCTCATGGGCGGGACGGTAGAAGTCCTCGCCCTTGAGGACCTCGACGACATCCGCGATCGCGTCCTTGGACAGCAGCATGCCGCCGAGCACGGACTGCTCGGCGTCCAGGTCCTGCGGGGGGACGCGCTCGAAACCGCCGGACCAGGAGCCGCCGTCGTCGTCGCGTTCCTGACGGTCGCCGCGGCCGCGTCCCTTGCCCTCGCCCCGCCGGGAGCGGGCGGCCGGCAGCAGGTCGCTGGGACCGGAGTCCGCCCAGGGGTCTTCCATGGGCTCGGGAATGCTCACCCGGCACCTCCTCCCGTCCGCGGCGCGGACCTTGCTGTGCTGTTCTTTCTTACGGCACAGCTCTGACAATCGATACGCCCGACTCCGGTTACGGCGCGTCGAGTTCGGACGATTTCTCAAGCCGGAACAGGCGGCGGGTGCCGGACCACGGTAGGCCCGTGGGCACCGTCCGCCAATCTGGTTATCCACAGGCCATGTGGATGACTGGCCTACAGCTGTGGAGAAGTCCCCGGATCCTGTGCACGGCACGGGGGAAACTTCTGTGGACAAGCACACAATCACCTCACCCGCACCCTCCTGACCTGCAGCTTTCTCATCCATAGGCTGTGGGGAAGAAAAACTTCCACCCACGGTTCAAGATCACGACAAACGGCGCAGGGAAGGCACCTCCGTAGAGCGGAAAGTAAGGACTGCAAGGGGTTTGCATCTCTTACCTGTGGACGATTACATTGAGCGCATGACCCAGGCTCCCGCGACACCGCGGCGCACCGACCGCCGCCATGACCGCGAGATCATCGCCCTCGCCCTGCCCGCATTCGGCGCCCTGGTCGCGGAACCTCTCTTCGTCATGGTCGACAGCGCCGTCATCGGCCACCTCGGCACCCCGCAGCTCGCCGGCCTCGGCGTCGCCGCCGCCCTGCTCACCACCGCCGTCTCCGTCTTCGTCTTCCTCGCCTACGCCACCACCGCGGCGGTCGCCCGCAGGGTCGGCGCCGGCGACCTTCCCGCCGCCATCCGGCAGGGCATGGACGGCATCTGGCTCGCCCTGCTGCTCGGCGCCGCCGTCATCGCGGCCGTGCTGCCCACGGCGCCCTGGCTCGTCGAGGCCTTCGGAGCCTCCGCCACCGCCGCGCCGCACGCGACGACGTATCTGCGCATCAGCGCCCTCGGCATCCCCGCGATGCTCGTCGTGCTGGCCGCCACCGGCGTGCTCCGCGGTCTCCAGGACACCCGGACCCCGCTCTACGTCGCCATCGGCGGCTTCTCCGCCAACGCCGCACTCAACGTCTGCCTGGTCTACGGCGCCGGGCTCGGCATCGCGGGCTCCGCCTGGGGCACGGTCATCGCCCAGTGCGGCATGGCCGCCGTCTACCTCGCCGTGGTCGTCCGCGGCGCTCGCCGGCACGGCGCCTCACTGCGCCCCGATGCCGCGGGCATCCGCGCCTCGGCCCAGGCCGGCGTCCCGCTGCTGGTCCGTACGCTCTCGCTGCGCGCTGTGCTGATGATCGCCACCGCCGTCGCCGCCCGGCTCGGCGACGCCGAGGTCGCCGCCCACCAGATCGTGCTCACGCTGTGGTCCCTGCTGGCCTTCGCGCTGGACGCCATCGCCATCGCCGGGCAGGCCATCATAGGCCGCTACCTCGGTGCCGAGGACCGCGACGGTGCCAGGGCCGCCTGCCGTCGCATGGTCCAGTGGGGCATCGCCTCCGGCCTGGTCCTCGGCGTGCTGGTCGCGCTCGCCCGCCCCCTGTTCATCCCCCTGTTCACCTCGGACCCCGCCGTGCAGGGCCCGCTGCTGAGCACGCTCCTGGTCGTGGCCGTGACCCAGCCGGTCTCCGGCGTCGTCTTCATCCTCGACGGCGTGCTGATGGGCGCGGGGGACGGCCCGTATCTCGCCCGGGCCATGGTGGTGACGCTGGCGCTGTTCGCCCCGGCCGCACTGGCCGTACCCGTCTTCGGCGGCGGACTGGCGGCGCTGTGGTGGGCCATGGCCCTCATGATGACCGTCCGCATGCTGACTCTGTGGCTGCGCACTCGCTCCGGCCGGTGGATTGTGACCGGAGCCTCGCGCTGAAGCATCTCCCGCAAACACTCAGCGCGTGTCAATAATGACCGTGTGCGCTCGCTTGCCAGTAAGTCCGTGCTGCCCCTGACGTTCATCGTCATCGTGGCTGCTGCCGTGGTGGGCTATGCCTCCGAGGAAGCCGATACGAGCAGCGACCGCGTCAGCGGTCACAGCAGCTTCGGCAAGTCCGGCGAGGCCGGCCAAGATCCCCAGGACCAGGATCCCGCCGCGACGGCCCCGGCCGACGACGGCAGCGCGTACACCCCGCGCAGAACCGAGCAGAACGCCCGGGTCGGGGCGGTCTTCGAGAAGGACGACTCCGGCGACCACTTCTGCACGGCGAGCGTGGTCCAGAGCCCGGGCCGGAACATGCTCATCACCGCGGCGCACTGTGCCTTCGACGCGGACGCCGGGACGACCGTGGACGATCTGGTCTTTGCCCCCGACTACCGCGACAAGGACGAGCCCACCGGCCTCTGGAAGGTCAAGAAGGTGATCGTCGACGACCGCTGGGCCAAGTCGCAGGACGAGGATCTCGACGTCGCCTTCCTCGTGGTCGACAAGAAGAAGGGCAAGGAGATCCAGGACGTCCTGGGCGGCAACACCCTCGGCATCGACCGTGGCTTCCACAACGAGGTCAAGATCACGGGCTATCCGACCAGCCGTGACACCCCGATCTCCTGCCAGAACCGCACCACGAAGTACAGCGACACCCAGCTGCGTATCCAGTGCACCGACTTCGAAGGCGGGACGAGCGGCAGCCCCTGGCTGGCCGACTACGACCCCAAGAGCCACACCGGCACGGTCATCGGCGTCCTCGGCGGCCATGAAGGCGGCGGCGACGAAGACGACGTGTCCTACGCCGCGTACTTCGACGACGACATCGCCAAGCTCTACCGGCGCGCCCAGGACGAGGACTGACAGCGGGCCGCCGGCGCCCCGAACACGGCGAAGGGCCGCACCCCGGTGACGGGATGCGGCCCTTCGGCGTGGTGCGGCAATTACGCGGCGACGACCTCGACGCCGAGCTTCGCAACGACCTCGGCGTGCAGACGCACGGAGATCTGGTGCGCGCCCAGGGTCTTGATCGGCGAACCGAGCTCGACGCGACGCTTGTCGACGTCCGGGCCACCGGCAGCCTTGATCGCCGAGGCGACGTCGGCCGGGGTGACGGAGCCGAACAGGCGGCCCGCGTCGCCGGCGCGAACGGCCAGCTTCACGTTGACGCCCTCGAGCCGGCCCTTGATCTCGTTGGCCTGCTCGATCGTGGCGATCTCGCGGATCTTGCGACCGCGGCGGATCTGCTCGACGTCCTTCTCGCCACCCTTGGTCCAGCGGATCGCGAAACCACGCGGGACCAGGTAGTTACGGGCGTACCCGTCCTTGACGTCAACGACGTCGCCGGCGGTGCCGAGGCCGGAGACCTCGTGGGTGAGGATGATCTTCATGATTCGGTCACCCTTCCCTTATCGCGCGGTGGACGTGTAGGGCAGCAGCGCCATCTCACGGCTGTTCTTCACGGCCGTGGCGACGTCACGCTGGTGCTGAGTGCAGTTGCCGGTGACCCGGCGGGCACGGATCTTGCCGCGGTCGGAGATGAACTTCCGCAGCAGGTTCGTGTCCTTGTAGTCGACGTAGGAGATCTTCTCCTTGCAGAACACGCAAACCTTCTTCTTAGGCTTGCGAGCAGGCGGCTTCGCCATTATCTCTCTCCAATGAGTTCAAGAAGTTTGTGCTGACGCCCTCAAGGCCCCTGGTCGCCTCACGACGCTGTTTCACGTGAAACAGCACGGAGTCGAGCCAGCTGTACGGACCTAGAAGGGCGGCTCGTCCGAGTAGCCACCGCCGGAGCTACCGCCCCAGCCACCGCCGCCACCCTGCTGGCCACCGCCGGCAGGACCGTTGGTCGCCCACGGGTCGTCGGCGGGAGCACCGCCGCCGCCCTGCTGGCCGCCGCCGGGGCCGCCGCCCCAGCCGCCGCCACCCTGGCCGCCGCCCTGCTGGCCGCCGCCGAAGCCGCCGCCGCCCTGGCCACCGCGACCGCTGGTCTTGGTGATCTTGGCCGTGGCGTTCTTCAGGCTCGCGCCGACTTCCTCGACGTCGAGCTCGTAGACCGTGCGCTTCACGCCCTCGCGGTCCTCGTACGACCGCTGCTTGAGGCGGCCCTGGACGACCACGCGGGTACCCCGCGTCAGGGACTCGGCGACGTTCTCCGCCGCCTGACGCCACACCGAGCAGGTCAGGAACAGGCTCTCGCCGTCCTTCCACTCATTGGTCTGGCGGTCGAAAGTGCGGGGAGTGGACGCGACGCGGAACTTCGCGACCGCCGCACCGGACGGGGTGAAGCGCAGCTCGGGGTCGTCGACAAGATTGCCGACGACCGTGATGACGGTCTCGCCTGCCATTAGGGGAACCTCTCGGCGGGTGTGCTGCTGGCTGCTGGTGTTGCTGCTACTCGGACCCGGTTACCGCTGGACGCTTGCGCGCTCAGTGGGTCTCGGGACGAAGGACCTTGGTCCGGAGGACCGACTCATTCAGGTTCATCTGACGGTCGAGCTCCTTGACGACCGCAGGCTCGGCCTGCAGGTCGATGACCGAGTAGATGCCCTCGGGCTTCTTCTTGATCTCGTAAGAGAGACGACGACGGCCCCAGGTGTCGACCTTCTCGACCTTTCCGTTGCCCTCACGGACGACGGAGAGGAAGTTCTCGATCAGCGGGGAGACAGCGCGCTCCTCGAGATCGGGGTCGAGGATGACCATCACCTCGTAGTGACGCATGTAGAACCCACCTCCTTTGGACTCAGCGGCCACGGTCGTTCCGTGGCAGGAGGGTCGTATGCGTTCCGCACCGCTTCCGTCCGGTCATCCGGACAGACATAGGCGCAGACCGTACAGAGTACCTGCCTGAAGCCTTCCGGTTGAAATCCGCCCGCTGCACCCCTCAATCTGGAACACAACGGGTGTGAGCGGCGTTACAGTGCGCCGCCCTGTCATCGGAGGTGCCGCATGGCACAGGCAGCACGGACCCAGCGCAGTCTGCTCTCGCTTCTCAACAGCGACGGCAAGAGCCATCCCGTCGAGAACACCATCGCCATCGTGACCGTGGTCCTCGGCGCGATCGCCATCTTCACCACGCTCTCTCCCCGCCTGCACCTGGTCAGCTCCTGGGTCGGCCTGATCGGCATCGGCACCGGCCTGTGGGGACAATTCATCTCGTCGACAACAGGTGAACGCTTCCTGTTGATCATCGGCCTCGGGGCATCGGCCGTCGGCTTCTACCTCGGCCTGGCTCACGGCGGCCTCTTCGGCGGCGTGATCGGTTAACCGATACGGCATACGGGGCCTCGGCCCGTATGGCCCAGACGGGGCGCTCCACGGTCACAGTAGGCTTCGGCGCGAGAGCCGGAGCCCCGACCATGGGGACACACCTGCCGAGGAGCGCCCCGCATGAGCCTGACCCTGAGGACCATCAGCCGAGAGCAGCATCTGGCATATATCCAGAGTCTGCCCGCGGCCAGCCACATGCAGGTTCCTGCCTGGGCAGACGTCAAGGCCGAATGGCGTTCGGAGAGCCTGGGCTGGTTCGACGCGAGCGGCGAGCTGGTCGGCGCGGGCCTGGTGCTCTACCGCCAGCTGCCCAAGATCAAGCGTTACCTCGCCTATCTCCCCGAAGGCCCGGTCATCAACTGGTTCTCGCCGAACCTCGAGGACTGGCTGCAGCCGATGCTCGGCCACCTCAAGCAGAAGGGCGCCTTCTCCGTAAAGATGGGCCCGCCGGTGATCATCCGCCGCTGGGACTCCGCCGCGATCAAGTCCGGCATCCAGAACCCGGACGTCAAGCGGCTGCGGGACGTCGAGGCGACCCACATCGAGCCACGCGCCTTCGAGGTGGCCGACCGGCTGCGGCGCATGGGCTGGCAGCAGGGCGAGGACGGCGGCGCCGGCTTCGGCGATGTGCAGCCCCGCTATGTCTTCCAGGTGCCGCTGGCCAACCGCTCGCTGGAGGAGGTCCACAAGGGCTTCAACCAGCTGTGGCGCCGCAACATCAAGAAGGCCGAGAAGGCCGGCGTCGAGGTCGTCCAGGGCAGCTACGAGGAGCTGGCCGAATGGCAGCGTCTCTACGAGATCACCGCGGAGCGGGACCGCTTCCGGCCGCGGCCGCTGGGCTACTTCCAGCGCATGTGGACGGCCCTCAACTCCGAGGACCCCAACCGCATGCGGCTCTACTTCGCCCGCCACGAGGGCGAGAACGTCGCGGCGGCCACGATGCTGATCGTCGGTGGCCACGTCTGGTACTCCTACGGCGCCTCCGCCAACCACAAGCGCGAGGTCCGGCCGTCGAACGCGATGCAGTGGAAGATGCTGCAGGACTCCTACGCGCTCGGCGCTTCGGTCTACGACCTCCGCGGCATCAGCGACTCCCTGGACGAGAACGACCATCTCTTCGGCCTGATCCAGTTCAAGGTCGGCACGGGTGGGCAGGCAGCGGAGTACCTCGGAGAGTGGGACTTCCCGCTCAACAAGCTGCTCCACAAGGCGCTCGACATGTATATGTCGCGCCGCTGACCGCTTCACCGCACCGTCCGTACTCCTGACACACCCCAGCCACGAGAAAGGTTCCGGGCCCGGCCATGGCGCTCACCCTCTACGTCGACACCGCGCGCTGGCGGGCGCATCAGCAGAGCGTTCTCCAGCAGTTCCCCGGGCTGGTCCCGGTCTGCAAAGGCAATGGATACGGCTTCGGCCATGAGCGCCTCGCCGACGAGGCGACCCGCCTGGGCGCCGACATCCTCGCGGTCGGCACGACCTACGAAGCGGCCCGTATCAAGGACTTCTTCAGCGGCGACCTGCTCGTCCTGACGCCGTTCCGCCACGGCGAGGAGCCGGTGCCGCTGCCCGACCGGGCGATCCGCTCGGTCTCCTCGGTCGAGGGCGTGGGCGGCCTGGTCGGCGCCCGCGTCGTCATCGAGGTCATGAGCAGCATGAAGCGCCATGGCGTCAAGCCCGAGGATCTGCCCAAGCTGGCCGCGGCCATCGAGGACGTCCGGCTCGAGGGCTTCGCGTTGCACCTGCCGCTCGACCGCGCCGACGGGTCCGACGCGGTCGAGGAGGTCATCGGCTGGATGGACCGGCTCCGCGCCGCCCGCCTCCCGCTGCACACCATGTTCGTCAGCCACCTCAAGGCGGATGAACTCGCCCGGCTCCAGCAGCAGTTCCCCCAGACGCGGTTCCGCGCGCGGATCGGTACGCGGCTGTGGCTGGGCGACCACGAGGCCACCGAGTACCGCGGCTCGGTGCTCGACGTGACCCGGGTCGCCAAGGGCGAGCGTTTCGGCTACCGCCAGCAGAAGGCGGCCTCCGACGGCTACCTGGTCGTGGTGGCCGGCGGCACCTCGCACGGTGTCGGCCTGGAGTCGCCCAAGGCGCTGCACGGAGTGATGCCGCGCGCCAAGGGCGTGGCCCGGGCCGGTCTGGCAACCGTCAACCGCAACCTCGCGCCCTATGTGTGGGCCGGCAAGCAGCGCTGGTTCGCGGAGCCGCCGCACATGCAGGTGTCGATCCTGTTCGTGCCGAGCGACGCACCGCAGCCGCAGGTCGGGGAGGAACTGGTGGCCCACCTGCGGCACACCACCACACAGTTCGACCGCATCATGGACCGCTGAGGCGGTAGGCCTCAGCTCGGAACACACCAGGGCCCGGTGCCGCAGACGTTCTCTGCGGCACCGGGCCCGAGGCAGGGAGGGCCGGTGTCGCCCTATTCCTGTACGGCGCCCCAGCGCACCTGTGGCGCCCCCTCGAACTGCACCGCGTGCCGGGGGCGGTGGTGGGCCCGGCCGAGCACGAACACATCGGCGCTGCGGTCCAGGACTCCGCCCGACGGGTCGTCGTCCCCATCCCTGCGGACCACATCGCGCTCCGGCAGCAGAATGTCCCGGACGACCACGGCACACAGGTAGAGGGTGCCCAGGAGGTGCAGCACGATGGCCAGCTGGTAGCCCTCCGGCGGCAGACCTTGGTGCTTGTCGCCATTACCGGTGTAGGCGAGGTACGTCCAGATGCCCAGGAAGTACATGACCTCGCAGGCCTGCCAGATCAGGAAGTCCCGCCAGCGCGGCCGGGCCAGCACGGCAAGTGGGGTCAGCCACAGGACGTACTGCGGCGAGTAGACCTTGTTGGTGAGGATGAACAGGGCGACGACGAGGAACGCCAGCTGCGCGAAGCGGGGCCGGCGCGGCGCGTAGAGGGTCAGCAGGCCGATGGCGCCACAGCCCAGGATCATCAACAGCGTGGCATAGGTATTGGCGTTCTCCAGGGGGTTACCGGTCCGCTGCGAGATCAGGAGCCAGAGCGAACCGAAGTCGATGGGCCGCTCCTGGCTGAAGGTGTAGAACTTCGCCCAGCCCTCCCGGATGTGGAATCCCGCGCCATCGTGCGTGATCATCACCGGCAGGTTGACCACCAGCCAGGAGGCGACGGCACCGGTCAGCGCCCTTCCGTACGCGCGCCAGGCTCCCGCGCGCCAGCACAGCACCAGCAGCGGGCCCAGCAACAGCACCGGGTACAGCTTCGCCGCGGTGGCCAGCCCGATGAGGACACCGGCCGCCAGCGGGCGGCTGCGCGCCCACATCAGCATCCCTGCGGCGGTCAGGGCGACCGCCAGCAGGTCCCAGTTGATGGTGGCGGTGAGGGCGGCGGCGGGCGCCAGGGCGACGAGGAGGCCGTCCCAGGGGCGCCGCCGGTGGGTGCGGGTCACACACACCGCGAGGACCGCGGCACAGATCATCAGCATGCCGGCATTGACCAGCCAGTAGATCTGTTCGCGGTACTGGATTCCCCCACCGTGCGGCGTCACCCAGGAGGCGACCTCCATGAAGACACCGGTGAGCACGGGGTACTCGAGATACTCCATATCGCCGGGCAACCGGTCGAAATACGGGATCAGGCCATCGGCGAAGCCCCGTCCCGCGTAGAGATGGGGGATATCCGAGTAGCAGGCGTGGGTGTACTGGCTCGTGGCACCGAAGAACCAGCCACCGTTGTAGCAGGGCAATTTCTGCACCATGCCCAGCGCGAACATGCCGATGGCGACGAGCGCGATGACCCGCACCGGCGTCAGCCAGCTGGTCCCGAGCAGTGCGCGTCGGCCGATCGGCCCGCCGATCAGCTCGCTGCCGGCCGCCGCCACCTCGTCCCGCCTCGTCGGCCGTACCGACTCGTCCCGTCGCACGCTCGTCATGGGCTCATCCTGCCGTACGACCCTGTGCAGGAGACGGCGAAGCCCCCGCCCGGATTGACCGGGCGAGGGCTTCGTGGCTCCGTGTTTCACGTGAAACGTTCAGCGTTTCACGTGAAACGGTGCGCTAGCCGTTAGGGCCGCCGAACAGGCCTCCACCACCATTGGCGTCCGTCGGGTCAGGCGTCGGACTCGTGCCTCCGGTGTCACCGCCGGGTCCACCGGGTCCGCCCGGTCCCCCACCGTTGGCCCCGCCGTTACCGGTACCACCGCTGTTCCTGCAGTTGACGTCCCAGGGGGAACAGGTATCTGTCGGGGTCGGGCTGGGAGAGTCCGACGGGGAAGCAGAGTCGCTGGGAGTCCCCGAAGGGGTCTCCGACGGCGTGTCCGACGGCGTGGGAGTCGGCGTCGGCGTCGGCATACCGGGCTCGTCCACCTGTCGCCCGATGGGCGTAGCAGCCGGGAAGGGCTCCGGCGTGGCGCCGTTCATCGCCTTCAGCATGTACTCGGTCCATACCTCGGTGGGCAGTGCGCCACCGTGGATCGAGTCGAAACCACCGACACCGTTCATGGACAGCTGACGCGGATTCTGTGCGTCCTCACGGAACATGGTGACGGCCGTCGAAAGCTGCTTGGTGTAGCCGACGAACCAGGCCGACTTGTTCTCGTCGGTGGTACCGGTCTTGCCCGCCGCCGGCATGTTCAGCCGACGGGCCAGCTTGCCCGTGCCGTTCTTGATGACGTTCTCCAGCACCTTGGTGACGTTGTTGGCGATGTTGGAATCCATCGCCGTCTCCTGCTTGGGCTTGTCGAAGCCCGGCAGGTCGCCCCCCTCGTACGTCACCTTGGTCACCGAGTACGGCTCCACCTTCGTTCCCGACTGGGCGAACGTCGCATAGGCATCGGCCATCCGGATCGCGCTCGGTGTGGAGGTACCCAGCGCAAAGGACGGGTTCAGGTTCTTGTCGAAGCTGGCGTCCGCGATGCCCGCGGCATGCGCCATTTCCCGGACCCTCTTCATCCCGACGTCCATGCCGAGCTGCACGAAGGGCGTGTTGACGGACTGTTCCATCGCCTTGGTCAAGGGGATGTAGCCCCAGGGGTGGTTGCTCTCGTTCTCCTGATAGAAGGGCGAGTTGTCCCGCTTCTGGACATAGCTGCCGTCGGCGTTCTTCACCTTCAGGTGGTCATCGCCGTTGTAGAGGCTGGCCGGCGAGATCGGCCCGCCGCTCTGGGCTGTTCCGTACTTCATCGCCGCTGCGAGCACGAACGGCTTCCAGGTCGAGCCGACCGGCACACCGAAGGTGTCGGCGTTGTTGCTGAAGTGCCCCTTGTCGTACCCCTCGCCGCCGTACAGGGCGACGATCTTGCCGTCTCCCGGCACCACGGAGGCACCACCGAACTGGACGTATTTGTCCTTCGCGCGCTTCTTCGGGTCGATATACCGCTTGTCGACCTTCTTGACCGCGTTCTCGAGCGCCGTGGTCTTCTTCGCGTCGAAGGTCGTCCGGATCGTGTAGCCGCCCTTGTCGAACTGGGCCTCACTGACATCCGCGTGCTTCAGCACGTACTTCTTCGCGGTGTCCATCATGTAGCCGATCTGGCCGCTCTTGCTGGCCACCGGCTTCGGCAGATGCGGTGTGGGGAAATGTCCTCGGTACTTGTTCCGGTCCGCCTTCGACAGGAGGTGGTTCTCGACCTCACGGTCGAGGATCCAGGACCACCGCGCCTTGGCCCGTGCGGTGTTCGCCGCCCGCGTGGCCCCCGGGCTGGTACCGCCCGCGGGGTCGTACAGGTCGGCGCCCTTGAGCACGGTGGCCAGGAAGGCGCTCTGGTTCGCATTCAGCTTGGCGGCGTCCACGCCGTAGTACGCCTGAGCCGCTGCCTGGATCCCGTAGGCCCCGCGACCGTAGTAGCTGGTGTTCAGGTATCCCTGAAGAATCTCGTTCTTGTTCTTCGACCAGCCGACCTTGATCGCGATGAACAGTTCCTTGAACTTGCGGTCAAGGGTCTGCTGCTGGCTCAGCATCGCGTTCTTCACATACTGCTGGGTAATGGTCGAGCCGCCCTGGGTCTCGCCGCCCTTGGCCATGTTGAACACCGCACGTGCGATGCCCATGGGGTCCACGCCCGAGTCCGTCCGGAACGATGCGTTCTCCGCGGCGATCGCCGCATTCTGCATCGAGGTCGGAATCTCGTCGATCGTGACGTTCTGCCGGTTCGTCTCACCGTCGCGCGCCATGACCTTGCCATTGGCCCAGAGGTAGACGTTGTTCTGCGATTTGGCGGCCAGGCTCTCGTCCGGAACCTGTACCAAGGCCAACGCGACGCCGGAGGCACCCACGACCAGCCCTATGAATCCGACGGACAGCGTCGCGACCTGCTTCCAGGACGGCACGAAGCGCCGCCACCCGGTGCGATGGGCACGCGGGTAGTCGATCAGACGCTTCTTGGCGGGCTCGCCGCCGCCACCGCGGCCGCGGCCACGGCCTCCCTCGGGGCCACCACCACCGCCGCCGCCACGCCGGCCGCCACCACGGCCGCCGGCACCGTCACCGGCAGCCATCGCGGAGGCATCGGTCGCCCGTCGGCGGCCGCTGCGCTGGGCAGCTCTGCGTGCCTCGGCACGCCCTCCCTGCCGCGGCTCCTGACCGCTCGGCTCGGAGTGAGAGGCAGGATCGGCGGCGGAGCCACGCGAAGGGGCGGATCGACGCCCCGGTGGCTGCGGTGCGGCGCGTCGGGCCGCGGCACGTCCGCCACTCTGCGGCTGTGGCGGTTTGCGACGGTGCTCGCTCATGGAACGAATACTCCTCGGGCAGGCGCGCTATCTCGTCGCCTGAAGGCGGCAATTGTCTTCAGGTCCCCCCGATGCACGGCTCGCTCCTGAGGCGCGAGCCGCACTACACCGAGGATGGGGACGCCAGATATCGGCCCACGGTTCCCGGCAGTCTGCATGCCGCACAGACTACGCACGACCAAAACCTGCCCAGTGTTGAAATTCACTCCAAATCAGTCAGGTTGATGAGAACGATTCGGTGATGTGATGCCGTTCACCGTCCCCCCACTTGTTCCGCCCAGGTGACCGCTCTATCGTCTGGATGTATCGAGTCGATACATCAGCACGACATAAAGAACGCACAGGACCAAGGAGGCGGAGGATGAGCAGACGTTCCGGCATCCTCGAGTTCGCCGTCCTCGGCCTGCTCCGCGAATCCCCGATGCACGGCTATGAGCTGCGGAAACGGCTCAACACCTCGCTCGGGGTCTTCCGCGCGTTCAGCTATGGCACCCTCTATCCCTGTCTCAAGGCGCTGGTCGCGAGCGGCTGGCTCGTCGAGGAGACGGACGGCACCGCGGAGGACGTACCGGCCGCGGCTCTGACCGGGCGCCGAGCCAAGATCGTCTACCGATTGACCGCAGCGGGCAAAGAGCACTTCGAAGAACTGCTCTCCCACTCCGGACCGGATGCATGGGAGGACGAGCACTTCGGCGTCCGCTTCGCATTCTTCGGCCAGACATCTCGGGACGTAAGGATGCGCGTGCTGGAAGGCCGCCGCAGCCGGCTGGAGGAGCGCCTCGAGCGGATGCGCATCTCCCTGGCCAAGTCACGCGAGCGGCTGGACGACTACACCCTCGAACTGCAGCGACACGGCATGGAATCCGTCGAGCGCGAAGTGCGTTGGCTGAACGAGCTCATCGAGAGCGAGCGTGCCGGGCGCGACCAGCGCCCACCAGGTCCCGCAGCACAGGACAAGAAGAACCAGTCAGGAGATACGGGCGGCCTGCCCCGGCACCGGGGTGGTTCCCGGCCGGACCCGTCCGATGACACCACCACATGAGGCTCTGCTGTGCAGATCCTCATCGAGAACACAGGGAGCAACCGGAATGGGTTCGGTTCGCGTAGCCATCGTCGGCGTGGGCAACTGCGCCGCCTCGCTGGTACAGGGCATCGAGTACTACAAGGACGCCGACCCGAAGAGCCGCGTGCCCGGTCTCATGCACGTGCAGTTCGGCGACTACCACGTGCGTGACATCGAGTTCGTGGCGGCTTTCGACGTCGACGCCAAGAAGGTCGGGCTCGACCTCGCGGATGCCATCGGCGCCAGCGAGAACAACACCATCAAGATCTGCGACGTGCCCAACGCGGGCGTGACGGTCCAGCGCGGCCACACCCACGACGGCCTGGGCAAGTACTACCGCCAGACCATCGAGGAGTCCACCGAGGCCCCGGTCGACGTCGTCCAGATCCTCAAGGACAATCAGGTCGACGTTCTGGTCTGCTACCTCCCCGTCGGCTCCGAGGACGCCGCGAAGTACTACGCCCAGTGCGCCATCGACGCCAAGGTCGCGTTCGTCAACGCCCTCCCGGTCTTCATCGCCGGCACCAAGGAGTGGGCGGACAAGTTCACCGAGGCCGGTGTCCCGATCGTCGGTGACGACATCAAGTCGCAGGTCGGCGCCACGATCACGCACCGCGTGATGGCCAAGCTCTTCGAGGACCGGGGCGTCATCCTGGACCGCACGATGCAGCTCAACGTCGGCGGCAACATGGACTTCAAGAACATGCTCGAGCGCGAGCGCCTGGAGTCCAAGAAGATCTCCAAGACGCAGGCCGTCACCTCCCAGATCCGGGACCGTGAAATGGGCGAGGACAACGTCCACATCGGCCCCTCGGACTACGTGGCCTGGCTGGACGACCGCAAGTGGGCCTACGTCCGCCTCGAGGGCCGCGCCTTCGGTGATGTGCCGCTGAACCTGGAGTACAAGCTCGAGGTCTGGGACTCCCCGAACTCCGCAGGTGTCATCATCGACGCCCTGCGCGCCGCGAAGATCGCCAAGGACCGGGGCATCGGTGGCCCGATCCTCTCCGCTTCCTCGTACTTCATGAAGTCCCCGCCGGTGCAGTACTTCGACGACGAGGCACGGGAGAACGTCGAGAAGTTCATCAACGGCGACGTCGAGCGCTGAGACGCCCGACGCACCCTGCCTCCGCAGGCCTCCGGGTATTCCACCCGGGGGCCTGCGGGCTGTGTGAGGCTGTGCCTCATGCATGCTGTGCGCGACCTCCGCGTATTACTCCGGCTACGCGACTTCCGTTCGCTCCTTGCCGCACGGCTCCTTTCCCAGGCGGCCGACGGGGTGTTCCAGGTCGCGCTCGCCGCCTTCGTCGTCTTCTCGCCCGAAAAGCAGACCTCGCCCACGGCCATCGCCTCCGCCATGGCGATCCTGCTGCTGCCGTACTCCCTCCTGGGGCCGTTCACCGGGGTACTGCTCGACCGCTGGCGGCGGCGTCAGGTCCTGCTGTACGGCAATCTGCTGCGCACCCTGCTGGCCATGGCGACAGCGGCGCTGATCGTGTCGAAGGCCCCCGACTGGCTCTTCTACGCCTCGGCGCTGTCGGTGACCGCGGTCAACCGCTTCGTCCTGGCGGGACTCTCGGCGGCGCTCCCGCGCGTGGTCGACGGTGAAGAGCAACTGGTCATGGCCAACTCCCTGGCTCCCACCGCCGGAACGCTCGCCGCGACCGCCGGCGGCGGGCTCGCCTTCGCCGTCCGGCTGGCCGGCTCGGATGTGGACGCGTACGTCGTGCTGCTCGCCGCCTTCCTCTACTTCTGTTCCGCCCTCACCGCGCTGCGCATGGCGCCTCAGCTGCTCGGCCCCGACCCCGCACGCCTCCAGCCGCACCTGCGCGAAGCCCTGTTGAGCACGGTGCGAGGCCTCGCGGACGGGCTGCGTCATCTCGCCGAGCGGCGTGCTCCGGCACGGGCGCTGATCGCGATGACCGTGATCCGCTTCTGCTACGGAGCCCTGACGGTGACGGTGTTGATGCTGTGCCGGTACTCCTGGTCCAGCACCGAGTCGGAGGGCCTGGCGCTGCTCGGGATCACTGTCGTGGTGTCAGGAGCGGGCTTCTTCACGGCCGCTGTCCTCACACCGTGGGCCGTCGCTCGGCTCGACGCGTTCGGCTGGATCGCCTGCTGTGCCGCGATGGGAGCCGTCTTGGTGCCGTCCCTCGGGCTGTTCTTCACGCCGGGCCCGATGCTGGCCGCCGCGTTCATGCTCGGCCTGGGTACACAAGGGACCAAGATCTCCACCGACACCATCGTCCAGTCGTCGGTCGACGATGCCTTCCGCGGCCGGATCTTCGCCGTCTACGACGTTCTCTTCAATGTCGCCTTCGTCGGCGCCGCCGCGGTCGCCGCCCTCATGCTGCCTCCGGACGGAAGATCAGCCGCTCTGCTCGGTGTGGTGACCGTCCTGTACGCGGTGGTCACCCTGGCGTTGGTCCGATTCCGGCGCGGCTGAGGACCCACCGCTCTCTCCGAGCTGATCATGCCTCCGCGTCGAGGCAGCCGGACCAGATACCTTACGGACGTCCTACACGAGCCTGTACACATCAATATCGGGGGAGATCCATGACGACGCCGCCTCAGAGCCAACAGCCATACGGCCAGGCACCCTACGGACAGCCGCCTTACGGGCATCAGCCCTACGGACAGAACCCGTACCCGCAGGCACCCCCGGCGCCCCAGGCCCCCTACGGCCAGCCCCAGGGCGGATACGCCTACCCCCAGCAGCCGCAGGCTCCGTACGGACCGCCCCAGCCGGGTTACCCCGCGCCGCCGCAGCAGCACTTCATGCAGGGCGGGCCTCCCGTACCGCCGCCGCAGCCCGCCAAGCGGCGTTCGCCCAAGACGATCCTGAGGGTTATCGGAGCCGTCCTCGGAGTGATCTTCCTCGGCGTTGCCTGGATCAGCAGCATGGACGACGCGAGCAGCGCCGCGGTCGGCGACTGTGTGAAGAAGTCCAGCAGTTCGCTCGACGACGGCCTCGAGGTCGTTGATTGCGGTACCTCGGAGGCCCAGTACAAGGTGACCGCGGTGCACGATGACACCTCGGACCCGTCCGTGTGCCCCGCAAGCGGCTCGGCGTACACCAAGAGCGTGCACCGACGCAGGGGTTCCGACACCCACATGGTGCTCTGTCTGGCCTCGGCGAAGTAGCACGCGGCCCACGCCTGGGATACGCCGTGGGGCGGTGTTTCACGTGAAACACCGCCCCACGTTTCACGTGAAACGAGCGGGTGCGCCGAACGCCGGTTTCACGTGAAACATCAGCCCTGGGTGGCCCACCACTCCTTCAGAGCAGCGATCGCCGCATCCCGCTCCATCGGTCCGTGCTCCAGCCGGATCTCCAGCATCTGCTTGTACGCCTTGCCGACCTCGGGTCCCGGACGGATGCCCAGGATCTGCATGATGTCGTTGCCATCCAGGTCCGGGCGGATCGCCTCCAGCTCTTCCTGCTCCTGCAGGCGCGTGATGCGCTCCTCCAGCCCGTCATAGGCGCGCGACAGGGCATTGGCCTTGCGCTTGTTACGCGTGGTGCAGTCCGAGCGCGTCAGCTTGTGGAGCCGCTTCAGCTGCGGGCCGGCATCCCGCACATACCGCCGGACGGCGGAGTCCGTCCACTCGCCCGTGCCGTAACCGTGGAAGCGCAGATGCAGCTCCACCAGATGCGAGACGTCCTTGACCATGTCGTTGGAGTACTTCAGGGCGGTCATCCGCTTCTTGGTCATCTTCGCGCCCACCACCTCGTGGTGGTGGAAGGAGACCCGACCGTCCTTCTCGAAGCGCCGCGTCCTGGGCTTGCCGATGTCGTGCAGGAGAGCCGCCAGCCGCAGCACCAGATCGGGCCCGTCCTCCTCGAGGTCGATCGCCTGCTCCAGGACCGTCAGCGAGTGCTCGTAGACGTCCTTGTGACGGTGATGCTCGTCACTTTCCAGCCGCAGCGCGGGCAGCTCGGGAAGGACCTGGTCGGCCAGGCCCGACTCGACGAGCAGCCGCAATCCCTCGCGCGGGTGCGCCGACAGGATCAGCTTGTTCAACTCGTCCCGCACACGCTCCGCGGAGACGATCTCGATACGGTCCGACATCGCCTTCATCGCGGCGACAACCTCGGGCGCCACCTCGAAGTCCAGCTGCGCGGCGAAGCGAGCGGCGCGCATCATCCGCAGCGGGTCATCGGAGAAGGATTCCTCCGGCGTCCCCGGCGTGCGCAGCACGCGCGCGGCCAGGTCCTCCAGGCCGTCGTGCGGGTCGACGAACTCCTTCTGCGGCAGCAGCACCGCCATGGCGTTCACCGTGAAGTCCCGACGCACCAGGTCCTGCTCGATGGAGTCGCCGTACGACACCTCGGGCTTGCGGGAGGTGCGGTCGTACGCCTCGGAGCGGTAGGTCGTGACCTCGATGTCGAATGATTCCTTCTTGCAGCCGACGGTCCCGAAGGCGATGCCGACCTCCCAGACCGCGTCCGCCCACGGCCGGACGATCTTCAGGACGTCCTCGGGGCGGGCATCGGTGGTGAAATCGAGGTCATTGCCGAGCCGGCCCAGCAGCGCGTCCCGGACCGAGCCGCCGACCAGGGCAAGAGTGAACCCGGCCTCCTGGAAGCGACGGGCCAGGTCATCCGCGACGGGGGACACCCTCAGCAGCTCGCTCACGGCACGGCGCTGCACATGGTTCAGCGCGTTCGTCGACTGCGGGGTCCGCTCGGCGGTCGGGGCGGGGAGGTCATTGTTGGCGTTCGGCACAACAAAACAGGGTACGTGGCCGCGCAGTGCAAAGCGTCACGTAATAAAGGGGACAGCCTGGGCGCGATACGGGGGAACGGGCTGGGCACGCGGCCTTTGCGCCGAGATCATGTGGAGCAGTCCCTGGCACGCCGCCGCTGCGCGCCTCGTTACCATTCGTGGACGCACATTCCGAACGACCACTGACGACGACGAGGGACGGGCGAGCGCGTGGCCGAGGCGGCAGGGTTCCAGCGGACTGAACGGCCGCGTGGCCGGTGGCTGCGAAGGACCGTGACACTGCTCACTGGAGTGCTCCTTCTGGTGGGGCTGCTCCAGGTTCCGCACGCTTCTTCCGCCCAGGCGGCCCCGACGGGCTCCCGCACCGTCGACGTCACCATCGATTCGATGTCCCCGTCCGCGCCCTCCAAGGGCGACACGGTCTCCGTCTCCGGCACGCTGACCAATGACGGCCGCAGCGCGATCACGGACGCGCATGTCGGCATGCACCGGGGATCCACGCTCGGCGGCCGTAGCTCCATCGAGAATGCGTCCCGTCGTACCGGCTACGTGCCGGGCACGGACGGTGAGGAGATCAAGGGGCACACCGAGAAGATCGGCAAGCTGGAACCCGGTGTCAGCCGTGCCTTCAGCCTCAGCGTGCCGGTCAAGGATCTCCATCTCGGCGACAACGGCGTGTATCAGATCGGCATCTCTCTGTCGGGGCGCTCGCAGGCGGCGCCCTACGGTCAGGTCCTCGGCTTCGACCGGACGTTCCTGCCCTGGCAGGCGGCCGGCAGCGGGAAGAAGACGCAGCTCACCTACATGTGGCCGCTGATCTCCCGCACCCATCTCACGGCCGAGACCGACGCCGATGCCCAGCAGACGCCGGTCTTCCGCAACGACGACCTGGCCGCCGAGCTCGCGCCCGGTGGCCGGCTCCAGCAGATGGTCGCGCTCGGCAAGAACCTGCCGGTGACCTTCGTCATCGATCCCGACCTCCTCGCGACCGTCGACGCGATGACCAAGTCGTACCGGGTGAACGGCCCGGACGGCCCCATGGGCAAGAACCAGGCGGTCGCCAAGCAGTGGCTGCACGACCTCGAGGAAGCGGTCAAGTCGCACGAGGTCGTCGCGCTGCCGTTCGCCGACCCCGACCTGGCCTCGCTCGCCCACCAGGGCAAGCACGTGCCCAGCGCGCTCAGTCACCTCGGCCCGGCCACCGACCTCGCCGACAAGACCGTCGACACGATCCTCGGCGTCAAGCCCCGCACGGACTTCGCCTGGCCCGTCGACGGTGCGATCGACTCGTCCATCGTGGACGTCGCGACCTCGGCCGGTGCCCACAACGTGATCACCCGTAGCGACAGCCTGCGGGACGCCGACCGGCTCTCCTACACCCCGACAGCGGCTCGGCCCATCGGCGGCGGCAACACCGCCGTCGTCGCGGACGCGCAGCTCTCCCGGGCTTTCGAGGGCGATATGTCGAAGGCCGGAGACTCCGCCCATGCGGTCCAGGAGTTCCTCGCCCAGACACAGATGATCAGCCTCGAGGACCCGGGCCGACAGCGCAGCATCGTCGTCGCACCGCAGCGCATGCCGTCGGTCAGCCAGGCCCACGCCATGGCCACCGCACTGCGGAACCTGGACGAGTCCGACAGCTGGGCTCAGTCGCTGAACCTCGGGGGCGCGGCCAAGGCCAAGCCCGACGCCGCGGCCAATCGCCATGTGCCGAGCGGTACCGCCTACCCGTCCTCGCTGCGCAGGCAGGAACTCCCCGTCAACGCCTTCCGGCAGATCCAGGGCACCCAGGCCGCCCTGGACGACTTCCAGGTGATCCTGGCCCAGCCGGAACGTGTGGTGACCCCGTTCGGCAACGCCCTGATGCGCGAGATGTCGACGGAGTGGCGGGGCGAGGCCACCGGCGCCAGGTCGTACCTGCACTCCGTACGCAACTATCTCGAAGGCCTGACCAAGAAGGTCCACCTGATCCAGAAGTCGGGGGCGACGCTCTCCGGGCGCAGCGCCACGATTCCGGTGACGGTGCAGAACAACCTGGTCCAAGGCGTCAAGGACATGACGCTGAAGCTGTCCTCGTCCCAGCCCAACCGTCTGGACGCGGGGAAGTCACAGCAGATCACGGTGGACGGCGGGCACAGCCAGTCGTTCAAGTTCGACACCACGGCGAACGCCAACGGCCGGGCATGGGTGACCGCCCAGCTCTACACCGCGGACGGCAAGCCCTACGGTGAGCCCATGATGTTCCAGGTGAACGTCACAGAGATCACCGCAACGGTGATGCTCGTCATCGCGGGCGGTGTGCTGCTGCTCGTCCTCGCCGGTGTGCGGATCTACCTCCAGCGCAAGCGGGCGGCCGCCCGGCGGGACGAGGACGGCTCCGACGGCGACGAGCCCCATGGCGACACAGGAACGGACGGCGACAACGGCGGCACCGACGGCGACCAGCCGGAGCAGCCGAGTGACCCCACGCCGGACACCGGATCGGAAAGCTCCGACCCGTCCGGCTCAGGTGAGAAAGTGGACCGTTGATAGGTAGCGGGGCCGGATGGCCGGCGACGGATGAGGTGGGGCAGCGATGAATGCGCCGTACGACGGTGACCGGGGCCGGGGCGCCAACGGCGACCCCACGGGGCCGGTCCCTCCGACGCCCCCGCCGCCCGCGGAACAGGACCCGTACGCCCAGGACCCCTATGTCCAGGACGCCTACCGCAACGATCCGCACCGCGCCCAGGACCCGACGGCTCAGGACCCGGTGACCGAGGCGCTCTACGACCGCGCCGCGCACCCCCCGCCGCCCCCCGGGCAGCCCGCGCATCCGCTCTACCAGCAGCCTGCTGCGGGCCGCCACACGCCCGACCCGCAGCTGTGGGCCACGCCCCCGCCGCCCGAGCCGCAGGGCCCGACCCGCAACCTCCCGTACGGCGACGCCGCCGCGACGACGCAGTTCGTCGGTGTGGACGACCTGATCACGCAGGCGGCCGACGAGCGCCCGGAACCCGACGCCTTCGCGCATCTCTACCGGGACCAGCAGTCCTACGAGCCCCAGCAGCCCGTCCCCGCGTCGGCCGGCCCCTCGATGGCCGGGGCGGTACCCGGACCGGAGGCCGTGCCGCAGCAGGCCGCACCGGAACCGGAGCCGGCCCCTGTGGCCGCGGCCGGCAAGCCCTCCGGCGGCCGCGCGTCCGGCCTGCTCAAGTCCAGCGCGGTGATGGCCGCCGGCACGATGGTGTCGCGTCTGACGGGCTTCATCCGCTCGGCGCTGATCGTCGCGGCCCTCGGTGGTGCCGTGCTCGGCGACTCCTGGCAGGTCGCGTACCAGCTGCCGACGATGATCTTCATCCTGACCATCGGCGGCGGCCTCAACTCGGTCTTCGTCCCGCAGCTGGTGCGCGCGATGAAGGAGGACGAGGACGGCGGCGAGGCCTATGCCAACCGCCTGCTGACGCTGGTCATCGTGGTACTCGGCGTGCTCACGGTCCTGGCCGTCGTGGCGGCGCCGCTGCTGGTGAAACTGGTCTCCTTCGACATCTCCCGTGACCCGGCGGCCAACGAAGTCGCCGTCGCGTTCACCCGCTACTGCGTACCCACGATCTTCTTCATGGGTCTGCATGTCGTGATGGGACAGATCCTCAACGCCCGCGGCCGCTTCGGCGCGATGATGTGGACCCCGGTCCTCAACAACATCGTCATGATCGCCACCTTCGGCCTGTTCATCTGGGTGTACGGCACGGCGAAGACCTCGCACATCGGGGTCACCACGATTCCCGACGAGGGCATCCGGCTCCTGGGGATCGGCACGCTCCTCGGGCTCGTCGTCCAGGCCCTGGCGATGATGCCCTACTTGCGCGACGCCGACTTCAAGCTCCGGCTGCGCTTCGACTGGCGCGGCCACGGCCTGGGCAAGGCAGCCAAGCTCGCCAAGTGGACCGTGCTGTTCGTGCTGGCCAACCAGGCGGGCGTCCTCGTCGTCACCCAGCTCTCCACCTGGGCCGGCAACACCGCCAACGACCAGGGTCACCCGGGCACCGGCTTCATCTCGTACGCCAGCGCCCAGCTGATCTGGAACATGCCGCAGGCGATCATCACCGTCTCCGTCATGGCGGCGCTGCTGCCGCGGCTGGCCCGGTCCGCACACGACGGTGACACCGGCGCCGTCCGCGACGACATCTCGCAGGGCCTGCGCACCTCCGCCGTCGCCATCGTCCCGATCTCGTTCGGCTTCCTCTCCCTCGGCATCCCGCTGTGCACGCTGGTCTACGGCTCGTCCGGCGCCGGCATCCCGATGGGCTACATGCTGATGGGCTTCGGCGTGGGGCTGATCCCGTTCTCCGTGCAGTACGTCGTCCTGCGCGCCTTCTACGCGTACGAGGACACCCGCACGCCCTTCTACAACACGGTGATCGTCGCGGCCGTCAACGCCGCGGCCTCCGGCCTGTGCTTCCTGGTCCTGCCCGCCCGCTGGGCCGTGGTCGGCATGGCGGCTTCCTACGGCCTGGCGTACATCATCGGCGTCGGTGTGGCCTGGCGTCGTCTGAGCAAGCGCATGGACGGCGATCTCGACACCGCCCATGTCGTACGGACCTACGCACGGCTGGCGGGCGCCAGCATCCCGGCGACGATCATCTCCGGGGCCGTGGTGTACGGCATCATGCAAGCACTCGGCACCGGATTCCTCGGGTCGCTGGCCGCTCTGATCGCCGGTGCCGCCGCACTTCTGGCCGTGTTCTACGTAGCTGCACGCAAAATGCGCATCGAGGAACTGAACGCCCTGGTCGGCATGGTCCGGTCGAAGCTTGGGCGTTGATTGAGCACAACCATCGACTGCCACCGTGTGTCGTGCATAGTGGCGGACTGTGGGCACAATTGTCTTGGCTCGATGAGCCTGCAACGGATGGGGAGGCAGGAACGACGGTGGCGGAACGGAGCACGGCTGCCGTCGACGTGGCTGACACGAGCGGTGAGGAACCGCTGACCGCCAAGGCGGGCAAGGCTACGGACGACGGTGCTAAGGCCGAGAAGGTATCCGGCAGGGAAAACGACGCCGAGGGCACCGACGAGGAGCGTGCCGCGGCGATCGAAGCCCAGCCACCGGAACTGCACAGCGGCCACAAGCTTGCAAGACGCTACCGCCTCGAGGAGTGCGTCACCCGTCTGGACGGATTCAGCAGCTGGCGCGCGGTCGACGAAAAGCTGCGCCGCGCCGTCGGCGTGCATATCCTGCCGGCCGATCACCCGCGGGCCCGGCCGGTCCTGTCCGCCGCCCGTTCCTCGGCGCTGCTGGGCGACCCCCGGTTCGTGCAGGTCCTGGACGCCGTCGAGGAGAACGACCTCGTCTACGTGGTCCACGAGTGGCTGCCGGACGCCACCGAGCTCACCACGGTGCTCGCCAACGGCCCGCTGGAGCCGCACGACGCCTACCAGCTCGTCAGCCAGGTCTCCCAGGCCATGGCCGCCGCGCATCGCGAGGGCCTGTCCCATCTGCGGATCACCCCCGGCTCGGTCCTGCGTACGGAGTCCGGGCAGTACCGCATCCGTGGGCTGGCCGTCATGGCGGCGCTGCGCGGCATCACCTGCGAGCACCCGCAGCGCACGGACACGGAGGCGATCGGTGCGCTGCTCTACGCCGCGCTGACCCAGCGCTGGCCGTACGAGAACGACGCCCATGGCCTCACCGGCCTGCCCAAGGGTGTCGGGCTGATCGCGCCCGATCAGGTGCGCGCCGGTGTGCACCGCGGGCTCTCCGAGCTCGCCATGCGCGCTCTGATCAACGACGGGGCCACGGCCTCCCGCCAGGAGCAACCGTGCACCACCCCGGAGGAGCTGGCCAAGGCGGTGGCGGCCATGCCGCGTATCCGGCCTCCGGAGACCTCCTTCACCACGCCTCCGCCGTATCAGCGCACGGGATACCAGCAGGGCACCTATGGTCAGCCGTCGACGCGGCCCGCCCAGGCGAGTCATGCGACCCAGCCTGTCGTCACTCCGCCGCCCCCGCTGCAGAGCCGCACCGGCCGGGCGCTGAAGTGGTCCGTCTCCGCGCTGTTGATCGCGGCGCTGGGGCTGGGAAGCTGGCAGCTGGCGGACACCCTGCTGAAGCGGGAGAACGACCACGACGATCCGGCCAACTCTCAGCCGAGCGGCGGCTCGTCCAAGAAGGCCACGGGCAAGCCCATCAAGATCGTGGAGGCCGGGGAGTACTACCCCGACGGCCAGCCGCAGCACGCGAATCAGGCGCAGGACACCATCGACGGGAATCCCAGCACCTACTGGGGCAGCAGGGGCTACCGCGAGGGACCCGACCTGAATCCGGCCTTCAAGAAGGGCGTCGGCCTGGTCTACGACCTCGGCTCGAAACAGCAGATAAGCGGCGCGTCGATCGGCCTGCACTACACCGGCGATCACACGACCGTGACGCTCTACGCAGCCGATTCGCTCTCCCCTTCGCAGCCGCTCAGCTCCATGCGCCAGCTCGCCACCGGCAGGACCAACGGCTCAACTGCGAAGATCAAGCTGAAGCAGCCGGAAAAGGCGCGCTACGTCGTCGTATGGATCACCGCGATGCCGTATACGCCGGCTGAGGGGTACACCGGTGCCGCGTACCGGCAGGGTGTGACAGAGGTGTCCTTCACCGGCTGAGCAGGCGGTGAAGGCGGCACGACTGTCCAGGACAGTGTGTGGGGCTCCGGTCCGGTCTTCCGGTCGGAGCCCCACACCCTTGGCCGCCGCCTGTGTGCGGAACGCCCAGGTGAGAACGGCTCATATCGGCCACCCACCTGCTCACCGCCGCCTTTCGACAGCATTTACTTTCCTGACCTGGCGGGCTTCAATTGGACCGAGATCAGGCAGCTACGGCCGGGGGGCCCGTGTCCACCGACAGCGACAAGGCTTCGACACCAACCGACGCCGATCTCCTTGCCCTGCATGTAAAGGGTGATCCCGACGCGTTCGGGGAGATAGTCCGGCGCCACCGCGACCGACTCTGGGCGGTGGCGCTGCGCACTCTCAGTGATCGCGAAGAGGCGGCCGACGCCGTGCAGGACGCACTGGTCTCCGCCTATCGCGCGGCCCACACCTTCCGCGGGCAGTCCGCCGTGACGACCTGGCTGCACCGCATCACGGTCAATGCCTGTCTGGACCGGGCCCGTAAGGCCGCCTCGCGGCGCACCTCACCCGTTGCCGAGACCGAGCGGCTGGAGCAGCTTCTCGAGCCCGAGGAGTCCGCCGCGGCACCCGTCGAGCGCCAGGATCTGCATCGGGAGCTGCTCAGCGCCCTGCGCACGCTCCCCGAGGAGCAACGGGCCGCGCTCGTCCTCGTCGATATGCAGGGCTACCCCGTGGCGGAAGCCGCGGAGATCCTCGACATCCCTACCGGCACGGTGAAAAGCCGCTGCGCACGAGGCCGTGCTCGACTCCTTCCCTTGGTCACCCATCTGCGCGCTGACAACGGGGATAGCAAACCCGCGAGCAGGGGAAGGAACCGGGCGCAGGGGACATCCGTCCCACCGACGGCAGGGCCGAACGACACAGGTGCCGTGAAGGGCGGAGGTGGGCGAGCGTGACGTCGACGACCGGCACGGGTGAGCACCCCACAGGTGAGCACCCGGAAGTCTCCGAGATCTCTGACCTCACGGACGGGCTGCTTTCCCCTGCTCGCAGCGTGGATGTGCGCCATCATCTCGCCAGCTGCCCGCTGTGTGATGACGTCTATGCGTCCCTGGAAGAAATCCGGGCGCTGCTCGGAACTCTCCCCGGCCCGATCCGCATGCCGGCCGATGTGGCCGGGCGTATCGATGCCGCCCTCGCCGCCGAGGCACTGCTGGACGCCACCACTCCCGCGGGCGGGGTCCATGTTTCACGTGAAACAGCCACCGTCCCCGTCGCGGTTTCACGTGAAACCGACGACGAGCCTCCCCGTCGCGCCGCACCGCCCACCCGGCTGGCCGGACGGCCACAGGGATCCTCTGGGCCGGGCCGCCAGACGCCCCGCAGCCGCTCTTCCCGTTCACGGCGCTGGCCCCGGATTCTGCTCGGTACCGCTGCCGCCGCAGCGGTCTTCGGCTTCGGCGGCCTGATCATCCAAAACGCCGCCGTCGACGGCACCCAGGCAAGCCCCCATGATCGATCCACGGCCACTCCGCAGAAGACCATGAAGGGTGCAGCCGAGCTGACCACCGCCAGCCTTGGATCGCATGTGCGCGATCTGCTGGCGTCCAAGGGCTCACACAAGACGCCGGACGTCGGCACGCGCACCTCTCCGGAGTCGACGCTGCGGGGAGGCGCCGACACCATTCCGTCGTGTGTCCGCCTGGGCACCGGACGGACGGAGGCACCGCTCGCCTCCCGTCACACCCAGTACCAGGGCAAGGACGCCTACCTCGTCGTGCTGCCGGACCCGTCCAATGCGCAGCGCGTCTCTGCGTACGTCATCAGTTCCTCCTGCGTCTCTGCCACACCGCCGGCTCCCGGCAAGGTCCTGCTGTCTCACTCGTACCAGCGAGACTGAGCGACGAGCAGTGCGCTGTGACACTCCGGGAATGCTCGCCCCGTAGGATCCGTTGGGTGGGGTGAGAGTTCCGAGAGCCCCAGCAAGCAGTCGGCAGAGACAAGGAAGACACCCGTGAGCGACGTCCGCAACGTGATCATCATCGGCTCCGGGCCCGCGGGCTACACCGCAGCGCTCTACACCGCCCGCGCGTCCCTGAAGCCGCTGGTCTTCGAAGGTGCCGTCACCGCCGGAGGCGCGCTGATGAACACCACTGACGTGGAGAACTTCCCCGGTTTCCGCGAAGGCATCATGGGGCCGGACCTCATGGACAACATGCGCGCCCAGGCGGAGCGCTTCGGCGCCGAGCTCGTGCCGGACGACATTGTCTCGGTCGACCTCTCCGAGGAGATCAAGACCGTCACGGACACCGCCGGCAATGTGCACCGGGCGAAGACCGTGATCGTCAGCACCGGCTCTCAGCACCGCAAGCTCGGCCTCCCCCGTGAGGACGAGCTGTCCGGCCGTGGCGTCTCCTGGTGCGCCACCTGCGACGGGTTCTTCTTCAAGGACCAGGACATCGCCGTCATCGGCGGAGGCGACACCGCGATGGAGGAGGCCACCTTCCTCTCCCGCTTCGCCAAGTCGGTCACGGTGGTCCACCGCCGTGACACCCTGCGGGCGAGCAAGGCGATGCAGGATCGTGCCTTCGCGGACCCGAAGATCAAGTTTGTGTGGGACAGCGAGGTCTCCGAGATCCACGGTGAGAGCAAGCTCTCCGGTCTGACCCTGCGCAACCTCAAGACCGGCGAGACCTCCGAGCTGCCCGTCACCGGCCTCTTCATCGCGATCGGCCACGACCCGCGGACCGAGCTGTTCAAGGGCCAGCTGAAGCTCGACGACGAGGGCTACCTCAAGGTCGATGCGCCGAGCACGCGGACCAACCTGACGGGCGTCTTCGCCGCCGGCGATGTGGTCGACCACACCTACCGCCAGGCGATCACCGCGGCCGGCACGGGCTGCTCCGCCGCCCTCGACGCCGAGCGGTTCCTTGCTGCGCTGTCGGACAGCGAAGCGCCCGAGCCGGACAAGACCGCTTCCGTCTGATCCGCGCACCCAGCTTTCCCACCACCCACCGAGTAAGGAGATTGCCATGGCCGGCGCCACGGTGACCGTCACGGACGACAACTTCGAAGAGGTCGTCCTCAAGAGCGACAAGCCCGTCCTCGTGGACTTCTGGGCCACCTGGTGCGGCCCGTGCCGCCAGGTCGCCCCGTCCCTGGAGGCGATTGCCGCCGAGCACGACGAGATCGTCATCGCCAAGCTGAACACCGATGAGAACCCGGCAACCACCGCCAAGTACGGCGTCATGTCGATCCCGACCATGAACGTCTACCAGGGCGGCGAGGTCGTGAAGACCATCGTCGGTGCCAAGCCGAAGGCTGCGATCGAGCGCGACCTGTCGGACTACCTCGCCTGAGTCGCAGCACTACGTTTCACGGGAAACGGGCCCGCCCCCACCAGGGGCTGGGCCCTTTTCTGTTTCACGGGAAACCGAGCGCCTTACAACGGTCGCAGCGCCGGCTCCTTCTGCACAGCTCCCAGCAAGCGGTCGAGAGCCAACTCGACGTCTTCCTTCCACGAGATCGTGGTTCGCAGTTCGAGGCGCAGCCGGGGAAACCGGGGATGGGGCCGTACGGTCTTGAAGCCGACCGCGAGGAGATGATCGGCGGGCAACACACACGCCGGCTCGCTCCAGCGGGCATCACCAAAGGCCTCGATCGCCTTGAAACCGCGCTGGATGAGGTCCTTGGCGACCGTCTGGACCATCACCCGACCGAGCCCCTGACCTTGGTAGCCGGGGATCAGCCACGCGGTCAGCAACTGCACCGCGTCCGGTGAGACAGGGCTCGTAGGAAAGGCCGTGGAGCGCGGCACATAGGCCGGCGGGGCGTACATCACGAACCCGACGGGCACCTCGTCGACATAGACCACCCGTCCGCAGGACCCCCACTCCAGCAGTACTGCCGAGATCCAGGCTTCCTTCTCGAGCTCCGGGCGTCCCGCCTTTACCGCGGCCTCGCCGCTGACGGGGTCGAGCTCCCAGAAGACACAGGAGCGGCAGCGCTTGGGGAGGTCCGGAAGGTTGTCCAACGTGAGCGGTACGAGCCGACGGCCCATGGAACCAGGTCCTCACTTCCCTCGCCTGCCCCACCACGAAGCGCCGTCAGCGACGCCTGCTCTCTGAGCAGACCACCAACGAACCCTCCCACAGCTGCGAGGCCGAACCCCGCTGCCAACAGTCCGGTGCGGCTCACCGATTGCATGGCCCTCTCCTCGGTGTGAGGTCTCTCCAGATGGATGCGTGCCATACCCGAACGCATCGTATCCACCCTTTACGGGCACGGGTACCGCAAGAGAGCAAAGGGCGGACCGTGTTCCGGTCGGAGTTCCGGAACACGGCCCGCCCAGGAGCCGAGAGCATCAGCTCACTCTTCTTCGTTGTTCTCCTCGCCCAGCGAGTCGCCCAGGACGCGCCCCTCACCAGGGGCGAGCGTGCCGAGGATGCGCTCCAGATCGTCCATCGAGGCGAACTCGACGACGATCTTTCCCTTCTTCTGCCCCAGGTCGACCTTCACCCGGGTCTCGAAGCGGTCGGACAGCCGAGAGGCCAGACCCGTGAGCGCGGGGGACACCCGGGCGCCCGCGCGGGGCCCCTTGGCCTTGCTCGCGCTCTTGGGGGTGGACCCCATCAGCGTCACGATCTCCTCAACGGAACGGACCGACAGCCCCTCCGCGACAATGCGACGCGCGAGGTGGTCCTGCTCTTCCGAGTCCTCCACGGACAGCAGGGCGCGCGCATGTCCTGCGGAGAGCACACCTGCGGCGAGCCGCTTCTGCACGGACGGCGAGAGCTTCAGCAACCGCAGCGTGTTGGAGACCTGCGGGCGCGAACGCCCGATCCGGTCGGCCAGCTCGTCATGCGTGCACTTGAAGTCCTTCAGCAGCTGGTCGTAGGCGGCTGCCTCTTCCAGCGGGTTGAGCTGGGCCCGGTGGAGGTTCTCCAGAAGCGCATCGAGCAGCAGCTTCTCATCGTCCGTGGCCCGCACGATCGCGGGAATCTTCTCCAGGCCGGCCTCGCGGCACGCCCGCCAGCGGCGCTCACCCATGATGAGCTCATACCGCCCCGGTCCCGTCTGACGGACGACCACCGGCTGGAGCAGGCCCACCTCCTTGATGGAGGTGACCAGCTCGGCGAGGGCGTCCTCGTCGAAGACCTCACGCGGCTGGCGCGGGTTCGGCTTGATCGCATCCAGCGGCACCTCTGCGAAGTGCGCGCCCGCCACTTCCGAGACGCCCGCCGACGATGCCTCCGCCCCGGCCGGCGCTTCCGTTTCACGTGAAACACCGTGCGTCGGCAGCGACGTCACCTTGGCGGCCGCTACTCCTCGTTCCGGGGCCAATACCGGTGCGGACGACGGTGACGCCGCCCCCTGCCCCGCCGACCCTGCATGGTCCGTGCTCTGCGGTGCGGCGGGGATCAGCGCACCGAGCCCACGGCCCAGGCCTCTACGTCGTTCGCTCACTGAGTCCCCTCCGAGATGCTGTGCTGTGTTTCATAGTTGACGCTGAGGCCCTGGCCCCCGGTCTGCGGGACCCCACGCAACGCGATCTCTCGGGCCGCTTCGAGATAGGAAAGCGAGCCGCTGGATCCCGGGTCATAGGTGAGTACTGTCTGCCCATAGCTGGGTGCCTCGGAGATGCGCACCGAGCGGGGGATGCTCGTACGAAGCACCTCGTGGCCGAAGTGACTGCGCACCTCGTCGGCGACCTGAGAGGCCAGCCGGGTGCGGCCGTCGTACATGGTGAGCAGAATCGTCGAGACATGGAGCTTGGGGTTGAGATGCCCTCGCACCAGCTCAACGTTGCGGAGCAGCTGGCCCAGTCCCTCAAGCGCGTAGTACTCGCACTGAATCGGGATCAGGACCTCGGCACCGGCCACCAGAGCATTGACCGTCAGCAGGCCGAGTGAGGGCGGGCAGTCGATGAAGATGTAGTCCAGTGGCTGCTCATATGCCTTGATGGCACGGTCGAGCCGGCTCTCGCGGGCCACCAGTGAGACCAGCTCGATCTCCGCACCGGCCAGATCGATCGTGGCGGGCGCACAGAACAGGCCCTCCACATCTGCGACCGGCTGCACGACATCGGAGAGTGGCTTGCTCTCCACCAGCACGTCATAGATGGAGGGCACTTCGGAGTGGTGATCGATCCCCAGTGCCGTCGACGCATTGCCCTGGGGATCGAGGTCGATCACCAGAACCCGCGCACCGTGCAGAGCCAATGAGGCCGCCAGGTTCACCGTGGTCGTGGTCTTACCGACCCCGCCCTTCTGGTTGGCGACCACCATGACCCGAGTCTGTTCAGGCCGGGGCAGCCCCTCACCCGCGCGGCCAAGTGCCTCCACCGCCAGCTGAGCTGCACGACCGATCGGGGTGTCGTCCATCGGGGGCGGCGTTTCACGTGAAACGTCGTCCCCGAACGACTCGCTGCGGGGACCGGGGACCGGATCGGTCATCGGTCCCGCGATATTGGCGTCGGACCGCACGGATTCACTCTCCTCGACATCAGGCTCGCAATGTTCAGAGCCTGCCATGCTTTCGGTGTCGTGAACCAGTGAGGTCCGTTCTCCTGTGGACGAATCCACTTCTGTGGATACTTCGCTCACCCTTGTGGGCCTACGGTCGCGCGGCGCAGAGGCCGCTCGACCACGATCGATGATCCCTTGCAGCAGAGAACGACGTTTCACGTGAAACACGATGCCAGCGTCACGCCTGAATGAGTCGCGACACTCCGTCTTGTGTTGTTTTGGTGGCACTGAGGGAATTCGCCCGCTCCTATCCCTCGCGGAACGGGCGCCTTCGCATCCATGCCGGTCTGTGGTGCTCCAGCACCAGGGCGTCAGCGCCGGCGGCCCCTCGACACACGACCGACCCGTGCCGCCTTCGCTCGCTTGGCCGCAAAGCGCACACCGCCGGGGCTCTCCCCCACCTCGACCCGCACCACGGTCGACGGGGGATCCACGATGCCCTCGCCCACGTGCACCACCGACGTCTCCACCACGCCCAGCTTGCTCAGCGCCGCCCGAGCCCCCTTGAGCTCCTCCTCCGCGGCATCGCCCTTGAGCGCCAGCATCTCGCCGTAAGGACGCAGCAGCGGAACCCCCCAGCCGGCCAGCCGGTCGAGCGGAGCAACGGCACGCGCGGTCACCACATGCACCTGGGGCAGCTTGCCCATGACCTCTTCTGCCCGCCCCCGCACGACGGTGACGTGGTCCAGCCCGAGCAGCTCGACGACCTCCTGAAGGAAGTTCGTACGCCGCAGCAGCGGCTCCAGCAGCGTGATCTTCAGATCCGGTCGCACCAGGGCCAGCGGGATACCGGGCAGCCCGGCCCCCGAGCCCACATCGCAGACCGAGACGCCCTCGGGCACCACTTCGGAGAGCACCGCGCAGTTCAACAGATGCCGCTCCCACAGCCTCGGCACCTCGCGCGGGCCGATGAGCCCACGCTTCACTCCGGCGTCGGCGAGGAGTTCGCCGTACCGCACGGCCTCCGGAAAGCGCTCGCCGAAAACCTCCTCCGCCGCCTTCGGCGCAGGAGGGAGCTCCGCTGCTGCCTCCGTCACGGGAACCGCCCTTCCTTTGGACTGCTTTTCCTGCCGGGAACCCGGGGTACGCCCCCCGGGATAACACAGAACGCTGACAACTTTTGGCCCCGCCTGCGAGCAGACGGGGCCAAAGGAAAACGGGAACGCTGAGCGGTCAGGCCGGGAGAACAACCACTCGGCGCTGCGGCTCCTCGCCCTCGGACTCGCTCTGGAGCCCGGCCGCTGCCACCGCGTCGTGGACGACCTTGCGCTCGAACGGCGTCATGGGGTCGAGCTTCACCGGCTGGCCGGTGCCCTTGACCTCCTCCGCCGCCTTCGCACCGATCTCCGCCAGCTCCTCGCGCTTACGCGCCCGGAAGCCGGCGATGTCCAGCATCAGACGGCTGCGGTCACCGGTCTCACGGTGAACGGCCAGCCGGGTCAGCTCCTGCAGGGCCTCCAGCACCTCACCGTCGCGGCCCACCAGCTTCTGCAGGTCACGGCTGGTCGAGTCACTGATGATCGACACAGCGGCACGGTCGGCCTCGACATCCATGTCGATGTCGCCGTCGAGGTCGGCGATGTCCAGCAGACCCTCGAGGTAGTCGGCCGCGATCTCGCCTTCCTGCTCCAGGCGGGTCAGGGTGTCGGTGCCCTTGGTGGCAGGGGTCGTGTCCGTCACGAAAGGACTCCTTCTTACTTCTTGGACGGGTGCTTGGGGCGCTGCTGGCCCTTGCGCTGACCGGACTTGGTGGTGCGGGACCCGGAGGCGCCGCCCTTCTCCTTGCCGTCCTGCGCGTCCTTCTTCTCCAGCGACTGCTTCTTCTCAGCACCCTGACCGGAGTCCGTGCCGTCCGACGCGGATCCGGCACGCGTACGGTTCTGCGCACCGCCGGCCGGGGCCGCGCCACCGGTCTGCCGCTGGGACTTCGTCTGACGCTTGGGCTGCTGGCGGTTCTGGCGCGCCTCCTCGGCGGCCTGCTTCGCCTCGACGGTGGCCGGGTCCTCGACGATCTTGCCCGCGGCCCGCAGCCGCTCCTGGCGCTCCGCGAAGGCCTTGCTGCCCGGGGTCGGGTTACGACGGATGACGAACATCTGCTGGCCCATGGTCCACACGTTGGTGGTCAGCCAGTAGACGAGAACACCGACGGGGAAGTTGATGCCGAAGACGGCGAACATGATGGGGAAGACGTACATCAGCATCTTCTGCTGCTGCATGAACGGCGTCTTCACCGTGAGGTCGACGTTCTTCGTCATCAGCTGGCGCTGCGTGTAGAACTGCGACGCCGACATCAGGACGATCATGATGATCGTGACCACGCGGACGTCGAGCACGGAAGCACCCAGGCTCTGGATCTTCTCCGCGCTGTCCATGAACTTCGCGGCCAGCGGCGCGCCGAAGATGTGCGCCTTCTGTGCGCTCTCCAGCAGCGGCTGGTCGATGACGCCGACCGTCTTGTTCTGCGCGATGTGGCTCAGAACCTGGTACAGCGAGATGAAGAACGGCGACTGGGCCAGAATCGGGAGACAGCTCGAGAGCGGGTTGGTGCCCGTCTCCTTGTAGAGCTTCATCATCTCTTCGGACTGGCGCTGCTTGTCGCTCTTGTAGCGCTCCTGGATCGCCTTCATCTTCGGCTGGAGCGCCTGCATGTTCCGTGTCGACTTGATCTGCTTCACAAAGAGCGGGATCAGGCAGATACGGATCAGCACCACCAGCGAGACGATGGACAGACCCCACGCCGCGCCACTGTCCTTGTCAAAGATGAGGCTGTAGAACGAGTGGAACTGGACGATGATCCAGGAAACAGCGATATAGAGGGGACCGAGGATCGTGTCCACGAATCAGGCTCCTTGGGCGTTGGGCTGAGTCTCGGGCTGGGCGACAGGCTCAGGGACGGTGGGCCCGCCCAGGCGGCTCCTCAGCCGCTGATGCCAAACCGGACGCTTCCGGGGAGGGACGTGGTCGACGCCACCGAGCGACCACGGATTGCATCGCAGGATGCGCCAGGCTGTCAGCGCAGTCCCTTTCACCGCGCCGTGCCGGTCGATGGCCGTATAGCCATAGTGCGAGCACGACGGGTAGTACTTGCAGACCGGTCCCAGCAAGGGGCTGATGGTCCACTGGTAGATCTTGATCAAAAGCAGCAGCGGGTACTTCACTGTGCGCTCCCTCCCGGGTCCCGTCCGGGGTTCCGGGGGCCCGCGGCGTTACCGCCGTCGGTCGCAGCCCCCGGGGGATGGCAGCCTCTCGGCACCCCTCCCAGCAGCCGCTCGAAGGCGGCATCCAGGTCGCGGGCCAGCTGATCGTGATCCGCATCACCCGCGCAGGGCAGGGCCCGTACGACAACCAGGCTACCGGCGGGCAGCCGGTCCAGCCGGTCGCGCACGAGATGCCGAAGCCTGCGCTTGACCTTGTTGCGCACGACAGCGTTGCCCACTGCCTTGCTCACGACGAAACCCGCACGTGCCGAGGGAACACTTTCCCCCGACCCGTGCGGGTCCGTTGAACCGCTGCGGAAATGAACGACAAGGAGCGGGCGCCCGGCCCTGCGTCCCCGGCGTACCGCGGTCGCAAAGTCCTCGCGCCGCCTCAGCCGATTCTCGGTAGGCAGCACGTCATGGACCTAGGTTCAGGCTGCTCAGGCCGACAGGCGGGCGCGACCCTTGCCACGGCGGGACGCGAGGATCGCGCGGCCGGCGCGGGTCCGCATGCGCAGACGGAAGCCGTGGGTCTTCGCGCGGCGGCGGTTGTTCGGCTGGAAGGTGCGCTTGCTCACTCGGGGGCTCCAGGAATGCTTGTTGTCTCAGGAGAGACAGATGTGGGGCGTCGACTGGCTGTCACCGTGCGCCCACGAGTAGCTCGCAACGCCTAAGTGCACCGCTACACGATCACTCGAGCGTGATCTTTGCCCATCGGAGGCAGGCGGCAGCAGCCATCGACAACTCGACCTGGTCACGGTACGCGCGGCTACGCCATCCGGTCAAACCGGCTTCTCGGCAGCGCCGCCAGGCACCTTGCCAGGACACACTATGCACAGCCTGTGGACAACAACTTGAATCCCCAGGCCCGCCCTGACTACCGTGGCTGAACCCCGATTCCTTCCCGCCCGTCCTGAGAATCACACATTCGTGGGACTGCTGAGAGAGCGTGCCCCGTGGCTGATGTACCTGCCGATCTTGCCGCAGTGTGGCCGCGCGTGCTCGACCATCTCCTTCGCGCGGAGGCCGACGGCATCAAGCCCAAGGACCAGGACTGGCTCAAGCGCACTCAGCCGCTGGCACTGGTAGCCGACACCGCACTGCTCGCCGTCCCCAACGAGTTCGCCAAGGGTGTGCTCGAAGGCCGGCTGGCGCCGCTGATCGGGGAGGCCCTCAGCCATGAGTGCGGCCGCCCGATCCGGATCGCGATCACCGTGGACGACTCCTCCGAGGAGCCTTTGACGCCGTCCGCACCGCCCGCGCCGCAGCACCAGTCGCCCCAGCACCAGCCGTCGCCTCAGCAGCACGCTCCGCACCACCAGCAGTCGCATCAGTCCCAGCAGCACGAGGCCTACGACGGCTACGAAGCGCGGCACGACAACCGGCACGACAACCGGCATGACGGCCGGCACGACAGCCGTCATGACAACCGGCAGGGTTACGGGCACCAGGGCGACGACCTGCCCGGCGTCCGCCCCGCCTATCCGGACTACCAGCAGCCCCGGCACGAGCCCGGCGGCTGGCCGCAGCACTCCTCCGGCATGGCCGGCGGCCCCGGCCCGCGCGAGGACTACGGCTGGCAGCAGCAGCACCTCGGCGGCTTCCCCGAGCGCGACCCCTACGCCTCCCCGTCGTCCCATGTCTCTCAGCACCAGCAGCGGCAGAACGACTACCGGGGGCAGACGCCCGACCGCAACGGGCCGCCGCAGCACTCCGACGGCCGCTCCCCTTACGACCAGCCGCGCCGCGACCTCTCCGAGCACCAGCCCGGCGGGCACAACGGCCGCTCGGGCGCCGGGCTCCCCGCGCCCAGCGGTGCGCCCAGCCCGCTCGCCGCGCAGCCCGCGCCGGCGACCGGCCCGGGCGAGCCGACCGCACGGCTGAACCCGAAGTACCTCTTCGACACCTTCGTCATCGGTGCCTCCAACCGCTTCGCGCACGCCGCCGCGGTCGCCGTCGCCGAGGCGCCGGCCAAGGCGTACAACCCGCTGTTCATCTACGGGGAGTCCGGTCTCGGCAAGACCCACCTGCTGCATGCGATCGGGCACTACGCGCGGAGCCTGTATCCGGGCACCCGGGTGCGGTACGTGAGCTCGGAGGAGTTCACCAACGAGTTCATCAACTCCATCCGCGACGGCAAGGCGGACGCGTTCCGCAAGCGCTACCGCGACATGGACATCCTGCTGGTCGACGACATCCAGTTCCTGGCGAGCAAGGAGTCGACGCAGGAGGAGTTCTTCCACACCTTCAATACGCTGCACAACGCGAACAAGCAGATCGTGCTCTCCAGTGACCGGCCGCCCAAGCAGCTGGTCACCCTGGAGGACCGGCTGCGCAACCGCTTCGAGTGGGGTCTGATCACCGATGTCCAGCCGCCCGAGCTGGAGACCCGGATCGCGATCCTCCGCAAGAAGGCCGTCCAGGAGCAGCTGAACGCCCCGCCGGAGGTGCTGGAGTTCATCGCGTCCCGGATCTCGCGCAACATCCGTGAGCTGGAGGGCGCGCTGATCCGGGTCACGGCGTTCGCCTCGCTCAACCGGCAGCCGGTGGACCTGGGGCTGACCGAGATCGTGCTGAAGGACCTGATCCCCGGTGGCGAGGATGCCGCCCCGGAGATCACCGCGACCGCGATCATGGCCTCCACCGCCGACTACTTCGGGCTGACCATCGACGACCTGTGCGGCTCGTCGCGCAGCCGGGTGCTGGTCACCGCCCGCCAGATCGCCATGTATCTGTGCCGTGAGCTGACCGACCTCTCGCTGCCGAAGATCGGCGCGCAGTTCGGCGGCCGGGACCATACGACCGTGATGCACGCCGACCGCAAGATCCGCGCGCTGATGGCCGAGCGGCGTTCGATCTACAACCAGGTCACCGAGCTCACCAATCGCATCAAGAACGGCTGAGGGCGGCCACCGGCGGCCACCGCAGGACGTGTGAGGGCGCTCCGGATCCGTTCCGGCAGCGCCCTTCGTCGTACGGGCCGCTCCGCGAAGCGCCGGCGTCTCCTCACGCGTTCCCGCGCCCTGCCCGTCCTGCACCGTCCGCCGAGCGCGCGCTCCCCGGCCCTCCCGGACGCGTCACGCACTGCTCCGGAAGCCGTCCCGGGACCCTCCCGGGCCGCTTCACCACCCCCTCCGACCGACTCCGCCGCCGTCCCAAACCTGTGGAACGCGCCGCCGGTGTTCGATTCCGCGGCCGGTCACGGCTTCTCTCCACAGATTGGGCAAGAATCTTCCGTCCACATGCTGGGGAGGGGAAAGTTATCCCTGTGGGATCCACAGGGAGGTCTTCTGACGGAGCATCGGAGGAGGTCAGCAGCGTGTGGATTTGTGGCCAACCTTCCTCCACAGGGTGTGGACAGCGGATTCGTCCACAGGAGAGGTCGCGTCTTGTCCACCGCCCGCCCACAGGCAAGCCGCTGTTGTCCCCAGCAATCACCGGCTTCTCCACATCGCTGTCCACTGTTCGGCAACGCAACACCCGCCCTCACCGGGCCGAGTGAAAGCGGTCACACCAAGGTGCCTGATTGGGCTGTGGGGAACGTGGGTAAAGCTGGGGATGGCGCTGGGGAGAAGTACCCGTCTCCTGTGCACCGGGTGTGCAGAACTTTCGGCGGTCCACAGAACCACCGGCTTTTCCACGACCGCCACCCACAGGGGCAGTGGACAAAAAATCCGCGTTGACCTGCGCAAAAGCAGTTGTCCACGGTTTCCACAGCCCCTACTACTACGACCACGGATATCTACCGGGGAACTCGTTCGGAAACGGGGCCTGTGCACAAGTGGGCCGCCGGGCGTCCGGCACCGGTCGAGCCGACTTGACCCCGAGCCGCACCGACTGTCGGTGGCGTGCGTCAGACTGGTCTCCGGCAACCCAGCCGACGACGAAGGCCAGCAGGGCGAGAGCCAGCAACAGCAGGAGGCGGTTTCCGGTGAAGATCCGGGTGGAGCGCGATGTACTCGCGGAGGCAGTGGCCTGGGCGGCCAAGAGCCTCCCGGCCCGTCCGCCGGTGCCCGTCCTCGCGGGCCTGCTGCTGAAGGCCGAGGACGGCGCACTGAGCCTCTCCGGCTTCGACTACGAGGTCTCCGCGCGGGTCTCGGTGGAAGCGGAGGTGGATGAAGAGGGCACGGTCCTCGTCTCCGGCCGGCTGCTCGCCGACATCTGCCGTGCGCTCCCCAACCGCCCGGTGGAGATTTCCACCGACGGTGTACGCGTCACCGTCGTCTGCGGCTCCTCGCGGTTCACCCTCCACACCCTTCCTGTGGAGGAGTACCCGTCCCTGCCGACGATGCCCACCGCCACCGGCACCGTCCCCGGTGAGGTCTTCGCCGCGGCCGCCGCCCAGGTCGCCATCGCCGCCGGCCGTGACGACACCCTCCCGGTGCTCACCGGCGTACGGATCGAGATCGAGGGCGACACGGTCACCCTGGCCTCCACCGACCGCTACCGCTTCGCGGTGCGCGAGTTCCTGTGGAAGCCGGAGAGCCCGGACGCCTCCGCCGTCGCGCTGGTCCCCGCCAAGACGCTGCTGGACACCGCCAAGTCCCTGAGCAGCGGCGACACCGTCACGCTCGCGCTGTCCGGCTCCGGCCAGGGCGAGGGCCTGATCGGTTTCGAGGGCGCCGGGCGGCGGACGACGACGCGTCTGCTGGAAGGCGACCTGCCGAAGTACCGCACCCTCTTCCCGACCGAGTTCAACTCGGTCGCCGTGATCGAGACCGCCCCGTTCGTCGAGGCCGTCAAGCGTGTGGCGCTGGTGGCCGAGCGGAACACCCCGGTCCGGCTGAGCTTCGAGCAGGGCGTGCTGATCCTGGAGGCCGGCTCCAGCGACGATGCACAGGCTGTGGAGCGGGTGGACGCCGACCTGGACGGCGACGACATCTCGATCGCCTTCAACCCCGGCTTCCTCCTGGAGGGCCTGTCGGCCATCGACTCCCCGGTGGCGCAGCTGTCCTTCACGACCTCGACCAAGCCCGCGCTGCTGAGCGGCCGGCCGGCCAAGGACGCCGAGGCGGACGACGCGTACAAGTACCTGATCATGCCGGTGCGGCTCTCCGGCTGACGGCCGGACGGGCCGGGGGCGGCTGTCCGGCGGACACCGGACAGCGCCCTGGCCACGCGCCTTGCGGCGACCGGCTGAAGGGCCCTGATGAGCGGCTGAGCCCACAGGTGTGCGCGGACCTGCGGGCGTAGGCTCGGACCCGGGTACGAACAGCAACGACTACGTGCAAAGAGGGTCTCTGATGGAGCTCGGTCTCGTCGGTCTCGGCAAGATGGGCGGCAATATGCGCGAGCGCATTCGCCGCGCCGGCCACACCGTCATCGGATACGACCGCAACCCCGACGTGGCGGATGTCAACAGCCTCCAGGGGCTGGTGGACAAGCTCAAGGGTCCGCGGGTGGTCTGGGTCATGGTGCCGGCCGGTGCCGCCACCCAGTCCACGATCGACGAGCTGGCCGAGCTGCTCTCGCCGGGCGACATCGTCGTGGACGGCGGCAACTCCCGCTGGACCGACGACGAGAAGCACGCCGAGGAGCTGAAGGCCAAGGGCATCGGCTTCGTCGACTGCGGTGTCTCCGGCGGCGTCTGGGGCCTGGAGAACGGCTACGCCCTGATGTACGGCGGCGACAAGGACGATGTCGCCAAGGTGCAGCCGGTCTTCGACGCGCTCAAGCCCGAGGGCGACTTCGGCTCGGTGCACGCCGGCAAGGTCGGCGCCGGCCACTTCGCGAAGATGGTCCACAACGGCATCGAGTACGCGATGATGCAGGCCTTCGCCGAGGGCTGGGAGCTCCTGGAGAAGGTCGACTCCGTCACGGACGTCCGCGAGATCTTCCGCTCCTGGCAGGAGGGCACGGTCATCCGTTCCTGGCTGCTCGACCTGGCCGTCAACGCCCTCGACGACGACGAGCACCTCGAGAAGCTGCGCGGTTTCGCCGCCGACTCGGGTGAGGGCCGCTGGACGGTCGAGGCCGCGATCGACAACGCCGTGCCGCTGCCCGCGATCACAGCCTCGCTCTTCGCGCGCTTCGCGTCCCGTCAGGACGACTCCCCGCAGATGAAGATGATCGCCGCGCTCCGCAACCAGTTCGGCGGGCACGCGGTCGAGAGCAAGAAGTAGCGGACACCGCGCACACCGCACCAACCAGAAGCAACAGGCAGCAACAGCCGGGGGAGGTCGGCGCTCAGCCATGCACGTCACGCATCTGTCCCTCGCCGACTTCCGCTCGTACGCCCGGGTCGAGGTTCCGCTCGACCCGGGCGTCACGGCGTTCGTGGGCCCCAACGGGCAGGGCAAGACCAACCTCGTCGAGGCGGTCGGCTACCTCGCCACGCTCGGCAGCCACCGCGTCTCCTCGGACGCCCCGCTGGTGCGGATGGGCGCCGAGCGGGCGATCATCCGGGCCGCGGTCGTCCAGGGCGAGCGGCAGCAGCTGATCGAGCTGGAGCTCAACCCGGGCAAGGCCAACCGCGCCAGGATCAACAGGTCGTCCCAGGTCAGGCCCCGGGACGTACTGGGGATCGTCCGGACGGTGCTGTTCGCGCCGGAGGACCTGGCGCTGATCAAGGGTGATCCGGGCGAGCGGCGGCGGTTCCTGGACGAGCTGATCACCGCGCGGTCGCCGCGGATGGCCGGGGTGCGCTCGGACTACGACCGGGTCCTCAAGCAGCGCAACACCCTGTTGAAGACCGCGGCGTTGGCGCGCAGGCACGGCGGGCGGCAGATGGATCTGTCGACGTTGGACGTGTGGGACCAGCATCTGGCCCGCGCGGGCGCCGAGCTGCTGGCGCAGCGGCTGGATCTGATCGCCGCGCTGCAGCCGCTCGCGGACAAGGCCTATGAGCAGCTGGCCCCCGGCGGCGGGCCGCTGGCGCTGGAGTACCGCGGTTCGGCGGGCGAGGCGATGGCCGACGCGTCGAACCGCGAGGAGCTGTACGAGGTGCTGCTGACGGCGCTCGGCGAGGCCCGTAAGGGAGAGATCGAGCGCGGGGTGACGCTGGTCGGCCCGCACCGCGATGATCTGGTGCTCAAGCTGGGCCGGCTCCCGGCGAAGGGGTACGCCAGCCACGGCGAGTCCTGGTCGTATGCGCTGGCGCTGCGACTGGCCTCGTACGACCTGCTGCGCGCCGAGGGCAACGAGCCGGTGCTCGTGCTCGACGACGTCTTCGCCGAACTGGACGCACGGCGCCGCGAGCGGCTGGCGGAGTTGGTGGCCCCGGGCGAGCAGGTGCTGGTGACGGCCGCGGTGGACGACGACGTGCCGGGCGTCCTGGCCGGGGCGCGCTATGCGGTGTCCGACGGCGCCGCGGAGAAGGTGACCCCGTGAGCGAGGAGCAGCCCGACCTGCCCAGGCCGTCGCCCGAGCTCTCCGGTGTGGACCTGGCCCGGCAGGCGCTGGTGGCCGCCAAGGAGCAGGCGCGTGCGCGGGGCGCGGCCGCGCAGCAGAAGAAGCAGGCCAGGCGCGGCGGGCTGCGCTCGGGCGCGCGGGCCGACGGCCGCGACCCGCTGCCGCTCGGTGCGGCGATCAACCGGCTGATCACCGAGCGCGGCTGGGAGACCCCGGCCGCGGTCGGCGGGGTGATGGGGCGCTGGCCGCAGTTGGTCGGGCCCGAGGTGGCGCAGCACTGCGAGCCGCAGAAGTACGACGAGGACGCCCGGGTCCTGACGGTCCAGTGCGATTCGACGGCCTGGGCGACGCAGCTGCGGCTGCTGGCCCCGACGCTGGTGGCCCGCCTCAACGAGGACCTGGGCCACGGCACCGTAAAGATGATCAAGGTGCTGGGTCCCGGGGGCCCCGCGCGCCGGTACGGATCGCTGCGGGCGCCGGGGAGCAAGGGCCCCGGCGACACCTACGGCTGACCCCTGGGACACCCCTCTACGGGGGAGGCGGGTGAGACTCCGCTCACGGTAGCCGCCGGTTGACAGTCCGAAGCGCTGAGTGCCCGTGTGAGCGTCCTGAGGCCCCTTCTCGAATATGGGGGAGTCGGCGGACGCCAGTTCAGGGCGGCACATGACGACTCAGGTGCCTGCAAACCCCCATGAGTGTCAGCGCTACCGGTAGACTGATGGCAATCCCGCCCACTCGCGGAACATGTCGAACGACGCAGCCGCTCCCGCCTGTCCTCCCAGGGGTGATCCCCACAGGCGCGGAAGGGCTCGTGCTGTGCCAGAAAGGGCGCTTCGTGGCCGACTCCGGCGACCTCAACGAGAACAACACGGCTTCTACTGAAGAGGGGGTTCCTGCCGGCGCCATGGGCGACTCCGCGGTGGAGAAGTCGTACGACGCCAGTGCGATCACCGTCCTCGAAGGCCTGGACGCGGTCCGCAAGCGCCCCGGCATGTACATCGGCTCGACGGGCGAGCGGGGCCTGCACCACCTCGTGCAAGAGGTGGTCGACAACTCCGTCGACGAGGCGATGGCCGGGCACGCGGACACCATCGAGGTGACGATCCTGCCGGACGGCGGCGTCCGCGTCGTCGACAACGGCCGCGGCATCCCCGTCGGCATCGTGCCTTCGGAGGGCAAGCCGGCCGTCGAGGTCGTGATGACCGTCCTGCACGCGGGCGGCAAGTTCGGCGGCGGCGGCTACGCCGTCTCCGGTGGTCTGCACGGCGTCGGTGTCTCGGTCGTCAACGCGCTGTCGAGCAGGGTCTCGGTCGAGGTCCGGTGTGAGGGCCACCGGTGGACGCAGGACTACAAGCTCGGTGTGCCGACCGCGCCGCTGGCGAAGAACGAGGCGGTCGACACCACCGGCACCTCCGTCACCTTCTGGGCCGACGGCGACATCTTCGAGACGACCGAGTACTCCTTCGAGACGCTCTCCCGTCGTTTCCAGGAGATGGCGTTCCTCAACAAGGGCCTGACGATCTCGCTGACGGACGAGCGCCCGGACCATGTGGACGAGGAGGGCAAGCCGCTCTCGGTGCGGTACCACTACGAGGGCGGCATCGTCGACTTCGTGACGTACCTCAACTCGCGCAAGGGCGAGCTGGTGCACCCCACGGTGATCGCCGTGGAGGCCGAGGACAAGGAGCGGATGCTCTCGGTCGAGATCGCGATGCAGTGGAACACCCAGTACAGCGAGGGTGTCTACAGCTTCGCGAACACCATCCACACCCATGAGGGCGGTACCCACGAGGAGGGCTTCCGCGCGGCGTTGACGGGTCTGATCAACCGTTACGCGCGGGACAAGAAGCTGCTGCGCGAGAAGGACGACAACCTCACGGGCGAGGACATCCGCGAGGGTCTGACGGCGATCATCTCGATCAAGCTCGGCGAGCCGCAGTTCGAGGGCCAGACCAAGACGAAGCTCGGCAACACCGAGGCCAAGACCTTCGTGCAGAAGATCGTCCACGAGCACCTCACGGACTGGCTGGACCGCAACCCCAACGAGGCCGCGGACATCATCCGCAAGGGCATCCAGGCCGCGACCGCGCGCGTGGCGGCCCGTAAGGCGCGCGATCTGACCCGCCGCAAGGGCCTGCTGGAGACGGCGTCGCTGCCGGGCAAGCTGAGCGACTGCCAGTCCAACGACCCGACCAAGTGCGAGATCTTCATCGTCGAGGGTGACTCCGCCGGCGGCTCGGCCAAGTCCGGCCGCAACCCGGAGTACCAGGCGATCCTGCCGATCCGAGGCAAGATCCTCAACGTCGAGAAGGCCAGGGTCGACAAGATCCTGCAGAACAACGAGGTCCAGGCGCTGATCTCGGCGTTCGGCACGGGCGTGCACGAGGACTTCGACATCGAGAAGCTCCGCTATCACAAGATCATCCTGATGGCGGACGCCGACGTGGACGGTCAGCACATCAACACCCTGCTGCTCACCTTCCTCTTCCGCTTCATGCGGCCGCTGGTCGAGGCCGGGCACGTCTACCTCTCCCGTCCGCCGCTCTACAAGATCAAGTGGGGCCGGGACGACTTCGAGTACGCCTACTCCGACGCGGAGCGGGACGCGCTGATCGAGCTCGGCAAGCAGAACGGCAAGCGGATCCGCGAGGACTCGATCCAGCGGTTCAAGGGTCTCGGTGAGATGAACGCCGAGGAGCTGCGCATCACGACCATGGACACCGACCACCGGGTCCTCGGTCAGGTCTCGCTGGACGACGCGGCCCGTGCGGACGACCTGTTCTCCGTGCTGATGGGCGAGGACGTCGAGGCGCGTCGCTCGTTCATCCAGCGCAACGCCAAGGACGTCCGCTTCCTCGACATCTGAGCCCTGTCGGCCCGAACAACAGCCGCAGCTCGAAAGGACTTTGAACCACCATGGCCGACGAGAACCCCCCTGTGACCCCGGACGGCGTGACCGCCGAGGGCGCGCCCGCCGCCATCGAAGGCGTCGGGATGCGCGTCGAGCCCGTCGGGCTCGAGACGGAGATGCAGCGCTCCTACCTCGACTACGCGATGTCCGTCATCGTCTCGCGTGCGCTGCCCGATGTGCGCGACGGCCTCAAGCCGGTGCACCGCCGGGTGCTGTACGCGATGTACGACGGCGGCTACCGCCCCGAGAAGGGCTTCTACAAGTGCGCCCGCGTCGTCGGCGACGTCATGGGTACGTACCACCCGCACGGCGACTCCTCCATCTACGACGCCCTGGTGCGCCTGGCGCAGCCGTGGTCGATGCGGATGCCGCTAGTCGACTCCAACGGCAACTTCGGCTCCCCGGGCAACGACCCGGCCGCGGCCATGCGGTACACCGAGTGCAAGATGAAGCAGCTCTCCATGGAGATGCTGCGGGACATCGACGAGGAGACCGTCGATTTCCAGGACAACTACGACGGCCGTAACCAGGAGCCGACGGTCCTGCCGGCCCGCTTCCCGAACCTGCTGATCAACGGCTCGGCCGGTATCGCGGTCGGTATGGCGACGAACATCCCGCCGCACAACCTGCGCGAGGTCGCGGCCGGTGCCCAGTGGGCGCTGGAGCACCCCGAGGCCTCCAGCGAGGAGCTGCTGGACGCGCTGATCGAGCGCATCAAGGGCCCCGACTTCCCCACCGGCGCGCTGGTCGTGGGCCGCAAGGGCATCGAGGAGGCCTACCGCACGGGCCGCGGGTCGATCACCATGCGCGCTGTGGTGGCGGTCGAGGAGATCCAGAACCGCCAGTGCCTGGTGGTCACCGAGCTGCCCTACCAGACCAACCCGGACAACCTCGCGCAGAAGATCGCCGACCTGGTCAAGGACGGCAAGATCGGCGGCATCGCGGACGTCCGCGACGAGACCTCCTCGCGCACGGGCCAGCGCCTGGTCATCGTGCTCAAGCGGGACGCGGTCGCCAAGGTCGTCCTCAACAACCTCTACAAGCACACCGACCTGCAGACCAACTTCGGCGCGAACATGCTGGCGCTGGTCGACGGGGTGCCGCGCACGCTCTCGCTGGACGCCTTCATCCGCAACTGGGTGACGCACCAGGTCGAGGTCATCGTCCGCCGGACGAAGTTCCGGCTGCGCAAGGCCGAGGAGCGGGCGCACATCCTGCGCGGTCTGCTCAAGGCGCTGGACGCCATCGACGAGGTCATCGCGCTGATCCGGCGCAGTGAGACCGTCGAGGTGGCGCGCGAGGGCCTGATGGGCCTGCTGACGATCGACGAGATCCAGGCGAACGCGATCCTGGAGATGCAGCTGCGCCGGCTGGCCGCCCTGGAGCGCCAGAAGATCACCGCCGAGCACGACGAGCTGCAGCGCAAGATCAACGAGTACAACGCGATCCTGGCCTCCCCGGAGCGGCAGCGCCAGATCATCAGCGAGGAACTCGCCGCGATCGTCGAGAAGTTCGGCGACGACCGGCGCTCCAAGCTGGTGCCCTTCGAGGGCGACATGTCCATCGAGGACCTGATCGCCGAGGAGGACATCGTCGTCACGATCACCCGTGGCGGTTATGTGAAGCGGACGAAGACCGACGACTACCGCTCGCAGAAGCGCGGCGGCAAGGGCGTCCGGGGCACGAAGCTCAAGGAAGACGACATCGTCGACCACTTCTTCGTCTCCACGACCCACCACTGGCTGCTGTTCTTCACGAACAAGGGCCGGGTCTACCGCGCCAAGGCGTACGAGCTCCCCGACGCGGGACGCGACGCCCGGGGTCAGCATGTGGCCAATCTCCTCGCCTTCCAGCCGGACGAGCAGATCGCGCAGATCCTGGCGATCCGCGACTACGACGCCATGCCGTACCTGGTGCTCGCCACCAAGGCCGGCCTGGTGAAGAAGACGCCGCTCAAGGACTACGACTCGCCGCGCTCCGGCGGTGTCATCGCGATCAACCTGCGCGAGCAGGAGGACGGCACGGACGACGAGCTGATCGGCGCCGAGCTGGTCTCGGAGACCGACGACCTGCTGCTGATCAGCAAGAAGGCCCAGTCGATCCGCTTCACGGCGACCGACGAGGCGCTCCGGCCGATGGGCCGGGCCACCTCCGGTGTGAAGGGCATGAGCTTCCGCGAGGGCGACCAGCTGCTCTCGATGAACGTGGTCCGTGCCAACACCTACGTCTTCACCGCCACGGACGGCGGCTACGCCAAGCGCACCGCGGTCGACGAGTACCGCGTCCAGGGCCGCGGCGGTCTGGGCATCAAGGCCGCCAAGATCGTGGAGGACCGGGGTTCGCTGGTCGGCGCGCTGGTCGTCGAGGACACCGACGAGATCCTCGCGGTGACGCTCGGCGGTGGCGTGATCCGTACGCGGGTCAACGAGGTGCGCGAGACCGGCCGTGACACCATGGGCGTCCAACTGATCAACCTGGGCAAGCGTGATGCCGTCGTCGGCATCGCATGGAACGCCGAGGCCGGTCGTGAAGCCGAAGAGGTCGACGGGGGCGAGGCGCCCGACGAGGCCGACGCGGCCGAGGAGACCGTGTCCACGGAGGCCGAGGGCGAGCAGCCCGCGGCGGAGTAGCACGAGGAGTAGGTCGTGAGTGGAGCCACGGGCGCTGCGGCGGGTGGACCGGGAGCCGAGAAGGATTCCCCGTCCGGACCCGCAACCGTGACGGATGACAGCGCCCGTGGCTCCGCCGTTTCTGACACCGGCCCCCGAGACGAGGGCTCGCACCAGGGGGGACCCGTGACCGATACCCGTCAGCCGCAACCGCAGCCCCGGCAGGAGGCCCAGGGGCAGGCCGAGAGCGGCTCACAGCAGCCGTACCAGCCGCCTCAGGCGTATCCCACCGACAGTGGGAAGGGCGGCGGGCCGGCGGTGCGCCGGCCGCGTACGGGCGCCCGTACGGCCCCGCGGACCCGCAAGGCCCGGCTGCGGGTGGCGCGCGCCGATCCGTGGTCGGTCATGAAGGTCAGCTTCCTGCTCTCCATCGCGCTGGGCATCTGCACGGTCGTGGCCGCCGCGGTGCTGTGGATGGTCATGAACGCGATGGGGGTCTTCTCCACGGTCGGCGGGACGATCAGCGAGGCCACCGGCTCCAGCGACGGCGCGGGCTTCGATCTGCAGTCGTTCCTGTCGCTGCCGCGGGTGGTGCTGTTCACGTCGATCATCGCGGTGATCGACGTGGTGCTGGCGACCGCGCTGGCCACCCTCGGGGCGTTCATCTACAACCTGTCGGCGGGCTTCGTCGGCGGTGTGGAGCTCACCCTCGCCGAGGACGAGTGATCCCCTCACGGGAGGGCGTTCGGGCGGCTTCCCGAACCGATTTTGGGAACGCCTCTGAAGTGCGCTAATCTTTCGGTGCAGCGAACGCGCGGCTATAGCTCAGACGGTTAGAGCGCTTCCCTGATAAGGAAGAGGCCCCAGGTTCAAGTCCTGGTAGCCGCACTGCACAATCGGCCCGGCCGGGGAACTCCCCGGCCGGGCCGATTCGTTGTACGGAGGCGGAAGTTGGCTCGCGGCGGCGGTCTCGGACGAGGTGTTGCCGACTGCGGGCTAGGTAACCAATCGGTATCGGCCGGTGTGTATCATCGGCCGACATAGGTCCCCTACGTCAACGAAAGACGAGGTCGCGCGGTGAAGAAGCTTCTCCTGGTCGCACTGGCCGCCATCGGCGGGCTCCTCGTGTACCGCCAGATCCAGGCGGATCGCGCCGAGCAGGATCTGTGGACGGAGGCGACCGACTCCGTGCCCGCAGGTTCGGGTGTCTGAGACCCCTCACAGCACAGCAGGTTCGTACGAACCCCGATTGCCCCTGGGTGATCGGGGTTTCGTGCGTCCGGGGGCGGACCGGGCGGACCGGCCGGTCCGTGGTGGGGTGCCGGGGTCTGTGCGGGGTGGCTGAATCTCGTTGCGGGGCCGTGACGACGTCCCCTTGGATTTGCTATAGCACATCATTAGGTTGCACTAGCAAAGTGCGTGATGGGGTGGGGTGCAAGGGGGAGCAGGGCATGGTGCGACGACCATGCAGGGTGGTGGCGTTGCTCAGGGGGCTGCTGCTGACCCTGCCGCCGGGCCACTTCAGGCCACCGCGGCCACACCGGCCAGGACGCCGGCCGTCGAGGGCGGCGGGTTGGTGAGGGTGCTCGACCCGTCCGGCTCGATGGCCGGGAACGACGGCTCCGGCAGCACCCGGATCGCCGCCGCCCGTAAAGCCGTCGGCACGGTCGCCGACGCCCTGCCCGACGGCTACCCCACCGGCCTGCGGGTCTACGGCGCCGACAAGGCCAAGGGCTGTGACGACACCCGGCTCGTCCAGCCGGTCACCGCCCTCGACCGGGCGGGCCTCAAGCGGGCCGTCGCGGGCGTCGAGCCCAAGGGGGACACCCCCATCGGGCTCTCCCTGCGCAGGGCGGCAGGCGGCCTTCCAGGGCCCGCCCACGGATCCATGGGCAAGCGCACCAGCCTGCTGATCTCCGACGGCGGGGACACCTGCCAGGCGCCACCGCCCTGCAAGGTCGCCGCCCAACTCGCCGCATCCGGCGTCGATCTGCACATCGATGCCATCGGCTTCCAGGTGGCGGGCGCGGCGCGCACACGGCTGGAGTGCCTCGCCAAGGCCGGCAACGGGCGGTAGTACGACGCCCCGGACGCCGGGATGCTCGCCCGCCAGCGCCAGCGGGCCGGCCAACTCTTCGTGGACGGCTACCGCTTCAAGGGGAAGCAGGTGCGGGGCACGGCGACCCGGAGCGGTGCACCCCGTCTCGTCCCCGGGCAGTATCTGGACTCCATCGGGCCGGGCGAGGAGCGGTACTACGCGACCGATCTGGATGCCGTCTCGACGGCCGACTTCTCGGCGGCCGTGGTGCCCCAGCCCGGTGCGGCCATCGGCACCCTCGACATGCTGCGCACCCGGATCGTGCACGGCACCGACATCTCCTGCGATGCCACCTCCGAGATGTTCGGGCAGCACGGGGGCGCAACGCCGCTGACCTCGGGCGTCAGCCGCATCCTCACGCAGTGCGGCAGCGGCGGTTGCGACAAGGCCGGGAGGTACTGGCTGGTCGTCGAGCGCAAGGCCGCCAAGGGGTCGGATGCCGCACGGTGGCCGATGGAGCTGATGTTTCACGTGGAACATCAGATGGAAGGGCGTCACGCCCGCGCAGCCGGAGCCGGAGTACGGCGCGGGCGGCAAGGACGCCGCGGTGCTGCCGAGTTCAGCCCCCAGGTGCCCTACACCGGGCGGTTGGCGTCGCTCATGGGGACGGTCCCGGCCACCTGGAGCAACCGCTACGAGTCGCACCCTGGCGTCATCCCCGTGCACCGCAACGGCGACTTCTCCCTCGCGGTGACGCTGGGCGCCAAGGCGTCCGAGGTCGCTCGGCAACCGCAGATCGGAGTGGTGCTGCGGATCGCGGTGCTGGGCAAGGAGAAGAGCGGCCCGCAGGCCGGGGCGTCCGCGCTCCGGGCCGATGTTCCTCCCGGCGATTCCCGGGCCTCGGCAGACGGCACGCAGGACGGCGGTGGAGGATGGTCCACAGGACGTGTGGTGGCCGTCGCCATCGGTGGAGTGGGCGTACTGCTGATGGCCGGTCTCGCGGCTTCCTACGGACGGGCCCGCGGGAAGCCGCGGGCCGGTTCCGGGAATTCCGATCCGAGGAGGGGTGGCTCGTGGTGACGGGGCGCACGACATACAGGGGCATAGCCGTGCTGACGGCACTCGCCGCGGTGACGATCCTGCCGGGGGCGGTGGGCGTGGCCTCGGCCGAGACCATCCCCGGATACCGGACGGGGGACGGTGCCACGGCGACCAAGGGCACTTCCAGCGCCACGCAGGCACCGCAGCTCAAGCCCGGCCTGCACACCGACTCCATCAAGCGCGGTGAGCAGAAGTACTACGCCGTCACCCTGGACGACAGGACCAGCGCGTACTTCTCGGCGGTCGCGGCGCCCAAGCCGGGCACCAAGGTCGAGGACTACGGCGACAAGCTGACCCTCACCGTCCAGGAAAGCGACGGCGCGACCTGCGGCTCGGAGGCCCGTCCGTCGTTCAGCGGCGGCGGCATGGCGTACCCGCTCGCGGACTACGCCACCCGCCGCATCGGAGCCGACCGTACGGAGTGCCAGAAGGCGGGCCGGTACTACCTGGTGATCACGCGTGAAGGGCCGGCGACCTCCGGTTCCGACACCTGGCCGATCGAACTGGACTACCTCGACGAGCCCCCGCTCCGCGGCAACACCCCTGCCCCGCTGGGCCAGGGCAGTTGGCGGACCGCCACGCCCGCACCGCGTACGGGCCCCACCAAGGGCAGCGCCAAGGGCGGCACCGGCTTCAACGACGCGGGCTCGGTCGACTCCGGTGTCTGGAAGGACCGGATCACGCCGGGCGAGACGCGCTTCTACCGCGTACCGGTGGACTGGGGACAGCGGCTCAACCTGAGCGCGGAGCTGCCGAATGCGGCCTCCGGGACCTCCGGCTTCCTCGCCCGGATGCTCGGACTGGGGGTCTACAACCCGGCGCGCGGGGCGGTCGGCGGCGTCCGCTTCGTCTCGTACATCGGCAAGCCGGCCGCGGCGAAGCAGTTCACCGCGCCCGTCGAGTACGGCAACCGCTTCAACCCGACCGACGCGGTCAGCGCGATGCGGTTCGCGGGCTGGTACTACGTCGAGGTCAGCCTGCACCCCGATGCCGCGCGGTACTTCCCCAAGGGCGCGGAGCTCACCCTGCGGGTGGATGTGCGCGGCACCGCCAAGGCCGGGCCCGGCTATGCCCAGCCGACCGGCGTCTTCTCCGTCACGCCCGAGGACCGGAAGGTGGCGCAGAAGGGCCAGACGGCACAGGAGGCGGCGAAGAGCGGCACCTTGATGACGGTGGCCTACGCCGGGATCGGCACGGGGGTGGTGCTGCTGGCGGGGCTGGGGGTGTGGACGCTCGTGGCACGACGGTCGCGGGCCGGTGCACCGGTAGCGGTGGGTGGTCCGGCCGCACCCGGTGGTCCGGGCGGTCAGCCCTCGCTGCCGGGACAGTACTCGCCATCGACCCAGTCGACCCAACAGGCTCAGCAGCAGCCGCAGTTCAGGCCGCCGCAGGGCTGGTAGCGGCTACCGGACGGTGCCGGGCGTTTCACGTGAAACCGTGGCCCCGGGCTGCTCGGCGCCCGCCCCACGGGCCCACTGCGCCTCTCAGGCGGAGACCAGCGCCCAGACGCCGACCGCAATGCACAGCAACGCCACGATCAGGACCGGGATCGCGACCTTCGGGGGTGGTCCCGGTTTCCGGTACGCGACGGGAGGCACCGCGGCCGGGGCGGCGACGCTGGTGCCGGCCGGGGGCAGGGGCTGCCCGGGGACCGGGGGGCGGCCCGCCGTGTAGGGGCGGGTCGCGGACTGCTCCGGGTGGACGGCGGCCGTGGGCACGTACGCGGGCGCTGGAGGCGGGAGAGGACCCGGGGGCGTGCCGGGCGCCGCGCCGGGCCCGGCCCAGGCGCCATGGCCCGTGGACGTACTGGCGTGGCCGGTGGGCGGGCCGACGTGGCCGGTGGATGGACCGCCGTGGCCCGTGGACGTGGTGCCCTGGCCGGTGGGCACCCCGTCATGGCCCGTGAGCGGACCACCCTGGCCCGTGAGCGAACCGGTGTGACCCGTGGGCGAACCGCCCAGGCCGGTGGGCGCACCGCCCGGCATGGGCAGGGGGGTGGGCGTCGGCGTGGTGCTCGGCTCCGGCGGGGCGAGCTGGAAGCTTCCGGTGTCCGACATGGACACCTGCCCGGTGGCCCCGGTGCCGGCACCGGTAGTCACGGGCCCGTCGGCCTCCCGGGTCCGCAGCGGCCCGTCCGCCCCGAAGCCGGCCGGGAGCGGGCCTATGTGGTCGAAGACTTCGACGATCTCTTCCTCGATCGTCACCTCCGGCAGCAACTCGACCGTCGAGATGATCGCCTTACGCGCCCCTGTGGCCGTCTTGAACCGCGCATCCGGGTCGGGGTGCACCAAGGACGCCAGCACCTGCCACAGCGGCTCCGGCACCCCCTCGGGCGCGTTCGGGATGCCGTTCCCGGCGAAGTGCTGGATCAAGGCGTCGGCGTCCGGCTTGGTGCCGGTGATCAGATAGAGCGCGACCAGCCCGACCGCGAACAGGTCCGCGGGGAAGTCCGGTTCGGCGCCCAGCAGTTGCTCGGGTGCGAAGTATCCGGGCGTGCCGACCACGAGGTTGGCCTCGGTCAGCCGCGGCTCACCCTTGCGCATCGCGATACCGAAGTCCGACAGCCGCAGATGCGGCCTGCCGGTACCGGTGGCCTCCAGCAGGATGTTCGCCGGTTTGATGTCGCGGTGCACCACCCCCTCCGCATGCACCGCGGTCAGCCCGGCCAGCAGCTGGTCCAGGAGCAGACACACGAACCGCGGCGGCAACGGGCCGTAATCCCCGATCAGATGCGCCAGCGAGCCGCCGTTCACCAGATCCATGGTGAACAGCACCTTGTCGTCGTCCGCGGCCCAGCTCGCCGGGGCCAGCACATGCGGATGGTCGATCCGCAGTGCCTGTTCGCGGACGAAGCGCAGCAGGGTGTGCGCGTCGCTCTGCTGCAGCACCTTGGCGGCAACGTAGCGGCGGCGCCGGGCGTCCCAGGCGCGCCAGACCGCGCCCACCCCGCCCCGCCCGATCGGGTCGATCAGCTCGTACCGGCCGGCGAAGACCTCACCCATTGCGCCCCGTCCGCTGTGTGAACCCGCAACGTCCCCTGTGGCTAACTCTGGTGCGCCTCGTAGTGGGCGACCGCGTCCGCGGTGCGACCGGCACCGTAGACCCGGAGGAACTCTGCCAGTTCGGGGTGAGCGGGGGCGAGGGTGTTCGCCGCATCGATGATGTCCCCGGCGTCGGAGACCGACCGCAGCAGCGACTGGATCTCCCGCACCACGCGCCGGACCGTGGTCGCACCCGTCGACGATGTCTGCTGCGCGGTGTTGTTGAGCACCGAACCCCCCGCCGTCTTCTTGATCTCTTCCATGCGGTCGGTGGCCTCGGCGGCGCTGACGCTGCCGTCGGCGACCTGGCCGGCCAGGTCCTGCAGCGCCTGCACCCGCTGCACCACGGCCGGGTTGCCTATCTTGGCGCGCTGGCCGCTCATCAGCTGCGACAGCATCGGGGCCGACAGACCGAGCACAGCGGCGAGCCGGGCCTGGTTGAGGCCGAGATCGTCGATGAGACGGCGGAACAGCGCACCCAGAGGTTCCCCGTACCAACTGCGCTGAAGCTCCCGGGCCCGCGCGGTGGCTTCCTGCTGTGCCGTGTCCATACCGTCTCCCCTGTCTCCCCGGTCGCTTCGCTGCCGCGAATCTCGCGAAGCATCCTACGGAGAGCGACGGTGTGCGGCGATACCCGGTCGGGAAAGCGGCCGGACACCGGGTACCCTTGTGCGCGAAGGGGCCTTAGCTCAGTTGGTAGAGCGCTGTCTTTGCATGGCAGATGTCAGGGGTTCGACTCCCCTAGGCTCCACTCCCAAAGCCCTTCCGATCCGCGTAGCCGCTGGTCAGAGGGGCTTTCGTGTGTCCTGACGGAGCGTTGGCGCGTGCGCCTCGTGGTGTCGCCGATCCGCATGCGAACGGGCCGTGCCCACCGCCCCTCGTACGGGGTGGGGACACGGCCCGGTGAAGTGCCTGCGGTGCGCGGGTCAGGTCGTGGTGCCGCCGCCGCGTTCGTCGGCCTCGGACTCGGCCTGCTTGGCCTGGACCTCCGGGTCGAGCGAGGCGCCGCCGCTGCCGTCGACCGAGCTCAGCCGTCCGCGGTCGCTGACCTCGGTGGGCGCCGGCGGCTCGACCAGCCAGTCCGGGTTGGCCTGCTTGTCCCACCACTTCCAGGCGGCGACCGCACCGCCGGCCAGGATGCCCAGCACGGTAAGGCGCTTGGCGAGCTTGCCGCACTTGGCCCGTCGGCTGTGCTTCTTCTGGAGCTTGGCGATCTCCGCGGCCGTCACCTGGCCGCGGAGGGCGGCGAGCGCGGCGGTGCCGCGGGCGAGGGCCTCCTCGCGTACCGGTTCGGCCGCGGCGCGCGCATGGGTCACGGCGTGCTCCAGCCGCGGCGCCGTGTAGTCGGCCGCCTGGCGGGCTGCCTTGCGGGTCCGGCAGGCTGCACGGGTCGCCGCCGCGTCGACCTTGGGCGGCAGCGTGCCGCGGGCGTGCTCGATACGCGGGTGCAGATGGGTGTCGTACTGCGTACGTGCCTGGTGGGCGGCCTCCGCCACCTTGGGAGCCGCTCGCGTCCGAGCCTCGTGAGCAAAGTGCACGGCGGCGTCCTTGGCCGTACCGGCATAAGGAGCCACCACTTCCGCGGCGTGCCGCACGCTGTCCTTGGCCGTATCGGTCGCGGCGCGCACGCTCTTCTTGCGGGTCACGGGATCCTCCTCCTCGGTGGCGTGTCCGGGGCTTGGGGGCTGATCCCCCGTGTCTGCTGTATCGCCTGTCCACCCGTTTGAAGATCATGCCCGCTCATGCTTCCCACGGCATGTGCGAGCGGGCATCCGGGTCATTGCGGACCTTCCGGAGCCTTGTGAACGACAATGCCACGGTTTTCCGGTTCAGGCGCAGGAAATCAGTACGAAAGACGTCAAGGAGCGGTGGCCGGACGGCGCGCGCGAGGCGGCCGGGCGCTCGGGAAACGGCCGTGGCCGGGCGAGGGCGAAACGCCGCGCGCAACTCGGTGCGGGGCCGTGGTCGGGCTCTGGGAGGGCCCGTTCGTGCGAGGATCGGGAACCGTCAGCGAAGACTTATGGAAGGTAGATCGTGGCTGAGCAGCTCTACGCCACCCTGAAGACGAACCAGGGCGACATCGAGATTCGGCTCCTGCCGAACCATGCACCCAAGACGGTCAAGAACTTCGTCGAGCTCGCCAACGGTGAGCGGGAGTGGACCCACCCGGCGACCGGCAAGAAGTCCACGGACCGGCTGTACGACGGCACCGTCTTCCACCGGGTGATCAGCGGTTTCATGATCCAGGGCGGCGACCCGCTGGGCAACGGCACCGGTGGCCCCGGTTACGAGTTCGGGGACGAGTTCCACCCCGACCTGGCCTTCAACAAGCCGTACCTGCTGGCCATGGCCAACGCCGGTCCGGGCACGAACGGCTCGCAGTTCTTCATCACCGTCGGCGCGACGGCGTGGCTGACCGGCAAGCACACCATCTTCGGTGAGGTCAGCAACGAGGCGAGCAAGAAGGTCGTCGACGCCATCGCCGGCACCCAGACCAACCCGCGCACCGACCGTCCCGTCCAGGACGTCGTCATCCAGTCGGTCGTCATCGAGACCCGCTGAGCCGCGTCTTGCGCCCCGGCCGGGTCCGGGGAACCATTGCGCCCCGCCCGGTCGTACATCAGGCGGGGCGCGAGGCTCGTCCGGGGTCGGGGACGTCCGGGCGAGGCGGAGCGTGGACGCGCCCGGACGGAGAACAGGACGAGGGGACGATGGACCAGGTGCCAGGCAGCCCGCACAAGCCGCAGGACGCGCAGGGCGGCGACGGCCTGCCCGGCTGCTCCCGCCATCCCGATCGCCCGACCGGCGTCCGCTGTACCCGCTGTGACCAGCCGATATGCCCGGAGTGCATGGTCAGTGCCTCGGTGGGCTTCCAGTGCCCGTCCTGTGTGCGCGGCGGCAGCGGTACCGGCCATGCGCCGCAGGCGACGGCGCCGCGCACGATCGCGGGCGGCAGGATCGCGACCGATCCGCGGCTGATCACCATGATTCTGCTGGGCCTGAACGCCGCCGTGTTCTTGGCCGTGCTGGCGACCGGCGGCACGTCGAGCTGGCTGCCCAGCCGTCTCGACCTGGTGGGGCTCGCCGCCGATCCGAGTCAGTTCCGGCTGGTGGGGGTCGCGGAGGGTGAGTGGTACCGCCTGCTGACCGCGATGTTCCTGCACCAGCAGATCGCACACTTCGCGTTCAACATGCTCTCGCTGTGGTGGCTGGGACCTCCGCTGGAGGCGGCGCTCGGCCGACTGCGGTTCATCGCGCTCTACATGCTCGCCGGTCTGGGCGGCAGCGCCCTGTCGTATCTCCTCGCCGCGCAGAACCAGCCCTCGCTGGGTGCGTCCGGCGCGATCTTCGGGCTGCTCGGTGCGACCGCGGTACTGCTGCGGCGGATGAACTACGACATGAAGCCGGTGCTGATCCTGCTCGGCCTCAACCTGGCCTTCACGTTCCTGTGGCCGAACATCGCCTGGCAGGCCCATGTCGGCGGCCTGGTGGTGGGCGCCGCGGTGGCGTTCGGGATGGTCCATGCGCCGCGTGACCGCCGGACCCTGGTGCACGTCGCGACCTGTGTGGTCGCGCTGCTCGCGATCGTCGCGGTGGTGTGGGTACGGACCCTTCAGCTCCTGGGCTGAGGGGCCTGTTCCGTCAAGTTGTCCACAGTACGTGGCCGATCTTGTGCATGCTGTGCGGAACGCCCGATCCGAGCCGCCCTGACCTGCGTTTCCCCAGTAAGGATGCGGGGAGGCGCAGGCCGGGAGAGGGTGCCGCCGATCACACCGGCGTCAACCTCCGGAAGGTTATCCACAGATCTTCTGAAGTTTTCCCCGGCTGTGGATAACCGTGTGGATGGCCTTGGGCAGGGCTTGTGCTACTTCCACTGGGTGGATACGCCGAAGCCCACCGCGATGAAGCCGAAGCCGCACACGATGTTCCAGTTGCCCATGGCCGCGATCGGCAGATCACCTTCGGACACGTAGAACATCACGATCCACACCAGTCCGATGAGGAACATCGCCAGCATCAGCGGCGCCACCCAACCGCGACCTGAGTTCATCTTCAGGTTGGTGGTCTTCGCCGGCGGCGGCGTGAAGTCGTCCTTCTTGCGGATCCGTGACTTCGGCACGAGGAACTCTCCTGTCGATGCGCTGCTCCCCCGCTCTCGGCTCGGCCCGAGCGGGCAGTGCCCCCATCCGCGGGGGAAGTACGTGGTGTGCGCCGGGGCACGGACGCGGTGGGGAGCGGATTCCTTATTCCCGGGCGTCCGTTAGCGTAGTGCTTCCGCGGCGCCGTAAGGAGTAAGGGTACGTTGAGCAATTCCGCTGACTCCCCCGAAAGCCCCCATCGTCCCCGCCTGCGGCCCGTGCGGTTTCTCACCCTCATCGTATTCGCGCTCGCCGGGCTGCTGTTCTGGCTGAGCTTCGACACCGCACGGGGCACGAATCTGCGCTCGGACGACTCGATGCTGCGGCTGTCCGACCTCATCCAGGAACGCAGCCACAAGAACGGCTCCCAGGACGAGAGCAACGCCACCCTGCGGCAGGAGGTCGACGCCCTCGCGCGGCGCGACAACGGCAGCTCCAAGGCCGAGGAAGCCAAGGTCAAGGCGCTGGAGAAGAACGCCGGGACCAAGCCGCTGAAGGGCCAGGGCGTGACGGTCACGCTGACCGACGCCCCGCCGAACGCCACCGCCAAGATCCCCGGCGTGCCCCAGCCGCAGCCCAACGACCTGGTCATCCACCAGCAGGACCTGCAGGCCGTGGTGAACGCCCTGTGGCACGGCGGCGCCAAGGGCATCAAGGTCATGGACCAGCGGCTGATCTCCACCAGCGCGGTGCGCTGCGTCGGCAACACCCTGATCCTCCAGGGCCGGGTCTACTCCCCGCCGTACAAGGTCACCGCCGTCGGCGACCGGGAGGCCCTCACCAACGCGCTGACCGCCTCCCCCGCCATCCAGAACTACCTCCAGTACGTGAACGCCTACGGCCTGGGATGGAAAGTCGACCAGCACGAGGCGGTGACTCTTCCCGGCTACTCCGGCACAGTGGATCTGCACTACGCACAGCCTGTGAAGCCGTAGCCCGCGCGCCGCGGGGCGGCGGGAGGGGCGGGGCCGGATGACGGTGCGGTGGATCGTGCGGACGCTCAGCGAAATCTGCCTCACCGTCGGCGCGCTGATCGTGCTGTTCGTGGCCTACCTCCTCTTCTGGACCGGCGTACGGGCGGACAGTGCCATGGACGGCGAGATCGGCAGGCTCCAGCACCAGTGGTCCACGGGAGCGGCCACCGGGCCTGGCGGCAAGCCGTCCCCGGACGAGAAGCAGGCCCCCGGCCGCCTGCCCGCCCCAGACACCCGGCCCCGCCCCTACATCCCGGGCGCGTCGTTCGCCGTCATGTACATCCCGCGGCTGGGCGCCGACTGGGCCAAGCCCGTGATCGAGGGCACCGCGACCGACGTCCTCAAGCGCGGCCTCGGCCATTACGACCGCACCGCGCACCTGGGGGAGACCGGCAACTTCTCCGTCGCCGGCCACCGCCGCACCTACGGCGACCCCTTCAAGGACTTCCCCCGGCTGCGCCCCGGCGACGCCGTGGTGCTGACCGACGGCGCGACCTGGTTCACCTACCGCATCGACAACCGGCCCTATACGACGCTGCCCGGCGACATCGGGGTGATCGACCCCGTACCGCGGAAATCCGGGTTCAACGGCCCCGGCCGCTATCTCACGCTGACGACCTGCGAGCCGGAATGGGGCCACAGCCACCGGCTGATCGCCTGGGCACACCTGGATTCCACCCAACCCGTGGCACAGGGAAGGCCATCGGCTTTGACCGGCTGACCCACCTGTGCCTGCCCTCGCCCCTTACTCTGGTGTCGCAATCGTCATCGTCATCGGCAAGGGGACAGCGACAGCATGTACGGCTGGATCTGGCGGCATCTGCCGGGCAACACGTGGGTGAAGGCGCTGATTTCCCTGGTGCTCGCGCTGGCGGTCGTCTTCGTACTCTTCCAGTACGTCTTTCCGTGGGCGGAGCCGTTGCTCCCCTTCAATGACGTCACTGTCGACCAAGGGATGGCAGCCGTCCGATGACCGCACGGATTCTCGTCGTCGACAACTACGACAGCTTCGTCTTCAACCTCGTGCAGTACCTCTACCAACTGGGTGCCGAATGTGAGGTGCTGCGCAACGACGAGGTCGCGCCGCGGCACGCACAGGACGGCTTCGACGGAGTGCTGCTGTCGCCCGGCCCCGGCACCCCCGAGCAGGCCGGTGTCTGCGTCGACATGGTGCGGCACTGTGCGGACACCGGCGTCCCGGTCTTCGGCGTGTGTCTGGGCATGCAGTCGATGGCGGTGGCGTACGGCGGCGTCGTGGACCGGGCGCCCGAGCTGCTGCACGGCAAGACCTCGCCCGTCCTCCACGAGGGCGCCGGTGTCTTCGCCGGCCTGCCCTCCCCGTTCACCGCCACCCGCTACCACTCCCTGGCCGTGGAGCCGGACACCGTCCCCGACGAACTGATCGTCACCTCCTGGACGGAGGCCGAGGAGGTTCCGGGCGGACGGATCGTGATGGGCCTTCGGCACCGTGAACTTCCGGTCGAGGGCGTGCAGTTCCACCCCGAATCGGTCCTGACGGAGTGGGGGCACCGGATGCTGGCCAACTGGCTCGTCGAATGCGGCGACAAGGGGGCTTTGGAACGCTCTACGGGGCTGGCCCCGGTGGTCGGCAAGGCCGGCGCGTGACCGACCTGCGCCCCGGGCGTGATGGGAGACCCTACGAGCCGGACGACTCGCAGCAGTCGCACGGGCCGCAGGAGCCGCATGGAGCGAAGGATCCGTACGGGTACCCGGATGCGTTCGAGGCGGCGGTGGAGCAGCTCGACGACCCGCTGAACGATCCGCTGCCGGGCCAGGCGCCGCCGGCCCCCGCGCCCGCTCCGTACGGACAGCCGGGCCGCGGGCGGCGGCGGGGCAAGGCGGCTCAGGAGGGCGGGAGGCAGGGTTCGCCGTGGTTCCGCCCGCATCTGGAGCCGGAAGCGACGTCTCGGCCGGAGCGGCAGTCGTACGGCGCTGAGGCGGGCCGCCCCGCTCAGGGGTACGGCCCCGGCCACGACTCCCGCTCCGCGGCGTCCGAGGCGATATCCCCGCCGTATGCCACACCGGAGGCGTCGGTATCGCCTGCCCCAGGGCCGAGCGTGAGCCCCCCGTCGGCAGTGAGTCCTGCACCGGCTGTGCGTCCTGCCCCGGCCGTGAGTGCCGCTCCGGCCGCTGCCGCCACTCCGTGGCTGGACGACAACGAGACCATGGCGCTGCGTCAGGCGGAGAAGCCCGACGACGAGGCCGTTTCACGTGAAACCGGTGACTCGGTTTCACGTGAAACCGAGTCGTCGTCCTCGGGGGGCCGCGCAGCCCGGCGCAAGGCCGCTCAGGAGGCATCCAAGCGGGGCGGCAGGCGCGGCCGCCACGGCGGTGCGGGCGCCGCCACAGCAGCCGCTGCGACAGCTTCTGAAGCGGCCCCCGCCCCCATGTCCCGGCTGGAGGCCCGGCAGGCCGCCCGAGCCGCCAAGGACAGCCCCAGCCTGATCGCCAGCCGCGCGCTGGGCGAAGTGTTCATCACTCTCGGCGTGCTGATGCTGCTGTTCGTCACCTATCAGCTGTGGTGGACGAATGTGATGGCCGAACAGGAGGCCGGCGGCGCCGCCAACAACCTGCAGCACGAGTGGGACAAGGGCGGCGGCGAGAAGAAGAACCTCGCGGACGGTGAGCGCTTCGGGATCATGTACATCCCCAAGCTGGATGTGAAGGCGCCGATAGCCGAGGGCATCGACAAGCACCGTGTGCTGGACCACGGCATGATCGGTCACTACGACAAGAACAGCGGGATCAAGACGGCGATGCCCTGGGACAAGAAGGGCAACTTCGCGGTGGCGGCGCACCGCAACACGCACGGCGAGCCGTTCCGCTACGTCAACAAGCTCACCAAGGGCGACAAGATCATCGTCGAGACGCAGAGCTCGTATTACACATACGAGATGGAGAGCATCCTCCCGCAGACGTCTCCCAGCAACACCAGCGTGATCGGCCCCGTGCCGCCCGGTTCGGGATTCACCGGGCCCGGCCGCTACATCACCCTGACGACCTGTACCCCGGAGTTCACCAGTACCTTTCGGATGATCGTCTGGGGCAAGATGGTCGACGAGCGGCCGCGGAGCAAGGGCAAACCGGATGCGCTCGCCGGCTGAGCGAACATAAGAGGGGTGCTACGCGGTGACTGCAACCGGAACCGACGAGGAATGCGACCGGTCCGCGCCGCCGCCCAAGCCGCGCCGTGTGCGCAGGACCATCGCCGCCGTCGTCAGCGTCATCGGTGAGCTGCTGATCACGGCAGGGCTGATCCTGGGCCTGTTCGTTGCCTACTCGTTGTGGTGGACCAACGTCCTCGCCGACCGCGCGGCACACCAGCAGGGCGACCAGGTGCGCAAGCACTGGGCGAGCACCGGGCCCAAGGGGCCGGGGAAGCTGGACACCAAGGACGGCATCGGCTTTCTGCACGTACCGGCGATGGACAACGGTGAGGTGCTGGTCAAGAAGGGCACCGACGCCGACATCCTCAACGAGGGCGTGGCCGGTTACTACACCAAGCCGGTCAAGTCGGGGCTGCCGGAGGACAAGAAGGGCAACTTCACCCTCGCCGCGCACCGCGACGGCCATGGCGCGAAGTTCCACAACATCGACAAGCTCAAGGACGGCGACTCGATCGTCTTCGAGACGAAGGACACCTGGTACGTCTACAAGGTGTTCGCGACGCTGCCCGAGACCTCGAAGTTCAATGTGGACGTCCTCGACGCCGTGCCGAAGGAATCCGGCAAGCGCAAGGCGGGCCGGTTCATCACCCTCACGACCTGCACCCCGGTCTACACCTCGACCTACCGCTTCATCGTCTGGGGCGAGCTGGAACGCACCGAGAAGGTCGATGCGGACCGCACACCCCCGAAGGAACTCCGCTAGCCAGGCTGCACAGCACGGCAGGCATGGCAGGCCCGGCTCCGACCAGCCGACGCCCCAGCGGCCCCGCCCGAACCTGATGGCTCCCCGCCCTGGCGCCCGAGACACGGGGCAACGACGAAGCCCCGGCACCCTTCAAGGGTGCCGGGGCTCTGTGCTGCCTCGTCGTACGGACCGCTAGTGCGTGCCTCCGAACGCTCCGCCGAAGATGCCGCCACCGCCGTCATTGCCCCCGTTGCCGTTCCCGCCACCGCCACCGATGGTGGTCAGCGTCACGGTGGTGGACTTGGGGTCGGACGGTGTCTGCGGCTGCGGGTCCTGGGTGATGACCCGGGAGTTGTCGTCCTGCTGGCTGCCGCCGGCGAGCTGGATGTTGGTGAAACCGGCCTGCTGGAGCGCTTTCTTGGCGTCCTTCAGGGTCTGGCCGACCACACCCGGAACCGGTGTCTGCGCCCCTGCCTTGCCGACCGTGAGGGTCACGGTGGAGCCCTCCTTGGCCGGGGTGTTGCCGTCGGGGCTCTGGCTCTGAACCTTGCCGACCTGGTTCGGGTCGGTGACGTCCTGTTCGACCTTTTCGACCTTGAAGCCCAGGTCGGTGAGCTGCTTCTTGGCCGCCTCGAAGTCCTGACCCGTGACGACCGGGACGTTCCGCTTGGGGGACGCCTGAGCGATGGTCAGCGTGACCTTGGTGTCCTTGGGCTGCTGAGAGCCCGGCTTCGGGTCCTGGTCAAGGACGGTTCCGGGATCGCGGTCCGAGACCTCGGACTTGGTCCCGACATTGGTGAAGCCCTTGTTGGAGAGTTCCGAACGGGCCTGGGACTCGGGCAGGCTCTTCACATTGGGCATGGAGAACTTCTTCTGCCCCGTGCACAGCGTGACGGTGACGGTCTCGTTCTTGTCGATCTCACCGCCCGCCTTCGGCTTCTGCTCGGTGACCTGGCCCTTCTTGACGTTGTCGCAGGCCTTGCGGCCTCCCTCGGAGACCTGGAAGCTGCCGTTCTTGCCGGACTCCTTCGCTTCCTTGAGGGTCTTGCCGACGAGGTTGGGCACCGGTGTCGTGCCGCCGGCGTTGCTCTTGGTGAACATCGCCTTGCCGATGAAGATCGCACCGATCAGGACGAGGACGGCCGCCAGCACCAGCAGGATCGTCGAGGTGTTGCTCTTCTTCTGGCCACCGCCACGGCGCCGGTCGCCGCGGTCGTCGTAGCCGTAGCCCCCGTCGTCCGGGTTCATCGGCGGGAGCATCGAGGTCTGGCCGGCCGGGTCCTGCGGCCGCAGCATGGTGGTCGGCTGGTCCTGGTCGTAGCCGGCCGCACCCATGGCGGAGGTCGCTGCGACGGGCTGGCCGTCCAGCGCCGCCTCGATGTCGGCCCGCATCTCGTCGGCCGACTGGTAGCGGTAGTCCGGGTCCTTGACCAGCGCCTTCAGGACGATGGCGTCCATCTCCGGCGTGATCTCGGGGTCGAAGTTGCTCGGCTTCTGCGGCTCTTCGCGGACATGCTGATAGGCCACCGCGACCGGTGAGTCACCGACGAACGGCGGCCGGACGGTGAGGAGCTCGTAGAGCAGACAGCCGGTGGAGTACAGGTCGGAGCGGGCGTCGACCTGCTCGCCCTTGGCCTGCTCGGGTGAGAGGTACTGCGCGGTGCCGATGACCGCGGCGGTCTGCGTCATGGTCATACCGGCGTCACCCATCGCGCGGGCGATGCCGAAGTCCATGACCTTGACCTGGCCGGTGCGCGTCAGCATGACGTTGGCCGGCTTGATGTCGCGGTGGACGATGCCCGCCCGGTGGGAGTACTCCAGCGCCTGGAGGACACCGGTGGTCATCTCCAGCGACCGCTCGGGCAGCAGCTTTCTTCCGGAGTGCAGAAGCTCACGCAGTGTGGAGCCGTCGACGTACTCCATGACGATGTACGGGATCGAGACACCGTCGACGTAGTCCTCGCCGGTGTCGTAGACCGCGACGATCGACGGATGGTTCAGCGAGGCGGCCGACTGGGCCTCACGGCGGAACCGGGCCTGGAAGGACGGGTCACGGGCGAGGTCCACCCGCAGCGTCTTCACAGCTACGGTGCGGCCCAGGCGGGTGTCATGCGCGAGGTACACCTCGGCCATGCCACCGCGGCCGAGCACCGAGCCCAGCTCGTACCGGCCGCCGAGGCGACGCGGCTCTTCCATAAGCTTCTCCAGCCCTCTCCGTCAGTCCCGACCGCACCGGTGTGTGGTCCGGCGGTGTGCTGTCCGGGCATACCGTACCCGGCACGCCGTAGCGGACCGGGCCGGAGCCGCAACCTGATACGTGACCGGTATGGGCATGACCCGAGTCACTTTTCGCCTTCGATTACCGCCTGCATGACGCTCTTCGCGATCGGAGCGGCAAGCCTTCCGCCGGCGATGTCGTCGCGAAGGGTGTCGGATCCCTCAATGACGACAGCGACCGCAACGGGGGTGCCCTTGTCGGTCTTCGCGTAGGAAATGAACCAGGCGTACGGATTGTCCTTGTTGTTCTCGCCGTGCTGCGCGGTACCGGTCTTACCGCCGACGGTGATGCCCGGGATCTGGGCGCTGGTTCCGGTGCCCTCCTTGACCACGGTCTCCATGATGCTCTGGACCTTCTGGGCGTTCTCCGGGCTCAGCGGCCGGCTCATCTCCTGCGGCGTGTGCTGCTGGACGACATTGAGGTTCGGCGCGACCAGCTGGTCGACCATGTACGGCTTCATCAGCTTGCCGCCGTTGGCGACCGCCGAGGCGACCATGGCCATCTGCAGCGGCGTGGCGCGGTTGGAGGCCTGGCCGATGCCCGCCATGGCGTTCTGCGGCCGGTTGTCCGTGGGGTAGATGCTCTCCGAGGCGCGGACCGGAGTGTTGATCCCCGGGTCGTTGAAGCCGAACTTCTCCGCCTCGGCCTTCATCTTCTTGTTGCCGAGGTCCGCGCTGATCTTGCCGAAGACCGTGTTGCAGGAGTAGCGCAGCGCCTGGCGCAGGCTGGCGTCCTTGCAGGGGATGTTGCCCTCGTTCTTCAGCGGGAGGCCCGAGGTGTCGGGGAGCGTGTAGGGCAGCGGCGACCGGGTGTTGGCGTCGACGTCGTGGTAGAGCCCGTTCTGCAGCGCCGCTGAGGCCGTGACGACCTTGAAGGTGGAGCCGGGCGGGTAGGTCTGGCGCAGCGCCCGGTTGAGCATCGGCTCGTCCGGGTCGCTCTTCTTCTGCAGCCCGTTGTACGCCTCGGCGTCCTTGTTGCTCATCCCCGCGAAGGTGGACGGGTCGTACGACGGGGTGCTGGCCAGGGCCAGGATCGCGCCGGTCTCCGGGTTGATCGCGGCGACCGCGCCCTTCTGCTTGCCGAGGCCGTCGTAGGCGGCCTTCTGGGCCTTGGCGTCGAGGGTGGTCACCACGTTGCCGCCCTTCTGCTTGCCGCCGGTGAACATGTCGACCGTGCGGCTGAAGAAGAGCCTGTCGTCGGTGCCGGTGAGTATGCCGTCGTTGAGCTTCTCGAGCTGGTTGGCGTCGAAGGCCTGCGAGGCGTAGCCGGTGACCGGCGCCCACATCTTGCCGTTCTTGTACGTGCGCTTGTACTTGAAGTCGCCGCTGTCGGTGGTCGTGGAGCCGGTGATGGCCTTGCCGTCGACGATGATGTTGCCGCGCGGTGTGCTGTAGCGCTCGATGGCGACCCGGCGGTTGTGCGGGTCGTTCTTGAGCGCATCACCCTGGACGAACTGCACCCAGTTGACGCGGACGAGCAGAGCGAGGACGAGCAGGCCGCAGAAGATCGCGACCCGGCGCAGGGGCTTGTTCACGGGCGGACCACCTGGGTCATCTCGGCGTCGGTGGACGGGGCGGGAGCCGGCGCCGGGCGGCGCGCGGTGTCGCTGATCCGGAGCAGGATCGCGACCAGTGCCCAGTTGGCGATCACGGACGAGCCACCCTGGGCGAGGAACGGCATCGTCATACCCGTCAGCGGGATCAGGCCCGTCACACCACCGGCGACGACGAAGACCTGCAGCGCGAAGGCGCCGGACAGGCCGATCGACAGCAGCTTGCCGAACGGGTCGCGGGCAGCCAGCGCCGTCCGGATGCCGCGCTCGATCAGCAGGCCGTACAGCAGCAGGATGGCCATCAGCCCGGCGAGACCGACCTCCTCGCCGACGGTGGCGAGGATGTAGTCGCTCTTGGGGGCGATGCCCAGGATGAGGCGCGAGTAGCCCTGTCCCAGACCGGAGCCGAGGATGCCGCCGGAGCCGAAGGAGTACATCGCCTGGGCGGTTTCGGTGACACCGCCGTCGAGCAGCTCCAGCGGGTTGAGCCAGTTGTGGACACGCGTCTGGACGTGCGACTCGAACGTCGCCACCGCGACCGCGCCGCCGGCGCTGAGCAGCAGGCCGAACACGATCCAGCTGGTGCGCTCGGTCGCGACGTACAGCATCACGACGAACAGGCCGAAGAACAGCAGCGAGGTACCCAGGTCGGTCTCGAAGACCAGGATCATCAGGCTGAGCGCCCAGATGACGAGGATGGGGCCGAGGTCACGGCCGCGCGGGAGATAGAGCCCCATGAAACGGCGGCTGGCCAGCGCCAGCGCGTCCCGCTTCACCATCAGATAGCCGGCGAAGAAGATCGCGATGATGATCTTCGCGAACTCACCGGGCTGCAGCGAGCCGAGACCCGGAATCGTGATCCAGATCTTCGCGCCGTTCACACCGGGGAAGAACACCGGCGCGACCAGCAGGATCAGCGCGACCACCATCGAGATGTAGGTGTAGCGCTGCAGGACGCGGTGGTCCTTGAGGAAGATCAGGATGGCCAGGAAGAAGGCGACACCGAGGGTCGACCACATCAGCTGGTTGGGCGCCATCGCCTTGCCGAGCGAGGGCTCCTGGTCCAGCCGCCAGATGAAGATCAGTCCCAGCCCGTTGAGCAGGGTGGCGATGGGCAGCATCAGCGGATCGGCGTACGGCGCCCACTTGCGGACGACGAGATGGGCGACGCCGGCCAGCAGGCCCAGGCCGAGGCTGTAGCCCAGCACGCCGGCGGGCACCGAACCGTCCTTCGCCAGACCGACGTTGACGTACGCGAACACCGGAATCAGCACCGCGAAGACGAGCATCGCCAGCTCGGTGTTGCGGCGGCTCGGGGCTCCGATGGTGCCAATGGTGGTGGTGTTGGTGGTGCTGCTCATGAGATCTCCGGCCCCCTACGCCCTCACTGCTGGGTGCTGCAATTCTTTTCCAGCTTCTGCTGGTCCTCGGAGGGGGCCTGGCTGGTGGTGGGTGTGGGTTTCGGAGTCACGGTCGCCGCCAGCGCGCCGGCCGCACCGGTGCCGCTGTCGTTGCCCGCCTTGCCGGTGGAACCGGGCCGGGTGCTCGGCGTACCGGACTTGGACGGGGTACCGGGCTTGGACGGCGTGCCCGCCTGACCCTTGCCCGGGTGACGTGCCGCCTCGCGTTCGGCTGCCTCCCGCTGCTCCTTAGTACGGCAGGCATTGGCCTGCTTGTTCAGTTCGGTGACTTTTTCGCCCGCCTGGGTACGGCTGTCGACCGCGATCGTCTCCTTGACCTGGTTGCGCTGGTACAGCGGCAGGTACTTGAGTTCGATCTCGGGGTGGTCCTCGTCCACGTCATTGAGCTTTATCCACGCGAGGTCCTGGCTGATGCCCCGGTAGAGCGCGACGTGATCGTCCTTGGCGCCGACGAAGTACTGGGTCTGCGTCCAGTTGTAGCCCGCGTAGCAGCCGCCGCCCACGACGGCCAGCGCCAGCGCGATCAACAGCGACCGCTTGATCCACCGCCCGCGCCGGCGCGGCTTGACGAAGTCCTCGTCCATGAACGCGCCGAACGAGCCCTGCGGCGGACCGCCGACCTCGTGCTCACCGCTGCCGGGCGGCCCGAAGGCACCCCCGGGTGCGGCCGGTGCGCCCGGCCGGCCGAGCTCGGCGGCCCGCGCGGCAGGGGTCTGCAGCGTGCTCGGGTCGCTGAGCTGGTGCTGGTTCTCGGCGACGGCGCCGACGATGACCGGGGTGTCGTTGAGCTGGCCGGCCATCGTCTCGTTGCCGTCCACGTCCAGGACGTCGGCGACGATGCAGGTGATGTTGTCGGGTCCGCCGCCGCGCAGGGCGAGCTGGATCAGCTCCTGCACGGTCTCGTGCGGCCCGTGGTAGCTGGCGAGGGTCTCTTCCAGCGTCTGGTGGCTGACGACCCCGGACAGCCCGTCCGAGCAGATCAGATACCGGTCGCCGGCCCGCACCTCGCGGATCGACAGATCGGGCTCGACGTGATCGCCGCTGCCCAGCGCCCGCATCAGCAGCGACCGCTGCGGATGGGTGGTGGCTTCCTCTTCGGTGATCCGGCCCTCGTCGACCAGCCGCTGCACCCAGGTGTGGTCCTGGGTGATCTGGGTCAGCACGCCGTCGCGCAGCAGATACGCCCGCGAGTCACCGACGTGGACGAGGCCGAGCCGCTGTCCGGTCCACAGCAGGGCGGTCAGGGTCGTGCCCATGCCCTCCAGCTGGGGGTCCTCCTCGACCATCACCCGCAGCTGGTCATTGGCGCGCGTGACGGCCGTGCCCAGGGAGGTGAGGAGGTCGGAGCCGGGGACGTCGTCATCGAGCTGGACGAGCGTGGAGATCACCTCGGAGGAGGCGACCTCACCGGCGGCCTGGCCGCCCATGCCGTCGGCGATGGCGAGCAGCCGGGGCCCGGCGTAGCCGGAGTCCTCGTTGCCCTCGCGGATCATGCCCTTGTGCGATCCGGCGGCGAAGCGCAGTGACAAGCTCATGTGCACCTCACCCGTCGGCTCGGGGTACAGCCGGTCTCGTCGAGCCACACTGCCCACCCTCCGGTCGGGAGCACGCCCGGGTCCGCCGAGTGGACCGCCGCGGCTCGCTCGCTCCGCTCGCTCATTGTCGTACTACTTCCGCAGCTCGATGACGGTCTTGCCGATGCGGATCGGGGCTCCCAGCGGAATCGGTGTCGGGGTCGTCAGTCGGGTCCGGTCCAGGTACGTGCCGTTGGTGGAACCGAGATCCTCGACGATCCACTGGCCGTCACGGTCCGGGTAGATCCTGGCATGCCTGCTGGACGCGTAGTCGTCGTCCAGCACGATCGTGGAGTCGTGCGCACGGCCCAGGGAGATGGTCTGGCCTTGGAGGGCGACGGTGGTACCCGTCAGCGAGCCCTCGGAGACCACCAGCTTGGTGGGGGCTCCGCGCCGCTGACGGTTGTTGCCGCGACCGCCTTCCTGGCGGCGCTGTTGTTGCTGCGCCGGCGCAGCCTGCCGCTGCGGACGCGCTTCTTGCCCGCCGCGCCGGGCGGCACCGCGCTGTGTGACGCGCGTGCCGAACAAATCGCTGCGGATGACCTGAACGGCCACGATGACGAACAGCCACAGTACGGCGAGGAAACCCAACCGCATGACCGTGAGGGTCAGCTCTGACATTGCCCCCGCTTCACCCTTCGGCTTGCCGGTAAACGATGGTGGTACTGCCCACGACAATCCGCGAGCCGTCGCGGAGATTAGCGTGAGTGGTGTGCTGCCCGTCTACCACGATGCCGTTCGTGGAGCCCAGATCCTGGATCGTGGGGGGCGTTCCGACCCGGATCTCACAGTGACGCCGGGAGACACCCGGGTCGTCGATCCGTACGTCAGCGTCGGTGCTGCGGCCCAGCACGAGCGTCGGGCGCGAGATCTGGTGGCGGGTGCCGTTGATCTCGATCCAGCGCCGGGTCTGCGCGTGGGGCTGCGGTCCTGCACCGGGCGGTGCCGTACGAGGTACGGGCTGCGCGCCGCCGGGAGGCGGGGACGAAGGCATGGGGGGCGGGCTCACATGGCCGCCGCCGGGGCGGCTGCCACCGGGCGGCGCCGCGGCGGAGCGCTGGGCGGCCGCCGGGCCCGCGGGCTCCTGGGACGAGCTGGAGGCGAGCGTGCGGCTGCGGACGCGGTACAGGCCGGTGTCGAGATCGTCGGCCTTCTCCAGATGGACCTTGATCGATCCCATGAAGGTGTAGCGCTGCTGCTTGGCGTAGTCGCGGACCATGCTGGAGAGCTCGTCGCCGAGCTGCCCGCTGTAGGGGCTCAGCCGCTCGTAGTCCGGGGTGCTCAGCTCGACGATGAAGTCGTTGGGGACGACCGTGCGGTCGCGGTTCCAGATGGTGGCGTTGTTGTCGCACTCGCGCTGCAGCGCGCCGGCGATCTCAACGGGCTGCACCTCGGACTTGAACACCTTGGCGAAGGTGCCGTTGACGAGACCTTCGAGACGCTGCTCGAAACGCTTCAGTACTCCCACGGGGCACCTCCTTCCTCAGTCTTCGTCGGGGTCGTCCTGATCGAGTCGTCCTGATACTGCTTACTGATCGTATCCACGCGTCGGGAAATCGGCTGGTTCCCCTTTCCCGCCTTGAGGACGAGTGTCGCCCCTCACAGGGTTGCCCGGTGCTTGCTTGCTCCTTGCCCACTGCTCGTGCACTGCGATCGTAGATGTGCCCCGCGAACAGTGTCCCGCAACCGCCGGGCACTCCCGCCGGGCGGGGGCCGGAGTCGGACAGGACACATGAGCCGGCCCGGTCCGGCCGGCGCGGAGGCGGGCCGGACGGCCCCGCTCCTGTTGCGGCTACCGCGAGTGTGAACCCTTTGGGCAGTGCTCGGCGAATGTCCGAGGCACGGCGGGGTGCGGCATCGGGTTGCCGCAGGTCGGGGACCGGGGAAAAGGCGTGTGAAGGCACCCCCGTCACCGTGCTAGTGTTCTGGATGTCGGAAGGCGGTCGCACAAGACCCGGGCGGAACACCCCGGATCATGTGAGAAAATCAACCGGCAGCACCCATGCGCGGGTGGCGGAATAGGCAGACGCGCTGGATTCAGGTTCCAGTGCCCGAAAGGGCGTGGGGGTTCAACTCCCCCCTCGCGCACAGATGAGACCCCCGGTCTCCGGAGAAATCCGGAGACCGGGGGTCTTTCGTTGTGTTTGTCACGTTGTTGTGTGTGTCACGGGGCGGGCGGCGGCGGGGTGGGTGTCGTGGGGGCGGGGCGATGTGGAGGTCTGGTCCGTTGGCCGGTCTGCCGGGGCGGGGCCTTGGGGTTGGGGTCCTGAGGCCTTGGGGGCTTGAGGAGTACGTCACATGTGTGAGCGGTGGGGGCCTGGGGAGGGACTTCTGTTGCCTTTTGTCACGTGTGGGTCACCCTCTGCGGTTTGAGGCCTTTGCTGCGCCCTGGGGTGCTGCGAGCGCTGTTCCTCTTCCTTGGCTTCGGGGTGGCCGTACGGGGTGCGCGAGGCAATCGGCCGTGCCCGTCGGGGAGTTGGGTGGAGGGCAGGCCGCTGGGCGGGCGCCGTGGTGGGGTGGCGCCCGCCGGGGTGGGGCGGTGCGGGGCCGTATGGAGCCGTCTGAGGGCGCGTAAGGCCGTGTGAGGCCGTATGAGGCAGCGTCAGGTGGCTCCGCCCCCGGCAGAGGTCTCGGGCGGTCTCCGGGGCGGTCTCTGGGGGCCTCAGGCGGCGAAGCGGGCGACGAGGGCCTTGGCCTTGGCCGCGGCGTCCTCGTGGGCCTTCTCGCGGGAGGTCTCGTACAGCGGGATGAGCTCGGCCATCGCCGGGTTGCTGGGGGCCATGGTCAGCTCGGGGACGATGAAGTCGACGTCGAGGCCGAGCCCGCCGCCGAGTGCCGCCTCCAGATAGTTCTGGACGTACTCGAAGGGCTCACGGGGCGTGCCCGGCGCGTACGAACCGCCGCGGCTGGCGACGACGGTGACCGGCGTGCCCTTGGCGGACGGCTGGTCGCCCGCCGTGCGGCCCATGATCATCACCTGGTCGAGCCACGCCTTGAGCGTGGAGGGAATCGTGAAGTTGTACATCGGGGCGCCGATCACGATCGCGTCGGCCTGCTCCAGCTCCTCGGCCAGCTTCACGCGCAGCGCGAAGGCCGCCTGCTGCTCGGGGGTGTGGCCGGCCGGGTCGGAGAAGCCGGCGGAGGCGCCGATGCCGTCGAGGTGCGGCAGTGGGTCGGCGGCCAGGTCGCGGTGGATCACGGTGCCGTCGGGGTGCTGCTCCTCCCAGGCCTTGCGGAAGGCCGCGGTGACCGAGCGGGAGGCGGAGCCGCCCTCGGGGAAGAGGGAGGAGTCGATGAGCAGGAGCGTGGCCATGGGAATCGGTCCTTCGCTATGCGGCCGGGCGGTGCGCGACCGCTGGTTGAATTCCGTACGTCCCTATTAATAGCACAGCAGCTTACTTTTCTGCAGTAGCCAACGAGAGGGCGGTACTCTGGCTGTATGGCGGACCAGGGCGAGGCGATGTGCAGGCAGGTCGACGGCGGCATGACGCGCGTCTTCGAGCTGTTCGGAAAGCGCTGGACGGGGCTGATCGTCGCCACCCTGATGCCGGCCCCGGTGCACTTCGCCGATCTGCGGAGGGCGATCCCCGGCATCAGCGAGCGCATGCTCTCCGACCGCCTCATGGAGCTGGCGGCGACCGGCCTGCTCGTGCGCGAGGTGGATGCGGGGCCGCCGCTGCGCGTCTCCTACCGGCTGACGGAGGCCGGCCTTGCGATGGAGCCCGCGCTCAAGGAACTGGGACGCTGGGCGGAGACTTATCTCGCCGATGGCGGGCAGTGTCCGGAGCGGTTCCGGAAGTAGGCGGTTCGGGGGTACGCGGTTGTTGGGCGGGGGGTTCCGGGAGTGAGTGCTTCCGGGAGGCGGTCCCGGGGGTAAGCGGTTTCGGAGGGCGGGGCGAGGTCCCGGGGTGGCTCCAGGAGGGGCTGCGTCCGTGGTTGCCCTATCCCAGTCGCTCCTGGGCGGCGTTGTAGCGCAGCAGGTAGGTGGCGAAGCGGTCGAGGTCGTCCTCGTCCCAGTCGGCCAGCCGCTCCCGGAACGCCTTGCGGCGGCTGGCGGTGACGTTGGCGAGCACCTCGGCGCCCTTCTCGGTGGGGTGCAGCACCTGGACGCGGTGGTCCTCCGGGTCGACGCGGCGCTCGACGAATCCGAGCTTCTCCAGTGCGGCGATCTGCCGGCTGACCGTGGACTTGTCCAGGAAGTAGTGCGCGGCGAGGTCCGTGGCGCGGCATCCGTGCTGGTCGTCGAGGTGCGCCAGCAGGGTGTAGGAGACCAGTGACAGCTCGGGGTGCATCCGGGCGGCGGTCGCGCGGGCCCGGCGGGCGAACGCGGTCATCTCCTGCTGGATGGTCTCGACGGAGTCGTCGCGGTGGGTCACGGATTGCCTTTCGAAGAGGTAGTTGTATAGTACAACGTGCATTGAGAGTTGTAATAGCCAACTACTGCTCGGTCAGTAGTGGCGACAGCTGAGCCGACGAGCTGAGAAGGCCTGCCCATGAGTACGGTCCGACGTCCCGACCACCGAAGCGAGCAACACGGCAGCCACCGTTCCGCGCGCTCCGCCCACTCCGCCGGGCTGCGTCATGTGCTGACGCACCTGATCACCCCGCTGCTGATGTGCATCGGGATGGGGCTGGCATACCTGGGCGCCTTCGCGAACCCCGCACCGCATCACCTGCCCGTCGCGGTCGTCGGATCGGGCCGGAGCGCACAGCTGCTCGCCCAGTCGATCAACGACAAGGCGGGCGGCGACCTGGAGGTGCGGACGGTCGCTGACCGGTCGGCGGCGGTCGAACGGCTCAAGCACCAGGACATCTTCGGTGCGTATGTGATCCATGCGCAGGGTGCCTCGAAGGGGGCGGCGAAGGGTGCGACAAGCGGGGGGATGAAGAGCGCGACGGGAGGGGCCGGCGGCTACGGAGCGGCGGGCGGCTCGGCGAAGCAGGCGCCCGAGCTGTTGGTGGCGACCGCCGGATCCGACACCAGCGCTTCCGTCGTACAGAAGGTCTTCACCCCGATCGCGGCGCACCAGGGCGCTCCGCTGAAGGTCACGGACGTGGCGCCGAAGGCCGAGGACGACCCCACCGGTCAGGGCATCTTCTTCCTGCTGGTCGCGATCAGCATCGGCTCGTACGCCTCGGTCGCGGTGATCGGCGGTGCCGGAGCGGTACTGCCGATCCGGCTGCGGGCGGTGCTGGCGATCGGCACGTCCTTCGTCGTCGGCCTCATCGGGACGGCGTTCGCCGGTCCGGTCTTCCACCTCGTCGACCACGGGCTCAGGGGCCTGTGGGGCATGGCCTGGCTCTACTCCGCAGGCATCCTGCTGATCGGCACCGGCCTGCACACCTTCCTCAAGCGCTGGACCACGCTCGGCGTGATGGCCCTCTTCGTGATGCTCAACTTCACGTCCTCCGGCGGGATCTTCCGCCCGGAGATGCAGAACGGGTTCTTCGCGGCGCTGCACTCCTTCTGGAACGGCGCGGGCTTCGTGGAGGGCACTCGCAGCCACGTCTACTTCGACGATTACGGCCTGTCGGGGCACGTCTGGACCCTGGTGTGGTGGCTGGTCGCCGGCCTGGTGATGGTCGGCGTGGCGGCGCTGGCCGAGAGGCGGCGGCGTACCGCGGCGGCGGAGGCGGCGGCCAATGCCGCGGCGGTCGCGGCGGCAGCGGTGGCGGCGACGGTGCCGGAGCCGGTGCCGTCGCCTGCGCCTGAGCGGGGGAGCTGGTTGGAGCGGGCGGCCGGGACGGTACAGGTGGCAGGGGGAGTTGGGGCTGAAGTGGGTGACGGGGCTGCAGATGTGGATGCGGCGGTTGCTGCGGAGGTGGAGGTGGATGCGGAGGTGGAGATGGAGGAGGCTGTGGGGGTTTAGCGGGGGGTTTGGGGTGTTGGGGCGTCAGGGGCGCTGTGGGGGCTGGTCTCTGGGGGCCTGGTTGGGGGCTGGGCTGGGGCTGGGGGCTCTGAGCCGTGAGCGCTGGGGGGCTGGGGAGTCCGCGGGCCGAGTCTCCGCGTCCGAGATCCCGAGATCCCGGGCTCCCTGGGCCTGGCTGTCCTGCCCTCCGGCTGTCCCGAGACTCCGTCGTGCCGAGGTTCCGCGATGTGGAGATCCGGAGAGTTATCCACAGGCTCTGCGGGTGGTGACGGGATCTCGGTAACGTCATTGCTCGTCGGCGGGCCGGGTGCACTCGGCGGGTTGATGACGCAGCGGACAAGGACACAAGAACGCAGGTTGTGAAGGGGGAGGTGGCCCGCTATGCCGCGTGTGCCGTACGTACCGGGGTTCGCGAAGGCGGATGCGCAGGGATCGTCGCCCAAGGCCGCCGGGCGGGCGCTGCGGGAGCATGTTCCGCGTGCGGAGCAGGCCGCGCTGACGATCGCGGCCGGGCGGCCGGATGCGGTCGCGGCGGTTGAGCAGTCCAATGCCGGCCGGCTGCCCGACCTGACACCGATACGGGTCGGCCGGATGGCCGCAAGCCCCTTTGCCTTCCTCCGCGGCTCTGCGGGCCTGATGGCGTACGACCTGACGGGCAGTCCCGTGACCGGCATCGGCGCGCAGATCTGCGGAGACGCCCACGCCGCCAATTTCGGACTCTACGGCGACGCCCGTGGCCAGCTCGTCATCGATCTCAACGACTTCGACGAGACCTTGTACGGGCCGTGGGAGTGGGACGTGAAGCGGCTCGCGACGTCGATGGTGCTGGCGGGCCGGGAGGCGGGCGCGGGCGAGGACGCCTGCCGTAAGGCGGCACAGGACGCGGCGGGCGCGTACCGCCGCACGATGCGGCTGCTGGCGAAGCTGCCCGTGACCGAGGCGTGGAACGCGATCGCCGACGAGGCGCTGGTCTCGCATGCCGATGCCAAGGATCTCGTGGGGACGCTGGAGCGGGTTGCGGACAAGGCGCGCAAGAACACCAGCGCCCGGTTCGCGGCGAAGGCGACGGAGGAGGCGCCGGACGGTAGCCGCCGGTTCGTGGACGCCCAGCCGGTGTTGCGACGGGTGCCGGATGCGGAAGCGGCCGCAGTGGTTGCGTCCCTCGCCGGCTACCTGGAGACGCTCCCCGAAGACCGGCTGCCGCTGATGGCTCGGCACGCGGTGCACGACGTGGCCTTCCGTGTGGTCGGCACGGGCAGCGTGGGGCTGCGGTCGTATGTGGTGCTGCTCTTGGATCACCGGGGCGAGCCGCTCGTCCTGCAGGTGAAGGAGGCGCGTGCCTCCGTGCTGGTGCCGTTCGTGGCGAAGGTCGGCTTCCCCGTGCCGCCGGTGGCGCACGAGGGACGCCGGGTGGTGCTCGGGCAGCGCCGGATGCAGGTGGTCAGCGACATCTTGCTGGGCTGGACGACGGTGCACGACGTTGCGGCGTCGGACGGCGGCGCGACCTCGGATAGCGGCCGGCAGGGAGGAATAGCGTTCCAGGTCCGCCAGTTCCGAAACCGCAAGGGCAGCGTGGACCCGGCGCAGTTGTCCGGCGATCAGATGGATGACTACGCCCGCATGACCGGCGCTCTCCTGGCCCGAGCCCATGCCCACAGCGCCGACCCGCGCCTCTTGGCCGGCTACTGCGGCAAGAACGAGGAACTGGACGAGGCGATCGCGAAGTTCGCGGTGTCTTACGCGGACCGCACGGAAGCAGACCACGCGGAATTGGCCACGGCAGTGAAGAACGGGCGGATACCGGCGGAGACGGGGGTGTGAGGGCGGACGGGAAGAGGCGCGGGAGGGAGAAGAGAAAGGACGCGCTCTCGGCGCCTGGCCGGGCTCGGGAGGCCGGAGCGGGCGGGCGTGGGAGCGGCCGGGGCCGGGGCCCGGAGCGGTTGGCGGGAGCTCTGACGCGATCGGCGGCTGGGCGCGGCGGTAGGCCGGGAGGGGTCTGCCAGGAGCAGTCTGCTGGGAACGGTGCCAGGAGCGGCTTGCGGGGGTGTGAGTGGCTTGCGGAAGGGGGCGGCCGGGCCCGCGCACCTGCTGAGCGCTGTGGTGCTGCTTGAAGGCGTGGCGTACGGACGGTTGACGCGTTGCCGCGAGCGCGGAGTGGCGCTGGGCGGTGCAGGAGGTCTGCGCCGGTTGGTCGACTGATCCGCCGACCTGCCTGATTGTGGGCCGTCGGCCTGATGGGGAGGCGCCGACGCTGATCGGCAGGCTGCCGCTGATCGGCTGATCGGCTAGTCGATGGAGGAGGCCTGCCGACAGAGAGGTGGGGTACGGAGCGGCCAGTCTACGGAGAAGTCGATCTACGGAGGGCTGTCGACGGGCGGTCTGACGCCAGACGGCTCGCCGACGGGCGGCCTATCGACGGTCGGCCTGCCGGTGAGGGACCTGCCGATGAGCAGCTCGTAGGCGCAGCGGCCCGTCGGCTGAGGGGGAGGGTGGGCTGGGGGGGGGAGGGGCCCCGTAGGAAGCGCGTGAATGGCCGTCGAGGGGCGGGCGCGGCGTGGGCCGTACGCTGACCGGGTGACGAACTCGCACGCGGAGAACACGCAGGACGGTCAGCACCGACCGGACGTACCGGGCATCCCGGACGCCTCGGCCGACCCGCAGGCACCGGACGCCCGCGGCGGCGGTCAGAGATCCCAGGTCGGACAGGATGCTGGCTCGGGAGATCGGACCGGGGGTCCCGAGGAGGCGGACGCCGACCAGGGCGCTCAGAACGGTTCGCCCGCCGGTCAGGCGGAGGCCGGGACCGAGCAGGGCGGCGCGTCTGATGATCAGGCGGCTCGGGACAAGGCGACCCGGCGGCTGGCGAAGGCGGTTCGGGCCGCGGAGCAGGCGCTGATCGAGTTCGAGATTGCCGTGGAGACCTTCCGGGTGGAGGTGGAGAACTTCTCCCGCCTGCACCACCAGCGGCTCGGGCCCATGTACGCGCGGCTGGACGAGCTCGATGCGCAGATCGCCGAGGCGGTGGCGGCGCGTACGGGCGCTCCCGAGGACATCCGTAAGGCCCATGAGGCGCGTGCGTCGGTGCTGCCGATGCCGGAAGTGGAGGAGCTCTTCCACGGCTGGATGGGCTCCGACGGGCTGTTCTCGGAGGCGCAGGCGATGCTCACCGAGCAGCCGGTGCAGCCGCCGCAGAAGGTGCGGCCCAGCGAGGAGGCCCGCAAGGTCTACCGCGACCTGGTGCGCAAGGCTCATCCGGACCTGGCGCGGGACGATGCGGAGCGGGCTCGGCGGGACGAGTTCATCGCGCGGGTCAATGCGGCGTACGGCCAGGGCAATGAGGCCGTGCTGCGGCAGCTGGCACAGGAGTGGGAGGCCGGTCCCGCGCCGGCTGAGGAGCGGCTCAGCGAGAGTGAGGAGCTCTATGCCCGGCTGGAGTGGCTGGCCGAGCGCAAGGAGCTGCTGGCCGCCGCTGCCTCCGAGCTGGAGGAGAGCGCGATCGGCGCGATGATCAAGATGGCGCCGGAGGACCCGGACACGCTCCTGGACGAGATCGCCGAGAAGCTGTTGGCCGATGTTGCTGAACGTGAGACATACCTCGCGCAGCTGGTCGGGTAGCGTCGGGACCATGCAATTTGGTTCTGTGCCCACGGTTGGTGTCGACGCCCTCACGTCGGAGGACTTCCTCCTGGATGTGCGTGAGGACGACGAGTGGGAGGCGGGGCACGCCGAAGGCGCGCTGCACATCCCGATGAGCGAATTCGTCGCTCGCTACGGCGAGTTGACCGAGGCAGCCCCCGCGGACGGCAAGGTGTACGTGCTGTGCCGGGTCGGTGGGCGTTCGGCGCAGGTGGCGCAGTATCTGGTCCAGCAGGGCATCGACGCGGTGAACGTCGCGGGCGGCATGCAGGCCTGGGAAGCCGCTGGTCGCCCCGTGTCGGATGGCAAGGGTGGCTCCGGGGCGGTTATCTAGCCGGGAGCCGGGAGCCGGGAGCCGGGAGCCGGGAGCCGGTCGGACGGCCGACCGGCCGAGCGGCTGGGTTGGCTGCTCGGTGGCGGAGGTCGTCTGGCGGCCGTCTGTGGCCGGGCGTGCGGTGGCCGCCGAGCAGGACCTGAAACTCGGTGCCGCGGGGCGGTTACCCGCTGTGCCTTCCGTCCCGCGCTCATCTCAGCGCAGCGGATGGGTGGCGAGCAGGTCGCCGAGGGTTTCCTCGTGCGCGGCGGCGGGGCCCAGGGAGAGCTCCAGCTGTTTGGCCCAGGCGTGGTAGCGGTGCAGCGCGTAGTCGGTGTCGGCGCCGAAGCCGCCATGGAGGTGCTGGGCGGTCTGGACGACGCGGCGTACGCCCTCGGAGGCCCAGATCTTGGCGACCGCGACATCCCCGGCGGGCGGTAGCGGGCCGGCCGCGTCGGTGGTGATGCGCCAGGCGGCCTGCCAGAGGGTGGCCTCCATGGCGCGCAGGTCGATGAAACGGTCGGCGGCCTGGACGGCGACGGCCTGGAAGGTGGCCACCGGGAATCCGAACTGTTCGCGCTTGCTGGTGTAGTCGCTGGTCATGGCGAGGACGCGCTCGCCCAGGCCCAGGGCGAGCGCACAGGTACCGGTGGTCAGAACATTGCGCAGCGACTCCCAGGCGTGTGGGTCAGTGATCGTCTCCTGGGCGCTGAGGCGTACGGAATCCAGCCGGACCTCGGCAAGGCGCTCTCCGCTGGTGGATATCTGGTCGTCGAGCGTGATGCCCGGGTGGGTGTGGGGGACGAGGGCGAGTACGGCGTGGCCTTCGGGGGTGTGGGCGGGGAGCAGGATCCGGTCCGCGGTCTGGGCCCAGGGAACGGCTGTCTGGACCCCTTCGAAGATCCAGTCGGCACCCTCCTGGCGGGCTTTCACGGCGAGTTCGGCCGGTTCGTGTCCGGTGCGGCCGCCTGCGGCGACGGTTACGACGAGGTCGCCGACAGCGATGCGGGGGAGCACTTCCGCGGACAGCTCTTCGGCGGCGTAACGCTGGAGGGTGAGCGCGGCGGCGCCGGCCTCCAGCAGTGGCACCCGCGCCAGCACCTTGGCCGACTCGCGGAGGACGAGGCAGAGCGCGACCGGGTCCAGACCCGCACCGCCGTGCTCGGGCGCGATCGGCAGGCTCAGCAGGTCGGCGTCGGCGAGCTTGCGCCACAGGGCACGGTCGAAGTCATCGGCAACCGCACCGGGGGTGAGCGCCGGGCTGGGCACGCTGTCCGGAGCGACCCCCGCGAAGACGGCCTTGGCCGCTTCGACGGCGGCCTGCTGCTCCTCGGTGAAGGTGAAGTCCATTGCTCTGTCCTCCCACGCGGCGCTTGAACTGACGAGGCGTCAAGGTAGAACAGGTTGCAGGAATTGGGAATGGCGGAAGCGGGGGGAGAGGGAGGGAGTCGGGGCCGGGGCTTGCCTTGCGAGGGGGTTGGGGGCGTGGGGCGGCCAAGCGGGACGCGGCCCGGTGGCGGCGGACGCAACCGCCGCGGGCCCGCTTGGCTCTCGCTGCCCGCCTGCCCGCCTGCCCGCCTGCCCGCCTGCCCGCCTGCCCGCCTGCCCGCCTGCCCGCCTGCCCGCCTGCCGGGCGGCTCACCGACCGGCAGGCGATCGCCTACGGCTCCGGTCCCGGCCCCCGCCCTCTGCAGGGGCCCGTGCGGCGCCCGTTGCGGTATCGGCGCCCGGCGTGTTGGGCCGGGCGACCCCCGCAGGTCGAATTTATCGGTCGAAGTCCAGCTCCACCTTCTCCGTGACCGGGTGGGACTGGCAGGCCAGGACGTAGCCCGCGTCGACCTCGTCGGATTCCAGGGCGAAGTTGCGGTCCATGCGGATCTCGCCCGAGACCAGGAAGGCGCGGCAGGTGCCGCAGACGCCGCCCTTGCAGGCGTATGGGGCGTCCGCGCGGTTGCGCAGGACTGCCTCGAGCAGCGACTCGCTGTCGTGGACCGGCCAGGTGCCGGAGCGGCCGTCGAGGGTGGCGGTCACGGTGCTGTGCGTGGGGGTGGCGGCGACGGGGGCGGTCGCGGCGCCGTTGTCGACGTGGAAGATTTCTTCGTGGATGCGGCTACGGGGCACGTCGAGGGCCCGGAGGGCGCGTTCGGCGCCCTGGACCAGGCCGTACGGGCCGCAGAGGTACCAGCCGTCGACGGAGTCGGTCTTCAGGAGCGCGGGCAGGAGGGAGCGGAGCCGGGTCTCGTCCAGGCGGCCGGAAGGCAGGCCGGCTTGCTGTTCCTCGCGGGAGAGGGTGTGGATGAGCTGGAAGCGCTGGGGATAGCGGTCCTTGAGGTCGGCCACCTCCTCCAGGAACATCGTCGATGCCGCCGTGCGGTCGCTGCGGATGAGGCAGAAGTGGGCGTCCGGCTGCCGGTCGAGCAGGGTGGCGGCGATGGACAGCACGGGGGTGATACCGCTGCCGCCGACGATTCCGACGAAATGCCCGGCGCGGGGTTCGAGGGTGAACCGGCCGGCCGGGGCCATCACGTCCACCGTGTCGCCGACGGTCAGTTCCTTGAGCGCGTAGGTCGAGAAGGCGCCGTCCTCGACGAGGCGAATGCCCACCCGCAATACGGGCTGGTCGGTGGCCGGGGTGCAGATGGAGTAGGTACGGCGGATCTCCTGGCCGTCGACGGATCTGCGCAGCGCGATGTGCTGCCCGGGGGTGTGCCGGAAGGTCGTGCGCAGCTCGGGCGGGACCTCGAAGGTGACGGCCACCGCGTCGTCCGTGAGCCGCTCGATCTCCCGGACCTGGAGCGGGTGGAACATCACAACTCCTTGAAGTGGTCGAAGGGTTCGCGGCAGGACTCACAGCGGCGCAGTGCCTTGCACGCCGTGGAGGAGAACCGGCTCAGCAGGGTGGTGTCGGTCGATCCGCAGTGCGGGCAGCGGAGGGTGAGGTCGACGGCGACCGGTCCGCCGGCCGGGCCCGTGGGGCGCGGGGGTGCGATGCCGAATTCGGCGAGCTTGCGGCGGCCTTCGGCGGTGATCGCGTCCGTGGTCCACGGCGGGCTGAGGACCGTTCGTACCTCGACCTCGGGTATCCCGTGGTCGTGCAGCACTCGCTCGATATCGGCCGACATCGTCTCGATGGCGGGGCAGCCGGTGTAGGTGGGGGTGAGGCGCACCTCGACCCGGCCGGGGGCGGTCAGCTGAAGCCCGCGCAGCACACCGAGTTCGGCGAGGGTGAGCACCGGCAGCTCGGGGTCGGGAACGGAGCCGGCCAGGGCCAGCAGTTCCTCTTCGAGGGCGGTGGTGGTCACCATGCCGCCCCCGGGTGGCTGCGGTGGAGGTGCTGCATCTCGGCGAGCAGCCGTCCGAACGATTCGGTGTGCAGGCCCTGGCGACCGGCGCCGGCCGTCCAGGCGCCGTGCCGGGGGCCTTCGGGGACGGTGAGGGTGGCTTGCTCCAGGGTGGCGGCGATGCGCGCGGTCCAGCTGTCGTGCAGGGCCTGCCAGGGCGCCGTTTCCAGGCCTTCCACCGGCTCGAAGAGTTCGTCGGTGTAGCGCCAGAGGGCGTCCAGGGCACTTTGCATCCGGGCGTGGCTCTCGTCGGTGCCGTCGCCCAGGCGCAGCGTCCACTGGTGGGCGTGGTCGCGGTGGTAGGCGACCTCCTTGACGGCTTTCGCGGCCAGCGGCGCCAACTCGCTCTCGGTGGTGGCGAGATAGCCGAACAGCAGCTCCTGGTAGGTGGAGAAGTAGAGCTGGCGGGCGATGGTGTGGGCGAAGTCGCCGTTGGGCTGCTCGACGAGCTGGAGGTTGCGGAACTGCCGCTCCTCGCGCAGATAGGCCAGCTCGTCCTCATCACCCGCGAGGGAGAGCAGCACACGGGCCTGGCCGAGCAGGTCCAGCGCGATGTTGGCGAGTGCGACCTCCTCCTCCAGGACCGGGGCGTGGCCTGCCCACTCGCCCAGGCGGTGGGAGAGGATCAGCGCGTCGTCCCCGAGGAGCAGGGCCGGGGTGGCGGTGACGTTCATCAAAGGTGATGCACCCCGTCCGGGATCTCGTAGAAGGTCGGGTGGCGGTAGGGCTTGTCGCCGGCCGGCTCGAAGAAGCTGTCCTTCTCGTCCGGCGAGGAGGCGGTGACCTGCGCGGAGGGCACCACCCACAGCGAGACGCCCTCCGAGCGGCGGGTGTAGAGGTCGCGGGCGTTGCGCAGCGCCATCGCGGCGTCCGGCGCGTGCAGGCTGCCGGCGTGGGTGTGGGAGAGACCGCGGCGGCTGCGGACGAAGACCTCCCACAGCGGCCAGTCGGCGGGCCGGGCGGACATCCCCGCGGTGGGCACGGGGGCTTCGGCGGGGCGTGGTGTCGTCATCGGGTGATCTCCCCGTGCTTGGCCGCGTGTGCGGCGGCTGCCTCGCGCACCCAGGCGCCTTCCTCGTGAGCCCGCCGTCGGCGGCCGATCCGCTCCTCGTTGCAGGGGCCGTTGCCCTTGAGGACCTCGCGGAACTCGGCCCAGTCGATCGGGCCGAAGTCCCAGTGGCCGCGCTCCTCGTTCCACGTCAGATCCGGGTCGGGGAGCGTGAGCCCGAGGGCCTCGGCCTGGGGGACGCAGATGTCCACGAAGCGCTGGCGCAGTTCGTCGTTGGAGTGCCGCTTGATCTTCCAGGCCATGGACTGCGCGGAGTGCGAGGACTCGTCGTCCGGCGGCCCGAACATCATCAGTGAGGGCCACCACCAGCGGTTCACCGCGTCCTGGGCCATGGCGTGCTGTGCCTCGGTGCCGCGGCTGAGGGTCAGCAGGAGTTCGTAGCCCTGTCGCTGGTGGAAGGACTCCTCCTTGCAGATGCGGACCATGGCGCGGGCGTAGGGGCCGTACGAGCAGCGGCAGAGCGGGACTTGGTTGGTGATCGCCGCGCCGTCCACCAGCCAGCCGACGGCTCCGACATCGGCCCAGGTCAGGGTCGGGTAGTTGAAGATCGAGGAGTACTTCTGGCGGCCGGAGTGCAGCTTGTCGAGCAGCTCGTCGCGGCCGGTGCCCAGGGTCTCGGCGGCGCTGTAGAGATACAGGCCGTGGCCGGCTTCGTCCTGCACCTTCGCCATCAGGATCGCCTTGCGGCGCAGGGACGGCGCCCGGGTGATCCAGTTGCCCTCCGGCTGCATGCCGATGATCTCGGAGTGGGCGTGCTGGGCGATCTGCCGCACGAGAGTCGAGCGGTAGGCGTCCGGCATCCAGTCCCGTGGCTCGATGCGCTCGTCCGCGGCCACGGTGGCGTCGAATACGGCCTCGCGGGCCGCCGTTTCTTCCGGCGCGATCGTCGTCATGTGGTGCCCCCTCGCTCCCGACCGACCGATCGTTCGGTTCAATGGTGAGTGGGCGGACCGCGGGTGTCAAGCCTGTGGATAACTCAGGGAAGGGTGTGCCCAGCGTGGCCCCGTAGGTACGGTTCCGAAGCGGAGTCAGCCGCATGGATTCTGGGAACGGGGCGGGAATGCAGTCATACGGGGACGAAACGCGGCCATTGTCCGCGCTCTCGCTGCCCTCGCGGATCGTCATAGGGGTGGCGGCCTGTGCGGTCGCGGTCATCGTCGCGATTCATCTCGCCATGATGTTCCTGCACGTCGCGCCGTCGAACACGCTCAGCAAACAGCAGGGCGCCCTGATCAGCGACTACGTCTACCCCGAGTACGAACAGAACTGGAAGCTGTTCGCGCCCAACCCGCTCCAGCAGAACATCGCGGTACAGGTCCGGGCACAACTGCGCGCGGGGGACGGCTCCACGCGGACCACCGGCTGGACCGATCTGACCGCCCGTGACGGCCAGGGCATCCTTCACAATCCGCTGCCCAGCCATACCCAGCAGAACCAGCTGCGCCGCGGCTGGGAGCTCTTCCTCAACACCCACAACGCGCAGAACCGACCCGTCGGCCTCCGCGGCGAGCTGTCCGAACGCTATATCCGGCGGATCGTGATGCTCCGGATGGACGGTGAGTGGACGAAGGGCGGCGGCCGGGTCGAACAGGTCCAGGTTCGCTCGCAGACGACGCCGGTCCGTCCGCCGCCGTGGAGCTCCGAGAAGATCAACGAAAAGCCCGTGTACCGCGTGCTGCCCTGGTGGCAGGTCACCGCAGACGACCTGCCCGAGGGGGCGAGCAACAAGTGACGTCACCGACGCCCCACCAGCCTCAGCCGACGCCGAGCGTGCAGCAGCACCCGCACACCACGGAGCCGACCGACGTGCCGCAGCAAGCGCAGGCACCCCAGGCTCCCCCGGAGCCCGCCCCCTACCAGGAGACCCGCATCGAGCGGGCCATCGGACGCGGCTTCGGGCGGGTCACCAGCAGTGCGCTGGCCCCCTATCAGACCGCCGTGATCCGGATCGGCTTCTCGGCGACGTGGCTGCTGTTCCTGCTGCGTGAATGGCCGCACCGCGCGGTGCTCTACGGGCCCGACAGCCCCTGGAGCCTGGACATGGCGCGCCGGCTCCTGGACGGTAACCACGCCTTCTCCGTGCTCCCCTGGTCGGACGGCCGCGGCTGGTTCGAGTGCGTCTACCTCGTGGCCGTCGTGGCCAGCGCACTGCTGATGCTCGGCTGGCGCACCCGCACCATGTCGGTGCTCTTCATGCTGGGCGTGATCTCGCTGCAGAACCGCAGCGTCTTCATAGGCGACGGCGGCGACAACGTCATCCACCTGATGTCGATGTATCTCGTGCTGACCCGGTGCGGGCAGGTCTGGTCGCTGGACGCACGCCGTGCGAAGCGGGCGGCCGCCGCCGCGCACGCCTCCGGCGGGGACGCGGGCGCCCCCGCCGCCTCCCGCGATCTGCCCGGCGTCGTCCTGTGGGCCGTGCTCGGCCTCACGCTGGCCGTCGCCCAGCTGAACGGCAGCTACGGTCTCGGCCTGACCGAGGGCGGCCCGTTCCCGCACATCGGCTGGAGCCTGGTGCTGTGGGGGCTGTGGCTGGTGCACGGCCTGTGGTGGGCGGTGCAGCGCTACGCGCCCGGTGAGCCGCGCACCGTCCTGGACACCCTCGCCAAGCTCGCCCACAACGGCGCACTGCTGGTGATCGTGATCGAGGTCTGCCTGATCTACGCCACCGCCGGCTGGTACAAGATCCAGGGCTCCCGCTGGCAGGACGGCACCGCGGTCTACTACCCGATGCACCTGGACTACTTCTCCCCCTGGCCTGCGCTGTCCGAGCTGCTGGGCAGCAATGGCGTGATGGTCATGCTGATCACCTACGGGACGGTGATGGTGCAGGTCGCCTTCCCGTTCACGCTCTTCAACCGCCGGCTGAAGAATGTGCTGCTGGTCGCGATGATCTGCGAGCACCTCTCGATCGCGTTCCTGCTCGGGCTGCCGTTCTTCTCGCTCGCGATGGTCGCCGCCGACGCGGTCTTCCTGCCGACGAACTTCCTGACCTGGCTCTCCGCGCGCCTCTCCGACCTGCGCGAACGGCTCTTCTCGCGCAGCGGTGCGGCCCGCCGGGGCGACGAGGCGGGGGGCGGTGGGCCAAAGGCTCGTACGGGGCACGGCGGCGATGGCCATACGCTCGTGGGGTGAGCAGCGAGAAAACCGCCCCCGCCGAGCCCCTCCAGTACGACGAGGGGTTCGGGACCCAGATCGGTGTCGGACCGCATCCGGAGCCCTGGCCCCAGGACGCCCGTCTGGATCCCGAGCTGCTCGCGCACGGCGACCGCCGCAACGTCGTCGACCACTACCGCTACTGGACGCGCGAGGCGATCGTCGCCGACCTCGACACCCGTCGCCATGACTTCCATGTGGCGGTCGAGAACTGGGGCCACGACTTCAACATCGGCTCGGTCGTACGGACCGCGAACGCGTTCCTGGCCAAGGAGATCCACATCGTCGGGCAGCGCCGCTGGAACCGCCGCGGCGCGATGGTGACCGATCGCTACCAGCACGTCCGCCACCACCCGGACACCGCGGACCTCACCGCCTGGGCGGCTGCCGAGGAGCTGCCGATCATCGGGATCGACAATCTCCCCGGCTCCGTGCCGCTGGAGACGACCGAGCTGCCGCGGCGCTGTGTGCTGCTGTTCGGCCAGGAGGGGCCGGGGCTGACCGAGGAGGCGCGCCGGCATGCCTCACTGGTCTGCTCGATCGCGCAGTTCGGCTCGACCCGCTCGATCAATGCGGGGGCCGCGGCCGCCATCGCGATGCATGCCTGGATCAGCCGTCATGCGCGGATCGAGGGGCCGGACGGCCTCTGACGGAGCCCCGGCCCCGCCGGACGCCCGGCTACGGGCCGGAGAGATTCCCCCGGCCCGTAGCCCTCGCCCATCACGCCGGCCGTCGCACCTGCACCGTGCGGAAGCGGCCGGCCACGAAGGCGCCGTCGCACAGCGCCGCATTGGCCGCCGGGTTGCCGCCCGAGCCATGGAAGTCCGAGAACGCCGCGGTCTGGTTCACATAGACCCCGCCGGTCAGGTTCAGCGACAGCTGGGCGCACTCCTCCAGGCAGGCCTCCTCCACCAGCTGCTCGACCTCGGCGGAGGTGGTGTACGCGCCGACCGTCATGGCGCCCTTCTCCCGGACCGTGCGCCGCAGCAGGTCGACCGCGTCGGCCGCGGAACCCACGGCCACCGCGAAGGAGACCGGGCCGAAGCACTCCGACAGGTAGGCCGCCTCGGAGTCCGGCTTGGCGCCGTCCAGTTTGACGATCACCGGCGTCCGGACCGTGGCCCCGGGGAATTCGGGGTTGGCCACCTCACGGGAGGCCAGCGCCACCTCGCCGAGCCCGGCGGCCGCGTCGATCCGCTCCTTGACCTGCGGATTGACGATGGCGCCCAGCAGGGCGTTGGCCCGTGCGTCGTCGCCCAGCAGTCCGCTCACCGCGCCCGCCAGATCGCTGACCACCTCGTCGTACGACTTCGGACCGGCGTCCGTGGTGATGCCGTCGCGCGGGATCAGCAGATTCTGCGGGGTGGTGCACATCTGGCCGCTGTAGAGGGACAGGGAGAAGGCGAGGTTGCTGAGCATGCCCTTGTAGTCATCGGTGGATTCGATGACGACGGTGTTGACGCCGGCCTTCTCCGTGAAGACCTGCGCCTGCCGGGCGTGCGTCTCCAGCCAGTCGCCGAAGGCGGTCGAGCCGGTGTAGTCGATGATGCGGACCTCGGGGCGGACGGCCAGCGTCTTGGCCAGGCCCTCGTCCGGCCTGTCCACGGCCAGGCACACCAGGTCGGCGGGGAAACCGGCCTCGGCGAGCACCTCGCGGGCCACCTTGACGGTCAGCGCCAGCGGCAGCACGGCGCGCGGGTGCGGCTTGACCAGCACCGGGTTGCCGGTCGCCAGCGAGGCGAACAGGCCCGGGTAGCCGTTCCAGGTCGGGAAAGTGTTGCAGCCGATCATCAGGGCGACGCCGCGCGGCACGGCCGTGAAGCTCTTGGTCAGCTCGAGCGGGTCGCGCTTGCCCTGCGGCTTGGACCACGGCGCCTGCTCCGGGATGCGGACCTGCTCGGCGTACGCATACGCCACCGCCTCCAGACCGCGGTCCTGGGCGTGCGGGCCGCCCGCCTGGAACGCCATCATGAAGGCCTGGCCGCTGGTGTGCATCACGGCCTGCGCGAACTCATGGGTACGGGCGCTGATCCGGGCCAGGATCTCCAGACACACCGCCGCACGCGTCTCGGGGCCGGCGTCCCGCCAAACGGGGATCGTGGCGCGCATGGCCGGCAGCAGTACGTCGACATCCGGGTGCGGATAGCTGATGTCCAACTTCAGGCCGTACGGAGAGACTTCCTCGCCCGTCCAGTCGTCCGTGCCGGGCTGGTCGAGCTCGAAACGCCGCCCGCGCAGCGCCTCGAAGGCGGCCAGCCCGTCGGGCGCGGCACTCTCGCCGTACGCCTTCGGGTGCTCGGGGTGCGGGGACCAGTAGGCGCGGGTGCGGATCGCCTCCAGCGCCTGGTCGAGGTTCGGGCGGTGCTTCTCGATCAACTGCGCTGCGGTCATTTCGGCGGCCATCGATGACCAACTCCTCGTCGAGCTGGGCGGAGAGCGGATAAGGGCTGGGTGCGCACAGGGCAACAGAGTTAGAGTAACCGAACGATCGGTCGGGGCAAGAGGGCCCGGCCAGCCTGTGGAAAAGTCGGTCGGGGAGGATCAGCTGGCATGACGGCAATCGGAACCAGCAGCACCGTGGCAGTGGTGGGCACCGGCACCATGGGGCAGGGAATCGCGCAGGTGGCGCTGGTCGCGGGCCATCCGGTACGTCTCTACGACACCGCTCCCGGGCGCGCCGGACAGGCGGCCGAGGCGATCGAGCGGCGGCTGGACCGGCTCGTCGAAAAGGGCCGGATCACGGCGGAGGAGCGGGATGCCGCCCGCGAGCGCCTCTCCCCCGCCACCGACCTCGCGGAGCTGGCCGACGCCGCACTGGTCATCGAGGCGATCCTGGAACAACTCCCCGCCAAGCAGGAGCTCTTCACCGCCCTGGAGGACATCGTGGCGGCGGACTGCCTGCTGGCCACCAACACCTCGTCGCTGTCCGTGACCGCGGTCGCGGGCCGGCTGCGCCACCCCGGCCGCTGCCTGGGCATGCACTTCTTCAACCCCGCGCCGCTGCTCCCCCTGGTCGAGGTGGTCAGCGGCTTCGCCACCGACGAGGCGGCCGCCACCACCGCGTACGACACCGCCGCGGCCTGGGGCAAGAAGCCGGTGCGCTGTACGGACACCCCCGGTTTCCTGGTCAACCGCATCGCGCGCCCCTTCTACGCCGAAGCCCTGCGCGCCTACGAGGAGCGGGTCGCCGACCCGGCCACCATCGATGCGGTGCTGCGCGACGGCGCCGGCTTCAAGATGGGGCCCTTCGAACTGACCGACCTCATCGGGCAGGACGTGAACGAGGCGGTCACCCACTCCGTGTGGCAGGCCTTCTTCCAGGACCCCAAGTTCACCCCCTCCCTGGCGCAGCGCCGGCTGGTCGAGTCCGGGCTGCACGGCCGCAAGGCGGGGCGGGGATGGTTCGACTACTCCGAGGGCGCGAGCCGCCCCGAACCGCAGACCGCGGGGCCCTGCCCCCCGCCCGCGTCCGTAGGCCTGCATGCGAAGCTGCCCGGCCCCGCGGTGGTGCTGCGCGAGCTCATCGAGGAAGCGGGCATCAAGGTCACCCGCGACCGGACGCCGGGGGAGTCGGAGGGCTTCCTCCGGTTGCCCGGCGGGGCCTGTCTGGCGCTGACCAACGGCTATCCGGCGACGTCCAACGCCTACGGGAAGTACATCCGCTTCGACCTCTCCCTGGACTACCGAGCCGCCACCCGGATCGCCCTGGCGGCCTCGGCGGCGGTCTCCGAGGCCGACCTCGCCGAGGCGGTCGGGCTGTTCCAGGCGCTGGGAAAGCAGGTCAGCGTCATCGAGGACGTACCCGGGATGATCGTCGCCCGGACGATCGCGATGATCATCGACTTCGCCGTGGACGCGGCGGCCCGTGGGGTCGCGACTCCCGAGGACATCGACACGGCCATGCGGCTGGGCGTGAATTACCCCGGCGGTCCCATGGAGTGGGCCGAGCGGCTCGGTGCCCAGTGGGTGTGGGACCTGCTGGACTCGATGCACCACCAGAATGCCGGTGGACGCTACGTACCGTCCTGGGCGCTACGGCGCCGTGCGGACCTCGAGGACAAGGTGCTCTAATCATGACCATGGCCAAGCGCGACACCTATACGCCCGATTCGCTGCTCGCGGTCGCCGTCGAGGTGTTCATCGAGCGCGGCTACGACGGCACCTCCATGGAGCACCTCTCCCAAGCGGCCGGCATCTCGAAGTCCTCGATCTACCACCATGTCCGCAGTAAGGAAGAGCTGCTGCGCCGCGCCATAAGCCGCGCCCTGGACGGGCTCTTCGGTGTGCTGGCGGAGCCGGGCGCCCTTCAGGGGCGGGCGATCGAGCGGCTGGAGCATGTCACCCGGCGCGTGGCCGAGGTGCTGATGGACGAACTCCCCTACGTGACGCTGTTGTTGCGGGTGCGCGGGAACACGGACACCGAGCGGTGGGCCATGGAGCGCCGCCGGGAGTTCGACCACAAGGTCTCGGACCTGCTCAAGCAGGCCGCCGCCGAGGGCGACCTCCGGGACGACGTGGACATCCGGCTGGCCACCCGTCTGCTCTTCGGCATGATCAACTCGATTGTGGAGTGGTACCGGCCGGGGCGGGGCGGCGCGGTGAGCCGTGACGAGGTGGCCGAGGCCGTGGTGCGCACGGCGTTCTCGGGGCTGCGCAGGCCCTGACCTGCGGCGGCGCCGGTCTGCGAGCCGCCGCCGGGTGTAGGAACCTTTCACCGGACGCGCTCCGGGTCCGCCGTCCCGCAGGCCTCTGCGCCCGGCGCGGCCGTCCTGGACGCGCCGTACGGGTCAGTCGTCCTCGGGGCCGAGGTCGGTCTCCTCGAACACCAGCAGGGTACGGGTGCTGAGCACCTCCGGTATCGACTGGATACGGGTGAGGACCAGCTCCCGCAGCTCCCGGTTGTCCTTGGTGTGGACCAGGAGCAGCACATCGAAATCGCCGCTGACCAGCGCGATGTGGGTGGCCCCCGGCAGCGCCGTGAGCTGCTTGCGAACGGTTCGCCAGGAGTTCTGCACGATCTTCAGCGTGATGTATGCCGAGGCACCCTGACCTGCGCGTTCCTGATCGATGAGGGCGCTGAAGCCGCGGATCACACCGTCGTCGATCAGCCGGTTGATCCGTGCGTAGGCGTTGGCGCGCGAGACGTGCACCCGCTCGGCCACGGAGCGTATCGAGGCCCTGCCGTCGGTCTGCAGCATGCGCAGGATCGAACGGTCGATGGTGTCCAGCGGGCGCGCGGCCGGCGGTGGCGGAGCGGGGGCGGGCGCCGCGGGCGGCTGCCCGCTGGAACTGGCCATCTGTTCGTCCGGCATATGGTCCCGCCTCCCCTTCGTGGACGCCCTGCCTTCATCTCAAGCTGTGGAGAACCGTTTGTCCACAGGCTGAGCCCGCCTGTAGCCAAAATGCATCGGCGACCGAACAATCGGTAGGGCAGGGCGGTACCCGCCCTGGCCGATTCCATCCTGCCCACCCGCCGTCCGCCCACCACCCACATGCGGCGCATCGCGCCACCCCTTCGATCCGAGGAGGTGCTCGACATGACGGTCCTTGAGCAGCCAGGCAGCAGCAGGAACAAGAGCAGCCTGGCCGGGCCCCCGCCCACCTGGCGGCCGCGCGTCGACCCCGCGCCCCTCCTGCCCGACGAGGAGCCGTACCGCCTCCTGGGTACGGATGCCGCGGCCCGGCTCGACTCCGGACTGCTGACCCGGCTGTACACCCAGCTCGTGCGCGGCCGCCGGTACAACGCCCAGGCCACGGCCCTGACCCGGCAGGGACGCCTGGCGGTCTACCCGTCGTCCACGGGCCAGGAGGCCTGCGAGGTCGCCGCGGCGCTCGCCCTCGAAGAGAGGGACTGGCTCTTCCCCAGCTACCGCGACACCCTCGCCGCCGTGGCCCGCGGCCTTGACCCCGTACAGGCGCTGACGCTGCTGCGCGGTGACTGGCACAACGGCTACGACCCGCACGAACACCGCATCGCCCCCCTGTGCACGCCGCTCGCCACCCAGCTCCCCCATGCGGTGGGCCTGGCGCACGCCGCCCGCCTGAAGGGCGACGAGGTGGTGGCGCTGGCCATGGTGGGCGACGGCGGCACGAGCGAGGGCGACTTCCACGAGGCGCTGAACTTCGCGGCGGTGTGGCAGGCGCCGGTGGTCTTCCTCGTCCAGAACAACGGCTTCGCGATCTCCGTGCCGCTGGCCAAGCAGACCGCGGCGCCGTCCCTCGCCCACAAGGCGGTCGGATACGGCATGCCGGGCCGCCTGGTCGACGGGAATGACGCGCCCGCCATGCACGAGGTGCTGACCGAGGCCGTGGAGCGCGCCCGCAGGGGTGGCGGTCCCACCCTCGTCGAGGCGGTCACCTATCGCATCGAGGCACACACCAACGCCGACGACGCCACCCGCTACCGCAGCGATGCCGAGGTGGAGACCTGGCGGGCCCACGATCCGATAGCCCTTCTGGAACATGAGCTGGCAGCCCGCGATCTGCTCACCGACGCATTCGTCGGTGCCACCCGCGACGGCGCAGAGGAGCTGGCCGCCGACCTCCGGGAGCGGATGAACGCCGACCCGGAGCTGGACCCGATGGATCTGTTCACCGACGTATTCGCCGAGCAGACCAGCCAACTGCGCGCCCAGGCGGCACTGCTGCGCGCCGAGCTGGACGCCGAGGCCAACGGACACACCGAGGAAGCAGCGGGTGCCGAAGGCTCCGCCGAGGAGGCCAGGCCATGACGACCACCGCCGCTCCGGCGACCGCGCGCAAGCCCGCCACCATGGCGCAGGCGCTGACCCGCGCGCTGCGCGACGCCATGGCCGACGACCCGTCCGTGCATGTCATGGGCGAGGATGTCGGCGCCCTCGGCGGCGTCTTCCGGGTCACCGACGGCCTCGCCAAGGAGTTCGGCGAGGACCGCTGCACCGACACCGCGCTCGCCGAGGCCGGCATCCTGGGCACCGCCGTCGGGATGGCGATGTACGGGCTGCGACCGGTCGTCGAGATGCAGTTCGACGCCTTCGCCTATCCCGCGTTCGAGCAGCTGATCAGCCATGTGGCCCGGATGCGCAACCGCACCCGCGGTGCGCTGACGATGCCGCTGACCATCCGCATCCCGTACGGCGGCGGCATCGGCGGCGTCGAGCACCACAGCGACTCCTCCGAGGCGTACTACCTCGCCACCCCCGGGCTCCAGGTCGTCACCCCGGCGACCGTCGAGGACGCCTATGGGCTGCTGCGCGCCGCCATCGCCTCCGACGACCCGGTCGTCTTCCTGGAGCCCAAGCGCCTGTACTGGTCCAAGGCCGACTGGTCGCCCGACGCGCCCACCGAGGTCGCGCCCCTGGGCCGGGCCGCGGTCCGGCGCCGCGGCAGCAGCGCCACACTGATCACGTACGGCCCGTCTCTGCCGGTCTGCATGGAGGCCGCCGAGGCCGCCGTCGCCGAGGGCTGGGATCTGGAAGTGGTCGATCTGCGCTCGTTGATGCCGTTCGACGACGACACGGTCTGCGCGTCGGTGCGACGGACCGGACGGGCCGTGGTCGTCCATGAGTCCAACGGGTTCGGCGGTCCCGGAGGGGAGATCGCCGCACGGATCACCGAGCGCTGCTTCCACCACCTGGAGGCGCCGGTCCTGCGTGTCGCCGGCTTCGACATCCCCTACCCGCCGCCCATGCTGGAGCGGCACCATCTGCCCGGCGTGGACCGGATCCTGGACACCGTCGCCCGCCTCCAGTGGGAGTCGGACTGGACCGAGGGACGTGGTGAGTGATGGCCGTGGTCCGCGAATTCACCCTGCCCGACCTGGGGGAAGGCCTCACCGAGGCGACGATCGTGCACTGGATGGTCGAGGTCGGCGAGGTGGTGGCCATCGACCAGCCGGTGGTGGAGGTCGAGACCGCCAAGGCGATGGTGGAGGTGCCGTGCCCGTATGGGGGCGTGGTGACCGCCCGCTTCGGCGAGGAGGGGGAGGAAGTCCCGGTAGGGGCACCGCTGGTGACGGTCGCGGTGGGGGCCGTGCCCGATGACCTGGCGGGGATGGGTCCCGGGACGGGGCCCGGCGGGGCGGGCGCGGCACATGCCGCACCCGATGCGGGGCCTTCGGCGACGGCTTCCGCCGGTGCCTCCGGCCCGGCAGCCGACGGCTCGGCGGATGCCGGATCCGGGAACGTCCTGGTCGGGTACGGCACGAGCGCGGCGGCGGCGCGGCGGCGCCGGATCCGTCCGGGGAGCGGGACGGGCCCCGTGGCGGGAGCGCCGCGGACACCCGGAGCAGCGGACGGCTCGGCCGGAACCGGGGTGGCACACGGTGCGCCTGCGGGTTCAGGGGCGACCGGTGCCAGGGCGGCCGCTGTGGGGGCGGCCGGCACCACCGGGGCGAACGGCTCGGTCGGAGCGGCTGTGGCGGACAGCACGGCCGGGGCCGGGGCGGCGGAGGCCGACAGTCGTACGGCGGCCGTCATTTCCCCGCTGGTGCGTCGGATGGCCCGGGAAAACGGTCTGGATCTGCGGGAGTTGACGGGTTCCGGACGGGACGGGCTGATTCTCCGTACGGATGTCGAGTGCGCGATCCGGGCCCGGCAGGAGCGGGAGACCGCGGGCAGGGCCGGGGCGGTCACCTCGGCGGGTGCCCAGGGGATGAGCGGCGCCACGGGGATCGTCGGTGCGGGCATGACGGGCGCGGTGGGGGCCGCGACCACCGCCGGAACCGTGCGGGCCCCCGGGACCACGGGAGCCGGTGCCGCGGCGGGCGAGGAGCGGATCCCCCTGCGGGGCATGCTCGGTGCGGCCGCCGAGAAGTTCAGCCGCAGCCGTCGGGAGATCCCGGAGGCGACCTGCTGGGTGGACGCCGACGCCACCGAACTCCTCGCCTCCCGTAGAGCGATGAATGTTCCGGGCGCTCCCAAGGTATCGCTGCTCGCCCTGCTGGCGCGGATCGCCACGGCCGCGCTCGTACGGTTCCCCGAGCTCAACGCCACCGTCGACACCAAGGCCCAGGAGATCGTCCGGCTGCCCGCCGTCCATCTGGGCTTTGCGGCGCAGACCGATCGCGGTCTGGTCGTGCCGGTCGTACGGGACGCCCACGCCCGTACGGTCGAGGAACTGTCCGCCGAGATCACCCGGCTCACCGAAACCGCCAGGGCCGGCGGGCTCTCCCTGGCCGAGCTCACCCATGGCACCTTCACCCTCAACAACTACGGCGTCTTCGGCGTCGACGGCTCCACGCCGATCATCAACCACCCCGAGGCGGCGATGCTCGGCGTCGGCCGGATCACCGCCAAACCGTGGGTCCACGAAGGGGAGCTGGCCGTCCGGCAGGTCGTCCAGCTCTCGCTCACCTTCGATCACCGGGTGTGCGACGGCGGCACCGCCGGAGGCTTCCTGCGGTATGTGGCCGACTGTGTGGAACAGCCTGCGCTGTTGCTGCGGGGGTTGTGACCCCGGTGAGGCCGCGCAGGCAGGGGCAGCCGGGGGTGGCCGTGAGCCGGTGGCGGCGGTGCACGTGGTGACGGCGACAGCGGCTGTGAGGCGGTGAAGGTGGTGACCGTCGAAAGGCAAGTGGCAGCCGCAGCGCAGGTGGCAGGTGCGCCGCCGTACCTGTGGCCGTCGTGTCCGCTGTGGCGGAGCTGACAGCTGCCGCGGATCCGGCACCGGTGTGATCCACTCACCCCCGGCGATACTCAAGGGGTGGACGACCTCACCGACTACGACACCATCGTGCTGGCCGGCGGCGCGGCCCGGCGGCTCGGCGGGGCGGACAAACCCGCCCTGTCCGTCGGCGGCCGCCCCCTCCTGGACCGGGTGCTCGCCGCTTGCCCCGACGCGGCGATCACGGTCGTCGTCGGCCCGCACCGCCCGACCACCCGCACCGTCGTCCGCGCCCTCGAGGACCCGCCCGGCGGCGGCCCGCTCGCCGCACTGGACGCCGGCCTGCGGCACACCACCGCCCCCACGGTCCTCGTCCTCGCCGCCGATCTCCCGTTTCTCACCGCCGCGACCGTGTACACCCTGTTGGCGGCGGCGACGGAAACGTCCGCTGCCGCCGCGCCGGACGGCGCTTCCGCGGGCCACGACGAGGGTGCGTCCCACGACGGCGCCGCGCCCCGTGACGAGTCCGCACGGCCCGGCACCGACGCCACCCGCGACGGGGCGATGCTGCGGGACGCCTCGGGCCGGGACCAGCCGCTGGTGGCCGCGTACCGGGCCGAGCCGCTGCGCCGTGAGCTGGCGCGGGTACGGGCCGCACACGGCACGCTGGCCGGTCTGCCGCTGCGTGCGCTGGTGAACGGGCTGCAGCTCGAACGGGTCCCGGACGCCACCACCACGGCCTCCTTCGACTGCGACACCTGGGAAGACATCAGCGCGGCACGCGCCCGTATCAGGGAGCATGGAAACGTGTTGGATGAATGGATCACCGCAGTCAAGGCCGAACTGGGCATCGAGCTCGATGTCGACACGGCGGCGCTTCTCGATCTCGCGCGGGACGCGGCGCACGGGGTGGCCCGGCCGGCCGCACCGCTGACGACCTTCCTGATCGGTTACGCGGCGGGCCGGCAGGGCCGGGACGTGCAGGAACTCACCGAACGGGCTGCCGCGCTGGCCAACCGCTGGGCCGCGGAGGCCGAGCAGTCCGCCGGCCCGGCCGATGCCGGCGGCGGCACGGGTGCCGGAACGAAGCCCGCCGAATGACCTACGGGGAGTTCGACGACGATTTCGGCGAGGAGCCCGACGGCATGGTGGGCAGGACGAGGAGCGAGGCAGCGGGCGAGGCGTCCGGCGATCCCTTCGAGGAGGCGCTCGCGCTGGCCAACGCGACGGCGCCGGTGCGCGGGCGGCCCGCGGCCGAGGGCGGCGCCGAGCCCCTGACCGTCAGGGTGCCGCACGCGACCCGCGAGACCGCGGCCGCCCACTCCTCCACCACGGGAGGCGGCGGCGACATCCCCTACACGCCGGACGACCCCTTCTCCCTCGACGACCCCGCCGCCTCCGGGAACAGCACCTGGCGCTCCTCCCGCCCCTCGTGCTCCTCCAACTCCTCCCGCTCCTCGGGCCCCGACCGCTCCTCCGACCCTGCCGGCCGCGAAAGCCCCGAAACCCTCGAAGGCCCCGCGGCTCCCACCGGCCCCGGCCACCACCCCACGGTCGCTGCGGGCGCCCTCCCCTGGCACACCGCCCGGGAGATCGCCGAGCGCGCCGTACCCGGTCCGCCCGCGCCCGAGACCTCGGCGCTCGGCGACGCGCTCGGCCGTACGCTCGCCGCCCCCCTCGCCGCGCTCACCGATCTGCCGTCGTTCGACACCTCGGCGATGGACGGCTGGGCGGTGTCCGGCCCCGGTCCCTGGCGCCTCGACCACCCCTCCGGTACGGCCGAGGACGGCGCCCCTCCCGGCATCCTCGCCGGTCACAGCCCTGCCGAGGTTCTCCGCGACGGCCATGCGATCCCGATCGCCACCGGTGCGCGGGTGCCGTCCGGTGCCACCGCCGTGCTGCGCAGCGAGCACGGCGAGGTCCGTGAGCTGAGTGACGGCGGACGACGGCTGTACGCCCCGCGGCCCGCGCCGCCCGGTCAGGACATCCGCCCGCGGGGCCAGGAGTGCCGGCGCGGCGACCAGTTGCTGCCCGCCGGTGCCCTGGTGACCCCCGCCGTCCTCGGCCTGGCCGCCGCCGCCGGCTACGACGAGCTGACTGCGTACCCCCGGCCCCGCGCCGAAGTCCTTGTCCTGGGCGATGAACTGCTGGACCACGGTCTGCCCCAGGAGGGCCGGATCCGGGATGCGCTCGGCCCGCTGCTCGCGCCGTGGCTGCATGCGCTGGGCGTCGAAGCGGCCGCGCCGCGCCGTCTCGCCGACGACGCCGACACCCTGTACGCCGCCATTGCCCAATCCACCGCCGACGTGGTGATCACCACCGGCGGTACCGCCTCGGGCCCCGTCGACCATGTGCACCCCACCCTGCGCCGGCTGGGGGCCGAGGTGCTGGTCGACGGCGTCGCGGTACGCCCCGGCCACCCCATGCTGCTGGCCCGCCTGGCCCCGCACCGGCATCTCGTCGGCCTGCCCGGCAACCCGCTCGCCGCCGTCTCCGGCCTGGTCACGCTCGCCGAACCACTGCTCCGTACGCTCGCCGCCCGCCCTCCCGGCGCGCCGTTCCGTGCGCCGCTGGCCGCCCCCGTCCACGGGCATCCGCAGGACACCCGGATCGTCCCGGTGACCTACCGCGAGGACGACCGGCACGGTCTGATGGCGATGCCGCTGCGCTTCCATGGACCGGCCATGCTGCGCGGTATCGCCGCCGCGGATGCGCTGGCCGTCGTCCCGCCCGGCGGCGCGGAGCGCGGCACCGAGCTCGAACTCCTGGAACTTCCCTGGTCGGCGGGCTTGTCGGTAGGCTGGTCCCCGGGCCCGTCGACGGGCTGGACCGCCCCCGGGAGCGCGTAGAAGAGGGGGCACCGGCCGCCATCGCACCCGCCGTCATGTCGCTCTCGCCGTCCGCCGGGTCCGCGTCCCTTCGCATCCTCGGCCGCGGCTACGTCAACTGCTCGGCACCGCCTGCCGGATGGTGATCACGCGGTCGGTGAGTTCGAGGGTCGCGGCCTGCGGATCCCCGTAGTTCAGCACCCGGTGCCCCCGTACGACGGCCACCACCAGGTCGTCGAGCTCGCGCGGGGAGCGGCCCGCTTCGCTCTTCGTAACCGGCCGTTCGTCGAGGTCCAGCCCGCTCCCGTAGGTCAGCAGATCCTCCAGGACCGTGCCGACGTACGGGCTGGACATGGACATCCCCAGCAGCCGGCCCGCCGCGCTGGAACTCGTGATGACCATGTCGGCGCCGCTCTGCTTCAACAGCGGCACGTTCTCGTCCTCCCGTACCGCCACCACGATGGAGGCGTGCTTGTTGAGCTGCCGTGCCGTCAGCGTGACCAGGGCCGCGGTGTCATCGCGCTGGGTGGCCACGACCACGCGCGCGGCACGCTGCAGCTCGGCCCTGGTCAGGGTGTCGGAGCGGGTCGCGTCTCCGTGCACGCCCACGAAGCCGTCGATGCTCGCGGCATCCACGACGGACTTCTGCGGGTCGACGACGACGATCTTCTCTTTCGGGACGCCCTGGCCGATCAGGGTCTCGATGGTGTGGCGGCCCTTCGTCCCGTACCCGATGACGACGACGTGATCTCGCATGCGGGACCTCCAACGATGAATGCGTACCTGGTGCCGGGTGCGTGCGGTGAGGACTTCGAGCGTGGTGCCGACCAGGATGATCAGGAACAGTACGCGGAGCGGCGTGATGACCAGGATGTTGATCAGTCGTGCGCCGTCGCTGACCGGGGTGATGTCGCCGTAGCCGGTGGTCGAGAGGGTGACCGTCGCGTAGTAGGCCGCAGCGAGGAAATCGACCTCGCCGTGGGCGTTGTCGCGGTATCCGTCACGGTCGAACCAGACGAGCAGCGTCGTGAGGGCCAGTACGCCGAGCGCCATCACCAGCCGTCGCAGGACCTGTTGGAGCGGCGGCGCCATGCCCTGGGCGGGCATGACGATGGACCGGCCGGCCTCGGTGTCGTCCTTGGCCTCGGTCCGGGTACGGGACCAGAGCGAGCGGAGGATGGAGAATCTGCCGGTGCCGCGGCGCGGTTGCTGCTCGTCACTCATCCGGTCGGCGCTCCCCGAACGGCTTGAGCGGCGGCGGTCTGTGAAGGTGTCATGCCTCCCATGCTCCGCGATTCCGGCACCCGTGGGTGCGGGGCCGCGGCGGGAGTCGGCGGCCGGTGGCAGGACGCCGCTGCACCGGCCGGAGAGCGAGCCGTCGTCTTGAGCATGGGGCGTTGATATCCCGGCGGAGGGGCGGGCATGGGCCCGTGCCGGGTCGCTCACCCGGTGGAGTGGCAAGTCGTACCGGGGGAACGAAACCCCGCCCGGAGCGCCGCTCCGTGACCCGGAACCGCCGCAACGTGATCCGCCGGGGACTCCGCCGTCGGCGTGCCGCTTGCCGCGCACCGAGGTGTCCCGGTGCGCGTCCCCCATGCATATCCGCACTTCAACCGGGGGCCGGTGGCCGACCCGGAGGTGGCCGTGGGACCCCGCACCGTCGCTCTGCGCGCGGACGACGAGTAGCCTCGCGCCCATGCGAGCGATCACTATCCCGGAGCCCGGTGGCCCCGAAGCACTTGTCTGGGCGGACGTGCCCGATCCGCAGCCCGCCGAGGGCGAGGTCCTGGTCGAGGTCGCGGCGAGCGCCGTGAACCGCGCCGACCTGCTCCAGCGTCAGGGCTTCTACGACCCGCCGCCCGGGTCCTCCCTGTATCCGGGGCTGGAGTGCTCGGGGCGGATCGTCGATATCGGCCCCGGCGTGCACGGCTGGGCCGTCGGTGACGAGGTGTGCGCGCTGCTGGCGGGCGGTGGCTATGCGGAGAAGGTCGCCGTCCCGGCCGGGCAGCTCCTGCCGGTGCCGAGCGGCCTGGACCTGATCTCGGCCGCCGCGCTGCCCGAGGTGACCTGCACGGTCTGGTCGAACGTCTTCATGATCGCGCACCTGCGGCCCGGCGAGACGCTGCTCGTCCACGGCGGTGCCAGCGGCATCGGCACCATGGCGATCCAGCTCGCCAAGGCGGTCGGTGCGCGGGTCGCGGTCACCGCGGGCGGTCCCGAGAAGCTGGCCCGCTGTGCCGAGCTGGGCGCGGACATCCTCATCGACTACCGCGAGCAGGACTTCGTCCAGGAGATCCGCAAGGCCACCGACGGCAAGGGCGCGGACGTCATCCTCGACATCATCGGAGCGAAGTACCTGCAGCGGAACATCAAGGCGCTGGCGGTCAGCGGACGGCTGGCCATCATCGGGCTGCAGGGTGGGGTGAAGGCGGAGCTGAATCTCGCCGCCCTGATGGCGAAGCGCGCCGCGATCACCGGTGCCGGGCTGCGTGCCCGCCCGCTGAACGAGAAGGCAGCCATCGTCGCCGCCGTACGGGAGCACGTCTGGCCGTTGATCAGCAACGGACAGGTGCGGCCGATCGTGGACCGTACGCTCCCGATGTCCGAGGCCGCCGAGGCGCACCGCGTCGTGGACGAGAGTGCGCATGTCGGCAAGGTCGTCCTGACGGTCTGAGCCGACCGCCACGCTGCTCCCGTGGCCGCCGCCTGGGTCCGCCCCTCCCGCGTTCCGTCAGGTAACCCGCCTGATATGTCCGAGATGCCGTGAATCTCATCACATGTGACGCTGAGGAGGTCACTCGACGGCTCGGCACGGGAGGGGCACTGTGGTCGCTCCAGGTTTCCGTTCGCGCATTGCCACCGGTCTGTTGGTGGCCGCCGTCGTCCTGCCCGTGCCGATAGGGGCGACCTCGGCGGCGGCTGCGGACCGGCGGGTCACGCCGGTCGACCGTCCCCCGCACTTCGTCCACCCGGGCGATCAGCCGGAGGACGACTTTGTGCAGGAGGTAGCAGGGGCCGAGGACTACGGGCTCGATGGTTACAGCGACGACGACTTCGCGGCCGACCGTCGCCCGGTCGACGGCCGGGGTGGCGAAGCGGGCCGGAGGCGCCATGGCCACGGCCATCCGGGTGCCCCGGCGCGCTTCCCGGAGCTGCCGCCGCGCTTCCCCGGCATGTCGGATGCCTTCTCGGGCTTCCCGCACAGGTCTCCGCACCACCACTTCGCCGGGCCTCGTGGGAGCGGACGGTGGCACCACCGTCCGCATCACCCGTTCAGCCCTGCCTTCGTCGGGCCGGACGGCCCGTCGTACCCCCTCCCGGGGCCCGACTACGGCGGCGCGGACTTCCCGCAGCGCGGTCACCACGGGCCGCCCGGAGGGGCGGGCTCAACCGACGCCGACCGCGCGTACCCGCTGCCCGGTCGGCACGCCCCCGCGCCGAAGCACCCCAAGCCCTCGGCGTCCGCATCCCCTGCGACAGAGGGGAGCCCGGCACGGTCGTCGTCCTCGCGTCGCCTCAATGTCGCGGACCGGCTCAATGAGCGCCCCTACGAGGCGCTGCCGCCGCTCCCGACCCCTGCCGCCCCGAAGAAGGAGACGCGCTCCGCGCCGGACAGCACGGATGGTGATGAGGCCGCCACGACGAGTCCTTACGCCATGGAATCCCCGGGCGAGCCGGTCGAGCGGGTCCTTCCGATGGGCGCCGGCCTCGCTCTCACCGGCCTGGGGCTGGCCTTCTTCGCCCTTCGCATGCGACGGAGCTGATGGCGCTGGTTTCACGTGAAACGGTGGGAATGCGTCGTTTCACGTGAAACCGCGGCAGCCGAGACGGCCCAGAAGGGTGGATCACCTTCTCTCAGGGGCACCACCTTTCATGACCTTTCGTACGAGAGAATGGCGGCATGGATATGCCGATGAATGAACGGTCGCAGGAGAATCCGCACGTCCTGGTGGTCGGCCCGGACGGCATGGCGCTCGGCAGCACCGGCTCCGGTGGCGGGGGCGAAGACGGCGAGAACCGTGAGACCCCCGTGACGGACATGGTCGAACAGCCTGCGAAGGTCATGCGCATCGGCAGCATGATCAAGCAGTTGCTGGAAGAGGTGAAGTCCGCGCCTCTGGACGAGGCGAGCCGGGTCCGGCTCAAGGAGATCCACGCCAGCTCGGTCAAGGAGCTGGAGGACGGGCTGGCGCCCGAGCTGGTCGAGGAGCTGGAGCGCCTTTCGCTGCCGTTCACCGAGGAATCGGTGCCGACGGATGCGGAGCTGCGGATCGCTCAGGCTCAGCTGGTGGGCTGGCTGGAGGGCCTTTTCCACGGCATCCAGACCGCACTGTTCGCCCAGCAGATGGCCGCTCGCGCCCAGTTGGAGTCGATGCGCCGTGCGCTGCCGCCCGGCGCCGTTCCGATGGACGCCGAGGAGGGCAACCTCGGCCAGGGCGGTGCCCGTTCGGGCCCGTACCTCTGATTTCAGGTTCGATAATTCAGGTCCGCATTTCTCACTTCCAGGAACGTCGCGGTCGAGCCGGCGCATCACCGAGGAACAAGCAGAAAAAGAAAGGGGCCGGCACGCATTCCGCGTGCCGGCCCCTTCGCCGTATCCGGGAGGCCCAGGGCCTCTGCCGTCAGCCGCTACGGCCGGTCGAGACGGTCAGCTCGATGGTCGCGCCCTTGCTCGGGTACCACCAGCTGATGGCGGCCGGAGTCTGATCCGTGACGGTGTTCTTGCCCCAGATCGAGCTGTCCTCCTGCCCGACGATCTTGTACTTCCAGCCGGCGGCCTCGATGCACTTCTTCACCGAGTCCAGGTTCTTGAAGCGGAACGAGGGCACGAGGATCTTGCCCTTGTCGCTGTAGCTCTTGGTCGGGTTGGTGCACTCGGACGTCAGGATCGTCGCCGTCTTGTCCTCGGGCCGGACGCTCTCGGTGGGCGACGCCGACGTGGAGTCGGAGTACGCCGAGGTCGGCGTGAGGTCGCCGCCCTCGGCATCGCTGGAGCCCGCGCTCAGACCGATACCGATGGCGATCGCGGTCACCACGATCACGCCGACTATCGCCGAGACGACGATCACCGCGGTGTTGCTCTTCCGTCGGCCGGGGCCACCGGCCGACGGCATCGAGGCCGTCACGGGCGGGGGCGGGGTGTACGCCGGCTGGGGCTGGAAGCCACCCGAGTTGTAGGGGGCGGGCCCCGGAACGGGACCCGGGCCCGGAATGGGACCCGGCAGGGGCGTCGGATAGGCGTTGTTCGGCGGCGGCGGGGGCGTCGAGGGCCCAAACCCGGCCGCCTGCGTCGGCTGGTACGGCTGCTGGATGCTCGGCGGAACCGGGGTCTGCGGGTTGCCGGAGGCGGTGGGGAACACCGCGGAGGAGACCGACGAGCCGCTGGTGCGCGCCCGCGGGCCCTCGCCGATGATCAGTGGCGTGGCACCGGACTGCCCGGACCCGACGATCCGCAGGCACTCGTCCCGCATCGCCTCGGAGGTGGGGAACCGCTCGTTCGGATTCTTCTTCAGCGCGCGGGCCACCAGCGCGTCCACGGCCGGCGGCAGCGAGCTGTTGATGCTCGACGGGGCCGGGGGCTCTTCCTGCACGTGGGCGTAGGCGATCGCGAGCGGGGAGTCCGCGTCGAACGGCAGCTGGCCGGTCAGCAGCTCGAAGAGCATGATGCCGACGGAGTAGAGGTCTGAGCGGGCGTCCACACCGCGGCCGAGGGCCTGCTCGGGCGACAGGTACTGCGGCGTGCCGACGACCATGCCGGTCTGCGTCATGGACGTGACGCCGGACTGCATGGCGCGGGCGATGCCGAAGTCCATGACCTTGACGACGCCACGCTTGTTCAGCATGACGTTTCCGGGCTTGATGTCCCGGTGGACCAGGCCCATTTCGTGGCTGACCTCGAGCGCGGCCAGCACATCGGCCGTGATCTTCAAGGCCTTTTCCGTCGGCATTGCGCCATGCTGGGCAATGTCGGTGTCCAGATCGGAGCGCAGCGGCTGGCCCGCGACGTACTCCATGACGATGTACGGCACCATGCCGCCGTCGAGCTCGTCCTCGCCGGAGTCGTAGACCGAGACGATATTGGTGTGCGTGAGTTTCGCCACGGACTGGGCCTCACGCCGGAAGCGCTCACGGAAGGCCTGCTCGCGGCCGAGCTCGGTGTGGAGGGTCTTGATCGCGACTTCGCGGTCCAGCACGCTGTCGTAGGCGAGGTGCACGGAGGCCATGCCGCCGGCGCCCAGAAGATCACGAAGCTGGTAACGTCCTCCGCCGACCGAACGGCCCTCGAATTGGCCCTGAGCGCCGTCCTGGCTCATCGTTCCGCTTCCCCCTAGCGCAATACCCGTACGTATAGCGATCAAAATCTGGAATTCTGCAGCCAAGTCTGCCCCAGGCCTCGGACACGTCAAGCTGTGTGCCCGTTCCGTGACCAGATGTGCAAGATCCCGTCACGGCCTTGAGGCTTTTGCGTGCCCGATTACCCCAGGTGAACTTGCAGGCTTTCGCTTCCGCCAGGTTTGATGGCCGGTCCACGACGGACCGGCGAGTGCCGCGGAGCCTGTAGCGTGCTCTAGCGAAGACCGATGACCTTACCGCTCTCATGCGGATCGATTCGACGGCGAGGACCGATGGCACCGACGCAGAGCCCCCAGGGCCCGTCCGATCCTGACGCCACCGGCTCCAATATCCCCGACGCACCGGAGATGTGGGGCAACGGCGGGCTGGTCGGCGATGGCCGCTACCGGCTCACGCGACGGCTCGGCCGCGGCGGAATGGCGGAGGTGTTCGCGGCCGAGGACGTACGTCTCGGCCGGACCGTCGCCGTGAAGCTGCTGCGCTCCGACCTCGCCGAGGACCCGGTCTCCAAGGCCCGCTTCACGCGTGAGGCGCAGTCCGTGGCCGGGCTGAACCACCACGCGGTGGTGGCCGTGTACGACTCGGGCGAGGACCTGGTCGGCGGCAACACCGTGCCGTACATCGTGATGGAGCTGGTCGAGGGCCACACCATCCGCGATCTGCTGCTCAACGCCGACGCCCCGCCGGCGGACCAGGCACTGATCATCGTCTCCGGTGTGCTGGAGGCGCTGGCCTACAGCCACCAGCACGGCATCGTGCACCGTGACATCAAGCCCGCGAACGTGATCATCACGAACAGCGGGGCCGTCAAGGTCATGGACTTCGGTATCGCCCGTGCGCTGCACGGCGCGCAGTCCACCATGACCCAGACCGGCATGGTCATGGGCACCCCCCAGTACCTCTCTCCGGAGCAGGCGCTCGGCAAGACCGTCGACACCCGCTCCGACCTCTACGCCACCGGCTGTCTGCTCTACGAACTGCTCACGCTGCGGCCGCCGTTCACCGGTGAGACCCCGCTGTCGGTCGTCTACCAGCACGTCCAGGACATGCCGGTGGCGCCGTCCGAGGTCGCCGACGCGGTGCCGCCGGAGCTGGACGGCCTGGTCATGCGGTCGCTGGCCAAGGACCCCGACGACCGGTTCCAGTCCGCCGAGGAGATGCGCGGCCTGGTCCAGTACTCGCTGCAGATGCTGCACGAGCAGGGCGGTCACACCGGCACCTGGAGCACCGGCCCGGTCGCGCTGCACGAGGGCGGTCACGCCTCGCCCCTGGGGACCGCGGCCACCACCGCGCTGCCGCACCCCGACGCCGGGCACACCACGGCGCAGCCGATTCTGACGCCCGGGATGCGGCCCGACGACGGCGGCTTCGAGGGCGGTACCCGGCCCGGCAAGGGCGGACGCGGCAAGATCTGGCTGATCGCGGCGCTCGCGGTGATCGCCATCGCCGTGGGTGTGGCCTTCGCGCTGCAGAACACCAGTGGTCAGGGCAAGAAGCACGACACTCCCACCACCCAGTCGCCGACGCCGACGAAGGACGACAAGGCGAGCGAGGAGCCGTCGGAGGAGCCGACCACTCCGGAGACCGAGCCCGACGACACCGGCAGCGACGACAACACGTACAGCACGCCGCCCACCGCGCAGCCCAGTACGCCGGAGACCTCGGCGCCGCCCACCTCGCAGCCGTCGACGTCGCAGCCGCCGACGTCCGCGCCGCCCACGGACACCGGCGGGACGTCCGACGGGGGTCCCACGGACGGGGGCACCGACAACGGGGGCACCGACAACGGCGGCACCGACAACGGCGGGGCGACCGCCGGTGCGGACGGCGGGCCCGCCGCAGGCGGCACGGACGCCGGCACCACCACGCTCGGCTCGAACGGCTGACCGGAGCGCCGCCCCGCTTCAGCGGGTGAAGGCGTTCCGTACGGCCCGGTACTCGCGGGTCCACCACACGGCCAGGGCGGCCGCCGCCGGGAACTGTGGATCGGTGCGGCGGTCGCCCAGCTGGTAGCGCCAGGTGAGCATCCAGAAGTCGTTCAGCCGCTCCCACCACACCCGGTGGACGGCCGCCGCGAGCTCCTCGGGGCCGGCGCCGCAGGTCCTGCGGTAGGCGGCCGCGTACGCCGCCACCTTCGCCAGGTCCAGCGTGCCGCAGGGGCGGACGAAGAAGATCGCGGCGGCGCGCACCGCCTCCTCGGCGCGGGGCTGGACGCCCAGCCGGTCCCAGTCGACGATCGCGGTCGGTTCCGCGTCGCGGTAGATCACATTCAGCGGATGGAAATCACCGTGCACCCAGCCCGCCGGGGGCTCCGCGCCGGGGGCCGGACGGTGGTGCGCCAACTGCGCCAGCAGGGTCCGGCGCTCCAGCAGACGGTGCTCGGCGAGTTCGTCGAAGCTGGTGCGGGGCCGGGCGCCGCGGGCCAGGGCCAGCAGCTCCTCGATCATCTCGAAGGTCCGCTCGGGATCGGCCCCGGCATCCGCGCAGGGCGGCCGGGGCGGATGCGGCTCGTCGGCCATGACCTGCTCCAGCGTGGTATGGACGAGCCCGAGCAGGGCGCCGAGCTGCCAGGACTGGCCACGGGTCAGCGCCGCGCCGCCCAGGTGCCGGCCTTCGACCCAGGGGTGCAGGGCGTAACAGCGGCCGTCGAGGACGGTGACGGTCCGCCCGTCCGCGTCGGTGACGGGCGGGGCGACCGGCAGGCCGAGCGCGGCGAGCCGGTCGGTGGCGCGGTGCTGGCGGGTGAGGGCCGCGCGGTCGCCGTCGAGATGGTGTTTGAGGAAGTAGCGGCCGCGGGTGGTGGCGAGGAAGTAGCCGTGGTTGAGCAGGCCCTCGGCGACGGGCTCGCAGGACAGCGGCGCGCCGGCGCCGGTGTAGTGGCGGAGCAGAGATCCGAGGGTGTCTTTGTCGGGCGTTGCCGCCGTCCGGACTACAGATGAGCGCAGCACGCGCCAGATGTTAGATCAACTGCGCCCGTCGGAGTGGGTGTATCGGAAAGCCTTACGCAGAGTGCGCATAGCGGAAGACGGGCACATCGGTGAGGCAGTGCAGGGCCACGAACTCCGGCTCGATGCGCAGGAAGACCGGGTCGAAGGGGGCGCCGTCGGCCAGCAGGGGGGTGCGGCCGAAGAGCTCGCGCTCGGCGGGGGTGGGCTCGATGACCCGGGCCGTGCCGGTGAACTGCACCGACCATGTGTCGCACTCGCCGCTGTTGACGTTGTCTGCCTCGTAGGCGACCACGCTGCCGTCCAGGGCCTGGTGGTAGCCGTAGCCGCGGTGCAGCCGCAGGACCAGGCACCCGTCCAGGACGAGGTGGCGGGTGACGGTGGTGAAGGGCAGTGCCCGCCGACTGGCCGAGACGCGCCCGTAGGGCGTGCGGCTCAGCAGCTCGATGGCACGGTAGTTGTCGGTGGACATGGGAACCACCTTGCCGGGAGGGTCAGGTCGGCAAGTAGGGGCCAGCAGCCCCGGGGAACCGGGGCGATGGTCCTGAATCGCCACGAACCGGGCGCCGCGGCCGGCTCTTCTTCAGTGCCGCTCCGCCTGCAGCCGCGCGACGTACGCGGCGGCCTGCGAGCGGCGCTCCATGCCGAGCTTGGACAGCAGGCTGGAGACGTAGTTCTTGATCGTTTTCTCGGCGAGGTGGAGCCGTTCGCCGATGACGCGATTGGTCAGCCCCTCGCCGATCAGATCGAGAATTCTGCGTTCCTGGTCGGTGAGGCTCGCCAGCCGGTCGTCGCTCTTCGTGGCGTTGCCGTCGCGCAGCCGCTCCAGCACCCGGGCGGTCGCCACGGGGTCGAGCAGAGATTTCCCGGCCGCCACCTCGCGTACCGCGGAGAGCAGCTCATTGCCCCGGATGGCCTTGAGGACATATCCGGCCGCACCGGCCATGATCGCATCGAAAAGGGCCTCGTCGTCCGCGAACGAGGTGAGCATCAGGCATTTGATGTCCTCGTCCTGCGAACGGATCTCGCGGCAGACCTCGACGCCGCTCCCGTCCGGCAGCCGGACATCGAGCACCGCGACGTCCGGGCGGGTCGCTGGGATCCTGACCAGGGCATCTGCGGCGGTACCCGCTTCGCCGACCACCTCGATGTCGTCCTCGACGGACAGCATTTCGTGAACGCCGCGCCGGACAACTTCGTGGTCGTCGAGCAGGAATACCGTGATTTTTCCGTCTTCGCGCACCACACCAGTCTCACACATCAACCCTTCCCGTGCTCCAGGTCAGCGATATAACGTGCCGTTGTCCCGGCGGCCTGCAACGCTGTGACCAGGAGTTGTTCCAAGCCTTAGCGATTTACTTGGAAATCCAAGCAAAATCGCAGGTCAGCGCCGTTTCCACTTCGGCTTTGACAATGGGTAACGTGCAATGAGCAGGCCACCTCCGGGAGCTTTGTTCCACCCGGATCCGGCCGCGTTCGCACACACCCCGTGCGCCGTATCGGATACCGGGTGAGCCGCAATACGGCCACCGGCGGACCCCGGGGGTCGGACAGACGGAGGAGCAGCACGTGACCGTGGAAGGCACTGCGCAGCGGAAAAACGCCCGCGGCAGCAGCAAGCGCACCACCGCCAAAAAGGCGACGTCGGCCAAGAAGGCGTCCCCGGCCAAGGCCCGGAACTCCGGTCGGCCCGAGCAGGCGGAGCAGGACCAGCTCGTACAACTGCTGACCCCCGAAGGGAAGCGGGTCGAGCACCCGGATTACTCGATCGATCTTTCCGCCGACGAGCTGCGCGGGCTCTACCGCGACATGGTGCTGACGCGGAAGTTCGACGCCGAGGCGACCACCCTCCAGCGCCAGGGCGAACTGGGTCTGTGGGCCTCGCTGCTGGGCCAGGAGGCCGCCCAGATCGGTTCCGGCCGCGCGCTGCGCGACGACGACTACGTCTTCCCGACCTACCGCGAGCACGGTGTGGCGTGGTGCCGTGGCGTCGACCCGACGAACCTGCTGGGCATGTTCCGCGGTGTCAACCACGGTGGCTGGGACCCCAACAGCAACAACTTCCACCTCTACACCATCGTGATCGGTTCGCAGACGCTGCATGCGACCGGCTATGCGATGGGTGTGCAGAAGGACGGCGCGGATTCCGCGGTCATCGCCTATTTCGGTGACGGCGCCTCCAGCCAGGGAGATGTCGCGGAATCCTTCACCTTCTCCGCGGTCTACAACGCCCCGGTCGTGTTCTTCTGCCAGAACAACCAATGGGCGATTTCCGAACCCACCGAGAAGCAGACCCGGGTGCCGCTCTACCAGCGCGCCCGCGGTTACGGATTCCCCGGTGTACGGGTCGACGGCAATGACGTACTGGCCTGCCTCGCGGTGACCAAGGCGGCGCTGGAGCGGGCGCGCACCGGCCAGGGCCCGATGCTCGTCGAGGCGTTCACCTACCGCATGGGCGCGCACACCACCTCGGACGACCCGACGAAGTACCGCGAGGACGAGGAGCGGGCGGCCTGGGAGGCCAAGGACCCGATCCTGCGGCTGCGGACGTACATGGAGGCCGAGGGCCTCGTCGACGAGGCCTACCTCGCCTCGATCGACGAGGAGAGCGAGGCCCTGGGCAAGCGGGTCCGCGATGCCGTGCGTGCCATGCCCGACCCGGACGACATGGCGATCTTCGAGAATGTCTATGCCGACGGGCATGCGCTCGTCGATGAGGAGCGCGCGCAGTTCGCCGCGTACCAGGCGTCGTTCGCCGACGCCGATGCCGCCGCGGAGGGGAACTGACCATGGCCGTCTTCGAGAAGATCACCATCGCCAAGGCGATCAACGAATCGCTGCGTGCCTCCATGGAGGCCGACCCCAAGGTCCTCGTCATGGGCGAGGACGTCGGCAAGCTCGGCGGCGTCTTCCGGGTCACCGACGGGCTGCAGAAGGACTTCGGCGAGGAGCGGGTCATCGACACCCCGCTCGCCGAGTCCGGCATCGTCGGCACCGCGATCGGCATGGCGCTGCGCGGCTACCGCCCGGTCGTCGAGATCCAGTTCGATGGTTTCGTCTTCCCCGCCTACGACCAGATCGTCACCCAGCTCGCGAAGATGCACGCCCGCGCGCTGGGCAAGGTCAAGGTGCCGGTCGTCATCCGCATCCCGTACGCGGGTGGCATCGGCGCGGTCGAGCACCACTCCGAGTCCCCCGAGGCCCTGTTCGCGCATGTCGCGGGACTCAAGATCGTCTCTCCGTCGAACTCCTCCGACGCCTACTGGATGCTCCAGCAGGCCATCGCGGGCGACGACCCGGTCATCTACTTCGAGCCCAAGCGCCGCTACCACGACAAGTCGCGGCTGGACACCGAGTCGATCCCCGACCCCCTGCACAAGGCCCGGATCGCCCGGACCGGCTCCGACCTCACCCTGGCCGCCTACGGCCCGATGGTGAAGGTCTGCCAGGACGTCGCCAATGTCGCGGCCGAGGAGGGCAAGTCGCTCGAGGTCGTCGACCTGCGCTCGCTCTCCCCGATCGACTTCGACACCGTGCAGTCGTCGGTGGAGAAGACCGGCCGGCTGGTCGTGGTGCACGAGGCCCCGGTCTTCTTCGGTGCGGGTGCGGAGATCGCCGCCCGGATCACCGAGCGGTGCTTCTACCACCTGGAGGCCCCGGTCCTGCGGGTCGGCGGGTTCCATTCCCCGTATCCGCCCTCCCGTCTGGAGGACGAGTACCTCCCGGGGCTGGACCGGGTGCTCGACGCCGTCGACCGTGCGTTGGCGTACTGAGGGTTTGAGGAGAGTTCGTGACCATGACTGCAAGTACCGCCAACGCTCAGCGCTTCCGCGAGTTCAAGATGCCCGACGTGGGCGAGGGGCTGACCGAGGCCGAGATCCTCAAGTGGTACGTCCAGCCGGGCGACACCGTCACCGACGGCCAGGTCGTCTGTGAGGTCGAGACCGCCAAGGCCGCCGTCGAACTGCCCATTCCCTACGACGGAGTGGTGCATGAGCTGAACTTCGGCGAGGGCGTCACCGTCGACGTCGGCACCGTCATCATCTCCGTGGACACCGACCCCGGAGCCGGGCCCGCCGCGGCGCCGGCGGTGCAGGAGGCCGCCGCGTCCCAGGACGAGGACGCCGAGCCGCAGGGCCGGCAGGCGGTGCTGGTCGGTTACGGCGCCGGGCCGTCCTCGACCAAGCGCCGGGCGCGCAAGCCCCAGGCGGGGTTGCCGGCCCAGCCGGAGCCCGCGCGCACCGCGGTCCAGGCGGAGCTGAACGGGCGGGGCGCATCCGCACCGGCCGCCGCCCCCGTGATCGCTCCCGCCGCCTCCCCGGCCGCTCCCGTGACTCCGGTCGCGAACGGCACAGGGGCCGGGCACCTCGGCCGGCCGCTGGCCAAGCCGCCGGTGCGCAAGCTCGCCAAGGACCTCGGTATCGACCTGGCGGCAATCTCCCCGACCGGCCCGGACGGCATCATCACCCGCGAGGACGTCCATGCGGCCGCCGCGCCGTCCCCGGTCGCCCCGGGCGGAGTCGCTGCTCCGGTCTCCGCGGCCCCGGAAGCCGTCCCGGCCGAGCCCGGTCTCGTCGATGCCGCCGCGCGCGAGCGGCGGGTGCCGGTCAAGGGCGTACGCAAGGCCACCGCGCAGGCGATGGTCGCCAGCGCCTTCACCGCGCCGCATGTCACGGAGTTCATCACCGTCGACGTGACCCGCACGATGAAGCTGGTCCAGGAGCTCAAGCAGGACCCCGAGATGGCCGGGCTGCGGGTCAACCCGCTGCTGCTCGTCGCCAAGGCCTTCCTGGTCGCCATCAAGCGTCATCCGGAGGTCAACGCCTCCTGGGACGAGGCGCGGCAGGAAATCGTCTACAAGGACTACGTCAACCTCGGGATCGCGGCGGCCACTCCGCGCGGGCTGATCGTCCCGAACATCAAGGACGCCGGGGTCAGGACACTCCCCCAGCTCGCTGCGGAACTGGGCGATCTGGTCGCCACCGCCCGCGACGGCAAGACGTCCCCGGCGGCGATGACCGGTGGCACGGTCACCATCACCAATGTCGGCGTCTTCGGCGTCGACACCGGTACGCCGATCCTCAATCCGGGGGAGTCGGCGATCCTCGCCTTCGGTGCGGTCAAGCTCCAGCCGTGGGTCCACAAGGGCAAGGTGAAGGCGCGCCAGGTCACCACCCTCGCGCTGTCCTTCGACCACCGGCTTATCGACGGCGAGCTGGGCTCCAAGCTGCTCGCGGATGTCGCGGCCCTGCTGGAACGGCCCAAGCGACTGATCACCTGGGGATGAGCCAGGATGCGGAGCCGGGCGGTTCGGAGCGGTGTTTCACGTGAAACTCCGCCTCGGGACCGTCCGGGCCCCGTGGACGAGCATCCGCTCGCCCGCCCCGCGCCTGCGCTGCGGCCGTACGTCAGCGCGTACGCCGGATACCGGCAGGCCGGGGTCCCACCGGGTCGGCACCGTGGCCTTCCGTCGCCGCGGCTGACCCTGATCTTCACCCTCGACGAGCCGCTCACACTGGCCGGCCACCCCGACCCTGGGCAGGCTCCCGGCACCTACGGCGCTCTCCTCGGCGGTCTGCACACCCGCCCCGCGCTGATCACTCATCAGGGCCGCCAGTCCGGTATCCAGGTCGGTCTGCACCCGCTGGGCGCCCGTGCCTTGTTGGGGCTGCCCGCCGGAGAACTGGCGAGCCTCGACCTTCCCGCGGACGTGGTGCTCGGACAGCAGGGTACGGACGTGGGCGAACGGTTGCGGACGGCCCGCAGCTGGACGGAGCGGTTCGCGCTGCTGGACGACTTTCTGCTGCGCCGCCTCTCCCTGGGACCGGACGGCCCCGGTGCCGCGCCCGAGGTCGTCCGCGCCTGGCGGCTGCTGGCGCAGTCGCGTGGCACCGCGACGGTGGCGACGCTCGCCGAGGACATCGGCTGGAGCACGCGCCATCTGACCGCACGCTTCCGGCAGGAAACCGGTCTGACGCCCAAGACGGCCGCCCGCGTCATCCGCTTCGACCGGGCGCGGCGGTTGCTCGGTGCGGCGGCCCGCGCGGGCACTCCGCCGCCGCTGGCCCATCTGGCCGTGCGCTGCGGCTACTTCGACCAGGCCCACCTCGCGCGGGACTTCCGCTCGCTGGCCGGCTGCCCGCCCAGCCAATGGCTCGTCGAGGAGTTCCGAAACGTCCAAGCCCCCGGGGATGCCATCGAGGAATGCTGAGGTCAGCGGCCCACCAAGGGCGCGTACCCGACCTAGGAGATTCGGCGATCATGACCGACAACCTGTCCGACCCCACCCCCGTACCCCAGGTATGGCCGACGCTGCGGGCCCACGACGCCCGGGCCCTGATCCGCTTCCTGGTCGAGGCGTTCGGCTTCGAGGAGACCGTGGTCTACGGCGAGGGGGAACGTGTCGAGCACGCCCAGCTCTCCTGGCCGGAAGGCGGCGGCATCATGTTCGGCTCCGTCAAGGACGCGGACCAGGACCGCTGGCCGCTGCGGCCGGGGACGTTCGGGGCCTATGTGGTCACCGATCACCCCGACGAGCTGTGTGCCCGCGCCCGAGCGGCCGGGGCGGAGATCACCGATGAGCTGACCGACACCGAGTACGGGTCGCGGGGCTTCGGCGCCCGCGACCCGGAGGGCAACCGCTGGTCGTTCGGTACCTATCGCGGTGAGCCGCGGAAGGCCTAGCGGGCGCACCGGCGTCCGTCAGCCGCGGATGAGCTCCACCGCGCGGCTGAAGTGGGCCACCGGCCCGACCGGGCCGGACTCATCGGGGTGGGTGGCGCCGCGGGTCAGTGCGAAGCCCGCCCACAGGCCGGCAACGATCAATGCCAGCACGACGGTGTTCCGCGTACGGCGGCCGGCGTTCGTCCTGGGCTGCATGGTCAACTCCCCTTTGGTGTGGAGCCCTCCCCGGCTCCCTGCCTCTATTCACCCATGGGATCCACGCCGATCCGTACGCGGCAGGTATGGACCCTTGTCAGACTTGAGGCGGACCCGACAGCAGCCCGGGGTCCCTCTTTCGACAGAGGCGGGGCCCGTTGCGGGAAAGGGTTTGCCGCGGCCGGCCGGGCTGCCTACGGTCGGCGAAATGAGCAGCGAAATGATCATTCGACGCTACGAGGCCTCCGACCAGGGTGTGGTCACCGATCTGTGGGCCCGGGCCGTACAGCAGGCACATCCGTTCCCCGACGGGGAGGGCCGGGGCGAACGCGCCCGGATCCTCCCTCAGATGGACCTCGCCGCAGCGGAGAACTGGGTCGCGGAGCGGGAGGGAACCGTCGTCGGGCTGCTGGGAGTGCTGCGCGACGGGTCCGGCCGCGGGAGCGGGGACGGAGGTGCGGTCGGTGGGTTGTTCGTGGCACCGGAAGCCCAAAGGGCCGGGATCGGGCGGGAGTTGGTGGAGCATGCGGCGGCGGTGCACGGTGCGCTGACCCTGGAGGTCTTCGAGGAAAACGACCTCGCCCGCGGCTTCTTCACGCACCTGGGCTTCATGGAGTGCGGGCGGCGGACGGACGAGGAGACCGGCCGTCCGCTGGTCGTCCTGGAGCGGTCCGCGCCACTGCATTCGGTGAGCTGGCTGCATGTGCGCGACGGGCGGCTGCTGAGCGTACGGACACGGGGGAACGACACGTTCTACCTCCCGGGCGGCAAGTACGAGCCCGGGGAGACCGCACGGGAGGCGTTGTCGCGTGAGCTCCGTGAGGAGCTCGGCCTGGTGGTGCCCGTCGAGGAGCTGTCGGAGGCGTTTGTCATCCATGCCGTCGCCCATGGCAAGAACGGGCGCCGGCTGCGCATGACCTGCTTCACCGGCGGGCCCCAGGACATCGCACCGGCCCCCGGACGGGAGATCGCGGAGTATGCCTGGTTCGACCGCCGGGAGGCGCGGGAGCGCTGTGCCCCCGCCCATGCGCAGGTCGTGAACCGTCTGGTCGCCCAGGGGCGGATGCCGGGCTGAGAGCGCGGCCGGGCCGCCGGTCGGGACGAGGATCCGCCCGCCGGCCCGGCCGCAGCTCGGCCGCATCCACGGGCCTCGGCAGCGCCTCTACCAGGACATACGTCCGCCGCGTTGTCCGCATCGCGGAATGAAGTGTCGGACGCATACCTGTTGTATCTATCCTGTGTGCATGCCCTCCGCCGCCACGCCCACCGCTCCTGTCAGAGAGCCCGCCAAGCAGCCGCCCGCCGCCGAACGGGTCTATGCGCACATCAAGGACGCCGTCCTGGACCGCCGCTACGAGGGCGGGATGCTGCTCACCGAGGGTGAGCTGGCCGACGCGATGGGGGTGTCGCGGACGCCGGTGCGTGAGGCGCTGCTGCGGCTGGAGGTCGAGGGGCTGATCAAGCTCTACCCGAAGAAGGGCGCCCTGGTGCTGCCGGTCTCCGCGCAGGAGATCGCGGATGTCGTCGAGACCCGGCTGCTGGTGGAGAAGCATGCCGCGGCCAAGGCGGTGCCCGTGAGCGAGGCGCTGATCGGCGAGCTGACCGAGCTGCTGGAGACGATGCGGGAACAGGCCGCATCCGGTGATCTGACGGCCGTCTCCGTCACCGACCGCGCCTTCCATGCCGCCATTGTGCGCAGCGCCGGCAATCAGATCCTGGAGCGCCTCTACGAGCAGCTGCGCGACCGCCAGTTGCGGATGGGGGTCGCGGTGATGCACGCCCACCCGGACCGGATCGCCAAGAACATCACCGAACACGCGGAGATCCTCGAGGCCCTGCGGGCAGGGGATGCGGACGCCGCGACCGACGCCGTGCAGCGGCACGTCAGCTGGGTCCGTAACCTCGCGCAGGGAGACGTGCGATGAGCGGTGGTGCCGGAAGTGCCAACGGCTCCGGTATAGGCGGCGGCTCCGCCCGGTTGCTGCCCGCCGACCCGCCCGGCGGCCGTAAGGCCATGGCGGTCTGGGGCATCGGCGTGGCGGTCTACTTCGTCGCGATCACCTACCGCACCAGCCTCGGCGTGGCAGGCCTGGACGCCGCCGAGCGCTTCCACATCAACGCCTCCGCGCTCTCGACGTTCTCCATCCTTCAGCTGCTGGTGTACGCGGGGATGCAGATCCCCGTCGGCCTGATGGTCGACCGGCTCGGCCCCAAGAAGGTGCTGACCCTCGGCGTCGTGCTCTACACCGTCGGCCAGTTCGGCTTTGCGCTCTCCTCGTCCTACGCCATGGCGCTCGGCTCCCGGGCGCTGCTCGGCTGCGGGGATGCGATGACCTTCATCAGCGTGCTGCGGCTGGGCTCCCGGTGGTTCCCGGCCCGCCGCGGCCCGATGATCGCGCAGATCGCCGCGCTCGTGGGCATGGCGGGCAACCTGATCTCCACGCTCATCCTCGCCCGCTTCCTGCACACCTTCGGCTGGACGCCGACCTTCGCCTCCAGCGCCGCCGGCGGCATCGTCGTGCTGATCGTGCTGCTGCTCTTCCTCAAGGACCACCCCCAGGGCTTCGAGCCGCCGCCCGCACCCACCGAGCACACCGGCGCCGGGTTCGTGCGCCGGCAGATCGTGGACGCCTGGCGGGAGCCCGGGACCCGGCTGGGCATGTGGGTGCACTTCACCACTCAGTTCCCCGCGATGGTGTTCCTGCTGCTCTGGGGCCTGCCGTTCCTCGTCGAGGCGCAGGGCCTGTCGCGCGGCACCGCCGGTGAACTGCTCACCCTCGTGGTGCTCTCCAACATGGCGGTGGGCCTGATCTACGGCCAGGTCATCGCCCGCCACCACGCGGCCCGTACGCCGCTGGCTCTGGGCACCGTCGGCGCCACGGCTCTGATGTGGGCGGTCGTTCTGTGCTGGCCGGCCGATCATGCGCCGATGGGGCTGCTGATCGCGCTGTGCACGGTGCTGGGCGCCTGCGGCCCCGCCTCGATGATCGGCTTCGACTTCGCGCGGCCCGCCAACCCGCCGGAGCGTCAGGGCACCGCGTCCGGCATCGTCAACATGGGCGGCTTCACGGCCTCGATGACGACCCTGTTCGCGATCGGCGTCCTCCTGGACGCGACCGGCGACAACTACCGGATCGCCTTTGCCTCGATCTTCGTGCTGGAAGCGACCGGGGTCTCCCAGATCCTGCGGCTGCGGCGGCGCGCGGCGCGGCGCGAGCGCGAACGGCTGGTCGTCAGCCGGGTCGAGGCGGTCCACGTTCCCGTGTGAGGACCGCGGGCCGCACGGTCGGCGGCCGGGTCCGTTTCACGTGGAACGGACAGGCCTGTTTCACGTGAAACGGCTCACTCCGGGGCCAACTGCTCGTGGGTCGGCCGACGGTCAGGGCACGGGGTGGGGCAGCCCCACCGGAACCGCCCTGCTACGGCGTGACGGCGAGATTGTCCAGGATCGACTGGGCCAGCGCATTGTCGCCGTCGATCTTGATCTGTTCGGCGACGGCTGCCGGGCGGACCCGGCCGCAGGCCAGCTGGTGGAAGGTGTCCCAGTCCAGGGCGAGCGTCACGGTCGGGCCGAGCGAGACGCTGCCGTCGATCGTGGCCTTGCCCTCGGCGTCGAGGCGGACCGTGCGCAGGAATTCCAGCGGCCCGCTGACATCGAAGACCACGGCAGAATCGGCGGGTGCCTGGGCCCTCTTGGCCACGATGCCGGGCAGCGCCTTCACCAGCAGATCGCGGGTCACATACGCGCCGGGGGAGTCGAGATTGCCGGGCTTGCCGAGTACCCGGCGCAGGTCCTGCTCATGGACCCAGACGTCGAAGGCCCGCTGCTGCAGGACGAATTCCAGCGAACGGTCCTCACCGAGCGGGCTGCGCACCACGGCGTCCGGCTGACGGGACTCGTTGCGCAGCTGCCGGGAACGGCGGATGACGGTGTATTCGAGCTCGCTGAGCATCTCCGGCGCGGTGTGGTGCCGTCGGACGTCGACCTGCACCTCCATCCGTCGCGCCGATTCGCTGCGTACGTGGTAGAGGTCGCGCGGCAGCGTATGGATCGGCCGAGGGTCGCCCAGCATTTCGCATTCCAGGCCGATGACATGGGAGACCACATCGCGAACAGACCATCCTGGGAGGCCCGTCGCCCCGTTCCACTCGCCCTCGACGAGCGGAGTGACCAGCTCGGTTATCGCTTCTATGGAGTGAGTCCAGGCATCGATGGAGGACTGAAGGCTGGGATGGACGGTCACGGGACCCCTCGGACGGTTCGTACGCGGGCTGCTGTCTGTGCAGTTAAGTTACGCTCCGCACGGGCACCCCGGCAGTGCTTTCGGGTGACCATCGTAGGCCGATGCTTCCGGGCCGCAGAGGGGTGCGCCGTACGGCAGCGGCCCTCGCTGCTCAGTCGTCGCCGCGTTCCCGTTCCGCCAGCCGGATCACACACACCGCGACGGCGATCAGCAGCGCCGGGCCCGCGTCGTCCCGTACGACGTTGACCACATAGGTGTCACCTACGGTCAGCCAGCGCCGCGAGATCTCCGCGAGCAGTTCGCCGTCGTACTCGACCGCGAACTCCCGGTCCAGGATCTTTCCGCTGACATCCAGCTCGGTGCCGTCCACCAGCGCGACGCGGTAGTGGTTGCGCAGCAGCGAGAGCCGCTTGCGCTTGATGGTGGCCAGCGGCTTGTCGTCCCGCTCGATGGTCATCGTGTCGCGCACGCTGAGCATCTTCTTGCGGATGGTGATCAGCACCCGCCGCTCGGTGTCCTTCAGCTCGAAGGTCTCCCGAAGCCGCAGCGCCTTTCCGTCCACGAGGAAGGCGTGCCGCCCGTGCTCGTCGTCGATCCAGTAGTCGTCGCCGATGCCGAAGATACGGTCGCGCACCACGTACTTGCCCGAGTGCGGGGGCGGTCCCCCGGGAGATTGCTGCATGGCTGACGTGTTCCCGCGGGGACCTGCGGAATGTGCACGCACCGGAGTGACGTTGAATGTGCACATGGCTTCACGTGCACGCGTCCGAGCCCCCGAGCTGATCGGCAAGGGTGGCTGGCTGAACACCGGTAACAAGGATCTCACCCTCTCCGACCTGCGAGGACGCATCGTCGTCCTGGATTTCTGGACGTTCTGCTGTGTGAACTGTCTGCACGTCCTGGACGAGCTGCGGGAGCTGGAGGAGCGCCACCGCGACACCGTCGTGATCATCGGTGTGCACTCCCCGAAGTTCGTGCACGAGGCCGAGCACCAGGCGGTCGTGGACGCCGTGGAGCGCTACGGAGTCGAGCACCCGGTCCTCGACGACCCTGAGCTCGCCACCTGGAAGCAGTACGCGGTCCGGGCCTGGCCGACGCTCGTGGTGATCGACCCCGAGGGCTATGTCGTCGCCCAGCACGCCGGCGAGGGCCATGCGCACGCCATCGAGAAGCTCGTCGAGGAGCTGGAGGCCGAGCACGCGGCGAAGGGCACGCTGCGCCGCGGCGACGGCCCCTACGTCCCGCCGGAGCCGGTGGCCGGCGATCTGCGCTTCCCCGGCAAGGCGGTCCGGCTGCCCACCGGCAGTTTCCTCGTCTCGGACACCACCCGGCATCAGCTCGTGGAGCTGGCCGCGGACGGCGAGCGGGTGCTGCGGCGGATCGGCACCGGCGAGCGCGGTCTGACTCCGGACTCCTTCAACGAACCGCAGGGCCTGGCGCTGCTGCCCGACGGACGGGTGGCCGTCGCGGACACCGTCAACCACGCCATCCGCGTCTTCGACCCGGAGACCGGTGCGCTGGAGACGGTGGCCGGCACGGGGAAGCAGTGGTGGCAGGGCTCGCCGACGTCCGGACCGGCGCGTGACGTGGATCTTTCCTCGCCGTGGGACCTCGCCTGGTGGCAGGACCGGCTGTGGATCGCCATGGCCGGGGTGCACCAGCTGTGGATCTACGACCCGGCCGCAGACACGGTCGAGGTCGCGGCCGGCACGACCAACGAGGGGCTGGTGGACGGGCCGGCGGCCGAGGCATGGTTCGCCCAGCCGTCCGGCCTCGCGGCGGCCGGCGACCGGCTGTGGATCGCGGACTCGGAGACCAGCGCCGTCCGCTGGGCGGAGCGCGCCGAGGCGGGCGACGGCTATGTGATCCGTACGGCCGTCGGCACCGGCCTCTTCGACTTCGGGCACCGCGACGGCGCGGCCGAGGAGGCGCTGCTGCAGCACCCACTGGGCGTGACCGCCCTGCCCGACGGCTCGGTCGCCATCGCGGACACCTACAACCACGCACTGCGCCGTTTCGACCCCGCGACGGGCGAGGTGACGACGCTGGCGACGGATCTGCGCGAGCCCTCCGCCGCGGTGCTCGTCGACGACGACATCGTGGTGGTGGAGTCGGCGCGGCACCGGCTGACCCGGCTGCGGCTGCCCGAGGAGGCGGTCCGGGTCGAGTCGGTGGCGCACCGCACCCAGCGCGCGGCCACCGAGGTCGCCCCCGGCGCGCTGCGGCTGGACGTGGTCTTCCAGGCGCCGGCCGGCCAGAAGCTCGACACCCGTTACGGCCCCTCGACGCGGCTGGTGGTCAGCGCGACACCGCCGGAGCTGCTCGCCGAGGGCGCGGGCGCGGGCACCGATCTCGCCCGGGACCTGGTGCTCGCGGACGGGCTGACCGAGGGGGTGCTGCATGTCTCGGCGATGGCCGCGTCCTGCGACGACGCCCCGGACATCGAATACCCCGCCTGTCATGTGCACCAGCAGGACTGGGGCGTCCCGGTCCGGATCGCCGAGGGCGGAGTGTCCCGGCTGGGGCTCGTGCTGGCGGGGCTGGACGCCGAGTAGGAGCGAGCTCCCGGGCCCGTCGGCCGGGCCCGGGAGGGCCGGGGCGACCGGCCCGGCGGCGGGATGCTGCGCGGGTGCGGCCAAGGCTCGATCCGATGGATCAGGACGCTCGCGACGCCTGCCCGTCGGACAGCCCTTGGCGCCCGGCTGATCCCGGCTAGTTCCCGACGCCGCCGGCCAGTTGAGCTCCGTGAATGCTCGAGCTCCAGTTGGTGACCTTGCTCTTGCCGACCGAGATGTTGAGGCGCTTCTCGGCGAAGTTGACGGTGACCGGACCGTGGGTGACGGAGCTCGCCGAGATGCCCATGAAGTCGATGGTCACCGACTTCTGCCCGGTGCCCTTGGTGGCTGCGGTGGTGGTCGGGATGACCGCGTAGGCGTAGCCGTGGGCGGGCACGGTGATGCGGGTGCCGTCGAGGTGGCCGGGCGTGCCCTGCAGCAGGGGCAGCGGGTCCTTGGCGTTGTTGAAGCGCAGCAGCGGCGCGTTGTAGAGCTTGCAGTCGCGGCTGCTGGAGTTCTTGAACTTCACCGCCACATGGCTCTTCGGGCCGGTCTGCTGGGAGAACGTGACCTTGTACGTGCTGGGGTAGCAGTCGGGCACCCGCCGGGACGTCGCTGCCCCCGCGCCCGCCGCGGCCGCACCCCCGCCGGTGATCCTGCGCTTCTTGCTCTTCGAGAACGAGGAGGAGGACTTCTTCGACTTCTTCGAGGAGTGGCTGTTGCAGCCCGTCAGCGCGAGCGAGCCGACCAGTCCGAGGGCCAGTGCGGCGTACGCGGCGGAACGGCTGCGGGAGCGGCGTGCGGTCATGGGTGGGTCCCCCAGTGGAGTGCTGCAGTCAGCGCGGTGTGTCTGTCATGGCACGGCCACGATATCCATTGCCGGTCGAGGCGCCAGGGTGGGTTCACGGAGCCCACTGTCCATACGGCGTCATAGCAGGTCAGATGGGTTGTGCGGAGTCAAGGACGGTCTGTGGAGCAGGGGTGAAGATCACCTTGTGGGCGGGGCGGGATCACCCCCTGGGCGGCGCCTGAGATCACTCCGGGCAGGTGGGCAGCTCGGTGTTCTCCAGCTGTTCCGGGCGAATACGGATGCCGGGTACCCACACCTGCTTGCCGTCGTGATCGACCCGGAACCACATGCTGCTGTGCCCGCCCACCTCGTCCGTGACCGTGACCCCATTGGCGATCCGGCAGACGGCGCGCAGGACGTCTCCGTGCCAGACATGACCCACGATGTTGGAGCGGCGATAGAGCCGGGACGGGTCGCCGGCCAGGCCGAGTGAGCAGTCCTCGGTGCGCCGGTGCTGACAGTCCCGTTCGATGTTGTGGACGGTGATCCGGGCGGACCCGGTGGCCGATGCCGCGGCCTGCGAGCCCTGCGACCGGCCGTCGCCGTCGCCGTCCGAGGTGCCGTCGGGGCCGGTCAGGGCCGGTACGGCCAGCGCCGCCGCGGCGACCACCACGACGGCCCCGAGCGCGGCGAGCACCGGCCGCAGCCGGTGCCGCCCGGCCGTCGGCGTGGCTCCGGCTGCGGGGCCGGCTGCGGAACCGGTCCCGATGGTCTCCGCCTCGGGCGCCCCGTCCCGCTGCGTCGGCGCTTCCCGCGCGTCCGACGCCACTGCTCCCGCCTCGTCCGGATCCGCCGTTCCCCGCTCGCCGGAGTCAGCCGACTCCAGGGCGCGGTGCAGCAGTTCGACAAGGGCGGGCAGCCGGTCTTCACCGGTGAAGGAGAGCTTGCACCACTGCACCAGCAGTCGTTCGTCCGGCAGGCTCTGGCCGCGCAGATAGCGTGAGAGGGACGAGCGACTGGCGGGCAGCCGGCCCTCCAACTGCTTGAGGCTGTAGCCGAGTTCGCCGTGCATGCGGCGCAGGGCGGCGACGAAGTCGCGCACCGGGCCGGAGAGTTCGTCGGGCAGAGGGGCTAAGGGCTTACGGCGGACATGAGGGCCGTGGTTCTGATTGCCAGGCACGTCTCGCATTTCAGCACAGCGGGCATGCGTGCGCGAGGGGCACTTCCGCTCCCCTGTGGCGGAAGTGCCCCTCGTTACGCGATCCGGATCGCACCCGGATCGGATGGTGACGTTTCACGTGAAACAGCGTGAGGTCCTGCGTCGTTCCCGGTGGCCCGTGACGAGGTCAGTCGCCGAACTTCACGGGGCGGTAGGGCTTGAACTCGGCGTCGCCGCCGGGCAAGCCGTAGGTCAGCGCCCGGTGGTCGGTGCCATGCCCGCCGCGCTGCTCGTAGGCGGTGTACGAGGAGTGCGCGTCGTTGTTCCACTTCTCGAAGATCACGACATGGCGGGTGTTGTTGTCGCCCGCCGCGTCGATGAGCAGGTCACCGGGCTTGAGCTCGCCCAGCGAGATGGGTCGGGTGAGGTTGCGGTTGGTGGCCAGGCCCACGGTGTTGGTGCCGGGCGTCGGCAGCCCGAGCGCCATCGAGGCGTAGCCCGAGCAGTCCTGGCGGTAGCCGTCCTTCCAGGTCTTGGCCTGGCTGTACGGGACCTGGGAGCCGTTGTTGGCGGTCAGCCAGGTGGCGGCGCGCTGCAGCGCTTCCTGGCGGGAGCCGCCGGGCTGCGGCTGTCCGCCGCCGCCCTGGACCGGAACGCCCGGCAGCCGGTCCTGCGGGATGTCCACCGCGACCACGCTGAGGAAGCCGCTGACCGGGCCGGTGAGGTGGGCCATGAAGGTGGAGCAGGAGCTGCCCTCGCACACCTTGTGGCCGGTGTCGACCTGGTAGTCGGCAGTGACACGGTCCTGCCCCGGCGCCGTCTTGTTGATCATTCCGACGGCGGGGGAGTTGGTGTCGGCGGTCGCGTGCACCACCCAACGGGTGCCCCAGGTGGGGAAGTCGGCCGCCGCCGCGGCCTGCCGTACGGAGCCGGTGCTCGCGGTGCGAGAGGTGAGGGCGGTGAGGGCGGAGCCGGTGGCGGTGGTGTCGCGGGAGAGCTCGGTGGCGGCCGCCGCGGGCCCGCCGGCGGCTGCGGTGCCCGTCTCACTGCCGTGGGCGAACCCCGTGAACCCGGTGACGCCGATCCCGACAGCGGCGATCGTGGGCAGGACCGTGCGCAGTACGGCCCTGCGGAACGGGGACCGCTTCCCGCTCGCGGACCGCCGCCGACTCGTCGGTGCTTCAGAAGGCGCGGGGGTGGTGGTGTCCGCCGGGTGCGCGCTGCTGTGCTCGTACATGCCGATTCCCCTCCGTAGACGGCCGGTTGGCCGATCGGTGAGCCGCCGGTTGGTCTGTCCGCGGCGACGGGATCCATCGTCGAGCGGGATTCGGGCACCGGCCGGAGGTTCCTCGTCTCATGAGATGTCCCGGCCGTGCGCACGGCTGTGACCTGCGGAGACGCACGGGGGCCGGGACAGGACGAGCCACGGTGCGGGACATGACGGGACGCCGGACACGCGAAAGGGCGCCCGCTGGGGGATTGCGGGCGCCCTGGTTCAGGGGGTTCTTCGCGTGGGTCGTGTCGGTCGCGTCGACCGGGGGTGGCCGGAGGCGGTCAGGTATCGGCAAGGACCGGTCTCGGGAGACGGATGTCCCGCCGGGAGCCGCAGTCGCTCAGCCGCCGCCGTTCGGCCCGCCCCGGATCACCGGACGCGGCTCACCAGGCCGCTGCCTCGCTCGCGTCGGACTGCCAGTACGTCACCCACGCGCTGTCGTCCACGTACACCGAGCCGCCGGGGAGCGCCACCGACGCCGAGCCGCCGATGCTGCCCTTGCCGTCGCGGCCGGGGAGGCTGATGGACAGCGACCGCATGGTGCGGCCGTTGCGGCCGGAGCCGTCGGCGGACGAGGTCTGCACGCCGGCGTAGCCGGACTCGCCGGGGGCGAGGGTGACCACGGCCTGCGGCCTGCTGTCCGGCAGTTCGTCGAGCGTGGACTGCGTCTCGTCGAACCGCAGGTTGGGGACGGAGTAGAGGTCGCAGAGGGCGCCGGAGGTGTTGGTGGCCTCCAGCAGCAGGTGGTTGACCGGCCGGGTCAGCGGCCTGACGACGATACGGATCTTCGCGGCGTCGCAGGCGGTGTGCCGGACGCCGGGGACGCCGCCGGACCTGCCCCGCGGGCCCGTACCGGTGGCCTTCGTGCCCACAACCGTTCGGGCGCCGTTGCCGCCGTGCCCCGCGGACGCCTGCTCCGCCCGGCCGCTGCCGGTGTGCGTGCCGCCCTGCGCGATCTCCGCACCCTGCGCGTTCGGGGCCTCAGGGCCCTGGGGCGCCGGGTTGAACGGCTTGGCGGCGCTGGTCTGCAGCGCGTTGTCCTGGCCGCCGCAGGCGGTGAGGGTGAGCGCGGCGACGGCGGTCAGCCCGGCCGCGGCGATCCGCAGCGTACGGCGGCGCACGCCATGGGACCCGCGAGGGGCACCGGCGGCGGTGCCGGCGCCGGTCTCGATGACGGCTTCGGAGTGCGTGTGGCTGCGCGGCATATCCGGTCTCCCCCGTGCGGTGGTCCGTACCGCCCCTGCGGTACGTCCTGCGGTCCGGCCCGGTCTGTCCTGCGGCCTGACACCAGATTGCCGCCCGCCGCTGCCGTGCCACTAACGTGCGCCTAACGTTCCCGCCTCCGGGGCGGGGCGCTCGGCCACGGTTCAGCCGCGGCCGTCGCCCCCCTTGCTCCCGTCGTCCGTTCCGCTCGTGCCCCCCTCGCCGCTCTCACCGCGCTCATCGCGCGCGAACAGCTGGGTCAGCGTGCTGATCGTGTAGACGTCGGTGGCCTCTTCGTCCACCAGATGCATCTCGGTGAGCCGGTCCAGGCCGTCCTGGGTGCGCTCCGGGTCGTACCCGGCGAGCGCCGCCGCCAACGACGCGTTGAGGTGCCCGTCCGCGCTGGTCGCCAGCGCGCTGAGCAGCTGTGCGTCGTCCGCCGAAAGCCGCGCGACGGACATCCGCAGCGCCGCCGCGATGCCGGTGTCCTCCGCCGACAGCAGCGCCAGCCGCCGCCGTTCGTCGCGCAGCGCCGCCGCCAGCCGGGCCAGCCGCCAGCGCGGCCGGGCGGTCAGCTGGGCGGCCGCGGCCCGCAACGCCAGCGGCAGTCCGTCGCACAGGTCGACCAGTTCCCGCGCGGCGGCCGGGTCCTCGGCGACCCGGTCCGGACCGAGCATGGCACCGAGCAGCGCCGCGCCCTCCTCGTGGCCGAGCGTCTGGATGCCGACCGGCCGGGCGCAGTCGGTGGCGACCAGACCGTCGAGACGGCTGCGGCTCGTGACGACCGTGGCGCAGTGCTGACCGCCGGGCAGCAGTGGCCTGACCTGCGCCGAGCTGCGCGCATTGTCGAGGACGACCAGCAGCCGGCGCTCCGCGACCAGCGACCTGAACAGCGCAGAGGCCGCCTGCGCCGAGCCCGGCACCCGCTCCGGCGGGGTGCCGAGCGCCAGCAGGAAGTCGCGCAGGATCTCGGCCGGCGGCGCCTCGTCGCCCTCGCCGAAGCCGCGCAGATCGGCGAAGAGCTGCCCGTCGGGGAAGGCCCCGGCGTGCAGATGCGCCCACTGCACGGCGCAGGCGGTCTTGCCGACACCGGCAGGACCCGCCACCACCGCGAGCGGACTCTCGCCCGTCGTACGGTCCATCAGCACCGTCGTGAGGGAGGAGAGTTGGTCCTCCCGGCCCAGGAAGCGGGCGGGCGGCCGGGGCAGCAGCCGCGGTGCCGCACCGGCTCGCCCGGTGCCGGACCCGCCACGTGCGCCGTCCGTCGTGCCCGACCCCGTCCGGTCGCCACCCGGCGCACCAGGGCCTCCGGGCGCCTCGTCCCGACCGGCGATCCCCTGGACGGGCACCCGGCTCTCCCCGTCAACGGGCCCTGCTCCCGTGCCCGTTGCGGAAGGGCCCTCCCCGGACGTACCGGGGCGACCGCCTGCGGAAGCCGCACCGGAGCGGGCCCCCGCGGACGGCGTCCCGCCCGAAGCGGAGCCCGCTCCACGCGCCCCGCCCGCAGGCTTCGCCGCGGCAGGCTGTCCCCCGCCGGCCGCCTCCGCCCGCAGGATCTCCTCGTAGGCGTTGCGCAGCCGCTCGCCGGGATCGACGCCCAGCTCCTCGTTGAGCAGCCGCCGGGTGCGGTGGAACCACTCCAGCGCATCGGACTGCCGGCCCGTTTGGAACAGCGCCCGCATCAGTCCGGCGATCAGCCCTTCCCGCAAGGGGTGGTTGACCGCGGCGGAGTAGAGGACGGCGGCGGCCTGTTCATGCTCGCCGAGCGCGCCGTGCGCCCGTCCCAGCGCCTCCACGGCCGTCAGCCGGCGCTCCTCCAGCGCATGCGCGGCGGCCGCGAACGGCGGGCTGGTGACCGTGCCGGTCAGCGCGGGCCCGCGCCACAGCCCCAGCGCCTCGCGCAGCAGCGGGACGGCATCGGCCGGCGCCGCCTCGGGGCGCGCCAGCGCCACCAGCTCACCGAAGCGGTGGGCGTCGATCAACTCCTCCGGCAGTCGCAGCAGATAGGCGGAGCCATGGGTGGTCAGTTCGATGCCGTACGCCTCCGCACCGCCCTCGGCGAGCGTGGCGCGCAGCCGCGAGACATGCCCCTGGACGACCGTACGGGCGTGTTCGGGCGGCTCGTCCTCCCACAGGGAGTCGATCAACTGCTCCAGTGGGACGGTGGTGTTGGGCTGCAACAGCAGCAGCGCCAGTACACTGCGCCGTTTGGCGGGTCCGAGCGACAGCTCCGCGGAGCCGGTCGTCACGGAGATCGGACCGAGCAGTGAGAATTCCAACTCAGCCCTCCAGGAAGGCCGTCAGGGCGTTCGCCAGCAGATACGGGTCCTCGGTGCCGCACAGCTCGCGCGCCGAGTGCATGGACAGGATTGCCACGCCGATGTCGACCGTGGCAATGCCGTGCCGGGCCGCGGTGATCGGCCCGATGGTGGTTCCGCACGGCATGGAGTTGTTGGACACGAAGCTCTGCCACGGCACCCCGGCCCGCTCGCAGGCCGCCGCGAAGACTGCCCGTCCGCTGCCGTCCGTCGCATAGCGCTGGTTGGCGTTGACCTTGAGGATCGGCCCGCCGTTGGGCATCGGGTGGTGCCCAGGGTCGTGCCGTTCACTGTAGTTGGGGTGGACGGCGTGCCCGGTGTCGGACGACAGGCAGATGGTGCCGGCGAAGGCCCGCGCGCGGTCCTCGTACGAGCCGCCGCGGGCGAAGACCGAGCGTTCCAGCACCGTGCCGAGCAGCGGCCCGTCCGCGCCGGTGTCGGACTGGCTGCCGTTCTCCTCGTGGTCGAAGGCGGCCAGCACCGGGATGCAGGTCAGCTCGCTCCCGGCGGCCGCCGCCGCGGTGAGCGCGGCCGTACCGGCGTGCACCGACAGCAGGTTGTCCATCCGCGGACCGGCGACCAGTTCGCGGTCGCGGCCCAGATAGGCGGGCGCCTCGATGCTGTGCACCATCAGGTCCCAGCCCTTGATGTCGTCGGCCGGGACACCGGTCTCCTCGGCGACGAAGTCGATCAGATCGCCCTCGGCCACCTCGCCCAGGCCCCAGATCGGCGTCATATGGCGCTGCTTGTCCAGCTTCAGGCCGTCGGCGTTCACCGAGCGGTCGAGGTGCACGGCCAGTTGAGGCACTCTCAGCAACGCCCGGTCGACATGGACGAGCCGGTGGCTGCCGTCCGCGAGCGTCACCCGCCCGCTCAGCCCCAGGTCACGGTCGAGCCAGGTGTTGAGCAGCGTGCCGCCGTAGATCTCGACGGCGATCTGCCGCCAGCCGCGGGAACCAGTGTCCGGAATTGGCTTGACGCGCAAATTGGGAGAGTCGGTGTGAGCTCCGACAATTCGGTACGGAGTCGAGGCGCCGGCGCCCTCCGGCACGTACCAGGCGATGATCGCGCCGCCGCGCAGCACGTACTTCCCGCCGGTCCCGCCGTCCCATTCATCGACCTCGGCGACCTGCCGGAACCCGGCCTTTTCCAGCCGCTCCGCCGCATTCGCCACTGCGTGATAGGGCGACGGGCTTGCGGCGAGGAAGGACATCAGGTCGTCGGTGTGGCCGCGATCGAAGCGGGCGGAGTTGGTCATGGATTCAGCATAAGGAGCCGGACCCCGCATTCCCCGTGCGCATGCGTGGTGACTCCGCTCCCTTCCGGCCATGATTTCAGTATTCGGAACCCGAAACCCTTCTGGAGCGGGGCATTCCGGGTTTATGGGGCGATGCCCCGGCGTACGCCGCCTACCGTCCGCACCGCCCCCAGCGACTACGGCGGTCCCCCGCCCTGCCGCCCGCCGGACATGAGGGTGCCCGCCTCTCCGGGGGAAGAGAGGCGGGCACCGTCAGTCTGGACGGCTTCTCCGGAAGATTCCGGAGACACGCCGCCGCGGAAGGCTGCGGGAATCCGCTCCTAGAACGCGGCCTCGTCGAGCTCCATCAGCGACTGGTCGACGGACTCGGCCAGACCGCGCTGGACGCCGACGCCCGGCAGGACGTTGTGCGCGAAGAACTTCGCCGCGGCGATCTTGCCGGTGTAGAAGGGCTTGTCCTTCGCCGAGGCGCCGGCCAGCTTCTCCGCGGCCACGGCCGCACCCTTGAGCAGGAGGTAGCCGATGACGACGTCGCCGGAGGCCATCAGCACGCGGGTGGTGTTCAGGCCGACCTTGTAGATGGACTTGACGTCCTTCTCGGTCGCCGCGAGGTCGGTCAGCATGGCGCCGACGATCGCCTCCAGGTCGGCGGCGGCCTTGGCCAGCTCGCCGCGGGCCTGCTCCAGCTCCTCGCCGCCGATGTTGTCGGCGAGGAACTTCTTGATCTCGTCGGAGAGGGCGGTGAGGGCCTGGCCCTGGTCGCGGACGATCTTCCGGAAGAAGAAGTCCTGGCCCTGGATCGCGGTGGTGCCCTCGTAGAGGGTGTCGATCTTGGCGTCCCGGATGTACTGCTCGATCGGGTACTCCTGCAGGTACCCGGAGCCGCCGAAGGTCTGCAGCGACTGCGCCAGCTGCTCGTAGGACTTCTCCGAGCCGTAGCCCTTGACGATCGGCAGCAGCAGGTCGTTGAGGCGGATCGCGGCGCTCGCGTCCTCGCCCGCGGTCTCCTTGACGATGATCTCGTCCTGGACCGTGGCGGTGTAGAGCACCAGGGCGCGCATGCCCTCGGCGTACGCCTTCTGCGTCATCAGCGAGCGGCGCACGTCGGGGTGGTGGGTGATGGTGACGCGCGGGGCGGTCTTGTCGGTGAAGGCCGCGAGGTCCGGGCCCTGCACCCGCTCCTTGGCGTACTCCAGCGCGTTGAGGTAGCCGGTGGAGAGGGTGGCGATGGCCTTCGTGCCGACCATCATCCGGGCGAACTCGATGATCTTGAACATCTGGCGGATGCCGTCGTGCTTCTCGCCCAGCAGCCAGCCCTTGGCCGGGTGGTTGGCGCCGAAGGTCATCTCGCAGGTGTTGGAGGCCTTCAGGCCCATCTTGTGCTCGACGTTGGTGGCGTAGGCGCCGTTGCGCTCGCCCAGCTCGCCGGTCTCCCAGTCGAAGTCGTACTTCGGCACGATGAAGAGCGACAGGCCCTTGGTGCCCGGACCGGCACCCTCGGGGCGGGCGAGGACGAAGTGCACGATGTTCTCGGACATGTCGTGCTCACCGGAGGTGATGAAGCGCTTGACGCCCTCGATGTGCCAGGTGCCGTCCGCCTGCTGCACGGCCTTGGTGCGGCCGGCGCCGACGTCCGAACCGGCGTCCGGCTCGGTGAGCACCATGGTGGAGCCCCACTGCTTGTCCACCATCAGCTGGGCTATGCGGTGCTGCTCCTCGGTGCCCTCCTCGTGGAGGACGCCGGCGAAGGCGGGGCCGGACGCGTACATCCACACGGCCGGGTTGGCGCCCAGGATCGTCTCGGCGAAGCCCCACAGGAGGGAGCGCGGCGCGGTGGTGCCACCGAGCTCCTCCGGGATGCCCAGCCGCCACCACTCGGCGTCCATGAAGGCCTGGTAGCTCTTCTTGAAGCTGTCCGGGACCGGCGCGGTGTTGGTGTCCGGGTCGAAGACCGGCGGGTTGCGGTCGGTGTCGGCGAACGACTCGGCCAGTTCGTTCTCGGACAGCCGGGCGATCTCGGACAGCACGCTCTTGGCGGTGTCGACATCCATCTCCGCGAACGGTCCGGTGCCGTACACGCTGTCACGGCCGAGCACCTCGAAGAGGTTGAACTCGATGTCGCGGAGATTCGACTTGTAGTGCCCCATGGATACGGCTCCGTAAGGGTTCGGGAGGGAGGACCTCAAACGCAAATACCAGCAAGTAGCAAGTGCCTACGATGATGCTACCCACCGGTAATAAGAATCAACCCCTACCGCCCATCTGTGACGAGCGTCCCCCGGCGAATCGCCGACTCAGTACGCTGTGGCGCATGTACGGCTACGACCAGACCGCGGGTGCCGGGCAGCAGCAATACGGAGCGCCGCCGCCCCCGCCGCAGCAACCGGCCCCCGGGGGCTACGGCGAAGCGCCGCTGTATCCCGAGCCGTCCCCGCCCTCCCTCGCCGATGCGGTGCGCGCCTTCACCACCGGCTCGATGTCGGCAGAGGACTTCCAGGGCATCTTCTCCACGTCCAAGATCTACTGCCCGCGCGGTGACAACCCCGGCTTCCTGGCGCTGCACAACACCCAGCAGCCGGTGATCCCGATGTTCACCTCCCTCAAGGAGCTGCGGCGGTACGCGGGCAAGGAGTCCAAGTACTTCGTGATCACCGGCGCCGAGGTGCTCGATCTGCTGCCGACCGGGTACGGGTTCGTCCTCGACATGGAGGGTGATCACCGGATGGTCTTCGACGCGAAGGCCGTGGAGCAGATGGTCGACTTCGCGATGCGGCGCATGTATGGCTGACCGCCCCTGCCGTACAGAGGGCTGAGGGCCGCCGTTGCGGCTGAGTCGAGGGCCGGTCCCCGAGGGGGCCGGCCCGATGCATGTCTCGGTTCGGGGGTCGGGTCGGTCCCGGTGCACCCCCTTCGACCTGCGGAAATGTGCATGGGAATGCCGCACGCCTTGCGGGTTGTTCACCATTCAACTAAGTTGGGGGAACGACCGAGGAGGCCGTCATGCCCGCTGTGACCGTAGAGAACCCGCTGACCCTGCCGCGTGTGGCGGCGCCCGTCGCGGCACACGCCCGTCCCGTGCTGGCCGTTGCCACCGCTCCGAGCGGCTTCGAGGGCGAGGGCTTCCCGGTGCGCCGGGCGTTCGCCGGCATCGACTACAAGCACCTCGACCCGTTCATCATGATGGATCAGATGGGCGAGGTGGAGTACGCGCCCGGAGAGCCCAAGGGCACGCCCTGGCATCCGCACCGTGGCTTCGAGACGGTGACCTACCTGATCGACGGCACCTTCGTGCACCGTGACTCGCACGGCGGTGGCGGCGTCATCAATGACGGCGACACCCAGTGGATGACGGCCGGCTCGGGTCTGCTGCACATCGAGGCGCCGCCGGAGTCGCTCGTCATGTCCGGCGGTCTCTTCCACGGTCTCCAGCTGTGGGTGAACCTGCCGAAGAGCGACAAGATGATGGCCCCTCGCTACCAGGACATCGGCGGCGGTCAGGTCAAGCTGCTGACCTCGGGGGACGGTGGCACGCTGCTGCGGCTGATCGCCGGTGACCTCGACGGCCACAACGGTCCGGGCATCACGCATACGCCGATCACGATGATGCATGTGACGGTGAACCCGGGTGCCGAGCTGACCATCCCCTGGCGCAAGGACTTCAACGCCCTCGCCTACGCCCTGGCCGGACGCGGCTCGGCCGGTGCGGAGGGGCGCCCGTTCCGTATGGGGCAGGCGGTCGTGTTCGGCAGCGGGGGCGACTCGCTCACCATCCGGGCGGACGAGTCCCAGGAGTCGCGCAGCCCGAACTTCGAGGTGGTGCTGCTCGGCGGGCTGCCCATCCGCGAGCCGATGATGCATTACGGCCCGTTCGTGATGAACACCCACGCCGAACTGGCGCAGGCCTTCGAGGACTTCCAGGCCGGCCGGCTCGGGACGATCCCCGCCGACGCGCGCTGACGCCGCGTCGGCAGCAGGGACGGCGTTTCACGTGAAACGCCGTCCCTGACCCGTTTCGGGGTCCGGGCCCGGGCCCTGCTGCCGTGGTGCACTGTCCGGGTGCAAAACGACTCGGATGGAAACGGGCGCGGCGCCGAGGGCGAACGGCCACTGCCCCCACAGCCGTTGCTGCCGATCGCGGCCCGCCGTGCCGCGGCCTGGTGTCTGGTGGGGCTGCTGGTCGCGGCCGTGGTGGCCGTCGGGGTGTGGCTGTGCATCGAACTGAGCGCGGCGGTCACGCCCGTCCTGCTGGCACTGCTCGGCAGCGGGCTGCTCGGACCGCTCTACCGGCGGCTGGTGGCGATGAAGCTCAACCGGTCACTGGCGGCCGGGCTGACCTGCGCCGTCCTCCTGCTGGTGGTCGGCGGCGCCGGATACATCGTCGTCAGCGCGCTGGTCGACACCGGTGACCAGATCATCTCCTCGCTCCGGCAGGCTGCCAAGGACCTCTCCCAGCACTTCGGTGCGGCTGGTACCTCGCTCGACGATCTCGCCTCCAAATCCAAGGGACTGGTCACCAAGTTCGGCGGTACCGCGGCCTCGGGGCTGCTGACCGGTGTCAGTGCGGTCGGCCAGTTCCTCGCCGCCTCGGTCCTGGCCCTGCTGCTGACCTTCTTCTTCCTGCGCGACTCCCACAAGGCCGTCCGCACGTTGAGCCACTGGGCGCCCGGCAGCTCGGCACCGCAGCTGGAGCGGATGGCCCGCCGCGGCTTCCAGTCCATCGAGGGCTTTATGCGCGGGACGACCGTCATCGCCCTGATCGACGCCATCTGCATCACCATCGGACTGCTGATCCTCCGAGTGCCGGGCGCCGTCGGACTGGGCGCGCTGGTCTTCGTCGGTGCGTATATCCCCTACCTCGGCGCCTTCATCTCCGGTGCCGTGGCGATCCTGGTGGCGCTGGCCGACCGCGGCTTTGTGATCGCGCTCTGGGCGCTCGGCGTCGTCCTGGCCGTGCAGGTGCTGGAGGGGCATGTGCTGCAGCCGATGATCCAGAGCCGTACGGTCCATATGCATCCGGCGACGGTGCTGCTGGCGATCACCGCGGGCGCCAGCGTCGCCGGAATCCTCGGCATGCTGCTGTCCGTACCGCTGACCGCCGCCGTCACCGGCGTACTCCACGAGCTGCGGGTGTACTACACCGAGGGCTCGGACTCCGGTGACACCGGACCCACTGGGTCCCCCGCGTCCTCGTAGAGCTCGAACCACGTCGACTTGCCGTCCCCGCGCGGGTCCACGCCCCACGCCCCGGCGAGCAGTTCCAGCAGCATCAGGCCGCGTCCGGACGAGGCCAGTTCGCCGGGGCAGCGGCGGTGCGGCAGCTCATCGCTGCCGTCGGCGACATCGACGCGGATGCGCCGGGCGCCGTGCGCACCGGTGATCTCGGCGACCAGCAGCGCGTCGCCGTCGGTGTGCAGCAGGACGTTGGTGACCATCTCGGAGACCATCAGCACCGCCGAGTCCACCTGGTCCGGGTCGGCCCAGTCGTGCAGCACGTCACGGACCTGCCGGCGCGCCTCGGCTATCCGCTCCGGCTCGGCCTGTGCGACGGAGAGCACGGTGCGCCGCACGGGCTGCGGCGCCAGCAGGCCGCCGGTCCCGACCCCACAGCTGGCGGCCTCGCGGCACAGCAGCAGAACGGCGATGTCGTCCTCACGGCGGTCCACCAGCGGTCCGGTGGTGTGGTGCGAGGAGGGCCCGTGCACGGCCTGGACCAGGGCGTCGGCGAGCCGCTCCAGGCTCTCGCCGTCCTCACCGGTCTCATGCGCCTCGATGATGTCGCGCAGCCGTGCCCAGCCGGTCTCCAGATCGTGGCCGCCGGTCTCGATGAGTCCGTCGGTGCACACCATCATCGTCTCGCCGGGCTCCAGGACGAGCCGGGTGGTGGGGTAGTCGGTGTCCGGGACGATGCCCAGCGGCAGCCCGCCCGCGGTGGGCCGGACCAGCAGGGTGCCGTCGCTCATCCGGATCGCCGGGTCGGGGTGGCCGGCCCGTGCGATGTCCAGCAGCCCCGTCGCCGGATCCACCTCGATGTAGAGGCAGGTCGCGAAGCGCTGGTCCTCGCCGTGGCCGCGGAGCTCGGTCTCGTTGATCCCGGCCAGGAACCGGGAGGCACGGGAGAGCACCGCATCGGGGTGGTGGCCCTCGGAGGCGTAGGCGCGCAGCGCGATCCGCAGCTGTCCCATCAGGCCCGCGGCCCGTACGTCGTGCCCCTGGACATCCCCGATGACCAGCGCGATCCGGCCGGACGGCAGCGGGATCATGTCGTACCAGTCGCCGCCGACCTCCAGGCCGCCGCCGGTCGGGACGTAGCGGGCCGCGACCGTCATCCCCGGGATGTCCGGCTGGACCGTCGGCATCATGCTGCGCTGCAGCCCCAGTGCCAGCTCCTGCTGCTCCTCCTGCACCCCGGCCCTGGCGAGCGCCTGCGCCAGCATCCGGGCGACGGTGGTCAGCACCGAGCGCTCGTCGGGCGTGAAGGCCACCGGCTGGGCGAACGCCGCCATCCAGGCGCCGATCGTCCGGCCCGCGTTCACCAGCGGCAGGAACGCCCAGGACGTACGGCCGAAGCGGGCGGCCAGCGGCCAGGTGCCGGGGTAGCGGCGGCTGTACTCCTCGGGCGTGGGCAGGTAGATGGCCCGGCCGGTACGGATGACCTCGGCGGCCGGGTAGTCGGCCTCCAGCGTCATGGCGACGAACGGCCGCTCGTCGTCGCCGTGGTGACCGTGGTGGCCGATGACCGACAGCCGGTCGCCCTCGATGCCGAAGACCGCCAGCCCGTCCGGCATGAACCCGGGCATGGACAGGCCGGCCGCGACCCGCAGCACCTCGGCGGTGGACCGCGCCTCGGCCAGCCCGCGGCCCGCGTCCAGCAGGAACGCCTCGCGCGAACGGCGCCAGTCACCTGTTATCGGGGTGTGTGCGGCGGAGGTCCCCGGCTGTGGTTCGGGCACCTCCTGAAGGGTTCCGACCAGCTCGAAGCCGCCGTCGACGACCCGGGGACGGGAACGGGAGCGGACGATGCGCTGCACCCGTCCGCGCTCGTCCACGATGCGCAGCCGGGCCTCGGCCAGCGTCTTCTCGGCGAGCGCGAGCTGCACGACGCCGTTGATCTCGGCGAAGTCGATGGGATGAAAACGGGAGCGCACCGCGGCCTCGGTCAGCTCCACCGGGGCGGCGGGCAGCCCGAGCAGCCGGGCCGCTTCGGCGTCGAGGGTCACCCGTCCCGATGCGTTGTCCCAGCGCCACAGGCCGGTCGCGATGGCGGCCAGGAGATCCTCGGTGCGCATTGCCTCACTTTATGTGTGTTTAGCGGGACCCCACCAGCGAGCGGGACGTGACCATCGTCCCAGTCGGGGTGCCGCGCTCCGTTCCCCGCGACGCTGATGCGTATATGTCAATGAAGACGTGCGGGCCGGGACGGTAACCTGGAGCGGTTATGTCAATCCTGGGGTGGCCTTTCGGGTGATCCACGGGGAGAGCGACCGGGCGTCCGAGCCCGTATTCCTTTTCCTCTCCCTCTCCCGACAACTCCTTCACCTCGACCTCGCGACGACTTGGATGAGCGATGCATCGGTACCGGTCCCATAACTGCGGCGAGCTCCGAGCCGCGGACGTCGACACGGACGTCCGCCTCAGCGGCTGGCTGCACAATCGACGTGACCTGGGCGGCATCCTCTTCATCGATCTGCGCGACCACTACGGTCTCGTTCAGCTCGTCGCCCGCCCCGGCACCCCCGCCAACGCGGCCCTCGGCTCCCTGACCAAGGAGACCGTCGTCCGTATCGACGGCAAGGTCAGCGCGCGCGGCGCCGACAACGTCAACCCCGACCTGCCGACGGGCGAGATCGAGATCGAGGTGACCGACGTCGAGGTGCTCGGCGCCGCCGACCAGATCCCCTTCACGATCAACGCGGATGACGGCGTCAACGAAGAGAAGCGCCTCGAGTACCGCTTCCTCGACCTGCGCCGCGAGCGGATGCACCGCAACATCATGCTGCGCACCGCCGTCATCTCCGCCATCCGTCACAAGATGGTGGCCCTCGGCTTCAACGAGATGGCGACCCCGATCCTGTCCGCGACCTCCCCCGAGGGCGCCCGCGACTTCCTGGTCCCCTCGCGTCTGCACGCCGGCAAGTTCTACGCGCTGCCGCAGGCCCCACAGCAGTTCAAGCAGCTGCTGATGATCGCCGGCTTCGACCGCTACTTCCAGATCGCGCCCTGCTTCCGCGACGAGGACGCCCGCGCGGACCGCTCGCCGGGCGAGTTCTACCAGCTCGACATCGAGATGAGCTTCGTCGAGCAGGAAGACGTCTTCCGGCCCGTCGAGAAGCTGATGACCGAGCTGTTCACCGAGTTCGGCAACGGCCGCAAGGTCACCTCGCCCTTCCCGCACATCCCGTTCCGCGAGGCGATGGTCAAGTACGGCTCCGACAAGCCGGACCTGCGCGCCGAGCTGGAGCTGGTCGATGTCTCCGACGTCTTCGCCGGCTCCGGCTTCAAGGCCTTCGCCGACAAGCACGTCCGTGCCCTGGCCGTGCCGGACACCGCCGACCAGCCCCGCAAGTTCTTCGACCAGCTGGGTGACTTCGCCGTCCAGCAGGGCGCCAAGGGCCTGGCCTGGGTCCGGGTCGGCGAAGAGAACGCGCTGACCGGCCCGATCGCCAAGTTCCTCACCGAGGACGACGTCAAGGCGCTGGTCGCCGCCCTGGACCTCAAGCCCGGCCACGCCGTCTTCTTCGGCGCCGGCGAGTTCGACGAGGTCTCCAAGATCATGGGCGCGGTCCGCGTCGAGGCCGCGAAGCGCGCCGGCCACTTCGTCGAGGACGAGTTCCGCTTCTGCTGGATCGTCGACTTCCCGATGTTCGAGAAGGACGAGGACACCGGCAAGATCGAGTTCTCGCACAACCCCTTCTCCATGCCGCAGGGCGGCCTGGAGGCGCTGGAGACCAAGGACCCGCTGGACATCCTGGCCTGGCAGTACGACATCGTCTGCAACGGCACCGAGCTGTCCTCCGGCGCCATCCGTAACCACGAGCCCGAGGTCATGTACAAGGCCTTCGCGATCGCCGGCTACGACAAGGAGACGGTCGAGGCGGAGTTCGGCGGCATGCTGCGCGCCTTCAAGTTCGGCGCCCCGCCGCACGGCGGCATCGCCCCCGGCGTCGACCGCATCGTCATGCTGCTGGCCGACGAGCCCAACATCCGCGAGACCATCGCCTTCCCGCTCAACGGCAACGCCCAGGACCTGCTGATGGGCGCCCCGAGCGAGGTCGACGAGTCGCGCCTCAAGGAGCTGCACCTCTCCCTCCGCAAGCCGCAGGTGAAGTAGGCATCGCCCAGGGGCGGTAGGCCTGGAACAGGCTGAGGGGCGGCGTTTCACGTGAAACGCCGCCCCTGCTCTGTGTGCGGGCCCGTGTCCCGCCGGGCGGGCGCCGGCAGCCGAGGGCATGCCCGCCGATGAGGGACCCCGGTCCGGCCCGAGTGCCCCGACCGCCCCATCCGTGTGGCCGAGTCCCGGCACGGCACGCACTGTGGTGCCCATGCAGCAAGCCAGTCTCCTCTCCGCCAGGTCCGCTCTGGGGCCGCAGGCCCGTGAGACGCGTCCGGTCCCGAGCGGCGACCTGTGGTGGCTCACCGCCGTGGCCGTCGTCTTCACCGCCTGCCTGCTCGCCTCCGCCGTCGCCGTCCCCGGCCTGGGGTGGGACGAGACGGTGTACCTCAGCCAGGTCGACCACCATGCGCCGGCCGCGTTCTTCAGCGCCCCGCGCGCCCGCGGCGTCAGCTTCCTCCTCGCCCCGATGGCCGCCCTGACGACCTCGGCGACCGTGCTGCACTGCTACCTGGCGGTGCTCTCCGGCGCCGCGTTCCTGCTCACCCTGTGCATCTGGCGGCGCCTGCTGCCCGCCCCCGTACCGGCCCTGGGCGGCGCGCTGTTCGCCGGGCTGTGGATCACGCTCTTCTACGGTCCGCAGGCGATGCCCAACCTCTGGGCCGCCTACGCCGTGCTCGCCGCCACCGGCTGCTTCCTGCGGGCCGTACGGCAGCCGTCCCGTCAACTGGCCCCGCGCGGCGACCGGGGTGCCGCGGCCGGACTCGCCGTCGCGGTGGCCGTGGCCGCGCTGATGCGTCCCACCGACGCCGTCTGGCTCGCCGTGCCGCTCTTCGCCGCGGCGCTGTGCGTCCCCTCCTGGCGGCGCCCCGCCGTGCTGCTGGCGCTGCCGCTCGGCCTGGCCCTGGGGTCCGCCGAGTGGGTCGCGGAGGCATATCTGTCCTACGGCGGGCTCCTGGCACGGCTGCGGACGGCCGGGCAGATCCAGGGCGGGCTCGGCTGGCACCTGTCCTTCGACGACCACGCACGGGCGCTCCAGGGCAAGACGCTGTGCCGCCCCTGCCATCTGACCTGGGATCACCCGGAGACCGCGGTGTGGTGGCTGGTGCTGCCCCTGGCGGTCGCCGGAGCGGTGTGGGCGGCGCTGCGGGCCCGCGAGCCCCGCGGTGAGCTGGACGGGTACGGTCCGGCGGCGCGCAGCGGTGCCCGGCACCCCCTCGGACTGGCGCCCATCCGGCCCGGCAGCCTCGCACTCGACCCGGCGGGCGACCCCGCGCCCGGCGGCGGACGGTACGGCCGCGGCCCCGCCTGGCCGCTGGTGCGCCTGCGCGACTCCCGCGGCCCGCTGCACCGGTACGGGCCGGCCCCCGTCGTCCTGCCGGCGCTGGTCGGCCTCTGCCTCGCCGCCCCCTACCTCCTGACGGTGGACTACGCCGCCCCGCGCTTCCTGCTGCCCGCCTATGCCCTGCTGATGATGCCCGCCGCCTGGTTCCTGTACTGGCTGACCCTCCTGCCGCGTCGTCGGCACGCCTGGGCGCTGGCCGTCCTCGTCCTCGTCCTGATGAGCCATGAGGTCATCCAGCTGACGGTCTGGCACAAGATGGTGCGCAGCACCGCGCGCTCCCAGGCCGGTATCGAGCGGATCACCGCGTCGCTGCGGGCGGCCGGAGTGCGGCCGCCCTGTGTGGTGAGCGGCGAGGAAGCGGTACGGGTGGCGTACCGGGCCGGCTGTGCGTCCCGCCAGCCCCGCGGCCATGACGCCAGCATCACCCCCGCCGGCCTGGCCCGGCTGGGCGCGGGCCGCCCGGTGGCCGTCATCGTGGCCAACGGTCAGCGGCCGCCGGCCTACGCCCGTGGCTGGCGGCGGGTGGCGCTGCCGCCGGTGCCGGACTTCCGGCGGCTGCAGGCGTATCTGTCCCCGCGGACCCGGCCCTGACCGGGGCCGCCGGCCCCTGAACCGGCGGCACCTGCCGCGGATCGTCTCCGCCCGGGAAGACCGCCCGTCCCCGGCCGACGACCGCCCCGCGCCCCGAACGTGCTCGTCCGCGCCCCGAACGCGCTCGTGCCCGTCCGGCCGAAAGGGCCGGACGGGCACGAGGTGGTTCTCCGGTGCTCCGCCCGGCAGCGACGCCGCCGGGCGGGCCGGTCCTACTGCTCCGCGCCGCCGAAGCGCTCGCGGTAGGACTCCAGGTCGTCTTCGGTGATCTTCGCGAAGAGCACCGGCGGCACGGTGAAGGGCGTCCCGGCGGGCACCGAGGCCAGCGCCTTCGCCTCCTCCGGGGAGACCCACACCGCGGTGTCGTTCTCCAGGGCGAAGGCACCCCGCATCGACGTGGCCGACGACGGAATGAACGGCTCGGAGACGATCGCGTACAGATGGATGAGGTTCATCGCCGTACGCAGCGTCAGCGCCGCCGCGTCCTTGTCGGTCTTGATCTCCAGCCAGGGGGCCTTCTCCTCCAGGTAGGAGTTGCCCGCGCTCCACAGGGCGCGCAGCGAGGCCGCGGCCTTGCGGAACTGCAGGGCCTCCATGTGGCCCTCGTACTCCGCCAGCAGTCCGGCGATCTCCTCGCCCAGCTTCTGCTCCGCGGCCCCGGCCTCGGCGCCCGCGGGCACCTCGTCACCGAACCGCTTACGGGAGAACGACAGCACCCGGTTGACGAAGTTGCCGAGGGTGTCCGCCAGGTCCTTGTTGACCGACGCCGCGAACAGCTCCCAGGTGAAGGAGGTGTCGTCCGACTCCGGGGCGTTGGCGATCAGGAAGTAGCGCCAGTAGTCGGCGGGCAGCAGCTCGAGCGCCGCGTCCGTGAAGATGCCGCGCCGCTGGGAGGTGGAGAACTTCCCGCCGTAGTAGTTGAGCCAGTTGAAGGCCTTGAGGAAGTCGACCTTCTTCCACGGCTCGCGGGTGCCCAGCTGGGTCGCCGGGAACATCACGGAGTGGAACGGCACGTTGTCCTTGGCCATGAACTCCGTGTACCGGACGTCGTCGGCCTCGTACCACCACGACTTCCAGTCGCGGCTCCCGTCGGAGACGGCGTCCGCCCACTCCTTCGTCGACCCGATGTACTCGATCGGTGCGTCGAACCAGACGTAGAAGACCTTGCCCTCGGCCGCCAGCTCCGGCCACACGTCGGCCGGCACCGGAACGCCCCAGTCCAGGTCACGGGTGATCGCCCGGTCCTGGAGGCCTTCGGTGAGCCACTTGTGCGCGATGGAGGAGGCCAGCGTCGGCCAGTCCTTGCTGCCGTTGCCCTCCAGCCAGCCCTCGACCTCGTGCTGCAGCTTCGACTGGAGCAGGAAGAGGTGCTTGGTCTCGCGCACCTCCAGCTCACCGCTGCCGCTGATCGCCGACCGGGCGTCGATCAGGTCGGTCGGGTCGAGCACCCGGGTGCAGTTCTCGCACTGGTCGCCGCGCGCCTTGTCGTAGCCGCAGTGCGGACACGTACCGACGATGTAGCGGTCCGGCAGGAAGCGGTCGTCGGCGACCGAGAAGACCTGGCGGATCGCCCGCTCCTCGATGAAGCCGTTCTCCTGCAGCTTGCGCGCGAAGTGCTGCGTCAGCTCCACGTTCTCCCGCGACGAGCTCCGGCCGAAGTAGTCGAAGTCGAGGCCGAAGCCCTCGTAGATCGCCTTCTGCTTGTCGTGCTGCTCCGCGCAGAACGCGTCGACCGACTGGCCCGCGTCCTTCGCCGCCAGCTCGGCGGGGGTCCCGTGCTCGTCCGTCGCGCAGATGTAGAGCACATCGTGGCCGCGCTGCCGCATGTACCGCGCGTACACGTCGGCCGGGAGCATGGACCCCACCATGTTGCCCAGGTGCTTGATCCCGTTGATGTACGGAAGGGCGCTGGTGATGAGGTGTCGAGCCATTGCCGGCTGCTCCCAAGTCGCTACGGTGAGTGAGGATTTGCTTTACGGAACGTCAATATCGTACTGGACGGGGTGGGGGTGCCCGCGCGGGCTTTCGGGGCTGATCGCCCCGTCGTACCGCCGGTCGTACCGCCCCGCCGTACGCCCCGCTCCTCACGCCGCGGCGTCCGCCGACTCCGCGCTGTCCGCCGCCGGGGCCCGGTCCTGGGTCGGGGCCCGGCCGTTGACCATCAGCCCGGCGACGAGCGCGGCCAGCAGCATGATCGCCGAGCCCACCCCGATGGCCACGGTGAACCCGTGCACCACTCCGCTCTTCACGATGCCTTCCCGCACCGCGGGGGTGAAACCGAGGGCCCCGCCCCGGCGGGCCGCGTCCGCCAGGTGGTCGGCGATGTACGCCGCGCTCGTCGAGGTCGCGATGGTGTTCAGCAGCGCCGTACCGATCGAACCGCCCACCTGCTGCGCCGTGTTGACCGTCGCGGAGGTGACGCCGGAGTCGTGCGGAGCCACCCCGGACGTGGCCGTCGCCATCACCGGCATGAAGGTCAGGCCCATGCCGAGTCCGACGAGCAGCATGGCCGGCAGCACATGGGAGACGTACGCGGGCTCGGCCGTCAGGAACGTCAGCGTGAAGAGCCCCACGGATGCGAGGACGGCCCCGGGGGCCATCAGGAACCGCGGCGGGATCCGGTGCAGCAGCCGTGCGGAAATCTGTGTCGAACCGACGACGATCGCGACCACCATCGGCAGGAAGGCCACCCCGGTCTTGACCGGTGAATACCCGAGCACGGTCTGCAGGTAGTAGGTCATGAAAAGGAACATTCCGAACAGCCCGATGACCGCCAGCCCCATGGTCAGGAAGGCGCCCCCACGGTTCCGGTTGCGGACGATGTGCAACGGCAGCAGGGGGTGACGGGCCCTCGACTGCCACCACGCGAAGACGCCCAGCAGCGCCACACCCCCCAGCAGCAACCCGAGGACCAGCCCGTCCCCCCATCCCCGCGGCTCCGCTTCGCTGCACCCGTAGACGATCGCGACCAGGCCGCCGCAGCCCAGCACCACGCCCGGAACGTCCAGGAAGACGCGCCCCCGCTCCGGCCGGTCGCGCAGGAACACGGCGGCACCGATGAAGGCGACCACGGCGATCGGGACGTTCACATACAGACACCAGCGCCAGTTCAGATACTGGGTCAGCAGCCCGCCGGCGATCAGTCCGATGGCCGCGCCCCCGCCCGCGATGGCCCCGTAGATCCCGAAGGCCTTGCTGCGTTCCTTGCCGATGGTGAAGGTGGTGGTCAGCAGGGACAGGGCGGACGGCGCCAGCAGCGCGGCGAAGGCGCCCTGCAGCGCCCGCGCCCCGAACAGCAGCCCGGACCCGGTGGCCGCGCCGCCCAGCCCGGACGCGATCGCGAAGCCGACCAGCCCGATCATGAAGGTCTTCTTCCGCCCCACCAGGTCGGCGATCCGCCCGCCGAGCAGCAGCAGCCCGCCGAACGCGAGCGTGTACGCGGTGATCACCCACTGGCGGTTCGCGTCCGACATCCCCAGGTCCCGCTGGGCCGAGGGCAGCGCGATGTTCACGATGCTCGCGTCCAGGACCACCATCAACTGCGCAATGGCGATCACCACCAGTGCCCACCAGCGCCGCGGATCGGGTTCGGCCGGGAGTGCCCAGGTGGGGGTGGGGGGCCTGCGCGGTGCCGGAGGCGGCTCGCCGCCCCCCTCTCGGCTCGCCTCACCCATCACGACCCACCTCGCTCGGCTGGTACGGCCACCCGGTGCCGCCCCACCGCTCGGAACGTGAGCTATGGGGAGGAAACGGGGCACTTCATCCATTCAGCCTAGGCAGTGGGGCGAGGTGGCGCCTGCTGTGTGTGTGGGGGGCGATGGGATGCCTCGCCCTACGGGGCGCCTCGGCGCAGGGGACGCCTCGGCGCAGGGGGTGCCGCAGCGCAATGGGGTGCGTCGGCCCCTGGCCCCGGCTGTCGCCCCTCGGCTTCCCGACCTCGGCAAAGGCAGCGGCCGCGGCGGGTTCGGGGCCCGCCGCGGCCGCTGGGGTCGCGTGAAGAGGAACGGTCGAGGGTCAGTTGTCCTTGATGACGCCCGCGGTGCGGGCCTCGGCGAGCCACTCGGGGAACTCGACCATCAGCTGCTGGTAGAGCTTGTCGTGGGAGAGGCCGCGCGGGTCGCGGCCGGCGTGGAAGAAGCCGGCGTTGTCGATGACGCGCTTCTCCGGGACGGCCAGGTCGTCGAGCTTGCGGAGGAAGTCGAAGCCCTTGGCGTCCGGGTCACCGAAGCCGATGAACTGCCAGAAGATGGGCAGCCCGGCCGCCTCGCAGAGCGCCTTCTCGGCGGCCGGCTTGGAGGTCGGGGCGCCGTCGGTCTGGAAGATGACGAAGGCCGGGGCGGTGGAACCGGACTTCTTGTAGTGGTCGACGACGGCGTTGATGGCCCAGTGGTAGTTCGTACGGCCCATGTGGCCGAGACCGGCGTGCAGTTCCGCGATCCGGCCCTCGTAGTTGGTGAGGTCGATGTCGGCGGTGCCGTCGATGTCGGTGGAGAAGAAGACGACGGGGACGGTGGCGTCGTCGTCGAAGTGCGCGGCGAGGCCGAGGGCCTGCTCGGCGAGGTTCTGGACCGTGCCGTCCTTGTAGTAGTTGCGCATCGAGCCGGAGCGGTCGAGGACCAGGTAGACGGCGGCGCGCTGGGTGGCGAGGCCGTGCTTGTCCAGGGTGGCGCCCGCGGACTTGTAGAGGCTGAGGAGCGCGGGGGCGACGGTGGGGAGGGCGCCGGGGGTCTCGGCACCGGGGCGGTCCGCGGCCTTTTCCGCTGTCGCTGCCGTTGCCTCCGGCTTTGCCCCGGACTTGGCCTTCGGCTTCGGCTCTGCCTTCGGTTCGGACTTCGGCTCTGCCTCGGCTGCTTCGGTCTTCGCCGCGGCTTCGGTCACCGGCTCGGGCGCGGCTTCCGGCTCTGCGGCAGCTTCGGCCTCGGCCTCGACCGCTGCCGCGTCCGCAGCCTCGGCGACCACCGCGTCCGCAGGCTCGGCAACTGCCGCGTCCGCGGGTTCCGCGACGACCTCCGCCGCGGGCTCGACCGTCGGCTCGGGCTCGGGCTCCGCCACCGCGTCAGCCGTCGCCACCGGCTCTGCCGCAGGCGTTTCGTCCGCCTCGGCGACCGGCTCCGCCTCGGCCGTCTCCTTCACCTCGGCCACCGGCTCCGCCGCACGCTCCGGCTCCGGCTCCGCGGCATCCGCGGTCGGCTCGGCAGCGGCAGCGTCCGTGGTCGGCTCATCGGCATCGGCGTCCGCGGTCGGCTCGGCGTCCGCCGCCGGCGCCTGGCTCGGGTTGTCGAAGGCCTGGCTCACGAGGTCGGAGACGGTGTCGGAGGCGGCCGGGGCGGCAGCATCCGTGGCCTCGGGGGCCTCGTCCGCGGGTACGTCCTTGTCGTTGCCGGTGGCCGCGCCGGCCTTGTCCTCGACGGCGTCCGCCTCGGACTTCCCGGCCACCGCGGTCTCCTCGGCAACCGACGGCTCGGCGGCGGTCGACGGCTCGACGGCGGCCGCGTCCACGGGGGAGGGCTCGGCCGTCGCGGGGGCCTCGGCCGCAGCCTCGTCCTCGCGCACCGGGGAGGTCTCCGCCGGCCGGTCTCCCCGGTCCGCGCGGCCGCCCTGTGCCGGCAGCGTCGCGGTGGTCGGAGCGGGAGCCGGGTCGGTGTCCGGTGTCTCCGTGGGGGCCGTCCGTGCGGCCGGGACCTCGGCCTCCGGGGCCGGGGCGGTCGCGGCCGGGACGGACTCTTCGCGAGCCTCCGGGATGGTCGCGGACTCCGGCTTGTCGGCGCCGCTCGGGGCCGCGCCGGTTTCTTCACGGGTCGCCTTGGAGCGACCGAAAGCGTTGCGCAGCAGACTCCGAATGCCCATCGGCGAACCTCTCTTGTGTGTGGTGGGTGCGGCGTATGTCCGTGAAGCGCGGACATGTCCCTGACCAGGACGGATACGTAAGGGTAGCGGCCGGGACCGGCCTCATCGTGGGACCCCGCGCCTTGTGTGGTGGGCCATCCGGGGGTGTTGCGGAGGCGGATGGTTTCAGTTGACCGGGCCCGGGTGCGTTCGCCCTGCGTACGAGGTTGTCCGGCCGTCCGCACCGCCGTCTCGGCCGTCCACAAAACCTCCTCGCAGTCCGTACGAGCGCCCTGCCGGACGTACCACCGCCCCGCCGGGCCGTGGAGCCGTTCCGCCGGACCGCGCCGTCCGCCCGGTCCCGGGGGCGGAACGCACCGTCCACCCCGTACACATGACCGGCTCGGCAGCACACACGACCGCCCCGACGGCAGCCCGTACCGACTGCCCCGACGGTACGCACCGCCCGCCCCGGGCCTGCCCACCGGGGCCGGGGCCCGCGGGCCGGCCGTGCGGGAGCGGCGGGTGGGAGTCGCCGTGCGGCATCCGGGTGAGGTGGACGGGACGAGCGCGGAGCAGTCCGCGTCACAAGGGCCGGGCGGGGTGAGGGGGAAGCAGCCTGCTTCGCAAGGGCCGTGCGGTGAGCGCGAGTTGGTGCGTCCGGCCGTGGTCGATGTGTAGCGGGAGGACGGACGGGACATAGGGGGTGAGAGACCCCGGCGCCCGTGGGCGTGGATCGCCCTCTCGGCCCCACGAGAGCCCGCCCCGGCGACGGTTGCGATCGCCCGCTCCACATCACGCCGCGGAAACGATGTGGCAAGAGACGGGTAAGAACTGAGTCGTTCAGGTATCCGATGCGCAGGTGTGCCCGTCTTCTCCGGTGACCATTGTCCGGAGCCGTCCGTTGTGCCGTAGGCGGCCGTTGAGAAGGCAAGAACCCATTCCAGGGTGACGGGAGATGTGGGCGCATGGGGCTGACCAGTCAGTCGCTCGAGTACGCGGTGATCGTGCTGGCGGTGGCCTGTGTCGCCGCCACGGTGTGGCTCTGGCCCCGGCTGTCGAAGCGCGGGGTGGGTCCCGTCCTGGGGAGACTGGGCGCCATCCTGGTCACCCAGGTGTCGATCGTGTGCGCGCTCGCCCTTGCGGTGAACACGAACTTCGAGTTCTACGGCAACTGGGACGAGCTGCTGGGCAACAACGACAAGGCCCCGGTGTCCGTGAGCCAGGGCGGCGGGCAGTACGCCTCGGTCGGCAACATGAAGGGCGGGCTGGTCCAACCGGCCGGTCCGCAGGGCCTCGATCGGGTGACCGGCCTTCCCAAGGGGCCCGCGGACCGGGTGGGCAAGGTCGAGTCCGTACGGATCGTCGGCCGCCGCACGCGGGCCATCAACCCCGGCTTCGTCTATCTGCCGCCGCAGTACTTCCAGCAGCAGTTCCGCCGTCAGCGGTTCCCCGTCATGGTCGTCATCAGCGGCTACCCGGGCGGGATCATGAACCTCGCGCAGCACCTCCAGGTGCCGCAGAACGCGGGCCGGCTGATCGCGCAGGGCCGGATGCAGCCGACGGTGATCGTGATGGTCCGGCCGACGATCGCGCCGCCGCGGGACACCGAGTGTGTGGATGTGCCGGGCGGGCCGCAGGCCGAGACGTTCTTCACCAAGGATCTGCCGGACGCCATGAAGTCGGCCTACCGGGTGGGGCACGACCCCAGCGCCTGGGGCGCGTTCGGGTACTCGTCCGGCGGTACGTGCTCGCTGCAGCTGGCGATGCGCAACCCGAAGGCCTACACCTCCGCGGTCTCGCTCTCCGGCGACTACGCCATCAAGGACGACCTGACCACCGGCAGCCTCTTCGGCCCCGGCCCGGAGGGCGCCCAGAAGGAGCGCGAGCACGATCTGCTGTGGCGGCTGAAGAACCTCCCCGCGCCGCAGATCTCCGCGCTGGTCGCCAGCAGCCGTAAGGGCGAGGCGGATTACGGCGAGACCATGAAGTTCCTCCATGCCGCCAAGTCGCCGATGACGGTCGACTCGATCATCCTGCCGCAGGGCAGCCACCAGTTCGCGACCTGGCGGCGCGAGGTCGTGCCGGCCCTGGAGTGGCAGAGCCAGCAGCTGACCTTCCCGCAGGACACCCAGGCGGTCGCCCCGCCGCGCAAGCCGGGAGCGGGCGCACCGGGCAAGGGCGGCGCCCCGGCCCCGGGGCAGCAGAGCGGACCGTCCAAGGCGCCGTCGGCGTCCGACGACAAGGGACGCCGACGGGTGGAGGCGGAGCGCCCCCGGGGGTGAGCCGCAGAGAGAGGTTGCACAGGGGCGTCGGAGCTTTCCGGCGCCCCTGTGGCGTGTGGTGAGGGCGTTCCCGTTGTGTGCGGTGGGGGCGTCCTGTTGCTGTGGTGAAGGGGTGGTGTGGGTGTGCGGCGGCTGTCCGGCGTCCGCCACATGAATCGCCGGACCCCGGGTAACCGGACCTCCCATCGGCGCACTGCGCATCTCGCACACCGGGGAGTGACCTCATGGCGCGTACGCAACAGGGCGACGAGACAGCGTGGTCACCCGTGGCCGCGCGGGCCCCGCTGGCCGTCCGGATCCTTCTGCTGGTGCTGGCGTTCGCCGCGATGGTGGCCTTTGCGGTGGCGCTGGCGAAGGTCACACTGACCCCGTCGGCGGCCTCGGTGCCGCTGACCCATCCCAACCTCCGCCCCGGTGACTCGATCCGGAGCTACCTGGCGCAACCGCACCTGGCCGACACGGTCAAGCAGCTCGGCGGCAACGTCCTGCTGGGGGTGCCGTTCGGGGTGCTGCTGCCGGTGCTGCTGCCGCAGGCGCGGGGGCTGCTCCGGGTCGGCGTGGCGACGGCTTTGGTGATGCTGCTGGTGGAGCTGGTGCAGGGGGCGTTGATCACCGGCCGGGCGTTCGACATCGACGATGTGATCCTCAACTGCACCGGCGCGCTGCTCGGCTATCTGCTGTTGGGGCGCCGGCTCGGCCGTGCGGTGCATCCGCGGCGCCGGCACTGGTGGCACCGGTTCAGCGGGAAGGGGGCTGCGGCGGGGCAGCCGAAGGCCTCCAAGATGTCCGCTCCGTAGTCGGCCGCTTCGTCATCGGCTGGCCTCGTAGGGGCGTCCCTCGCGGGAGTGGCGGGTGCGGGCGCCCCACGCGCCCCGTGCGCTACGGGCGGTAGACCATCCCCGGTTCCGGCTTCGCCGGGGACAGCAGCTGGGAGACCGTGACGACCGTATAGCCGCGCTTCTTCAGCTCCTTGAGGATGCCGGGAACGGCCGGCACGGTCCCCTTGTAGATGTCGTGCAGCAGGATGATGCCGTCGCGTTCGGTCTGGTCGAGCACCCGCTTGGTGATCAGGGCCGAGTCGTTGGTCTGGTAGTCCTTGGCGGTCACGCTCCACAGGACCTGCGCCAGGCCGAGGTTCTTGCTGATCTTGGACACCTCTTCGTCGGTCCTGCCCTGCGGCGGGCGCATCAGCTTCGGCGTCTTGCCGGTGATCTTGCGGACCGCGTCCTGGACACGGGAGAGCTCGCGCTTGGCCTCGCCGGGCGCGATGTCGGTCAGGATCTGGTGCGACCAGGTGTGGTTGGCCAGCTCATGGCCCTCGGCGTCGATCCGCTTCACCTCGGCCGGGCGCTTCTCGACGTGGTTCTGGCCGAGCATGAAGAAGGTCGCGTGCACCTTCTCCTTCTTGAGGATGTCCAGCAGGCGGTCGGTGTGCTCGCTGGGGCCCGCGTCGAAGGTGAGCGCGACGCACTTCGCCGTGCGGCAGTCGACGTCGTCGCCCTTTCCGCCCGCCGGTGCGCTGCCGTTCTTGCCGTCGGCGTTCTTGCCGTCCGCGGTCTTCTTGTTCCCGGCCGAGGCGAGCCGGGCGTCCTTCGCCTTGACGTCGGCCGCCGGTGCGTCGGCGCGGGCGTCGGCCGGGGCGGTCACGTCGTAGGTGGCACAGCCACCGAGGGTCAGGACCAGGGTCGTGGCGGCCAGCAGCCCGGCTATGGACGTGCTGCGGGCCGCGGACTTCTGCTTCGGCATGCGGGTCTCTCTTCGGGCGCGGGCGGTGAGGGGTGAGCCCATGACCTGCGCTTTTGCGCATGGCAAAGCCGACGCGTACGCGGCATCGCCGCATCGCGCCGACCTCGGTCACAGGGGTCGAACAGACTGAGGAGGACTATACATAGGCAGTACACACCACGTGTATACGTGGAGTGTGTACTGCCTGGTGGGTACGCGGGGCGGGGGTGGGGCGGGGCGTGAGGTGCGCAGAGGGCGCGGGCGACGGAGGGACCGTCGGGGAGGTCGTCCGCGGCCACCCCGATCGGACGCGTCCGCCGCGACACCCCGCCCCCACCGGGGTGGACTCGTACCGTGACCGCACCGCCGCCGGACGACTGTCTGGCCCGTAACGACTGGATCTGCGGCGACTACCTGAGCACCCGTCGGCAGATCCTGCTCGACGCGGTCGGCCAGCACATCCAGCTGACGGTGATCTCGGTGGTGCTCGGCCTGGTGATCGCGGTCCCGCTGGCGCTGCTGGCCCGCCGCAGGCGCTGGACGGTCGGACCGGTGCTCGGCATCACCACGGTCCTCTACACGATCCCGTCGCTGGCGATGTTCTCGCTGCTGCTGCCGGTCTACGGGCTGTCGGCGACCCTCGTCGTGGTCGGCCTCGCCCTGTACTCCCTCACCCTGCTCGTACGGAACATCCTGGCGGGGCTGGACGGCGTCCCCGCCGAGGCCAAGGAGGCCGCCCGCGGCATGGGGTACGGGCCGATGCGCCAACTGCTGACCATCGAGCTGCCGTTGGCAGTGCCGGCCGCGATGGCCGGGCTGCGGATCGCCACGGTCTCCGCGGTCGCGCTCACCACGGTCGGGGCGATCGTCGGGTACGGCGGCCTGGGGAACCTCATCTACGCCGGTATGAACTCCTTCTTCAAGGCGCAGGTGCTCACCGCGTCCGTGCTGTGCGTGATCATCGCGGTCGTCTTCGATCTGCTGCTGCTCGGGGCGGAGCGGCTGCTCACCCCCTGGCGCCGGGCCGGACGCAGGACGCGGGGGCGTACTCGGGCCGGGGCGGGAGCGAAGCGGCTGGTCACGGCCGGGCGGCGGACATGAACACCCTCTCCGCGGTCTGGACATGGCTGACCACCGCCGCCAACTGGTCCGGGGAGAACGGTGTCTGGAACCGCCTGGAACAGCACCTCGTGCTCACCTTCTCCTGCCTGGTCATCAGCGCCCTGATCGCACTTCCCGTCGCGCTGACCCTCGGCCACCTCGGCCGCGGAGGCGCGCTGGCCGTCAACCTCGCCAACATCGGCCGCGCGGTGCCGACCTTCGCCGTCCTCGTCCTCCTGCTGCTGACCCCCATCGGGCGGTACGGGCAGTGGCCGACGATCATCGCGCTGGTGCTGTTCGCCATCCCGCCGCTGCTGACCAATGCGTATGTCGGGATGCGGGAGGTGGACCAGAGCGTGGTGCGGGCCGCGCGGGGGATGGGGATGACCGGGACGCAGCTGGTGTGGCGGGTCGAGGTGCCGCTCGCCTTCCCGCTCGTCCTCACCGGCATCCGGATCGCCGCCGTCCAGCTGGTGGCCACCGCCACCCTCGCCGCGCTGGTGGGCGGCGGTGGTCTCGGCCGGATCATCACCGCGGGGTTCAACCTGGCCAGCACCCCTCAGGTGGTCGCCGGCGCGGTGCTGGTCGCGGTGTTCGCGCTGCTGATGGAGGGCGCCTTCGAGCTGGCGCAGCGGTGCGCGCCGGGCTGGGCACGGGGGCGGATCCGGTGAGGGCGGCGGTCGCGGCGCTTGCGGTCCTCATGGCCCTCGGGCTCTCGGCCTGCGCCGGCGGCCCTTCTCTGGAGAACCGCTCCGCGATCACCGCTTCCCCCGGCGACAGCCGCGATCTGGCCATCGGTTCGGCGGGCTTCACCGAGAGCGAGCTGCTCGCCCAGATGTATGCGACGCTGCTCCAGCACGCCGGATACCGCACCCATGTCCTGACGGTCGGCAACCGTGAACTGTACGAACCGGCCCTGGAGGCCGGCCAGGTCGATGTCGTCCCCGAGTACGCCGCGACCTTCGCCGACTGGCTCAACGCCAAGAGCAAGGGGGCCAAGGCGGCGCCGGTCGCCTCACCGGACCTCGGTGCGACCATGGCCGCGCTGCGCCGGCTCGCCGGCCCCCGAGGTCTGTCCGTGCTCCCGGCCGGCCGGGCCGTCGACCAGAACGCCTTCGCGGTGAGCGCCGCCTATGCCCGCACACACCACCTCAAGACCCTCAGCGATCTGGGGCGCGCCAAGCTGCCGGTGCGTCTGGCGGCGGGTGATGAGTGCGTCCAGCGGCCGTTCTGTGCACCCGGGCTGAAGAAGACGTACGGGATCGACATCACCGCCGTCGACCCGAAGGGCGTCGGGACCACGCCCGCCAAACGGGCCGTACAGAACGGGCAGGACCAGATGATGCTGACGACCAGTACCGATGCCACCCTCGATCAGTTCGGCCTGGTGCTGCTCGCCGACGACAAGAAGCTGCAGAACGCCGACAACGTCGTTCCCGTCGTCAACCGTGCCCGCGCAGGGAGCGAACGGGTGGCGGCCGCGCTCAACCGGCTCAACAAGGTCCTGACCACCGCCGATCTGGCGCATCTCAATGAGCAGGTGGACAGCTGGCGGCGGCTGCCGGCGGACGTGGCCCACAACTACCTGCAGTCCAAAGGGCTGTTGCCCAAGGACTGACCTCTGCCGGCGCGTGGAGCGGTCGTTTCACGTGAAACGACCCTCAGTCAGGCAGGGCAGGCGTTTCACGTGAAACGCCCCCTCCCGGCCCGCTCCGCGAGCTCACTCCGTGGGAACGGAATCCACCTCGGCCCGCTCGCGAGGTACGCCCCGCTCGTCGGAGCCGATGGTGCGGCGCAGTGCCTCGTGAAGCGTGGTCGGGGTGAGAACGCCCAGGAACCGGCGGCCGTCCAGGACCGCGATCCAGCCGGCATCGTGTTTGAGCATCTCGCTGAAGGCCGCTTTGAGGGTGCCGGTCACCGGTACCCAGGCCTCCATCCGGCGGGCGTGGCCGGCCACCGTACCCGCCACCCCGGCCAGCTCCTCCGTGCCCACCCAGCCGTGCAGCGCGCCCTCTTCGTCGAGCACCACGGCCCAGCGGGCGTCCTCGGCCCGCAGCCGTCTCGCGGCGTCCGCGGCGGGCTCGCCGAGCCGGACGAGCGGCGGGTGTTCGAGGTCGCCCCGGTCGATCGCGGTGACCGAGAGCTGCTTCAACGCGCGGTCGGTGCCGACGAATTCGGCGACATAGGACGTGGCGGGGGCGCCGAGGACGCTCGCGGGGGTGTCGTACTGCTCGATCCGGCCCTCTCCGTAGACCGCGATCCGGTCGCCGAGCCGGATGGCCTCCTCGATGTCATGGGTGACCAGCAGCACCGTCTTGTGCATGCCGGCCTGCAGTCGCAGAAACTCCTTCTGGAGCCGGTCGCGGACGACCGGGTCGACCGCGCCGAACGGCTCGTCCATCAACAGCACGGGCGGGTCGGCGGCGAGCGCACGGGCCACACCGACCCGCTGGCGCTGGCCGCCGGAGAGCTGTTCGGGATAGCGCGAGCCGTAGACCGCGGGGTCCAGGCCGACCAGGTCCAGGAGTTCGGCGGCTCGCTCGCGGGCCTTGGCCTTCTTCCAGCCGCTCAGAAAGGGAACGGTGGCGGTGTTGTCGAGGACGGTGCGATGGGGGAAGAGGCCGGTCTGCTGGATGACGTACCCGATCCGGCGGCGCAGGGCGACCGGATCGACCCCGGCGACGTCCGAGCCGTCGACGTAGATCTGCCCGTGGGTGGGGTCGATGAGCCGGTTGACCATCATCATCGTGGTCGTCTTGCCGCAGCCGGACGGGCCGACCAGCGTCACCAGTTCACCCTCGCCGACCTCGAAGGAGAGGTCGTCGACGGCGGTGGTCCCGTCGGGGTAGCGCTTGGTGACGGAGTCGAACCGGATCATTGCGCCATTGAATCCCGCCACCTGCGGCCGGACCCGTCATGCGGGCAATCGGGTGGAGGCGCCGGTGCCCTCCGCCCCGGCGCATCACGGCCCGTCAGACCCCGTGCCCGTCGCCACGCCTGCCTCCGCCTCGCCGCCCGCCTCCGCCTCGCCGCCGGGCGTCGGCCTGTCGTTCGTTTCCGCCCCGTCGCCCGTCCCCGCTCCCTCGTCCGCTGCCGCCCCGTCGCCCATCCGGTAGCCGCCGCCCGGCACCCTCTCGATCACCGGCGGGTCGCCGAGTTTGGCGCGCAGCCGGCCGAGCGCGACGCGTACGGCGTTGGTGCGGAAGCTGATGTGTTCCTCCCAGACCTCCTCGATCAGCTCGTCGTCGCTGACCTGCGCGCCCTGGGCGCGCAACAGCACCTCCAGCACCCCGAATTCGGTGCGGGACAGTGCCAGCGGCCGGCCGTCGCGTACGGCCAGCCGGCGGGCGGTGTCGAGGGCGACCCCCGCCCGTTCGATGACCGCCGGCAGGGCGGGGCGGCCGCGCCGGCCGAGCGCCAGCACCCGGGCGAGCAGGTCCTGGTCCGCGAACGGTTCGGTGAGGTGGTCGTCGGGGCCCGGCCCCGGGGCCGCAGGTTGGTCCGGGGCGGTGCCGGGTGCCGTGAGCAGCAACACCCGGGTCGGCAGGCCCCCTTCCGCCAGGTGCCGGCAGACCTCGTCGGCGCGCGGGCCGGGCAGATCCCGGCGCAGGACGAGCACGTCGTAGACACCGCGCCGGAGTGCGGCCAGCGCCGTGTGGCCGTCAGGGGCGATATCCACCGCGACCGCCGCACGGCGCAGCTCCGCGGCGATCCGCTCCGCGACCCGCTCCTCGGCTTCCGCCACCAGTACGCGCATGGCGTCATATGTAGCCCGCGGCGGACCGCGCACACCCGGAATCGCCCTGCGCCACGACCCGTGGACCAGGGAATTCACCACGCTGGAGCCGGTGGCTGCGCGGAGCCGGGAGAAACAGGCCGGGGAGCGCCGGCGGCGGGGGACCGTACCGGCCGGAGCGGGGGCCTGTACGGCCGTGTCCCGTCCAACGGAGGGCCGTACGGACCCGGCACGCGGGGCCGTACGAGTTGCTTCGGCCGCACCGCCTCTCCTCCTGCCGCGTCCGGCCCCACCCGCGTGCTTACGATCCACTTCGGCCACCGGTCGGAAGGGTGGAAGGGAACGCCACGATGAGAGCCGTAGCAGTCAGCGCATTCGGTGAAAAGCCGCAGCTCATGGATCTGCCACAGCCCGAACCAGGGCCCGGTGAGGTCCTGGTGCGGCTGTCCGCCGCCGGACTCAACCCCGTCGACTGGAAGATCGCCGACGGCATGTTCGGGGATGCCGTGCCGGCGGCCTTCCCCCTCGTCCTGGGGAACGACGGGGCGGGCGAGGTACTCGCGATCGGGAACGGCGTACGGCGGTTCACCGTCGGCGACGCGGTGTTCGGCCAGTTCCAGCGGCCGGAGCAGGGCGGCGGTTCGTACTGCGAACTCGCCGTTGCCGAGGAGAGCCGCCTCGCGCACGCCGCCCGGAGCGTCACCTACGCCACGTCCGCGGCGCTGCCGACGGCCGGCATGACCGCGTACAACCTGGTCGAGGAGACCCGGGTCACCGAGGGCACACGGGTGCTGATCGTCGGGGCGACCGGCGGCGTCGGCAGCTTCGTCACCCAGCTCGCGGCCGGCCGCGGCGCCGAGGTGATCGCCACCGCGCGCCCGTCCAAGGCCGAGCTGATGCGGACGCTGGGCGCCGCGGAGACCGTCGACCACACCGCGGGTCCGCTGGCCGACCAGGTCCTCGCGGCCCATCCGGACGGCGTCGACGTGCTGATCGACATGGTCGGCGGCCCGGCCGAGTTCGCCGAGCTGACCCGGACCGTACGCGACGGGGGCACGGCCGTCTCGCTCCTCGGCTCGGCCGACGCCGACGAGCTGACCGACAACAACCTGCGCGGCTTCAACTTCGTCAACCGCCCCTCCCCGCAGTTGCTGGAGATCCTCGCCGGCCATGTCGACGCGGGCCGGCTGACGGTTCTGGTGGGACGCGAGGTCTCTCTGGAAGAGGCGCCGGAGGCCCTGGAAGCCAGCCGCAGCGGCCGGTCCCAGGGCAAGACGGTCCTGGCGGTCTGAGCGGCGGTCAGGGTCCGGCGGCGGCGCGGGCGAGCCGGCGCGCGAGCAGCGCCCGGGCCGTCGGCGGCCCCGCCGCGGCCAGTACCGCGGTCAGGGCGCCCGCGCCGGCGAGGAGCCAGACCCCGGTGAGCAGCGAGCCGGCGAGCGCATCGGCGTACGCGCCCGCGGCGGGCCGGGAGATCACGGCGGGCAGCGCGTCCAGGGCGCGGCCGCGGACCAGCGCGAGCGCGACGGCCAGCAGGGCGGCGGCCGCCGCGCAGCCCAGCCCCGTGCAGATCAGCGCGCGCCGCCGGTGCCGCGCCAGCAGCAGCCCGCCGGCCAGGCACAGCACCGCGGCGGGCGGCAGCAGCAGCGCGGCGGTGTGCACGACGCGGTAGACGGCCCGGATGCGCGGCACGTCCGGCGCCTTCAGCAGCACGATCTCCACCCCGGCCCGTGGCACCCGGCGGACGAGGTCGAGCCCCAGGCCGTTGTGCGACAGCTGACGCCTGACCCGCTCCACGACCGGGGTGAGATCGAGGGTGACCGGGGAGCGGCCGGACGTGGTCAGACTGCCGTCCAGGGTCCGGTGGGCGGCCCGGTGCACCCCGTTCCACATCGCGGGGAAGCCGCGCCCGGTGACCACCTGCCGCACCCGTGCGGCCACGAACTCGCGCAGGCCGCGGGTGAAGTGCCGGCGCAGCGCGGGACGCTCGGCACGCGGTACGGCGTCCAGCAGCCCGTCGAGCCGGACGTGCGCCATCACCCCGTCCGTGACGTCGTCGACGACCGCGTCCTGGACGGCGGTGTTCCCGGCCAGCGGTGCCACCGACGCCACATAGCTGTCGGTCTCGGTCAGTTCGGCCCGCGCCCAGGTCGCGGCCAGGCTCAGCGGCAGCAGCACCACCCCCATCAGCAGCAGCACCCCACCGGCCACCGCCCGTCCGCGCCGCCACGACGACCGCTCCGTCACCCGCCCGTCCGGGGGTATGGGGGCGCTCGCTGACATCGCGTCTGGTCCTTCCTGCCCGGCGGCGGACTGCGGCGCGTCCGGGGGCCGGCGGGCCCGGGAAGGCCCGCACGACGTGCCCTACGGCCTCCTTCCAGGCAAGTGCGAACCCCCGGCGCCCGCGAGCGGGACCGGTGCCAATGGGTGACCCGGCACCGGGACCCGGCGGGCCCACGGGGCCAGAGCGCGCGGGGCCGGGGCGCGGCCGGGGCTCAGCGCGGCTGCGCGGCGCGCCGCCGCCGGACCGCCCGCACCACTCCCGGCCCGAACAGCGCGGTGGCCGCGGCGGCCACCGCCCACCCCACCCAGCCGTTGCCGCCGCCGGCCTCCGCGTGCGTCTCCGGGAGGTCGTCCAGATCGCCCGAGCAGGCCGTGGGGGCGAAGGATTCGCCGACGTAGACACAGACCGTGGAGGCGGCGCGCAGGGTGCCGGGGGCGGCGCTGCCGGTGTCGTCGTGGCGGTCGCCGAGCACTGCCGAGGCGGTGAACACCTGGATGTCGTGCGCGGGCAGGTCGGAGTGCCAGACGGCCTTCTGCTCCCGCTCGCCGCGTCCTTCGAGAGTGGCGCCGGGCGCGGTGGCGGAGGTCGTGGTGGCCGGCATCTCCTGTTCGATGCGGGCCCCGCGGACCGCGGTGGAGCCCAGGTTGTGCACGGTGATGCGGTAGTCGAGCCGTTTGCCGGCCTCGGCGTCGTCCCGGCCGTCGGTCACCGCCACCGTGACCGAGACGGCGGGCGGAGCCTGCGCGGCGTAGCGGGCGGCGGGCGAAGCGGCCTGTGCGGCGGCGGGCGGTGCCTGCGGGGCGGACGCGGCGGCGGACGGTCCGGGGAGCGCGGCGGCGCACAGCAGTGCGCAGACAACGGCGGTTCTCATGCCGTCATCCGAGCATCGCGGCGCCCGTCACCGGCGGCAGGCGGCCTCCGCCCGGCCCGGGTTCACCCGAGTGAGGGGGCGGCGGCCCGTCCCTCACCGCCGGTGCGGCCCCGACCGGTGCACCGGACCATGGGCGTCCTCGCAGTGGCCGGCCTGCTCCTCCGGGTCGGCGGCTCCGGGCCGCGGGCCCAGCGTCAGTAGGTCGTCGGGCGCGCCCTGTTCCCCGACGTGATCGACCTGGAGGGTGGCGTGACTGATGCCGTACTCGCCGCTCAGCAGCTCCTGCAGACCGCGGCGGACCTTGTGGCAGTCGCCGCCCGGCGCCACCAGGATGTGCGCGGAGAGCGCCGGCTGCCCCGAGGTGATCTGCCAGATGTGCAGGTCGTGCACCTCGACGACCTCGTCCGTGGCGACCAGATGCTCGCCCAGCGCGTCCGGGTCGACGCCCGCCGGTGCGGCCTCCATGAAGATCCGTCCGGACTCGCGCACCAGCCCCGTCCCGGCCCGCAGCATCAGCACGACGACCACCAGCGAGGCGATCGCGTCCGCCCGCTCGAAGCCCGTCGTCAGCACGATCAGACCGGCGAGAGCGGTGGCGACGAAGCCGAACAGGTCGGTGAGGATGTGCTGGTAGGCGCCCTCGACGTTGAGGCTGGAGCGGTTGGCGCGGGAGAGCAGCCAGGTGCAGATCAGGTTCACCACGATCCCGGACAGCGCGGTGATCAGCACCAGTCCGCCGGTCACCGCGGGCGGCGAGATCAGCCGCTGGACCGCCTCGTACGCCAGCCAGACGGACAGCAGCAGCAAGGTGATGCCGTTGGCCTGGGCGGAGAGGATCTCGGCGCGCTTGAGTCCGTAGGTGTACCCGCCGCGCGCGGGCCGCGCGGCCAGCCGCATCGCGACCAGGGCCAGCACGATCGAGACCGCGTCGGTGAGCATATGGGCGGCGTCCGAGATCAGCGCCAGGGACTGCGCCACGACACCGATGACGACCTCGACCGCCATGTACGCCGTGAGCAGGATGAGCGCGCTGCGCAGCCAGCGCCGGTCGGCGTCCGGCGCGACCCCGTGGGCGTGGCTGTGGCTGTGCCCGTGGCTGTGGGCGTGCTCGGTCATGGGCGCGCTCCTTCCTGGCTCCTTGCTGCGAAGCAAACCGCACTTCGGCAAAAGATCCAAAGGCTGCATCGGTGACCGTTGTCATTACCGTCGAACGGCCTATCGTGCCTGGTCAGAGCGGTGTGGCGGGAGCGAGGGCGGCGGCGGGAAACGGAGCGCGGATGTCCGCTCCCGGCTGGCGTGGGAAGCCGGCGAGGTCTGTGCGCCCGGGTAGCATCCGGCGCTATGAGCGCTTCGGGCGAGACCGCGCGGCCCGCACCCGGCAAGGGGCAGATCCTGGCGGTGCTCGGCCTGCTGGCCGCCGTCGCCCTCCTCTCCGGGCACCACGAGGGCCTCCCCTTCTGGCTCGGCGCGCTGACCGGCGTGGTCGCCGTGCTCGGCTATCTGGTCTGCTTCGACTCCCCGCGCGGCATCTGGCAGTGGCTGCCGGCGGGCATCGGCTTCTGCGCGGCGTTCCTGTTCGCGGGACAGTTCTTGATCGCGCTGCTGGCGTGAGACCGCGGGGCGGCCGAGGTGCCGCCCCGGTACGGCGGCCGCGGCCGTTGTGCCGACGGTGTGCCCTGCCGGCGCGGGGGCACGTGGGCCGAGGGTCCCGGGGCTTCCCGGGGGGCAGCGGGACGCCATGACCCGACCGGTCAGTAAAGTTCGGCTCCCGTCCCCCGGACCGGTACCCCTTCCTCGGGCCCGGCCCCTCCCGACCTCTGAGGTACTCGGCAGTGAGCCCCGCACCACCCGCCCCGGCCGCTCCTGAACCCGTTTGCGTCGTCGGCATCGGGGCCGACGGCTGGGACGGACTGCCCGCCGCCTCCCGGCAGGCCCTGCAACGCGCCGAGGTGCTGATCGGCGGCCCCCGCCAGCTCGCGCTGCTGCCCGAGGAGTGCGCCGGTGAGCGCGTTCCCTGGCCCACGCCGCTGCGCCCCGCCGTCCCCGGACTGCTGGCCGCGCACGCCGGGCGCCGGGTGTGCGTGCTGGCCAGCGGCGATCCGATGTTCTACGGGATCGGGCGGACGCTGACCGAGGTGCTGGCGGAGCAGGCGCCGCCCGCGGCTGCCCCGCAGCAGCCCCGGCTCCGGATCCTCCCCCACCCCTCCTCCGTCTCCTACGCCTGCGCCCGCCTCGGCTGGCCGCTGGAGGAGACCGAGGTCGTCACGCTCGTCGGGCGGCCCACCGAGAACCTGGCCCGCGCGCTGTACGACGGCCACCGCCTGCTGGTGCTGTCCGCCGGCGCCGGCACCCCCGCCGAGGTCGCCGCCCTGCTGCGCGCCCACGGCTTCGGCCCGACCCGTATGCGGGTCCTGGAGCAGCTCGGCGGCTCCCGCGAACGGACGGCGGAGGGCACCGCCGCCGACTGGGACGCCCCGCCCGCCGATCCCCTCAACGTCATCGCCCTGGACTGCCGCCGCGCGCCCGGCACCGCGCCCCTGGCCACCGTCCCCGGCCTCCCCGACGCCGCCTACGAACACGACGGCCAGCTCACCAAGCGGCATGTCCGCGCCGCCACCCTCGCCGCGCTGGCGCCCGCTCCCGGCGAACTCCTGTGGGACATCGGCGGCGGCTCCGGCTCCATCGCCATCGAATGGCTGCGGGCCCACCGCAGCTGCCGCGCCCTCAGCGTCGAGCGCGACGCCGTACGGGCCGAGCGGATCGGCCGCAACGCGCGCGCGCTCGGCGTACCGGCGCTGCGCGTCGTCCACGGTCCCGCGCCCGCCGCGCTGGACGGACTGCCGACGCCGGACGCGGTGTTCATCGGCGGCGGGCTGACCGCTCCCGGCCTGCTGGCCGCGTGCTGGGAGGCGCTGCCCGCGGGCGGCCGGATCGTCGCGAACACCGTGACGCTGGAGTCCGAGGCGCTGCTCGCCGACCAGTACCGGCAGCACGGCGGCGAACTCGTCCGGCTCGCGGTCGCCCATGCGGTGCCGGTCGGCGGCTTCACGGGCTGGCGGCAGGCGATGCCGGTCACCCAGTGGTCGGCCGTGAAGCCACAGGCCACCTCCCCGTCCCCGTCCTCCCTCCCCGAGGAGACCGAGCAACCATGACCGTCCACTTCATCGGCGCGGGTCCCGGCGCCGCCGACCTGATCACCGTGCGCGGCGCCCGTACGCTCGCCTCCTGCGGGGTCTGCCTCTACGCGGGCAGCCTGGTGCCGCGCGAGCTGCTCGCCGAGTGCCCGCCCGGCGCCCGGCTCGTCGACACCGCGCAGCTGGACCTCGACACGATCACCGCCGAGATGGTCCGCGCCCACGAGGAGGGCCACGACGTCGCCCGGCTGCACTCCGGCGATCCGTCCGTCTTCAGCGCGGTCGCCGAGCAGATGCGCCGTCTCGACGCGGCCGGGGTGCCCTACGACGTGGTGCCCGGTGTCCCGGCCTTCGCCGCCGCGGCCGCCGCCCTCAAGCGCGAGCTGACCGTCCCCACCGTCGGCCAGACCGTCATCCTCACCCGCGTCGCCCAGCGCGCCACCCCCATGCCCGAGGGCGAGGACCTCGCCACCCTCGGCCGCAGCGGCGCGCTGCTGGTCCTCCACCTGGCGGCGATGTACGTCGACCGGGTCGTCGACGAACTCCTGCCCCACTACGGCGCCGACTGCCCGGCCGCCGTCGTCGCGATGGCCTCCCGCCCGGACGAACTCGTCCTGCGCGGCACCCTCGCCGACATCGCCGGCCAGGTGAAGGCCGCGGGTGTGGTCCGTACGGCCGTCATCATGGTCGGCCGCACCCTGGGCGCCGAGCAGTTCCGCGACAGCCACCTCTACTCGGCGGACCGCGAGCGGCCGCATGCGCCGTGCGACGCGCCGGCGCCCGCTCCGGCTCCGACAAACACCCCCTAGGGCCGGCACCGGCCCCACCGGGACCGTCCGGCTGACCACGGGACCGCATCGGGGTGAATGTCCGTTACTCGGCGCCCGGGGGCCGGTAAGGAAGCTGCGACACCCCAGGGGGCCCGAAGCAAAGGAGTGCGCCACGATGCGTACCAGATTGGCCGCGGGTGCGGTCGGCACCGCAGTCCTGCTGACGCTCTTCGGCGGCAGCGTCGCCGCCGCCGACGGCACGGACCACATCACGCCGGCGCCCGGCGCCCCGGCGCGGATGCACGACAGCACGCCGTTCCTGCACAACAGCCCGGTCCGGATCAACAATCGTCCGGTGGGGCGCTACGACCGCATGGGACGGTTCCGCGACAACCCGCTGCAGGCGACCACCTGTGCCCTCGGCACGGCGCTGGGCAGGCTCACCGGCCGCGGCAACGACTGCGTGGCCAGCCGGTACGGGCTGCCTACCTGACAGGTGTGGAGGTGGGGGGAGCCCTTCACCGGAGCGGGCCCTGCTGACGGGCCTCCCCCGGCCCGCGCGGCTCCGCCCGCCCCACCACCATCCCCGCCCGGTCGATGCAGATCACGTCGACCGCGACGGGCGCACCCCGCAGCACGGCCAGCGCCTCGTCCCGCGCCGTCGCCGCCACCAGATCTCCCAGCGGGACATCCGCGGCGGCACACAACTGCAGCGCCGCCAGGCCCGTGTTGGCCTCGGCCACCGCCTGCGCCAGCGCCTCGTCCGCGCCGCCCCGCCGGGCCAGTCCGGCCAGGAAGCCCTTGTCGACCTGGGACCGCGCGGAGTGCAGATCCAGATGCCCGGCCGCCAGCTTGGACAGCTTGGCGAACCCGCCGCAGAGGGTCAGCCGCTCGACGGGATGACGCCGGATGTACTTCAGCACCGCCCCCGCGAAGTCCCCCATGTCCAGCAGCGCGTCCTCGGGCAGATGGTGCAGGGCGACGGCGGCCTTCTCCGACGTCGATCCCGTACACCCGGCGACATGCCGACGCCCCGCCGCCCGCGCCACGTCCACACCCCGCCGGATGGAGTCGATCCAGGCCGAGCAGGAGTAGGGCACCACGATCCCGGTGGTCCCCAGGATCGACAGCCCGCCCAGGATCCCCAGCCGCGGATTCCAGGTGCTCCGGGCGATCTCCTCCCCGTGATCGACGGAGATCTCCACCTCGACGTCGGCCGCCGCCCCCGGGCCGCCGCCGTACCGCGCCGCGACCTGCGCCAAGTGCTCCCGCATCAGCTGCCGCGGTACGGGATTGACCGCCGGCTCCCCGACGTCCAGCGGCAGCCCGGGCCGGGTCACGGTCCCGACCCCCGTCCCCGCCTTGAACACGACCCCCGACCCGGCCGGCAGCGCCCGCACGGTGGCCCGGACGAGCGCCCCGTGCGTCACATCCGGATCGTCGCCCGCATCCTTCACCACACCCGCCATGGCGGCCGTGCGCCCCGGCGCGAGCTCCTCCACCGCCAGCGCGAAGGACGGCGTCTGCCCCTTCGGCAGCGTGATCGTCACCGGATCCGGGAACTCGCCGCTCAGCAGCGCCGTGTACGCGGCGGTGCTCGCCGCCGTCGCACAGGCCCCGGTCGTCCACCCGGGCCGCAGCCCGGTGTGCGCGAGCTGCGCGCTGCGCCCGCCCGCCGCCTTGCCGGTCCCCTGCGGCCCCGTACCCTGCGGTTGCGCTTCAGCCACGGAGGAACCCACATCCCATGCCCGACGCAGCCCGACCGCCACGCCACGTACTGATCCTCGGCGGTACGACGGAAGCCCGCCGCCTGGCCGCCGCCCTGACGCCGGAGCCGTCGTTGCGCGTGACGACCTCGCTCGCCGGCCGGGTCGCGGCGCCGCGGCTGCCCGACGGGGAGGTGCGCATCGGCGGGTTCGGCGGCCCCGAGGGCCTCGCCCGCTGGCTGCGCGCGCACGCGGTGGACGCGCTCATCGACGCCACCCATCCTTTCGCCGACACGATCAGTCACCACGCGGCCCTGGCCGCCGCCACCGCCCATGTTCCCCTGCTCGCCCTCCGCAGGCCCGGCTGGGTACCGGGACCCGGCGACGACTGGCACCAGGTCACCTCCCTGGACGAGGCCGCCGCCGCCCTCCCGGCCCTCGGCACCCGCATCTTCCTCACCACCGGCCGCATGGGCCTCGCCCACTTCGCCCACCTCACCGACCTCTGGTTCCTGGTCCGCTCCGTGGACGCCCCCGAGCCGCCGCACCCGCCCCGTATGGAGGTGCTGCTCGACCGCGGCCCCTTCACGCTGGAGGGCGAGCGGGAACTCCTCCGGGAGCACCGCATCGACGTCCTGGTGACCAAGGACAGCGGCGCCGCCGCGACCGCCGCCAAGCTGACGGCGGCGCGGGAGGCCGGGGTGCCCGTGGTGGTCGTACGGCGCCCGCCGCTACCGGAGGGCGTGCCGGTGGCGGCGGACCCGGACGAGGCCGTGAACTGGGTCCGCCGCCTTTTCAGTGAGGCCAATGCACACTGAAGTGATTGGCCTCGCGGACTCTTTTCGCTAATTCTTCGCGGCGTCGTGCTGATTGCGCGGGCTCGTCATCACGGCGGCCGTCCGCGTCGTCACAGCCGGGTTCGCGGGCACTCGGGGATTCGCCCGCCTCCGTCTTCACGGGGCGGACGTCCGCACTGCCTCCGCGAGCCGCCGCGCGACCTCCGGGGTGCACCGCCCCAGCTCCACCAGCGGCCGCGGAAAGTGATCCGCCAGCGAGACCGGGTCCACGGCCAGCGACGGCAAGGTGATCCCCGCGCCCTTCAGCGCCGTCCGCAGTTCGCCGCACGCCTGCTCCGCGTCCCTGAGCTTCCCGGCCGCCGGACCGCGTTCCGCCATTCCCATATTTCCTCTTCTCCGTTGGATCCTGACTGGGCTGCGAAAGCCCTTTCACGGTCCTAGAGTCGTCACAACCGCCATCTCATAAAAGGGAGTTGGCGTTGTCGCCGCACCAGGGCAACAGGAGAGTGGGGAATGGTCGAAAAGAATTCCGATGGCGAGGATTCCGCCCGCTGGGTACTCGCCTGCGAACTCCGCCGGTTACGCGAGGCCTCCGGCAAATCCCTGGCCCAACTGGCCGAGGAGACCAACTACGACCGCACCTACCTGCACCGCCTGGAGACCGGCGAACGTCTCTCGAAGCTGCCGGTCATGGAGGCGCTGGACCGGGTCTACGGCACGGGCGGGCTGCTGGTGCGGCTGTGGAGGCTGGCGCGCCTGGATGCGTTCAAGGACAAGTACCGGGAGTTCATGAAGTACGAGGCGAAGGCCACGATCATTCACAAGTACGCGGTGGTCGTCCCTGGTCTCCTGCAGACCGAGGGCTTCGCCCGGTTCGTGCTGTCGTCGTCTCCAACCTGCAAAGGTCCGGACGAGCTTGAGGACGACGTCGCCGCTCGCATCGCCAGGCAGGAACTGTTGTGCCGCACCCCTCCACCCAGTGTCCGGATCATTCTCGACGAGGCGGTTCTGCGGCGTCCGGCGCCTGACTCCACGGTCTGGCATGACCAGCTCGCCCGAATCGAGGACGCAGCCAAAGCGCCGACCATGACGATCCAGGTGCTTCCGCTGTCTGTCGGCGTGCAGGGTCTCACCGGCGGGCCGCTCTCGCTGCTCTGGATGGCGGACGGCAGCGCTGTTGCCTACCTGGAGGGCAACAGATCAGGGGAGTTGGTCGAAGATCCAGCAGAAATCGAGCGATACCGACTGTCCTACGATCGCCTGCGGGACGCGGCGCTGCCGCCGTGTGACTCATCCACATTCATCCGGCAGTTGGTGGAGGACAGCAGGCCATGAAGACGAACCCCGACCTGGCAGGTGTTGCATGGCGCAAGAGCAGCTACAGCGACGGAGGAGAGGACAACTGCGTCGAGGTCTCCGACGGCTTCCCCGGCGCCGTCCCCGTCCGTGACAGTAAGAACCCCGAAGGCCCGGTGCTGCTCTTCCCTGCCGCCGCTTGGTCGGACTTCATAGGTGGCGTGAGGGCTGACCGGCTCCGCTGAGGCGACTGGAGGGCAGCAGACCATGAACACCATGCCTGACCTGGTCGGCGCCGTGTGGCGCAAGAGCAGCTACAGCGACGGCGGAGCCAACAACTGCGTCGAGGTCTCCGACGGCTTCCCCGGTGCCGTGCCGGTCCGTGACAGTGAGGCCCCGACCGGTGGTGTGCTGCTGTTTCCGGCGGCTGCATGGTCGGCGTTCATAGTCACCGTGAAGGGCGGTCGGCTCGGCTGAGACGGAGCGGTAGGGTACGGGTACGTACCCGTACCCCTGGTGCTTCGGAAAGGAACACGACGATGTCCGATGCCAATGTCCGTATTCCCGTGGAGGCCAAGGACCGGCTCGCCGCGATAGCGGCTGCCGAGGGCCTGTCGCTACGTGCCTATCTGGCCCGGCTGTCGGAGACCCTACTGACCCCGGCTGAGCGTGCGGAGCGTGCCGAGAAGGCCCGCACGGCGCTGAAGAAGTGGAACGGGTACGCCCCGACCGCTGGGGAGCAGCAGGACCTGGACACTGAGCTCGACCGGCGTCTGGCCCAGGCGACCGGCCGGTGAGCGACGCCCTGCACATCGTCCTGGACGACACCGCGATGACCGCGGCCGGCCAGGGCAACGTTCTCGCCTCCCGCCTCATCCACCGTGCCCACGCCGAATCCGGCTGGTACCTCTACGCGCCGACGTGCGCGCTCGTCGAAGCCGACCGCGCACGGCCCGGCACTGCCGAGCACCTTGCCGCCCTGCCCGGCATCACTGTCCTGGACCTGGACCTGCCTGCCGCGCTGGCGATAGCGGGACAGGAGACGTGGGCCGCGGCCCACAGTCACTACGCAGCTCAGCCCACGGCCGACCGTCCCGACGGAGCGATCGTCGCCACCACCGCTCCGAAGCGGTGGCATGGCGAACCGGTCCGCGTCCTGGACCTCAACGCTTGAACGCACGACTTGGCCCGGGGTATCGCCTTCGGTTCGCCAGAAAGGCAGCCACCACACAAGAAGTGCGCGAACAGCAGCAAGCACCAGTGGCGCACCATGATCGACGTCGACCTCATCGGCGTTGCCGACTCGCCGGAGAAGGCCTACACGAAGCCCGTCACGGTCAAGTGCGGCGTCTGATTTTCTAGTTCCGCCCTTCCCTCCGCTTGATCCAGGAGTACGGCCATGAGTGATGCCGGTCCGGACGCCACCCTCATCGTGGGACTGCACGGGGTACTGGACCGGTATCCCTGGATCGACCGGGTGAGCGCCGAGTTCGACCTCGAAGAGGACGTCTTCGGCCTCGCCGTGAAGCGGGCGTCCGCCTACGCCTGGAGTTCCACCGCCCTGACGGACAAGCCGGCCGACAACCTCTGGGACCACCCGGTGACCGTGTCCGCCCTGCCGTCGGCCGACCTTGCCGCGCGGGCCGCCGAGATCCGCGAAGCGGCACTGGAGCGCACGTATCAGCACATGACGGTGGAGACCCTCAAGCCCGCCGGCGCGACGGCTGCGGGGCTCGCCCGCCCGCTCGCCGGGGAGGTGCAGGCCGAGGGCATGCGCCGGGCGCTCGCCTTCCGCTGCGGCGTGCGCGAGTGGTCCACGGACGTGGCCGCGTGGACGACGGAGGTGTTCGCGGACTCGATCCGGGCGGTGACGGGACTCTCGGGCCTGATCCTCATCACGGTCTCCGCGGAGGCCTGAAATCCGTGGGGGGATGCACCCCCCAGTCGCTGAGGCCGGCGGGGCCCGGAAAGCCCCGGCTCACCCCTCCGGATACCTCCGCGGCGTCCACACGATCTCCGTGCCGTCGTCACGCCGGACCGCCTGGGTCTGGGACGAGCCGACGATCAGGAGCGTGCGCATGTCGACCTGGTGCGGGTCGAGGTCGGCCAGGTGCACCGTGCGGACGGATTCCTCGGGACCGCCGATGTCGCGGGCGAGGATGACCGGGGTGTCGGGGGCGCGGTGCTCCAGGAGGAGTTCGCGGGCCTTGCCGACCTGCCAGGTGCGGGTGCGCGAGCCGGGGTTGTAGAGGGCGAGGGCCAGGTCGGCGGAGGCCGCCGCGTGGAGGCGTTCGGCGATGACTTCCCAGGGCTTGAGGCGGTCGGAGAGGGAGATGACCGCGTAGTCGTGGCCGAGCGGGGCGCCGGCGCGGGCGGCGGCGGCGTTGGCTGCGGTGACGCCCGGGAGGACGCGTACGGGGATGGCGCGGTACGGGTCCTGGGAGGCGACCTCCAGGACGGCGGTGGCCATGGCGAAGATGCCGGGGTCGCCGCCGGAGACCACGGCCACCCGGCGGCCGCGCCGGGCCAGGTCGAGGGCGAGCTCGGCGCGTTCGGACTCGACCTTGTTGTCGGAGGCGTGGCGGCGCTGGCCGGGGCGCCGCGGGACGCGGTCGAGGTAGGTGGTGTAGCCGACGAGGTCTTCGGCGGCGGCCAGGGCACCGCGGGACTCGGGGGTCAGCCAGAGGGGGCCGGCCGGGCCGGTGCCGACGACCACCACTTCGCCCGGACCGGCAGACGCGGTGGCCTCGTCGGCCTCCGCTCCGGGCGCGCGGTAGGACTGCTCGGCGACGCGGCTGGGGACGACCGCGACGGAGAAGTACGGGACGGTGTCCGCATCGATCTCCGCCAGCTTCCGCGTGCGCTCGCCGGACATGGTGGCGCGCTCGACGTAGTGGGCCTCGGGGAGGCGGCCGGCGCGGTCCATGGCGCGGCGGACGGTGGGGAAGGTGCGGCCCAGCTTCATGACGACGGCGGTGTCGGTCGAGGCCAGGCGGGCGGTCAACTCCTCCTCCGGAAGCGTGCCGGGAAGGATCGTCAGGACCTCGTCGGCCTCGGCGAGCGGCTTGCCCAGGCGGGCCGCGGCGGCGCTGACGGACGTGACGCCGGGGATGACCTCGGTCGGGTAGCGGTGCGCCAGCCGCTTGTGCATGTGCTGATAGGAGCCGTAGAAGAGCGGGTCGCCCTCGGAGATGACGGCGACGGTGCGGCCGGCGTCGAGGTGGACGGCGAGGCGGGCGGCCGCGGACTCGTAGAACTCGTCCAGGGCGCCCCGGTAGCCGCCGGGGTGGTCGGTCGACTCGGTGGTGACCGGGTAGACCAGCGCCTCCTCGATGTGGTCGGCGCGCAGGTGCTCGGCGGCGATGGAGCGCGCGATCGAGCGTCCGTGGCGGGCGCTGTGATAGGCGATGACATCGGCCCGGCCGATGATCTGGACGGCCCGGACCGTCATGAGGGACGGGTCGCCGGGGCCGAGGCCGACCCCGTAGAGGCGGCCCGCGCCGGTCGTCGTCGCGGCGCTGCCGTCACCGGTTGCCTGCTGCTCGCTCACGCTTACTCTTCCTCGCTTGCCATGGCGTTGATCGCGGCCGCGGCCATGGCGCTGCCGCCCCGGCGTCCGCGCACCACGATGTGGTCCAGCTTCGACGGATGGGCGATCAGCGCGTCCTTGGACTCGGCGGCGCCGATGAAGCCCACGGGTATGCCGATGACGGCGGCCGGGCGGGGCGCGCCTTCCTCGATCATTTCGAGGAACCGGAAGAGGGCGGTGGGGGCGTTGCCGAACGCGACCACGGCGCCTTCCATCCGGTCCCGCCACAGTTCGAGGGCCGCGGCGCTGCGGGTGGTCCCCATCCGGGCGGCCAGGTCGGGGACCGACGGATCGGTCAGGGTGCACAGCACGTCGTTGTTCGCCGGCAGCCGCTTACGGGTGACGCCGCTGGCGACCATGTTGGCGTCGCAGAGGATCGGGGCACCGGCGTGCAGGGCCTTGCGGGCGGCGGCCACCACGTCGGGGGTGAAGGCCAGGTCGCGGACCAGGTCGACCATGCCGCAGGCGTGGATCATGCGGACCGTGACCTGGCTGACGTCGGCGGGCAGGCCGTCGAGGGCCGCCTCGGCGCGGATGGTGGCGAAGGACTGGCGGTAGATCGCCGCACCGTCCTTCTCGTAGTCGAACGCGGTCACTTAGGCCTCGGGGGTGTCGGGTGCGGGAGGGCTCGGGGGCGGTGCGGAGGGCTCGGGTGGTTCATGGGGCGGTGGTGCGGGGAGCTCGGGGCGGTTCATGGGGCCGGGGGCGGGGCCGCCGTGGTGCGGGTGGCGGGCGGTGCCGTGTCCGGTGCGGCGTCCGGCGATACCAGTGCTACCCGGTAGCCCGCCGTCGTGGCCAGCACGTCGACCCAGGTGCCGTGCGGGTGACCGCAGCGGCGTTCGCAGCCCGACCAGTAGACGGGGAGCCCCGGAGGGCCGGCGGGTGCGTCGCCCGGGACGGCCGTGCCGGCGGCGACGGCGGCCGTGGCGTCGGCGCGTACGTCGGTGCGGGACTTGGCGCAGCCGGGGCGGCCGGTACAGGCGCCGAGGCGGTGCCAGGGGGAGGCCGGGTCGGTGATCAGACCGGCGGCGCCGAGCTCCGCCAGCCGGCCGGGTGCCGCGGCGGCCGACAGGCCGGGCAGGACGATGCCGCGCCACGGGGTGAGGCGCAGCGCGCCGGAGCCGTCGTCGGCCGCGATCGTGGCCGCCAGCCGCCACTGGGCCGCCGACAGCCGGCCCAGCGGCGCCAGGACCGAGAGCGCCCGGTCGCCGTCGGGGCCCTCGACGATGCCGGGGGCGGCGGAGTCCGGGTACGGCGGGGAGGTACGGGTGGCGGATGCGGGCGCCCCGGCCACGTACGCGGCCTCGATGCCCGCCGACCGCAGTGCCCCGGCCACGTCCGGGGCCCGCAGGCCGTGCCCGTCGGGGAGTTCGCGGACCCGCCAGGCGCCGCTGCCGCTCGCCGCGGCGGCGGTCAGGAAGGCCTCGGCGGCGGCGAGCGCGGCGCGCGGTGCGTCCGGGCCGGCGATCCGCAGCGCCGCCGGATCGTCGCCGACCCGGAGCAGGGCGCTGCCCGCCGGGCCGGTCCCGTCCGGTTCTGCGAGCAAGCTCACATCTCCGCCGAGCGCCGCCACATCGCCCCGTCCGTCGTCCAGAACGAACAGGAAACGGCCGGAGAGGGCGGTCGCGGACGCGCTCGCACAGAGCAGCGCATCCAGCTCACGGGCCCACCGCCGCACGTCAGAAGGGGTGTGCCGGTCCAGTCCTGCCAGCGGCGAGGCGAGGATGTTGCGGATGCGTTCGTGGGCCGCTGAGGGCAGCAGACCGGCCTCGTCCAGCAGCGCGGCGAGCCGGCCGCCGCAGCCCTCCGCGAGGCCGCGGATCTCGGCGTTGCCGCGGGAGGTGAGGGAGAGGTGGCCGTCGCCGAGCAGCTCCGCGGCGTCGGCCAGGACCGTCGCCTGACGTGCCGTCAAATCTCCGGCCGGGAGCCGGATTCGGGCGAGGTGGCCGTCGGCGGCCGGATGCAGCCGCAGCGCTCCCGGGCAGGCGTCACCGCGGTCCCGCAGAGGCGGTGCGGCGGCCTGGGGCCGTGGCGAGGGGGAGGGCGGCATGGCCGCGAGCATACCCACGGGGGCGGGCGCCGATCCGGGCCGGATCCGGCCAGGCGTCCGGCCCGCGCGCGGCCTGTCCACAGGCCCGCTTACCTCGCCCGTCCACAGCCCTTACTATGCAGGTCGGTGGGTCGGCTGACCCGCCGGACGCCAGCGACGGCGCAGGGGCCACGGCCCTGGGGAGGAAGCCCGGTGAGAATCCGGCGCGGTCCCGCCACTGTGAACCCGGCAGCTGCCGGGCGAGCCAGGAACTCCCGCCGTCCTTACGACCACCCGGGGCGCGGACACCCCGAGGAAGGCCTGCGCTCGCATGCTTCTGCTGCTGTCGACCTCCGACACCGACCTGCTCAGTGCCCGCGCGGCCACGGGCCTGGTGCCGTACCGGCTCGCCAACCCCGCCCGTCTCGACGTCGCCGAGCTCCCCGCGCTGCTGGAGGGCTGTGACCTCGTCGTCGTACGCCTCCTCGGCGGCATCCGCGCCTGGGAGGAGGGCCTGGAGGTGCTGCTCGCCGAGGACCAGCACCGGCCGGTCGTCGTGCTCACCGGTGAACAGGCCCCCGACGCCCAGCTCATGGAGCAGTCCACGGTCCCGGTCGGCATCGCGGCCGAGGCGCACGCCTACCTCGCGCACGGCGGCCCGGCCAACCTCGGCCAGCTCGCCCGCTTCCTGTCCGACACGGTGCTGCTGACCGGACACGGCTTCGAGCCGCCGGCGCCCGCCCCGAGCTGGGGACCGCTGGAGTGGGAGGGCCGCAACGCGAGCGGCCCGCTGATCGCCGTGCTCTACTACCGCGCGCACCACATGAGCGGTAACACCGGCTTCGTACGGACCCTGTGCGAGCAGATCGAGGCGGCGGGCGGTCGCGCCCGTCCGCTGTTCGTCGCCTCCCTCCGCGCACCCGAACCGGAGTTGATCGAGGAGCTGGGGGCCGCCGACGCCCTGGTCACCACGGTCCTCGCGGCGGGCGGCAGCAAGCCCGCCGAGGCCTCCGCCGGCGGCGACGACGAGTCCTGGGACGCGGGCGCGCTGGCCGCCCTCGACGTGCCGATCCTGCAGGCCCTGTGCCTGACCGGACCGCGCAGCGCCTGGGAGGAGAACGACGAGGGGCTCTCGCCGCTGGACGCCGCCTCGCAGATCGCCGTCCCCGAGTTCGACGGCCGGCTGATCACCGTCCCGTTCTCCTTCAAGGAGGTCGACGAGGACGGCCTGCCGGTGTACGTCGCCGACCCCGAGCGCGCCGCCCGGGTCGCCGGGATCGCCGTCCGGCACGCCCGGCTGCGCCACATCCCGGCCGCCGAGAAGCGCCTCGCGCTGGTGCTGTCCGCCTACCCGACCAAGCACTCACGGATCGGCAACGCGGTCGGTCTGGACACCCCGGCCAGTGCCGTCGCGCTGCTGCGCCGGCTGCAGGCCGACGGCTACGACTTCGGCAGCGAAGAGGTCCCGGGCCTGGTGTCCGGCGACGGCGACGAGCTGATCTACGCCCTCATCGAGGCCGGCGGCCACGACCAGGAGTGGCTCACCGAGGAGCAGCTCGCCCGCAACCCGGTGCGCATCCCGGCCGCCGACTACAAGCGCTGGTACGCCACGCTCCCGCAGGAGCTGCGCGACTCCGTCGAGCAGCACTGGGGGCCGCCGCCCGGCGAGATGTTCGTCGACCGCAGCAGCAACCCCGACGGCGACATCGTGCTGGCCGCCCTGCGCCGCGGCAATCTCCTGATCCTCATCCAGCCGCCGCGCGGCTTCGGCGAGAACCCGATCGCGATCTACCACGACCCCGATCTGCCGCCCTCGCACCACTACTTGGCGGCGTACCGCTGGATCGCCGCCTCCGCGGACGACGGCGGATTCGGCGCCGACGCCATGGTCCACCTGGGCAAGCACGGCAACCTGGAGTGGCTGCCCGGCAAGAACGCCGGCCTGTCGGCGGCCTGCGGCCCGGACGCCGCCCTGGGCGACCTCCCGCTCGTCTACCCCTTCCTGGTCAACGACCCCGGCGAGGGCACCCAGGCCAAGCGCCGGGTGCACGCCACCCTCGTCGACCACCTCGTGCCGCCGATGGCCCGCGCCGAGTCCTACGGCGACATCGCGCGCCTGGAGCAGCTCCTCGACGAGTACGCGGCGATCTCCGCCATGGACCCGGCGAAGCTGCCCGCGATCCGCGCCCAGATCTGGACGCTGATCCAGGCCGCCAAGCTCGACCACGACCTGGGCATGGACGAACGCCCCGACGACGAGGGCTTCGACGACTTCCTCCTGCACGTCGACGGCTGGCTGTGCGAGGTCAAGGACGCCCAGATCCGCGACGGTCTGCACGTCCTGGGCGGCGCCCCGGCCGGCGAGGCGCGGGTCAACCTCGTCCTCTCCATCCTCCGCGCCCGCCAGATCTGGGGCGGTACGTCCGCCCTGCCCGGTCTGCGCGAGGCGCTCGGGCTCGACGAGTCGGCCGCGACCCGGACGACCGCCGACGAGGCCGAGGCCACGGCCCGCGCGCTGGTCCAGGCGATGGAGGACGCGGACTGGGACCCGGCGGCGGTCGCCGGGGTCGCCGCGGGGCACTCGTCCGCGGTCGCCGACATCCTCGACTTCGCCGCCCGCCAGGTCGTACCGCGTCTCGCCGCCACCACCGACGAGATCGACCATGCGGTGCACGCGCTCAACGGCGGCTTCGTCCCGGCCGGTCCCTCCGGCTCCCCGCTGCGCGGCCTGGTCAACGTGCTGCCGACGGGCCGGAACTTCTACTCCGTCGACCCGAAGGCCGTCCCCTCCCGCCTCGCCTGGGAGACCGGTCAGGCCCTCGCCGACTCCCTGCTGGAGCGCTACCGCTCCGACAACGGCGAATGGCCGCAGTCGGTCGGTCTGTCCCTGTGGGGCACCAGCGCGATGCGGACCAGCGGCGACGACGTCGCCGAGGCCCTCGCACTGCTGGGCGTCCGCCCCGTATGGGACGACGCCTCGCGCCGGGTCAACGGACTGGAGCCGATCCCGCTCGACGAGCTCGGCCGCCCCCGCGTCGACGTCACGCTGCGCATCTCGGGCTTCTTCCGGGACGCGTTCCCGCACGTCATCGGCCTCCTCGACGACGCCGTACGACTGGTCGCCGGTCTGGACGAGCCCGCCGAGTCCAACTTCGTCCGCGCCCACGCACAGGCCGACCTCGCCGAGCACGGCGACGAGCGGCGCGCCACCACCCGCATCTTCGGCTCCCGCCCGGGGACGTACGGCGCGGGCCTGCTCCAGCTGATCGACTCCCGCGACTGGCGCACCGACGCCGACCTCGCCGAGGTCTACACCGTCTGGGGCGGCTACGCCTACGGCCGGGGCCTCGAAGGCCGCCCGGCCCGGGACGAGATGGAGACCGCCTACAAGCGCATCGCGGTCGCCGCCAAGAACACCGACACCCGCGAGCACGACATCGCGGACTCCGACGACTACTTCCAGTACCACGGCGGCATGGTCGCCACCGTCAAGGCGCTCAAGGGCAAGGCGCCCGAGGCGTACATCGGCGACTCCACCCGTCCCGAGACGGTCCGCACCCGCACCCTGGTCGAGGAGACCTCCCGGGTCTTCCGCGCCCGGGTGGTCAACCCCCGCTGGATCGAGGCGATGCGCCGCCACGGCTACAAGGGCGCCTTCGAACTCGCCGCGACCGTGGACTACTTGTTCGGCTACGACGCCACCACGGGTGTGGTCGCCGACTGGATGTACGACAAGCTCGCCCAGACCTACGTCCTCGACCCCGAGAACCGCGACTTCCTCCAGCAGGCCAACCCCTGGGCCCTGCACGGCATCGCCGAACGCCTCCTGGAGGCCGAGTCCCGCGGTATGTGGGAGAAGCCGGACGCCGAGACGCTGGCGGCGCTGCGGCAGGCGTTCCTGGAGACCGAAGGGGAGCTGGAGGGCGAGGACTGACACCGCGGCGGGGCGGCGCGTCCGCTTGGCCGCCCCCGGCCCGCCCGACGCCTCGGCGTCAGGCGGGCCGTGCCGTGACGTCCCCGTTGCTGGTGCTCAGGTCCAGGCGGTAGCGGGCGGGCGGGTCGTCGGCGACGCCGAGGTGCGAGCAGCCGTCCCCGCAGCCGCCGAGCACCAGCACACCGCCGCCCTCGCCCCGGTACGTCGCCGCCGCGGGCCGGTCGCCGCGGTAGGTGACCGAGCGGTGGAGCGCCACCGGGCGGCCGCGCTTGCCGCCGTGCACCGTGACACCCCCTGACCCCACAGCCGGGGTGCGGCAGGCCCCAGGTGCGGGCCGCGGACGCCGGTGCGAGGATTTTCGTGGGGGCGGTTCGCGTGCTGCCCCTGGGTGGACGAGGAGGCTTCCGGTGACTGCCACGAAGACATGGAAGACCGAGATCAGCATCACCGAGACCGAGAGCGAGGTCCGGGCCGAGGCCAGGCTGCGCGGCAAGGAGGGCGGGCAGATGGTGGGCCAGGGGGAGGCCCGCTGCAACCCCGCCGACGAGAACGTGCCGGCCATCGGGGACGAGCTGGCGGTGGCCCGGGCGATGTCGGACCTCGGCCATCAGCTGCTGATGCGCGCCGCGCACGATATCGAGGTGCACACGGACCGGCCGGTGGAACGCCTGCGCGTCTGAGGACGCCGGCCCCCACCGAGGCCCGTCCGGCGGTCCGTGGACGGCGCCCCTGCCGGCCTGACGCGGCGCGCCGGGCCGGTCAGGGCGCCGTGGATCCTCAGTGCGTCTCGGCCGGGAAATCCGGCCCGATCGTCAGTGTCAACGCGCCCGGTGCCGCGGCGGCCGACTCCGTCGCCTTGGTGCCGTCGAGGCGGCCGGCGAGGACGGTGCTCTGTGCCTTGAGCGCGGCCGGGTAGCTGATGGTGGTCTTGTCCGTCGCCGGGGCGTTGCCGGTCCCGACGACGGTGAAACCCAGCCTGCGCAGCTGCTCGGCCGCGGAGGCGGCCCGGCCGGAGACGCCGGTGCCGTTGAGGACGCGGACCTGCACGGAGCGCGCGGTCACCGGGTTCTTGGCGGCCTCGGCCAGCTTCTTCTTTCCGGCGGCGCCGATCTCGCGGTCGTGCGCGAGGTCGCTGAAGAGCTGGCCGGCCTGCGGATACTGCCAGACCACATTGGCCTTGTCGGTGGGGACGTCGGACTCGCGGTAGTAGTTGGGGACGGTCAGGAAGGTCAGGCGGTCGGTGGGGATGTCCTTGACGGTCGAGGCCAGGTCGTAGAGCGGCTTGAGACCGGCCAGGTCCTTGTCGGTGGTGATCGACTTGGTCGCCGAGTCCAGGAAGTCGTAGAGCTCGCCGGGGCTGGTGAGCTTGGCCTGCGCCTTGGCGCCCAGGGCCTTCATGAACTCCTGCTGGCGGCCGATGCGGCCGAGGTCGGAGCCGTCGCCGACGCTGTAGCGGGTGCGGACGTAGCCGAGCGCCTTCTCGTCCCGGACGTTCTGGCAGCCCGCGTCCATGTCGAGGTGGGCCTTCTTGTCGTGGATGGCGTGCTTGGGGCAGACCTCTATGCCGCCCAGCGCGTTGACCATCCCCTTGAAGCCCTGGAAGTCGACCGAGGTGAAGTGGTCGATGCGCAGCCCGGTGTTCTTCTCGACGGTCTTGATGGTGCAGGCCGCGGCCTTGCGGATCTCGCCGGAGTCACCGCCGATCGAGAACGCCTCGTTGATCTTGAAGTGGTGCGGGGACGACTTGGAGCCGTTGCCGCGGGTGCAGGCGGGGATCTGCACCCAGGAGTCCCGGGGGAACGACAGGGCGGTGGCCCACTTACGGTTGGCGGCGATGTGCACCACCATCAGCGTGTCCGACTGCATGGTGGTCAGGCCCTTGCCGTACTTGGCGTTGGCGCCCGCGCGGCTGTCGGAGCCGACGACCAGGATGTTCTTGGAGCCGGGGCTGAGGTTCACCGGCCGGGCGCCGTCGACCTGGATGTCCGCGCCGTGGATGTTGCCGTCCAGGTGCTGGTAGACCCACGCCCCGACGCCGGCCGTGCCGAGCAGCAGCACGCCGAGCGCGCCGCCGGTCCAGGCGAGGATGCGGCCGCGGCGGGTCATCCTCAGCTTGCCCGTACCGCCCGCCCGGCGGGAGCCGTCGCCGGATCCGCGGGCCGGGCCGGGCGGTCTGCGGCGCGAGCCGCCGCCGGACGCGCGGGAGCCGGCGCGGCCGGGGCCGGCGTCGCCGGTGGTACGGGACGGTCCGGATGCGCCGCCGGTGCCCCGCCGGGCCGTCTGCTGGTGCGTCTGCCTGTCATGCACGCCGATGGCCCTTCTGGTCCTTCTGATACTGGTGGTGCGGTACGGGGGAGGGGGCGGCAACGGCGGCCGGGAGTGCCGGCCGAGTCGGCGGGAGAGCGCGGGTCAGATGCCGGTGCTGGGCAGCAGCAGGATGGACTCGGGGTCGTAACGCAGCCACTGCGGGCGCGCGCTGCCCGGCAGGGTGCGCAGCCGGCACCACAACTCGCCTGCGCCGTCCGTCCACCAGGCATTGATCCGCCCCAACGTCCACCGGCCGTCCGGGTATTGGACCTCCACCGGCTGATAGACCCATCGCACCTCCGCCTCTGGAGGCGGGCAGTCCCAGGTCAGGAGTCCGCACCTCGTTGCCATCTCCCCCTCCGGCCACGCCTGTTGCGCATGTGGGCCGCCACTCTACCGGCAAGGTCTACAGAGGTGTAGAAGTTGCCTGGTGCGGGCGGCGCACACCGCGCGGTGCGCCGTGCGCTCCGGTGGGTCAAGGGTCAGTGTGCCCCTAGAGCGGCGTTGCCGCCTTCAGAACAACGAACAGCGCTACCGCTGCGTTGAGCGCGGAGACCGCGGAGGCGGCCGTGCCCGCCGCAGCGACCAGGGCCGCCAGACCGGCCGGGGTCAGCGTCGGCGGCCAGTGGCGGGCCGGCGGCACCGGCCCGAGCAGCGCCGCCACCCGGCGCGGCACCGGCCCAGGTTCGGGCGCCGCGAAGTGCGCCAGGCCGGGTTCCGGCGCGGTCCGGGTGACCAGCGCCGCCTTGCCGACCGCCCGCGCGGTCAGCCGCCGGTCGCCGACCACCTGCGCCGCCTCCTCGTCCGCCCAGCGCTCGGTGGCGAAGGCGACCGCGGAACGCAGCGGCAGCAGCAGCGGGTTGACGCAGCCGGCCAGGCGCACGGCGAGCAGGGCGCGATGGTGACGGCAGCGCAGATGCGCGTGCTCATGGGCGAACAGCGCGCGCCGCTCGTCGCCGTCCAGGCTGCGCAGCATCCCGCGGGAGACCGCGACCCGGCCGGGCCTGGCGGGCCGTCCGGGGCGGGCCGGGGTGCCGGGCACGGCGTAGGCGTAGGGCTCGTCGTCCGGCAGCACCGCGGGGTCGGCGCCGGCCGGCAGCCCGTCCAGCGCGCGGTGGGTACGGGCCCGGATGCGGCGGTGCCGGCGCAGCGCGGCGCCGCACACGGTGAGCGCGGTGGCCAGCAGGGGGATCGCGGCGACGCCCGCGACCTCGGCGAACGGGACGGCGGCCCGCACCTCCGGGTCCGACCAGCCGTCGGGCAGCGGGTTGCCGCGCAGTTGGGCGGTGCCGACGACCACCAGCAGGGCCAGGCAGAGCGTGCTGCACAGGCCGAGGACCACGGCGAGCAGGGTCAGCAGGCGGGTGGTGGCGCGGGGGTGGAGGTGCTGTTCCGCGAGCCGGGCGATCGGCAGGGCGGTGAGCGGCAGGACGAGCGGCAGGAACACGAAGACGCCCACCGGTCAGCCTCCGCGTGCTTCGTCCGAGGGGTGGTGCCGGCCGGGGGCCGGGGCCGCGCCGGGCCCCTGTGCCGGGGCCGGGTCGTCGGCGGTCGTGGGGGCGTCGGCCGCTCCGGGGCCGTCGGCCGCGTCGCGGTCGAGGAGGGCGCGCAGCAATTGCTCGTCGTGGGTGGAGAGCGCGGAGACGAAGCTGGTCAGGACGGCGTCCCGGTCCGGTTCGCCGTCCAGGACGCGGCGCATCCGCAGGGCGGCGAGCCCGGCCTCGTCGGCGGCCGGGGTCCACACGTAGGCACGGCCGGACCGCTCGCGGGTGACGGCCTGCTTGGCGTGCAGCCGGGACAGGATCGTCATCACGGTCGTGTACGCGAGGTCGCCGCCGAGCCGTTCCTGCACCCAGGCGGCGGTGGCCGGGCCCGGCGAGTGGTGCAGCGCGGCCAGCACCTGGGCCTCCAGCTGGCCCTGGCCCCGCCTGCGGGCGCGCTCCCGTCCGGAGCCGCCGAAGGTCCCGAAGGACTTCCCGCCCATGCCGTCGCCTCCCGTCGCGCCGGGTGTCCCGCCGGCCGGGACACCGGGGCATCTTACTGAGCGGCGGGATCCGGGCGGCGGTCCGCTCGTGCCGTTGCCGGGCGCCACGGATCCCGGCGGCTTACTTCTACACTCCTGTAGATTTTGAGGCTCACCCGGAATGCAGGCAACACCTGGAGGGAAGCCATGGGAGTCTCGCTGGCCAAGGGCGGCAACGTCTCGCTGTCGAAGGAAGCGCCCGGACTGACCGCGGTCACGGTCGGCCTCGGCTGGGACGTACGGACCACGACGGGCGCGGACTACGACCTGGATGCCAGTGCGCTGCTGTGCACCGAGGCGGGCAAGGTCGTCTCGGACGCCCACTTCGTCTTCTACAACAACCTCACCAGCCCCGACGGCTCGGTGCGGCACACCGGCGACAACCTGACCGGCGAGGGCGAGGGGGACGACGAGTCCGTCGAGGTCGCGCTGTCCACGGTGCCCGCCGAGATCGCAAAGATCGTCTTCCCGGTCTCCATCCACGACGCGGAGAGCCGGGGGCAGAGCTTCGGCCAGGTCCGCAACGCGTTCATCCGTGTCGTCAACCAGGCGGACGGGGCGGAGCTGGCCCGCTACGACCTGAGCGAGGACGCCTCGACCGAGACCGCGATGGTCTTCGGTGAGCTCTACCGGAACGGTGCGGAGTGGAAGTTCCGCGCCGTGGGCCAGGGGTACGCGTCGGGGCTGGCGGGCATCGCGGCGGACTTCGGCGTCAACGTCTGAGGCGTCGGCGTCCGAGGCGCCAATGTTCGAGGGGAAGGCCCCGGGCTGTGGGGGCAGGGCGTGGGTGCGTCCCGGCCCCGCGGACCGGTCCCGGCGAGGGCCGCCCGCGCCGGGGCACCGCCGGGTCGCCGTCCGGCCCCGCCGCCCGGTCGCGCCCTTCGCTCACCACCGCCCATAACGGGAGGTACCGGGCGCCCGCGGGTTACCTTGGAAGCACCGGAACACCGACGGATGCCCGGGGAAACCGAGGGATGCCGCGTATTCGGTGAGGTGAGCACCGTGCAGACTCTGTGGACCGTGGTCGTGCTGCTGGCGCTGGTCGCCCTGGGCGCGCTGTTCATCGCCCGGGTCAATGCCCAGGGAGCCGGACGGATGGCCAGCCACCGGTACGCGGACTGGAAGCAGTCGATACGCCTGCGGAAGCGCAAGCGGCCGCAGGACGACGCCCACCGCGGGCCGCCGGTGGCCGGACCGCCGACGCCGTCGGACAAGGCGGGTGGCGAGCCGTGACGTCCACCGCGCGAGGCGGCCCGTCGGCCCAGGACTACGACGGGACCTCACCGTTCCCCGACAGCGTCGACGAGCCCCCGCCGACCCCCGGCCGCCGGATGTACGTCACGGTGACCGCCCTCATCGTCATCGCCCCGTTCGTCGGCCTCGCCGTCGCCATCCCGCTCCTGTGGGGCAGCGTCGTCCACCTCACCGACCTCGTGCTGCTGGTCGTCTTCTACGTCATCAGCGGCCTGGGCGTCACCGTCGGATTCCACCGCGGCCTCACCCACGGCAGCTACACCGCCGCGCCCGCACTGCGCGTCGCACTCGCCGTAGCGGGCTCGCTCAGCTTCCAGGGCGATGTCATCGACTGGGTCGCCACCCACCGACGCCACCACGCCTACACCGACCGGCCCGGCGATCCGCACTCCCCCTATCGCTACGGGACCAGCCTGCGCGGTCAGCTGCGCGGACTGGTGTACTCGCACATCGGCTGGCTGTTCGGCAACGACCCCACCTCGCACCGCCGCTTCGCGCCCGATCTGCTCGCCGACCCCAGGATCCGCGCGGTCGACCGGGCGTTCCCCGCGCTGTGTCTGCTCACCCTCGGCCTGCCGTTCGCGCTGGGCTGGGCGCTTGGCGGCTCCTGGGTCACCGGGCTGACCGCCCTGTTGTGGGCGGGGTTCATCCGGATCGCGCTGCTGCACCACGTCACCTGGAGCGTCAATTCGCTCTGCCATGTCATCGGTGAGCGGCCGTTCCGCACCCGGCGCCACGACCGGGCGACGAACCTGTGGCCCCTGGCCCTGCTCTCGTTCGGCGAGAGCTGGCACAACCTGCACCATGCCGACCCCACCTGTGCCCGGCACGGCGTCGACCGCGGTCAGCTCGATGTGTCCGCCGCCGTCATCCGGCTCTTCGAACGCCTCGGCTGGGTCCGGGACGTGCGCTGGCCCGATCCCGCACGGGTGGCGGACCGCCGCCTCAGGAGCACCGTATGACCACCGCCGGGGACCCTCCCCACGCCGCCGCGCCCGCGCATCATGCGCCGCCGCCCGTCGCCCGCCTGACCATCGCTCCGCACACCGATACGGTGCGGTGCATCGACGGTGTCTGGTGGCCCCACTCGGCCGACCTGCTGGCCGAACTCCCGGAGCTGCTGGCCGCGCTGCCCTTCGACTGGCCCCGGATCACCCACGCCACGGTGAACGGCGCGCCCTGGTCCCCGCTCCCCGCGCACATCCTCGTCGAGGGCCATGTCGTCCGTCTCCGCCGCACCACCGGCCGCCCCGGCCCGGACACCGTCTGCCTGGTCTCCCCCGGCCACGGCCGCTGGGACCTGCTGATCATCCCGCCGGGCACCCCGGAGCCCGAGGCCGTGCGCATGATGGCGGAGATGGCGCGCACGGGGGAGCTGGCCCCGGTCTGAGGGGGACCGGCCGGGGCGTCATGCGTCAACGGGCGGATGTCTGCGGCCGTTTCACGTGAAACGGCCCCAGGCCGGAGGCCGTGACGGTGGCCCGGGCGGCGCCTAACCGAGGATCCCCCGGTCGTAGGCCAGCGCCACCGCTGCCGCGCGGTCCTTCGCACCCAACTTGCCGTAGATATGCGTCAGATGGGTCTTGACCGTCGCCTCGCTGATGAACAGCAAGGCGGCGATCTCACGGTTCGAGGTGCCCTTGGCGACCAGTGCCAGGACCTCGCGTTCGCGGGCGCTGAGCGGTTCGTTGCCGGGTGACCGGACCCGGGAGACCAGCCGGGAGGCGACCGCGGGCGAGAGCACCGTACGCCCCTCGGCCGCCGCACGTACGGCCGTGAACAGCTCCTCGCGAGGGGTGTCCTTGAGGAGGTAACCGGTGGCCCCGGCCTCGATCGCCGGGAGGGTGTCGGAGTCGGTGTCGTACGTCGTGAGCACCAGCACCTTGCAGCGCGGTGCCCGGCGCGCCAGCTCGGTGATGGCGGCGACCCCGCCGCCGCCCGGCATCCGCAGATCCATCAGGACCACATCGGGGTCGAGCCGGACGGCGAGTGCCACGCCCTCGACGCCGTTGCCGGCCTCGCCCAGCACCTCGAAGCCGGGGGCGGAGGCGAACATCCCGCGCAGCCCGTCCCGGACGACGGGGTGGTCGTCGACGATCAGGACGGTCACGGCCGGGCCGGTGCCCCCGATCCGCTCGGTGCGCCCCGGGTCGGCGCGCTCGGCCTGCTCGGTCCGCGCCGCCCCGTCGCTCCATTCGGTGCGCGCTGATTGCTCCGTGTGCTCCGTGTGCTCAGCCATGGCGGACCAACGGTACGCGAGCGGAGACGGCCGTTCCCCGGCCCGGTTCGGACTCGATGCCGACGGCGCCGGCGATCCGTTCGGCCCGCGCCCGCATCCCGCCGAGGCCGAAGCCGCCGGTGTGCTTGCGGGGCGGCAGCGCCGCCGGGTCGAAGCCCCGGCCGTCGTCGCGGACGTCCAGCGTCACCTCGTCCACCATGTACGACAGGGTGACGCCGACCCGCGACGCGGCCGCGTGCCGACGGGCGTTGGCCAGGCCCTCCTGGGCGATCCGCAGCAGGGTCGCCTCGACCTCGTCGTGCAGCGGCTCGGCGGTCCCGGTGACGGTGAACTCGGCGCGTACGCCCGCCACCGCCGACCACTCCTCGACGGTCCTGCGCAGGGCGTCCGGCAGCGCGGCGTGTGCCAGCTCCCCGGGAGCCAGGTTGTGCACCGAGCGACGGGCCTCGCCCAGGCTGTCGCGGGCCAGCGCCACGGCGCGCCGGGCGTGCCCGCGGGCGGCCACCGGATCGCCGCTCTCGGTGGCGGCCTCCAACTGCGTGATGATGCCGGCCAGGCCCTGCGCGAGGGTGTCATGGATCTCCGCGGCCAGCCGGCGGCGCTCATCGGCGATACCCGCCTCCCGCGCCTGGACCAGCAGTTGTGCGTGCAGCCCGACGTTCTCCTCCAGCGCCAGTGCCAGCCGGCGGTTGGTGTGCTCCAGTTCGGCGATGGTGGCGGCCATGGTCGCGGCGTGCTCGGCCTCCTGGGCGGCGATCCGGCTGAAGACCAGCACCAGGGGAGCGTTGAGGACGTACAGCAGCCCGAAAGCCACCCAGTTCACGGTGCTCGTCGGGGGCAGTCCACCGGACTGCGAGCCGGCCATGATCACCGCGGTGGCCAGCAGCCCCGCGTGCACGAAGCGCGGCGGCAGCAGATGCGGGGCGTCGAAGTAGCCGAGCACCGCATAGATCGCGAAGAAGGGGTTCAGCCAGGTCAGCGTGAAGGCGAGCAGAAAGCGGACGAGGTAGTAGAGCTGCCCGGCCGGCGACCGTGCGGGCAGCCGGTGACCGGACCGGCTCCACCACACCTGGAGCGCCAGCGCGACCGACACCAGCGCCCCCGCCACCTGGACCTCGTGCCCCGGCATCAACGCGTCCGCCGACGCGGCCGAGGTCAGGGCCCCCATGCCGAGCAGGGGGTAGCCGCCCCACCGACGGAAGTTGCGCTCCCACGACTGCTGCGCGGCGCTGCGCTGGGTGAGCGCGGGAGAGGTGCCCGGCACCTGGGGGCCGGCGACGGGCTCCACCGTCCCGTCCTTGCCGTCGACGCTTGCCATGCGGGCAGTGTCCCCCGGGCCGGGTGCGGACCCCCAGACTCCGGTTGCCACCCTCACTCCCAGCGGAAGCGACGCCGGGCGACTTCGGCGAGGACGAGGGTCCAGGCCGCCGGCACCGCGAGATGCGACCAGCCGGGCCAGTGGCCGGACGAGGCCTGGGCGAGGGCCTGCGACGCGGCGCCGAACGGCAGCAGTTGGACGATCTGCTGCAGCGTGTCCGGCATGGACTGGACCGGGGCCCATACGCCCGCGGCGAACATCATCGGGAAGAACACCGCCGAGCCGGCCACATTGGCCGCCTTGGTGGTCGCGGAGAGCGCACAGAGCAGGCAGCCCAGGGCGAGGGCGCTGCACAGGGTCAGGACGAGCGCCAGCGCGTAGCCGACGGGCTGCTCGGGCAGCGCCACGCCGAAGGCGACCCGGCCGACGGTGAGCGCCAGCGCCATGGAGACCGCGGCGGCCGTGCCGTGCAGGGCGATCTGCGCTCCGAGCAGCGCCGCGGGCCGTACCGGCGTCGTCGACATCCGGCGCAGGATGCCGCGCTCCCGATAGCCCGTCAGCACCGCGGGCATCACCTGGATTCCGGTGGTGATCGAGGCGAGCAGCAGCGCCACCGGAACGTACAGGTCGATGGTCCGCAGACCGCCCATCGACGGGACGGGCTCCCGGAAGGAGGGGATCAGCCCGAGGATGACCAGCAGCAGGGTCGGGAAGACCAGGATCCAGAACAGGGAACCGGGTTCGCGCAGGAACAGCCGGGCCTCCGTCTTCAGCACGGCGCGCGAGGCGCCCCGGGCCTTCGGCGGGGCCTCCTGCGTCGGGGCGGGCCGCGGCGAGCGTGTCGACGCCGACGGCGACGGGGCGGGCGTGGCGGACATGGCGGGCACCTCAGGCTTCCTGTGCGGTCAGATCGAGAAAGGCGTCGTCGAGCGTGGCGTCGCCGACCCGCAGTTGCCGGGCGGTGATGCGGTGCCGGGCCAGCAGGGAGATCACCGCGTCGACGGTGGCGTCCGTCCCGTGGATCACCAGCCGCTCACCGGCGGCCCCCGCCGCGCCCCGTCCGTCGGTCCGGCCGCTCCGCTCCACCGACTGGAGCTGCGGCAGCGCCGCCAGCTCGGCCGGGTCGAGCGGTGCCGAGGGCGTGAAGGAGATGACGACGGACCGCGCGGCCTTGCTGATCAGACCCGCCGGGGTGTCCAGCGCGGCGACCCGGCCGCGGTCGATCACCGCGATCCGGTCGCACAGCCGCTGGGCCTCCTCCATGAAGTGCGTGACCAGCAGCACCGTCACACCGGAGGCACGCACCTCCTCGATCAGCTGCCAGGTGTCCCGCCGGGCCCGCGGATCGAGGCCGGTGGTGAGCTCGTCGAGCACCACCACCCGCGGATTGCCGATCAGGGCGAGCGCGATGAACAGCCGCTGCTTCTGGCCGCCGGAGAGCTTGCCGAAGCGGGCGGAGAGCCGGTCGGTGAGGTTCAGCCGCTCGACGAGCCGGCGCCAGTCGGCCGGGCGCGGATAACAGGCGGAGTAGAGCTCCAGCGCTTCCTGCACGGTGAGTTTGGCCTGCAGCTCGCTCTCCTGGAGCTGGGAGCCCAGGATCTGGGTGACCCGGTCGTGGTCGGCGACCGGATCCAGCCCGCCCACCCGCACCGTCCCGCCGTCCGGGACGCGGAGGCCCTCGACGCACTCGACGGTCGTCGTCTTGCCGGCGCCGTTCGGGCCGAGGACACCGAAGATCTCCCCTTCCTGTACGGCGAAGGAGACCTCGTCGACCACGGTCCGGCCCCCGTAGGCCTTGCGCAGACCGGTGACTTCGATGATTGCCATAACCCGAGAATCCGCCCCGCGCACCCGGTGGCACATCGCCCGACCCGCTCGGAACGGCATCAGCCGATCGGTTGACCCGGGGCTGCGACCCGCCGCCGGCCTGCCCTTCGACGGCTGCGGCTACTGCGTACGGGTGGTGTTCATCGGAAGAACGCCGATCCGGGGGCGTCGGTCCGTGAATCCTCCCATTGCGTACTCATCATAAGAAAACGCAACAGAAGCGACGCCATCTAAGCGGTGCACCGGAAGCGGCGCAACTGAAGCGAAGCAACTGAGGAAGCACGACGGAAGCAGACGCAACGGATCTCTCGGGGAGATCCTGACCGAAAGTGAGGGGCCATGGCTGCGACCAAGGTCATGAAGTTCTGGGCGGTGTGCCTTGCCATGCTGGGCAAGCTGCTGGCATCACTGGGTGTCTCCGCGGCGGCCTCGGCCGCACGCCGGGACGCCGCACTGTACGAGCGGACCCTGGGGAACGAGAACGGGGGCACCGACGCCCCGCGTGCCGAGGCACCGGAGGAGGTGCGCTGCGCATCACCGGACCGCGGGCCGGGGACAAGAACCCCTGTCGTGCCCGCTCCGCGCGCCGTACCGCAGTACTGCCAAGCCGGCCCTGCCCGGAGGCTGTTCGCCCGGCCCGAATTGCCGCCGACGATCAAGCAGCGCATCAGCGCCGAGGCACATGGCACCTCGCCCGGTCTGCGCACCCGCCTTCGCTCCCGCACCGAGCGGTCGGCCGATGAGCTCGCCGCTCCGGCCGAGAGCACCCCGGTCGACACCGCATCGGCCACCGGCACCGCACCGGACACCGGTGCCGAGGCGGACGCCCGCCCCGCGGCGATTCCGGCGGCCCGTCGCCATGCGCACACCGTTCGCGCCGTCTGAACCGGGCGGCAGTCGTTCCGCAGCCGGCACCGGCCCTGAAGGGCGCAACGGCGCGTGACCGCTCCGCGTCCAGGAGACCGGACGAGACGCATCCCATCCGGAGCACACAGCGGTGCTCCACCGGAAGCGCGCGGAACAGAGAGAAACGACCGGAAGCGTGCCGACGCGACGCATCGGCCGCAGGCGGACCCGGTCCACGGGAGGCACGCACATGCGGTCCACCCGAAGCGGGTGCCTCCACAGGCACCCACGCAGACGCAGACGCAGACGAGGAAGCGACACCGAGGTGAGAGCGACGCCGATGCCGACGAGGCAGCACCAGTCGGCATGTTCCACGTGAAACCTCACCCGCAGACGTGAGTACCCAGACGTGAAAACCAGATGGGAACCACCGAAGACCTGAACCCCCGCAGAACTGAACCCCCGCAGACGTGACACCTGCACAGACCTGACATCTCCGCAGATCTGGATCACCCGGACCCCCGGGACACCACAGACCTGAACCACCCGTCAGCCGCCCGGAGTTCTCCGGCTCAGCCCCCGACCGGGGCGCCGGTCCCCGGACCCCCTCCCAGCTCCAGCCCGAGCTCCGCACGCAGCGCACGCGTGTCGGGCTTTCCGTTGGCCGTGAGCGGGAAGTGGTCGACGACATGGACCGCATTGGGCTGTTCGTACTCCGCAAGGTGTTCGGCGAGCCGCCGACGCCAGGTGAGCGGGGCCGCTCCATCGGGATCGGCGACCACGAAGTGCAGTGCACTGCCACGTCGTTGGTCCTCGACCGCCAGTACCTTCACCGGCCGGCCACAGGCCTCGGCGCGGCGTTCCAGGCTCTCGGGGTAGAGCGTGAAGCCCAGCCGGTGCACGGCCTGATTGCGGCCCACCACGCGCACGATGCCGTCGGCGTCGACGCTGCCCAGGTCGGCCGTCGGGTACCAGGCGTCCGGGTCCACCGGCGTGAGCGAGCCGTCCTCCTGGAGGTAGCCGGCCATCAGCCCGGGCGAGCGCACCTCGATGCCGCCGAGCTCGCCGGGGTCGGCAGCGGTGCCGTCGGGGCGCATGACGCGCAGCCGTACGCCGGGCAGCGGACGCCCGCAGCCGTGCGGTGCGTCGGGGGTGGCCAGCGCGACATTGCCGAGTTCCGTCAGGCCGTAGCCGTCCAGGAGCGGGCGGCCCATCGTCCTGTGGAAGCTCTCGGCCAGCGGTGCGGGCAGTGGCGCGCCGCCCACGCCCCAGAGCCGTACGCCCGCGAGCCCGGCGTGTACCTCCGGGCGGCGGCGCACCACGCCCAGGAGCGAGTGGTACGTGGACGGGGCGGCGTCCACGGCGGTGGCGCCGTGGGCCGCCGCCTGGCCGACGGCCGCGTCGAGCCGTTGGTAGGGGGTGACCAGCAGGGTGCAACGGGCCAGCCACCACAGCAGGATGACGGAGAGCCCGTACTGGTGGGAGAAGGGCAGCAGGGGCGCGAGGACGTCGTCGTCCCGGTAGCCCATGGCCTGGATGGTGCGCAGCGAATTGTCGAGGACGGCCCCGCCTGGCTTGAGGACGCCCTTGGGCCGCCCGGTGGTGCCCGAGGACCACAGGACGAGGGCGTCGGGGCGGCGGAACCAGGGCGCGAGATCGACCGCGGCGGGCAGTGGCGGCGGTGCGTCGGCGGCCGGCCGCGGGTAGCGGACGATGCGCCGGTCGGGGATGCCGGGGAAGCCGGTGGCACGGTCGGCGGCGGTGACCAGCCAGCGGGCGTGGGCCTGGCGGCCGGCCGCGGCGGCGTCGGCGGTGGAGAGCCGGTGGTCGAGCGGGATGAGCGAGGTGTCCAGCTGCATCAGCGCCAGCAGCGTGACGACGTAGTCGATGCTGTTGTCGCCCTGCACCAGGACCCGGTCGCCGGGGTGCAGGCCGCGCTGTCGTAAGGCGTGTGCGGTGGTCCGTATCCGGCGGTCGAGGGTCGGGCCGTCGAGGCGGCCGGTGCCGCCGAGCGAGGGCGTGGTGCCGTCGACGAGCCGGGCGGCGGCGACCGGAGGGGCGATGGTGTCGGTCATGGGTGCTCCGATCCCGTGGAGTCGAGCGGGTGCCGGGCGGGCCGCGGGTCGGCGGCCGGGCACAGCAGCGAGGAGGTGGTGGTGGCCACCGGGGCGCCGTGCTCGTCCCGGAACGTGCAGTCGAGGGTGAGGAGGGGGCGGCCGGCGAGGGTGGTGGCCGCGGCGAGGCGCACGGTCGCGTGCAGGACGTCACCGGCGTGTGCGGGGCGGGTGTGGCGCAGTGTCTGCGTGCGGTGGACGACGCCCTCGGTGGTCGTGAAGCCGGTCTGTTCCGCGAGGAGTCGGTCCTCGGCATGGCCGGCCAGGGTGGCCAGGTAGGTGGGCGGAGCGATGACGTCCGGGTGGCCGAGGGCGCGGGCGGCGGCCGGGTCCGTGTAAGCGGGGTGGGGGTCGCCGAGCGCGGCGGCGAAGGCGGCGATCCGCGCCCGCTCGATGGGGTACGGGCCGCAGCGCAGGGTGGTGGGCGCCGCCGCTCTGTCCGTCATCGCCGCTCAGTCGCCGATCATGTGGTGGCCGCCGTCGGCGTGCACGATCTCGCCGGTGGTGGCGGGCAGCCAGTCCGACAGCAGCGCCACGCAGGTACGGGCGACCGGCTCGGCGTCCTGCGGATCCCAGCCGAGCGGGGCGCGGGTCGCCCAGCTCTTCTCGAAGGACGGGCCGTCCCCGCCGATACCGCGCGCGGCCAGGGTGCGCAGCGGACCGGCCGCGACGAGGTTGGCCCGGATGCCCTCGCCGCCGAGGTCGCGCGCCAGATAGCGGGAGCAGGCCTCCAGTCCCGCCTTGGCGACGCCCATCCAGTCGTAGCCGGGCCAGGCGCGCGAGGCGTCGAAGTCGACGCCGACGACGGAGGCCCGGGGGCGGAGCAGCGGCCGGCAGGCCATGGTCAGTGCCACCAGGGAGTACGTCGAGGTGTGCAGGGCGGCGGACACATCGCGCCACGGTGCGGTCAGGAAGCCGCCGTCCAGGCAGGCGGCCGGGGCGTTGGCGACCGAGTGCAGCACGCCGTCGACGCCGTCGAGGTGCTCACCGACCCGGTCGGCGAGGGTGCTGAGCTGCGCTTCGTCCGTGACGTCCAGCTCCACCACGGGCGGCTCTTCCGGCAGCCGCCGGGCGAGCCGGGCGACCAGACTCGGCCGTCCGTAGGCCGTGAGGACGATCTTGGCGCCCTCTTCCTGGGCGAGCCGTGCCACCGCGTAGGCGATCGAGCTTTCGGTGATCACACCGGTGACGACCAGCTGCTTTCCGTCGAGCAGACCGCTCATGCGGTTCCTCCGTCTGACTCGTTCACGACTTCGGAGTCACTGAACACAACTCAGAAGCATTGTCCTGGCTTGGTCTTGAAAGGAAGTCGTTGACAACATATCGGACCTCCAGTTGACTAGAACAGTCAAGTGTAGTCATGGAAATGACTTCGATGTCACGGAGAGGCGGACGCCGCGCCGGAGCGCGCCGCTGCCGATGCCGCCCCACGCGCCGGGATGCCGGGCCGTGCGGCGCCGTCCCGCTTCGCCGCAGGCCGCCGCGTACGCCGCAACCGCTCCGCACGCCCCCGGCCGCACGCTCCGCCCGAACCGCCCGCACTCCACAGAGAGGTGACCGTCATGACCGTCCCGACCGTCCCGACCCGCGAAGAGATCGTTGCTCAACTCGCCGAGATCCTGCACGAGGTGGCCGGCGTGGTCCCCGCCGACGTGACCGAAGAGAAGTCCCTGGTCGAGGAGTTGGACGTGGACTCGCTCGCGATGGCCGAGGTCATCGTGGTGGCGGAGGAGCGCTTCGGCGTCGCCCTGCCCGAAGAGGAGATGAAGGACATGCGCACGGTTTTGGACATAGTGATCAGGGTGGAGAAGCAGTCGGCGTCCTGAGGGAGGGCCCCGGCCGCGGTGCTTCTGCCGGCGCCGCCACACCGGCAGAAGCGCATCCGCACAAGGGATATGAATAAGAGTCAGATTGCCGTCGCCCGACCATCGGCCGGTCCTCGACTTGAGGTCGCCGGGCGTTCACCGCGTCGTGCCCGGTCTCACGTTGGCGAAATCTCGTAATGCCCCCGGGTAAACCGAAGTTGATTTTCGGTCGTCGCTTGTTGACGCAGGCATAGACCAGGGTTACCTTGAGGCTCTCCGGAGGGTAAATCTAATCGACTCAGTGCACTGCTTTCTCGGACGTGACCGGTCCGGAAAGGAGACATGGTGCGAGGGGATCTATGCGGGGGGAACAGCCTTCCTGTGGCGCGCATTCGCTCAACCATGACGGCAGCCCGGCCAACGCAGCCCGAGAGGGCGCCAGTTGGGATCCGTCCCGCTCATCTGAATTAGCCGACGGCTGTTTACATATATTCTCGAACGTCCCCGTTGACATTCGACATCCCGACTGTTTGACGGCATTTCTGGGACGACTGCTGCATTGCTCCCCGAGCGATATTCGGGTGACCCGGGACGGCTTCGGCCGACCGGTGTGCGCAGAACCGCCCGCCGCCGTCGGCCGGCCTCCGGGCATCCGCCTTTGCCTCGACGCCGGCGGGGACCCGGGCCGGCAGTTCCTGGCCCTGATCCGGGACCTCCCGGTGGCCCTGTCCGTGCACACCGTGCCGCGCGGACCGGTCGGCGAACTGCTGCTTCCCTTCACCGCGTTGGAGCGCGGCTACGTCCAGGAGGCTCCGGCGGGGATGCGGGCGCGGCGACTGGCCCGGCTGTGGACCCGGAAGGAAGCGGCGCTGCGGCTGACCGGCCGGGGCGAGCTGGCCGCCGCCGACGCGATCGACGCGCTGAGCGGCGCGCCGGAGGGCAAGATCGTGATCCCCGGTTCCCCGGCACGTCCCGGTGCCCCCGCGCGCCCCGGCGGCACCGCCCACGTACGCGAGCTGCCCGTGGGCCCGCAGACCGTGGCCTGCGCGGCGACCCCGGCCCCGGTGCCCGGGGTCCGGCTCTGGCGGGCCGGCTCCCTCGGCACACCGGCCGATGCGCACCTCGGCCCGGCGTCCGGAACGGGCAGCGGCGCCCAGGCCACCGACACCGCTAGGGCATGAGCACGGCGTGCGGATCGGGCCCCTCGCCCGTACGGCCGCCGGCGCTCAGCTCGCGCCAGCTCTCCAGCGCCAGCCGGAAGGCGCCGGCCTTCTCGTAGCCCTCGGCGGCCTCCTTGAAGCCGGCCTCCGCGGCCTCCTCGCCGCCGTCCGCGCGATGGGCACGGGCGAGGTGGAGCAGGCAGCGGGCACGGTCGAGGGGCGTCAGCGCGGCGACATCGGGATCGATCGCGGCGGCGTGCCCGGCGGCCGCCGTCGCCTTGCCGTGGCGCAGCGCCGCGGCCGTCTCCAGGACGGCCAGCCAGGTCCGGCCGGACGGGGTGTCGACGAGCGCGGCGGCCTGCCGGGCCCGTTCCAGCAGGGCGTCGGCCTCCTCCGGCGGGCCCGCCGCGAGCGCCAGCAGCGTGCGGGCGCGGGCCAGCCGCAGCCGCAGCCGCATCCCGTCCGTCGCGGCGAGCAGCTGCTCCGCCTCGGCCAGCAGCTCCAGCGCCCGGTCCGGATGCCCGCCGAGATACTGCGCGCCGGCCACCGCCCACAGCGCACTCGCCCGCAGTTCACCGGCGGGGAGCGGGGCGACCTCCGTCTGCAGCTCCGTGCCGAGCTGTTCGGCGCGGCTCCACTCCCCGCTGTCGACGGACACCGACAGCAGCGCCACCCGGGCCTGTGCCCGCTCCGGGCGGCCGGGCTCCAGCTCGCCGGTGACCCGGACCGCCTCCTCGGCGAAGCGGACCCCGTCCGAGAGGCGGCCCGCGGCGCGCAGCAGTTGGGCGAGTTCGACGGCGACGCGGGCGTGCAGCACGGGCGCGGAGCGGGTGAGCGGATCGTCGAGCAGCTGCCGCAGCGCCGCTTCGTGGCGGGCCGGGTCGTCGAGCCGCCCCAGGACGGTGGCGAGTTCCCAGCGCGCCTCCCAGCGCACCTCGTCCTGGCCGGTGCCGGCCTGCTCCACCACGGACTCCAGCTGCCGCCGGGCCGCCGGCCAGTCACCGGCCAGCTGGCTGGAGCGGGCGGCCACCAACTGGCCGACCAGGCCGAGGCGCAGGGTCAGCCGGTCGCCGGGCTCGTCGGTGGCGCACAGCGCCTCGACCGTCGTGCCGAGACGTTCCGCGATGGACCGGGCGATCTTGGCGCCGGGGATTCTGCGGCCGTTCTCGACCAGCGAGACATAGCTGGGGGAGAGGTCGTCCCCGGCGAGGTCCCCCTGGGACAGACCCTGAGCGCGCCGGACCTCCCGCACTCGCTTACCGAAAGCAGGCTGCTCAATCGTCAAGAAAATCGCTCGCAGTCGAGTGGGGCGGACGGACGGTGACGGGGGCGCGGACGCTGCGGACCGAGGGCATGTGATGACCGCGATTCTACTCATCGGAGGCCCGCCGAGGGGTGCCTGTGGACGGCCCGGTTCCGCGCCAGGAGTCATTTTTTGTCACTTACGGAGCTAAGTATTCCCGTTGCCGGTGCGGGTGCATTACGACAGATGAGAGGCCAGCTCGTGGCCCAGTGCCAGCGAGGACGGGGCCCTGGGGGGCCTCGCGGAGCCGTCGGAGGCGGGGTCGCTTGTCATATGAGCCAGTCGAGTGCAATGACTTTACTTGACAATAAATGACAATTGGCTGACGCTGACCCTCCATGGACTACGCCCCGAGGAGGGACATATGAGCTCCGCTCCCGCATGGCCGACCGTGGCCGCCGAGCCGGAGGACAGCACCGACACCCGGCGCGCGGCAGCCGTGCACCGGGTCCGGGACTTCCTGGTGAACGACGCCGGTACCGTGCACGAGCTGCTGTGCGAGATCTCGACCCACCGCGCCGCGCGCTACGAGATCGAGTCGACCATCGCCACCCTCGACGGGGCCCTGGACGAGGTGGCCGCCCACCGTCCCGGCCGGGTCCCCCGGCTGGCCGCCTTCATGCCGTCGAACGTCATCCTCTACTCCTACGCCCTCTACCTCCTGGTCCCGGCGCTCTACACCGACCGGCTGGCCTTCCGCCCCTCCAGCCGGGTCAAGGACCAGATGCGCCGGCTGCACACCCTGCTCGCCGAGCAGCACGGCCTGCCCATCACCCTCACCGGCGCCAGCCAGCGGGAGTTCCTGCAGGAGGACGTGCGCCCCGCCGATGTCGTCGTCTTCACCGGCGCCTACACCAACGCCGAACAGATCCGCGCCCAGCTCGCCCCCGGGCAGCTCTTCCTCTTCCTCGGCTCCGGCGTCAACCCGTTCGTCGTCGCCCCGGGCGCGGACGTCGAACAGGCGGCCCGCGACGCCATCGCCATCCGGGTCCTCAACACCGGCCAGGACTGCCTGGGCCCCGACCTGTTCACCGTCCACGAGTCGCTGCTCGACCCCTTCGTCGACGCGTTGGTCAGCGAGCTGAAGGGGCTGCGCTACGGCCCGTACACCGACCCGGACGCCGACTTCGGGCCGATCTTCTACGAGAGCGCGCTGGAGGACGGCGCGCAGTTCCTCGCCCGCAACCGCGGCGGCATCGTGCACGGCGGGCACGTCGACTTCCGCGGCCGGCGGCTCGATCCCACCGTCGTCGTCGGTGCGGAGGTCACCCCGCGCACCCATGTACCGGAGTTCTTCGCCCCGATCTTCAACGTCGCCGGCTACCGGGACGAGGACGCGCTCGCCGCGACCCTCACCACGGGCATGTTCACCGAACGCGCCCTGGGCTCCAGCGTCTACGGCCACGCCCCCCGCCTCGTCGAGGCGCTGCGCCGGCGCACCACCGTCACCCTCGACACCACCCTGCTCTCCATCGACAACGGCAACGCCCCGTTCGGCGGCTACGGCCGGATGGCCAACTACATCGCCGACGGCGAGGACGTACGGGCCGAGCCCGTCCTGATCTCCCAGGCCGTCGCCGCCCACCGTCCGGGAGCCGGCCGATGACCCCCACCACCCACCCCACCGCCTGGGCCGCGATCGCGGACCACCTCCACCACCTGGGCACCGACGTGGTGTTCGGGCTGCCCGGCGACGACATGGCGCTGCTCGGCGAGCTGGAACGGTCCGACACCACGGTGGTGCTCTGCCGGGACCAGCGCAACGCCCTGTTCATGGCGACCGGTTACGCGCTCGCCGCGGGCCGCCCCGGCGTCTGCGTGATCGGCAAGGGGCCGGCGCTGACCAATGCGCTCACCGGCGTCCTGGAGGCGCGCTCCGCCGGCGTGCCGCTGATCCTCATCGCCGACGGCACCCGGCTCGACCGGCTCGGCACCGGCGCCTTCCAGGAGCTGGACCAGCTGACCGCGATCCGCCCGTATGTGAAGTGGGCGACCCGCGTCGACCATGCCGAGCGGCTGCCCGGCGCCCTGGAGAAGGCCGCGGCGCTCGCGGTCAACGGTGCCCCGGGGCCCGTCTATCTGGAGCTCGCCGAACAGATCGCCGCCGAACCGGTCACCCGCGGCCGGCCGTGGCGCCCCGTCGGGCCCCAGCGGCCGGCGCCCGACCCGGACGCGCTGGCCGCCACCGCCGCGCGGATCGCCGCGGCCGAGCGGCCGTTGCTGCTGGTCGGCGGCGGTGCCCGGCACCGCAACACCGGCCGCCGCATCGAGCGCTTCGCCGAACTGCTCGGCGCCGGGCTCTTCAGCACTGCCTCAGGCCGTGGCACGGTCGCCGAGGACCACCCGCTGCACTGCGGCGTCAGCGGCCTCTACACCGTCGCCCCGATGGACGCCCTGTGGCGCGAGGCGGACCTCGTCATCGCGCTGGGCAGCCGCCTGGAGGAGACGGCCACCTTCGGCTGGCCGGAGGACGCCGGTCAACTACCGGTGATCCAGGCGGTGCTGGGCGAGGAGAATCTCGTCATGGAGCGGCCCGGCGACCATGTGCTGGGTGACGCCGGACGGATCGTCGACGGCTGGGCGGAGCTGCTGGCCGGTCACCGGCCCGCCGACGCCTGGCCGGCGCGGGTCCGTGCCGCGCGGGCCGCGCTGGCGCAGCGCGCCGCGGACCGTGCCGAGGAGGCCGCCAAGACGGTGGGCGAGGGGGCCGTGCCGGTCGCCCGGGTGCTCGCCGCCCTCGACCGGGCCGTCCCCGCCGACCGGGTCCTGGTCCAGGAGAACGGCCTGCAGGACATGTGGTCGTACTTCTTCCCGCACTGGTCGCTGGGGTCCGGCGGCGGTTCCGTGGTGCCCAGCGAGCAGACCCCGCTCGGCTTCGGCGCGGCCGCCGCGGTGGGCGTACGGCTGGCCGAACCGGCCGGGCGGCCGGTGGTCGCGGTGGTCGGCGACGGCGCCTTCAACCTCTTCCGCGGCGAGCTGCCCACCGTCGCCGACGCGGGCGTCGCCGTCCTCTACGTCGTCCTCGACAACGGCGGCTACGGCTGGCTGCAGTCCAACCTCGACCGGGTCTCCCCCGACGGCTCGCGCTTCGCCTTCACCCGGCCCCGCCCGACCGGCACCGAGGGGCTGACCGCCGCCTACGGCCTGGGCTACCGGCGGGTGACGGACGCCGACGAACTGCCGGCGGCGCTGGCGGACGCCTGGCGGCAGGTCGCCGCCGGGACCACCGCCGTGGTGGAGGTGGCGGCCGCGCTCGCCGACACCCCGCCCGGGATGACCGCCTCCGCAGGGGACTTCCCGGAGCGGGAGGCCCCGCAGGAGGAGTGACCCCTCCGCAGTGCACTCCCCGGACCCGTACCCCTGTGGTGGCCGGTCGCCGTCGCGGCGGAAGAACTTCCCCGCACGGCGCGGCACCACGAGGGTGCGGGTCCGGCGGCATGGAAGGCGGCGGGGGACATGCGGGTACGCCCGGTCCCGTCGGGGAGGTGCGTGCCCGGCTCCCTCCGGCCCGGGGGCGGCCGGAGGAGGCCGGGCACGTCTTCTTCGTACGGAGGGAGCCACGCCGAGGGCGTGCCGGGGGAGGTTCTCCGCTCCGTACGGATCGGTGTCAGGTCTTGGTGCGGAACTTGGCGACGGCCACCGGGGCGGTGAGCGCGGTGAGGCCCACCGACCACACCAGCGTCCAGAACACCGGGCCGGCCACCGGGCCCTCGCCCAGGGCGAGTCCGCGGGCCGCGTCGGCCATGTGCGTCAGAGGGTTGAAGCGGGTGAACGTATGCAGCCAGTCCGGCATGGTCGAGGTCGGTACGAAGATCGAGGAGCCGAACTCCAGCGGGGTCAGCACCAGGACCGAGAGCCCCTGGATGGCCTGGGCGGTGCGCAGGGTCAGTCCCAGCAGCATGAAGATCCACACCAGCGAGGTCCCGAAGAAGGCGGTCAGGCCGATCGCGGCCAGCAGACCCGGCCAGTGCCCGATGACGTCGAAGCCGAGCAGCGCGCCGACGATCAGCAGCACCGTGATGGCCACCAGCATCCGGCCGGTCTCCACCACGAGCTTGGCCACCAACACGGAGGAGCGGCCGATGGGCATCGCGCGGAAGCGGTCCATCACGCCCGTACGGAAGTCGTCGTTGACACCGACGCCCACGGCCATGGCGATGGTCAGCCCGAGGATCACCATCAGCCCCGGGACCAGGTACGCGGTGTACTGCGCACGGCCGCCGCCCCCGCCGATCGAGCCGCCGAAGACGAAGACGAACAGCACGGTCAGCACGATCGGCGTCAGCAGCGCGTCGGTCATCGACGTCGGGTTCTGCCGGATCTGGAGGACGTTGCGACGGGCCAGCGCGCCGGTGTGCCGCATCCTCGCCCGCAGGCCGATCCGGCCCTCGTCGAGGAGGGGCGCGGGCGGCGCGGAGCGGGGCAGGGCCTGGGCGGACGTCATGGCTTCTCCTCCGGTCAGGCCCGCTTGCGGCGCTCGTCGAGCCACTTCTGCCAGTACGTGCGGCGGTCGCTGTCGGGGTGGGCGACGACGATGTCACCGAGGACGGCGGAGCCGGTGATGCGGACGAGCGGGGTGATGGCTTCCGGGCCGGCGTGCTCCCGGGTCAGGTCGCGCAGATCACCCAAGACCTTGCTGCAGTTCATCTCGACCCGGACGCCCTCGGGGAGCAGCAGATGGACGTCGCCGACGATCGCGCGGGCCACGATGGTCAGCTCGCCGGTGGACGGTGCCGGGGAGGAGCGCAGGTCGAGGGTCAGGTCCCCGAAGACCGCGGTCGCCTCGATGCCGTGTTCCAGAACCGGGCTGTGGTGGACGAGGTCGCCGAAGGCGGCGCGGAAGGTGCGCTGTCCGGGCGAGCCCGCCGGGACGGGGGGTGTCACATGCGGCAGGTCCTCGCCGACGGACAGCAACTCCGCGCGGGTACGGGCCAGATAGGCCGCCTCGGACCGCTCGGCCAGTTCCTCCAGGGTTAACCGGCCTTCCGCGGTGGCCTCTCTGAGCTGTTCGACCATGTTCTCGCGCTCGGCGTCCGAGGCCAGCACCGCGGGCGACGAGGTGGAAAGGGACGCCAGATCCTTCTGCAGATCGGGGCGTTGGGGCTGCGTCATGGGTGGTGCCTCCGCGGAGTCCGGCGGTGGTGGGGCGCTTGCTGCCTCATCCGACCACGTCGGCCCGGGGTGTGCATCGCCGTGCGGTAGTACATCGAAAGGTTGACCCGGGACGCCGTGCCACACAGTTCGGTGTACCCGGCAGCCGGTTTTCCGGTGTCCGCACGGGCCTCTCACGGGCCCGCCGTGGGCAATGCGCCGCGCCCGTCGAAATGATCTCGGCGGACTCGGTGAAGACCGGTGGAGGAATCCGAATATCGGTCGACTTCTTCTTGACTGCTTGGTAAAGTGCCGAGCACTCATTGTGACTCGGCGATTTGAAGCAGCCGGCCGGGTTCAGCCACTGTCCGAAATCCGGAGGGTTTGTCGAATGCCTGAGCTGGCGGACACCGGGAGGAGAATCAAAGAGCTCCGGGTCGGCGCCGGAATGACGCAGCACGACCTTGCCGGGTCCGACATGTCGTCCAGCTACATCTCGCTGGTGGAACGCGGGAAGCGCATTCCCAGCGGCCGGGCACTCAAGATCCTCGCGGAACGCCTCGGCGTCGGCGTCGACGAAATATCCGGTGCCGTCGAGCCGGCCGAAACCTTCGGCCGGGTCCGCAGGCTCGACCTCGTCGGGCGATTGGTGGCGGCGCGCAGGCAATGGGACGGCGGCGACGCCGAGGGTGCACTGTCGGAATTCCGCGCACTGGCCGAGATGGAACCGTCCGGCCGGCAGGACGACGTATTTACCGAGGCGCAGCTCGCCATTGCCGAAATACTGGGCACGCTCGGCCGCGCCGACGAGGGCGCCGAGGTCCTGCTGCGGATGCTGGACTCGCCGGCCCCCGCGCCGTACGCCGAGCCCCGGCTGCGTGCCCTGATCGCGCTCGCCGATCTGCTGGAGTCGGCCGGGCGGGTCCAGGACGGGCTGCGCTACGCCCTCACCGGCTACCTCGAATGCGCTGGTCAGCGACCCGATACGGGGTTCCACTCCGTGCTGGTCCTCGATGTGCTCACCCGCTGCGCGTATTGGAGCGGCTGCCCGGACTGGGCTCCGGGGACCGACCACGGCCGGCCTCCGGCGGACGGGGTGCTCCCCGGGCCGCGGGCCGCCATCGATCTGCACCGGGCGCTCGACCTGCGCGACCGGGGCGAGACGGAGCGCGCCGCGGCCCTGCTGGAGGAGTGTGCGCGCCGGGTCACCCCGGCCGCGGGATTCCCGCTCTGGGAGAAGATCAACGGCCATTACGCCCTGCTGTTGCTGCGCGGCGGCGAGACGGCCCGGGCCCGCAGCATCGTCGAACGCGGCCTGGTGGTGGCCTCGGTGACGCAGGAACCGGACTTCCCGCTCTGGCTCACGACCGCGGACGCGGTGGGTGCGGAGGCGGCCGGTGACACCGACCGCCTCTTTGCGCTGGGCGAGCGGCTGGCCGGGCTGCCCGATACCGGCCGCAGCCATGAGAAAGCCGCCGCGCTCCGGGAGATCGCGGCGGCTTGTGAGCGGGTGGGGGACCGGGAAAGGGCGGCCGGACACTTCCGGTATTCCGCCGAGCTGTTCCGCCGGGCCCAGGCCTACCGGCACGCCGAGCGGGCCCGGGAACGGCTGGCGGATCTCCTCGAAAAGCGGGACTGAGGACCGGCGGGACGCACGTCCCGCCGCGGCGCGAATGCCGTTATTGCGAGCAATGCGCGATTATTTATTAGCTTTCTTTCCCAATCCCAGTAGCGCGAACAAGGCCTCCGCGCCGCCGATGATCGCCAGGATGAGTCCGGCCTTGTGAAGCGAGACGATCGGGGTCTCCACTTCCTTTGTGGTCAGCCAGAGGATCAGACCTGCGATCGCCAGAACAATGCCGACGGCAATACCCTTCATGAGTTCCCCTCGTTCCGTGTGATGGGTCGGAGCTCGTTGTACGGACCAGCGTCCCGCCCGGCCGGCAGATTCGGATCATCCGCAGGTAGGCACTTTCCGCCCCGCCGTCTGTCACTTTCTATGTACTCCCGGCTCTGACAGGGGGAGATCAGGGGGCGCGGAGCGGGTCGGCGGGGGCGCTGAGGTGCCTCCGGGCGCGCTCAGAGGCTCCTGGACGCCCCCTCCGTCACCGGCCGCCGCCCCCTCGCCAAGGGGCCGCCGCACGGCTCCTCACCCCCTCCGTGTGGGTGGCACAGTCAATTTTCATGACTCTGTCAGTCATGTCGTTGAGAGCGTTTCCGCTGGTACAGGGCCTGGGGGTGGCACGGTGTCATGCGCCTCGGTCGACCAACTTCGGTGAGGACCGTTGACACGACAATGACTCACCTGTCATGTTTCTGGTCATGAGGACGCCCCGAGCGTGACAACGGGGCGGAAAATAGGAGGTGGGTTTCATGGAGTTGCGCGAGGAGCGGCGGCGCGTTGTCGTCACCGGCTGCGGCGTGGTGTCCCCCGTGGGAAACACCACTGCGGACTTCTGGGACGCCCTCCTGGCCGGCCGCAGTGGCGTCGGCCCCCTCACCCGCTTCGACGCCTCGGACCTGCCGGTCCGGATCGGCGGCGAGGTGACCGGCTTCGACCCGGCCGGCTGCCTCACCCCGCAGGAGGTCCGGCGCAGCGACAGCTTCACCCAGTACGCGGTGGTCGCCGCCGCCCAGGCCCTGCGGAACGCCGGTCTCGAACCGCCGGCCGGCATCGACCCGTACCGCTTCGCCGCGGTGATCGGCTCCGGCTACGGCGCCGCCTCCGCGATCCAGCAGCAGTACGACGTCCTCAAGGGACAGGGACCGCGGCGGGTCTCCCCGTACCACTCGGTCCTCACCGCCATCGACCACCCGGCGAGCCTGCTGTCCATCAAGTACGGCATCGGCGGCCCCAGTTGCGCCGTCTCCGCGGCCTGCGCCACCGGCGCGGTGGCCATCGGGGAGGCGACCGAGCTGATCCGCCACGGCCGTGCCGACCTCGTGCTGGCCGGCGGGGCGGACGACTCGCTCACCGCCGTCGACCTGGCCGGCACCGCCAACGCCCGGGCCCTCTCCCGCCGCAACGACGACCCCGAAGGAGCCAGCCGGCCCTTCGACCGGGACCGCGACGGCTTCGTGATGGCCGCCGGCGCCACCGTCCTGACACTGGAGGAGGCGGGGCACGCGGAGCGCCGCGGCGCCCCGATCCTCGCGGAGGTGGCCGGTTACGCCTCGACCACCGACGCCCACCACGCGACCGCCCCCGACCCGACCGGCGCCGGAGCCATCCGCGCGATGCGCGGCGCACTCGCCGACGCGGGACGCGCCCCCGAGGACGTCGGGCAGATCAGCGCCCACGGCACCGGGACCGTGCTCAACGACCGCATCGAGGCCGCCGCGCTGCGCGAGGTGCTCGGCCCCGACCATCTGCGCCGTACCCCGGTCACCGCAGTCAAGAGCATGACCGGGCACATGCTCGGCGCCTCCGGAGCCGCCGAGGCCGCCGCCGCGGTGCTCTCGCTCCGCGACCGCACCATCCCGCCGATCCGCAACTGCGACCACCCCGAGGAACCCGATCTCGACCTGGTGGTCAAGGGCGCCCGCGACTGGGACGGCGACGTGGTGCTGAGCAATTCCTTCGGATTCGGCGGACACAACGCCGTACTCGTACTGACCCGCTACAACGGCTGAGGAGGGAGACGCACCGTGCAGGGACGACTGGTGACCTTGGAATGGCCCGGAGACGACGACTGGGCCGCGATCGCCTCCTGGCTGCGGCCCGGCTCGCCGGCCGCCGTGCTCAGCGGGGACTGGGAGCTGCTGGGTGCCGCCGAGGTCGAGCAGGCCAACCGTTCGGGCCGGGTCCACCACCTGGTGATCCGGACGAAGGACGGCGAGGGCATCGGCACCGTCAGCTACCAGCGCAGCGGCCGGATCGGCGGCTTCACCGTCGGGGGCGCGATCGGCTCCCCCGAACTGTGGCGGCGCGGCTATGGCGCGGAGGCCGTCGTCCTGCTCGTCGACTACCTCTTCCACCAGCTCGACGCGCACCGCGTGCAGGTCACCACCGCCGGCTACAACAAGGGCATCATCCGGCTGATGACCAAGACCCGGTTCGTGGTCGAGGGCATCCTGCGCGACCACTGCTATCTCGACGGCGCGTACCACGACTCGATCGTGTGGGGGCTGCTCCGCGACGAGCACTACGCGTCGCTGCAGCCCAGCGCCGACAACCGCGTACTGGCCGTGGGACTCGCCGACTTCGTGGACGAGGACGACAAGCTCCAGGCGCGCGCCATCCTCGCCGAGCATCTGGTGACGACCCGCCGCACCGCGCTCGCGGGCTTCCTGGACGAGGAGGCCGCAGCGGGCCACGACGAGGCCGCCCCCGGCCGCGGCGACGGGCCCCACGACGCGGTTGCGGCCACCGGGTCCGTCCCGGCTCCCGGGCCCGTCCCGGCCGCCGCCCCCGCCGGAGGTGCCCTGTGAGAGACGGCGCCGAGAGCTTCGCCCTGGCCGACCGCACCTTCTTCGACTGGCCCGGCAACTGGGACCTGGAGGCCACCCGCTTCCCCGCCCCGCCGCTGCCCGACGGCTGGACCCGCGACGACAACGAGGCCTGGACCTTCTGCCGCCCGGCCGAGGACCACCTCCCCGACCAGGGCTGGAAGATCCACGTCAGCGCGGCCCCCGACGACGCCCGCCGCACCCTCGCCGACGTCGCCGCCTACTGCACCCGGCACGGGCTCGCCTTCAAGTACCTCAAGAGCGCCAACGTCCTGCGCGCCCTGAGCCGCAAGTACGCCCAGCGCTCCTCGGCCGGCAAGCTGCTGACCGTCTACCCCGTGGACGACGCCGAGCTGGCCCGCACCCTCGAAGGACTGGACGCGCTCGTCGGCGGCCGCCCCGGCCCGTACGTCCTGACCGACCTGCGCTTCCGCGAGGGCCCGCTGTACGTGCGCTACGGCGGCTTCCGCACCCGCTACACGGAGGACGGCAACGGCGACCTGGTGACGGCCTTCCGGCGTCCCGACGGCACACCGGAGCCGGACCGGCGGACCCCGGTCTTCCACACCCCCGACTGGGTCACCGTGCCGGACATCCTCAAGGACTCGCTGGCCGCCCGGCAGGCCGTGGACGACTTCCCGTACCGGATCACCGGGGCGCTGCAGTTCTCCAACGGCGGTGGCGTCTACCGCGCCACCCCGGTCGGTGCCGACGCCCTCGGCGCCGGTGAGGAGAGCGTCGTCCTCAAGGAGGGCCGGCCCTACTCCGGGACCGACGGCGTCGGCCGCGACGCGGTCAGCCGGCTCGCCCACGAGCACCGGATGCTGGAGCGGCTGGCCGGACTCCCCGGGATCCCGCGGACCTTCGGCACCCTCCAGGTCCGCGACCACCTCTTCCTGGTCCTGGAGGACATCGTCGGCCAGGACTTCCAGACCTGGCTCGCCGCCCACCACCCGCTGACCGTGCCCGACCCCGACGAACGGGCCGTCGCGGCCTACCGGGACCGCGCGCTGGCCCTGCTCGGCCGGATCGAGGCGCTGGTCGCCGCGGTCCACGGCCGCGGCATCCGGATCGGCGACCTGCACCCGGGCAACCTCATCATCAAGCCCGGCGACGAACCCGTCCTCCTCGACTTCGAGGTGGCCGACGAGGCCGACCGGGCCACCCCGAGCAGCCTCGGCGCCCCCGGCTTCCACCGCGCCGACGCGACCGGCACCGACGGCGATCACTACGCGCTCGCCGCCATCGGACTCTGGCTGTTCCTGCCGCTGGCGGCGCTCGGCGGCCTCGCCCCCGACAAGGCGCCCGCGCTGCTGGCCGCCGCGGCCGAGCGGTACGCACTGCCGGACGCGCTGGTGTCGCGGCTGGCGCCGCAGCTGGCCCCCAATGACGACACGACCTGTGAACTGGCCTCGCCGGCAGGCCCGTGGCCGCCCTCCGGCCTGCTCGCCTCCCTCGGCCGCGGGCTGCGCGACAGCGCCACCCCGCACCGCGAGGACCGCCTCTTCCCCGGCGACTTCGAGCAGTTCATCGAGGGCGGCGCGGGCTTCGGACACGGCGCAGCCGGTGTCCTGTGGGCCCGGCACACCGCGCTCGGTGAGCGCGACGAAGAGGGCACGGCCTGGCTGCGCGCCGCCGTCGACCGGGTACCCGTCGAGCGGATCGGCTTCTACGACGGTCTGCACGGAATGGCCTACGTCCTGCGGGAGCTGGGCGACGAACAGGCCGCGCTGCACGCCCTGGACCGGGCCGCCGACGGGCTCGCCGTACGCCACTGCCCCAGCCTCTACCGCGGGCTGTCCGGCGTCGGCCTCAACCTCCTGCACTTCGCCGCCGTACTCGACAGCGACGCCCTGCGCCGGCAGGCCCTCGGCCTCGCCGACCGCGTCACCGAGCGGCTGACCGCGGCCCGCGGCGAACCGGTCGCCCGCAAGCGCCGGCACGGCTCGAAGGACGCCGCCGGGCTGATGTACGGCTGGTCCGGAGCCGCGCTCTTCCTGCTGCGCGCCCACCAGGCCACCGGGGACCCCGGACTGCTGGACGAGGCGGTACGCGCCGTCCACCGCGACCTCGACCGCTGCGCGCCCGGCCCCCAGGACACCCTCCAGGTGGACGAGGGATTCCGGTTGCTGCCCTACCTGGACAACGGCAGTGCGGGGATCGCCCTGGTCGCGGCCGAGCTGCTGGACCACCGTGACGACGACCGGATCCGCGCGGCACTGCCCGCTCTGTTGCGCGCCTGCGCCGCCGACTTCGTCATCGAGTCCGGGCTGCTGGGCGGCCGCGCGGGACTGCTCGCCACGCTGGCGGCGCTGCGCGACCGGGTGCCCGTGCCCCCGGAGGCGACCGAGCGGTATCTGCGCCGCCATCTGACCCGTCTCGGCCAGCACGCCATGACGCGGAGGGGAGCGACGGTCTTCCCCTGCGACGGCCGCGCCCGGATCTCCATGGACCTGGCCGGCGGCGGCGCCGGAGTACTGCTCGCGCTGTCCGCCACCGAACGGGGCACCCCGCTGCTCCCGTTCCTCACCGACTCGCGCTCCGCGGCGGCCGTTGATCCGGCCGCCCCGGGACGCGGCGGCGGCGCCGCGAGCGCCGCCACCCCCACCGCCCCGTCCGGGGCGGCGGCCACCACTCACCGCGGAAGGGGGGTGTCGTAAATGACCATCATGGACCTTCAGGGCCTGGAGGTGCCGGGCGAGCGTGACGCTCAGGCGCTCGGCTCCACCGTCAGCGGCGGCTGCTGACGTGATGCCGGGTGAACTGTGCACTTGTGATGCACAGTTCACCGGCTCCAGGTGTCCCGCAACGGCACCTGGCACGTCACCACCGTGTGTGTCACCACGAGTTCTCGGGAGGAGGTGTCGTAAATGACCATCATGGACCTTCAGGGCCTGGAGGTGCCGGGCGAGCGTGACGCTCAGGCGCTCGGCTCCACCGTCAGCGGCGGCTGCTGACGTGATGCCGGGTGAACTGTGCACTTGTGATGCACAGTTCACCGGCTCCAGGTGTCCCGCAACGGCACCTGGCACGTCACCACCGTGTGTGTCACCACGAGTTCTCGGGAGGAGGTGTCGTAAATGACCATCATGGACCTTCAGGGCCTGGAGGTGCCGGGCGAGCGTGACGCCCAGGCGCTCGGCTCCACCATCAGCGGCGGCTGCTGACACAGCCGGCCACTCGGTGTGGGGTTTCCACCACACGCCGTGCATATCACCGTACACATGTCCACTGATTTACGGAAGGGAGGTGTCGAGATGACCATCATGGACCTTCAGGGCCTGGAGGTGCCGGGCGAGCGTGACGCTCAGGCCCTCGGCTCCACGATCAGCGGCGGTTGCTGACACGGCGCCCGGTGGTCCCGTGCTGCGGCACGGGCCACCGGGCCCCTGTGTTTTTCCGACACGGGCCCACGGGGAGGCCAGTTGAACGACCAAGCGGGCACGGCGCGCACCCTCTGTCTCATCGGCTGCGGCCCGCGCGGTGCCTCGATCGTCGAGCGGATCCTCGCCAACGTCCCCGCCCTGTACGGCGACCGGCCCCTGGACCTGCACATCGTCGACCCGTACCCCCCGGGCGCGGGCCGCGTCTGGCGCACCGACCAGCCCGGACTGCTGTGGATGAACTCCGCCGCCGAGCAGGTCACGATGTACCCCGACGCGAGTGTGGACTGCGCCGGACCGCCGCGTCCGGGCCCCACCACCGCGGCCTGGCTCGGCTCCCCGCTCCACGACGGCGCGTACGCCGCCCGCCGCGACCAGGGCCGCTATCTGCGCCACTTCTTCGAGACCGTGACCCGCGAACGGCCCGCCTCCGTGCGGCTGTTCGTCCACCGGGCCCGGGTGACCGACCTGCGGCGCACGACCGACGGCGGGGCGGCGCCGGACGGGACGGGCCGCCAGCGGGTGTTCCTCGACAACGGCGAACCGCCCTTCCTCGCCGACCGGGTGGTGTTCGCCCAGGGGCATACGGAGACCCTCGCCGCCCCCGTGCCGGCCGGCCTGACCCGGATCGGCCCCGGCCCCGCCGACCCCGACGCGCTGGAGCGCATCCCGCCCGGCGCGCCCGTCGTCGTCCGCGGCCTCGGCCTGGTCTTCATCGACTGCCTGGCGCTGCTGACGGAGGGCCGCGGCGGGCGCTTCGTCCGCACCCCCGGCGGCCCGCTGCGCTACCTGCCGTCCGGGCGCGAGCCCCGGCTGTACGCGGGCTCCCGCCGCGGCGTCCCGCTGCCCCCCAAACCGGCGTACCCGGCACCGGCCGGCGCCCTGGCGCCGCCCGCCGCCCCGCGCTTCGCCACCGTCGAGGCCTGCCGGGCCCGGCTGTCCCGGCCCGGTGCCTCCTTCGGCCGCGAGGTCTGGCCGCTGGTGGTGGCCGAACTGGGCTGGTGGCACTACCGCGCGCTCTTCGCCGAGCAGCCCGCCCGTACCCGTATGACCTGGCAGGACTTCGACGCCCAGTACGCCCTGCTGCTCACCGACGCCGACCGGCTGGCCAAGCTCGCCCGGTCGGCGGTGCCCGACCCCGCCGACCGGTTCGACCTGGAGCGGCTGGCCGCTCCGCTCGCCGGGAAGGAGTTCGACGGCACCGACGCGCTGCAGCGGCAGCTGCGCGGCCACCTCGCCGAGGCGCTGCGCCGGCGTACCGGTCCGGCGCGCGGCGTCGACACCGCGCTGGTCGACGCCCTGCAGCGGGTCGGCGCGGTGATCGAGGAGCTGTGGCGCTCCGGCGCGCTGGACGCGCCCCAGGTCGCGGAGGCGCTGGAACGCTTCGCGCTCGGCACCTACCTCAGCTCGGGCCCGCCGCCGCTGCGCGCCGAGCAGCTGCTGGCGCTCGCCGAAGCGGGAATCGTGACGTTCGTGGGGCCCGGTATGCGGGTGGAGTCCGCGGACGGGACCGGGGACGGGGACGACGGCGGCGCCGTCTTCCGCGCGTCCGGACCCGCCGTCCCGGGTGCCGTCCACGAGGCGGCCGTCCTGCTCGACGCACGGCTGGCGGCCCCCGGCCGCGACGGTGTCACCGACCCCCTGCTGCGGGCCCTGCTCTCCCGCGGCGAGCTGGTCCTCGAGAGCACCGAGGACGGGGCGGGCGGCATGCTGCGGCTGTCCGGTGCGGGCCTGCACCCCGTCGACGTGTCCGGCACCGTGCAGCGGGACCGGATCGTCGCCGGGCCGGCCCAGTTCCCCCGTCCGCACACCAACGCCGTCTACTTCCGCCAGAACGACGCCCTGGCACGTCTGCTGCTCACCGACCGGTGAGGCCGCCGGGGGCCGCACCCCCCGTCCGCGGCCCGCTCAGCCCTGCAGGGCGATCCCGTGCTGCTGCGCCAGGATCGCGGCCTGTACCCGGCTGCGCAGATGCAGCTTCGAGAGAATGCGGCTGGTGTGGGTCTTCACGGTGCCCTCCGCGAGGTTGAGGGTCTCCGCGATGGCGCTGTTGGCCAGCCCGCGGGCGATGCAGGCCAGCACCTCCAACTCCCGTTTGGTGAGGGTGTCCAGGGCCTGCGCGGCGCCCTCCGGGAGGGTGGGTCCGGCCGCCGGCGGGCGGCCGGCGAACTCGGTGATCAGCCGCCGGGCGATGGCCGGGGTGAGGAAACCGTCCCCGTGCGCCACCTCCCGTACGGCGCTGACCAGTACGGCCGGTTCCGCGTTCTTGAGGATGAAGCCGCCGGCCCCGGCGCGCAGCGCCCCGAAGATGTACTCGTTGAGGTCGAAGGTGGTCAGCACCAGCACCTCGGCGAGGCCGCGCTCCACGATCCTGCGGGTGGCGGCGACCCCGTTGAGCTGCGGCATCTGGACGTCCATCAGCACCACGTCGGGCCGCAGTTCGGCGGCCATCCGGACCGCCGTCACGCCGTCACCGGCCTCGCCGACCACCGTGATGCCCGGGTCGGTCTGCAACACCAGGACGAGCCCGGACCGTACGGCGGCCTGGTCGTCGGCCACCAGCACCCGTATGCCCTCGGGCCTGGCCGGCGGGGCCTGGGCCGGTGAATGCGCCGGCCACCCCCTGCGCTCGTCCGCCACTAGCTCCTCCACTGGCTGCTCCACCTTTCTCGTCACCTAGGAGTTCTGGGTCAGCGGGAGCACGGCCCGCACCCGCCAGCGTCCGGGGGCGGTGCGGTCGGGTCCCGCGTCGAAGATGCCGCCGACCAGCGCGGCCCGCTCGGACATCCCGGCGAGCCCGGCGCCCGCTCCGGTGGTCAGGTGCTCCACGGGGCGTTGCCGGGCCCGGCCGTCGGGGCGGGTCAGCGGGCTGTCGACCGAGATGGTCAGCTGCTCGGCGCCCGCCTCGCAGCGGATCCGCACGCGCCCCGACGAGGCATGCTTGAGGACGTTGGTCAGCGCCTCCTGCACGATGCGGTACGCCGTCACCTCGATCACCGACGACACCTCGGGAAAGCTCTCGGGGAACTCGGTGTGCAGGGTCAGCGCCGCCGCGTCCGCGGCCGGACGGGCCTGTTCCACGAGCGCCCCGAGCGCGTTCAGCTGCGGCCGGTCCCAGTCGTCGTCCACCCCGCGATCGGAGCGCAACAGCACCACCATCCGCCGCATTTCGGCCAGTCCCTGCACGCTGTTCTCGCGGATCACCGCGAGCGCCCGCAGCACCGGGTCCTCCTCGACGCCGGCCTCCTCCGCCGTCTTCGACTCGGTCAGGGAGAGCACGGCGCTGGAGTGGATGGCGATGGCGCTGAGGTGGTTGGCCACCAGATCGTGCAGTTCACGGGCCATTCGGGTGCGCTCGGTCTGCAGCACGGTCTTGCGGTCCAGCTCCGCCAGCCGGTTGATCTGCGCGGCGCGCTGCCGTTCGGTGTCCGCGCGTTCCTTGTGGTTGCGTATCAACACCCCGGTCCATACGGGGGAGATGAGCAGCAGCGCGATGATGACACCGGTCGTCACCCCCTCCGAGCGGTCGCCGGTCAGGACCAGGACCACGGTGGTGGCGAGGGTGGCCGTGACGGTCCCGACCTGCAGCAGCCGGCACAGCCACGGGGCGCCGTACAGCGCGGCCGCATAGAGCAGATCGGTGTAGATGAGCACCGGGCCCAGGCCCCCGCTGGACGTGGTCTCCACGGTGACCGTGAGGGTGCCGACGGCGACCGCGAACGGCGGCAGGACGCTGCGCAGGGCGGTCGCGGTGCACAGCACGAGGACCGGCAGGACGGCCTGCCAAACGGGGATATCGCCCCCCATCACCTGTGAGCCGCCCACGACATACAGAATCAGACAGCCGGCAAAGAAACCCACTGCCAATCTGAGGTCACGGAGCGGTATGGGGCGGCGGCGCGCGTGCGTACTTGTGAAAAGACGTAACCACACATGAGGACAGTACTTCGGTGCGTTGCCCGTTCTCCTGGCCCTGGCGCCCGAATTTGGGTGGGTCTCCCGTACATCGAAGTATGTAGCCGTACATCAGCAAGAGGGATGACTCGAAGCTTCCGGAGGATCTGCAAACCTTGGGCTGTCTGTATCGATCGATGTAGGCGAAAAAGGGGGAGAGAACCACTGCACGACAGGCCACCACTCACCCAGTGCGGCCTTGGTACCGCTCACCTGTGGAGGACGGAAAGTACGTGGAAACGAACGCCGCTCTTCTCGAACTCTGTCCGGAGCCCCTTGACCTGGGGATTCCCGACCACCCGCACCACCTCGGCCGGGCCCGCCCGGCACCGCTCGCCGCCGCACCCGCACCCGCTCACGATCAGCCGGACGTGCTGTCCACACCCGTTCCGATATTCGTCGTCCCCATAGGATCCACCCCTTCCGGCAGTTCGGGAACGGCCCTGTCCCCCGACGGCTGCCTGGGCCTCAACGGCCACTCCCGGGCCACTCTCGACGCCGCGTCCCGCAGCTGGCTGCTGGCCCGGCTCCCCGACCGGGTGAGCGCCGCGATGGCCGCCGCCACCCACTGGGAGCTGTACGGCACCCGCGGCCTGCTGATCGTGGCCTGCGGCGACGACGCCCGCCGGATGGGCTTCTCGGTGGAGTCCGTCCGCCCCGAGACCTCCCCGCCGCACACCCCGTGCGAGGTGCTGACGGCCCAGGAGTCACGCACCGCGGCGAGCCGTCCTGCCGCCGAGCGGGAGCGCCTCATCACCCGTTTCTGGGTCCGCAAGGACGCCGCGATGCAGGCCGTCGGCCGTGGTCTGTCCGTCGCGCCCGAACGCATCGAGGCCGGTTTCCCCGCCGACCGCGGTACGGTCACCGTTCCCGGACCGTACGGCGTGGAAGTCCCGGTCCTGGTAAGGAACTTCTCCTTCTCCCCCTCGTACGAGTTCGCCGTCGCCGTTGCGGAACCCCTCGCCCTCACCCCGTCCTTCGCCTATTCGGTCAGGTAAATGCCCGTTTCCACGGGGGCGGCGGTGGGCGCACCGGCCCGAATTTGCTGCGCCTGGCCTGAATTCGGATCTTGACGCAGGGCGACGGCACGGAAATGTGCGACGCAATCGCACGGCCGCGGTGCCAATGTGCCTTGAGAGGCGGGGTTCTCGCGCTGCACCCACCCGGGTGAAACTCGCGCATGTCGCGCTCCCCAGGCATGCCGAAAACCATATTGCCGGGTTAGTTGGTGCGTGCCCACCGGTCGTGGCGAGTACTCCGTCACGGCGCTGCCGGAGCACTGCGGAGGATTCCCGTCATGCCGTCGCCCCTCGCCAAACGGTCCGTCGAAAAGCTCCTGTCCGTGCTGCTGGTCCTCCTCGGCGTCGTGGGCCTGGCCGGCCTCATCGGCCCGGGCACCGCGGCGGCCGCCCCGCCCTCCGACTCGCCGGTTCCCGACTGGGAGCGCATCGCCGCCTGCGAGAGCAGCGGCCGCTGGCACATCAACACCGGCAACGGCTACCACGGCGGCCTGCAGATCGACCTCAACACCTGGCGCGCGTACGGGGGGCGCCGGTACGCCCCGCGTGCCGACCTCGCCACCCGCGCCGAGCAGATCGCCGTCGGCGAGCGCATCGCCCGCGACCGCGGCCTGTCCGCCTGGCCCAACTGCGCCGCCCGTTCGACCACGAGCGGCGCCGCCGGCAGTTCCTCGCCCGAGGTCCGGCGCACCTCCACGGCCGCCGAGGCCGCCCCAGCCCCCGCCCGCGCCCGCACCACGCCCGCCCGGAGCACGGCGCGCACCTATGTCGTCCGGCCCGGCGACTGTCTCTCCGCCATCGCCGACCGCACCCACGCGCCGGGCGGCACCAAGGCCCTGTACGCCCGGAACAAACACGCGCTCGACCAGGGGCCCGACCACATCTACCCGGGACAGCGGCTGCGGCTGCGCGGGTGAGAGGTGGCGCCGGGAGTACGCCGTGGGCGGCGGGCGCACCCCACCCGGGAGGCCCCTTGTGAGCGTGCCGGGGAGAGCCGTCACGGTGAATCCACTGATCGTTCAGAGTGAATGCGCGGGACGGGCCGTTCTCAGGCTTGGTGGATGGGGGAACGCCCGGTAGCAAGACCGCGGGGTACCCAACCGCGAGGTGCAGGAGCACACAGTGAAGAACATGGCACGCGTCAATCTGGTGATCGCAGGAGCTTGCGGCCTGCTCCTGGCCGCAGGCGGGGCGTCGCCCGCCCAGGCGTGGGACGGCGGACCGTACGGCGTCGACGGGGTGTGGAACAGCGACACCGTGGCCAGTTTCCATGCCGGCTTCAGCTGCCGGAACCGGGCACGAATCTGCATCAACGGCCCGCTGAACAGCGGAAACGTCTCGAACTCGCAGAACGTCCACCTGTCGGGCAACAACAGCAACAGCGGCAGCCCGACCAACGTCAACGGCAACACGAACGACGACGCCGGCGGCACGACCGGAGCCGAGAACAAGACCAGCAACAACCTGCAGCACGTGGGCCGCGGCGGCAAGCAGAAACTGTGACCCGACGCTGATCCGATCCTCCGGCCCCGGCATGTCCGGGGCCGGAGGCATGTGCGGCGGCTTTCCCTTCCCGGGCCGCCGCGCCCGGACACGGCGATCGCCCGGCGGATGTCCGCCGGGCGATCGCCGGACGGCTCGCGGGCCGTGGCCGCGGCCGTGTCAGGAGGTCATGGTCCGCTCAGTGCAGGAAGCCTCCGAGGATGTGCTGGATGCTGTTGCTGCTGCCCGACGAGGCGCCGGTGGCGGAGTTCGCGCTGTTGGTGGACCCGTTGGTGTTGTGGACGTTGCCGCTGTTGTTCGGGTTTCCGTGGTTGAGGAAGTTGCCGCTGTTGAGGCTGTTGCCGCTGTGTACCGGGCCGTTGATGCAGGGGTGCGGCGACTTGAACACCGGGGACTTGTAGTTGAAGTCCGCGAGGCGGTTGTTGCAGACCACCCCGGAGACCATGCCGGTCACGGTGCCGAGATCGGCGCCCACCGCGGCCGCGAGCAGGGACTCGCCCGGAATGGTCTGCGCACTGGCCACCCCGCCGCCGAACAGCACCAGCCCGCACGCCCCGACGATACTTCCCGCCTGCACAATTCTTCTCACGTCGCTCCTCGCCGATTCGTCCTTCTGACGCCAGACGTATCGTGCTGCCGCAGTCGGCCCGCATCGTCGTTCAACCCGCGGGGAGCAAAACGCTCGTCGGCGATAATCAGTCGGGTGGCCCAACAGTTCGCGAGGGTTTCCGAGGCGGCGAAGGCGCGTACGAGGGCACTCCGGCCGACCCCGCGATGATGCCCGCGGCGGCCCCGGACAGGGCAGTCCGCACCGCCCGGCCGGCCCCGCGACCGCCCAGGGGGCGTCCCCCTAGAGCACCAGCCGCTCCGGCATCGGCTGCTCCACGCCGTCCAGCTCCAGCGTGCAGCGGGGCATCGAGGGGACGAGGTGCGGCTGGCGCAGCAGGACGCGGAAGGGGTGGGCGGGCTCCTCGGGGAGTTCGCCGGCCAGCACGTTCATGCCGGGGGCGTGGTGCTTCTGGTACGCGACCACCTTGCCGTCGACCAGCAGCTCGATCTCCCCGGACCGGCCCGGCCCGACGTTCACGGTGATCGAGTGATCACCCTGGTCCAGGTGGAAGTGGTGGCGGGGTCCCATGACGCACCTCCGGCGGTTCGGTCCGTACCACCAGCGTGCCACCCGGACGCCCGGCCGTCCTTTCTGCGGCCGGCGCGGGCGGTGCGAGCGACAATTGTGGTGGGCGCCGGATCGGCCGGTTCACGGAGTGCGGGCCGTCAGGGCCCGCTCCCAGGGGCCGGGCGCCGGCCGGCAGGAGACGACGATGAACGGCTCGGTCCGTGTCGGACATGTGGTCGGGGTGCCGCTGCGCATGCACTGGAGCGTGCCGCTGCTGGTGGGCCTGTTCGCGTACGGACTCGGCCATCAGGGCCTGCCCGTCTGGACGCCGGGCCGGTCGGACAGCGTGTACGCGCTCGCCGGTGTCATCGGGGCCGCGCTGCTCATGGGCAGCCTGCTGCTGCACGAGACGGCGCACGCCGCGACCGCCCTGCGCAACAAGATCTCGGTCCAGGACGTGACGCTGTGGGCGCTGGGCGGTACGACCCGGATGGGGCGGCCGCAGTCCGCGGCGGCGGCCTTCGCCGTGGCCGTCAGCGGGCCGCTGACCAGCCTGGTCATCGGCGGTGTCGCGCTCGGGGCCGGGTTCGGGCTGCACCAGCTGTCCGGCTGGGCGGTGCCCTCGGTCGTCCTGGCGTGGCTGGGCTGGGCGAACCTGTTCCTGGGGGTGTTCAACCTGCTGCCCGCGGTGCCGCTGGACGGCGGGCGGGTGGTGCAGGCGGTGCTGTGGTGGCGCACCGGGGACCGGGACCGTGCGGATCTGGCGGCGTCCCGGGGCGGCCAGATCATGGGGCTGCTGCTGGTGGCCGCCGGCTGGATCTCGGTGCTGCGCGGGGCACCGGGCGGGTTGTGGATCGTCTTCATCGGCCTCTTCGTCATGGTCGTCGCCGGGGCGGAGCGGCGCCGCGCCGCCCTGCACACCGCGCTGCGCGGAATACGGGTCGCCGATGCCATGTCCAGTCCGGTGGTGACCGGCGCCGACTGGCTGACCGTCCGGCGCTTCATCGACGAGGTGGTGGTCCGCTCCCGCCACTCCGCGCTGCCGCTGCTCGACTTCGAGGGCCGCCCCAGCGGCATCGTGCAGGTCTCCCGGCTCGCGTCGGTGCCCGGCCCGAGCCGGGAGACGGTGCGGGTGCGCGAGGCGGCGACCCCGCTGTCCCAGTGCGCGGTCGCCGCTCCGGACGATCTGCTGAGCGAGGCGCTCGAACGGATCAGCCTGCGTACCGGCGCGCGCCTCCTCGTCGTGGACGCGGGGCAGCTGGTGGGGATCGTGACCGGGAAGGACATCTCCCGGCTGATGCAGCGCACCACCCTGAGGGGCGAGCAGACCGGCTGACCGGCCCGCCCGCCGACGGGCGCGCGGGGCCGGCCGGTGACCACAATGGGGGTACGGCACGGCTCGGGGGTCGACGGGAGTGCCGTAGCGGAGCACCGGAGCCGGGACACGTCCATGCCGTACCTCACCGTGACCGCCCTGAGCCACACCGGGCTGATCCGCGAGCACAACGAGGACAGCCTGGTCGTCGGCCCCTGGACGCTCTGCGGCACCGTGACCGAGAACCCGCAGACCCTGGTGTTCCCGGTCGGCACCCCGCTGGTCGTCGCGGTCGCCGACGGCATCGGCGGACAGCCGGCCGGCGAGGTGGCCAGCGCCCTGGTCGTCCGGCACCTGGCCGCCCTCGGCCCGTCGCTGGAAACCAAGGACGCGGTCGGCGACGTGCTGGACCTCTGCAACCGTGCGGTGTACGCGGCCGCCGAGCGGGACCCGGAGCTGACCACCATGGGCACCACCGTCGCCGGTGCGGTCGTACAGGAGAAGTCCGTGGTGGTGTTCAACGTCGGGGACAGTCGGGTGTTCGACGCGACCGGCGAGGCCCTGCGCCAGGTGAGCGTGGACGACAGCCCGCCGCCCTCGCCGGGACGGCGCACCACCTCGCTGGTGACCCAGGCGCTCGGCGGCGCACCGGAGTTCAGCGCCGTCACCCCGCACGTCGCGACCGCACCGCTCTCCGTGGGCGACCGCTATCTGGTGTGCACCGACGGGCTGACCGACCCCGTCCCGGAGGACGACGTCGGCGGCCTGCTGCGGCTCCACAGCGGCGGCCGGGCCGCGTTCGAGCTGTGGAAGTCCGCCATCGAGGCGGGCGGTCCCGACAACATCACGCTGGCCCTGATCACCATCGGGGAGTGAGGCGGCCGGTCCGCGGCGCACGGCCGGGCCGCGGCGCGTCCTCGGGGAAACCCCACCACGGATGTCCCGGCAGCCGGATGGGCACCGGTCCGCCGCTCGACAACCCTTGCCCCATGACGACTTACGCCCACCGCGCCCTGCTGCTCACGCTCTCCGCCGCGGCCGTCGCCGGCACCCTGGCCGCGGTCTCCCCGGCGGCCCGTGCCCAGGCCCCCGGTACGACGGGGCCGGCCCTCGCCTGGGGACCGTGCGCCCAGCCGGGCCTCCCCCGGCAGGAGTGCGCCGAGCTGCCCGTACCGGTCGACTACCGCGACCCGGACGGCCCGCGGCTCACCCTCGCCGTGTCCCGGGTGCGCAGCGACCGGCCCGCGGCGCGGCGGGGCACGCTGCTGATGATCCCCGGCGGGCCGGGCGAACCCGGGCTGCCGCGGCTGACCGCGAAGGGGGCCGCGCTGGGCAAGGAGATGGCCGGGGCCTACGACCTCGTCACCTTCGACCCGCGGGGGACGGGCGGCAGTTCGACGGCGAGCTGTGCGCTCGACGCGGACGACCGGCACCTGGTGGCCCTGCGGCCCTGGCCGGCACCGGACGGCGACATCACGGAGAACCTCGCCCGGTCCCGGCGGATCGCCGACGCCTGCGGCCGTCATGGCGGTGCCGTGCTGCGCAGCCTGTCCACCGCGAACGAGGTGCGCGACATCGACCGCCTCCGCCGGGCCCTGGGCGAGGAGAAACTGTCGGCCTGGGCGACCTCGTACGGGACGTACGTCGGGGCGGTGTACGCACAGAAGTACCCGCAGCACACCGACCGCTGGGTGCTGGACAGCAACGACGACCCCGACCCGGCCCGGCTGGAGCGCAGGTGGCTGGCGAACATGGCGGTGGGCGCGGACGACCGGTTCCCCGACTTCGCGGCCTGGGCGGCCGATCCGGCCCGGGAGGACGAGGGGCTGCGGCTGGCCGAACGCCCCCAGGATGTACGGCCGTTGTTCCTCGCGCTGGCGGCGGAGCTGGACCGCGCACCGAAGGAGTCCGCCACGAAGGGCGTCCCGCTGACCGGCAACCGGCTGCGCCAGGCGCTGCAGAACACCCTGCAGAGCGACGGCCTCTTCCGCCAGTTCGCCCGGCTCGTGCGCCAGGCCCAGGACCCGGCCGCACGACCGGTGCTCCCGGACGCCCTCGCCGGGCCGCTGCCGGACGCCAAGGCCGCGGTCGTGCTGGCCACCCTCTGCAACGACGTGCGCTGGCCGGCGTCGGTGCCCGCGTACCGGCGCGCGGTGGCCGCCGACCGGGTCCGACACCCGCTCACGGCCGGGATGCCGGTGAACGTCACGCACTGCGCCTTCTGGAAGGACGCGCCGGCCGAGCAGCCCACGCGGATCACCGACGCGGGCCCGTCCGACATCCTGATGCTCCAGAACCGCCGGGACCCGGTCAGCCCGTACTCCGGCGCCCTGAAGATGCGTCAGGCCCTGGGCGGCCGGGCCCGCATGGTCACCCTGGAGCACGGCGGGCACGGCGCCTACCTGGCCAACGGCACCGCCTGCGGCGACCGGGCGGTCACCGCCTTCCTGACGACGGGCCGGCGCCCGCAGCGGGACGTGTCCTGCGCCGACTGATCCGGCGCCGGTGCGCGGGCCCCGGCCCGGACGGGCGACATGTCCGTCCGCGTGCGCCGTGCGGGCCGGTCCCGCGTCTAGGTTGGCCGGATGAGCGCGGCAGGGGTCACCGTCCGGGGAGAGGTGCTCCTGGGCACGCTGGGGTCGGTACTGCTGGGCGTCGGCGGCTGGGGCTCGGGCGCGCTGCCGCAAGGGGTGCCGGACGGTCTGTGGGGGCGGCCCGGCGAGTCGCTCCGGTGCGTGGGCGTCGCCGTGTCGTACGCCGGGCTGGTGCTGCTGATCGCCGCGTGGTGGCGGCTGGGCACGCGCGTCGCGGACGGGACGGCCGGCGGGTGGCGGCCGCTGCACCGGGCGTTGTGGTGCTGGGCGCTGCCGCTGGTGCCGGGCCCGCTGCTGGGCAGCAGCGACGCCTACAGCTATCTCGCCCAGGGCGCGCTGGCGGGCCGCGGACGCGATGTGTACGCGCTGGGCCCGGCGGCGCTGGGCGGCCCGCTCGCGGCCAATGTGCCCGGGATGTGGCACGACGCACCGGCCCCGTACGGGCCGCTGTCCGTCGCCGCGGCGCGGGCCGTGGTGGCGGTCACCGGCGAACAGCATGTGGTGGCCGCGGCCCTGGGGTTGCGGCTGGTGGCGGTGGCCGGTCTGGCCCTCATGGTGTGGGCCCTGCGGCGGCTGGCGGCCGCGTCGGGCTCCGGTGCGGCCGGTGCGCTGTGGGCCGGTGCGCTCAACCCGTTGGTGCTGCTGCACCTGGTCGGCGGGGCGCACAACGAGGCGCTGATGCTCGGGCTGATGACGGCCGGGCTGCTGGCGTTCCACCGGGGGCGCTGGGCCGTGGGGACCGTCGTGCTGACCGCGGCGGCGCTGGTGAAGGCTCCCGCCGTGGTGGCCCTGCTGTGCGCGGCGGCGGTGACCGTGGCGGGGCGGGACGGCGCATGGCGGCGGGTGCGGCAGGCCGCGGCGATCGCCGGGGTGGCGGCCGCCGCGCTGGTGACGGGGGTCGCCGCGTGCGGCCAGGGCTGGGGGTGGCTGTGGACCCTCCGTACGCCCGCCGCGGTGCACACCCTGCTCTCCCCGAGCACGGACGCGGGCCATCTGCTGGGGTGGCTCGCCCAGGGGCTGGGGTGGGGCACGGCGGCCGGTGCGATGACGGCCGCGCGGCTGGCCGGACTGCTGGTGGGCCTGGGCGCGGTGGGCTACTGGGTGCGGTGCGCCCCACGGGTCGGCGCCGAGCGGGCGACGGGAACGGCGCTGCTGGTGCTGGTCGCCGCCGCCCCGGTCGCGCAGCCCTGGTACCTGCTGTGGGCGCTGGTGCCGCTGGCGGCGGTGTCCTGGCGACGGCTGGCGCGGGGCGGCGCCAAGGCGGCGGTGGTGGGGCTGACCCTGGTGGTGATGCCCTCGGGGCAGGGGCCCACCTGGGCGAGCGGGCTGGCGGCCGCCCTCGGGGGAGCGGTGGCGGTGGCGGCGGTGCTGCGGTGGCCGCCTAAGGAGCGGCCGGTGCCGGTGCCGGCCGCCGTCGTCCCGCGCGCAGCAGCCAGAGCGCGCCGGTGAGCGCGCCGAGCGGAATCTCCAGCAGATGCGTGAACGTGGCGAACAGCAGCATGGCCGAGGCCACCGCCGCCGGGGCGCCGCCGAGGGCGACCAGCGCGACGGCGGCGGCGCACTCGGTGACGCCGATCCCGCCGGGGGTGACCGCGATCTGGGTCAGCAGGCGGCTGGCCGCGAACACCGCCAGCGCCTCCCCCGTCCCCGTACGCGAGCCCGCCGCCTGCAGGCAGGCCAGGAACAGCGCGCCCTGTGCCGCCAGGGTGGCGGCCATGCCGCACACCAGCCGTGCCCACGACCGGCGGACGAGGTCCCGGCTCTCGTCGCGCAACCGCGCCGCGAACTGCCGGGCGCGCCGGGTGCTCCGCCCCAGCGCGCCCGCCCGCGCCGCCCGCCGGGGGCTGCCGGGCGCCCTGCGGCAGTGGCGCAGGACCGGCCACCCGGCCGCGAGCGCCACGGGCACGGCGAGGACCACCCCGCCCGCGGCCGCCGCCCAGCCGATGCCGGGGACGGGCGTCCCCGCCAGCAGCAGCGCGCCCACCGCCGACAGGACCAGCCGGGCGGCCACGTTGCACACCCCGGTGAGCGCGACGCACACGGCGACGGCCCGCGGCGGATGCCCCCAGCGGCGCGTCATGGCATAGGTGACCGCGACCCCCGCGCCGCCGCCGAGCGGCAGCAGATTGCTCACGGCGCTGCCGGTGCAGTTCACCAGCAGCGCCTGACGCAGGGTCAGGCCGGGCAGGGCGGCGCTGAGCACGTAGGTGTAGCTCCACAGCGCGGCACCGGCCAGGGCGCACAGCAGCGCCACCTGCGGGCCGCCGACGTGCCCGAGGTGGGTCCGGACGGCGGCCCAGTCCGTTCCCGCCGCCCTCGGCAGTGCCAGGGCCAGCAGGACGAGGCCGGCGGCGGAGGAGAGCAGGCCCAGCAGCCGCAGGGCGGACTTCGGCACACGCGCGGTGAGGAGTGTCATCGGCTTCGTGCCGTCACCCTGCCGCCCGGCAGCGTGGCCAGCGGATCGCGCAGGACGGGCCCCGCGGGCAGCCCGCGCTGGATGTACCACTCGGTCCCCATCACCTGGCGGAAGGCCGGTCCGGGCAGCCGGCCCAGGGCGGCCAGGGTGCGTTCGGAGTCGCCGCCCCCGGCCTGGCTGAGGTGCGCGGACATGCTGGCGCGCTTGGCTCTCCAGTGCTGTTTGACCGGTACCCGGTGGGTGATCTCGGCACGGGCGCCGTACGCCTGCCGGAAGGAGTCGCGGTCGAACTGCGGAGGGAAGCGGTGGACCCACGAGGCGGCACGCAGTCCGCGCAGCAGGAGGGTGCGGTCGACGGTGGCCTCCAGCACCACCGGGGTGCCCGCCATACGGGCGGCCCGGTAGCCGACCCGGTGGACCTGTACGTGATCCGGGTGCCCGTAGCCGCCCGCCGGGTCGTAGACGGTCAGCAGGTCGGCGCGCTCCTCGGTGAGCAGTGCGGCCAGGCGGGCGGCCGCCTCGTCGACGTCCGCCGACGCGAACGGCTCCGCGCCGGTGCGGGCGGGGGCCGGGGCGGACGTGTGCCCGGAATCGGCGTAGCCGAGGAAGGCGACCCGGGAGCAGCCCAGGATCCGGGCGGAGGCGTGCGCCTCCTCGCGGCGCACCTCGCCCAGGCCGCGCTCCCGCGAGGACGCCGGGGCCAGGCCGCGCTCGCCCGCCGTGGCCAGCACCAGCACCACACGGTGTCCCTGACCGGCCAGGCGCGCCATGGTCCCGGCGGTCAGCAGCGCCTCATCGTCCGGATGCGCATGAAAGAACAAGCACGTATGTCTCACGAACCATGCTTTACCACCCCATACTGGGGAACTTCACGCCCCATGTCGGAAGTGCAGCCATGATCCTTCACATTTCAGACTGCTTTGCACCGCGGACGGGAGGTATCGAAATCCAGGTCGCCGCCCTGGCCGCCGCCCAGCACCGGGCGGGCCAGGCCGCCGAGGTCGTCACCGCGACGCCCGCCGCTGCGGGGGCGAAGGCCGCCTCATGGCCGTATCCCGTGCACAGGATCAGCGCGCGGCTGCCCGGGCAGCTGCCCGTTCACCCCAGGGCGGGACACGCCATCGACCGGTTGTTGACGGAGCGTCACCCACGCGTGGTCCATGTGCACCTGGGCGCGGCCTCCCCCTTCGCCTGGGCCGCGCTGGCCTGCGCCCGGCGCCGGGGCATCCCCGCCGTGGCCACCGTCCACAGCATGTGGGACCCCGTGGTGCGCGCCCTGTACCGGCTGCTGAGCCGGACCGGGCACGGCCCCACCGCTCCGGTGGCGGTGACGACCGTGAGCAGGTCGGCCGCCGGGCTGATCCGGCAGGCGCTTCCCGGCGTCCGCCCCCGCGTCATTCCCAACGGCATCGACGCCGCCTGGTGGCGCAGCCCGGGTGGCCCGGCCGAGCGCCAGGACGGCCGGGTGCACGTCGTCGCCGTCGGCCGGCTCGTCCCGCGCAAGGAACCCATGGAGCTGCTGGCGGCGCTGCACTCCGCCCACGCGCGGATGTCCCGCCGGGGCACCGCGCTGCGCGCCACGTTCGCCGGCGCCGGACCGAGCCTGCGGCCGATACAGCGCTATCTGCGCCGCAACGGGATGGACAGCTGGATCCGCCTCGCGGGCCGGCTGCAGCCCGGAGAGGTACGGGAGCTGCTGGCCGGGGCGGACCTGTTCGTCAATCCCTGCCGACGGGAGTCCTTCGGGATCGCGGCCCTGGAGGCGCGTACCAGCGGACTCCCGGTCCTCGCCCGGGAGCACACCGGCGTCGCCGACTTCGTACGGCACAACCGCGAGGGGGCGCTCGTCGGCCACTCGGCATTCGCCCTGGCCGACGAGGTGCTCTGGCTGGCCCGTACCCCGGGGGCCCGGCGCGCCCTGGCCGCACACAACTGGGAGACCGAACCGGTGCACTGCACCTGGCCCGTGGTCACCGAAGCGTTCGCCCACGCCTACGACGACGTCACCCGCTGACGCACCGTCATACCGCATACGTCCGGCGGCCTCCCGGGAGCGTGGCCACCACAATTGCCGGAAGGTTCTCATGCACCGCCTCCTCGACCGCGCGCACCGCGCCCTCTTCGCCGCGCTCTCCTTCATCGGCCTCCGTGGCCAGGGACGGGTCCTGCACTGGTACTTCGACTGGTGGCACCGGCGGCCGGACCCGTGGGGGCTGGCCGTGGACGACTACGAGCAGTTCAAGTACGCGACGACCCTGCGGCTGCTGCCCCGGCGCCCCTACCGGCGGATCCTGGACGTCGGGTGCAGCGAGGGCACCTTCACCCACCGCCTCGCGGCCGCGTTTCCGCAGGCGGACATCACCGGTGTGGACATCTCGGAGCGCGCGCTCGCCCGCGCCCGTACTCCCGGGCCCGGCCGCACCCCCGCTCCCCGGTTCGCGCGGCTCAACATCCTCACCGCGCCCCCCGAGGACCGGTTCGACCTCGTCTTCTGCGCCGAGCTGCTGTACTACCTGGGCCGGCCCCAGCATCTGCGGCGGGCCTGCGCCCATCTGACCCGGGCCGTGGCGCCCGGCGGGCTGCTGGTCCTGGTGCACCCCTGGCCGGAGTCCCGCAGGTTCTGTGCGTACTTCGAGGCTGTCGCCGGGCTCCACCGTGTGATCGAGCACGTGGAACCGGACTCCTTCCGCCCGTTCGCCGTCAGCGTCTACGAACTGCCCGCCGCGGCCCGGCCCGGGGAGCCCCGGGACCAGGACGCCGGTGCGGACCGGGGCCGGGCGGAGTGAGCCCCGCGCTGCGCGGCCCGGCCGCCGGTCCTCCGCCCGGCGGCCGACCGGGGACACGGCCGGGCCGACGGTGTGCCGAGGCGGCGTGCCGCCTCCTGGCCCGCCGTCCGGGCACGGTGCTGCTCGTCGCCGCCGCGGCGATGCTGCTGCTGGTGTGGGTCCCGGCCTGCCTGCGTCCGGGCATGGTGGATCTGCGGGTCTACCGGAGCGCGGCGCCGCACCTGTTCGGCGGCGATCTGTACGCCTTCCGCCTGGACCTGCCGGGACCCGACCTGTTCCCGCTGCCGTTCACCTATCCGCCCTTCGCCGCGCTGCTCTTCCTCCCGCTGTCCTGGGTGCCGTGGCCGCCGGTGAGTGCCGTCTGGACCGCGGCCTCGATCCTGGCGCTCTGCGTCCTGGTCCACTGCTGTCTGCGGATGGCCGACCCGGCCGCGCCGGCGGCGCGGCACCGGCGACGGGCCCTGCTGTGGAGCGCCGCCCTGCTGTGGACCGAGCCGGTCGCCGTCACCCTCGCGCTCGGGCAGATCAACCTGCTGCTGGCGGCGGGCGTCGCGTTCGCGGTCGAGCGGCGCTCGGCAGCCGCGGCGGGCCTCGGCGTCGGCCTGGCCGCCGGCGTGAAGCTGGTCCCGGCCGTCACCGGGCTCTACTTCCTGGCGCACCGGCGCTGGTCGGCGGCGGGCTGGTCGGCCGTGGCGGGCGCCGCCACCGTCGCGGCCGGGTGGTGGGCGGCGCCCGGGGCCGCCCACGACTTCTGGCTGCACGCGGTCGGCGACGCGGCACGGGTGGGGCCGGTCGGCTCGGTGCTCAACCAGTCGGTGCGCGGGGCGCTGTCGCGCACGCTCGGCCACGACGCCGGCTGGTCCGCCGCGTGGTGGGCCTGCGCCGTCCCGGCCGCGGTCCTGGCGACGGCGGCCGTGGTGCGCACCGTCCGCCGCGCCGATCCGCTCGGCGCGCTGCTCGCCGTCCAGTTCCTCGGCCTGCTGCTGAGCCCCATCTCGTGGTGCCATCACTGGGTCTGGACCGTCGCGGCCGTCCTGTGGCTGACCCACACCCCGCACCGGACCCGGCTGCGCACCGCGGCCCTCACCGCGTGGGGTCTCGCCCTGGGCGGGTACGTCGTCCACTGGCTCGCGCTGGCCCAGCCGGACATCTGGCACTTCGGCCGCCCCTGGTACCTGGCCGCGCTCGGCTGGAGCTATCCGGTCTGCGCCGTTCTCACCCTCGTCACGCTGCTGCTGCCCGCCGCGCCCCGGCGCGCGGGGAGCACCCCGGGAAAGCCCGAAGGCCGGGGCGGCCGGAGGCGGGAGCGGGTGCCGGCGGCTATCCGCCGAGGCGGATCCCCTTGACGGCGGTGTCGAAGACCGGGCGGTAGGCGTTCCACTGCGCGTCCGGCGCGGCAAGGTAGATCACGTACTGGGTGCCGTCGGCGCCGCTGAAGGCCAGCTCCACCGCCCGGTACTTCCGCACCCTGCCGTCGAAGGTGAACTCCCAGTAGCCCGCGGGCCGTCCGCGGAACGTCGTGGGGTCCATCCGCACCCGCTCGTATCCCGGGTTGTCGCGGCGCGTCTGGGCCTCTTCGGTCTCCCGCCAGTGCCGCAGCGGATCGGACCCCGCGAACTCGACGATGTTGATCCGCAGGCCCGCCAGCCGGTCCACGTAGGCGACCTCGCCGCCGGGCGGGTCCTCCCGCTTCCAGCCGTCCCGTACGGGGAGGGAGAAGCCCTCGCCCTCCTTCTGGAGGTGGTAGCCGGCGGGGACCGGGGAAGGCGAGGCGCTCGGCGGGCGGTCGGTGGCGGTGGAGCCGGTGGCAGCGGAGCCGGACCCGCGGCCGCTCGTCGCCTCGGCGCCGCCCCAGGGCCACATCAGCACGCCGCCGGTCACACAGGCGGCGGCCGCCACCGCCACGGCGGAGCGCACCACCAGGCGGCGCCTGCGGGCGCCCTCGTGCCCGGGGGCGCCCGGGGCCGCGGCGGGCTGCCGCCGCGTGAGCGGAACGTCCGGGGCGGTCCGTGGTCCCGCGGTGTCGCGCAGGGAGTACGGACCGGTGGGGGCGGTTCCGGCGGCCCGGACCAGGAGAGCCTCGGCCTCCTGGGCGTCCATGCGCTGCCCGGGTTCCTTCCGGAGCAGACTCTCGATCACCGGTGCCAGGTCCCCGGCGCTGCGCGGGGCCTCGGGCTCCTCCGTGGCGATGGCGTACGCCGTCTCGATCGCGGTGTCCCGGAGGAACGGCGGCCGGCCCTCGACCGCCTGGTACAGCGTGGCGCCGAGGGACCACAGATCGCTGGCGGGACCCGGCTCGCCCATCGTGCTCCGCAGGCGTTCCGGTGCCAGGTACTGGATCGACCCGATCAGTTCGCCGGTCCTGGTCAGCGACGGCGTGCCGGACTGCACGGCGATCCCGAAGTCGGTCAGGACGATGCGCCCGTCGTTCCCGAGCAGCACGTTGCCGGGCTTGACGTCCCGGTGCAGCACTCCGGCGCCGTGGGCGGCGCGCAGTGCGGCGGCCATCCCGCAGCCGATCCGGGCCGCCTCCTCCGGGGCCAGCGCGCCGTGCTGCTTGACGAGGTCGCCCAGGGTCGTCGAGGGGACGTACTCCATGACGACGCACGGCAGGCCCTCGTCGTCCACGACGTCGTGCACCACGATCACGTGGGGGTGGGTGATCCGGGCGGCGCTGCGGGCCTCGCGCCGGGTGCGCTCGTAGAGCGTGTCGACCTCGTCGTCGGTCAGGTGCGGCGGGACGAAGAGCTTCTTCACGGCGACATGACGGCCGAGCAGCTCGTCCTCGGCCCGCCATACGGTGCCCATACCGCCGCGGCCGACCCGTTCCACGAGCCGGTACCGCCCGGCGATGAGCCGCCCCAGATCGGACACCGCGAGATCGTCTCCTCCGCACCGCCGAACAGATTGCGGGAGCACCATAGCCCGAGCCGTCGACCGCCGGGAGGGCGGCGTTCCGCGGGTCCGGGCGGGGCGCTGCCCGTCGGCGGACCGGCCTCCCGGGCGGACGGGCAACTGCCGCCGCGGCACTCCGGGTTCGCCGGACCGGCTGCCGCCCCGGCTGCCGGCCCGCCCCCGGATGGCACCACCTTGACGGCCGTCGCCACCACTGTGGCGCCAGTTGATGCCTCAATGGCGCCACGGGGTCTTGATTTGGCATCACAGTGGTGCCATTATGGCGGACATGGACCTCACGCCGTACGTCGACCACCTCCGGCACGAGCTCGCGGTCGCCGCGGACGCGGGCGGCGACGAAGCCCGCGCCCTGGCCGAACGGCTCACCACACCCCTGGAGTCGGCCACCCGGCTGACCCTGCTCGACGCCCTGTCCTCCGCCATGGCCGAGATAACCCGCGAGCTGGCGCCGGGCTCGGTCGACGTACGACTGCGCGGGCTCGACCCCGAGTTCGTGGTGACGCCGTCGCCGGCCCGGGAGGCGTACGGCGTGGCCAAGACGTCCGACGGCGCACCCAGCGGCGGCCGGGCGCCGGTGCCCGCCGTTCCCGCGGACGGCGACGAGGGCGGCACCGCGCGGATCAACTTCCGTCTGCCGGCCCCTCTCAAGACCCGGGTCGAGGACGCCGCGGGCCACGAGAGCCTCTCGGTCAACGCCTGGCTGTTGCGGGCCGTCACCGGCGCCCTGGAACCGGGCGAGCACTCCCGCCCCTCCGGTCATGACCGCCGCCGCGGCCGGCCGGGGCACTCCGGCTGGATCCGCTGACGGGCGCCACGCCGGGCACGACGTCGGGCACCGCGCCGGCATCGGCGACATCGTCGTCCGCCGCTCCTGACAGGTCGCCGGCCCCTCCCGGCCCGCCGCAGCACACCCCTTCGAGACAGGAACTGTCATGATCATGCAAACTCTTCCGGTCCGCTCCGCCGCGGCGATCACCGCGGACGGGCTGGCCAAGTCCTACGGCGACAAGGTCGTGCTCGACGGCATCGACCTGCGCATCCCCGAGGGCACGGTCTTCGCCCTGCTCGGGCCCAATGGCGCGGGCAAGACCACCACCGTGCAGATCCTCTCCACCCTCATCCCGGCAAGCGCGGGACGGGCCCGGGTGGCGGGCCACGACCTGGTCCGCGAGGCCGACGCCGTACGCGCCGCCATCGGCGTCACCGGCCAGTTCTCGGCGGTGGACAACCTGCTCAACGCCCGGGAGAACCTGCTCCTCATGGCGGACCTGCACCATCTGAGCCGCAGCGAAGGCCGCCGGCGCGCCACCGAACTCCTGCACCGCTTCGAGTTGACCGAGGCGGCCACCAAACCCGTCGCGACCTTCTCGGGCGGTATGCGGCGCAAGCTCGACCTCGCGATGACGCTGGTCGGCGACCCGCGCCTGATCTTCCTCGACGAGCCGACCACCGGGCTCGACCCGCGCAGCCGGCGCACCATGTGGGAGATCATCCGCCGTCTGGTCGCCGACGACGGCGTCACCGTCTTCCTGACGACGCAGTACCTGGAGGAAGCCGACCAGCTCGCCGACCGCATCGCCGTCCTGGACCACGGGAAGCTGGTCGCCGAAGGCACCGCGGACGAGCTGAAGCGGCAGATCCCCGGCGGCCATATCCGCCTCCGGCTCGCCGACGCGCACGAACTCGACGCGGCCGCCGCCCTCTTCACCCGCGCCACGCGCGACGACGAAGCGCTCACCCTGGACATCCCCGGTGACGGCGGCATCCCGGCCCTGCGCGCCGTGCTCGACACCCTCGACCGGGCGTCGGTCCGCGCCGAGGCGCTCACCGTGCACACCCCCGGCCTCGACGAGGTCTTCCTCACCCTGACGGGCCGCTCCCCGCAGCCCGTTACCGCGGTCAACTCCCCGGAAAGGAACGCCCGATGAGCACTTCCTCGTACGCGATGCGCGACTCGATGACGATGTTGCGCCGCAACCTCAAGCACGCCCGGCGCTACCCGTCCCTGACGCTGCAGGTCGTCGCCATGCCGATCGTGATGCTGCTGCTCTTCGTCTTCGTCTTCGGCGGCGCGCTCGGCACCGGCATCGGCCTGCCGGGCGCGGCGAACGACCGCGGCGCGTACGTCGACTACGTCGTCCCGGGCATCATCCTGATGGCTGTGACCTCCGGTGCCATCTCGACGGCGGTGTCCGTCTCCACCGACATGACCGAAGGCATCATCAACCGCTTCCGCACCATGGCGATCTCCCGTGCCTCCGTGCTGACGGGCCATGTGGTCGGCAGCGTCATCCAGACCATGGTCAGCCTGATCCTGGTCGTCGCCGTCGCGCTGGCGGTCGGCTTCCGGCCGCACGCCACCCCCGCCGAGTGGCTCGCCGCCCTCGGTCTCCTCGCCCTGCTCGCCTTCGCCCTCACCTGGCTGGCCGCCGCGATGGGCATGGTGGCCAAAACCGTCGAGTCCGCGAGCAACGCCCCCATGCCGCTCACCTTCCTGCCCTTCCTCGGCAGCGCCGTCGTCACCCCCGACTCCATGCCGGCCGGGCTGCGCTGGTTCGCCGAGTACCAGCCCTTCACGCCCCTCAACGAGACGCTCCGCGGCCTCCTGCTGGGCACCGAGATCGGCAACAACGGTGTCATCGCCCTGGCATGGGGCGTCGCCCTCGCTCTGACCGGCTACCTGTGGGCACGGGCGGCCTTCCGCCGTGGCGCCACGCGTTGATCGGGGCCGGCCCGTATTCGAGCCCGCGCACCGGCTTTCCGCTCCGCAGCCCGCAGCCCGCAGCCCGCAGCCCGCAGCCCGCAGCCCGCAGCCCGCAGCCGGCACTTCGCCCAGGAGGAACACCCATGCACCCCGAATCGTCGACCCCGGCTCCCCACGCCCCCGGCTCCGCGGCGGCCGCCGCCGCCTTCGAGCCGACCGGCAGGACCCCCGTGCCCGAGAAGGAGAGGCAGGAAGCAGCGTCGTCGCTCTCCGCCCCCGTCAAGCTGCCGACCGCCCGCTCCGCGGGCTGCCCCTTCGACCCGCCCGCCGAGCTGGCGGAGCTGCGCGCGCAGCGGCCGCTCACCCGGATGCGCTACCCGGACGGGCACCTGGGCTGGCTGGCCACCGGCTACTCGGCGGTCCGTGCGATACACGCCGACCCGCGCTTCAGCTCACGCTACGAGCTCCTGCACAACCCCTTCGAGAGCGGCCACACCGGCGCCCTGCCCCCGGCACCGGTCGGTGACCTCACCGGGCTCGACGCCCCCGAGCACACCCGCTACCGGCGGCTGCTCATGGGCAAGTTCACCGTCCGCCGGATGCGCGGACTCACCGCCCGCGTCGAGGAGATCACCGCCGAGCAGCTGGACGCCATGGAGCGCCGGGGACCGACGCTGGACCTGGTGGAGGCGTACGCCCAGCCCCTCCCCGCGCTGATGATCTGCGAACTCCTCGGTGTCCCGTCTGCCGACCGGGAGGTCTTCCAGCGCCATACGGCGACGATCATGACCCGGAGCGCCACCCAGGACGAGGTGTTCGCCGCCATGACCGCGCTGCAGGAGACCCTGGCCGCGCTGGTGACGGCCAAGCGCGCAAAACCCACCGACGACCTGCTCAGCGACCTCACGACCACCGACCTCACCGACGAGGAACTCGCCGGCATCGGGGTCTTCCTGCTCGCCGCCGGCCTCGACACCACCGCCAACATGCTCGCGCTCGGCGCCTTCGCGCTGCTGTCGCACCCGGACCAGCTCGCCGCCCTGCGCGCCGATCCGGGCCTCGCCCCGCAGGCGGTCGAGGAGCTGCTGCGCTACCTGAGCATCGCCCACACCGGGGCGCGGTCGGCGCTGGAGGACGTCGAGCTGGAGGGCCAGCTCATCAAGAAGGGCGAGACGGTGACCCTCTCGATCGAGGCCGCCGACCGCGACCCGGAACGGTTCCCCGACCCCGACACCCTCGATCTGCACCGCAAGGTCACCGGGCACCTGGCGTTCGGCCACGGCATCCACCAGTGCCTGGGCCAGCAGTTGGCCCGCGTCGAGATGCAGGTCGCCTTCCCGGCGCTGTTCACCCGCTTCCCGACGCTGCGGCTGGCGGTCCCGCCCGAGGACGTGCCCCTGCGGGACGGCATGAATATCTACGGGGTGCACCGGCTCCCCGTCACCTGGGGCGAGGTGTAGCCCGGAACGCCGGCGGGCAGCCGCCGCGGCCGCCGCCGGGACGGCCGCGGCGGCCGCTCGCGGAGGAACCCGTCCGCACTCCTGTACGTCTTCCCGCGTACGTGGTGGCGTCGACGGTCCCTGGAGGAACCCGGTGGAGCACAGGATGTTGGGCCGGCGGTACGAGCTGGTGGAGCGGCTCGGGCACGGCGGGATGGGCACGGTGTACCGGGCGGTCGACCACCGGTTGCGCCGTACCGTCGCCGTGAAGACCCTCGCCGCCGAACTGGCGCTGCAGCCCGAGTTCCTCACCCGCTTCCAGCGGGAGGCGCGCGCCGCCGCCGCGCTCAACCACCCCGGCGTGGCCACCGTTCATGACGTGGGCGAGGACGCCGAGGGCGGAGCCGCGGAACCGTATCTGGTCATGGAGTACGTCGAGGGCAGAACCCTCGGCCACGTCCTCAAGGACGGCTCGCTGCCGGTCGCGCAGGCGGTCGGCATCACGGGCCAGGTGCTGGAGGCCCTGGAACACAGCCACGGGCACGCCATCGTGCACCGGGACATCAAACCCGCGAACGTCATGCTCACCGGCACGGGCCGGGTCAAGGTCGTCGACTTCGGTATCGCCAAGGCGCTCAGCGAGATGGCCACCCGGCTGACCGGCACGGGCGTGGCGGTCGGTACCCCCGCCTATCTGGCCCCGGAACAGATCAACGGCGGTGCGACCGACCACCGTACGGACCTCTACGCCGTGGGCTGTCTGCTCTACGAGCTGCTGACGGGCCGTCCCCCGTACACCGGCGACTCCCCCTTCTCCGTCATGCACCAGCATCTGGCCGCGGAACCGGTGCCCCCCTCGCAGCTCCGCCCGGAGCTGCCGCCCGCCCTCGACGCGGTGATCGTCCGGGCGCTGCGCAAGGACCGGGAGGACCGCTTCGCGCAGGCCTCCGCGATGCACCGGGCCCTCGACGAGGCCTCCCGCCCCACGGCACCGGCACCCCCCGCCCGCACTCCCACCACGCTCGACCCTGCCGCACCCCGCCCGGCCGCATTCGGCTCGGCGCTGCCCGGCCCCGGCATGCCCGATCCCGCCACGTCCGGCCCGGTCACCTCCGGCCCCGCCGCCGGGCAGCCTGCCGCTGCGGGGGCGGCGGGCAGTTCCCCCGCGGCCCCGGGCAGCGGACGGGAAGCGGCAGAGCCCGCCCGCCGGAGACCGGCGCGGGTGGTCTTCCGCCCGACGGCCGAGGGCGCGGTCGCCCTGCTCGGCTGCCTCCTGTCCCTGGTGATATCCCGGACCGACATGATCGAGGCCGGCCAGTTCTCCCGGGTCGCCCTGCTCGCCGCGGTCGCCGGCGCGGTGCTCCTGCTGTGGTCGGCACGGCTCGCCTGTGCGGTGGCCTGGGGCCCGGTGGCGGAGGCTGTGGCCACCTGGTCCGAGCTCGCCCGCGCCAACGTCGGCTGGGAGACGCACTACGTCGTCATCGCCCTGGTCCTGGGCGTCGTCGCCGCACTCTGCCTGACCGCCGGCTACCGCGACGAAGGCACCGGCGGATTCGCCCTGGTGGCCTTCTGGTTCACCGCGCTGACCTCGGTCTGGTTCTTCCTCGACGACCTGCGCAAGATCGGCGTGTTCTACGTCCTGCTCCTGGGCGTCCCCCTCGCCATCGGCGCCCAGGTGCTCAAGTCCCGCACCCGCCCGCGCCGCGACGTCCCGCGGTCGCGCCCGACCGGCCCGGAGTACCCCGCCACCAGGCGCGCCCACGACGGCGCGTGAGGACGGACGCCCGGCCCCAGGAGGACGGGGCGTCCGTCGGGAAGCGCTCCTCGCAGCCCTCAGGCCTCGGTCGACGCCCTCAGTCGACGCACACCAGTCCCAGCAGACACACATGACCGGGCGAGGTCGGTTCGGCGGCCGGCGCCGTCGGGGTGCTCGGCGCGGGTGACGTGGCCGGCGCGCTGTCCGACGGTGACGTCACCGCGTCGTGCGAGTGTCCGGTGGACGCGGGGGCGGACGGCGCCGGTGTGGCGGCGTCGGTGTGGCCGGTGTGCGCCGGCCCGGACGAGCCGGGCGTGGTGCTGTGCCGCGTCGGGTCCGGGGCCGCATGGGGGTGCGCCGGGGCGTCGTGGTGCGGCTGTCGGGGCGTCGTGGCCGCGGACGGCGTGGCGGGGGCACTGTCCGGCCGGACGGCCGACCTGTGCGGGTGGGCGTCGGGGTGCCGTGCAGCCTTGGCGTCCGGCTGCTCCGACGACGAGGCGGCGGACTCGGTCCGCGGCGTGCCCACGCTCCCCGGCTCCGGCGACGAGGCCGCTTGCGCATGGCCGGCGGACGGCTTGTTCTGCAGCAGTGAGACGGTCAGGCCTCCGCCGACCAGGGCAAAGGCCGTAGCGGCCGCGGCCCGTCGACGGTGCTTCTTCCAACGCGCCAGCTGCCGGCGCCGAGCCGCGCGGCCCTGCCCCGTACCAGCGGCGGCCCCGGCGGTGCCGTCGGACGACCCGTCGCCCGCCGCATCCACCGGCACGTCCTCGGCAGCCGCACCGCTCCCGAACACCGAGGCCTCGAAGGGCTGAGTGAGGGTGTGCTGGTGAGCGCCCTGGCGACGCCCCGCGGCGGCCTCCTCCGCACGCAAGGCCTCCCACCGTGCGGCAGTGGACATCGCGCGCTCCCGACGGTGGGAGGGCGGGGCGATGTCCGGGGCGTAATCCCCACATCCCGGGCACACGAGGGCCCCGTTGAGATTGCGGCGGCACGACGAGCAGTAGTCCATCTGCGATCTTTCTGTGCTGACTGCGCCGCCAAGGACGCCGGCGACCTGATCAAGTTCGCACGCGGGATCGAGCGGGCTGTAACGCTAACGGCACCCCCGGAGGGCGAAGCGAAGACCGTGTGACGCTTCGGTGCAGATTCTCCACCAGTGGCAGACACCATTCCGGATATGCACGGACGCATCCCGTCATGGCCGGGCCGCAGCGTGGGCGGACATCTGCACACGGCCGTCGACGCGGCGCTCACGCCGTGCTGGAAAGTAATGCTCCGCAGGCTTCAGGCCCCTTTGCCGCCGCCTTGCGGTGGAATGTGCGGCCCGCACTGCGTGGCCCGGTCACCGCCCGGCCGTGTCTCTTTCCACCGTGTCCGGGGCGGGGCCACAACGCGGATAACGCGCGCATGGATGGCCATGGACCCCGGAACGGTGTGCCGGGGTCCATGGCGGCCGTACCGGAACATGGAGGGGGCCGGTAGGGCGGGTTACGCGGACCAGGGGGTTGCTGGTGCGCGGAGTCTCAGAGGGCGACGCCGCCGGCGAAGCCCGCGTTGCCGGAGACGGGGCCGACCTGGCCGCTCAGGCCGCCCGAGACCGAGCCGCCCAGCGAGGGCAGGGCGGGCAGGCCGGGGAGTGCGGAGGTGGCACCGCCGGTGAGGTTGTCGGTGCCGAGAATTCCGCCGGAGACATTCTCCAGGTCGCTGTCGGCGATCTCGCGAGTCTCGTTCTGGGGCATGGCGTCCTTACGCATGGCAGGTCCTTCCCTTTCGTTTATTGCGGTGATCCTGAGGCGTATCGAGCGGCCCGGCGACGAACCGAGGCAACCGGTTCGACGGCCGTCCGACACCCGGAAGTGGAGGTGCGACTCCCCTGTGGAAGTGGAGCTGCAACTTCCGATTGACGCGGATCAAACCACGTCCACGAAGGCCCGGCCACCTCGATCCGCCCGAAATTTCTGCAGACGCTTCGGTATCGCGGCATGTCGGCGAGCGGGATTTTCGACCGGACGGTGACAACTCCTTCACGTACCTTTCGGGAGCCGGGACTTGTAGTGGGAGCCGGCGTGGTCACTCGAAGGACATATCAACCGGCGAGGCGGGCGTTCACCCCGTGAAGTGCGAGCAGGCGGCGTGCGTGTGCCCATTCTGTGTGGAGAATGCGCAGAGTTGTCGAGCAGAAGCATTGCGGCGGCCGGGTAACGCAAGGGCGCACTCATGGCGCAGAGCGGAATGCGGGTGTGCCCAGCGACCCGTATGCGGCCACGGAAGAAATGCCCCTGCGGGAGGAGGAAACGGAAATGCCCGGCCGTGTCCCCCTCGCCGTCAAGGCCTCGTCGCGCGTCAGATTGGGAAGCCAGTGAGCAACACCGAACCCATGCCGGGAAACCAGCCCTACGACCACCACCCCCAGGGCGGCCCCCACCACTTCGAGCGTCGCCGGGACGGATCCGCCGCCCGGCGAACGGCCCTGATCATTCATACGATCGCCGACATCGCCGCCGTTTTCCTGGGCCTGTGGATCCTGCTCTACCTGCTCGAAGCAAACCGGGCGAATGTCTTCGTCGGGTTCGTGCAGGGCATGGCGGACTTTCTGGGCTGGTGGTCGCAGGACATCTTCACCATGGATACGGAAGGCCTTCGGGTCTTCCTCAATTACGGCCTCCCCGCCGTGATCTATCTGCTGGTCGGGCACGGCATAGCCGCACGGCTGCGCCGCCTCTGACCGGCACCGGCCCCGTTCCGGGACCGCGAAGAAAACGCTCGGCGGCCGTCGCGGGGGCACGGGCACGCACGGTGCACCCCGCGCGCCTCCGCGCATGGTGGCCGTCCGGGCGACCGGGCATGGGTGCCCCTGGCGACCCGCGGAGAGGTCCGTCGGCCCGATCTCGATCGCGCTGCCATCGCGCCGGGCTCGCCACACGGGTGCGTGATGCGGTGGACGACATACCGTCCGGGCACCGCAGTGCGCACCGAGGAGACGGCTCTCCCTTCACCGCGTGCGCCGAACAGCGGCGCACCGTCCACCGGCTCCCGGTAGCAAACAGCCCCGCGTGCGCCGTCGCCCTCCGGGAAGCCGCGGGCCTCCCGTCGTGTCCGGGATCGGTGGACGGTGGGGTTCCGGTCAGGTGCCCGGGTGTGGTGGGGGAGGAGGTGCCCGAGCCGGTCCGTGGGTGGCGGCCGGGGCGCCCGGCGACACCCGCCGCAGCGGGGGAGGCGGCGCGGCCGCAGGAGTGCGGAGAAGGGGACGAAAGCCGGAAGAGTTTCGGTTTGCAAATTTGATTTAGCTCACCCGCCAGGTGGAGGTAGCGCTACCCATCGGCATGAGTTAGCCTGCCCATAATGTTCGACAAACGGGGGGTTCCGGAACGGGGCGACGGAACACACTTCTATGCGCAGGTCAATGCATTTATGGGGTGACCTCCCAGGGCAGCCCCATGTGCGCTTGTGCAGCCGGGGGATGCACCGAAGCCTCGGCGGGCAGGTGCGGGAGGCAGTGATTCCATGAATGCTCGACGAAGTACCTCGGGTGTCTCCTCGCAACGCATCCACTTCACACTTGACGACCTGTTAAGATTACGAGTGAATGCGACGGTGGCGCCGCATGTGGAAACGTATTTTGCGCTGCGGTCGCTGGTGAGTCCCGGGTCTCCGGGGCTGGCCGAATGGCGGCTGAAGGTATATCCGAAGCTGGGCAGGAAACTGGTACTGCTCAAAAAGCTGCCGGAATTGTTTCCGTCTCCCGGTCTGCTGCTGAGGCTGTTGCAGGGCAACGCCCAGGAGGCCCGGATCGCGCTCGTGCGCATCGGGGAGACGGCGGAGCGGCTGGCGGACGCCGTGCACGAGTTCTGGCAGATCGCCGTGGCGCCGTACTGGGCGCGCATCCGCAGTCATGTGCAGACGGAGCAGGCCGCGCTGGAGCGGATGCTGGCCGTCGGTGGCGTCGAGCATCTGCTGTCCAACGTGCTGGGCGGCGGCCATTGGTCGACGCCGGTGCTGGAGCTGCCGCACGAACGCGATGGCGACGTGCGGCTCGACGGCCGGGGGCTGCTGCTCGTCCCCTCGCTGTTCCTGCCGCAGCGGCAGGGTCATCTGCTGGACGTGGCCGATCCTCACGGGCAGTCGCCGCTGCTGCTCCCGACCGGACCGGTGTCCGACCCGGAGGCCTTCTGGGCGGAGCCGGAGGACGAGGGACATGCCCTCGCGGCGCTGGTCGGCGCCACCCGGGCGAGTGCGCTGGAGGCCCTGGTCGTCAGCCGGACCATGGGGGAGCTCGCCCGTCGGCTCGGCATCTCGGCGCCCGGTGCCAGTCAGCACACCGCCGTACTCCGCGGCGCCGGGCTGATCGCCACCCACCGCGACCGCAACACGGCGCTGCACGAACTCACCCCGCTGGGGCGGGCGCTGCTGCGGAGCCAAGGGGTGACCGGTGCGGACGAGCCGGCCGGTGACTGGCTGCGCGGCCCGCTGCCCGAACCCGCGCTGTGCCCGTGACGGCGGACCACGGCTGACCGGCGGCAGCGGGTGCCGCCGGTCAAGTGCGCGTCGGCGGCCGGCCCACACGGGCCGGCCGCCGACGCGCAGTACGCGGTCCCTCAGGCAGGAACGATCCGGGAGCGGTTCGTGCCGCCCGCGTACAGCCGGCGGATGTCCCGGCTGATGTTGAGGCGCTTCAGCCAGCGGTCCTTGCCGTCATAGCGTGCGGCAAAAGGCTCGCGTCCGTGCACCACCTGGTAATTGTCGATGAATACCGCGTCGCCCGGTTCGAGGGCGACCCGGTCCGCCGCGTTGCTCAGGATTTCCTGAGTGGCGGTGATGGCGTCGGCGGCCGTCGCGTCCTCTCCCGACATGAAGTCGATGTCGAACCGCAGATAGGGAGCGCGCTCGGGTCCGAAGAGTACCGGCCCGGTCGTCCCGTCCGACGGGTTGCCGGCACCGCCTGCCGCGCCCGCGGAATGCGAAGTCCCGGTATGGGAGTCGTCCGGGTAAAAGCGGAATCTGGATTCCCTTAGTGTGTCGCGCAAGGGAGCCGGGATATCCAGAGAACCGACCCGCGTGACTGTTGTGCCGACGGCGTCAGGATTGCGCAAGCAAAGCAATGAGACGTAATCGGCTCGGCACGGGTGGAAGACGTCCTCGGTGTGCAGCGACAGCGTCTTGGCGCTGCTGGCGCTGGTCAGTGAGGCCTCCATGCCGGGGGCCGGACAGACGTCGTGGACCATGCGTCCGTCCTGCTGGCTCTCCCAGCCGAACGGGTCTCCCAGCGCGGTGCCGCACAGCAGCAGCGCCACTTCCTCGCGGTGACCCGCGCCGGACTTCGCGGCGAGGTCCCATCCGCCGGGTGTGGGGGGAAGGCCGGGGTGGATCGGGAGACCGGACACGATGGTCACGTCCGACTCCGCGGCGCGCGCCTGTGCCAGGAAGGCGCGCAGGCGCCGGGGCAGCGACGGCGCGGCCTCGGCGGCATGCTCCATGGCCGCCATCGGATCCCAGTTCTCGTCGGCGGCCACGATGTCGTCGATGAGGGCGTCGATGCTTTCCCGCTCCTCGGCGGTCAACACCAGCTTGTGCACTAGCTTCTCCAGTCCTGCGAAAGACCCGCGGCCGGTCAGGCCGCCGTCCGCCGCACCAGGCTCTTCGGCCGCATATCGGTCCAGTGGGCGTTGATGTACGCGACGCACGCCTCACGGCTGTCCTTGCCGTGGACGGCCGTCCAGCCCGCGGGGACCTCGATGAAGTCCGGCCACAGGGAGTGCTGGCCCTCGTCGTTGACCAGCACCAGGTAGCCGGCGTCCGCGTCCTCGAACGGGTTGGCCATGGTGGTTCCTTCCGGATCACGGCCCGTCGGGAGCGGCGTCCCGCGGGCAGAGTGGGCGCGCCTGTCCGGCGCTGAGGGGAAAGGGAGAGGAAAGGGAACGCTGCGGCGCCGGGGCTCAGCCCGCGGCGAGGTCCCGGGCGGCGGCCAGCACCACGTCGTTGGCCTCGGCGGTGCCGATCGTCAGCCGGATGCCCTCGTCGGGGTAGAGGCGCACCTGCGCGCCCCGGTCGGCGCACGCCGCGTGGAACGCACCGGCGCGCAGCGGCTCGTCGAGCCAGACGAAATTCGCCCGGCTCTCCAGGACCCGCCAGCCCTGGGCGCGCAACACCGACTGCACCCGGGCCCGTTCGGCGCTGATCGTGGTGATCCGCCGGTCGAGGTCCGCCTCGGCTCCGATGGAGGCCACGACGGCGGCCCGGGCCGGCTCGCCGATGCTGTACGGCACGGAGGTGGGGCGGACCCGCTTGACGATCTCGGGCGCGGCGATGCCGTAGCCGATGCGCAGCCCGGCGAGCCCGTATGCCTTGGAGAACGTGCGCAGGCTCATCACGGGGTGCCCCGCGCGCATCAGGTCCAGGCCGAGCGGCAGATCGTCGGCGTCGCGGGCGAATTCGGTGTACGCCTCGTCGAGGATCACCAGCACACCGTCCGGGAGCGACGCGAGGAACGTGTCCAGCGCCGCGCGGCCGATCGTGGTGCCGGTGGGGTTGTGCGGGTTGCAGAGGATCACTACGCGGGTCCGGTCGGTCACCGCCGCGGCCATCCGCGCCAGGTCCTGCTCCCCGTCGGCGGTCAGCGGTACCTCGACGCGTTCCGCGCCCGCCATGTCGGCGATGATCGGATACGCATCGAACGCCCGCCAGGCGTACAGGACTTGATCGCCGGGTTCCCGGATGTACGCCTGCAGGGTCTGCAGCGCCACGCCGACCGAGCCGCTGCCGACGACAACGGATTCGACGGGCACACCGCGCCATGCGGAGACGACGTCCATCAGATCGTCCGCATAGAACTGTGGATAGCGATTGACCTCGGCAAGGGAATCCGCCAGGGCCTTGCGCACCTCCGGAAGCGGCGGATACGGCGTTTCGTTCAGCGCCAGCCGATGCAGCGGTGCGGGTATGTCAGTGGTGTGTGGCACGGGATGTCGTCCTCTTCGCTCTGCGGATTTCCGCGTCAGGCGGAAACCGGCTCCAGCTGGAAGATGACGGTGCTCGACGGCGTGCTGTACACATGCTGCTTCGTGCACTTCCAGCCGGCCTCTTCGAAGACCGATTCCCATTCCGCGTGGCTGGGGATGTACTGGCCCATCAGCGCGTGCGCCGTCTCGAAACCCAGGGTGAAGACCGGGAGTTCGGAGACCGGGTTCGTGGTGTCGCGATGGGTGTCGCACAGCAGGAAATACTTGAGCTGGGGCAGCTCGGTCCGAATGCTGCGCAGCAGTGCCACACAGTCCTCCCGGGGCCAGAAATCATGACCCATGAGATAGGACGTCATCAGCTCGACGTCCTTGAACTCCGGGTACTGGCTGAGCTTTCGGGCATCGCCCTGGATCAGCTTGACCCGGTGCTGCAGGCCGTTCTCGGCGAGTGCCTTCTCGCCGACGTCGATGGCGCCCTTGGCGATGTCGATGCCCACGCAGCGCACCGTCGGGTCGCGCCGGGCGAGCTGTACCAGCCGCTCCCCGCTGCCGCAGCCGAGGTCGGCGGCGACCGAGAACTCCAGGTCGGCGAGGGCGCCGAAGAACGCCTCGTCCATGAAGACCTCGTTCACGTCGCGGCAGGCGATGCTCACGGCGGTGGCGTCGCGCCGGATGAAGTCGCCGCCACGCCCGTCGGTGTGCGTCACCTCGCCCATCCGCTGGAACAGCGAGCCGTAGCCCTTCGTCAGCCACTGGAAAAGTCCCTTGGACCGGGAGAATTCCTCGAAGGTGGCGCCGCGGGTGACACGGTCCCCGTCGACCTCCACCACGTCCGCGTAGGTCAATGCGCGCACTGTGGCCCGCAGCGAGGGCTCGTGCAGCCCCTTTTCCTCCGCGTACGCGGGAATGTCGAAAGCCTCGGCCCCGTCCAGTGCCCGGAAGATTCCGATGTCCCAGGCCGCACTCACCGCCCAGGTGGCGATGCTCGAATTGAACAGTTCCGCGGATCTCTTGTACTCCGTGCCGCGCCCGGTCGTGTGCTCGGTGATTCCGCCGCTCATGTTGGCCGTGGCCCCCGTCTTCTGTGAAGGTTCGCGAATTCATCACGCGATGCCCGAGCGGCCGACGATCCGGTCGACTTCACCGCACGGCCGCTGCTTCCAGGGGCTCACTGTCGTGCGACGGAGACCATGGCGCCACCTCTGTAAGCTGACGCGAAAAGAAGCAGGTCCCTCGGAGCATCCGTATCCGCTGCGGACGGCATCCGGCCGGCGGTGCGAGCGCCCGCGGCCCCGTCCTCTCCGAGCACGCCGGACACCTGCCCCGGAATCCACCGGGTGGAGTTTTCTCCACCTGGAAAACGGGATGTGGCGCCCGTGCGCGGCACTGCCCCGCCCCGCTTGACTGAGTGGCACACCGTGGACGTGACCGTGCACGGAGCCCCCGGCCAAGGAGGAGAAGTGTCCGTCACCGGAGTCGGCGTCGAGCAGGCCGTCACACTCAGTGCGGTGGCCAGGCTGTACGGCCGCGGCGACAGCCAGGTACCTGCCCTGCGCGGTGTCCACTGCGCCTTCACCCGCGGGTCGTTCACCGCGGTGATGGGGCCCTCGGGCTCGGGCAAGAGCACCCTGCTCCAGTGCGCGGCAGGCCTGGACCGCCCCACCTCGGGCCGGGTGTTCATCGGCGACACCGACATCAGTGCGCTGACCGAGACGCAGCTGACCAAGCTGCGCCGGGAGCGGATCGGTTTCGTCTTCCAGTCCTTCAACCTCATGCCGTCGCTGAACGCGCGCAAGAACGTGGCGCTGCCGATGCGGCTGGCCGGGCAGAACCCCGGCCGCGCACAGGTGGACGCCGCACTCGAGCAGGTGGGCCTGGGCAACCGGGGCGGTCACCGGCCGGCGGAGATGTCCGGCGGCCAGCAGCAGCGGGTGGCCATCGCCCGCGCCCTGATCAGCCAGCCCGATGTGCTGTTCGCCGACGAACCGACCGGCGCCCTGGACACCAACACCAGCCGTGAGGTGCTGGGACTGCTGCGGTCCGTGGTGGACCACGCCGGGCAGACGGTGGTCATGGTCACCCACGACCCGGTCGCCGCCTCCTGGGCGGACCGGGTGCTGTTCCTGTCCGACGGTGCGGTGCACGGCGAGCTGAGGGGCCCGACGGTGGCCGCGGTGAGCGAGCACATGGCACGGCTGGGCGGCTGACCCATGCTGTCCATCGCTCTTTCGACCCTGCGCACCAGATGGGCGCTGTTCGCCGGCACCTTCGTCGCGCTGTCGCTCGGCGTCGCGCTGATCGCCAGTACCGGCCAGGTCCTCGACGCCACCCGGGGCACGTCGAAGCCCAGCAGCCCCGGACGCTACGACGCCGCGGCCGTGGTGGTGCGGGCCGCCCAGTCGTTCACCGTCGGCTTCGGCACCGGGGGCGGCGCGTACGACCAGCGCCAGACCGCCACCTCCCCGCACCGCCTCGCCGACGCGCGGCGAACCGCCGACGCGGTCCGCACGGTGCCCGGCGTACGGCAGGTCGTCATCGACCGTTCGCTGCCCGCACGGGTGGTGGCCGGTCACGCCGGCGAGTCCGCGGAACGCCCGGTCGGCCACGGCTGGTCGAGCGCCCGGCTCACCCCCTTCCGCCTCACCCGGGGCCACGAGCCCGTCGGTGACCACGAGGTGGTGCTCGCCGCCGCACTGGCCGGCCGGGCCGGGGCCACCGTCGGCGGCAAGGTCGCCGTGGTGACCCCGCAGGGCCGGCAGCAGATGACCGTCGCCGGTATCGCGGCGCCGCCCGGCAAGGACGGGGTGCCCGGCGAGGCCACCGTCTTCTTCGCCGACGACACCGCACAACGCCTGTCGGCCGACCCGGACCGCGCCGACGCGGTGGCCGTGCTCGCCGCGCCCGGCACCTCCGCCACGGCGCTCGCCGACCGGATCCGTACCGCGCTGCCCGACAAGGCCCTCAAGGCCGGGACCGGCGCCGACAAGGGCGGCGACCTGACCGCGGCGTCGCGCGCCGCGGCGCTCGGGGACGTCGCCACCCTGCTCGCCGTCATGGCGGTGATCGCCGGCTTCGTCTCGATCTTCGTGGTGTCGGGCACCTTCGCCTTCGCCATCGCCCAGCGCCGCAGGGAACTGGCCCTGCTGCGCACCGTGGGTGCCACCCCGCCCCAGGTGCGCCGCATGATCATGGCGGAGTCGACGGTGCTGGGCGTCGTCGCCTCGGCCGCGGGCTGCGGCATCGGGATCTTCGGCGGGCGGCAGCTCGCCTCGGTGCTGTCCTCCTTCGGCATGGCGCCCGAGGACTTCGAGGTCCCGGCGTCCCCCTCGATCCTGCTGATCAGCTTCTTCGTCGGGCTCGGCGTGGCGCTGCTCGGCGTGTTCGCCGCCTCCCGCCGGGCCGCGAAGGTCCGCCCGGCCGAGACCATGCGGGACTCCGCGGTGGAGACCCGGGTGATGACGACGGGCCGGTGGATCGTCGGTTCGCTCTTCCTGGCCGTGTCCGTGCTGCTGCTGGTCATGCTGCCGCAGGCGGGCAGCGACGGGGCCGTCGTGATCTCGCTGGTGCTGACCGAGATCCTGGTCGTGGCGATGGTGGCCTTCGCCCCGCTGCTCGTCCCGCCGCTGGTGCTGCTGGCCACCCTCCCGCTGGCCGCGATCACCCACATCACCGGCGCGCTGGCCGGCGACAACGCCCGCGCCTCGGTGCGCAGGACCGCCTCGGCCGCCGCTCCCATCCTGGTCACCGTGGCCGTCGCCGGCTCCATCATCGGTGTCACCAACGCGAGTTCGGCGACCGCCATCGCCGACGACCGCGCGCACCTGAAGGCCGACGTCGTGGTCGCCTCCGACGGAGGCACCGGCCTGCCCGCCGCCGCGCTGCGCGAACTGTCCGCGGTCCGCGGCGTACGGGCCGCCTCGCCGGTCTCCGAGACCAGCGGCTTCCTCGTCGGTTCCAGCTACGTCATGTCGAGCGGCATCGGTGCGGTGGATCCGGCGAACCTGTCCGGCGCCATCCGGCTGGACGCGTCCAAGGGTTCGCTGGGCGGACTGCGCGGCGACGCCGTGGCGGTGACGAAGCTGGTCGCCGGACAGCTGGGCTGGAAGGCGGGCGACGACGTCGAGGTGTATCTCGCCGACGCCACGAAGGTGCGGGTGCGGGTCGCCGCGGTGATCAGCTCGTCGGCGGGCCTGCCCGCGGTGCTGTTCCCGCAGGACGCGCTGGTCCGCCATGCGCCCGGCACGATGGCGAACGCCGTCTACCTGACGCTGGCGCCGGGCGCGGACCGCGCCGCCGTGACGGCCGCCGCCGGAAAGATCGCGGACGCGTACGGCGCGGCCGCACACGACCGGGACGACTGGCTGGCCCGGCGCGCCTCCTCGGCACAGGAGGAGGGCCGCATCCTGGTCCTGGTGCTGCTCGGCATGGCGATGCTCTACACCGGTATCGCCATCGCCAACACCCTGGTCATGGCGGCCGGTGAGCGGGCCGAGGGCATCACGCTGATGCGCAAGCTCGGCGCGACCCACGGGCAGGTGCTGCGCACCGTCGTGTGGGAGACGCTGACCGTGGTGGTCGTCGGCGGGGTACTGGGCGTGCTCGCGGACGGGGTGACGATGCTCGGCATGAGCCGGGCGCTGTCCGAGTCCGGCGAGGGCGCCGAATTCCCCGTGCCGTGGCTGGAGATGGGATCGGTGCTGGCCGGCTGCCTGGTGGTCGCCCTGCTCGCCACGCTCGTACCCACCCTGCTCCAGCTGCGGTCCGCCGGCGGCCCCGTGACGAAGGCCGATGTGCCCAGCACGCAGGAGCCGGTACCGACGGGCGTGGGATGAGCCGCCCGTTCCCTCTGGTCCGGCCGGTCCGGCAGTCCGCGACCCCCGCGCGGAACCCGCTGGACCGGCCACCCACCGACGCCGTCCCGGGCGGTGCGCCCGCCTGTGCCCGCCCCGCCCGGGAAGCGGCCTGGCGGCCCCGCCCGGAAGGGCCGGTGCAGGGCCCTACCGTGGGAGGGGTGAGCTCCTCTCCCACCTGGCGGGCCGTGACCCGGAGCCCGGTCAGCTTCCTCACCTCCGCCGCGCCCTGGCGTTCGCTCGCCTATGTCGCCTCCTCCGGTCTGCTCGGCTTCCTCTCGCTCGTGGTGCTGGGCGGTGTGGTGGTGTGCGGGCTGCTGCTGTCGGTACTGGGGATCGGGCTGGTCATGCTGGCGGGCTCGGCGCTCCTCGGCATACCGCTGGCCGCGCTGGAGCGCCGCCGGCTGCGGCTGCTGGAAGGGCCGCACACCGACCGGCCGGCCAGTCCGCACGGCGCCGTCGCCCGGCCGGGGCTGTGGCCGTGGCTGACCACCCGGCTGCGGGAGCCCGCGACTTGGCGGGAGTTCAGCTACGCCATGGTGTTCGCGGTGCTGCTCTCCCTCGTGGACCTGGCGCTGCTGACCATGGCCGGTCTGCTGGTCGCGCTGATCGTCGCCCCGGTCCACGTGGCCCTCGCCTCGGCGCAGCCCGAAGCGCTGGTGCTGACCGGCATCGGGATCGCCGCCCTGCCGGTGGCCGCGTACGTCCTGGCCGCGGCGGCGGCCGCGCAGTCCTGGTTCGTCCGGCTGATGCTGGCCCCCAGGGAGGGCGAACAGACCGACCGGGTCGTGGAGCTGACCCGCTCGCGGGCCCGGATGGCCGATGCCTTCGAGGCCGAGCGGCGCCGCATCGAGCGGGACCTGCACGACGGGGCACAGCAGCACCTCGTGGCGTTGGTCATGACGCTGGGCCTGGCGGAGCTGGAGTTCGGCGCCGAGGGCCCGGCGGCCGGCAAGGGCGGCGAACTCGTCTCCCGGGCGCGGCGCGAGGCGAAGCAGGCGCTGGACGAGCTGCGCGACCTGATCCGCGGCATCCACCCCCAGGTCCTCACCGACCACGGGATCGCCGCGGCCGTGTCCGAGGTGGCGGTCCGCTGCCGGGTGCCGGTCGCCGTCGACGTGGAGCTGGCCGGGCGGCTGCCCGCGCAGATCGAGGCCACCGCCTACTTCTTCATCAGCGAGGCGCTCACCAATGTCGTCAAGCACAGCGGGGCCGCCAACGCCACGGTGCAGGGCCGGCTGGCCGCGGGCCGGCTGTCCGTCACGGTCACCGACGACGGCGCCGGTGGAGCCCGACTCCGCGACGGTGGCGGGCTCCAGGGCTTGGCCGACCGTGTCGCGGTGGTCGATGGAAGACTGACGCTGTCCAGCCCCCGCGGTGGTCCCACCGCCCTCAGCCTGGAGATCCCGTGCCAGCACAGCCACTCCGTATCGTCCTAGCAGAGGACTCGGCGCTCGTCCGCGAAGGGATCGTCGAGCTGCTGCACAAGTTCGGCCACGAGGTGGTCCGTGCGGTCGGGGACGCCGACGCCCTGATCACGGCGGTGCGGGAGTGTTCCCCGGACATCGTCGTCACCGACGTACGGATGCCCCCGGGGCACGGCGACGACGGGCTGCGCGCCACGACGCAGCTGCGCCGGAGCGACCCGGACCTGCCGGTACTGGTGCTCTCCCAATACGTCGCGAACGCCTACGCCAAGGAGCTGTTCACCCCCAGCAGGACGCCGCACCGCCAGAGCCGTGCCGGTCTGGGCTATCTGCTCAAGGACCGGATCGGCGAGCTCAGTGAATTCGCCCAGGCCGTCGAACGTGTCGCCGCAGGAGCCATGGTGATCGATCCTCAAGTAGTCCAGCACATGCTGATGGAACGCGACCGGCGCCATCAGTCCCAGCTGCTGTCCGCCCGCGAACAGGAGGTGCTCGGTCTGATGGCGCACGGCTACTCCAACGCGATGGTGCGGGACGCGCTGAACATCAGCGACGGCGCGGTGGCCAAGCACATCGGCAACATCTTCGCCAAGCTGGGACTGTCCCCCGATGACGGCAACCGCCGGGTGCTCGCGGTCCTGGCGTATCTGCGCGACGAGTAACCCTTCCCGCGGTCCCCCGTCCGGGCGGGGTGTTCCCCCTGGTTCCGTTGCCGCAACCCGGCTCATTTCGCGTCAGCTTACGAAGGTGGCGCGCCGGGCCGTCCCGAGGCGAAGGTGTGTTCGCAGGCCCGCCGCGGGGAACGGGGCGCGCCGGGGCCGGTTAGTCCTGCCCCCGGGCGCCCTCGGTCCGTGCGACCGCGGGACCAGTACAGGGAAAGCAGGCCATGGCCGGCGTCATCGTTTCGGTGAGCCGCCGGCGCCTGCAGGGGGATTTTATGAACGTGGAAGAGCTGTGCGGGAGCCTGCCCGCGCTCGCACGTGAACACGGCGTGCCGGGCGGGCAGTTCGCCCTGCACCACAAGGGCGAGACCCGTTCCTTCGTGTTCGGCGAGGAAGAGGCCGGGGGTGGCGTGGCCGTGACCGGGGACGCCAAGTTCCCGGTCGGTTCGATCACCAAGGCGTTCACCGCCGCGCTGGCCATGCTGCTGGTCGACGAGGGCGACCTGGAACTCGACGCCCCGGTGTCCGAGCTGCTCACCGAGCTGCGGGTGCCGGGCACCCGTTCCGGCACCGCCACGACGCTGCGCCGGCTGCTCAGCCACAGCGCCGGGCTGCCGCCCGGCCGGGACTCCGACAGCCTGGCCGGCGCCACCCGCCGCGGCTACCTCGCCGACTGTGCCCGGATGGCGCCCATCGAGACGTTCGGCTCGTCGTTCTCGTACTCCAACGTCGGCTACACCGTCATCGGCATGCTCGCCGAGCAGGCCGCGCGGATGGACTGGCGGGAGGCGCTGGAGAGCATCCTGCTGCGGCCGCTGGACATCGAGCCCGCCTATATCGCGGGCCCCTCGGAGCGGCCGTACGTCCCCGGCCACGCGGCCCGGACCGCGCCGGCCCGTGCGGTGCCGGTCCGCCAGACGCTCCCCGCCATCGAGGCGCCGGCCGGGGCGCTCGCCCTCAGCGCCCTGGACCTGCTGGCCTTCGGCCTGCTCCACACCGACGACGCCGACGGCGTGCCGGGACTGCTGGAGCCGGACGCGCTGGCCGGGATGCGGACCGGTGTGCCCGGGGCCGAGCCGTTCGGACTCGCCGACGGCTGGGGACTCGGCCTGTCGCTGTACCGCGCCGACGACGGCTCGCACTGGACCGGTCACGACGGCACCGCCGACGGCACCTCCTGCCATCTGCGCATCGACCCGACGGGCGGCACCGTCGTCGCGCTGACCACGAACGCCCACACCGGCATGGCGATGTGGGAGAGCCTGCTGGAGGAGCTGCGGGGGCACGGCCTGGACGTGGCCAGCTACTCGTACTCCGCCTTCCGCGACCCGCGGGAGAAGATCCCCGCGCCGCCCGGCTGCCTGGGCCGCTACGTCAACGGCGAGACCGAGTACCTGGTCGGGCCGGGGGACGGGGACGAGCTGACGCTGCGGCTGGACGGGGCGCCGTTCGCCCGGATCACCGTCCATGAGGGCCTCTGCTTCACCCTGCGGGAGCTGGCCGACGGCGGCATGGTCTACCTCGGCCGCTTCCTGCGGAACCCCGGGACCGGCGGCATCGACCAGATCCAGGTCACCGGCCGGCGCGCACAGCGCGTCTAGCGGCACCGGACACCGGCCGCCGTCACCCCCGTACGGCTCCTTCGCCACGGGCGAGCGCGGCGCCACCCGGCGGGCCGGGCACCGAAGCCCGGAGCCCGCGCACCACGTGCGCTTTTTTCCACCGGCGGCATGTCCCCGCACCCCTGGGCGACGTGTCCCCGCACCGAATCCGGAAGAGGAAACATGGAACGCGGTACGGCATCCTCGCGACCGACGGCCGTGGCAGGCGGGCTCTCCCAGGACCCGGCCGGCACATCCCCCACCGACCGTTGTCTGCATGAGGTGTTCCAGGAGCGGGTGGTGGGGGCGCCGGGTGCGACGGCTTTGGTGTTCGGTGGGGTGCGGGTGGCCTATGGGGAGTTGAACGAGCGGGCCAATCGGCTGGCGCGGTATCTGGTGGGGTGCGGTGCGGGGCCGGGTGGTGTGGTCGCGGTGTGTCTGGAGCGTGGCCCGGAGCTGGTGGTGGCGCTGTTGGCGGTGCTGAAGTCGGGTGCGGCGTATGCGTTGTTGGATCCGGCGTTTCCGGATCGTCGGTTGGTGGATCTGCTGGGTGACACGGCGGCGCCGTTGGTGGTGACCGATGGGGCGGGGGCCGGCCGGTTGTCGGCGGGTTCGTGTGCGGTGGTGTCGCTGGACGTGGTGGGGGCGGTTGTCGGGGGGTTGGATGCGGGGGATCTGCCGTGTGCGGCGGGTCCGTCGGATGCGGCCTGTGTGATGTTCACGTCCGGCTCCACCGGCCGCCCCAAGGGCGTCGTCGCACCGCACCGGGCCGCCGTGCGCATGTTCTTCGGGCAGGACTTCCTGGACTTCGGACCCGACCGGATCTGGCTGCAGTGCGCCCCGATGTCCTGGGACGCGTTCGCCTTCGAGCTGTGGGGAGCCCTGCTGCACGGCGGGACCTGCGTCCTGCACCCGGGCCCGGCGCCCGACCCCGAGGTGATCTCCGAGCTGATCGCCGCGCACCACATCACCACCTCCTTCCTGTCGACGAGCCTGTTCAATGTGATGGTCGACGAGCACCCGGCCGTCCTGGGCTCGCTGCGCGAGGTGCTGACCGGCGGCGAAGCGGTGTCCCCGGGGCACATGGCCCGGCTGTTGCACGCCCACCCGGACGTGGCGCTGATCCACGCGTACGGCCCGGTGGAGAGCATGATCTTCGCCACCTGCCACCGCGTCACCGAGGCGGACCTGCGGGGGACGACGGTGCCGATCGGCACGGCCGTCGCGCACACCACCGTGCACCTTCTCGACGAGCGGCTGCGCCCGGTGCCGGCCGGTGCGACGGGCGAGCTGTGGATCGGCGGGGACGGCCTGGCGCTCGGCTACCTCGGCCGTCCCGATCTGACCGCCGAACGGTTCGTCGCCGCGCCCTGCGCCCACGGCCGACGGCTCTACCGCACCGGCGACCTGGCCCGCGCGCTCCCCTCGGGGGCGCTCGAATTCGTCGGCCGCGCCGACGACCAGGTCAAGATCCGCGGCTTCCGCGTGGAGCCGGACGAGGTGCGCGCCGCCCTGCTGGCCCACCCGGCCGTCGGTTCGGCCGCGGTCGTCGCCGTCCGGCGCGGCCAGGGGGCCCGGCAGCTGGTGGCCTACACCGTCGCCGCGCCCGGTGCCGACGCACAGGAGCCCGCCGCACTGCGGGAGTTCCTCGGCCGGACGCTGCCGGAGCACATGGTCCCCAGCGCCTTCGTCGCGCTGGACCGCCTGCCGCTCACCCCGGCCGGAAAGCTCGACCGCACCGGTCTCCCCGCCCCCGACTGGAACGCGTCGGCCGCCTCGTACGTCCCCCCGCGCTCGCCGCAGGAGACCGTCCTCGCGCGGATCTGGGCCGACGTACTGGGGGTGGAGCGGGTCGGCGTCGAGGACGACTTCCTCGCGCTCGGCGGCGACTCCATCCTGAGCATGCGCATCGCCTCCCGGGCCCGTGCCGCGCTCGGTGTGCCGGTGCCGCCCCGGGCACTGTTCGGCACGCCCACCGTCGCGGGCCTCGCGGCCGCCCTGACCGGGACCGGCACGGAGGGCGAGGGCCCGGACGATGCGGGCCGGGCCCCGATCCCGGCGGCGCCGCGCGAGGGCGCCCGCCCGCTCTCGTACGCCCAGCAACGCCTGTGGTTCCTCTACGAGTTCGGGCACGGCGCGGTCGAGTACAACACGTCCGTCGGGCTGCGGCTGACCGGCCCGCTGGACGCCGTGGCGCTGCGCGGCGCCCTGAGCGCGCTGGCCGACCGGCACGAGATGCTGCGCACCACCTTCGACGCGGTCGACGGACGCGGGGTGCAGACCGTGCGGGCCGGCCTGGAACCGCCGCTGCGCACCGTGTCCCTGGCCGGCCCGGGAGAACCGGGCGACCCGGGCGAGGCCGGGCGGCGGGCGGAGCTGGACCGGCTGCTGCGCGCGGACGCCGAGCTGCCGTTCGACCTGCGGCAGGGCCCGCCGTGCCGGGCGCTGCTGGTCCGGGTGGCCGACGGGGAGCACCTGCTGGTCCTCACCCTGCACCACCTCGTCACCGACGGGTGGTCCATGCGGGTACTCGTCGAGGAGCTGGCCACGCTCTACGCGGCGCTGTGCGACGAGGCGGCCCCTGGGGACGCCGTGCTGCCCGCCCTGGCGACGCGCTACGCCGACTTCTCGGCATGGCAGCGCGACCGCCTGTCGGGCCCGGCGTTCGATGCCCGGCTCGCCTACTGGAAGCGGAAGCTCGACGGCATCACCCCGCTGCGGCTGCCCGTCGACCGCACCCGCGCCGCGGTGCGTGCCACGGGTGGTGCCGCGCACCGCTTCACGCTGCCCGCCGCGCTGGTCGCGGCCCTGCGGGAGCTCGGCAAGGAGAACGGTGCCACGCTGTTCATGACGCTGGCCGCGGGTGTGCAGCTGTTGCTGTCGCGCTACAGCGGCGAGACCGACGTGGCGATCGGCACCGTGTCCTCGGGGCGCTCCCGCCCCGAGCTGGAGCAGCTGGTCGGCTTCTTCGTGAACACCCTCGTCCTGCGCTCCGAGGTGGCGCCGACGCAGGACTTCGCCGGATTCCTCGGCGAGGTGCGGGCGACGGCGCTGGAGGCTTTCGACGCCGAGGACGTGCCGTTCGACCGGGTGGTCGAGGCGGTTGCGCCCGAGCGCGACCTCAGCCGGAACCCGCTGGTCGAGGTCGTGGTGGCGCTCCAGCAGGGGCTGCCGCCGCTGCCGGACGCCGGCGGGCTGCACCTCACCGGGTACGAACTCCCCCGGCACTTCTCGCGGTTCGACCTGTTCGTGGAGTTCTGGCCGCAGGGCGACGCGCTGGACTGCGTGATCGAATACAGCACCGGGCTCTTCGACGCCGCCACGATCGAGACCCTGGGCGGCTATCTGCGCACCCTTTTCGAGGGCGTGGTGGAGGCGCCGCACCGCCCGATGGGCGAACTCCCGCTCGTGCCCGCCACCGACGAGCACACCGCGCCGGTGCCCGCCGGCGACCGCGCCGAGGGCGAGGCGCTCGACCGTTGTCTGCATGAGGTGTTCCAGGAGCGGGTGGTGGGGGCGCCGGGTGCGACGGCGTTGGTGTTCGGTGGGGTGCGGGTGGCCTATGGGGAGTTGAACGAGCGGGCCAATCGGCTGGCGCGGTATCTGGTGGGGTGCGGTGCGGGGCCGGGTGGTGTGGTCGCGGTGTGTCTGGAGCGTGGCCCGGACTTGGTGGTGGCGCTGTTGGCGGTGCTGAAGTCGGGTGCGGCGTATGCGTTGTTGGATCCGGCGTTTCCGGATCGTCGGTTGGTGGATCTGCTGGGTGACACGGCGGCGCCGTTGGTGGTGACCGATGGGGCGGGGGCCGGCCGGCTGTCGGCGGGGCCGTGTGCGGTGGTGTCGCTGGACGTGGTGGGGGCGGTTGTCGGGGGGTTGGACGCGGGGGATCTGCCGTGTGCGGCGGGTCCGTCGGATGCGGCCTGTGTGATGTTCACGTCCGGCTCCACCGGCCGCCCCAAGGGGGTGGTGTCCCCGCACCGGGCGGCGCTCCGGGTGGTGCGCGGCCAGGACTTCGTGGAGTTCGGCCCGCGGCACGTCTGGCTGCAGTCCGCCCCGATGTCCTGGGACGCGTTCGCCTTGGAGCTGTGGGGAGCGCTGCTGCACGGCGGGACCTGCGTCCTGCACCCGGGCTCGACGCCCGCCCCCGAGGTGATCTCCGAGCTGATCGCCGCGCACGGCGTCACCACGCTGTGGCTGTCCGCGAGCCTGTTCAACGTGATGGTCGACGAGTACCCGGCCGTCCTGGGCGCCGTCGAGCAGGTGATCACCGGCGGTGAGGCGGCCTCCTCCGTGCACGTCGCCCGGGCACTGGCCGAATTCCCCGCGCTGCGGCTGGTCAACGGCTACGGCCCGGTGGAGAGCATGGTCTTCGCGACCACCCACCGCATCACCCCCGAGGACACCCGGCGCCCCTCGGTGCCGATCGGACGACCGATCGCGCACACCACCGTGCACGTCCTCGACGACCGGATGATGCCGGTCGCGCCGGGCATCCCCGGCGAGCTGTGGATCGGCGGCGACGGTCTGGCGCTCGGCTACCTCGACCAGCCCGCGCTGACGGCCGAACGGTTCGTCGCCGCGCCGTTCGCCCCCGACCAGCGGCTCTACCGCACCGGCGACCTGGCCCGCACGCTCCCCTCGGGGGCGTTGGAGTACCTCGGCCGGATCGACGACCAGGTCAAGATCCGCGGCTTCCGCATCGAGCCGGGCGAGGTGCGCGCCGCGCTGCTCGGGCATCCCGCGCTCACCGCGGCCGCGGTCGTCGCCGTCCAGCCGGAATCCGGCCCCAGGCGGCTGGTCGCCTACACCGTCGCCCAGCCCGGTGCCGTCCCGCCCGGCGCCGCCGCGCTGCGTGATTTCCTGGGCCGGACGCTGCCGTCGCACATGGTCCCCAGCGCCTTCGTCGCGCTGGACCGCCTGCCGCTCACCCCGGCCGGAAAGCTCGACCACCGTGCCCTGCCGGCGCCCGCCGACCTGCCCGTGGGCGCGGGGGACTACGTCGCGCCGCGCGGCCGGGCCGAGGAGACGCTCGCCGGGATCTGGGCGGACGTCCTGGGGGTCGAGAAGGTCGGCGCCGAGGACAACTTCTTCGAGCTCGGCGGCGACTCCATCCTCAGCATGCAGGTCGTGTCCCGGGCCCGTGCGGCCGGTCTGACCGTGCACTCCAAGGACGTCTTCCTGCGGCAGACCGTCGCGTCGCTGGCGGCCGCGGCACTCGCGGACGGCGCCGCCGACCCCACCGCACCGCCCCGGACCGAGGCCACCGGGGACGTCCCGCTGACGCCCGTGCAGCACTGGTTCTTCGCCCATCACCGGGCGGGCCCCGAGCACTTCGACCAGTACGTGGTCCTCGAACTGGACCCGGCCGCCGACCGCGGCGCACTGGCGGCGGCCGTCGCCGCGCTCCCCCGGCAGCACGACGCGCTGCGCAGCCGCTTCACCCGCGTCGACGGACAGTGGCGGCAGCACACCGCCCCCGCGGGCGCGGACGGCGCCACGCTGCGCAGCTGCGATCTCTCCGGTCTGGACGCACCGGAGCAGGACGCGGCGGTACGCGCCTGGGCCGAGGGACCGGAGGCCAGGTTCCGCCTGGCGGAGGACCGCAAGTTCACCGCCGTCCTCTTCGAACGCGGCACCGGACGGGCCCCGCAACTCCTGCTCAGCGCCCACCACTTGGCGGTCGACGGCGTCTCCTGGCGGATCCTGGCCGAGGACCTGGAGACCGGCTACCAGCAGGCCGCGGCGGGCCGGGCGGTCGACCTGGGACCGGGCACCACCTCGTTCCGGGAGTGGGCCCTGCGGCTGGCGCGGCACACCGCCGACGGCGGATTCGCGGCGGAGGCCGCCCACTGGGACGCCGTCACCGCGGCCGGTGACGGCCCGGACGGCTCCGGGAGGCTGCCGGCCGACGGCCACGGGCCCAACACCGTCGCCTCCACCCGGACCGTGACCGTCCAGCTGACCACAGAGGAGACCCGGGCCCTGCTCCAGGAGGTCCCCGCGGTCTACCGCACCCGCATCGACGAGATCCTGCTCAGCGCCTACGGCCGGGTGCTGGCCCGGTGGACGGGCAGCCCGCGCACCCTCATCGACCTGGAGGGCCACGGGCGCGAGGAGATCTTCGACGACATCGACCTGACGCGTACCGTCGGCTGGTTCACCAGCCTGTACCCGGTGGGACTCACCGTCGATCCCGCCGCGGACTGGGCCACCACGGTCAAGTCCGTCAAGGAGCAGCTGCGCGCCGTCCCCGGCCGCGGTCTGGGACACGGCGCGCTGCGCCACCTCGGCGGGCCGGACGCCCCCATGGGGCAGCCCGGAGGGGCCGTCCCGCAGATCAGCTTCAACTACCTCGGCCGGTTCGACACCGGCACCGCCACCGGGTCGCTGCTGCGCGCCGGTGGCGAGGGCGTCCAGCTCACCGGGCACCCCGGGGAGCAGCGGCCGCACCTGCTGGACGCGGTCAGCCGCGTGGAGTCCGGCCGGCTCTCGATGACCTGGTACTACTCCGCCCACGTGCACGACGAGGACACCGTGGAGCGGCTGGCGCGCGAGACCGCCGAGGCGCTGCGGGAGATCGTCCGGCACTGCGCCGACCCCGCCGCGGGCGGCGTCACCCCGTCCGACTTCCCGCTGGCCGGACTCGACCAGGCGACGCTCGACCGGGTGGCCGGCGACGGCCGCGCCCTTGAGGACCTCTACCCGCTGACCCCGATGCAGAGCGGCATGCTCTTCCACAGCATGGCGGAACCGGAGCAGCCGCTGTATCTGGAGCAGATCTCCTTCGTGCTGGACGGTGTGGCCGATCCACAACTGCTCGGCCGGGCCTGGCAGCAGGTCGTCGACCGGACCCCGGTGCTGCGCACCTGCGTGGTCCGCGACGGACTCACCGAGCCGTTGCAGGCCGTGCACCGTGCGGTGGTGCTGCCGGTGAGCCGTCTGGACTGGCGGGGCCTCGCCGGGGACGACGCGCGCCGGGCCGCGCTGGACGAGCTGTTCGACCGGGACCGCGCGGCGGGCCTGGACCTCTCGGCCGCGCCGCTGATGCGGGTGACCCTCGCCGCGCTGCCCGAGGATGCGGTCCAGGTGCTGTGGACCTTCCACCACCTGCTGCTGGACGGCTGGAGCGCCTTCCAGGTGCTGTCCGACGTCTTCGAGTGCTACGGCGCGCTGCGGCAGGCGGACACCGACGGGGGCGTGGCGGCGCCGGCACTGCCCTTCCGCCCGCCGTTCCGCGACCACGTGGCCTGGCTCGCGGGCCAGGACACCGAGGCGGCCGAGGAGTTCTGGCGCCGGGCGCTGTGGGGCTTCGCCGCGCCCACCGCGCTGCCCTACGACCGCCAGCCCGGCGGTCCGCACCACAGCCGCTCCTCCGGCCGGCTGGGCCTCGCGCTGACCGCGGAGCTGTCCCTCGGGCTGAACACCCTGGCCAGGGAGCACCGGCTGACGGTCAACTCCCTGGTGCAGGGCGCCTGGGCGCTGCTGCTGTCGCGGTACAGCGGCGAGCGGGACGTCGTCTTCGGCGCGACCGTCTCCGGCCGCCCGGCCGAGCTGGCCGGGGCGGAGGCCATCCACGGGATCTTCATCAACACCCTGCCGGTCCGCGTCGAGGTGGACGACAGCGCTCCGCTGGTGCCCTGGCTGGCGCGGCTGCAGGCCGGACAGGCGGAGTCCCGCGGCCATGAGCACCTGCCGCTGGCCCGGGTCCAGGCCACCGCCGAGGTGCGGAGCGGCGGCGGCCTCTTCGAGAGCGTCCTCATCTTCGAGAACTACCCGATCGACGAGGGGGCCGGCCGCGCCCACGGACTGCGGCTGCGCGACCTGTACGCCGAGGTCGAGACGACCAACTACCCGCTCGCCGTGACGGTGTACCCGGGTGAGCGGCTGACGTTCAGCTTCGCCTACGACCCGGACCTGTTCGACGAGGAGTCGGTGCGGGTGCTGTCCGGCCGGCTGCGGGAGGTGCTGGCCGCGGCGGCGGCGGACCCCGCACGGACCCTGCGCGAGCTGCCGTGGCTGGCACCGGACGAGCGCCGGGCCCTGCTGGACGCCGGCACCGGCCCGGTGCGCGACCTCGGCGCCGCGACGGTCGTGGGGCTGCTGGCCGAGCAGGCCGCCCGTACCCCCGCGGACACCGCGCTCGTCCACGGCCGGGAGAGCGTCTCCTACCGGGAGCTGGACGAGCGGTCCAACCGGCTGGCGCGCGAGCTGATCGCCCGCGGCATCGGGCCCGAGGACCTGGTGGCGGTGGCCGCGGCCCCGTCGGTGGACCTGGTGACCGGGCTGCTGGGCGTCCTGAAGGCGGGCGCCGCCTATGTGCCGGTCGATCCGGACCACCCGGCGGAGCGCATCGCCCACGTCCTCGAGGACGCGGCGCCCGCCCTGGTGCTCGCCGACTCCGCGTCCCGGGCGGTGCTCCCGGCCGAGGGGCTGCTGCTCGTCGACGGCGCGGGCAGCACCGGGGCCGGGGCCGCCCGCGCCTGTGGTCCGGTGGGGGACGGTGAGCGCAGGGTGCCGCTGGATCCGGCTCATCCGGCGTATGTGATCTACACGTCGGGTTCCACCGGGCGTCCCAAGGGTGTGGTGGTCGAGCATCGTTCCTTTGCCGACTACGTCGGCTGGGCGGCGGTGGCGTATCCGGGTGCGGCCGGTACGGCCGTGCTGCATTCGCCGGTCACGTTCGACCTCACGGTCACGGCCCTGTACACGCCGCTGATCCGCGGCGGCCGGGTGCTGATCGGCGGACTGGAGGACATCGCGGCCACGCCCGGCCGGGCGCGCGGGTGTTCTCTGCTGAAGGTGACCCCCTCGCATCTGGCGCTGCTGGGCACCCTCGCCGACGAGCTGCTGCCGTCCGGCCAACTCGTGGTCGGTGGCGAGCAGTTGCTCGGCGAGGTGCTCGAACAGTGGCGCCGGGCACATCCGCGGGTCACCGTGATCAACGAGTACGGCCCGACCGAGGCGACCGTCGGCTGCATGGAGTTCCGGATCGAGCCCGGCGGGCGCGCCGAGCCCGGCCCGGTGCCGGTCGGCCGCGCCCGCGACAACACCCTCGTCCGCGTCCTGGACGCCGGTCTGCGGCCGGTGCCCGCCGGGGTGCCGGGGGAGCTGTACGTCGCGGGGGCGGGGCTGGCGCGCGGTTACGTCCGGCGCCCCGGTATGACCGCCGAGCGCTTCGTCGCCGATCCCTACGGCCCGGCCGGTTCCCGGATGTACCGCACCGGGGACATCGCCCGGTGGCGGCCCGACGGGGAGCTGGAGTTCCTCGGCCGGGTCGACGACCAGGTCAAGGTCCGCGGCTACCGCATCGAGCCGGGCGAGATCGAATCGGCCCTGCTGGCCCACCCGCTGGTCTCCGAGGCCGTGGTGGTCGCCACCGGAGGCGACGGCGACGGCGGGTCCGGCCACAAGCGCCTGACCGGCTATGTGGTGCCCGCCGAGGGCCGGCAGCCGGACCCGCGGGAACTGCGGGAGCACACCGCCGTCTCGCTGCCCGGCTACATGGTCCCGGCCGCCGTCGTCGTGCTCGACGCGCTGCCGCTGACGCCGAACGGGAAGCTCGACCGGGCGGCGCTGCCCGGACCGCCGACGGCCGCGGACACCGACGACCACGTCCCCCCGGGAACGCCCACCGAGGAGGCCCTCGCCGAGTTGTGGGCCGCACTCCTCGGCGTCGCACGCGTCGGTGTCCACGACAACTTCTTCGACCTCGGCGGCGACTCCATCCTCAGCATCCAGACCGTGCTGCGGATGAAGGTCGCGTTCGGCCTCGACCTGTCCCCCCGTGACGTGATGACCGCGCCCACCGTGGCCCAGCTCGCCCTGGTCGTCGAGGACCGGATCCTCGCCGAGCTGGAGCAGGCCGCCCTGGCGGGTCCTGAAGGCGACGGACCGCCCGCCCCCTAGGGCGTGCCCCCGTCCCCGCACCAGAGCCTTTCGACTTCCAGCCCACGGAGAGACCCGAAGTGAACGCCCCGGACCCGCGCAACGACCGTATAGCCGCCCTGCCCGCGCACCTCCAGGAACAACTGCGCCGCCGTCTCGCGGGCGGTGCCCGCAACACGGCGGAGATCCCGGCCGTCCCCCGGGACGGCGCGCCGCTGCCGCTCTCCGCCGCCCAGCGCAGACTCTGGCTGCTGGACGAACTGGAGCCCGGCTCCACGGAGTACAACTCCGCCGCCGGACTGCGGCTGACCGGCCCGCTCGACGTCCCCGCCCTGACCGGCGCGGTCCGCGACCTGGTGGCCCGTCACGAGGCGCTGCGCACCGGCTTCGACCAGGTGGGCGACGAGCCCGTGCAGAGGGTCCGGCCGCCGCACGAGGTGGCCCTCCCGCTGATCGACCTGGCGGAGCAGGCCGGCCCCGGCGCCGCGCCCGAGCTGCTGGACGCCGCCGTCCGCGCGGAGGTCGACCGGCCCTTCGACCTGCGGACCGGGCCGCTGTTCCGGCCGGTGCTGGTCCGGGTGGCGCCGGAGGAGCACGTGCTGGTGCTGTGCGCCCACCACATCGTCATCGACGGCTGGTCCACCGGCGTGCTGCTCGAAGAGCTCGGCACGCTCTACGCCGCGCGCCGCTCCGGCACCACCGCCGCGCTGCCCGAACAGGACGTCCAGTACCCGGACTTCGCGTCCTGGCAGCGGAACCGGATGACCGCCGCGTGGCTGGACGAGCACCTCGGTTACTGGCGCGACCGGCTCGCCGGCCTCGCCCCGCTCGACCTGCCCGGCGACCGCCCCCGGCCGCAGTCGCGGTCGGGCGCCGGCGCGGTGCACGAGCTGACCCTGCCGCCGGATGTCGCCGCGGGGCTGCGCGCACTGGCCCGTGACCGGGGCACCACCCTCTACACCGTGCTGGTGGCCGCCTGCCAGGTGCTGTTCGCCCGCTATGCGGGGCAACGGGACGTCGCGGTGGGCACCGTCACCTCCGGCCGCAACCGGCCCGAACTCGCCCGCATGGTCGGCTTCTTCGTGAACACGGTCGTGCTGCGCTCCACGGTGGAGGAGGGGATCGCGTTCACGGAATTCCTGGCCGGGGTCAAGGACACCGTGCTGGACGCGTTCGCCCACGACGAGGTGCCGTTCGACCGCGTGGTGGAGGCGCTGCGCCCGGAGCGCGACCCCAGCCGTACGCCGCTGTTCCAGACGCTGGTGGTGCTGCAGAGCGGCACCGAACCCCTGCCCGAGCTGCCCGGCGTCGAGGTCGAGCCCTACCAGGCGCCCCGTACCTCCGCGAACTTCGATCTGACCGTCGAGTTCCGGGACGAACGGGGCGGCAGGGCGGCGGACGGCGGCACGGGTGCCGACGACACCGGCCTGACCTGCTCGATCGAGTACGCCACCGACCTCTGGGACGCCCCCTCCATCGCCCGGATGGCCGGGCATCTGCGGGTGCTGCTGGCCGGTGTGGCGGCCGCGCCGGGGCGCCCGGTGCGCGACCTGCCGTGGCTGACCGACGAGGAGCGGGCCGCCCTGCTGCGGGCCGCCGAAGGACCGCGCTCCGCGTCCGGCGCCGCCACCGTGGTGCGGCTCCTGGACGACCAGGCCGCCCGCACCCCGCGTGCCGCCGCCCTGGTGTCCGGCCGGGACACCCTCACCTACCGGGAGCTGGACGAGCGGGCCAACCGGGTGGCGCGCGCCCTGATCGCCCGGGGCATCGGCCCGGAGCAGCTGGTGGCCGTCGCCGCCACCCCGGGTACCGACCTGGTCGTCACCTTGCTGGGCGTCCTGAAGGCCGGTGCCGCCTACGTCCCCGTCGACCCGCAGCACCCGGTCGACCGCATCGCCTACGTCCTCGGGGACGCCGCGCCCAGCCTGGTGCTCGCGGACTCCGCCGCGTACGCCGCGCTGCCCGCCGACGTGGCGCGCACGCTCCTGGACGGCGCCGGCGCCCAGGGCCTGGGCGTGGACCTGCCGTGTGGTCCGGTGGGGGACGGTGAGCGCAGGGTGCCGCTGGATCCGGCTCATCCGGCGTATGTGATCTACACGTCGGGTTCCACCGGGCGTCCCAAGGGTGTGGTGGTCGAGCATCGTTCCTTTGCCGACTACGTCGGGTGGGCCGCGGTGGCGTATCCGGGTGCGGCCGGTACGGCCGTGCTGCATTCGCCGGTCACGTTCGACCTCACGGTCACGGCCCTGTACACGCCGCTGATCCGCGGCGGCCGGGTGCTGATCAGCGGACTGGAGGACACCGGCGAAGAGGTACCCGCGACGGCGGGCACCTGCTCGCTGCTCAAGGTCACCCCGTCCCACCTCGCGCTGCTCGCGACCACGCCGCAGCCGCTCCAGCCCACCGGCGAACTGGTCATCGGCGGCGAACAGCTGATCGGCGAGGCCCTGGACCAGTGGCGGGTGCTGCACCCGGGCACCACCGTCGTCAACGAGTACGGCCCGACCGAGGCGACCGTCGGCTGCATGGAGTACCGCATCGGCCCGGACGAGGTACTGGCCCCCGGCGCCGTCCCGATCGGCCGCCCGCGCCCCGACGCGCGGATCCACCTCCTGGACGGCGCCCTGCGCCCGGTGCCCGCCGGGGTGCCGGGCGAGCTGTACATCGCGGGGGCGGGGCTGGCGCGCGGTTACGTCCGGCGCCCCGGTATGACCGCGGAGCGCTTCGTCGCCGACCCGTACGGCCCGGCCGGCTCCCGGATGTACCGCACCGGCGACCGCGCCCGGCAGCGCCCGGACGGCGAGCTGGAGTTCCTGGGCCGCACCGACGACCAGGTCAAGGTCCGCGGCTACCGCATCGAGCTGGGCGAGATCGAGTCCGCGCTGCACCGGCACCCGCAGGTGGCACGGGCAGCCGTCACGGTGCACGAGGACGCGGCCGGCCACCCGCGGCTGATCGGCTACGTCGTGCCCGCCGAAGGGGCCCTGCCGAGCCCGCAGGACGTCCGGGAGCACACCGCCGCCTCGCTGCCCGAGTACATGGTCCCGGCCGCCGTCGTCGTGCTCGACGCGCTGCCGCTGACACCCAACGGAAAGCTGGACCACAAGGCGCTGCCCGCGCCTGCGTCCCCGGACCGGGACGCGGCCGGGCACACCGCGCCGCGCAACGCCGTCGAGGAGATCCTGGCCGGCATCTGGGCCGAACTGCTGGGCCTGGAGCGGGTCGGCGTCGACGACAACTTCTTCGACCTCGGCGGCGACTCCATCCTCAGCATCCAGACCGTGTCCCGGGCCCGCCGGGCCGGGCTGCGGCTCACGTCGAAGGACGTCTTCCTGCACCAGACCGTCGCCCGCCTCGCGCAGCGGATCGCCGCCGCGGACGGGACCGGCGCACCGGCCGCGCCCGCACCGGCCCCGGCCGGACCCGCGCCGCTGACCCCCGTCCAGGACTGGTTCTTCGACACCTACCGGGCCGGCCCCGACCGCCTCACCATGTCCCTCCACGTCGCCCTCGACCCGGCCGCCGACGCCGTCGCGCTGCGCGCCGCCGTCGAGGCGCTGGTGGCCCACCACCCCATGCTGCGGGCCCGGTTCACCCGCGACGGCGACCGCTGGACGCAGGACTGCGTCGCCGCGGAGAGTACGGAGGTGTTCCGGCGGCTCGACCTGTCGCAGGTGCCCGGACCGCGCCGGGCGGCCGCCCGGCAGGAGGCGGCCGACGCGTTGCGTGCCGGGCTGAGCCTGGAGCACGGCCCGCTGTTCGGCGCGCTCCTCTTCGACGAGGGGGCGGACGGGGACGGCGCCGCGGACCGGCAGTTGTTCCTGTCGGCGCACCACATGGCGGTGGACGGCGTCTCCTGGCGCATCCTCCTGGAGGACCTGGCACGGGCCTACGGACAGGCCCGTGCGGGCGAGCCCATCGACCTCGGACCGGCCGGAACCGGTTTCGGGACCTGGGCGCGCCTGCTGCGCGACCACGTACGCGCCGGCCACCTCGACGGTGAACTCGCCCACTGGAACACGGTGTTCGAGGACGGTGGCGTCGCGATCCCGGTGGACCACGACGGCGCCAACACCGCCGGGTCGGTGCGCAGCGTCGGCGCCGCCCTGAGCCGCGAGCGGACCGACGCCCTGTTGCGCCGGGTGCCCCCGGTCTACCGGACCCGCGTCAACGACCTGCTGCTGAGCGCCGTCGGGACGGTCCTGAACCGCTGGGCGGGCAGCGAACGGATCGTGCTCGCCATGGAGGGCCACGGCCGCGAGGAGCTGATCGAGGGCGCCGACCTGTCCCGTACGGTCGGCTGGTTCACCACCCTGTACCCCGTCGCCGTACGGACCGCCGCCGACGGCGGCTGGCGCGAGACGATCACCTCGGTCAAGGAACAGCTGCGCGCGGTGCCCGGCAACGGGCTCGGCTACGACGCGCTGCGCCGGCTCGCCGCGGACGGCTCACCGGCCCGCGCCCTGCTCCAGGACCCCACGCCCCAGGTGTCGTTCAACTACCACGGCCGCTTCGACGCGGCCGCCGAGGACGGCGGTCCGGTCCGGGCCCGGCTGGACGGCCTCCCGGACGCGCCGGCCGCCGACGAGCTGCGCCCCCACCTTCTCGACGTGGTCGGCGTGGTGGAGGACGGCAGCCTCGGCTTCACCTGGTTCTACTCCGCCAACGTGCACGACGAGCGCAGCGTGCGGCGGCTGGCGGACGACCTGGTCGCCGCCTTGGAGGAGCTCGTCGACCACTGCCTGGAGCCCGCCTCCGGCGGCTGCACCCCGTCCGACTTCCCGCTCGCGCGCCTGACCCCGGCGCAGGTCGACGCGCTGGCCGGCGACGGCCGCACCGTCGAGGACATCTATCCGCTCACGCCGATGCAGCACGGCATGCTCTTCCACCGGTTGATGGACCCCGCCTCCTCGTCGTACTTCAACCAGCTCGCCCTGCTGCTGGAGGGCGTCTTCGACCCCGACGCGCTGGCCGCGGCCTGGCAGCGGGTGGTGGACCGCACCCCCGCGCTGCGCACCGCCGTCGCCTGGGAGGGGCTCGCGGAACCGGTGCAGGTCGTCCACCGCGAGATGCGGGTCCCGGTCGGCCGGCACGACTGGCGGGACCGGCCGGAGGCCGAACAGGAGGCTCTGCTGCAGGAGCTGCTGGCGGCCGACCGCGAACTCGGGCTCGACCTCGCCGTGCCCCCGTTGATCCGGCTGACGGTCATCCGTATCACCGACGACACCGTCCGCCTGGTGTGGACGTCGAGCCATCTGCTGCTGGACGGCTGGAGTACCGCCGCCGTCTTCGCCGCGGTGGGCGAGGAGTACGCGGCCACGGTCGCGGGAGGGGCCCCGCAGCGGGAGGTCCCCCGCCCCTTCGGCGACTACGTCGCCTGGCTGGCGGAGCAGGACGCCGACGCGGCCGAGACGCACTGGCGCACCGCCCTCGCGGGCTTCGACGCGCCCACCCCGCTGCCCTACGACCGGCAGCCGACCGAGGCGCACCGCGCCCGGTCCTCCGAGCCGGTCGCCTTCGCGCTGTCCACCGGCCTCACCGCGCGGCTGACGGAGGTGGCCAGGGAGCACCGGCTCACCCTGAGCACCCTGGTCCAGGGGGCATGGGCGCTGCTCCTGTCGCGCCACAGCGGTGCGCGGGACGTCGTGTTCGGCGCGACGGTCTCCGGCCGTCCGGCCGAACTGCCCGGCGTGGAATCCATGATCGGCCTGTTCATCAACACCGTGCCGGTCCGCGCCCGGGTGACGCCGGACCGGCCGCTCGTGCAGTGGCTGCAAGAGCTCCAGGCCGAGCAGCTGGAGGCCCGGCCCTACGAATACGCGGGCCTGAGCCGGCTCCAGTCCTGGAGCGACGTCCCGGCGGGCACCAGCCTCTTCGACAGCATCGTCGTCTTCGAGAACTACCCGCTCCAGGACGGCGGCGCGGCCGGACACGGTCTGCGCATCCGCGGCGTGGACGCCCTGGACACCAACACCTTCCCGCTCAGCCTGAGCGCCCACCGCGACGACCGGCTCCGCTTCGAGCTGGCCTACGACCCGCAGCTCTTCGACGCCGCCACCATCACGCGGATGGCCGGCCGGCTCGAAGTGCTGCTCACCGAGGCGGCCGCCGACCCGGACCGGCCGCTGTCCCGCCTGCCGTGGCTGACCGGCCCCGAGCGCACGGCACTGCTGCGCGAGGGCACCGGCCCCGTGCGCGAGCGCGCCGCCGACCGGCCGGTGCACGAACTCTTCGCCGAGCAGGCCGCCCGCACCCCCGACGCACCGGCCGTCCGCTACCGGGAGGTGACCTTGACCTTCCGCGAACTGGAGGAGCGCGCCGGCCATCTCGCCCACCACCTGCGTTCGCTGGGCGTACGGCCCGGCGTGCTGGTCGGGCTGAACGTCGACCGCGGCCCCGACATGGCCGTCGGAGTCCTCGGCATCCTCAAGGCGGGCGGCGCCTACGTGCCGCTGGACCCCGTATACCCGGCCGACCGGCTCGCGTTCATGGTCGCGGACTCCGGCATCCCGGTGCTGCTCACCCAGGCCGCACGTGCCGCTGCCTGGCGCGAGGGCGAGCGTGCGGGCGGCCCGCGCGTGGTGTGCCTGGACGCCGACCTGCCGCGGCCCGGCAGCTACCCGCCGGCCGCGCCCGACTCCGGCGTCGGCGCCGGCGACCTGGCGTACGTCATCTACACCTCGGGCTCCACCGGCCGCCCCAAGGGCGTGATGGTCGAGCACCGCCAGCTCTGCTACGTCCTCGACGCCTGGGAGGACCGCTACCGGCTCTCCGAGCTGCGGCTGAACTTCGTCTCGGTCACCAGCCTGTCCGTCGACCTGTTCTTCGCCGACATGCTGCGGTCGCTGCCCTTCGGCGGCTCCCTGACGATCTGCCCCGCCGAGGTCGTCACCGATCCGCCCCGGCTGCTCGACCTCATCGAGGACACCGGCGGCGACGCCCTCGAACTGGTGCCGACCCTGGCCAACGCGCTGGTCTCGGAGGTCGCCCTGCGCGGCGCCCGGCTGCCGCGTCTGAAGCTGCTGTCCGTCGGCTCCGAGGGCTGGCACTCCGACGACTGCCGGCGGCTGCTGGACCACCTCGACCCGGACACCCTCGTCGTCAACGCCTACGGCGCGACCGAGGTGACCATCGACGCGACGGTGCTCACCCCGACGTCCGACGTGCTCGGCGACGGCGCGTTCGTGCCGGTCGGCCGCCCGCTGGCCAACACCCGGGTGTACGTCCTCGATGACGACCTCCGCCCGGCGCCCGTGGGCGTCGGCGGTGAGCTGTTCGTCGGCGGCGACGGGGTGAGCCGTGGCTACTGGGGCAGGCCGGAGCTGACCGCCCAGCGGTTCGTCGCCGACCCGTTCACCCCCGGCGCCCGGCTCTACCGCACCGGCGACCGGGTGCGGTTCCGCGCGGACGGCAACCTGGAGTTCCTGGGCCGCGCCGACGACCAGGTCAAGATCCGTGGCTTCCGGGTGGAGCTCGGCGAGGTCGAGGCCGCGCTGTCGGCGCTGCCCGCGGTGCGCGACGCCGCCGTCACCGTGCACCGCGACCACGGCCGCACCCTGCTCGTCGGCCATGTCGTGCCCGCGGCCGGCGCCGGCCGGGTCACCGGCGCCGAACTGCGTGCCGCCCTTCTCGCGGACCTGCCCGACCACATGGTCCCGGCCCGGTTCGTGACCATGGAGGCGCTCCCGTACACCCCCAGCGGCAAGGTGGACCGCAAGGCGCTGCCGGCGCCCGAGGGCCACGCGGACCCGTCCGCCGACCACGTGGCGCCGCGCGACGCGACGGAGGAGCGGATCGCCGCCATCTGGGCCGAGACGCTCGGCCTGGAACGGGTCGGCGTGTACGACAACTTCTTCGAACTCGGCGGCGACTCGATCCTCAGCATCCAGATCGCCTCCCGGCTGCGCGCCGCCTTCGGCGTCGGCCTCTCACCACGGGCGATGTTCACCACGCCCACCGTCGCCGGGCTGGCCGCGACCGTCCCCGGCGGCGCCGGCCCCCGGGCCGCCGACCGGATACCGGTGGTGGCCCGCGACGGCGCGCTGCCGCTGTCGTTCGCCCAGCAGCGCCTGTGGTTCATGGACGCCTACGAGCCCGGCGGCACCGAGTACCTCGCACCGACCGGCCTGCGGCTGCGCGGACCGCTGGACGTCGAGGCGCTGCGCCGCGCGCTGGCGGACCTCGTCGAGCGGCACGAGTCGTTGCGGACCGTCTTCGACACCGTGGACGGCAAGGGCGTCCAGATCATCCGGCCCGCGGCCCCGGTGCCGCTGCCGCTGACCGACCTCGGCGCGCTGCCCGCGCCCGAGCGGGACGCGGCCCTCGACCGGCTGCTGCGGGAGCAGACGGCCACCCCCTTCGACCTGCGGCGCGGCCCACTGCTGCGGGCCACGCTGGTGCGTCTCGGCGAGGCCGACCATGTGCTGGCCCTGTGCCTGCACCACATCGTCACCGACGGCTGGTCGTCGTCGGTCATCGCCCGCGACCTGGAGGCGATGTACCGGGCGCGGCTGCGCGGTGCCCGCGCGGAGCTGCCCGAACTGGGCATCCAGTACGCGGACTTCGCGGTCTGGCAGCGCGCCCTGGGCGGATCGGAGGAGAGCGAGCGGCAGCTCGCCTACTGGCGGGACCGGCTGGCGGACGTGCCGCCGCTGGAGCTGCCCACCGACCGTCGCAGGCCGGCCGTGCGGACCACGAACGGCGCGATCTGCGACTTCCGCATCCCCGAGCGGGTCACCGAGCGGTTCAAGGAGCTGGCCACCGGGCAGGACGCCACGCTGTTCATGGTGCTCACCGCCGCCTGCCAGCTGCTGCTCGCCCGCTTCAGCGACCAGGACGACATCGCGGTGGGCACCGTGACGTCGGGCCGGGACCGGGTCGAACTGGAACCGCTGGTCGGGTTCTTCGTCAACACGCTGGTGGTGCGTTCCCGCATCGACGAGCGGGAGAGCTTCACCGACTTCCTGGCCCGGGTACGGGAGACCGTCGTGGACGGGTTCGCCCACCAGGACGTGCCCTTCGAACGGCTCGTGGAGGCGCTCGCGCCCGAACGCGACCCCAGCCGCTCGCCGCTGTTCCAGGCGATGGTCGTGCTCCAGAACACCCCGGCCGCGCCACCGGCACTCTCCGGGCTGCGCATCGAGGAGTTCGCGCTGCCCGCGGCCACCGCCACCTTCGACGTGACGATCCAGTTCGAGGAGGTGGACGGCCAACTCGCCGGCGGTCTGCAGTACAACACCGACCTGTTCGACGCCGGCACCGCCCGGCGGATGGCCGACCACCTCCGGGCGCTGATGACGGCCCTCGCCGACGCGCCGGCCCGCCCGCTGGCGTCCGTCGGCCGACTGCCCGAGGCCGAGCTGGACCGGCTCGCGCGGTGGAACGACACCGCGCGGCCGCTGCCCGCGCTGTTGCGGGCGGACGAGGCCTTCGCCGAGCAGGTCCGCCGCACCCCCCAGGCGCCCGCCGTGGTCAACGGCGACGAGGTGCTGACGTATGCGCAACTCGACGCCCGTGCCAACCAGTTGGCGCACCACTTGATCGAGCGGGGCGTCGGCCCCGACGTCCTGGTGGGGGTCTGCGCCCGCCGTGGCCCGGAGATCGTCGTCGGCGCGCTGGCCGCGGTCAAGGCCGGCGGCGCGTACGTACCGCTGGACCCGGACTACCCGGCCGACCGGCTGGCGAGGATGTTCGAGCAGACCGCGGCCCCCGTCCTGCTGACCCAGGAGGCGCTGCTCGGCCACCTCCCGCCGACCGGCGCCGAGATCATCTGCCTGGACCGGGACCTGCCGGAGATCTCCCGGCATCCGGTCACCGCCCCGCCCGTCACCGGCGGCCCGGACGCACTCGCGTACGTCGTCTACACCTCGGGCTCCACCGGCCGGCCCAAGGGCGTGATGATCGCGCACCGGTCGCTGTGCCACCTGGTCGACGACTTCGTCGCGAAGTTCCGACTCGGTCCCGGCGACCGGCTGTTGCAGCACCTGTCGTTCAGCTTCGACGGCGGGGTGTCGGACATCTTCGTCACCCTGCTGTCCGGGGCCACGCTCTGCCTGACCCGGTCGGAGGCGGCCGGCGACCTGGCCGACGAGATCCGGCGGCAGCACGCGACGGTGCTGATGACGCCGCCCGCCCTGCTGTCCGCCCTCGATCCGGCCACCCTGCCCGGCCTGCGGGCCGTGGGCGCCGCCGGCGATGCCTGCCCGGTCGAGCTGGCCGAGGCGTGGTCCGCGCACAGCGACTTCTTCAACGTCTACGGGCCCAGTGAGACGACCCTGGTCGCCACGCTCTTCCGGGGCGGCGACCGCGGCGGCGCCGAGAGCCTGCCGATCGGCCGGCCGATGGCGGGCGTCCGGCTGCACGTGCTGGACCGCTGGCTGCGGCCGGTCCCCGTCGGCCGTCCCGGGGAGCTGTACCTCGCCGGCACCGGTCTGGGCCGCGGCTACCTCGGCCGCCCCGACCTGACCGCGGAACGCTTCGTCGCCTCCCCGTTCGGCGCTCCCGGGGAGCGGCTCTACCGGACCGGCGACGTGGTCCGCTGGCGGCCGGACGGCAACCTGGAGTTCGTCGGCCGGGACGACAACCAGGTCAAGATCCGCGGCTTCCGCATCGAACTCGCCGAGGTCGAGGCCGCGTTGCTCGGCCACCCGGGGGTCGCCGAGGCGGCGGTGACCGCTGCCGCGTCGGAGACCGGCCACAAGCGTCTGGTGGCCTACGCGGTGCCCCGCGCGGACGACGGCGGCGCGGCCGTGGACGCGACGCAGCTGCGCTCCCACCTCGCCGCGGCGCTGCCCGGCTACATGGTCCCGTCCGCGTTCATGGTGCTCGGCGAACTCCCGCTGAGCCCCAACGGCAAGGTGGACCGCGCCGCGCTGCCCGCCCCGGACTTCCAGGCGGAGGGCGACGACACCTACGTGGCCCCCGACACCGAGGTGCAGCGCACCCTCGCCGGGATCTGGGCCGAGGTGCTCGGCCTGGAGCGGGTGGGCGCCACGGACCGCTTCTTCGACATCGGCGGCGACTCCATCCTGAGCATCCAGGCGGTGTCCCGGGCCAGGGAGGCGGGCCTGCGGATGAGCGCCAAGGACCTCTTCCTGCACCAGTCCGTCGCCGAACTGGCCACCGTGGTGACCCGGGACGAGAACGGCGCGCCGGAGGCGGACGACGCCGGTCCGGTCGTCGGCCCGGTGCCGCTCACCCCGTCCCAGCACTGGTTCTTCGACACCCGCGACCACCCGCACCACTTCAACCAGTCGACGCTGCTGGAACTCGTCGAGGAGGTGGACGAGACCGCGCTCACCGCGGCGCTGGCCGCGCTGCCCGCGCACCACGACGCGCTGCGGATGCGCTACACCCGCGACGCGGCGGGTTGGCAGCAGGAGACCGCGCCCCCACAGCCGGTGGCGCCGCACGCGCTGCTCGGCCGCCGGGACCTGTCCGCCGTCGCCCCCGGCGAGCAGGCGGACGTCATCGAGCGCACCGCCATCGAGGTCCAGGAGAGTTTCGACCTGGCACACGGGCCCCTGCTCAAGGGCGTCCTGTTCACCGGCGCACCGGGCACCCGCAGCCGGCTCTTCCTCACCGTGCACCACCTCGTCGTCGACGCGGTCTCCTGGCGCATCCTCCTGGACGATCTGGAGCGCGGCTACCGGCAGGCGGCCGGCGGCGGGACCATCGCCCTGGGCGCCCGCACCACGTCCTTCCAGGAGTGGTCGCGGCGGTTGACCGAGCACACCGCGGACGGCGGCTTCGACCACGAGGCGGACCACTGGACCGAGGTGCTGCGTGCCGCCGAGCCGCTGCCCGTCGACGGCCCGGGCCCCAACTCCGCGGACACCGCGGCGACCGCCACCACCTCGGTGGGCGAGGCGGAGACCGCGCTGCTGCTGCGGTCGGCCCCCACGCTGTTCCGCACCCGGATCGGCGATGTGCTGCTCGGCGCGTTCGCGCAGGCACTGTCCGGGTGGACGGGCCGGGAGCGGGTCGTCGTCGATGTGGAGAGCCACGGCCGGGAGGAGATCTTCGAAGGGGTCGACCTGTCCCGTACGGTCGGCTGGTTCACCAGCGTCCACCCCGTCGCGCTCACCGTCCCGGCGGACACCGCCACCCCCGGCTCCGGGCCCGACTGGCCGCGTCTGATGAAGGCGGTCCGCCGTGACCTGCGCGCGGTCCGCGACAACGGCCTGGGGTACGGGGCGCTGCGGCACCTCGCTCCGCAGGGCTCGCCGGGCGCCGCACTGGCCGCGCTCGCGGAGGCCGAGACGGTCTTCAACTACCTCGGCCAGTACGAGAGCGCGGCACCGTCGGCAGGGGCCGGCGGACCACGCGGCGTGATCCACACCCAGCACGGGGCGATCGGCCAGGACCAGAGCCCGGCTGAGCAGTCCACCCACCTCCTGGAGGTGGTGGGCAGCGCCGTGGACGGGCGGCTGGCGTTCACCTGGCACTACTCGACCAACGTCTTCGACCCGGACACGGTGCGGAAGCTGGCCCAGTCCTTCGAGGACGCGCTGCGCGGTGTCGCGCGGCACTGCGAGGCCGTCACGGGCCGGAAGCGGAGCACGCGCTAAATGACCACGACCCACGCGTCGCAGCCGTCGCAGAGCCCTCCGGACCGGCAGGCTCCGTCCCGCCCGTCCACACCCCTGTGGCGCAACCGCGACTACAACATCCTGTGGATCAGCCGGTCGCTCACCGAGGTCGGGTTCAACGCCTCCACCATGGCTTTCCCGCTGCTGGTGCTCGCCGTGACGCGGTCACCCGGCACGGCGGGCCTGGTGCAGGGCGTGAACGCGGCCGCTCAGCTGCTCGCCGGCCTGCCGGGCGGCACGCTGGTGGACCGGTGGAACCGCAAGACGGTGATGCTGACCTGCGAGGCCGCCCGCACGGTGGCACTGCTCTGGCTGGTCTGGACGATCTGGACCGGGGCGGTGGCGGTCTGGCACATGGCCGTGGTCGCCGCGGTGCTCGGCGTGTGCAGCGCCCTGTTCGACCCCGCGGAGGAAGCGTCGCTGCCGTATGTCGTGCCGCCGGATCAGCTGGCGGTCGCGGTGTCGATGAACCACGCCCGCAACTCGATAGGTCACCTCGTCGGCACCGCGCTCAGCGGCGCGCTGTTCGGGGTGAAGCGGGTGCTGCCGTTCGCCGCGGACGCGCTGACCCACGTCGTGTCGTTCTTCATGCTGCTCTTCGTCCGCCTGCCGAAGCCCGAGCGGCAGGCGGAGGGGGCGCCGCCTGCGAACTTCCGGCGGGAGGCGCTGGAGGGCCTGAAGTGGGTCTGGGGCCACCGCCTCATCCGGGTGACCGCGATGTGTGCGGTCGCGGTGAACTTCCTCTTCCAGGTCCTGTATCTCGTCATCATCGTGGTGGCCCAGCAGAGCGGCGTGCCCTCGGCGCAGATCGGCGTGATGGCCGCGATGTTCGGCGGGGGCGGCCTGCTCGGAGCCCTGGCCGCACCGCGCCTGTACGCGCGGTGCGGGCCGCGGGTGTCGGTGGTGCTGACCTTCTGGGCGATGGCCGTCCTGGCCCCGGTCACGCTGGCCACCGGCAACGGCATCGTCATGGGTCTGGTGCTGGCGGGCATCGCCTTCCTCGCGCCGACCGCCAACACCGCTGTCAGCACCTACCAGTTGCTGACCACCCCGGACCGCCTCCGCGGCCGGCTGAGCGGCGTCATCGGACTGATCGCGGGCATCTCGACGGCACTCGGCCCCCTGACGGGCGGTCTGCTCATGGAGTGCGTCGGCGCCCGCTGGGCGATCCTGCTGTCCACGCTCGGCATCGCCGTGCTGGCCGTCACCGTCACGCTCAGCCCGACCCTCCGCGGCTTCGGCAAGCTCGCCGCGACCCCGCCCGCCGAGGACGGGACCGGCCGGAGCGGGGCCACGGCGGACACCCACGACCCCCGCTGACCCCCGCACCGCCTCCGAGCACCGCGAAGGGCGGGTCCCGCCGGCATCTGCCGCCGGGACCCGCCCTTCGTCCGCTCCGTGCCGGGAATGCCCCGCGGCGCTACTCCGCCCGGTCCACCCGGACACTGCCGTTCTGGCTTTTCAGCTCGATCTTCCGGTCACTGTCCTTGGTGTTCGGCACCGACGAATGGGCCTGCCCATTGGTCGCCTTCGTCGTCACCCGGTATTTCTCGCCGCCCTTCGGCAGCGTGACATTCACGTTCCCGTTCCCGGCCGATGCGGTAACCGTACGCGGGGCCGCCCCGAACGTGGCTTTCACCCGCCCGTTGGACGTCGTCGCGGAGAATTCCTGCGAGGTGATGCCGGTCGCCGACGCATTGCCGCCGGACACGGTCATCCCCAGTTTCCCGGAAACGTTCTCCACGTCCGCCGAGGCGTCCTTGACGTGGATGTCCAGCGGTTGTGCGAGATCCTTCGCGCTGACCGGTCCCGCAGTGCTCTCCAGTGCCACGGTCGCGCCCTTCGGCACGGACACCGTGTAACTGCCCTCGCAGGACAGGGAGATGCCGTTGCAGTCGGTCCTCAGGGTCAGCGTGGAACCGTCCAGGGACCACTCGGAATTGCCCGAATCCCCGGCCTTCCCCTTCAGCGTCCGCTCCACGTGGACCTTCCCGTCACCGCTTCCGGGCTTCAGCCGCACCGATGAGTTGGTCGCGCGGATGGAGAGTTTCTTGCCCGAATAGGAGAAGTCCCGCTTTTCGCTCTTGCTTTCTTCGTCCGTCGTCATGCCGCACGAACTCACCACAAGAGCCACCGCCACCGTTCCCAGCACAGCGGGAATCAGGCGTGCACGATGTAACATTGTTCCCCCTTCGGCAGACGGCGAATCTCCCCGCCCCTGCGACATGGCATCCCGTCAATTCACGTCAACGGTCCGGATCTCCGGACCGCACTCCGGTCAATTCACTCTACGCGCACCGGTACCCGAGTTCCCCGACATGACCGAAAAGCAGCGCGCCAGCACGGAGTTCGGGACCTTTTACCACTCTCCGGGGGTCGATTACGTCCCCGAGGCAACCCTCGTGACACCCCCTGCGTCCCGACGAAATCGGCCCGTGAATCCGCACAGATGGGGACGATCGCAGGCCCGGGCCCCTTCTCCTCGGGGCCGCACTGCCCGCCCGCGGCGCGTCGGTCAGGCCCCGGCCGCACCCGGCTCGGACGCCTCCTGGAACGCCGTGAGCATCTCCGGCGACCAGGTCAGACTGCCGTCCCGCAGTTCGCCGATCACCCCTCGCAGCCAGCGCTCCTCGGCGCCGAGGACGGCGAGCAGGTATTCGTTCTCGATCAGTGTGATGCGCGGCAGTCCGGTCGGCGCCTCGGCCAACTGGGCCTCCATGTCCGCGCGTTGGGCGGCGAGCCGTCCCGCCCGCCGTTCCAGGATCGGCGCCACCTCGTCCGGGCTGAGCATCAGCATGTTCGACAGCGCCGCCGGGAACAACGGGAACTCCGCCTTGGGCACCGCCAGCATCTGCTCCAGCCACTCGCGGGTGGCCGTCCGGCCCTCGTCGGTGACCTCGTAGACCGTCCGCTCGGGGTACTGCTGGTCGCGCTCGGTCTGCCGGACGGCGATCAGCCCGCCCGCCTGCAGCCGCTCGATGGTGCGGTACAGCCCGGTCCGCTGGCCGACGTTGACGACCTGCTCCTTGCCCCACTGCTTGAGCAGCCGCTGGATGCCGTACGGGTGCAGCGGCCGGTAGTGCAGCAGCGTCAGCACGGTCAGGCCCAGCGGCGAGCTTTTCACGGAGGCGGACATGCGGTCATCGTAGCCAGCCCCCGCAAAGTAGTTGCACTGAGACTAGTGGTGTTGCCACTATGGGTTCCGCGCTCGAACGGCGCATCCGCATGACCCATGGGAGGGGTTATGAGCGACGACGACGGCCGCGGCGACGACGGCCGCGGCTCCGGAGTACGGACGGCACTGGTCATCGGGGGCGGGGTGGCGGGCCCGGTCACGGCCCTCGCACTGCGCAGGGCGGGCATCACCGCGACGGTCCACGAGGCGTACCCGACCGCGGCCGACGGTGTGGGGGCGTGGCTCGGTCTGGCGCCCAACGGCCAGGCCGCGCTGGCGACGGTCGGTGCCGACGCGGCGGTGCGGGCCATCGGCGAGCCGGTGCCCGGCATGGTGATGGCGGACGGCGCCGGCCATCACCACGCCCGCTTCGGCGGATTCCCCGAACTGCCCGCAACGCTGACACTGCCGCGCGACCGGCTGTACCGGGCGCTGACCGACCGTGCGGGCGCCGAGGGCATCCGGTTCGCGTACGGCAAGCGGCTGGTGGCCGCCGAGGAGACGCGCGACGGCGTCACCGCCCACTTCGCCGACCACACCTCGGCGACCGCCGACATCCTGATCGGCGCCGACGGCATCCGCTCCACCGTCCGCACCGTGATCGACCCGCAGGCTCCCGCCCCCGAGTACGGCGGCGTCCTGAGCTTCGGCGGCTACGCGGACGTGGGCAGCGACGCCGGGGTCGAACCGGGCACCATGTACTTCGCGTTCGGCCGCGCCTTCATGGGCTACTGGCAGGGCGCGGACGGGCGGCTGATCTGGTTCGCCGGACTGCCCACGGACACCCCGCCGAGCCCGTCCGACCTGGCGCGGGTGCCCGCCGCCGAGTGGCTGAGCCGGCTGCGCGACCTGTACGCCGGTCATGTCCCGGGCGAACGGCTGCTGCGGCACACCGGCCCCGACGACCTGATGGTGGTCGGCCGGATGGAGCGCATGCCGTCCGTACCGCGCTGGTACCGCGGCCGGATGGTGCTGGTCGGGGACTCGGTGCACGCCCCGTCCTCCAGCTCCGGCCAGGGCGCCTCGCTCGCCGTCGAGAGCGCGGTCGAACTGGCCCGCTGCCTGCGCGATCTGCCCACGCACGGCGCGGCGTTCGCCGCCTACGAGGCGCTGCGCCGCCCGCGCGTGGAGGCGATCGGCCACACCGCCGCAGCCGTCAACGAGGTCAAGGCCGGCAAGCGCGATGCCGCCGCGCCGTCCTTCGCCGGCCCTGAGGACATGCTCCGCCCGCTGCACTTCCATCGCATCGACTGGGAGGAGAAGGTACGCGCGGGGCGGGGGTGACGGTGAGCGTCACGGCCTGACGGGGGCCAGGGCCGGGCGGCGGCCGGGCCGGCCCGGCCAGGAGGGGGTGAGGGAGAGGCGGGCGGATCGTTGCCCCCGCCGCGCGGTCAGCCGCGGCCGGTGAACTGCTGCCCCACCCCGAGCTTGCGCAGGTCGGCGAGGACCTTCGGGTCCTGGGCGTCCAGCCAGTCGCAGAGCTGGCGGAAGGAGACCATCCGGACGTCCTTGCGCTTGTCGTCGGCGATGTGCTTGATCGCCTCCTCGACGGCGTCCATGTAGATGCCGCCGTTCCACTGCTCGAAGTGGTTGCCGACGAAGAACGGCGCCCGGTTGGTCTCGTAGGCCCGCTTGAAGCCCGCGATATAGGCGTCGGTGGCCTGCTTGCGCCAGCCGGGGTAGTTGGCCGGCGGGGCCTTGGTGGAGGCCTTCGACTGGTTGGCCAGGATGTTGTAGTCCATCGAGAGGACGTCGAAGGAGTGGCCGGGGAACGGCATGCCCTGAAGCGGGAAGTTCCACACGCCCTGCTTCTTGTCGGGCCAGACCTGCAGGCCGCCGGGGGAGCTGGCGTCGTAGCGCCAGCCGCGCTTCCTCGCCGTCGGCAGCAGGTTCTCCTGGCCGAGCAGGCACGGCGTACGGCCGCCGACCAGCTCCTTGCTGTAGTCGAAGGGCAGCGGTTCCAGGTCGGTGAAGCCGGTGTTGGTCCGCCACTTGGTGACGAAGGACATGGCCTGCTCGATCTCGTCGTCCCACTGGGCGGGCGTCCAGTGCGCCACCGAGCCCGAGGTGGTGCCGCAGAAGTGGCCGTTGAAGTGGGTGCCTATCTCGTGGCCCTCCAGCCACGCGGCGCGCACGTTCTTCAGCGTCGCCTTGATGTGGTCATCGGTGAGGTAACCGATGTCGGAGGCGCCGACGGGGTTGTTCGGCGGGCGGTACAGGCGCTTCTTCGACTCGGGCAGCACATACAGCCCGGAAAGGAAGAAGGTCATCGAGGCGTTGTGGTCCCTGGCGAGCTTGCGGAACCGCGGGAAGAGGCCGTTGCCCACCTCGCCGGCCCCGTCCCAGGAGAAGACGACGAACTGCGGTGGCTTCTGGCCCGGCGCCAGCTTCTCCGGCGCCGGCGGCTGGTGGGGCTGCTTTCCGGTGTACGCGGTGGAGCCGTCGCCTATCGGCTTGCCCTGGTTCCGGCCGGGCTTGGTGCCGACCTTTCCGGAAGCCGACGACCCGGAAGAGGTGCAGCCGGCGACGGAGAGCGCGGCCGCCGTTCCTATCCCGAGCCCGAATATCCCTCGGCGGCTGAATTCGCGCATCACGGTCCCCATCGCATTCGTTCGAAGTTCTGGTAAGTGGGACGCCCAGAGAAGTGGGACGCCCAAAGAGATGAGGAGACGGGCTCCGAGGTTCCCTTTCGTCCTCGAAAAACAGAATCCTCGACGGAGCGTCGCAAATTGCTTACGCTCCGAAGGTGGGGGAGTTGCCCTCGGAGGCATTCGGGGCGGCGGCTCCCCGCGCCGCCCCGGCCGGCAACGTCGAGGCTGCCTACGCGGCGTTGCCGGCGCGAGGGCCCGTATCCGGCGTCGTCTTCGGCTGCATCGTGCACTCCCCTGTGAGTGTGGCGGGACAGGAAGCCGAAGGCCGCCCCGGCCTTCCCGACAACTCCCCTGGACGCACCTGACTCTGACGGAGTTCACTAGCGCCCCGGTAACGCCTCACTAACAAGCGTTGCCGACGCCGTACCGGGGAGCGGCAGAACTCACCTGTTTTTCCAGTGGCCTTGTCGATGTCACGGTCTTGTCGATGTCATGGCTGTGCCGACGGTCGACGCCGGAATTGCGCGAGGGTGTTCGTGCGGCCGGGGTTCGCGGTTTTCGTCCCCGCGCCGCCACCTCCTGCTTCCGAACTCCGCAGCGCTTCCTCGGAACAGCGATCCGGGCCTTGGCACGGGCCCGGCGGCGTGAGCGCTTGGCTCATCGGCCCCCGCCTCCCTCGCCCGCTTCCCGACCGCGGTCCGAGGGAGCCGCGCGCCCGGCCGGTGACCCTCGCCGGCGTCAGGATGCGGGGGTGTGGCCCGTGCCGGTGTGCTCGTCGCCGATCCGCCGCAGCACGGGGTGATCGAGGTCGTCGTTGCCGACCACGATCGTCGCGTGCGCGGCCGGGTCGACCTCGGCCAGGTAGTGCCGGCAAGCGGCGTGGTAGCGATGGTCGAAGGCGTGCTCGGCCTCCGCGGTGCTGCCGAACAACTCGGTGTCGCGGCGGGTGCCGCGCCGCCGGGCGACGGGGAAGCTGGTGTCGGCGAACACGACCTCGTCCCACAGTCCGGCCAGTTCGTGCCGCTGCAGGAAGCTGCCGTCCACCACCAGGACCGCGTCGGCAGCGGCGGCGACCGGCGGTTCGTCGATCGCCCGGTCGTCGGCCAGATCGATGATGCGGCGGCGATAGCGGTGATCGCCCCCGGGCCCGAGGGGGACGAGGACGGACCGTGCGAACGCGGGGAAGTCGTAGGCGTCCTGGTAGTAGCCGATCGCGGAGTCGCGGCCCTGCCGGTGGCGGTGGGCGCGCGGGTGATGGAAGCCGTCCATGGACAGGTGGACCGCCGGTCGGCCCCGCTCGCCCACCGCGGCGGCGAGGGCGCGGGCGAGGGTGGTCTTTCCGGCGGCGGTGATGCCGTCCACCGCGACCCGCAGCGGGTGTCCTGGTTGCCGGCCGGCAAGGTGGTCGGCGATGCGACCGATGACCTGGTCCCGGGGGGGCCGGCCACGGCGACTGCCGTACCGGCTCGGCTCGTTGTCGATCATTTCTGCCATCTGCCGGATCCTAGTGATGCCGCTGCCGCACGAATCGCTGTCGGCGCAAAGGCAGCGATCGTCACTCTGTCCCGGCGCACGAGGGGCCGAAGCGATGGCCTCCCCGGCCGCTGCGCCTCGGAGCGCCCTCCAGATCCACAGGTGCGAGCCATTTGGGCAATGCCCCAAGCATGTGCCATCCGATGTACGGATCGACTTTGCAGTTGCAGTATGAGGAGGGCGGGTCCGGCGGCAGGTGAGGAGGCGGAGACGGCAGGTGGTGTCGCGGAAGGGGAGGGGCCGCTCCGGGCTGTGTCCGGGGCGCACATTGCAGCACCGTCCACTCCGGCCGACCGGCGGCCGGCCGGCCGCGGCCGCCCCTCGCCGTGGAGCGCCGGCACACCGGCACCGCCGGGCGGCCTGTCCGATTCCTGCTCACGAGGCGAGGTATGGATCCCATGGATGTACGCGGCCCGGACGGCAGTGCCGGCGATGTCGACTACGGCAGCATCGGCTCCGGCTATGCGCACTACCGACGTCCTGACCCCCGCATCGCCCAGTTCGTCGCGGACGCGCTGGGCGGTGCCCGTACGGTGGTCAACGTCGGTGCCGGCGCCGGATCGTACGAATCGGCGGCGCCGGCCGTGACGGCGGTGGAGCCGTCCGCGTCGATGCGTGCGCAGCGTGCGGGCCGTGCCGATCCCGTTGGACTGTACGGACGGCTTCAACGAGGCGTACTACGGACGCCCCGAGATGCTGTTGGACCCCGCGGCCCGGCAGGCGTGCTCGGCCTGGAGCTTCGTCGACGACGGGGCGCGCGAGCGGTTCACCACGCGCCTGCGTGACGACCTGGATTCCGGCGTGTGGGATGAACGCTTCGGCCACCTGCGCGGCCAGGCGCGCTACGAGGGCTCGCTCGTCATCGTGCGCGCGACACCGCAAGGACAAGAGGAGCACCACCATGGGCGTACCTGATCGCATGGACGAGGAACTGCGCGCCCTGGGGCTGGTGGAGGCGCAGCGCAAGGCGACGGCCCTGTTCGCCGAGGTCGGGGCGCGGCGGCTGGTGGTGCCCGGGGCCGGTGAGCGGGAGGTCAGCGACCGGATCCGGGACCTGGCGAACGAGATGTTCGGGACGACGAAGCACTGGCACAAGCGGATCGTCCGCTCGGGCCCGCACACCCTGTTCCCCTACCAGGAGAACCCGCCGGACCGGGTCATCGGGGAGGACGACATCGCCTTCGCCGACTTCGGCCCGATCTTCGAGGAGTACGAAGCGGACTTCGGCCGCACCTTCGTCTTCGGCGACGACCCGGTCAAGCACCGGCTCCGGGAGGACCTGGCGACCGTCTTCGCGGCCGGCCGAAGCGCGTTCCAGGCCGATCCCGACATCACGGGTGAGCGGCTGTACGCCGAGGTGGAGCGGCTGGCGGCCGAGGCGGGCTGGACCCTGGGCGGCTGGCACGCCGGGCACCTGGTCGGCGAGTTCCCGCACGAGACGATCGACGGCGCCAAGACGGAGTCGTACATCGTGCCGCACAACGACCACCCGCTCCGTCGCACCGACAGAGCGGGATGGCGCTGCCACTGGATCCTGGAGATCCACCTGGTGGACAAGCGGAACGGATTCGGCGGCTTCTACGAACAGTTGCTGGACCTGGCCTGAGGGCGCCCGCCCGGCGCCTGCCGGCCTGGGCCCGGGCCGGCGGGTTCACCGACATCACCCCGAGCGCCGGCACCTGGTGCCACGCCGACGACGCGGACCGCGCCCACTGGGGCGGCATGTGGGCCGACCGCATCCTGGACTCGGCCATCGCCGACCAGGCCCGCCGCGGACGGCCTCGCCACCGAGGACGACCTGCACCGCATCTCGGATGCCTGGCGCACCTGGGCCGCCGACCCGGACGGCTGGGCGTGGTCCCCAAGGGCTTCGGTACCAGCTTCTACCGGCAGAGGCTGCCGGGCGGTTCACTCGGCGGCAACCAGGTCGCCGCTCCGCACAACCACCTGGTCGGCGCACTCGGCACCCGCTTCGTCGCGCCGGACTCCTTCGTCGAGGACGTCCGCGTTCCGCACCGCGCCAACCGGCTGCTGCTCTACTCCGCGAATCTGACCCACACGGCCACCGGTTACTGGGGCACCACCATGGAGGAGAAGCGCATGACGGCGGTCTTCTTCTGGATGGCCTGACCCGCCCGACACCGCGCAGACCGGCGTCCGGCCGGCGAAGAACCTCCGGCTCGGCCCCCTAGGTGTTCTTGCACTTCTTGGTGTCCTTGCTGACGTCCATGATCTCGTTGATGTGCGCGAACTTGTACGTGCCCTGGGCGTCGCCCTGGAAGGTGACGCACTTGTAGAACGGCGTCGACCCGTTGTTGTAGAACTTGAAGGCGGCGGTGGTACGCGTGCCCCCCAGGCAGTGGTCGTTGTAGTAGACCGTGGTGCTCGACCAGCCGGTCTTCCACGAGAAGTTGACCCGCCCGCTCGACCCGCTGCACGTGACGCTGTCCTTCCCCGACTTCGGCGGGGCCTTCGCCGCAGGCGTGGCCGAGACGGCCGCCTGCGAAGCGCCGGACACGGCAGGACCGGCGGACGCCGCGGACGCCGGCGCGGAACTCAGACCGAGGCTCAGTCCGACGACGGCGAGAGCCGCTCCTGCCGAGGTGAGAGCACGCATCGATTCCCCCAAGAGATCACGGATCACTGAACAGTGATCGTTAAGACGGTCGCGATCACTAAAGCTTCCGGCCCGGTGGGCGGTCAACCCCCTTATGAACAAAGGGTGTTACGTGCTGAATGCGGCGGCTCACCCGGGCCGCCGGGGCAAGCGCCGCCGCAGACGGAACGAGCACACGCGTCCTGCGGGGGCGTGTCCGGCCCGGCATTCAGTCGAAGGTGCCGGCCAGGTAGGCGTTGCGGACTGTGATGAGGTGGGGCATGTACCGGCTCAGGAGGATTCTGTCGACGAGGTAGCCGAGGGGCCCCCAGGGTGAGGCGAAGTCGATGACGTCTCTCATCACGGTGCCACCGGCGCCGTCCGGTGCGAAGTGGTGGGCGTGGCGCCATCGCTTGAAGGGGCCGGACTCCTGCTCGTCCACGAAGCCCCGGGGCCGGTCGTATGCGGTGATGCGGGCCTTGAGCCGCCAGGTCAGGCCGAAGTGGCGGGCCTGGAAGGTCACCGTGTCGCCGAGCGCCAGTTCGCCCATGCGCCTGCCGTCGACCGCTCGCTCCGACGAAGCGGCCATCGACCGGGTATGCGCCTGCACGTCCAGGCATACCGCGAACACCTGGTCCGGGGGTGCGGCGACGGCTGTCACGACCTCGAATCTCGGCACCGGCCCACCCTAGGCGAACGACACCTGGCCGGTGCGGCTGGCCCCTTGCTGATCTGGAACAGCGCCAGTGACACACCCCGGCACTCGAGCGATGCCGGGCAGGGACGTGGGCGTGGACCTGGACGCGAGGTCCTCCCCGTACGCATGGCCGCCCCCGGGCCGAGGCCCAGGGGTGCGCGTGGCGTGAGGTGCAAAGGCTTACGGGTGGTACTTCTCCTCGACCGTCTCGGCGGCGCCGGACTTGGTGTCCATCGTGACGCGGACGGTCACGCTGCCGGACTTCGCGGCCTTCTCCAACTGGTCCACGGTGCACTTCGAGGTGCCGTAGCCGTCCTCGCCGATGGTCACGCTGCCGTCGGTGTTGTCGGCGCAGATCGCGGCCGCGCCGAGGATCTTGGTGGCGTTGGCGACGAAGAATGCCTGGTCGGTGCCGCCGCCCTCGGGCTTGACGATCAGCTTGCCGGGCGCGAGGTACTCCAGCTTGCCGACCAGCGTGCGGTGGTTGCCCGCGTGGGCGACACCGCCGCCCCCGGTGGAGGCGGACCCGCTGCCGGTCTTGGCGGCGGACGACGCCTTGGCGGACGTGTCGCCGTTCTGGCCCTGCGAGCCGGAGTGGTCCGCGGAGGAACCGCTCGTGGGCCGGGTCGAGGCCGACGCCGCCGCGGAGCCCGAGGAGCCGGCGGCGCCCGCCGCCCCGGAGCCCTCCCCGCAGGCCGTGGCTCCCAGGCCCAGCGCCGCCGCGACGACGAGGGCAGTGGCGATACGGCGGCCCGCACGGCCACGGAAGCGGTTGGTGGCGGTGGCGCTGTTCATCGGATCTCCTGTTGCTGTGGTTCTCGTCCTGTTCCCGGACGACCATCAGCTTCCAAGATCGAGTTGGTGTTTGGCTAATGGACGGCTAATGCGGTGCAGCGGCGTACCGCGGTGCACGAGCCGCCGACGACAGCACCGTCCTGAGCAGGCCGGTCCCGCAGCTGACGGTGGTTCACCTGGTGTCGGTCGCGGGCGGGCAGGTGCGGTTGCGGACCCAGGCGGCGCCGGCTGCGACGGCGCCGATCATTCCGGCCAGCGCGACGGGGACGGTGAACAGGAGCTGGAAGTACCCCACCACCGAGGCCCCGAAGAAGCCGATGGCGACGCCCAGCCCGGCCGCTGCCAGGAGGATGGCGGGAAGCGCCTTGGTCAGGGCCTGTGCGGTCGCTTCGGGGGCGGCGGCGCCACGGTGCTGGAGCGTTCCGCGCACGGCGCGCCGGACCAGGAGGAAGGCGGCGATCATGCACACGGGCAGGCCCACCCACATCAACGGGACGCCGGGATTGGCGAACTCGCGCACCTCCCACACCGCCCCTCCGTCGAGGGTGGTGGTCATGGATTCGCTGCTGGGGTCCAGGAGGTGGGACCAGGACACCCACCAGAAGGCGAGGGCGGCAAGGGCGGGCAGTGCGGCGCCCTGGGCGGCCGCGACGGCGGTCTCCTTCAGGTGCCGGTGCACCGGCAGCAGACCGCGTTCGTCCGCCCAGGAGGTGGCCAGCGCCTCGACGTCCCCGCCGATGTAGTCCGTGACCGACCGGCCGTCCGAGGAGGCGGCAGTCAGGTCCGCGGCCAGCTCCTCCGTCATCTCGTCGGCCGTGTCCTGTGCGACGCCGAGGCGGCGCCACGTCTTCGTGGCCTGGTGTATCGCGTCGTCGACCGTCAGTGTCATGATTCCTCCCGCGCAGGTGGGCCGATGAGAGAGCCGATGCTCGTGGCGAATTCGCCCCAGTCGCGGCTCCACGCCCCGAGCATCCGCATGCCGGCTTCGCTGGGGCTGTAGTAGGTACGGGCGGGGCCCCCGCCCCCGCTGCGGCGTTCGATCTCGACCAGTTCGCGTTTGCGCAGGCGCGCCAGCGCGGGGTAGATCGAGCCGTCCGCGACGTCGAGCCCGGCCGCGGCGAGCCGGACGGTCATCTCGTAGCCGTAGACCGGGGCCTCCGCCATCAGGGCCAGCAGGCACATATCCAGCACCCCTCGCAGCCACTGGGCGCGGGGGGTGGGCGTCTCTTCCATGATCAGTACCTTACACAGCAAGAGTCATGCACTGCAAGCTAGTGCGGTGCGCGGTGGTGCGGGGGGCGGTGGTCCGCGCCGGCCCGTCGTGGGAGAAGGCGCCCCGGTCGCCTTCAGGGGCCCCGCTCCGCACGCCCCCGCAGCGGTCGCAGGGCGGCGGAACCGCGTCGTCGGAACATCCCAACGAAACGCGCTGAACTGCGTAAACGTGGTGTCGCCGGATGTTCCGTGCAGGGCCGCACATTCAGGGGCGCCCCCGCCTGCCGACCCGACGGCCTGTCAGACTTTGGGCGCACGTTGAACCACTTCCGGAACGGACACGTGGTCTCCAGTGACACCTGTATGCCGTACGTCCCGGGGAGATTCATGACGCGCAGATGGTCGCTCATCACCACGATCGCTGTACTGACCGTCGCGCTGGCCTTCGTCGTCGCCCAACTGGTGCGCGGCCAGGGGGCCGGGGAGTCCGGGAAGGAGCAGGCCGGGGGGAGCTCGCCCTCGACGGGCCCGGGCGAGGCCGAGTCGCTGCGCGGTATCGGGTGGTGGCCCCTGCACCGGTCCGGCACCGCGAAGGCGGGTGAGCACGACGCGGTCGTCAGCGACGGCGGGCAGTGGACCGACGGCCCCGAGGGCGGCGCCCTGCGGCTGGACGGCACCAGCGGATACGCGGACACCGGTTCCCGGATCGACACCGCCGGCAAGGACTACTCGGTCGCCGCGCGGGTGCGGCTCACCCCCGAGGACATGAACGGCTTCCACACCGTGCTGTCCCAGGACGGCGACCAGGCCAGCACGTTCTTCCTCCAGTACTCCGGGCAGGACCAGAATTTCGCTTTCAGTTTCACCGGTGCCCGTACCGTCGCGGAGAAGGCCGAGCAGCCGAAGGCCGGCCGCTGGTACCACCTCACCGGCACGTACCGCCAGAAGGACCATCGGATGCGGATCTACGTGGACGGGCGGCTCGCGGGAAGCAGGCAGGCCGTCGGCACGGTGAAGCCCACCGGTTCCGTGGTGATCGGACGCGCCAAGTTCAACGGGAAGGCGGCCGACCACTGGAAGGGCGAGGTCGCCGATGTGCACCTCTACGACCGGGAACTGACCCCCGATGAGGTGCGCTCGCTTTCCTCCCACGAACCGGACTGACGGCGGTACCGGGGCGGGTTCACCGCCGCTGCAGGCCGGCGGACACGTCGCACGGAGCGAACGACCGTTCGCGACGGCGTCCGCCGGCTTCCCCACGGCCGGCGGCGTCCGTCTTCACCACAGACGAACCGGAGAGGAAAAAGGCCCTTGTCGGCCAGCACTTCCACCGAAGACTGCACATCCCGGCCCCCCACCGCGGAACTCCGCCCCGACGAGTTCCTCAGAGCCCTCTACCAGAGTCACGGCAGTGCGTTGCTGCAGTTCGCCGCGCGGCGACTGGGGGGCGACTGGCACCGCGCCGAGGACGTCCTGCAGGAAGTCGCGATACGCGCCTGGCGCCACGCCGGGGAGCTCGACCCGACCGCGGATTCGGTGCGGCCATGGCTGTTCACCGTGCTGCGCAACCTCGTCATCGACGGTCACCGGGCCCGCCAGGCCAGACCGCCGGAGGCCGGGGACCCGGAACTCGCCCACCTTCCGGTGTCCGACGACGTGGACCACATCCTCACCTCCCAGGTGCTCATCGAGGCGTTGGGGGACCTGCGGCCGCCGCAGCGCGAGGTCCTGCTGCACGTGCACTACCTGGGGCGCAGCGTCAACCAGACGGCCAGGGTCCTCGGCGTGCCGCCGGGCACGGTCAAGTCGCGGACGTACTACGCCGCCCGCGCCCTGCGGGAGGCGCTGCACAGCCGCGGGCTGCACGCGGGCGGCCAGGACCGGGCCGCCGGATGAGACTCATGCGAAACGCCCCGCGTGCCGGGTGATCTCCAGGCCGAGCGGCCCGGTGTCGAGCGAGCCGTCCGCACCGGCCCGCCAGGGCCATCCCGCGGGGGCCTCGCCGAGCACCAGCAGCGCGTCCCCGCGCCGCAGGCCGTCCAGTGCCCCCGCCCGGCGCGGGAGCTGTGAGGCGTCCACGACGAACAGGTGGGGCGCCTCGCCCTGGACGGCGATCCGGCTGCCGCCCTCGATCAGCCGGAAGATCTGGGTGACGTCGGACCCTCCGGGCTCCGGCTCTCCCGTGCCTGCCGAAGCCGCCCTGGCGAACGCCTCCTCCAGGCTGGCCGCGGTGTGCAGACGCGAGGTCCGCGGTGCGTCGTCGGCGAAGAACCCGTCGCCGGCCAGGGATCCCACCAGGGTGACCTCGGCGAGCGCGCCCACCGGGCCGGCCAGCGCCTCGGCGACCACGGCCCGTGCCAGGCTGCGCACCTCCTGGTCCGGGCCGGTCACGGAGACGGGTCCCGCCGCCCGGGAGAGGTCGACCAGCACCCGGTCGGCGCCGTCCAGTCCCACCGTCACGGTCAGCGCGTACGGCAGGGCCGGTTCGCCCTCCGGGCCGGGGCGGTGCAGGTTGTCGGGCGAGATCGTCCAGCGCTCGCCGTCCGCCTCGGCGGTCCAGGGCGCGGGGGCGGACTCCTCGCGGCCGGCCAGCAGCAGTCCGAGGCGCTCCTCGGAGTAGACGACGGCGTACAGGTCGGGCAGCGACCGGCCGGAGCGCAGGCACTCGCCCGTCAGCCGGCGCAGGCCCGCGTTGACCACGTCCAGCGCCTCCCGCCCCACGACGGCGGCCGAGGCGGCGGCGGGCTTCGGCGGGCGGGGCCGCCGCTCGGTGACGATCAGCGCGGCCACCGCCCCGATCAGCGCCAGCCCCAGCACCACGGCCAGGACGTACCAGATCATCTTCGGACTCCTTGTCGGGACGCCCCGGCGGCGGAGCCGGGACGGTCGGAAGCGGGGGCGGCACCGCGGCAACGTCGCGGTGCCAGGTACCCGAAGGCCACTACGGCGCCCGCCCGCGGATGGTTCACGGGCACCTCCGCCGGGCGTCCGTGAACCATCCGCGGACCGGCGCCGTAGGTCCCGTCAGTGGCACGGGAGCCGACGATCAGGGCTCCCGCGGCCCCCATTCACGCCGGCTGGAGGACGTTTTCGTGTCGTTGATGTTGACCGTGGTCGAGGGGGGCGGTGAGGCGTTCGACGTCCACCTCGACGCCGACCCCGACACGCCCGTGAGTGCCGTCGCGGAGGCGCTGGCCGGGGCGGGAGGCGTCCACCGGCCCCCGGAGGGCCTCGGCCTGTACGTCGGTGATCAGTTGCTGCCCGCGGACCTGCGGCTGCGGGACGCGCCGCTCCGGCACGCCGCCGTCGTGGGCCTGGGATGCCCGGCGGGCACCGCGTCGGCCGAACCGGACGGGCTGGTGGAGATCCGTGCGGTCGGCGGGGCCGGGGCGGGCGCGGTGCACCGGCTCGACATCGGCTCGTACCGGATCGGACTGGCGCACGACGGCACCGCCCAGGTGCTGCGCGCCGTACCGCACCAGCCCTCCGCCGTCCTGACCGTGGGCCCCGGAGGACGCTGCCGGGTGGCGCCCGACGCGTCCGCACCGGACGGCCCCCCGCAGCTGGACCGCGAGGACCTCGCTGGGGACACCGCCTGGCCGGCCGGCGCACAGCTCCTCGTCGGCGGCTGCCTGCTCGAACTCGCCCTCCCCCAGGCGCCGGACGCGGCCGTGCAGCCGTCGGAGGACGGCACCGGCTGGGACTACAACCGGCCGCCGCGGCTGCGGCCCGCCGCGACCGCCACCCGCTTCACCCTGCCGTCGCCGCCCGCCCCGCCCTCCGCCCGGCCGCTCCCGTGGATCACCGCGCTGGCCCCGCTGGTCATGGCGGGCGCGGGCGCGCTGATCTTCCACCGCACGTCGATGCTGCTGTTCGGCCTGCTCTCCCCGGTCGCGATCGTCGGCAACTTCCTCATGAGCCGCCGCACCGGCCGTCAGTCCCACTCCGAGAGCGTCACCGCCTACAAGGAGAAGAAGGAGCGCATCGAGGGCGACGCGACGGAGGCCCTCGTCGCCGAACGCACCGCCCGGCGCCGCGGATTCCCCGACCCGGCCGAGGTCGTCCTGACCGCCGTCGGCCCCCGGCGCCGCCTCTGGGAGCGCCGTATGAACGACGCCGACTTCCTCGAAATGCGCATCGGCACCGCCGACCTCGACTCCGACGTGGTGCTCCTGGACCCGACGAAGGACGAGCACCGCCGCCAGGACCCGTGGACCGCGTACGACGTCCCGGTGACCGTCCCGCTGCGCGAGCACCACGTCATGGGCATCGCGGGGCAGGGCCAGGCCGCGCGCGCCGTGGCCCGCTGGACCGTCGCCCAGGCCGCCGTCCTGCACAGCCCCCGTGACCTCCAGATCCACCTCCTGACCACCGGCGAACAGGGCCGCGACGGCTGGTCCTGGCTGCGCTGGCTGCCGCACGTGCGCAAGAAGTCCGGGGACACCCCGGCCAGCATCGGCTACGGCACGGAGACCTGCGCCCGGCGCGTCGCCGAACTCACCGCGATGATCGCCGAGCGCGCCGCGGCGGGAGACGCACGGGGCCGGGCCGTGGGCCCCGACGTGCTCGTCATCCTCGACGGCGCCCGCAGGCTGCGTTCGCTGCCCGGCGTCGCGCAGATCCTGCGCGACGGACCGGCCGTCGGCATCCGCGCCCTCTGCCTGGACGCCGAGGAGCGGCTGCTGCCGGAGGAGTGCCTCGCCGTTGTCGCCGAGGAGCCGGGCGGCACCGTACGGGTGGGCCGCTCCGGACGGGGCACGGTCGGGGGCATCAGGCCCGACATCGTCTCCCTGGACTACTGCCGTTCGCTGGCCCGCGCGATGGGCCCGCTGCGGGACTCGGGCGGCGGCGACGAGGAGGCCGCGGTACTGCCCGGCTCCGCGCGGCTGCTCGACGTGCTCTCCCTCGACCCGCCGCGGGCCGAGGGCATCCGGGCACGCTGGCTGGCCGGGGGCCGCTCGACCCGCGCGGCCGTCGGTGTCTCCCTCGACGGCCCGTTCCACCTCGACCTGAAGCGTGACGGCCCGCACGGTCTCGTCGCCGGCACCACCGGCTCCGGCAAGTCCGAACTCCTCCAGACCCTGGTCGCCTCCCTCGCGGTGGCGAACCGGCCGGACGCCATGACGTTCGTCCTCGTCGACTACAAGGGCGGCTCCGCGTTCAAGGACTGCGTGGACCTGCCGCACACCGTCGGCATGGTCACCGACCTCGACGCCCACCTCGTCGAGCGGGCCCTGGTGTCGCTCACCGCGGAACTCACCCGCCGTGAGCACATCCTCGCCGCGGTCGGCGCCAAGGACATCGAGGACTACGTCGACCTCCTGGAGCGCGAGCCGAGCGCGGGCCGCGAGCCGATGCCCCGGCTCCTCATCGTCATCGACGAGTTCGCCTCGATGGTGCGCGACCTGCCGGACTTCGTGAAGGGCCTGGTCAACATCGCCCAGCGGGGCCGTAGCCTCGGCATCCACCTGATCCTGGCGACGCAGCGCCCCAGCGGCGTCGTCTCCTCGGAGATCCGCGCCAACACCAACCTGCGCATCGCGCTGCGGGTCACCGACGCCGGCGAGAGCCAGGACGTCCTCAACTCCGGTGAGGCCGCCGGGATCTCGCAGAGCAACCCCGGGCGTGCCTACGTCCGACTCGGCCAGAACTCCCTCGTGCCGTTCCAGTCCGGACGCGTCGGCGGCCGGCGCCCCGGCGCCACGGTCGCCTCGCTGCCTGCGCCCTGGGCGGTGGCGGTCGGCTGGGAACGGCTCGGCGAACCGCTCCCGACGCGCCCCCGCGCCGCGGCCGCGCCCGCCGAGGTGGAGACCGACCTCACCGGCCTCGTCACGGCGATCCGTGAAGCGGACCAGCAGATGGGCATCCCCGCCCAGCACAGCCCCTGGCTCCCGCCGCTGCCCGAGGTCCTCGTCACCGGCGAACTCCCCCCGCCCACGCCCTCGGACTACGATCTGGCGCCCGTCGCGTACGGCGTCGTGGACCTGCCCGCGCAACAGGCCCGGCAGGCCCTGGTGATCGACCCGGCGACGCTCGGACACCTGCACATCATCGGCTCGCCGCGCCAGGGCAGGTCGCAGACGCTGCGCACCATCGCAGGCGCCATGGCCTTCGCCCACCCCGCCGACAAGCTGCACATGTACGGCATCGACTGCGGCAACGGCGCGCTGCTGCCCATCGAGGGCCTGCCGCACTGCGGAGCCATCACCCAGCGCACCCAGCCCGACCGGGTGGCCCGGCTCCTCGCCCGCCTCAACGAGGAACTGGGCCGACGTCAGGAGATGCTCGCCGCCCGCGGCAGCGCCGACCTGGCGGAGCTGCGCCGCGCCCTGCCGGAGGCCGAACGTCCTCCGCACATCGTGCTGTTCATCGACCGCTGGGAGGTCTTCGACAAGCAGCTCGGCGAGTACGACTCCGGGAACCTGCTGAACGCCGTGCTCACCCTGCTCCGGGACGGCGCGAGCGTCGGCATCCACCTGCTGATGACCGGCGACCGGGCGCTGTTCTCCAGCCGGGTCAACGGCTCCACCGAGGACAAGCTCGTCCTCAAGCTGAACGAGAAGTCCGAGTACGGGCAGATCGGCATCACCCAGCGCAACGTGCCGGACGAGATCCCGCCGGGCCGCGCCTTCCGCGCCGCCGACAAGGCGGAGGTGCAGATCGCGCTCCTCACGCCGAACCCGGAGGGCCAGGCGCAGGCCGGGGCGCTCCAGCAGATCGCCGCGCACTGCCGCGAACAGGCGGCCCATCTCCCGGCCACCACAAGGCCGTTCCGCGTCGACACCCTGCCGGACCGGCTCACCTGGGAGCAGGGGGCCCAGTACGTGCCGCAGCGGCTGCCGTCCACACGGTGGGCCCTGGCCGGTATCGGCGGCGACGAACTCACGGCGCTCGGACCCGACTTCTCCGTCACGCCGACGTTCATCGTCTCCGGGCCCGCCCGCTCGGGGCGCAGCACCGTCCTGTCGACGCTGGCCATGTCGCTGCTCTCGGTCAGGACGCCCATCGTCATCGGCGCGCCCGTCCGATCGCCGCTGCGCCGGCTCGCCGGACGGCCCGGGGTCCTCGCGGTCTTCGACGAGTCCGACATCGACCCCGCCGCCCTCGAACAGGCGCTGGCCGCCGCGCCGCAGGGGGCCGTGGTGATCCTGGACGACGCCGACCTGCTGCTGAAGTCGAAGGCGGAGTCCGTCCTCACACCGATCGCCAAGTCCGGCGCCGAGACGGGCCGGGGCCTGATCCTCGCGGGGCAGACCGACCGGCTCTCCTCCGGCTTCTCCGGCTGGCACACCGAGGCCCGCCGCAACCGGACGGGCCTCCTGCTCAAGCCGCAGAACATGAGCGACGGCGAACTGATCGGCGTGAAGATCCCCCGCAGCCGCCTGGGCGCGACCCGCCCGGGCCGGGCCATCCTGCACCTGGGGGACGGGGTGCTGCGGACGGTGCAGGTACCGGAGACGGTGCTGCCGTCGGCGGAGGGCTGACCGGCCTTGTTGATGAGGTGAGGGCCCCCGCCGAGGAAATCGGCGGGGGCCCTCACACATGTATGGGGGCTGGGCGGTCAGCCGTCGCCTTGCAGGTAGGCCGACATCCTGGCCAGGGACGCCGACTGGCCGACGGCCCGAACCCGGACGTCGTCCGAGTCCACCGAGACGACGAGGCCGCCGTCACCCGGCTCCAGGTCGATGTCGACCACCGGGTCCAGACCGAACCCCTCGATCGAGCAGGAGTCGATGCCGGAGACGGCCAGCGTGACCTGCACCCGGTTGTACCCCTGGGCCGCCCACTTGTGCGGCGGGTCGGCCGGGTAGCGGGCGAGATTGAAGCGCAGGGACAGGGTGGGGCCGCCCCGGTGCAGGTCGACGGCGTGCAGGTGCACCCCGCGCAGGGGCGGCACCTCGCCCCCGTAGATCTTCACGAGTCCCGTCGACCGGAAGACGTGATCGGTCCAGGCCATGTGCCGCCCTCCGGTCGGTACGCGCGATTCACTCATGGTTGCCCCTGTTTACCTTTACCCCAGCTGTAGTGCTCCGAGGTCCCGGGGACCTTACCGTTTCGGGTGTCGTCGCCGGGGCGCACGTTGAAGTGCCGCCCCTGGTTTCCGGGGGTGCCCGGAGGGCCGTAAATGTGGCCGGCGGAGTGGTCCTGGATGACCACCTTTCTGCCGTCGGCGAGCGTGTAGTGGGACTCGCGGGTCGGGATCGGCATGCCGTCCTTCAAGACCTTGGCGCCCTTCGCCGTCTCCATGTCCACGTGAGCGACATAGTCGGGTGCCTGCCCCTTCTTGATGCCCAGATCCCGCTTGGCCGCCCGGAACGCGCCGCGCTTGGTGGGAAGGTGCTGATTCTCGGGGACCGACGAGCAGCTCTCCGGAGCGAGACCGAGCACGTCGACCCAGGTGTGCGGGTTGTGGACGTACGTGACCGGGTTGTCGGCCGGCGCGAGCCCCAGCGGGTCGGGGGAGGCGTAGCGCGCGGTCTCGGGGTCGTAGTGGCGGAAGCAGTTGTAGTGGAGGCCGGTTTCGGTGTCCTCGTACTGGCCGGGGAAGCGCAGCGGCGTCAGCGCGACGGCGTCGCGGTTGCGGCTGGTGGTGCCCCACAAGGTGGAGCGGGAGCGCCAGGCGATGCCGCCCCGCTCGTCGACCAGTTCGGTGGGGGTGCCCACCAGGTCGGTGACGATCGAGAAGAACCGGGAGTCGTACTCCTCCTGCGTCCTCGGCTTGCGCTCCAGCTGGGTCAGGGGACGGTGGTCCTCGTGGTCCCAGGTGGTGGTGACGCCGGTGGCGCTGTCGGTCTGCTCGGCGAGCCGGCTCGCGTCCCAGGTGAAGCGGACCGTCTCGGCCACCGAACCGTCCTCGGCCAAACGGTACTTGGAGGTGCGGCGGCCCAACGGGTCGTACGTATAGCGCCACTGGACGCCGTCGGGCGTCACGCACGAGGTGAGGCGGTCCTCGGCGTCCCAGGTGTAGCGCCAGGTGTCGGGCTTCTTCGACAGGCGGCGCTTCTGGCGCAGCACCATGCGGCCCGCGGCGTCGTACTCGTAGCGGACCGCGCCCGCGGACTGGACGCGGGTGCCGGTGTAGGTGCGCTCGCCGCGGGCCTCGGCGCGGCCGGCCTTCTCCGGCCAGGTCGCCGTGGTCTGGTTGCCCGCCTGGTCGTAGGCGTAGGACTCGGTCCAGTTCTCGGCGGTGACCGTCAACGGGCGTCCGGCCGGGTCGAGTTCCATCTGCCGGCTCAGTCCGGTGACGGTTTCCGTTTCGGACGTGAGCAGGCTGTCGCCGCGATAGGTGTAGTGCCGGTCCCGCAGGGTGCGGCCGGAGACGGTGAGGCCGCGGGTGACGGCACGTCCGGCCAGGTCCCACGCGGTCGTGGCGGTCACGGACTCCGTGCCCCAGGTGCGGGCCAGCTCGCGGCCGAGGACGTCGTGGCTGAAGGCCACTTGGTGCCCGTCGACCGCAAGGCCGTCGCGGTTCCCGTGCTCGTCGTAGGAGAGTTCGGTGACGACGCCGGTCGGGGTGGTGCGGGAGGTGCGGCGGCCGAGCACGTCGTAGCCGAACGCGGTGCGACGCCCGTCCACGGTCTCGGCGAGCACCCGCCCCATGACGTCCCGCTCGAACTCCACCGTCGACTCGGCGGACGAGATCCGGGTGAGCTCCCCGGCCGGGTCGTAGGCGTAGGACGTGACCGCCCCCGCCACGTCCTTGCGGACGAGCTCGCCGACGGCGTTGTACGCGAAGCCGATCTCCTCGCCCAACGGCGTCGTACGAGAGACGACGCGGCCCGCCGCGTCGTGGACGTAGCCGACCGCACGGTCGTCGAAGTCGGACTCGCGCGTCATACGGCCCGCCGCGTCGTACGTGTAGTCCCAGGTCAGGCCCTGCGGGTTGGTGACCTGCGTGAGGCGCCGCTCCCGGTCGTAACCGAAGGTGTGGCGCACCCCGTCGGGCCCGGTGCGGGCGGCGACCAGGTCGAAGTGGGTGTACTCGTAGCGAGTGGTGGCGCCCGTCGGGTCGGAGGCGGAGAGGCAGTTGCCCTCCCCGTCCCAGGTCCTGCGCTCGACGCGGCCGTCGGGCCCGGTGCGCCGCGCCAGCAGCCCTTCGACGGTCCACTCGGTGCGCACGACCGCGCCCAGCGGATCGGTGAGCGTGACGATGCGCCCGAAGGCATCGCGCTCGGCCGTCTCCCGGCTCCCGTCCCCCCGGTCGACGGCCACGGTGAGCCCCGCGGCATCGGCCTCGTACGAGACGATGCCGCCCGCCGGATCCGTGACCGAGGCGAGGGCGCCCGTGGGGTGCCGGGTCAGCCGGTGGGCGGACCCGTCCTCCGCGATGAAGGCGACGAGATTGCCCCGCTCGTCGAACTCCTGCCGCGAGACGCTGCCGTCCGGCGCCGTCTCCGAGACCGGAAGGTTCAGCCCGTTGTACGCCACCGTGGAGCTGGCGCCGTCCGCGTGGTGCGTGACGGTCGGGTTGTGCCGCTCGTCGTACTCGTAGCGGGTGGTGTGGCCGAGGGCGTCGGTCCGCGACAGCAGGTTGTCCCAGCGGTCCCACTCGGAGTGGACGGTGTTGCCCAGCGGGTCGGTCTCGGCGACGACCTGGTACAGCTCGTTCAACTGGTAGACGTGCGTGGCGCCTTCGGCGTCCGTGTAGTGCGTGCGCCGCTGCTCGGGGTCGTACGACCAGCTGGAGGAGAGGTACCCCTCGGGGCCGATCGTCTCGGTGACGCGGTTCTCGTCGTCGTACACGTACCGGTAGATGGAGTTGTTCCGGTCCGTCCAGGAGGTGATGCGGTGCTGCTCGTCGTAGCCGAACACCATCGGTCGGCCGGAGGAGTTGACGACGTGGGTGAGGTTGCCGTCCGCGTCGTGCTCGTAGTCCATGACGTCGACGGGGCCCTGCTGGGTGGAGACCTTCAGCCCGGTCAGCAGGCCGACGGTGCACTCGACGTCGACGCGGTAGCCGCCGGAGTGCAGCAGCGTGGTGGGTGTGCCGTCCTCCAGGCGCTCGACGGTGACCTCGTTGCCGTTGCGGTCCTGCCAACCGCTCAGCCAGTAAAGCCCGTTCTCGTCGTCGGGGTGGTCCGCGAAGGTCCGTACGAGACCTGTGTGCGGGTCGGCGACGCGAAAGGCGACCCGGCCCTCGGCACCGGCTGCCGCACGGGCCAGCGGGAGACGCGGGCCTTCCTCGGGCAGCACCCCCTCATGCTCGCCCTCGCCGGCTTCGGCACCGGGAAGCCCCGGATAGAACAGAATCGACCCGTCCTCACGGAGCCACGACACCCGTCCCCGCTCGTTGATCTCCAGGCGCTCGTCGAGAGTGGAGGCCCAGGAGGGGCCGAAGAACTGGCCGTACCGGTAGGACGACAGATACGTACGGGAGACCGCGAGCGGCAGGACGCCGGGCAGCGTCAGATCGGTCTGCCGCAACAGCATTTCGCCGCTGGCCACATCGATCGGGTCGCCCGCGCACTTCCGCTTGTCGATGCCGCGGCCGGTGACGCGGGCGTCCGGTGTCTTGACCGTGCCGGGCTTGACGCTCTTCATGCCCTTGACCGCCGAGCCGATCCCCTTGACGCCCTTGAGGAGTGCGCCGCCGCCCGCAACCAGTCCCACGACGCCGAGGAAGATCTCGCCGATGTCCCAGTCGCCCGTCTCGGCCATGATCGACATATTGATGCCCAGTGACGCCACACCGGTCAGGACGGCGCCGATGGTGAGCGCGATGCCGAGCCCTTGCAGGCCGGGGATGAGCAGGGCGATGACGCCGAGCACCGCACTGACGATGCCGAGGATCTTGCTGAACGTCTTCTTGATCTTGTCCCAGAGGCTGTAGCCGTCGACGGATTCGTCGCGGGCGTCGTCGAGTTTCTGGGCGGCGACGGAGGCGTCTTCCTCGCGGACCTGGCGGGCGTCCTCAGCGAGCATGCGGGCGGCGTCGAGGTCGGCCTGGGCGTCGTCGGCCCGGGCCTGTGCGCCGGATTGCTTGCTGTGGGCCTCGTCGAGGGCGCGGCGGGTGCTGGCGCGGGCTTCCTTGTCGTCCGGTGGATGCTGGGCGCCGTCGAGCTTGCTGATGTCGGCGCCGGCCGCCTTGACCACATCGGTGGCCGATTCGAGCCGGTCCTTGGCCTCGCGCCCCTTCTCCAGGGCGTTGTCGGCGTTGCGCTGCTGATCACGCAGTGAATTCACGTACGTGTCCAGGGCGCCGGCGGCCTGGTCGTAGGAGTCGTGCAGTTTGCGTACTTGGTTGGCCAGGTCGCCCAGCTTGTCCCGGAGCTTGTCCATCGTCTTGCCCTCGCCGGCCTGGTTGTTCTCCAGGCCGGAGACGAGGGGCAGGGCGTCGCCCGCGTTGTCGGCGACGGAGCGGTACTGGCGGGCCAGGTCTCCGAGCATGTCCGCATCACCCGGGGTCGGGTCGTCGGAGAAACCGAACACGTCCTGCCAGTCGGTTTCAAGGGGCCGCGCCACGTCCCGACCTCACTTTCCGTTCTCGATATCCACGCCCGACAGCGCCTACCTCGGGCGGCTTCCTCATCCGGACGATTCACATCCGGTGTACGGATCTTGCTGTGCCGCGGTTCACCGTCGACCGCGCCGGGACCCCGGGCAGGAAGAGGGCGGCGCCGGGTTCACTCCCTCCACTTCAGACCTCCCCCCGCGTCCCAGATCTTGTCCTCCCAGGCGTACCGGACGTTGACTCCGAGTTCGCCGGCCATGCGGTTCATCGCCCCCTTGCAGCTGCTGCACGGCGGCCGTGAGCCTTGCATGAACACGGCTTCTCCCCGGGCGAGCGGAGCCCGGCCGAGATACGGGTCGTTCGGGATGGAGACCTTGTCGCCGGTGCTGGCGCCGGCCATGCGGGAGAAACGGTGTTCCGTGTGGACGACGTTCCCGTACGCCCAGTTTCTGGGGAGAGTGCTTTCCGCCGCGGTCCTGGCCTCGCCGGATCCCGGGGTCCGCACCGTGTGCTCGGCCCTGATGGGCCACGGCCTGTGACCCCCGCCGGACTCCAGGACGTAGATCTGGGCCGTATGTCCGCATTCCTCCAGACCGAGTGGGTCGTACGTGGTGGAGGGGTTCGAGACGTAGGCGACCGGGTTCGGCGCCGGGTCAAGGCCGAGCGGGTCGGGTGAGACGTAGCGTCCCGTCTCCGGGTCGTAGTGGCGGAAGTAGTTGTAGTGAAGGCCGGTTTCGCGGTCCTGGTACTGGCCGGGAAAGCGCAGCGGGGTGGTGGCCGTGGCATCGCGGTTGCGACTGGTGACACCCCAGAGAGTGGCGCGGGAGCGCCAGGCGATGCCGCCCTGCTCATCCACCAGTTCGGTGGGAGTACCGACCAGGTCGGTCACGATCGAGAAGAAACGGGAGTCGTACTCCTCCTGCGTCCTCCGCTTGCGCTCCAGCTGTGTCAGGGGCCGGTAGTCGTCGTGGTCCCAGGTGAGGGTGATGCCGTTCGCGGTGTCGGTCTGTTCGGCGAGGCGGGTCTCGTCCCAGGTGAAGTGGACCGCCTCGGCGACCGACCCGTCCTCCGCCATGCGGTACTTGGCGGTACGCCGGCTCAGCGGGTCATAGGTGTAGCGCCAGCGGGTGCCGTCGGGCGTCACGCACGAGGTGAGCTGGTCCTCCGCGTTCCATTCGTAGCGCCAGGTGTCGGGCTTCCTCGACAGACGGCGCTTCTGGCGCAGCACCATGCGGCCGGCGGCGTCGTACTCGTAGCGCACCGCGCCCGCGGCCTGGATGCGGGTGCCCGCGTAGGTGCGCTCGCCGCGGGCCTCCGCGAGGCCGGCCTTCTCCGGCCACGTCGCCGACGTCTGGTTGCCCGCCTGGTCGTAGGCGTAGGACTCGGTCCAGCCGTCGGCGGTCACGGCCAACGGGCGACCCGCCTGGTCGAGTTCCAGCTGCCGGGACAGGCCCGTCGTCGCGTCCGTGACGGCCGTGAGGTGATCGTCCGCACGATAGGTGTAGGTGCGCTCGCGCAGGGTGCCGGCGGAGGTGGCGAGGCGCTGGGCGACGGGGCGTCCGGCCGGGTCCCAGTCGTTCGTCGCCTCCACGGGCGAGGTCCGGCTGCCCCAGACGCGGGCCATCTCCTTGCCGAGTACGTCGTGGGTGAAGGCCACCCGGTGCCCGTCGACGGTGAGGCTGTCGCGGTTTCCCAGCTCGTCGTAGGTGAGTTCGGTGACGGCGCCGGTGGGGGTGGTGCGGGAGGTGCGACGGCCGAGGACGTCGTAGGTGAAACCGGTACGGCGGCCGTCCACGGTTTCGGCCAGGACCCGCCCCATGGCGTCGCGTTCGAACTCCAGCGTCGAGTCCGGGGAGGCCATGCGGACGAGTGATCCGGCCTGGTCGTATTCATAGGACGTCGTGGCCCCCGCCACGTTCTTCAGGAGCATCTCGTCCACGGAGTTGTACTGGAAGGAGATCTCCTCGCCCAACGGGTTGGTGCGGGCGATCAGTCGGCCCGACGCATCGTGGGTGTAGGTGACCTCACGGCCGTCGAAGTCGGACTCGCGTATCAGGAGGCCTGCCGCGTCATAGGCGTAATCCCAGGTGAGCCCCTGCGGGTTGCGGACCTGCGTGAGGCGGCGCTCCGCGTCGTAGGCGAAGGTGTAGCGCACGCCGTCGGGCCCGGTACGGGCCGCGAGCAGGTCGAAGTGGGTGTACTCGTACCTGGTGGCGCCCCCCGCGGAGTCGGTCGCCGAAAGGCAGTTGCCCTCTGGGTCCCAGCTCATGCGCTTGACCCGCCCGTCGGGGGCGATGGTGCGTGCCGGCCGTCCCTCGACCGTCCACTCGGTGCGGGTGACCGCTCCGAACGGGTCGGTGAGGGCGATGAGCCGGCCGAACGCGTCGCGCTCCGCCGTCGCCGTGCCTCCGAAGCCGCTGTCGACGCCCACGGTCAGACCTGCCGCGTCCACTTCGAACCTGACCAGACCTCCCGACGGGTCCGTGGCCGTGGCGGTCGCGCCGGTGGGGTGACGGGTGAGGTGGTGCGTGGTGCCGTCGGGAGCGGTCAGGGAGGTCAGGTTGCCGCGCTCGTCGAACTCCTGCCGCCAGACGCTGCCGTCGGTCCGGGTCTGCGCGGTCGGCTGATTCAGCCTGTTGTAGGCCGTCGTGGAGGTCTTGCCGTCGGGGAGGTGGACGACGGTGAGGTTGTGGCGCTGGTCGTACTCGTAGCGGGTGGTGTGGCCGAGGGCGTCGGTGCGCGACAGGAGGTGGTCGTAGCGGTCCCACTCGGTGTGGACGGTGTGGCCCAGCGGGTCGGTCTCGGCGACGACTTGGTACAGGTCGTTGAGGTGGTAGGTCGTCGTGGCGCCGCAGGCGTCGGTGAAGTGGTTCCGCTGCGCGGCCGGGTCGTAGGACCACTGCGAGGAGAGGTAGCCCTCGGGGCCGATGGTCTCGGTGACGCGGTTCGCGTCGTCGTAGACGTAGCGGTAGGTGGAGTCGTTGCGGTCGGTCCAGGCGGTGAGGCGGTTCCGGTCGTCGTAGTCGAACACCATCGCCTGACCGGAGGAGTTGACGACGTGGCTGAGGTTGCCGTCCGCGTCGTGCCGGTAGGACATCACCTCGACGGGGCCGTCGGGCGTGGCGACCGCCACGTCCAGCAGCAGGCCGGCGACGCAGTTCACCTCCACGCGGTAGCCGCCGGGGTGGACCATCGCCGTCGGGGAGCCGTCCTCCTCCCGCTCGATCCGCACCTCGTTGCCGTTCCGGTCGTGCCACCGGGCCAGCCAGTGCACGCGGGTGTCGTCGGCACCGGAGGTGGGGCGGTCCGCGAAGTAGCTGCGCACACCGGTGTACGGATCGGTGACCGAGTAGGTGACCTCGCCCTCGGCCGTCTCCTCGGCCGCCAGCGGCAGGCGTGCTCCCTCCTCGGGCCACACCAGGTCGTCCACGGAGCCGGCCTCGGGGAGCCGTGGGTAGCTGAGGATCGAGCCGTCCTCGCGCGCCCAGAACGCCCGGCCCCGGCCGTCGACTTCGAGGCGTTCGTCGAGGGTGGAGGCCCAGGAGGGGCCGAAGAACTGCCCGTAGCGGTACGTCGACAGATACGTCCGGGTCAGCCGCAGCGGCAGCACGCCGTGCAGCTCCAGGTCGGTCTTGATCATGAGCATCTCGCCGGTGGCCACGTCCACCGGGTCGGTCGCGCACTTCTTGCTGGCCGCGCCACGGCCGTTGGGGCGAAACCTGGAGCCGATCTTGTTCAGCCCGTTGCGCGCGATGCCCTTCAGCGCCGAGCCGACGCTTCCGAGCCCCTTGAGGAGCGCGCCGCCACCCGCGACGAGGCCGATGACGCCGAGGACGATCTCGCCGATGTCCCAGTCACCGGTCTCGGCCATGATCGATATGTTGATGGCGAGTGACGCGGCGCCCGCGACGACGGCGCCGATGGTGAGCGCGATCCCGAGTCCTTGCAGGCCGGGGATGAGCAGGGCGATGACGCCGAGCACGGCGCTGATGATGGCGAGAGCCTTGCTGAAGGCCTTCTTGATCTTGTCCCAGAGGCTGTAGCCGTCGACGGATTCGTCGCGGGCGTCGTCCAGTTTCTGGGCGGCGGTGGCGGCGTCTTCCTCGCGGACCTGGCGGGCGTCCTCGGCGAGCATGCGGGCGGCGTCGAGGTCGGCCTGGGCGTCGTCGGCCTGGGCCTGGGCGCCGGATTGCTTGCTGTGGGCCTCGTCGAGGGCGCGGCGGGTGCTGGCGCGGGCTTCCTTGTCGTCCGGCGGGTGCTGGGCGCCGTCGAGCTTGCTGATGTCGGCGCCGGCCGCCTTGACCACATCGGTGGCCGATTCGAGCCGGTCCTTGGCCTCGCGCCCCTTTTCCAGGGCGTTGTCGGCGTTGCGTTGCTGGTCGCGCAGCGAGTGGACGTAGGTGTCGAGGGCGCCGGCGGCCTGGTCGTAGGAGTCGTGCAGTTTGCGTACTTGGTTGGCCAGGTCGCCCAGCTTGTCCCGGAGTTTGTCCATGGTCTTGCCCTCGCCGGCCTGGTTGTTCTCCAGGCCGGAGACGAGGGGCAGGGCGTCGCCCGCGTTGTCGGCGACGGAGCGGTACTGGCGGGCGAGGTCTCCGAGCATGTCCGCATCACCCGGGGTCGGGTCGTCCGAGAACCCGAAGACGTCTTCCCAATCGGACACCGCTGGACGCGCCATGGCCGCTACCTCACTTTTCCTGTTCTGTTTCGCCCACGGGGCTTCCCTCGGCGGCTCCCGCCGCCGGATCTGCTGCGTCGGTCGTGTCGGCCTGGTCGCCGAAACGGAGCGACTCCGCGATCGCGTCGAAGACCTCGTAGAACTGTTCCGCCAGATCCACGTTGGGGGTGGAGCAGGCGAGCACCAGATAGTCGTGGCTGTTCGGCACCGGGACCAGGGTGTGCCGGACCGCGGTGGGCACCCGCTTCCCGTGGTGGTCGATGTCCTCGATGCGGGAGATCCGCCCGGCCACCCCGACGTGCGGCAGCTCCACCAACTCCACCTCGCCGGGCGGCAGTCCGCTGCTCTCCGCGTCGGTGCCGAGCTGTACGCCGGCGGCCATGACGAGGTCCGCCAGATCCTCCGACTGCCCCTCCGGAATGGAGATCCGAAGCACCACGGCGGTGGCGCTGAGCACCAGCGGGCCGCCGCCCGCGCGCAGGATCCTGATCATTCCCGAGGCCCGCAGCGCACCCTGCGCGTGCGCCTCGCGGGCGATGCGCCGCGTACTGCGGATCAGCCCGTCCAGCTGCTCGCGGGTCAACTGCGGGGCCTTCTCCACCTGTGCCTCGATGCGGCGGCGGATCGACGCGTCCCGGGTGCTCGGGTCGAGGTCGAGATGCCACCACGAGTCGGGGAACCTCAGGCTGTATTCCGCGGGCGCGGCCGCCTCCGGCTGCTCCGTGGTCGGTTCCGTCATGGCGCTTTTCCCTTCCGCGGGACGTGCTTCTGTCACGCGTCCTTCTTGTCTTCGTCGAGCGACTTGACGGTCTCGTCGTCCGTCTGCGTGAAGTTCTCGGCGATCGTGTCCGTGTTGTCGGCGAACGTCTTCACGTTGTCGTGAACCCGCTCGTGACCCGCCACCCACGCCTTGTCGAACGCGTCGAGGGCGTCCGCGAGCTTGCTGTCGCCGGCCACGCTCTTGAAGTCCCCCGAGTCGCCGGCGGCGTGGTAGAGCGTCGCGGAGTTCCCGATCAGCTCCCCGATGTTCTGGAGCTCCTTGACGGTGTCCTTCAGGTCCTGCACAGGCACGCTGATGTTGCCCACCGGTGTCTCCCCTCCTGTCCCAGCCGCCCGGCCCCGCCCTCACAGGGAGAGCGGGGCCGGACGATGCGGGGAGCTTCAGCCGATGGAGCCGGCGGTCTGGTCGTCGGTGTCGACGAACGCGTCCGCCACCTGCTTGATGAACTCGCTGACACCCTGCAGACCCTCGATGGCCTTCTCGGTGCCGTTCTTGTACTCCTCCCAGTACGGGCGGAACTTGCTCTCCGAGCCGGGCGTCGCGTAGGCCGCCTCGACCATCTCGTCCATCTTGGTGTTGGCCTCGTGGAGGCTCTGCTGCATCAGTTCCTTCTGGTTCTGAAGCCAGGTCGACGCCTCCCGCATCTCGTCCGGGCTGATCTTGATGTTGCCGCCGGCCATGCCGATTCCTTCCCTCGCTGCGTATCGCCGCGGCCACCGGGGCCGCACACACGAGGCTGTACGGGGCAACTTCCGGTGCGGTTCACGCCTGTTGCGGAACGGTGACGAAGCGGCCGGTCGGCGCGCTGACCAGCAAGGTGCACCTCGCAACGGCACGGCGTCGCGCCCACCGCCGCTCACGCCCCCGAAGCCGCGGGCCCTCGGGGCCCCCGGAGCGGCACCATGACCACAAGCCACCTTCTGATGCAGATCTGATGTGCGAGACGCCTGAACCGGCCCGCCCCGGACAACAAACAAGGCCCAGGTCAGTGACCTGGGCCTCAACCATCCATCGGCTGACGGGAATCGGACCTGCGCTCCGAGCCTGCGAATCAACGGTGCGTGCGTGGGGCGCCGGGGTGGTGTTCGGCTTGCAAGAGCAGCGGACCGGCGGCGAAAGCAGTGGACCGGTGGCCCATGACGGGCGGTTGCCGCGTCGGAGGTTCCTTCAAGGAGCCCGCGCTCGCAGCCGCCATGCCTGAGCTGACGCTCCGCCCCCGCTCGGCCGTACTGGAGCCTTCCCGGCCGCAGGTCCTACGCGTCGACCACGCCGCCGACCTCGGCCGGGTCGAGGGAGTCGACGTCCTCCATGAAGCTCAGCATCCGGGCGTTGACCACGTCGGGGTGGTCGATCTGCGGGCCGTGACCGGTCGCGGCGATGATCTCGGCGCGGGCTCCGGGGATCAGCCGCGGCACCCGTTCCAGCTGGCGCTGCGGGTGTACCAGCAGGCTGCGCTTGCCCATGATGACGTAGAGCGGGGTCCGGATGGAGCGCAGCGCGTCCTCGGTCAGCGGCAGCGGTGCGGGGCGGCGGATCCGGAAGGCGCGGGCGCCCGCCTGGATCCACGTCCGCACCTCGGGAACGGCGATGACCGGTTGCTCCAGCCAAGAGGCGAGGCGCGGGCGCAGCGCCTTGGGGGCGAAGCTGGCGAAGAGACTGACGAAGACCCAGGCGAAGAAGCGCAGGCCCACCTTCTCCAGGCCGCCGGGGTCGAGGGCGGTGACCGACGCGAGCCGTCCGGGCCGGCGGTGAGCCATGTTGAGCACCAGCCAGCCGCCGTACGAGGAGCCGACCAGGTGAACCCGGTCGAGGCCGAGGGCGTCGAGCGCCTCGTCGAGCCACTGGGCGGCGCGCTCCGGCTGCCACATGGGCTCGCGGTGGACGCTGCGCCCGGCGTCGCCGGGGGTGTCGAGTGCGTAGACAGGGCGTTCGCCGCTGAGCGCGGGGGTGTTGGGGTACCACATCGCCGAGCAGTAGCCCGCGCCGTGGATCAGGACCACCGGCGTACGGGACTCGGCTGCCGGATCCGTGGGGCCGTACCGGTAGACGTGCGTGGTGCCGAAGCCGGTCTCGACGTCCGTCTCTGAGCGGGCGGGGGCCCCCATCGCGTAGACGGCGTCGCAGGCGGCGAAGTAGCGGTCGCGCAGCTTGTCGTTCACGTAGCGGCCGACATCGCGGCGCACACGGGTCGTGTTCTCGGGCACGGGGCACCTCCAGGGAGATCCGTTCTTCGTGATACGAACGTACCATGTCGATGGTACGGCGGTACCATAAAGAAGTCCGGGGAGCCGGACCGCGAACCCACTACCGACGGGCGGAGACAGCGGCACATGCCAAAGCGCGTGAACCACGACGAACGGCGCGCCCAGATCGCCGAGGCGCTCATCCAGGTCGCGGGGCGCCGAGGGCTGCACGCCGTCGGCATGCGCGACGTGGCCGCGGAGGCCGGTGTGTCACTCCGGCTCGTGCAGTACTACTTCGAGACCAAGGAGAAGCTGCTCTTCTACGGGCTCCAGCACCTGACCGACCGCTTCACCGCACGGGTCGGCGCCCGCCTCCGCGCCGCCGGCCCGGACCCGGGCCCGCGCGCGACCATCGAGGCACTGCTGCTGGCCTCTCTCCCGACCGACGAGGAGAGCCGCACCTTCCACCTCCTCTACAGCTCCTACTCGATCCTGTCCGTGACCGACGACGCGCTGGCCGCACAGCCCTTCATCGACAAGCCCGACGCCGCGGAGAACGCCCTCACCGGCCTGCTCGAACAGGCCCAGGCGTCCGGCCTCGCCGATCCCGGCGCCGACGCGCGCACGGAGGCGATCAGCCTGCTCGCCATGACGGCGACCATGGGCACCAGCATCCTCGTGGGCCAGCGGAGTCCCGAGTCGGCCCTCGCGGTACTCCATCACCACCTGGACCGGATCTTCGCGACCCGCGGTCGGCCCCGGGGGAGGGGGAGGGGGGAGCCGCGCCCCCTTGATGCGGACCGTGGGCGCGACGGTCGCTGAACTCCGACCAACAGGGCAGCGTGCGTCGGCCAGTTGGAGTCCAGGCCCCCGGGCGGCGCCACCATGATCAGCAACCGAGGGTACGCATCCTGTCACCCCAACGGGGCCCATCGGGTGGCGGTTCGGTTCGCCCCGTTCCAGCCTGGGCTGGTGCGTTCGATTCGTCGAGAACGCACGAACCGTTCAGAGAGGTCACAGCATGTCCCGCACCAAGCTCCTCGCCCTGGCCGCCGTACCCGCGTTGGCCGTCAGCCTGGCGACTCCTGCGCTGGCCGATGACGAGCACGACCACCCCCGCGTCGTCACCGCAGAGAGCCCGGTCCGGTCCATCGGGGCCAACCAGACCGAGACCGTCACTGTCACCTGCCCCAGGGGCACCTTCGCCGTCAGCGGTGGCTGGGTCGTGTCCTCCGCCAGCATCGACGTGACGGGCAACCGCGCGGTGAGCGACAGACGGTGGACGATTCGATTCGAGAACGAGGCCAACCAGTCCGGCAGGGTGCAGGCCTTCGCCCGCTGCGCAACCTGACGGCGAGCACTCGCCAGGGCGGGCCGGAGGGCGAGCGGCGCGGCCATCTGAATGCCGCGACCGCTCTCCCTCCAGCCGAACAAGGGCGAAGCGGATCCGGCGCGCCACGCCCAGCGCGGCCCAGCCAACACACAAGGCCCAGGTCTGCGACCTGGGCCTCAACTATGGAGCGGGTGACGGGAATCGAACCCGCGCTCTGAGCTTGGGAAGCAACGGGGCCTTTCGTCGTCGTTGGGGCTCTGGCCTGCGTAAACATGGGCTGTGAGGCGGGGCGGGGAGTGCCGGAGGGCACCCGTGTTGACCGTGATTTACCGACCGTTGGGGCATGCGGAGGGCGCAGCCTCGTCGGGGGGCCGGCGATTGCCGCCACGCTTCCCTCGCGGGTGGGCGGAAGCAACTGCCGGTGTGTGGGCGTCCAGCGTGGGGTTGCTGTTGCAAGCGCCACCCGATGATGCGGAAGTGAGGTCCGACGTCTGGTTGCCGAGCTCGCTGAGCATGGCGGGGCGGGCGCGACACCCTTGCATCCCCCATATATCGGAAGACAGGATATGGTGGGGGCGTGACTTCCAGAGGAATGACGCAAGCGGCGTTCTTCGTCCTCACCGCACTGGTCGACGAACCGCGACATGGTTACGGGATCGTGCAGGAGGTGGACGAGCTGTCCGAAGGGCATGTGCAGCTCCGGATCGGCACGCTGTACGGCGTGCTGGACCGACTGACGGCCGACGGGCTCATCGAGCCGGACCGCGAGGAGGTGCAACAAGGCCGACTGCGCAAGTACTACCGCCTCACCGACGCCGGTGGGGCAGCCCTGTCCGCCGAGGCGGAGCGGATGGCGGCCGGGGCACGCGCTGCGACCCAGCGGATAGCCGCCCACCGCCCCACTCCCGCCGGGCCGGCTCCCGCGAGCCGTTCGGCGCGTCGCCCGGGCATCGCCGGAGGCACCGCATGACATCTGTGCTCGAACAGCGCTACCGCACCGCTCTGCGCCTGCTGCCCTCCTACTACCGCGCGGAGCGGGAGGAGGAGATGGTGGAGACCTACCTCGACGGGATCGATGAGCGGGACCGGGACGAGATGCGCCCCGCCTTGGGCGAGATGGCCAGCATTGCCGCCCTCGCCCTCCGCACCCGGATGGGCGCCGCAGGCGCCCCGGCCCGCTACGCCACGCTCGGCGCGACGGTGCGCCTCTTCGCGCTGCTGAGCGTGTTGCTGCACGCGGCCTCCGAACTGACCGTGCGGACCCTGCTCCTCACCTGGTTCGCAGGCGCCCCCGCGCAGGACCAAGAGTTGTTCCGGGGCGGCTTCACCGACCACGGCGCTCTGCCGGGCCCGTACGAGGCCGTGTTGTGGCTGCTCCCGCTGGCCTGGACGGTGGCCTACGTGGCGCTGCTGCACGACCACAGGCGCACCGCCTTCGTATCCGCCGCCCTCGCGGCCCTTCCCGACCTGGCGTCAGCCATGCATGCCATGGACGCCGGATGGGGCACCGTGACGGTCGCCCTCTCGCTTGCGACTGCGCTGCTCTCCTGGCTGACCGTCCTTGCCCTGTGCTGTGGCTTCCACTGCGATGCCCCGCCCGCCCGGCTCCCGCTGGTGTCAACCGGGCAGGCCCTCATGGGCACCTGCGTCCTCGTGGGCGCTTCGACCGTGGTTTTGTGGCCTCGGGTTGCAGACACGGGATGGGCCGAAGGTTCGGCATTCATCGCCGCGGCCGCCGTCTGGCTGGTCGTCCGGCGCCGGTCACCGAAACACGTGGCAGACCCCGCACTGCCCCTCGCGCTGGCCACGCTCGGCCTCGCCGTCCTCGTACAGCGGATCCTGACCCTCGCGTCCTCGGCCCAGAACACTCCTGGCTCTCTCGTCGCCGACTTCACCGTGCAGGCGGGCATCATCGCCCTCCTGGCGGCTGCCCTGACCGCGACCGGAACCCGCAGTCTGACCCCACGGTTCAGGACCGGCTGAACCCGGTAGCCACGACCGCCCTCGCACCGGTCGCCGCAGCAAGCGGACGACACCCTCAAAGTACGGGCTCCAACGCATGCTTCACCGCCGCTTCGGGCGCAGTCCGGTGCCATCCCACAAGGAGAATCACGGCATGTCAGCAACGAATCCCACGCGTGGGGAAGCTGCCCCGCTTCACATCGAAGCCATATGCGACGGTGTCCCGACCCAACTCGATGCCGAGGAGATCCGGGTAACGCTACCGAACGGCATCGTCTTCAACCTGCACCGAGGGCTTGACCCCTCCGGCTCCATCGTCGCGGACATACCGATCGATGGACCGGACGCAGACGAGTTCCCCGTCTTCGTGCTGAGGCCAGGTGCCGCCAACCTTCTCCACATCAACGCGGAACGGCATCCTCGCCGCACTGTGGAGGAGCGCGCCTAACAAGAAGGTGCCAAGTCAACGGCGCACACAACTGTGTCAAGTGGTAGGTGACCGACAGGAACCGACGGCCGCTGGCACGTGGCTCTGCCCCGTGGGCTCGGACCTTGAGCGGCAACAGGAAGTCGCGAGCGGGCTGGACGATCTCGTGCGGGCCGCTCGCGGCAAGGCCCGCCAGAAGCCTTCCGGCGAGCCTTCTGGTGCGGATCTGGTGCGCGACGCCTAGCCCGGCCCAGCCAACGAACAAGGCCCAGGTCTCCGACCTGGGCCTCAACTATGGAGCGGGTGACGGGAATCGAACCCGCGCTCTGAGCTTGGGGAATCAACGGGCCCTGTGGTGATCAGACTGCATCTGACCTGGGTAAAGGCTGCTTTCCTGGGTCGTCCCGTGGGGTCCCGTGTTGCCCCTTGTGACCGGTGTTGACCGGACTGAGGGGCACGGATGGGGCACGCCCGGCTGCGATGCTGATCGCGCAGCGGCAGAGGCTTGCCGCCCGGCGAAGAACCGTGATTCAGGGGCAGAGTCTCCGCAGTCGGTTTGCGGGTGCATTGTTCGGCGTGTTGTCGCAGCTGACAATTCCCCTTCCGCCATCGGCTTGTCGTGTCCGCAGGCTGCGCTATGCACACATGCTGCGGCGGAACGCTCGCCGACGCGACTACGGACTGACCTGGTAGTACGCGCGTATGCCTCTCGGGGCCAACGCTGCAACGCGTTGGCCCCGGTGGCGTTCGACCTGATGCCCAAGGGTGTTGCGGGCTCCCCGTCTTGGGGGCCTGGTGGTGCCCGGTGATGTCGGCCACGCCCTCGATACCGGCTCGCCCCGGCCTCCACCTGTCCCCCGCGGGGCCGCGATCATGCCGCGAGGACCGACCGTTCCATGGCCGCGCACGGCCTAGTCAGGCCGCACGGAATCGAGCAGTGCGGCGCATCGGGCGAGCAGGCCGACAAGTGTTGCCCGCTCCTCGTCGGTGAACTCGGCGGCCAGTGCCCGCTCCACCGGTACCGCCCGCGCGTCGGCGTTCTCCATGACGGCGCGGCCCTCATCCGTGAGCCGGGTCTCCAGGACGTTCTTGTGCCACTCGTGCGGAGTGCGCTCGATGAGGCCGCGCTCCTGGAGGTTCTTCAGCACCGTGTTCATGGTCGGCGGTGTCACTCCGCACGCTCGCGCCAGCGCGGCGGCCGAGATGCCGGGCCGCTCGGAGCTGTAGAGCAGAGCCGCGTACTGCGGGACCGTCAGACCGGCCGGCTTCAGCGCCGCGTGCTTGGCACCGTTCAGAGCCTGCTCGGCGCGCTTGATGGAAGAACCGAGGCGCTCGGACACGGGCATGGACGTCATCTCCGCATCGTAACGGCCATAAAGCAGGGAAGCTCTCACCCATCAATGACTACTCATATGGAGGTTAGAACCTTGACGAAAATTAGAGTTCGAATATAGCTTCGTACGCATTCGATCGCATGCGGACGACACTCGTATGCGCCGGCAACGGGGAGGCACCCACCCATGTCCCAAGCGATCACACGGCGCGCTCTGATCTCGGCCGCCCTGTCCCTGACCGCCACCGTCGTGCCGCTCGCCGTCACCGTGAGCGGCCAACCCGGGGCCATGTCACCGGCCTCGCACGCCGCCGCCCGGCACGAGACCCGCACTCGCATCTCCACCGCGTACGACCTGCCCGGCACCCGCGTGTACCCGGAAGGCATCGCTGCCGACTCGCGCACCGGCGACATCTACGTCGGCTCGTACGCGACCGGCGCCGTCTACAAGGCGACGCCCGGACATCGCACCGCCCAACTCTTCCTGCCGGCCGGCACCGACGGGCGCACCACCGCCAACGGCTTGAAGATCGACCGCGCCGGCCGACTGTGGGTCATCGACTCGACCGCCGGCGTCGCCGTCTACGACCTTCGCGACCGCAGGCTAGTCGCCCGCTTCGATGTGACCGGGAGCGCCAAGTCGTTCGTCAACGACCTGGCGGTCGCCCCGGACGGCAGCGCCTATCTGACCGACAGTTACCGGGGTGTCCTCTACCGCGTCACGCCCCGGCAGCTGGCGCGGGCCGCCGCGCACGGCGGGCGTGCCGAGCTGACCACGGCCTACGACCTGGCCGGTGCGCTCCCCAACGCCCCGGCCGGCGGCGTCGCACTCAACGGCATCGTGGCCGACCCCTCCGGCCGTTATCTGCTGACAGTCGACATGACCGCGGGCACCCTCTACCGCGTCGATGTGGCGTCGGGAGCGGTCCGCCAAGTCGCCCTGCACGGCGGAGACGCGCTGCACGGCGACGGCCTCGAAATGCGCGGCAACACCCTCTGGGTCGTTCACAACGTGACCAACGCCATCAGCCGGTGGAAGGTCGGCGACGACGGCGCGTCCGCCTGCATGGAGCGCCGCATCACCGACCAGGCGCTCCAAATCCCGACCACGATCGTCCACAGCCGCGGCCGGACGTTCGTCGTCCGCTCCCAGTTCGACAAGGGCGGCCCGATGGGCCCCGGGACGCCGCAGCCGTTCACGGTGGCCGAGGCGGAGGGCATCTGAACCGTCGTCCCGACGAGGAACTTCATGATCTGCGGCAGGAAAGGGGTGCACGTCTCCTGGTCCGCACCCGCATCCGTCCCACCGCGCTTCTGCGCGAGTTCATAGCTGCGAGGAGGTTTGTGGGTGTCAACTCTGTCCGCTGGTGGGTGCGTTATGGCAGTGCATGGCGCGCGACCTACGAGTGGACCGGAGAAAAGATAAGCCCCAGGTCGCTGACCTGGGGCTTTCATGTGGAGCGGGTGACGGGAATCGAACCCGCGCTCTGAGCTTGGGAAGCTCATGTTCTACCATTAAACTACACCCGCGTCATCCCGCCTCTGATCGAGGGCGGAACATCGTCGCACACTCTACCCCATCGCCGCGTCGCGGTGCATTTGGCCTGCCCGGGTGGGGTGTCGGGGGTGTCCGGCGGGGGTGTCGGGGGGTGGCGCCGGGGCCCGGGTTGCGGGTGCGGCGCGGGGTGGGATGAGGGTGCGGGGTGCGGGAGTTGAGGCGTACGGTGGGGCACCGGAGTGCCGCCTGCGAGGGCGCCCAGTTCATCCCCTAATGTGGCTTTTGTTGTCCACGCAGTTGGGAGAGGGACTTGATGGAGCGCACCGTCGTACGTTGTGCCGAGGGCCACGTGTTCAGCACCGCTTCGTTCCCGATGCAGACCACCGACCGGCTCGGTCCCGGGCGGCTGTTGCGCTGCCCGCGCTGTGCTCGGCTGCGGCACTCGGTGCCCGTCGAGTACGCGAAGCGGTAGCCGAGCGGCCGTCGGGCGGTAGCGATCAAGAGAGCCGTGGTGCGTCGTACGAGACGTAACGGCAGGCAGTAAGAGACGCAGCGACTGGCAGTAGGAGCGAGGAGTGGTCAGGGCCCGGCTCCCCCGGTGGGGGCCGGGCCCCTCGTCGTGTGGAGGGGGTGGTGCGGGCGCGTATCCTCATCTGCGTGCTTCTCTCAGACAAGGACATCCGGGCCGAGATCGATGCTGGTCGGGTGCGCATCGACCCCTACGACGAGTCGATGGTGCAGCCGTCCAGCATCGACGTGCGGCTCGACCGCTATTTCCGGGTGTTCGAGAATCACCGCTATCCGCACATCGACCCCGCCACCGAGCAGAGCGACCTGACCCGTGAGGTCGTGCCCGAGGGCGACGAGGCGTTCATCCTGCACCCGGGCGAGTTCGTGCTGGCCTCGACGTACGAGGTCATCACGCTGCCCGACGACCTTGCGTCCCGGCTCGAGGGGAAGAGCTCGCTGGGACGGCTGGGGCTGCTGACGCACTCGACCGCCGGGTTCATCGACCCGGGGTTCAGCGGACACGTGACGCTGGAGCTGAGCAATGTCGCCACGCTGCCGATCAAGCTGTGGCCGGGGATGAAGATCGGGCAGCTGTGCATGTTCCGGCTGACCTCGCCGGCCGAGCACCCGTACGGCAGCGAGAAGTACGGCTCCCGCTACCAGGGGCAGCGCGGTCCGACGCCGTCCCGGTCGTTCAGGAACTTTCACCGGACGCAGGTATGACGCAGCCGCTCCGGTGCGGGGGGCGCGCTCGACAGGGCGGGCGCGTGGCAGCAGGGCGCAGAGACACAGAAGGTCTGAGAGAGATACGTGAGTGACGTGCGGGAGAACCTGACGTACGAGCGGTTCGGCGGGGCGGTCCGTGAGCTGGCGCAGACGATCGCCGATGACGGGTACGAGCCCGATGTCGTGCTGTCGATCGCCCGCGGCGGGGTCTTCGTCGCCGGCGGCCTGGCGTACGCGCTGGACTGCAAGAACATCCACCTGGTGAACGTGGAGTTCTACACCGGGGTGGGGACCACGCTGGAGATGCCGGTCATGCTGGCGCCGGTGCCGAACGCGATCGACTTCTCGGACAAGAAGGTGCTGATCGCCGACGATGTCGCGGACACCGGCAAGACGCTGAAGCTGGTCCATGACTTCTGCCAGGGGACCGTGGCGGAGGTCCGCAGCGCGGTGATCTACGAGAAGTCGCAGTCGCTGGTGAAGTGCGAATACGTGTGGAAGCGCACGGACGACTGGATCAACTTCCCGTGGAGCGTCGAGCCGCCGGTGGTGCGGCGCGAAGGACAGATCCTCGACGCCTGAGGTTTCGGGCGGAGCCCGATCGCCGTCCCCGGTAAGGGAGTTGGCGGTCGGGCGTTTTCGCCTGCGCTGGTTTCGGCCAATCCCGTTCCGGGTGTTCCACCGCTGACTGCCTGCGACTACAACCCGCGGTAACAGCAGACCGGAGGGGAGGTCCCATGGTGCGTGCGAGACGTGGGCGGGGGGCGTTACGTGGGCGGCGTGCGGGAGCAGCGGCGCGTGCGGGAGGCCGGGCGGGGCGTGGGCGGCGGCTGAGAGCCGTCGTGGCGACCTCGGCGGCGGCGCTGACCGTGGTGTTCACGGTGGCGGCGGGCGGGGCGGATGCCGCGCCCGGGTCCGTGGGGCGGGCCGGGCCGGCCGGGGCCGCGGCCGCCAAGCCGTTGTCGCCCGAGCTGGAGAAGATCCGGGCACGGGAGGCGGCCGAGCTCTACGGGGATCCGGCCGAGCGGCCCCTCGGGGAGCGGAAGACCTCGTTGATCTCGCTGGGGGACAGCGAGATCTCGGGCGAGGGCGTAGGGACGTACGAGCCGGGCACGGACGGACCGACGAACTGGTGCCACCGGTCGCCGGACGCGGCGATCCACCGGACCGGGATCGCGGCGGATGTGACGTACAACGCCGCCTGCTCGGGCGCGGGCAGCGGCAACATCGTGATCGGCGGCAGCAAGCAGTACGCCGACGAGCTGGTGCAGAGCGACAGTCTCGCCGTCGCGGCCCGTAACACCCGGCTGAAGATGGTGCTGCTGGTGGCCGGCGCCAACGACGATCTGCAGTTCGGGCCGGTGATGACGGACTGCGTGGTGCGCTGGTTCCTGCTGCAGGGCACCTGTGAGCCGAAGTACCAGCCGGGCTGGCAGGCGCGGGTCGACGGGCTGGTGCCGAAGATCGAGCGGACGGTCGGCGATCTGCGGACCGTGATGCGGGACGCCGGGTACGCCGACGGGGACTACCGGCTCGTGGTGATGTCGTACCCGAGCCCGATCGGGCCGGACGTGGCGGACAACCCGCACTACCCGGGGAAGCTGCTGGGCGGCTGCACGGGCTACACCTCCGACGCGGGCTGGGGGCGCAACGCCGCAGTGCCCGCCTTCGAACGGGGCGTGCGCCGGGCCGCGCAGGACGCGGGCGCGACCTACCTCGACGCCTCGCGGCTCTTCCACGGGCACGAGGTGTGCATGGAGGACACCTGGGCCCGCGGGCTGTATGTGAACCTCACCAACCCGATTCCGCCGGACTCGAACTCGGTGCGGCAGTCCTTCCACCCCAACGCCCGCGGACACGGCGCCTTCGCCTCGTGCCTGACCCAGCTCTACGCCACGGAACTGCGCGAGGCCTCCTGTGCCGACTCCGCGAGCACCGGGCAGCCGAAGCTGTACCCGGGAGCCTGGGACGACGCGTACCGGCCGCTGAAGAACGCCGGCACGGGGAGCTGTGTGGACGCGACCGGCGGGGCCAGCCGCAACGGGACGGTGGTCGGCGGCTGGAACTGCCACGGCGGACGCAACCAGGACTGGTGGTACGACGACGCGCAGCGGTCGGTGCACGTGGGCCTGACCCAGGACCGGTGCCTGAACGTGCCGGGCGCGCAGTACCGGGCCGGGGCCGGGCTGGTGCTGTGGAACTGCTCGGGCGCGGCCAACCAGCAGTTCGTACGGGACGACGGCGGCACGATCCGGCCCGCGGCCGCGCCGTCGCTGTGTCTGACCCTGGGGGCGGCGAAGGAACCGCTGCGGCTGCAGGGGTGCGACGGGTCGGCGGGGCAGCGGTTCGCCCGGGGAACCTGACGCCGACGCCCGGGGGCCGGGTCCGTGAGCCGGCCGGTCCACCGCACGGCAAGGGGCCCGCCCCGGAGTCTGGTGCTCCGGGGCGGGCCCCTTGCGTGGCCGGATCGCCGTGGCCCGACGGCCTTACAGGGTGCCGAGCTTCAGCAGGGCGAGCAGGGCGACCAGCTGGATCGCGGAGGCGCCGAGGGCCTTGGGCCACGGAAGGTCGTGCGACTTGCTGACCATGGAGGTCAGCAGATAGCCGGTGGCGAGCCAGGTCAGCCAGCCCAGGACCTGGACCAGGGTGCTGTCGCCGCCCAGGAACATCGCGAACAGCAGCCGGGGCGCGTCCGAGATCGTCATGATCAGCATGGCCAGGCCGATGGTCGGCTGCCAGGCGCCGTCGCCGCCGAGCTGCCGGGCCAGGGTGTGGGTGACGGTGCCCAGGATCAGGCTGCCGATGATGAACATCACAGCCGTGATCAGCACCCACGGGATGCTGTTGGAGAGGGTGGCGTTCAGCACATCCTCGCGGGCCTTGTCGAAGCCGAAGACCGCGAGCAGACCGTAGATGAAGGTGACGACGAGCGCCGGGGCCCACACCGCGTGGTCCCGCATCTGCCAGAAGGTGGCGTCGGGGCGCAGCACGATGCCGGACAGCAGCTGCTTCCAGTGCAGCCGGGGGCCGGCCGGCGGTGCGTCGGTCCGGCCGGCGCGGTAGGTGGCGCCGGACGCGTACGCGCCGTCGTCGCCCTGGTCGTAGTGACCCTGGGTCTGCCCGTAGGCGTCCGGGGCGTCGCCGACGCTGAACTGCTGGGTGTGCCCCGGGTTGTTGTCGTTCGAATACGGCGCGAAGGACTGCTGCTGGGGCTGGTAGCCGCCATCGCCGAAGTACTCGGGTTCACCGTGCTGCCCGTGCGGCTGCTGCTGCCCCTGCGGCATGCCGCCGTACTGCTGCGGTGCCTGCTGCCATTGCCCGTGCGGCGGCGGGGGCTGCTGCCCGTACGGCCCTTGCTGCCCGTACGGCGCCTGCTGCCCCTGCTGTCCGTTCTGCGCGGTGCGGGTGTCCCGTCCGCGACCCATCCTGAATCCAGCCACGTACTCGAAAGTACCTGGTCCGCGTGGATTCGGTGGCGGAGCAGGGGGATCGGGGACGGGTTTGCATCTGACCTGTGACATCCCCTAGGGGGTTCCCCGACGGAACCGGGGGGCCGGGACCGGGGTCCAGCGGAGGGTGAGGTCCGGCAGGTTCTCCATGTTGGAGCTGCCGTCGTTGACGGCCACGACCCGGAAGCCGTGGTGGGCGTAGAACGCCCTTGCGTCGGTGTTGAGTTGGAAGACATGCAGGTAAAGGCCGTCGGGGCGGTACCGGCGCGCCTCGGCGAGGAGTCGGGAGCCGATGCCGGCGCGCCGGACGTCCGGGCGGAGGTAGAGCTGTTCGAGCAGCTCGCCCTGGAGGGCCGCATAGCCGAGGAGCTCGGCGCCACGGACCGCGACCAGGGTGTGGCTCTGCGGCAGCACGATCTCCCGGATCCAGCGGGTGACCTCGGCGTGGGTGCGGCGCTGGGGCGGCAGGTAGGGCATGGTGACCTGCCGTGATGCCTGGTGGACGGCGGCGATCGCGGGGGCGTCGGTGGGGAGGGCGAGCCGGACCGTGACGGGCGGGGCGGGCGGCGTCTCGCGTGGGGCGGGGCGTGCCAAGGCGCTCGGATCGTCGGCCGTGCCCCTGCCCGTGTCTGTGTTCATGGCGTCATGGTCGGATGCGTCCCCGCGACGGGACAAGTGTATTAGCCACGGGCCACAAGTCGGCCGACGGACCGTCAAGAGGCCGTGAAATCCGCCGTGGTGAAGGAGAGGGCGGGCCGTGCGGCGAGACCTGACGGGCCGCCGGGCAGGACCGTCACCCGGTCGTGGGTGCGGCCGCGCCGGGTGAGGAGAACGAGGTCGGCGTGCTGGTCGCCGTCGAAGTCGGCGAGGGCGAGAACCGTGGAGCGCGGGCGTCCGGAGCCGGGCAGCCGGGGCACGGGCAGCCGGCGGACGGTGGCGGAGAGCCCGTTCGCGGTGCCGCTCAGCAGGGCGGGGCGGTCGCCGCCGACGACCAGATCCGGGTGTCGGTCGTGGTCCACGTCACCGGCGGCGAGGGTGGGGATCCCGCCCGTGCCGGTACGGAGGGTGCCGGGGCGGCCGCCGACGGAGAGGCGGCCGTCGGTGTCGGCGGTGACGGAGGTCACGCCCCGGCCGGCCGCGGCGAAGCGGCCGAAGGCCGTCGCGTAGCCGGGCGGATAGGCGGCCGGACCGGCCCGGAGCGGGCCCCGGGGGCCGCCGAGGGCGAGGCGGCCGCGGGCCCGGCGGCCGGGGGCGGCGGAGCGTACGAGCAGGTCGTCGGCCCCGTCGTGGTCGATGTCGGGAGCCGGGGCGAGGGGCGCGGTGGCGGCGAGCGCGGTGCCGGGGACGTCGAGCGGGGCGCCGGCCGTCCTGGGGGCGCCGCTGCGGGTGAACGGGCCCCGCAGGTAGCTGATCCGGGGGCCGGAGGCGGTGACGGCCAGGTCCGGTGCGCCGTCGCCGTCGAAGTCGCCGCAGACCGGCTGGTCGGGCCATTCGTTGCCGAACCGCGCCCGGTCCGGGATGCGGAGCTTCACGGCGCGGGCGGAGCCGAGGCCCCGGGGCGAGCCGAAGAGGAGCTGTACGGGGACGGGCGGGCGGCCCACGCCGTCGTAGGGCGGGTCGGTGGTGACGACGAGGTCGCTGAAGCCGTCCCGGTCGAGGTCGCAGACGGTCTCGGCGTCGAAGGCGGCGGGGACGGTGGTGCCGGTGGGGGCGGCGTTCCGGGCCGGGGTGAGCAGCTGCCGGGTGGCCGGGTCGAGTCCGTGCGCGGAGCCGTAGACGATGCCGATGCCCGGGTCGTCGTCGCGGCCGCGGGCGGCGGCGAGCAGGCTGTCGAGGACGAGATCGGGGTGGCCGTCGCCGTTGAAGTCGCCGGCCGCCCGGCTGCCCTGACCGGCGGGGACGGGGCGCGCGGCGGGCAGCGAGGAGCTGCGGTGCGGGGCGGCGCGGCGCGCGTCGTCGGAGCCGGAGAGGAGGCCGCAGGAGCTGAGGAGGACGGCCAGCCCGAGCCCCGCCGCCGTCGCGATCCGTCGCCGCATACCGTCCCCCGCCCCCGTACCGCTGTGGTCGTGTCCTCGTCCGCGGCCCCCGATGCTCCCGGGTGGACCGCCGTCCCGCAACGCCCCAGCGGCGGTCCGGAACCGCCGACGGCCGGCCCCGTGCGAACAGGGACCGGCCGTCGGCCAATGCGTGCAGCCGCGCCGTTACTTCACCGGCTCCGGCTCCGGCGCGTCCTCGGGCTCCTCGTCGCCCGCCGGGTCGGCGGGGACCTTGACGGAGTCCAGCAGCAGCTGGGCCACGTCGACGACCTGGACGGATTCCTTCGCCTTGCCGTCGTTCTTCTTGCCGTTGACCGAGTCGGTCAGCATGACCAGGCAGAAGGGGCAGGCCGTCGAGACGATGTCGGGGTTGAGCGACAGGGCCTCGTCGACGCGCTCGTTGTTGATGCGCTTGCCGATGCGCTCTTCCATCCACATGCGGGCACCGCCGGCGCCACAGCAGAAGCCGCGCTCCTTGTGGCGGTGCATCTCCTCGTTCCGCAGGCCCGGCACCTTGGCGATGATCTCGCGCGGCGGGGTGTAGACCTTGTTGTGGCGGCCCAGGTAGCAGGGGTCGTGGTACGTGATCAGACCCTCGACCGGGGTGACGGGGGTGAGCTTGCCCTCGTCCACCAGGTGCTGGAGCAGCTGGGTGTGGTGGATGACCTCGTACTCGCCGCCCAGCTGCGGGTACTCGTTCGCGATGGTGTTGAAGCAGTGCGGGCAGGTCGCGACGATCTTCTTCGAGGACTTCGGCTTCTTGGTCGACTCGTCCTCGTCGTCCTCGCCGAAGGCCGCGTTCAGCGTGGCCACGTTCTCCGCGCCGAGCTGCTGGAAGAGGAACTCGTTGCCCAGGCGGCGCGGCGAGTCACCGGTGCACTTCTCGTCGCCGCCCATGATCGCGAACTTCACGCCCGCGATGTGCAGCAGCTCGGCGAAGGCCTTGGTGGTCTTCTTGGCGCGGTCCTCCAGGGCGCCGGCGCAGCCGACCCAGTAGAGGTATTCGACCTCGGTCAGGTCCTCGACGTCCTGGCCGACGATCGGGATCTCGAAGTCGACCTCCTTGGTCCAGGCCAGCCGCTGCTTCTTGGCCAGGCCCCAGGGGTTGCCCTTCTTCTCCAGGTTCTTGAGCATCGTGCCCGCCTCGGACGGGAACGAGGACTCGATCATGACCTGGTAGCGGCGCATGTCGACGATGTGGTCGATGTGCTCGATGTCGACCGGGCACTGCTCGACACAGGCGCCGCAGGTGGTGCAGGACCACAGGACGTCGGGGTCGATGACGCCGTTCTCTTCGAGGGTGCCGATCAGCGGGCGCTCGGCCTCGGCCAGCGCGGAGGCGGGGACGTCGGCGAGCTGCTCGGCGGTCGCCTTCTCGTTGCCCTCCTCGTCCTTGCCGCCGCCCGCGAGCAGGTACGGCGCCTTGGCGTGGGCATGGTCGCGCAGCGACATGATCAGCAGCTTGGGCGACAGCGGCTTGCCGGTGTTCCAGGCGGGGCACTGCGACTGGCAGCGGCCGCACTCGGTGCAGGTGGAGAAGTCGAGCAGGCCCTTCCATGAGAAGTGCTCGACCTGGGAGACGCCGAACTGGTCGTCCTCGCCCGGGTCCTCGAAGTCGATCGGCTTGCCGGCGGAGGTCATCGGCTGCAGCGCGCCCAGCGCCACGCCGCCGTCCGCCTCGCGCTTGAACCAGATGTTGGGGAAGGCCAGGAAGCGGTGCCAGGCCACACCCATGTCGGTCTTGAGGGAGACCGTGATCATCCAGATGAAGGACGTCGCGATCTTCAGGCCGGCGAAGAAGTAGGTGAGGTTCTGCACCGTGCCGAGGCTCATGCCCTTGAACGCGGCGACCAGCGGGTACGAGACGAAGTACGCCGGCTCGTAGTGGTCGACGCCGTGCTGGGCGCCCTCCAGGGCGTGCAGCGTCACGATGCAGATGCCGACGATGAGGATGACGCCCTCGACGAAGTACGCCTGGCCGGTGTTGGAGCCGGCGAAGCGCGACTTGCGGCCCGCGGCGCCGGGCCGGCTCAGCTGCCGGATGACGATCAGGACGACGATGCCGACGGTCGTCAGCGTGCCCATCGCCTCGACGTACAGCTCCCACGGCAGCCAGTCGCCGAGGAACGGGATCAGCCAGTCGGCCTTGAAGAGCTGGCCGATGGCGTTGACGATCGTCAGCAGCAGGGTGAGGAAGCCCACCGCCACGAACCAGTGCGCGACGCCGACGACGCCCCAGCGGTTCATCCGGGTGTGGCCGACGAACTCCTTGGCCAGCGTGACGGTCCGCTGGGCGGGAGCGTCGGTACGGGTGCCGGCGGGTACCGGCTGGCCCAGTCGCATCTGGCGGTAGATCTGCAGGAGGGCGCGGCCGAACAGCGCCACGGCGACCGCGATGAGCACCAGCGACACGATGATCGCGGCGAGTTGCATGGGAGGCTCCTCGTACCTGCGAGAGCGGAAAACGGAGAGGACTACTAAGCGGTAACTTTTTTGGTCTGCCGCTGAGGTTACCCATTCTCCTCTGTGCCATGAAGCCGCCCGGCCGGTGATCTGCGTCGCCAAGGCAACCCTCTGTGCGGCCCGTACGTCTTTCGCCGCAAGGCCGGTGACGATAAGCGCCTTATAAAACTTGAGTGTCCCCGACTCAGCTCTGTTGACAGGATTTCTTCCGTGCTGCACGCTTGAGCCTGTTCCACTCAAGTCAGCTGGAGGAATTGAAATGGCACGTGCGGTCGGCATCGACCTGGGCACGACGAACTCCGTCGTCAGTGTTCTCGAAGGCGGTGAGCCCACCGTCATCACCAACGCCGAGGGCGCCAGGACCACGCCGTCCGTTGTCGCCTTCGCCAAGAACGGCGAGGTGCTGGTCGGCGAGGTCGCCAAGCGTCAGGCGGTCACCAACGTCGACAGGACCATCCGGTCGGTCAAGCGCCACATGGGCACCGACTGGAAGATCGACATCGACGGCAAGGGCTTCAACCCGCAGCAGATGAGCGCCTTCATCCTGCAGAAGCTCAAGCGGGACGCCGAGGCGTACCTGGGCGAGAAGGTCGTCGACGCGGTCATCACCGTTCCGGCCTACTTCAACGACTCCGAGCGTCAGGCCACCAAGGAGGCCGGTGAGATCGCGGGCCTCAACGTCCTGCGCATCGTCAACGAGCCCACCGCGGCCGCCCTGGCCTACGGCCTGGAGAAGGACGACCAGACCATCCTGGTCTTCGACCTCGGTGGCGGCACCTTCGACGTCTCGCTCCTGGAGATCGGCGACGGCGTCGTCGAGGTGAAGGCCACCAACGGTGACAACCACCTCGGTGGTGACGACTGGGACCAGCGCGTCGTCGACTACCTGGTCAAGCAGTTCCAGAACGGCCACGGCGTCGACCTGGCCAAGGACAAGATGGCGCTCCAGCGCCTGCGCGAGGCCGCTGAGAAGGCGAAGATCGAGCTGTCGTCCTCCACCGAGACGACGATCAACCTTCCCTACATCACCGCCTCGGCCGAGGGCCCGCTGCACCTGGACGAGAAGCTCACGCGCTCGCAGTTCCAGCAGCTCACCTCGGACCTCCTGGACCGCTGCAAGACGCCGTTCCACAACGTCATCAAGGACGCGGGTATCAACCTGTCCGAGATCGACCACGTGGTCCTGGTCGGCGGTTCCACCCGTATGCCCGCCGTCGCCGAGCTCGTCAAGGAGCTGACCGGCGGCAAGGACGCCAACAAGGGCGTCAACCCGGACGAGGTCGTCGCCATCGGCGCCACCCTCCAGGCCGGTGTCCTCAAGGGTGAGGTCAAGGACGTCCTCCTGCTGGACGTCACCCCGCTGTCCCTCGGTATCGAGACCAAGGGCGGCATCATGACCAAGCTCATCGAGCGCAACACCACGATCCCGACCAAGCGGTCCGAGATCTTCACGACGGCCGAGGACAACCAGCCGTCCGTGCAGATCCAGGTCTACCAGGGCGAGCGCGAGATCGCGGCGTACAACAAGAAGCTCGGGATGTTCGAGCTGACCGGTCTGCCGCCGGCCCCCCGCGGGGTCCCGCAGATCGAGGTCTCCTTCGACATCGACGCCAACGGCATCATGCACGTGACCGCGAAGGACCTGGGCACGGGCAAGGAGCAGAAGATGACCGTCACCGGCGGCTCCTCGCTGCCGAAGGACGAGGTCGACCGGATGCGCCAGGAGGCCGAGCAGTACGCGGACGAGGACACCAAGCGTCGCGAGGCCGCCGAGACCCGCAACCAGGCCGAGCAGCTCGTCTACCAGACCGAGAAGTTCCTCAAGGACAACGAGGAGAAGGTCCCGGGCGAGGTCAAGACCGAGGTCGAGGAAGCCGTCACCGAGCTGAAGGAAAAGCTCAAGGGCGAGGACACGGCCGAGATCCGCACCGCCACCGAGAAGGTCGCGGCCGTCTCGCAGAAGCTGGGTCAGGCGATGTACGCCGACGCCCAGGGTGCGGCCGGTGCCGAGGGCGCCGCGGGTGCCGAGGGTGCCGAGCAGGCCAAGGCCGATGACGATGTCGTCGACGCCGAGATCGTCGACGACGAGAAGCCGAAGAAGGATGGTGCCGCGTGACGGAGGAGACCCCGGGCTTCGACGAGAAGCCCGACGTCCCTTCCGACGCCGCTCCCGAAGACGCGGCGCAGGCCGAGTCCGCCGACAAGGCGGGCTCGGCCCCGGCCGGGGACGTACCGGACGTAGCGCTCCAGGCGCAGCTGGACCAGGTGCGTACGGCGCTCAACGAGCGCACGACGGACCTCCAGCGGCTCCAGGCGGAGTACCAGAACTACCGCCGTCGGGTGGAACGGGACCGGGTCACGGTCAAGGAGATCGCCGCGGCGAACCTCCTGTCCGAGCTCCTTCCCACCCTCGACGACGTCGGCCGTGCCCGTGAGCACGGCGAACTGGTCGGCGGCTTCAAGTCGGTGGCCGAATCGCTGGAGACCGTGGTCGCCAAGCTGGGTCTGCAGCAGTTCGGCAAGGAGGGCGAGCCCTTCGACCCGACGATCCACGAAGCGTTGATGCATTCGTACGCACCGGATGTCACCGAGACGACGTGCGTGGCGATCCTGCAGCCCGGGTATCGCATCGGTGAACGAACGATCCGCCCCGCGCGGGTCGCCGTCGCCGAGCCGCAGCCGGGCGCGCAGACCGCCAAGTCCGGATCCGACGACGACGTCAAGGGCGCCCAGGCTTCGGACGAGGAGAGCGGTGGCCCGGAAGAGGGCTGACGTGAGGACTGACAGGAAATCCGTGCGGGAGGAGGGACGTCGGGGATGAGCACCAAGGACTTCGTCGAGAAGGACTACTACAAGGTCCTCGGCGTCCCGAAGGACGCCACCGAAGCGGAGATCAAGAAGGCGTACCGCAAGCTCGCCCGCGAGTTCCACCCGGATGCCAACAAGGGCGACGCCAAGGCCGAGGAGCGCTTCAAGGAGATCTCCGAGGCCAACGACGTCCTGGGCGACAGCAAGCGCCGCAAGGAGTACGACGAGGCGCGCACGCTGTTCGGCAACGGCGGCTACCGGCCCGGTCCCGCCGGAAGCGGCGGCTCCTTCAACTTCGACTTGGGCGACCTCTTCGGGGGCACCCAGGGCCAAGGGGGCGGCGGCTTCGGCGGCGGGCTCGGGGACGTCTTCGGAGGCCTGTTCAACCGGGGCGGCGCCGGTACGCGCACCCACGCGCGCCGGGGCCAGGACATCGAGTCCGAGGTGACGCTCAGCTTCACCGAGGCGGTCGACGGGGCCACGGTCCCGCTGCGGATGTCCAGCCAGGCGCCGTGCAAGGCGTGTTCGGGCACCGGCGACAAAAACGGTACGCCGCGGGTCTGTCCGACCTGTGTCGGCACCGGCCAGGTCAGCCGGGGCGCGGGCGGCGGGTTCTCGCTCACCGACCCGTGCGCCGACTGCAAGGGCCGGGGCCTGATCGCCCAGGACCCCTGCGAGGTCTGCAAGGGCAGCGGTCGTGCGACCAGTGCCCGCACGATGCAGGTCCGTATCCCCGCGGGCGTCTCCGACGGGCAGCGCATCCGGCTGCGCGGCAAGGGCGCTCCGGGCGAGCAGGGCGGCCCGGCAGGCGATCTGTACGTCGTCGTGCATGTCGACGCCCACCCGGTCTTCGGCCGGAAGGGCGACAATCTCACCGTCACGGTGCCGGTCACCTTCCCGGAAGCCGCCCTGGGCGGTGAGATCAAGGTGCCGACGCTGGGCGGTCCGCCGGTCACGCTGAAGCTGCCGGCCGGCACCCCCAATGGGCGCACCATGCGCGCCCGGGGCAAGGGTGCGACCCGTAAGGACGGCACCCGGGGGGATCTGCTGGTCACCATAGAGGTGCTGGTCCCCGGTGACCTCAGCGACAAGGCGAGGGAGTCGCTGGAGTCCTATCGCGAGGCGACCGCGGGTGCGGACCCGCGGGCGGAGCTGTTCCAGGCCGCGAAGGGAGCTTGAGATGGACAGCCGGGGCGGGCAGCGTCGTAACCCCTATGAACTGACCGATGAGTCGCCGGTGTACGTCATCTCCGTCGCGGCTCAGCTCTCCGGCCTGCATCCGCAGACCCTTCGACAGTACGACCGGCTGGGGCTGGTCTCGCCCGACCGCACGGCCGGGCGGGGCCGCCGCTATTCGGCCCGGGACATCGAACTGCTCCGTACGGTGCAGCAGTTGTCCCAGGACGAGGGCATCAACCTCGCCGGCATCAAGCGCATCATCGAGCTGGAGAACCAGGTCGCGGCCCTGCAGCAGCGGGTCATCGAGCTGCAGGGCGCCCTGGAGGGCGCGGCCAGCGCGATGCAGCAGCGGGAGGCGGCGGTGCACGCCTCCTACCGGCGCGATCTGGTGCCCTATCAGGATGTGCAGCAGGGCAGCGCGCTGGTGGTGTGGCGGCCCAAGCGACCGGAGTGATCCGGTCGGCCGGGGCGCGGGCATCCGGCGTGTGACGTGGCGAAGGGCCGGGGGAACCCGGCCCTTGTCGCGTTTCTGTGCGCCGCCCGCTGCCCGCCGCCCGTGCGCCCTTCGCCCTGAGGCCGCCCCGCTCAGCAGCCGTTGTACCCCGCCGTCGGCATCGACAGCCGGCGGTGCACGTGCGACTTCATCGCCAGGGTGTAGACCGGCTCGTCGAGGTCGGCGGTCTCCAGGCGTACGCCGGCCTCGGCGCACCGTGCGCTGAACTCGGCGGTGCCGTCGATGGCGTTCTCCAGCGCCCGGCGGTTGGGCGCCACGAACACGTCCACCAGGCCCGCCGCGACGTCGCGCCACAGGGCGCCGTGGTCGGCGCGCAGGTGGTGCAGGCTGAGCTGGCAGGTCAGGCGGTAGTCACGGGCTGCCGCCCACTGTTTGCACATGTCGTGCTGGCTGCGGTCGTCGACCAGGAACGGATCCTCGTCCAGCTCGGACAGCGGCATCAGGCAGGCGATCGCCGTCACTCGGACCGAGTTCATCGTGCCCTCCGGGGCGTGGCGACTGTGGGGGCGACGATACCCCCGCGAGTGGCCCGTGGAGGAGGGGCTGTACCGGGCGGCGAAGCGTAACCGCAGGCGTGGCAGATCTTCCAGCCGTCCTGATTGACGGCCAGTTGGCCGCCGCAGCGCGGGCAGAGCTCGGCGTGCGGATGCGGCCGGGTGGGCAACGGACGGCGCGGAGCGGTGGTCACGATGCGCAATGCCGACGCCATGCGGCCTCCAGCTGCCGTCTTTTGCCTGGGGCAGGCCCGATGCCGTCCGTCATTGCACGGAGCTGTTCGGTTCCCGTCGCTCTTGAGTACCAGGTGGACGGCCTGCGGCGGAGCGAGAGGGTCCGTTTTCGGCCAGGGGGGCCGGCGGGCCCAGCGGGACGCGGGGGCGGCCCGGCCCTCAGGCCCGGCCCATCGCCTTGGTCACCGCGATCTCGATCATGACGCGATCGGGGTTGGGCGTGGGGGTCCGGCCGTAGCGCTCGGCGTACCGGCGCACCGCATCGGCCACCGACTCGCTGTCCGTACGCACCCGCCCGATGCCCTCCAGGGTGGCCCAGCGGCCCTTGTCGACCTGGCACACGGCGACGGTGGCGCCGTCCGCCCCGGCGGCGAGGACGTTCTTGACCTTGGTGCTGTCCTTGCGGGTGATGATCCGCGCGATCCGCTGCCCGGCGTCGTAGGTGACGCCCACCGGGACGACGTGCGGCGTCCCGTCCGTCCGCAGCGTGGTGAGGGTCGGCATCAGGTACTCGCCCCAGAAGGCGAGGTACTCCGGGCTGAGGGCACTGAGGTCATGGGCCATGGGGGCAAGGGTAGGCCGGGGCCCGGGGGTCAGAGGAAGTCGGTGGTCTCCAGCTCGAAGGAGAAGGGGGCGGGGAGGGGGAGGGGTTTGCCGAAGGGGGCGATGTGGGTGGCGAGGTAGTCCTCGCCCTCCGGCTCGCTGAACAGCGTGACCGCTGACTTGTCACGGTCGATCAGGAGATAGAGCGGGATGCCGGAGCGGGCGTAGCCGTGGCGTTTGGCGACGCGGTCCTTGTGGGGCTTGCGCGACGTCACCTCGACGACCATGGCGACGCCGTCGCTGGGCATCCAGGGAGGGGCGCCGCGGAAGAGACGAAGCGCTCGTGGGGCGATGGTGGCGTCGGGGATCACGTGGTCGGCTGGCCGGCCCGCCGCGTGGGGAAGGACAAGTCCTTTGTGTCCCGAGAACTGCATCGCGGTCGCGGACAACTGCATCACTTGCTCGGAGACGAGACTCAGGTAGTCCTCGTGGTCGCCATCCGGCGGCGGTGTCACAGCGATCTCCCCCTCGATGAGCTCGGCTCGGAAACCCGTCGGGGTCTCCAGCGCCAGAAAGCCTTCCAGGAGGATGTCGTCCTGCGTGGGCATCGGCTCGTGTGCCATAGCCGTCATGCTGCACCTCCTCGTGGTCGAAGGCCAGTGTCGCCGGGTGGTGCGGGTCCGGACGGCGCGTTGGGTGCGATTCCCTCGCACGAGTGAGCGAGGGTGGGGTGGGCAGGGCTCCCGGAACAACCTTGAGTGGAATAGACTCAACTTATCGCACGTTGGCATGAGCAGGGTGGGTGCCGCACGGGCGCACGGACGGGCCCGGACCGGGCCCGCAGAGGCTGTTGAGGACGAGTCGAGGAGGATCGCGAGGACGTGGAAGCCGAGCTGACCAACAAGAGCCGGGAGGCGCTGAGCGCCGCCAATGAGCGGGCGGTCACCGCCGGGCACGCGGACATGACGTCCGCGCATCTCCTGCTCGCGCTGCTGGCCGGGCAGGACAACGAGAACATCATGGATCTGCTGTCCGCCGTGGAGGCGGACGCCGCCGTGCTGCGCAACGGCGCCGAGCGGCAGCTCGCCGGGCTGCCCAGCGTGCAGGGCTCGACGGTCGCGCCGCCGCAGCCGGACCGCGACCTGCTCTCCGCCATCGCGGACGCCACCCAGCGCGCCAAGGAGCTCGGTGACGCCTACGTCTCCACCGAGCACCTCCTCATCGGGATCGCCGCCAAGGGCGGGCGCACCGGTGAGCTGCTGGCCGACCAGGGCGCGAGCGCCAAGAAGCTGCTGGCCGCCTTCGAGGCGAGCCGGGGCGGCCAGCGCGTGACCAATGCCGACCCGGAGGGCACGTACAAGGCGCTGGAGAAGTTCGGCACGGACTTCACGGCGGCGGCCCGCGAGGGCAAGCTCGACCCGGTCATCGGCCGGGACCACGAGATCCGGCGCGTGGTGCAGGTGCTCTCCCGCCGTACGAAGAACAACCCGGTGCTGATCGGTGAGCCGGGCGTCGGCAAGACCGCCGTCGTCGAGGGGCTGGCGCAGCGGATCGTCAAGGGCGATGTGCCCGAGTCGCTGCGCGACAAGCGGCTGGTCGCGCTGGACCTCGGGGCGATGGTCGCGGGCGCGAAGTACCGCGGCGAGTTCGAGGAGCGGCTGAAGACCGTCCTGGCGGAGATCAAGTCCAGCGAGGGCCAGATCATCACCTTCATCGACGAGCTGCACACGGTCGTGGGTGCGGGCGCCGGCGGTGACTCGTCGATGGACGCCGGCAACATGCTCAAGCCGATGCTGGCCCGTGGCGAGCTGCGGATGGTCGGCGCGACGACGCTGGACGAGTACCGCGAGCGGATCGAGAAGGACCCGGCGCTGGAGCGGCGCTTCCAGCAGGTGCTGGTCGCCGAGCCGACGGTCGAGGACACGGTCGCGATCCTGCGCGGGCTCAAGGGCCGTTACGAGGCCCACCACAAGGTGCAGATCGCGGACTCCGCGCTGGTCGCCGCCGCCTCCCTCTCCGACCGCTACATCACCTCCCGCTTCCTGCCCGACAAGGCCATCGACCTGGTCGACGAGGCCGCCTCCCGCCTCCGCATGGAGATCGACTCCTCGCCCGTGGAGATCGACGAGCTCCAGCGCGCCGTGGACCGCCTCAAGATGGAGGAGCTGGCGCTGCGGAACGAGACCGACGCCGGCTCGCTCCAGCGGCTGGAGAAGCTGCGCAAGGACCTCGCCGACAAGGAGGAGGAGCTGCGCGGCCTGACCGCCCGCTGGGAGAAGGAGAAGGAGAGCCTCAACCGGGTCGGCGCGCTCAAGGAGAAGCTCGACGAGCTGCGCGGCCAGGCCGAGCGCGCCCAGCGCGACGGCGACTTCGACACCGCGTCCAAGCTGCTCTACGGCGAGATCCCGGGCGTGGAGCAGGCGCTGGAGGAGGCGGCCGCCGCCGAGGCCGAGCAGGAGGCGTCCAAGGAGTCCATGGTCAAGGAGGAGGTCGGTCCCGACGACATCGCGGATGTGGTCGGCGCCTGGACCGGCATCCCGGCCGGCCGGCTGCTGGAGGGCGAGACCCAGAAGCTCCTGCGCATGGAGGAGGAGCTCGGCAAGCGGCTGATCGGCCAGACCGAGGCCGTACGGTCGGTCTCCGACGCCGTCCGCCGCACCCGCGCCGGTATCGCCGACCCGGACCGGCCCACCGGATCCTTCCTCTTCCTCGGCCCGACCGGTGTCGGCAAGACCGAGCTGGCCAAGGCGCTCGCGGACTTCCTCTTCGACGACGAGCGGGCGATGGTCCGGATCGACATGTCGGAGTACGGCGAGAAGCACAGCGTCGCGCGGCTGGTCGGCGCGCCGCCCGGCTACGTCGGCTACGAGGAGGGCGGTCAGCTGACGGAGGCGGTCCGCCGCCGCCCGTACTCCGTCGTCCTGCTGGACGAGGTCGAGAAGGCCCACCACGACGTCTTCGACGTCCTGCTGCAGGTCCTCGACGACGGCCGGCTCACCGACGGCCAGGGCCGTACGGTCGACTTCCGCAACACCATCCTCATCCTGACCTCCAACCTCGGCTCCAATTTCCTGATGGACCCGCTGCTCAAGGAGGACCAGAAGAAGGAGAAGGTGCTGGAGACGGTCCGGGCCTCCTTCCGCCCCGAGTTCCTCAACCGGCTCGACGACGTGGTGGTCTTCCACCCGCTCGGCACCGACCAGCTCCAGCGGATCGCCCGGATCCAGCTCGACCACCTGCAGCGCCGCCTCGGCGATCGCCGTCTGACGCTGGACGTCACCGACCGTGCCCTGACCTGGCTCGCCTGGCTGGGCCAGGAGCCGGTCGTCGACGCCCCGGCCCCGGACCTGTCCTACGGTGCCCGGCCGCTGCGCCGTCTGATCCAGACGGCCATCGGCGACCCGCTCGCCCGCGCCATCCTGGCGGGCGAGGTGCTGGACGGGGACACCGTGCGGGTGGATGTGGACGGCGACCAGCTGTCGGTGGAGCCGGCCGGGCGGACCGTGGCCTGACCGGCGCCGCGATCCGGGCGTACGGCTGCGGAGCCGGGCCCCGTCCGTGATCCTTTCCTAGACCGACACCATGACCGGCACCTTGCCCGTATCCGCTCCGTCCCGGGTTGCCAGGACGGGGCGGATGTGGGGGAGGATGGCAGGGACCATACGAAGGGAATTCCACGGTGAGCATCGACCCGTCCTCGATTCCGAATTTCGGGGGCCAGCCCGAACCCGAGCCCTCGGGGCCTGAGGGTCCCGTCGTGCCTGACCAGGACCTGGTCAAGCAGCTCCTCGACCAGATGGAGCTGAAGTACGTCGTCGACGAGGAGGGTGACCTCGCCGCTCCGTGGGAGCAGTTCCGCACGTACTTCATGTTCCGGGGCGAGGAGGAGCAGCAGATCTTCTCCGTCCGTACGTTCTACGACCGTGCCCACGGCATCGACGACAAGTCGAAGCTGCTGGAGGCGATCGACGACTGGAACCGCCGGACGCTGTGGCCCAAGGCCTACACCCACACCCACGACGACGGCACGGTCCGTCTGATCGGTGAAGCATCGATGCTGATCGGCACCGGTGTCTCGCTCGAACACTTCGTGTCGAGCACGGTCAGCTGGGTCCGCGCCTCGATCGAATTCGACAAGTGGATCGTCGAGCAGCTCGGCCTCGAAGCCGAGATCGAAGGCGACTCCGAAGAGAAGCCGGGTGACGACGAGGCCTGAGCCCCGTCCGTCCCACCCCACCCTGCTGCGCGGGCCCCGAAGCTTCTGAGGCTTCGGGGCCCGCGTGTGTTTGCAGCGGGGCTTCGCTCCGCCCTGTAAGCAATGGCGGACACGGAATGGTGGCCGTTTTCCCGGAGTCGACGAAAAGCCCTGATAAGTGAGGTGGGAATGTTCTCCAGAAGATTCAGGCCATCGAGTATCCCGCATTTTTTCTCGGAGGTAGGCGGGGTTGGTAAATTCTTCGGGTCCTGCCTCAACGTTGAGTTCATCGATGACGTTCCCGTTTACAAGTCGCACATCGTCCGGAACCCTAAATCGCCAGACGCCCGGAATCTGCGTGAAGCGCTGGAGTACCTGCTTCGTGAGCGGTCTGCCACCGTAGAGGACTGGTACGAGCTGACCAGGGTCAACTTCTGGCGCGATGACCTTCTGTACGGCTACCTTCAGGATCTGTGCGACTACTTCTACGGCGATCGCAAGGAGCCGCCGGACTCCCCGGATGATGTCCCGCCGCCCGGCTACGGAGTTTGACGACCTGTCGCACCACGGGTTGCCCGTGGGAAGATCGGCCACGCCCGATCGGGATTTCTCCACCCGGGACTGCCCGGAACATCGCGCTGTATCCGCACCCGGGATGCTGAGGGATGCGTTTCGCTCCTCAGCGAGGTGCATTCCGGAATTCGGGGGGATTTATGCGCTATCGAGGGTCGGGTATCCCGCATTCAGTGACGGCTGAAGACGTTCGCATATTCTTCGAGTGGGTAGTCCATGTCGAGTTCGTCGACGGAAGAAACCGCCCAGCGCCCCGGAACCCGAAACGCCCGCCGCCCGAGGAGTACCGGTGGTGAAGGGGCGGGGCGCCGGAGCGCCCCGTGGGGTCTCGGTCAGAGTTTGGTGAGCCGTTCCGCTGCCTCCCGTAGGACCGACTCCTGTTTGCAGAACGCGAACCGCACGTACGGTGCGCCCTGGTCCTTGTGGTCGTAGAAGACGGCGTTGGGGATGGCGACGACGCCGGCGCGTTCGGGGAGGGTGCGGCAGAAGGCGAAGCCGTCGTCGTGGCCGAGGGGGCGGATGTCGGTGGTGATGAAGTAGGTGCCGGCGGGGCGGAAGACCTGGAAGCCGGCCTCGGTGAGGCCGGTGGCGAGGATGTCGCGCTTGGCGCGCAGGTCGTCGCGCAGGTCCGCGAAGTAGCTGTCGGGGAGGGAGAGGGCCTCGGCGACGGCGTACTGGAAGGGGCCGGCGGAGACGTAGGTGAGGAACTGCTTGGCGGAGCGGACCGCGCTCACCAGTTCCGCCGTTGCCGTGACCCAGCCGACCTTCCAGCCGGTGAACGAGAAGGTCTTGCCTGCCGAGCCGATGGTGACGGTGCGCTCGCGCATCCCGGGGAACGACGCGAGGGGTACGTGCTCGCCCTCGAACACGAGGTGCTCGTAGACCTCGTCGGTGATCACGAGGAGGTTGCGCTCGCAGGCGAGGCGGGCGATCTCGGCGAGCTCCTCGCGGGAGAGCACGGTGCCGGTGGGGTTGTGCGGGGTGTTGAGGAGGATCAGGCGGGTCCGGTCGGTGACGGCGTCGCGCAGTTCGTCGAGGTCGAGGCGGTAGGTGCCGGACTCCGGGTCCGCGCGCAGGGTCACCGGGACGCGGCGGCCGCCCGCCAGCGCGATACCGGCGGCGTAGGAGTCGTAGTAGGGCTCCAGCGCGATGACCTCGTCGCCCGGCTCCAGCAGTGCCAGCAGAGCGGCCGCGAGGGCTTCGGTGGCGCCCGCGGTGACCAGGACCTCGGTGTCGGGGTCGTAGGAGAGGCCGAGGTGACCGTAGAAGCGCTGTTGGTGGGCGGCGACGGCGGTGCGCAGCTCGGGGATGCCGGGGCCGGGCGGGTACTGGTTGCCGCGGCCGTCGCGCAGGGCGCGCACCGCGGCCTCTCTGACCTCTTCCGGGCCGTCGGCGTCGGGGAAGCCCTGGCCGAGGTTGATGGAGCCGGTCCGTACGGCGAGTGCCGACATTTCGGCAAAGATCGTGGTGCCGAATTCGGCGAGGCGGCGGTTCAGCAGCGGTCGGTCCATGGACGCCATCCTCCGTCGAACCTCTGGAGTTCCTCAACTGTGCTTTGAGATCGCCGGGCCCGGGCATCAGCCCCGCACAAAGGACAGTGACGGCCGTCGACGAGGACGGCCACGGCGCGGGACGGCGCCGGAAACGGCGCACCGGGCGCCGGACGGAGCGGGTGCCTCGCTTCGGGGGAAAGAAAGGAATGTGAGGCAGATGGGGATCGTGATTTTCCTGGTGATCTGCGCAGGGGTGATCGGCCTGGTGGCCCTGGCCTCGCGGGGCGGCGCCGGCGGACGGGGCTCCGGACGGCTCTCCGGCAGCGCGGGCGGCGGCAGCTGGTGGGCCGGTGGCGACGGGGGCTCGGGCCTGGGCGGCGGGCACCACGGCGGTGGCCACCACGGTGGCGGCGGCTGTGGCGGAGGTTCCTCCTGTGGCGGCGGCAGCTGTGGTGGCGGTGGCGGCTGCGGTGGCGGCGGCGGTTCCTGAGTCGACGGCCGCCTCTCCAACTCCACTTGTGTAAAAGGTGAGTTGCTTACCGCATATGCGCCTGGCGGATGCTGGTGAATGCACCAACAGCCGCTGGGCGCTTGGTTGTTGAACAACTGAACTGCTGGGCCCCCGAGCGGATGGAAACCCAGCGAAGATGGGTAAAAGCGCTGTGGGCGACAGGGCTTTCATGATTCCCTCTCCCTGGAGAATCCCCCACGTTCTCCGATCCCACGTGGGCACGAGCCGGCAGGCATGCGGATATTCCCTGGCCTTCAACGGGCGGGCCGGCCCACCATTCCACTGCGTGCTTGCGGAGCCGACCCATGCTCACCACTTTGCAGACGGCGTACACCGATACCCGTGCCTCCGACCTGGCCTGGGCGCTGGGCAGGGAACCCCTGCCGGCCCTTGCCGTACTCGATCTCCAACTCCACGGTGCGCAACTGCAGTTGCGGCTGCTCGGCGCCTCTCATCAGGTGCTTCTCGAAGAGGAGCGCGGCACCTGTTCCGAAACCGTCGCCTGCATGCCGGGCAGCAGCACGCCGCTGCCGCTGGGCGTGGCCAAGCGGCTAGGCGACTGGGAATACGAATTCGCCGCCCATGTGGAGACGCTGTCGCGTGGCTCGTTCGCGGGGCGCGCACAGGAATTGCTCGCGCTGGTGGCCGAGCATCCGCACGGTCTTGCCGGTACGTTCCCCGGTTCGCCGCACGCCTTCACCGCGATGCTGGCGCAGTGCCAGCAGGGGCAGGTGCGCTGGCGGACCTGGCACGCGTATCCGCAGGAGGGCCGCTTGGTGGCCACCCGTACCCGCGTGGGCGTACGGGCGGCGGTCGCGGCGGTCTAGCCGGCGCGGGCGAAAGTGACCGTCCCGGTCGGCAGGAGGGCGTGGGGCAGGGGCGGCGCGAGGGGCGTGCGGGCGGGTTGTGCGCCGGGGCATGGGTGTCAGGCGGGGCGTGGGCGGCGTGGTGTGCGCGGCCCGACTGGGTGGTGTGGTGCGGAGGTGCTTTGCGCGTCTCGTGCGAGGGCGGTACCCCAACTGGCCCGTGTGGCCCGCAGACTGCACTCGTGTGGGTGACGGAGAGCCACGGAATCGTCACGTAGCGTTCACTTTATGATCGACCCGCCAGAGCCCGTTCTCACCGGCGTCCCCGGGCCGCCGGAGGCCATGACGCCGGCGCGACTGCCCGTGCCGGCCGGGCTCGGCCGGCTGCTCGTCCTCGCCGTCGTCTTCGTGTGTGCCGCCTGCGGCCTGGTCTACGAACTCGAACTGGTCGCGCTGGCCACCTACTTGGTCGGCGACTCCGTCACCCAGGCGTCCGTCGTGCTGTCCGTCATGGTCTTCGCGATGGGCGTCGGCGCGCTGCTCGCCAAGCGGCTGCGCTGCCGGGCGGCGGTCGGCTTCGGCGCGGTCGAGGCCGGTCTGGCGCTGGTCGGCGGCAGCTCCGCGATGGCGCTCTACGCCTGCTTCGCCTGGTTCGGCCAGTCCCGCTCCGCGCTCGTCGGCTTCTCCCTGGCCATCGGCATCCTGATCGGCGCCGAGGTGCCGCTGTTGATGACGCTGATCCAGCGGGTGCGCCGGCAGGACGCGGGCGGCGCGGTCGCCGACCTCTTCGCCGCGGACTATGTCGGCGCGCTCGTCGGCGGCCTGGCCTTTCCCTTTCTGCTGCTGCCGGGCTTCGGCCAGCTGACCGGCGCCCTGCTCACCGGCGGTGTCAACGCGGTGGCCGGCGGCGTACTGGTGCTGTGGCTCTTCCGCGAGGACCTGAGCGCCCGTGCCCGCTGGGCGCTGCTCGCCGCCAACGCCCTGGTCCTCGCGCTGCTGGCCGCGGGCGTGGTGCTGGCCACGCCGTTCGAACGGGCCGCCCGGCAGGCGGTGTACGGCTCCTCGGCGCGGGTCGCGGTGCAGACCGGCATCCAGGAAGTGGTGATGACCGGCGGCACGGGTGCCGGAGCCGGTGCGGGGCGGGGGAGGAAAGGTTTAGGCGGACCGCTGGCGCTGTATCTGGACGGCCGGCTCCGGGTGAGCGCGGAGACCGAGTACCGCTACCACGAAGCGCTGGTCCATCCGGCGATGGCGGGCGGCCCGCACGGCCGGGTGCTGGTCCTCGGCGGCGGCGACGGCCTCGCGGTGCGCGAGATCCTCCGCCACCGCTCGGTCCGCTCGGTGACCGTCGTCGAACTCGACCCCGGTGTCCTGCGGCTCGCGCGCACCGACCCCGGCCTCTCCCGCCTCAACCACCACTCGCTCGGCGATCCGCGGGTGCGGGTGGTGACCGCCGACGCCTTCGACTGGCTGCGGCAGCAGGGCCTGCGCGGCCGCGGCCGGCGGCCGGCGCCGTACGACGTCATCGTCTCGGACCTTCCCGACCCCGGGATCGCCGCGTGCACCAAGCTCTACTCGCAGGAGTTCTACGGCCTCGCGGCACGGCTGCTGGCGCCCGGGGGACGGCTGGTGGTGCACGCCGGGCCGCCGGTCGACCGGGCGCGGCTGTTCTGGACGGTGGACTCGACGGTCCGGTCGGTGGGCCTGGCGACCGTGCCGTACCGCCTGGCCGGCCGGCCCGCGTCGTTCTACGGCGGCCCGGACCGCGTCGCCCGCCCCCGGCCACCGGTGGACGAAGCCCCGGTACCGGCCCCGGACGCGGCGCCGGGCCCCGCCGTGGCACCGGCCGCCGACGGGGGCCGGTACTGGGGCTTCGTGCTGGCCGCGCGGCACCGGCCGCGGTTCGGCCTGGCCTCCGATGCGCCGCCGCCCGCCGGTCTCAGCCGGGGGGAGCTGCAGGCCGGACGGCGCGGGGAGGCCCGCGACCGGATGTCCGGGCTGCCGCCGTCGACGCTGATGCATCCGCGCTATCTCGACTGAACGGGCGGGCCGGGCGGGTCGGTACGGGGCAGGGCGCGGCGGTGGCCGGTGCGGTGCGGGTCCGGGGCCGCCCGCGCAGAAAGTTCTGTGTGGGCGGCACGGGGTGCGGGGGTGCTGGGTAGGCTCCCATGTCATGGAGCATGAGGTGTACGTTCCGTTTCCCGTCGGGACCGTGCGGCAGGCGCTCACCGAGCCGGAGCGGGTGGCGCGCTGTGTCCCGGGTGTCCAGCTCGACGCCGATGCGGCCCCCCGGTCCCCGGTGGGCCGGCTGCGGCTGCGCATCGGCAGCTCCACCATCACCTACCGCGGGACGCTGACGGTGAGTGCGGCCGCGGACGACGGACCCGGCGACGCCGGTGCGGACCCGGCGGTGACCGTCGAGGCGAAGGGCACCGAGGCGCGGGGCGACGGCTCGGTCGCACTGACCCTGGCCGTCCGGCTCTCCCCGGCCACCGAGCCCGGTCCCGGTACGACGCTGACCTGCTCCGGCACGGTCCACGGCGACGGCCGGCTCGCCGAGGCCGGCGACCAGGCCGCCGAAACCGCCGGCCGCCGGCTGCTGGACCGCTTCGCGGAGAACCTCGCGGCCGATCTGCGGCAGCGGCCGGTGGCGGGTCAGGCCGGTGCGGACGGTCCGGCGAAGAGCGCGGCCGAGGCGGCCGGACCGGCCGCGTCCGACACCGAGGTGCCGCCGTCGGCGAAGGCTCCGGGCGGCGACGCGGACGCGGGGGCGGCGGGCATCGGCGACGAGGCCGAGGGCGTCGAGGACCTCGATGCGGGGGACGCCGATGACGCGTTCCACGCGGCGCGCGATCTGCACCCCGAGCACGCCTACGGCCACGAGGCGGACGACCTCGCCCCGGCCGAGGCCGCGCACGCCCGCCGGACGATGATCGGGCGCAGTGCGGAGGAGGTCGACCACGCGCCGCCGCGCGGACGGTACGCGCCGGTGCCCGCGCCCGAACCGAACGGCACCTCGGCGGTCCTGCGCTGGGCGGCGCCCGCCGCCGCGGTGGTGCTGGCGTCCGCCGTGGTCGTCGGCCGGGTGCTGCGCCGACGGCGCTGACCCGGCGTTCACCCGCGGTCCGTGCCCCTCCCGGCGTCCCGCGCCGGGCGCCGGTGCACCGTTAGGGTCGTCCCGTGAGTACCGACGACACCACGCAGAACGCCGCTCCCGCGCAGGCGTCACCCGGCGTCCGGCTGGCCGCGGGGGACACCGAACTGACCGTCCGTCCGGACCACGGCTGCCGGATCGCCGGCCTGCGCGTCGGCGGTACGGAGCTGCTGCGGCAGGGCGACAAGTACGGCTGCTTCCCGATGGTCCCGTGGTGCGGCCGGATCGAGCACGGGCAGTTCCGCAACGGGGCCGAGCTGCACCAGATGCCCCTCAACGCCGCACCGCACGCCATCCACGGCACCGGCCGCAACCTCCGCTGGCGCACCGCGCGTTCGAGCGCCACCGAGGCGGTCTTCACCTATGACCTCGCCGATCCGGCGGCGCCCTGGCCGTACCCGGGACGGGTCACCCAGCTCGTCGAACTGGCCGCGGACGGCGGCTCGCTGACCCTCACCATGGGCGTCGAGGCGACCGGCGACTCCTTCCCCGCGCAGGCCGGATGGCACCCCTGGTTCCTGCGGAACCTCGGTGAGGGAGGCGAGGACGTCCGCCTCGACTTCACCCCCGAATGGCAGGAGGAGCGGGGCGACGACCACCTCCCGACCGGCCGGCGGATCGCGCCGCAGCCAGGGCCCTGGGACGACTGCTTCGGGATGCCGCAGGGGGGCGAGGCCACTCTCACCTGGCCGGGCCGGCTGGAGCTGACGGTCAGCAGCCGCGCCGAGTGGGTCGTGGTCTATGACGAGCAGGAGGCCGCGGTCTGCGTCGAGCCGCAGTCCGGTCCGCCGAACGGTCTCAACACCCGGCCGCGCCTGGTCACGCCCATCGATCCGCTGGAGGTCTCCATGACCTGGAGCTGGCGGAACCTGTCGCAGGGCACCGCCTAAGCTCGTGCGCATGAGTGACGACGTGCGCGGCGAGCTGCTGCAGCAGATCAAGGACAAGGCCGTGGTGCACGGCAAGGTGACGCTTTCCTCCGGCAAGGAGGCCGACTACTACATCGACCTGCGTCGGATCACCCTGGACGGCGAGGCCGCGCCGCTGGTCGGTCAGCTGATGCTGGAGATCACCGCCGATCTGGACTACGACGCGGTCGGCGGGCTGACGCTCGGTGCCGACCCGGTCGCGACCTCGATGCTGCACGCCTCCGCGGCGCGCGGCGGCCGGCTGGACGCGTTCGTGGTCCGCAAGGCGCAGAAGGCGCACGGTATGCAGCGCCGTATCGAGGGTCCGGACATCACGGGCCGCCGGGTCCTGATCGTCGAGGACACCTCCACCACCGGCGGCTCCCCGCTGACCGCGGTCGAGGCGGCGCGCGAGGCGGGCGCCGAGGTCGTTGCGGTGGCAACGATCGTCGACCGGGGTGCGGCGTCGGCCATCGCCGAGGCAGGGCTCCCTTACATCACCGGCTACCAGCTCGGCGACCTGGGCCTGGGCTGACCTCGGGCCTCGGATTGCGCAGCATCCGGAAAGCGGCGCTGAACTGCGGCTTTTCCTGTGGGCGGCTGGTTTCACGTGAAACCGGCCGCCCACACTGCGGGACAGCCGGGCGCGGGATGTGGAGCAAACGGCCGAGTCTGGGAAGATGTGCTCGGCGAAGTCCTCGCCCCCTGGTCAGGGCCAAGAAAGCACACCCGCACACCTAAGGAGCGGACAGATGCCCATCGCAACCCCCGAGGTCTACAACGAGATGCTCGACCGGGCGAAGGCAGGAAAGTTCGCCTACCCGGCCATCAACGTCACCTCGACGCAGACGCTGCACGCCGCGCTGCGTGGGTTCGCCGAGGCGCAGAGCGACGGCATCATCCAGATCTCCACCGGTGGTGCGGAGTTCCTGGGCGGCCAGTACAACAAGGACATGGTGACCGGCGCGGTCGCGCTCGCCGAGTTCGCGCACGTCGTGGCCGAGAAGTACGACGTCACCGTCGCGCTGCACACCGACCACTGCCCCAAGGACAAGCTCGACGGCTACGTACGCCCGCTGCTGGACATCTCCGCGGAGCGCGTCGCCAAGGGCCAGAACCCGCTGTTCCAGTCCCACATGTGGGACGGCTCGGCCGAGAACCTGGCCGACAACCTGGCCATCGGCCAGGAGCTGCTGGCCAAGGCCGCCGCCGCCAAGATCATCCTCGAGGTCGAGATCACCCCGACCGGTGGCGAGGAGGACGGCGTCACCCACGAGATCAACGACGAGCTCTACACCACGGTCGACGACGCGCTGCGCACCGCCGAGGCGCTGGGCCTGGGCGAGAAGGGCCGCTACCTGCTCGCCGCCTCCTTCGGCAACGTCCACGGCGTCTACAAGCCGGGCAACGTAGTGCTCCGTCCCGAGCTGCTGAAGGACCTGCAGGAGGGCGTCGGCGCCAAGTACGGCACGTCCGCCCCCTTCGACTTCGTCTTCCACGGCGGCTCCGGCTCCACCGCCGAGGAGATCGCCACCGCGCTGGAGAACGGCGTGGTCAAGATGAACCTGGACACCGACACCCAGTACGCCTTCACCCGCCCGGTCGCGGACCACATGTTCCGCAACTACGACGGTGTGCTGAAGGTCGACGGCGAGGTCGGCAACAAGAAGGCCTACGACCCGCGCAGCTGGGGCAAGCTGGCCGAGGCCGGGATGGCGCAGCGCGTCACCCAGGCCTGCGAGAACCTGCGCTCCACCGGCACCAAGATCAAGTAACCGCGGACCGGCCGCACGGCCGGTCCCGCTGCGCACAGGGCTCCGCATCCGCCGGGATGCGGAGCCTTCTGCGTGCCCGGACACCTGGACCGCCGGGTGGCTCAGGCGGGCGAGCGGGAGCGGATACGGGCATGCTCGCGGTATGAGCGAACCGAGCGCGCCCGGCGGGGTCCGGCTGGCCTCGGCACAGGGCCGATGGGTGCTGGCGACGGCCGTGCTGGGGTCCGGCATGGCGATGCTCGACAGCACCGTCGTCAATGTCGCACTGCCCAGGATCGGCGAGGACCTCGACGCGGATCTGGCGGTCCTCCAGTGGACCGTCACCGCCTACATGCTCACCCTCTCCTCGCTGATCCTCCTGGGCGGCGCCCTCGGCGACCGCTTCGGGCGGCGCCGGGTGTTCGTGATCGGGGTGGTGTGGTTCGCCGCGGCCTCGCTGCTGTGCGGGCTCGCGCCCAACGCCGGGGTGCTGATCGCCGCCCGGGCGCTGCAGGGCGTCGGCGGGGCGCTGCTCACCCCCGGCTCGCTGGCCCTGATCCAGGCCGTCTTCCACCCCGACGACCGGGCGCGGGCGGTCGGCGCCTGGTCCGGGCTCGGCGGCGTGGCCGCGGCGGTCGGCCCGTTCATCGGGGGCTGGCTGGTGGACGGCGCCGGCTGGCGCTGGGTGTTCTTCCTGAACGTGCCGCTGGCGGCGGTGTGTGTGCCGGTGGCGCTGCGGCACGTGCCCGAGACCCGGGAGCGGGACGCCCGCGAGCGCCGTGGCTTCGATGTGCCGGGTGCGGCGCTGGGCGCGTTGGCGCTGGCCGGGGTGACCTATGCGCTGATCGCCGCACCGGGCGGGGGCGCCGGGCCCGGCGTGATCGTGCCCGCGGTGGCGGGGGTGCTGCTGGGGGTGCTCTTCGTCCTTGTCGAGCGACGGCGGACGGATCCGATGCTGCCCCCGGCCATCTTCGGCATCCGGCTGTTCTCGGCCGTCAACGCGGTGACGGTGTGCGTCTACGCCGCGTTCGGCGGCTTCTTCTTCCTGGCGGTCCTCCAGCTCCAGGTCGTGGTGGGGTACTCGGCGCTGCAGGCCGGTACCGCGCTGCTGCCCACCACGCTGCTGATGCTGCTGCTGTCCGCCCGCTCCGGAGAGCTGGGCCAGCGCATCGGGCCGCGCATTCCGCTCACCGTCGGACCGCTGCTGTGTGCCGGCGGGATGCTGCTGATGCTGCGGGTGGGCCGGGGCGCCGCCTACTTCGCCGACGTGCTGCCCGCGCTGGTGGTGCTGGGCGCGGGGATGGTGACCCTGGTCGCGCCGCTCACCTCGACCGTGCTGGCGTCGGTGGACGTGGACCGGGCGGGCCTGGCCAGCGGCATCAACAACGCGGCGGCGCGGGCCGCGAGCCTGATGGCGGTGGCCGCGCTGCCGCTGCTGGCGGGCATCGGCCCGGAGGCCTACCGTTCGGCGGACGAATTCGGCGCGGCCTTCCGGCGCGCCATGCCGCTGTGCGCGGGCATCCTGGTGATCGGCGCGCTGATCGCCCTGCTCACCGTACGCACCAACGTCCTGCGCCCCGAGCCGGGTGCCGTGGAGCCGTGCCATGCGGAGACGACCTACCACTGCGGGGTGAGCGCCCCGCCGCTGGATCCGGGCGAGACCAGGGCCCGGGGGGAGGGGCGGCTGCCGGGGGCCGGCGGGCCGGGGCGACCGGGGAGACCGGCCGAGGGGGCGTGAGGACCCCGGGGCGCTGGGGCCCGGACGACGTGCCGAGGAGGCCTGGGGGCCCCGGGACCACGGCCCGCGGGAGCCGCCTGTGCCCCGTATCCGCCTCCCGTCCCGTCGTACCACCGGCGCATGAGCCCGGCCGCCCCCCACCCCGCCCGGACGACCAGGCAGACTGGGAAGCATGGCCATTCACGAGAATCTGCTCGGGGGACCGCCCCCGACCCATCTGCCCGACGACCCGGAGCCCCGCGAGCTGCTCGCCGCGGGCACGGCGCCGTCCGATGTCGCAGCGAAGTACCCGACCTCCTCCCTGGCCTGGGCCCAGCTCGCGGACGACGCCTTCGAACAGGGCCGGGTCGTCGAGTCGTACGCCTACGCCCGCACCGGCTACCACCGCGGGCTGGACGCGCTGCGCCGGGCCGGCTGGAAGGGCCACGGCCCGGTGCCCTTCGAGCACGAGCCCAACCGCGGCTTCCTGCGGGCGCTGCACGCCCTCGCCCGCGCCGCCCAGACGATCGGCGAGCAGGAGGAGTACGAGCGCTGCTCGACCTTCCTGCGGGACTCCTCGCCGACCGCGGCCGACACCCTCACCTGAGGCTCCGCCGCCGGTCCTCCCGCGGGGGAGGACCGCATCTCCCCTCCTCGGGGGGCGCCGGGCAAGATCAACGGGCCGGCCGCGTGATCGCGGTCGGCCCTTGCGCGGTCGCTTCCCAGCACGGATGATTTCCAGTGGGCCGGGTCATCCCGCGCCCGAGGGGACCGGGGCTCCCGAGCCGACGAGGAAGGGGCGGACCGCTACCCGGTAGTTCGCACTTGAGGAGTCCCTCATGTCGCAGCCGTCTCCCATCGACCCCGCGGAGAGTGCGTCGACCGCACCCGCGGCGGGCCTCGCACCGGCAGACGCCGCCGAGTCCGACCCGCCGTTCGCCCCGGATCTCAGCATCGGCAGCAGCGGTACGACCCCGTACGAGGACTACGTCCAGGCGGACGTCCTCACCCACCTGCAACACCCGCTCTCCGACGACCCCGGCGAGATGGTCTTCCTGGTCACCACCCAGGTCATGGAGCTGTGGTTCACGGTCATCGTCCATGAATGGCACACCGCCGCCGAGGCGCTGCGCCGCGACGACCTGACGGTGGCGATGGAGGCGCTGCGCCGCTCCACCTACGAGCTGGAGGCGCTGAACGCCGCCTGGAAGCCGCTCGCCCGCCTGACTCCCGCGCAGTTCAACGCCTACCGCAGCGCGCTCGGCGAGGGCTCCGGCTTCCAGTCCGCCATGTACCGGCGGATGGAGTTCCTGCTGGGCGAGAAGTCCGCGTCGATGCTGGTGCCGCACCGTGGCGCCGCGCGGGAGCACGCCGAGCTGGAGAAGGCCCTCCAGGAGCCGAGCCTGTGGGACGAGGCGCTGCGGCTGCTCGCCCGCCGCGGCCACCCGGTGCCCGAGGCCGTGCTCCGGCGGGACCCCGCGCTGCGCTACGAGGCGGACCCGGCCGTGGAGGAGGTCTGGGCCCGCATCTACGCCGGGTCGCAGGAGTCCGACCTCGTCCGGCTCGGCGAGGCGCTGACCGATGTCGCCGAGCTGGTCTGGCGCTGGCGCAACGACCATCTGGTCGCGACCCGGCGGGCCATGGGAGCGAAGATGGGCACCGGTGGTTCCGCGGGGGTCGCCTGGCTGGAGAAGCGGGCCCGCAAGAACGTCTTCCCCGAGCTCTGGACGGCGCGCAGTCATGTCTGAGACCCCGGACTCCCCCGCCGAGACCGGCCTCCGCGCGCCCTCCGGGGCCCGTGACATGGCCTCCCGCGCCGCGGAGCTGGACGCCGCCGACCCGCTCGCCCACACCCGCGACCGCTTCGTCCTGGACGCCGCGCCCGATCACGCCTCCGGCGATGCCTCCGTCTACCTCGACGGCAACTCCCTCGGCGCGCTGCCCCGCGCCGTGGCCGGCCGGGTCGCCGATGTCATCGCCCGCGAGTGGGGCGAGCTGCGCATCCGGTCCTGGACCGAATCCGGCTGGTGGACCGCGCCCGAGCGGGTCGGCGACAAGATCGCGCCGCTGATCGGGGCGGCACCGGGCCGGGTGGTGGTCGGCGACTCGACCAGCGTCAACCTCTTCAAGGCCGTGGTCGGCGGCGTCCGGATGGCCGGCAAGGGCTGTACGGAGATCCTCGTCGATGCCACGACCTTCCCGACCGACGGCTATATCGCCCGGTCGGCGGCACGGATGACCGGCCTCGCGGTGCGCCCGGTCGAGCCCGCGCGGATCGCCGACGAGGTCACCGAGCGGACCGCGCTGGCGCTGGTCAACCACGTCGACTACCGCACCGGCCGGCTCAACGACCTGCCCGGCATCACCCACGCGCTGCACTCCGCGGGCGCGCTCGCCGTCTGGGACCTGTGCCACAGCGCCGGCGCGCTGCCGGTCGGCCTCGATGCGCACCACGTCGACCTCGCCGTCGGCTGCACGTACAAGTACCTCAACGGCGGCCCGGGCGCGCCCGCCTACCTCTACATCCGCGAGAGCCTCCAGGAGCGGTTCGAATCGCCGCTGCCGGGCTGGAACTCGCACACCGACCCGTTCGCCATGGACCCCGCGTACGCCCCCGCCGAGGGCATCGCGCGCGGCCGGGTCGGCACCCCCGACATCCTGTCGCTGCTCGCGCTGGAGGCGGCGCTGGAGGCCTGGGACGGGGTGTCCATCGAGGCCGTGCGCACCAAGAGCCTCGCCCTGACGGACTTCTTCCTGGAGTGCGTGAGCGCGTATGTGCCGCCGGGCCGGGCCCGTTCCGTCACGCCGTACGACCACCAGCGGCGCGGCAGCCAGGTGTCGCTGGAGTGTCCGCGCGCGGGAGAGGTGATGGACGAGCTGATCCGCCGCGGGGTGGTCGGCGACTTCCGCCGGCCCGATGTGCTGCGCTTCGGCTTCACCCCGCTCTACACCTCCTTCGCGGACGCGGAGCGGGCGGCATGGGTGCTCGGCGAGGTGCTGGGGGCGCTGCCCGAGGTCGGAGCCGGGACGGCCGGGACCGGCGGGTGAGCGTGGCGGACGAGGAGACGGCGCTGCTGGGGCTCGCCCCGGTGGCGCCGGACCGGACGGTGGCCTACGGGCCGCATCCGGACCAGCTCGTCGACCTGTACCTCCCGCGGGGGGCGGACGGCGCGCGGGCGGGGGCGGCGGCCGGCCGGCCGGTCGTCCTGCTGCACGGCGGTTTCTGGCGCGCGGCCTACGACCGCCGCCATCTGTCGCCGCTCGCCGCCGCACTCGCCGGGCGGGGGCTGCCGGTCGCGCTCGCCGAGTACCGCAGGGTCGGTGCCGGCGGCGGGGCGCCCAGGACGTTCGAGGACGTCGCGGCGGGGGTGGCGGCGGCGGTGCGCGAGCTGCCCGGGGACGGGGCGCCGGTCCTGGTCGGCCACTCCGCGGGCGGCCATCTCGCGCTGCTCGCCGCCGCCCGCCCCGGCACCCCCGTGCACCGGGTCCTGGCCGTCTCGCCGGTCGCCGACCTCGCCCGCGCCCATGCGCTGGGCCTGAGCGACGGCGCGGTCGGCGAGCTGCTCGGCGAGGGGCCCGGTCTGGAGGCGCGCCTCGCCGCGGCCGACCCGGTGCGCCATCCGCCGGCCGGTGTCCCCGTCACGATCCTGCACGGCACCGACGACCCGGACGTCCCCCTGGAGCTCTCCCGCCGCTACGCCGCGCAGAGCCCCGGCACGGACCTGCACGAACTGCCCGGGGTGGGTCACTACGCTCCCGTCACCCCCGGCAGTCCCAGCTGTCACACACTGTGCGCTCACCTGCTCCGACCACGTAGTACTTGAGGCGGACCCCCGCAGATCCCCACTGATGAGGACGCCCGGGGGCCCGCCGTTGCTTACCGTTGTCAGCGTGAACGAGACGACCCAGACGCAGAACACCCTGCGCTCGGAGGCCCGGATAGCCCGCGGCGGGCTGCACCGGCTGCGCCAAGACCTGTTCGTCGGCGCCTTCGCCTTCCGCCCGATGCCGCCGCTGGAGGACGCCAAGGTGTCCCGCTGGGTGCCGTGGCTCCCGGAGCGGCTGCGGTACTGGGCGCGCTGGCTGCCGCACTTCGCCGTCGGGTTCTTCTCGGTGTGCGTCTTCCTGGCGACCCTCGCCGACAGCTCCTGGGGCGGCTCGCTGCTCGGCGTCCTGATCACCGGCTTCGGCGCCGTGGTCGCCGCGGGCCCGCTGCTCACCCTCTTCCGCCCGGTGGGCGCCTACTGGCTGTCGCTGTGCGCGTTCGTGGTCTCGGTGCTCGCCTACGCGGGCTTCTCGTCCCCGTTCAGCAGCATCTTCGGAGAACTGGCCTTCCCCGCGCACCTCGCCGTAATGGTCCTCGTGGTGCTGCGCACCCGACCCCGGATGGCCGTCGAGATGTGGCTGGTCACCTTCGCCACGGCAGCCGTGGTGACGGCGGCTCTCGGGAAGGACCCGGGTGATCTGCCGCCGGTCGCCTTCTTCTGCGGGGTGGTGCTGGTCTCCGCCGCCGCGGTCCGCGCCTGGCGCGAGGAGCGCCGGCAGGTCGTCGAGACGCAGACCGTCACGGCCGAGGAGCGCTCCCGGCGCACGCTGCTGGAGGAGCGCGCCCTGATCGCCCGCGAGCTGCACGACGTGGTCGCCCACCACATGTCCGTGATCGCCATCCAGGCCGAGGCCGCGCCGTACCGCGTGGAGAACACCCCGCCCGAACTCGCCACCTCGTTCTCGACGATCCGGGAGAACGCCGTCGCCGCACTCGCCGAGCTGCGCCGCATCCTCGGTGTGGTCCGGTCGGCGGACCCGGACGCCTTCGCCGAGCACGACCCGGAGGCCCCGCAGCCCACGCTCGCCAGCCTCGACGCGCTGCTCGACAGCGTCCGCAGCGCCGGGCTGACCGTCGAGGCCGTGGTCACCGGCGCGCCCCGGCCGCTGCCGCAGGGCGTCGAGCTGTCCGCGTACCGGATCGTGCAGGAGGGGCTGAGCAACGCGCTGCGGCATTCGCCGGGCGCCGATGCCCGGGTGGAGATCTCCTACGTGCTGGGCGGGCTGGGCGTACGGATCGTCAACGGAGCGCCGAGCCGCCTGGCCAAACCGTCCCCGGGCGCGGGGCACGGTGTCCTGGGGATGCGGGAGCGGGTACAGATGCTGGGCGGCGAGATGACGGCCGACCGCACCGAGGACGGCGGCTTCGAGGTCGCCGCGTTCATCCCGGTGTCGCACACGCCGGGCGAGAGCACCGTGGGGGGCAGGGCATGATCCGGGTACTGATCGTCGACGACCAGGTGATGGTCCGCGAGGGCTTCTCCGTCCTGCTCAACGCCATGCCGGACATCGAGGTCGTCGGGGAGGCGGTGGACGGCCGCCAGGCGGTGCACAAGGTCGCGGTCCTCAAGCCCGATGTCGTGCTGATGGACATCCGGATGCCGGAGATGAACGGCCTGGAGGCCACCCGCGAGATCGTGGCCGCCGACGCGGACGCCAAGGTCCTGGTGCTGACCACCTTCGACCTGGACGAGTACGTCTACCAAGCGCTGCGCTCGGGGGCCAGCGGCTTCCTCCTCAAGGACGCCTCGGCCGGCCAGCTCGCCGAGGGCGTGCGCATCGTCGCCTCCGGCGAGGCCCTGCTCGCCCCCACCGTCACCAAGCGCCTGATCTCCGAGTTCTCCCGGCTGGGCACCCCGCGCGCCCCGGCCCAGGAGCGCATCGCCGATCTCACGGAGCGCGAGACCGAGGTCCTCGTGCTGGTCGCCCAGGGCCTGTCGAACGGGGAGATCGCCGAACATCTCGTCGTCGCGGAGTCCACGGTGAAGACGCATGTCAGCCGCATCCTGGTGAAGCTGGGGCTGCGCGACCGCACCCAGGCGGCGGTGTTCGCGTACGAGGCACGGCTGGTGACGCCGGGCGGCTGAGACCGCGGTTCCGGCGCACTGCGCGGGGAAGGCCGCCGGCGGGGCGGGGCGGGGCCCGGCCCGCCGGCGGCGCGGAGCCCGGGCCCTACGGCTGAGGAACCTCCCGCACCAGCTTCGAGGTCCACGGGCACCAGACCAGGCCGGGCAGGAACGGTCCGCCGGCCTCGTCGAGATGGTCCTCGACATAGGGCGTGGTGGCGTCGCAGACCTCGATGGCGAAGTCGAAGAAATCGATCGTCTCGGGGCGCAGGTGGAAGCTCCAGCGCCAGTTGTACGGGACGGGGCGCTTGTCGATCCGGCCGACGACGTGCGGCTCCGAGTGGGACGCGCCGCTCAGCAGGTCCCGGGCGTGCTGGATCTTGCGGGGGTCGGTGAGCTTGATGACGAATTCCGAGCGGGTGACGTCGGTCATCACGAAGTAGGCCGCCGACTCGTCCCGGGTGCGGTGCGCGGCGTCGCCCGCCTGCTTGCCCTGGGCGGGCCCGGCCGCCACGACGGCGAGCACTGCCGCCGCCGCCAGCATGCCGATCCTGGTGCTGATACGTCGCATGAGAACCCCTCCGGTGCCACGGGCCGTGGACACGACCGTGCATGCGGAACGTAACGAGTCCCTCACGCACTGCTCCAGAGTTACTACGGGTTATCGCGCGGGCAGGTGAAATGGCGAAGAGTGACGCGCGGCCGGCCGGTTCCTGTGCTGTATCCACACCCTGTGGATACCGGTGCGCCGCGGCCACGGGGTACGCGAGTGCGCCGCCAAAGTCCGCTACAGCTCCGGCGGCGCACGTCCACGGGGGCGGCCGGCCGTGGAAGGGCCGGCCGCCGGGGGTCAGCCGATGTCGCGCCGGCGCAGGCCCGCCAGGCCCGCGGCGGCGAGGGCGGCGGACAGGATCAGCAGCCAGGCGAACGGGGCGGCGGTGGCGTCGGCGCCCGGGAGCTTGGGGAGGTGGCTGTACGGGGAGAGGTCCATGGCCCAGCCGGGGAGATCGAGGGCGGGGCCGATCCAGCCGAGGGCCAGGCAGCCGCCGACCAGGGCCCATACGGCGCCGGTGGCCCTGGGGGCCAGGCCGAGGACGAGGACCGCCAGGCCGGTGAGCGTCCAGACGGCCGGGACCTGGGCGAGGGCGGCGAGCAGGACCGGGCCGAGCGCGCCGCCGAGGTCGTCGGCCGAGAGGCCGTAGGCGACACCCAGGGCCAGGCCGCCCGCGGTCAGGATGACGGCGGTGCCGCCGTAGGCGAGGGCCAGATGGCTGCCGGCCCAGCGGAGCCGGCCCACCGCGCAGGCCAGCACCGGCTCCGCGCGCTCGCCGGTCTCCTCGCCGCGCAGCCGCAGCACCGCACCGGCCGCATAGAGCGCCGCCACCATGCCGAGCATGCCGGTCATCGTGGCCAGGAAGGCCTCGGTCAGGCCCTGCTGACCCCCCATCCGCTCGACGATCTCGCGGGTCTGCCGGTTGCCGCCGACCAGATCAAAGGCGCCCTCGGCGATCCCGCCGAAGATGCCGCCGGCGCACAGGAAGCCGAGGGTCCAGCCCAGCAGGGTGGCGCGCTGCAGCCGCCAGGCCAGGCCGAAGGGGCCGCTGAGGGAGCGCGGTGCGACGGCCGGTCCGGGGCGGGCCGGCAGAAAGCTCATGCCGATGTCGCGACGGGCGGTCAGCGCGTAGGAGGCGCCGACGGCCAGGGCGGCCGCCGCCAGGAAGAGCAGGGCGGTCCACCAGCGCTCGCCGGCGTACGGCCGGAGGTTCTCCGCCCAGCCGATCGGCGAGACCCGGGTGAGCGGGGACGTCGCCCCCGGGCCCTGGGCGTCGCCCGCGGCGCGCAGGGCGAAGGCGAGGCCGAGGACCGCGCCGGTCAGGCCCTTGGCCAGCCGTGCGCTCTCGGTCAACTGGGCGGCGACGGCGGCCAGTCCGGCGAAGACCAGGCCGGTGCCGCCGATGGCGGTGCCGAGCGCGAGGGAGCCGGCGCCCGGCAGGCCGGAGGCGGTCAGGCCGCCCGCGATCAGCACGGCGAGTGCGGCGTTGGCGGTCAGGGCCGTCAGCAGGGCCGCGGTCAGCGGCGCCCGGCGGCCGACCATGGCGGCGGAGAGCAGCTCCTGACGGCCCGTCTCCTCCTCTTCGCGGGTGTGCCGGACGACGATCAGCAGGCTCATCACCGCGGCGAGGACGGCGCCGAAACCGGCCATCCGCCAGGCGACCAGGCCGCCGAGGGAGTCGCTGAGGACCGGCCCGTACAGCGCGCGCATCGAGCCGTTGCCGTTCATCGAGACGGCCAGCCGGGCGCGCTCGGCGGCGGTGCCGTAGACCGCGTCGAAGGACGCGCCCATGGCGGCGACGACCAGCCCGAGGGTCAGCACCCAGGCCGGGATCATCACCCGGTCGCGGCGCAGGGCGAGGCGCACCAGGGCGCCGGTGCCCGCCAGATGACGGGAGCGGGCGGCGGGTGCGGGGAGGGGGGCGGCCAGGGCGGTCATCGCGCGACCGCCGCTGCGCCACGGGCGTCGTCCTGGTAGTGGCGCAGGAAGAGCTCTTCCAGGGTGGGCGGCGTGCTGGTGAGGCTGCGGATGCCGGCGGCGCCGAGCACGCGCAGTACGGCGTCGAGCGTGTCGGTGTCGGCCTGGAGCTCGACGCGGTGGCCCCGGCTCCCCCGGATCGGCTGGGCGGACAGGCCGTGGACGCCGGGGAGCGCGGCCAACCCGTCGGGTGGGCCCGCGAGTTCGGCGACGACCGAGGTGCGGGTCAGATGCCGCAGCTCTCCCAGCGAGCCGGATTCGACGGTCCGCCCCTTGCGGATGATGCTGATCCGGTCGCAGAGCGCCTCGACCTCCGACAGCACATGGCTGGAGAGCAGCACCGTACGGCCGCGGTCGCGCGCCTCGGCGACACAGCTCTGGAAGACCTCCTCCATCAGCGGGTCCAGCCCGGAGGTCGGCTCGTCGAGGATGAGCAGATCGACGTCGGAGGCGAAGGCGGCGACCAGGGCGACCTTCTGGCGGTTTCCCTTGGAGTACGTCCGCCCCTTCTTGGTGGGGTCGAGTTCGAACCGCTCCAGGAGCTCGGCCCGGCGCGCGGTGTCGAGCCCTCCGCGCAGCCGCCCGAAGAGGTCGATGACCTCGCCGCCGGAGAGGTTGCGCCACAGCGTCACGTCGCCGGGGACGTAGGCGAGACGGCGGTGCAGTTCGACCGCGTCCTGCCAGGGGTCCTTGCCCAGGAGCCGGGTCGTGCCGCCGTCGGCGCGCAGCAGACCGAGCAGGACGCGGATCGTCGTGGACTTCCCGGCGCCGTTGGGCCCGAGGAAGCCGTGCACCTCACCGGCCTCGACCCGCAGATCGAGGCCGTCCAGCGCGTGGGTGCGGCCGAAGGACTTGTGGAGGGAGGCGACCCGGATGGCGGGAGCGGGAAGGATTGCCGTGGTCATGATGTGGAAGCTACGCTAGTTTCACAAATTTGTGAAGATAAGAAAGCGTATAAAGTTGAGGTGGGTGGCTCTGATCAGGGGAGATGATGCGGACATGAGCGAGCAGCAACAACGGACCGCGGGCCGGACCACGAAGACGCCCCGGGGCACGCGCGAGGGAACGCGCGACGACGAGGCGGTCTCGCAGTTCGTCGAACGGTTCGCCGCGCAGCTCGTCGACGCCGGGATGCAGCGGATGTCCGCCCGTGTCTTCGCCTGTCTGCTGGCCTCCGACTCCGGCGTGCTGACCTCCGCCGAGCTCGGCGAGCGCCTCCAGGTCAGCCCCGCCGCGGTCTCCGGCGCGATCCGCTACCTCTCCCAGGTCGACATGGTCAGCCGGGAGCGCGAGCCGGGCTCCCGCCGCGACCGCTACCGCGTGCACAGCGACCAGTGGTACGAGGCCCTTGCGCGCCGGGACAACGTCCTCACCCGCTGGGAGGGCACCCTGCGCGAGGGCGTCGAGAGCCTCGGCGAGGACTCCCCGGCGGGCCGCAGGATGGGCGAGACGCTCGTCTTCTTCGAGTTCCTGCAGACGGAACTCGCCGGGCTGCTGCAGCGCTGGCGCGAGCACCGCGACCAGATGCGGGCCGAGTTCGACGCCGCCGGCCGCTGAGGCGCCCGCCGGCCCTCACCCCCGCGGCAGCTGGAGCCGCCAGGCCCCCGGCTGCAGGGTCCAGGTACGGGTCCTGACCGGCCCGCCGACCACCGCGTCCGCCCGGTAGTGGAAGTCCGCGCCGGACACCGTCACCGCCCGTGCCCGGGTCCGCACCGGCCGTCCCCCGCCCGGCCAGTGCACCACGACCTCGGCCAGCGCCCCGCCGTCACCGGCCCCGGGCCGCGGCCCGTCCGCCCCGGGCCGCCCGCCGGGCACCACCGACACCCCGCGCACCGGCCGGTCCAGATCCGCCAGCAGCACCCCGTCCGCCTCGATCCGCAGCCGCTGCCCCGGCACCCGGGCGCGCCGACCGCCCAGCCCGGCGGCGGGCGCGGCCAGCAGCGCCAGTGCCGTACGGGCGGTCCGCGCGGCCGGCTGCCACCACGGCCGGTGCCCGTCGAGGCCGCCCGCCGGGCCGTCCCGCCCCTCCACGGCGTCCAGCGGGGGAGGCGCCGCCGCGGGAGCCGTCGCCGGGACGTACACCCCCTGGCCCTGCCGGGTCGCCGCGCCGCCGCAGGGGATCCGCAGCCCGCCGAGCACGATGCCGTCGCTGTCGTCCGTGAGCAGGTCCCTCGGGCGCTCACCGCCGTCCAGGACCGCGCGCGCCGCGGCCACCGTGTCCGTCGGGATGCCCAGGGTGCGGCTCAGCGCCACGGCGGACGGGGCGCCGACCGGCACCATCGACAGCGGCACCGCGGCCAGCTCGCGTTCCTTGTGCAGCAGGCCCACCACCCGCAGCAGCGCCCGGTCGTCACCGATCACCACCGGCCGCCGGTGGCCGCGCCGGGCCAGGATCCGTGCGAATTCCTCCGGCCCGTCCGGGAGGCAGATCTTCGCCCCCGCGCCCGCGCACAGGACATCCTTCGCGATCCGCACGGACTCGCCGTCCGTACTGCGGGCGACCGGGTCGATGACCACGAGCAGGGGGTGCCCCCGAACGGAGTCCACGGGAGAGTGCCCAGAAGGCTGCGCCGACACCTCGGTCCTTCCTCAGGTAGCATCTCGGTGCAAGAGCCCCTTGCGCTATTGCGCCAGGGGCTTCGTCTATTCCGGGGCACCGGTCCGACGGCTCTGGCGATGACGTATGCGTGAACACGCACGTTGTCGCCATCCACGCACGTTGGACATGCCCCGCCCGGAAGGGGTGTACGCCTGTGCCCGCACTTGTGCTGCTCGGTGCTCAGTGGGGTGATGAGGGCAAGGGAAAGGCCACCGATCTGCTCGGTGGGTCCGTTGACTATGTGGTGCGCTACCAGGGCGGCAACAACGCCGGCCACACGGTCGTCGTCGGCGACCAGAAGTACGCGCTGCACCTTCTCCCTTCCGGAATCCTCTCGCCGGGGTGCACCCCGGTCATCGGCAACGGTGTCGTGGTCGACCCGGCGGTCCTGCTCTCCGAGCTGAGCGGACTCAACGAGCGCGGCGTCGACACGTCCAAGCTGCTGCTCAGCGGTAACGCGCACCTGATCACGCCGTACAACATCACCGTCGACAAGGTGACGGAACGGTTCCTCGGCAAGCGGAAGATCGGCACCACCGGCCGCGGCATCGGCCCGACCTACGCCGACAAGATCAACCGCGTCGGCATCCGGGTGCAGGACCTCTACGACGAGTCGATCCTCATCCAGAAGGTCGAGGCGGCCCTCGAGGTCAAGAACCAGCTGCTGACCAAGCTCTACAACCGCCGCGCCATCGAGGCCGGCCAGGTCGTCGAGGAGCTGCTGGGCTACGCGGACAAGATCAAGGGCTATGTCGCCGACACCACCCTGATCCTCAACAAGGCGCTCGACGACGACAAGGTGGTCCTCTTCGAGGGCGGCCAGGGCACGCTGCTGGACATCGACCACGGCACGTACCCCTTCGTCACGTCCTCGAACCCGACCGCGGGCGGCGCCTGCACGGGCGCCGGCGTCGGCCCCACGAAGATCAACCGCGTCATCGGCATCCTCAAGGCCTATACGACGCGCGTCGGCGCCGGTCCGTTCCCGACCGAGCTGTTCGACGAGGACGGCGAGGCGCTGCGCCGGATCGGGGGCGAGCGCGGTGTCACCACCGGCCGCGACCGCCGCTGCGGCTGGTTCGACGCCGTCATCGCCCGCTACGCCACCCGCGTCAACGGCCTGACGGACTTCTTCCTCACCAAGCTCGACGTGCTCACCGGCTGGGAGCAGATCCCGGTCTGCGTGGCCTACGAGATCGACGGCAAGCGCGTCGAGGAGCTGCCCTACAGCCAGTCCGACTTCCACCACGCGAAGCCGGTCTACGAGACGCTGCCGGGCTGGTCCGAGGACATCACCAAGGCGAAGTCCTTCTCCGACCTGCCGAAGAACGCCCAGGCGTACGTCAAGGCGCTGGAGGAGATGTCCGGCGCCCCGATCTCCGCGATCGGCGTCGGCCCCGGCCGCGACGAGACGATCGAGATCAACTCGTTCCTGTCGTAGGACCCCGCGTTCCCAGAACCGCACCGCAGCCGCGCAGCTACTCTGCCCTGGAGTAGGTGCGCGGCTGTTCGTCGTCGCCCAGGAACTCGTGGCGCAGGGTGCCGTCGCCGTTCAGGCGGAGGACGGAGGTGCTGCCCGGGGCGCAGCCGGGGGCGGGCCGGTCCACGACGGAGGGGCCGACGGTCAGCTTGCCGCCCTCCGCGGCGTAGAGGTCGGCATGCGCCGTGCAGCGGCCGCCGCGGCCCACGACGACGGTGGTGAGCACCGTGCTGCCCGCCGGGGCCCGCTTGAGGGTGAGCCGCTCGCTGCCGTAGCCGTCGGCGTTCGGCCGCTGCCAGGTGCCGAGGTAGCCGTCGGGGACGGACTCCTCGGCCGGGCCGATGCGGTGCAGCGTCGCGGTGCGGCCGGCCGCCGCCCAGGTCAGGGTGCCGCCGTCGCCGGCTTCGAGGGTGTGCTCGCCCAGCGCGGCACAGCGGCCCTCGGGCACCGACCGTACGACCGTGGTGTCCAGCCGGAGCGCCTGATGCCCGTCGTGCGTCGTGACCGACACCAGCTTGCCGTCGCTGCGGCACTCGTAGGTCGTGCCGAGGCTGGTGCTGTTGGCGACGACCTCGCCGACCTTGCCGTTGGTGATCACGAATCGCCGCTGCCCCCCGGTGGGCTCCCCGTCCCGCAGCACCGGGCCCGACCAGGTGCCCAGATAGCGGGCGGGGATGTCGGACGGGCTCTCTTCGGCGTCCGCTCCGCCGCTCAGCAGCGGGACCGCGACGGTGGTGGCGGCGGCCGCGACGACGGCGGTGGCGAGGAGGGGGAGCCAGCGGGGGCGGCGGCGGGACGGTGCCGCCCCGGCCGGGGTCGTGGGTGCCGGAGCGGGCGCGACCCTGGTGGACGTGAGCGTCGGCGGCTGGCCGCCGGGCGGGGTGTCGGTGTCCAGGAGGCGTACGGCGTGCTGTCCCAGGCGCGCGATCAGCTCCGCCGGCAGCCAGGGGTCGGCCGAGGAGCCGCCGGGCACCGGCCCCATGCGGTCGGCGATCTCCCCGGGGGTGGGCCGCGCGGCCGGGTCCTTGGCCAGGCAGTCCTGGATCAGGCCGCGGATGCCGTCCGGCGCCCCGGTCAGCTCGGGCTCCTCCTGGGCGATCTTGAACATCACCGCGTGGAAGCCCGAGTCGGGGTTGCCGAACGGCTGCCGCCCGGTCGCCGCGTACGCCAGCACCGACCCCACGCAGAAGACGTCGCTGGGCGGGCCGACGCGGTGCCCCTGGACCTGTTCGGGCGACATGAAGCTGGGCGAGCCGAGCACCGTGCCGGTCCGGGTCTGCTCCCCGACCGCGTCCAGGGCCCGCGCGATGCCGAAGTCGATGACCCGGGGCCCGTCGATGGTGACCAGCACATTGGACGGTTTGAGGTCGCGGTGCACCAGGCCGACGCCGTGGATGTCGCGCAGCGCGCAGGACAGCCCGTACGCCAGCCGCCGCAGCGCGTACTCCGGCAGCGGGCCCGGTCTCCGGATGGGGCCGTACGTGCCGCCGACGACCTCGCTCAGGGTGGGGCCCGCGATGTATCCGGTGGCGACCCACGGGACCGCGGCCTCGGTGTCGGCGTCCAGTACCGGGGCGGTCCAGCGCCCGCCGACCCGCCGCGCGGCCGCGACCTCGGCCCGGAAGCGGCTCCGGAACTCCTCCTCGGCGGCCAGCTCGGCCTTCACCAGCTTCACGGCGACGGTCCTGCCGCCCTCCGAACGGGCGAGGTAGACCCGCCCCATCCCGCCGCTGCCGAGACGGCTGAGCAGCCGGTAGTCCCCGATCCACTGCGGATCGTCGGCCGTCAGCTCCCGCAGGCCGTCCATCCGTGCGCCCTCCCCCGTCTCGTTCCGTGCCTGAGGCGCGTTCCGGCAGCAGGCGTCCTCCGAGCGTAGGCGGCCGCGGATCGCGCCATGGCCGAGAGATCGTCACGACGGGGGAACAATCGATTCCCCGCGGGGGACGAGAGGCGCGCCGGGGCGCGCGGGGAGCGGTCGGGCGCTCCCCGGATCCACGGCTTCCCGAGCCGTCCGTTCCCGGACCGCCGGCTCCCCGGGCCCGTTCCCCGGACCGTCAGCTCCTCTTGCCGTGCGGCAGCTTGCGGTACGACAGCGCCTTCCCGTCGTCGAAGATGCGGCGCAGCTTGCCGTGCACCATCTCCAGCGTGCTCGGCGAGCCCGGACTGCAGCTGTCGGTCTGCCCGGAGACCACGGTGGAGGGGCCGAGGCGGACCGGGGGCCCCGCATGGGCCAGGGCGGCGGCGAACTCGCAGCGGTAGGTCGCCCCGGTCGCCGTCATCGTCAGCACGATGTCACCGGCCTTGCCCTGTGTGAGGGTGAAGCGCCGGACCTCGTCGGGGGAGTGAACCAGCGTCGTCTCCCACGTGCCCAGGTAGCTCGCGGGCAGCCCGCCGTTCGCCGTGGGCCGCGCCCCGCCCTGCGTCCGGGTGCCGCCTTCGCCACCGACCGCGGCGTCCGTCGACCGCAGGCCGCCGCCGTCCCCGCTCATCAGCGCGTACGCGGTGACCGCACCGGTCCCGGCGAGGGCCAGCGCGGCCGCGGTGAGCAGGGCGGCACCGGCACCACGGCGGCGCGGCGGCGTACGGGCCGGGTCGGGACCCGATGCCGCGTCACGGCGGGGTGCCGGGGCGGCGGGCGCCGAGGTGCGGCCCACGACGTGCGTGGGCGCGACGGCGAGGGGCGGCCCGGAGTCCTCGGCACCGGCGGCCGACGGCGCGTCCGCCCGCCCGTGGGCGGCGCCCCCGCCCTGGGGGTGCTCCGCCTCCAGCAGTTCCACGGCGTGCCGCCCCAGCCGCGCGGTCAACGCCCCCGGCAGCCATGGCTCGTCGTCCGCACCCGGCCCGTCACCGCTGCCGCCCTCCGCCTGCGCCACCAACTGCTCGGGCGTGGGCCGCTGTTCGGGGTCCTTGGCCAGGCATCCGGCGATCAGCGCCCGCAGTCCCTCGGGCACCGCGGAAAGATCGGGCTCCTCCTGGGCGATGCGGAACATCACCGCGTGCACGACGCTGTCGACCGTCCCGAACGGCTGCCGCCCGGTCGCCGCGTACGCCAGTACGGAACCGAGGCAGAAGACGTCGCAGGCCGGGGTGAGCGGCGCGCCGCGCACCTGCTCCGGCGCCATGAAGCCCGGCGAGCCGATCGCCCCCTTCGTACGCGTCACACCGTTGCCGGGCGCCGCCTCCAGGGCCCGCGCGATCCCGAAGTCGATGACCCGCGGCCCGTCGATGGTGAGCAGCACGTTGGACGGTTTGAGGTCGCGGTGGATGATTCCGGCCGCATGGATCGACCCCAGCGCTCGGGCCAGTCCGGCGGCCAGGATCAGTACCGTCCGCTCGGGCAGCGGGGTGCCGCTGCGGCCGACGACCTGCTGCAGGGAAGGGCCCGCGATGTAGCCCGTGGCGAGCCAGGGCGTGTCGGCCTCGGTGTCCGCGTCCAGGACGGGCGCCGTCCACTCCCCGCCGACCTGCTGGGCGGCCCGCACCTCCCGCCGGAAGCGCGCCCGGAACTCCTCCTCACCGGCCAGCTCCGCACGCACCAGCTTGACCGCGACCGTACGTCCGCGGTCCGAACGGGCCAGGAACACCCGCCCCATGCCGCCCTCGCCGAGCCGCCCGATCAGGCGGTAGTCCCCGATCCGCGGCGGGTCCTGCGCCTCCAGCGGCATCAGCCCCGCGGGCCCTTCCGCACGCACCGGCCGCCCCTGCCGCCCCTGTCGCTCCGGATGTCTTGGCTGTTCCACGTTCCGCCGACCCTTCCCCCCGAATCCGCCCTGCGGCGAGTGGGCGGCGTCTGTGCACACGGCCTGCCCACACCCCCTCCTCCGCGTCGAGAATAGCGAGGGCGCCCCGGCCCCCGGCAGGCTGCGGGCCCGTCATAGCCCCGTAGTTGGCGGTCTCCGCCCATGCTGCTGTCCCTCGCCCCCGGGCCGCGCACCGCCCGGCGGTGGCCGGGATCCGACGCTGCCGGATGTCTCTTTCCGCCTCCCGGAACTTTCCACGGGCGACGCACGTCGTACGCGTACCTCCTCGCCCGCCGCGCCCGCCGCGCCCGCCCCGACGTCCCCGACCCCAGCGACACCGGCCCCGACCACCGGCGACACCGGCCTCCACCCCGACGGAACAGCGCTCCCCGGCCCCGCCCCGCACGTGCCCGCCCGCACGTCGCGGCCCCACCCGACCGCCAAGGAGACCGTGTGATCCCCGCCGTACGAGCCATCGCCCGTGCCGCCATGGCCGCGCGCCCCGTGCCGCTCGCCGACGTCCAGGCACGGGCCGACCTCCTCGCCCGGTTCGACCGCCGCTACCTCGTCCCGGTCGAGGTCTTCGCCGCCGTCGCGGCCGAACTCACCGACCGCCGCAGGCCGGACGGCCCGTTCGCGGCGCTGTGCATCAACGGACGCCGCTGGTTCCGCTATCGCTCCGTCCACTACGACACCCCCGACCTGCGGTCCTTCCACGACCACCGCCTCGGCCGGCCGTTGCGCTACAAGGTCCGCGAGCGGCTCTACGAGGACACCGGGGAGCGGCAGTTCGAGATCAAGCTCCAGGGACGGCGCGGCGAAACGGTCAAGCATCGCCGGCCGCTGCTGCCGGGCGCCCCGGCCCTCGGCCCGGCCCCGCGCGGCTTCCTCACCGCCGTACTGGACCGCACCTACGGCATCGCGGCCCCCACCGACCTGGACCGCTCCCTGGAGACCGACTACACCCGCGCCACCCTCGTGGCGGACGGCCAGCGCATCACCTGTGACGCGGCGCTGTTCTGCCGGGACCTGGCGTCCGGCCGCACGGTACGCGCCGACGGCGGGCTGGTCCTCGTCGAGACCCGGAGCACCGGCCGCCCGACCGAGGCCGACCGGCTGCTGCGCGGCCACGGCGTCCACGCCGCCGCCTTCAGCCGGTACTGCGGCGGGCTGTCGGCGCTGCGCCCGGACCTCGCCGCCGGTCGGTGGCGGCCGGCGGTACGGACGGCCTTCCCGGCGGCCGCCTGAGGGGCGCGCGGTGCCGCGGCGACCGGCCGGGCGGGCCGAGATTCTTGACAGTATGTCCGTGAGCCGTGGGTGGACTCACACACAGTGTCGGTACCGTCGGACGGGCCGTGATCCCTACGCTGAGGGCGTTCGCCGCGCCGATCCCCCGGCGGACCCGAGCGACTCGATCCGAGGTACTGACCGTGACCACGACGCCCTCCGCCTCCGCCGCCGACCCTGCTGCCGGCGAAAACAGCAGCGCGAAGCGCTTCCAGGGAAGGGTGGGGGTGGGCGACGGGCGGGCCGTCAAGGCCGCCGACCGCGCGCACGTCTTCCACTCCTGGTCCGCGCAGGGCCTGATCGACCCGCTGCCGATCGCCGGCGCCGAAGGCGCGTACTTCTGGGACTACGACGGCAATCGCTACCTCGACTTCTCCTCGCAGCTGGTCAACACCAACATCGGCCACCAGCACCCCAAGGTCGTCGCGGCGATCCAGGAGCAGGCCGCCAAGCTGTGCACCATCGCGCCCGGATTCGCCGTGGACGTACGGTCCGAGGCCGCCCGGCTGGTCGCCGAGCGCACCCCCGGCGACCTCGACAAGATCTTCTTCACCAACGGCGGCGCGGAGGCCGTGGAGAACGCCGTCCGGATGGCCCGGCTGCACACCGGCCGCGCCAAGGTGCTCTCCGCCTACCGCTCGTACCACGGTGCCACCGCCACCGCGATCAACCTGACCGGCGACCCGCGGCGCTGGCCCTCCGACACCGCCTCGGCCGGCGTCGTCCACTTCTGGGGCCCGTTCCTCTACCGCTCGGCCTTCCACGCCGAGACGGAGGAGCAGGAGTGCGAGCGCGCCCTCGCGCACCTGGAGCAGACCATCGCCTTCGAGGGTCCGCAGTCGATCGCGGCGATCATCCTGGAGACCGTCCCCGGCACCGCCGGGATCATGGTCCCGCCGGCCGGCTACCTCGCCGGGGTCCGCGAGATCTGCGACCGCTTCGGCATCGTCTTCATCCTGGACGAGGTCATGGCGGGCTTCGGCCGTACGGGCACATGGTTCGCCGCCGACCACTTCGGCGTCACGCCCGACCTGCTGACCTTCGCCAAGGGCGTCAACTCCGGCTACGTCCCGCTGGGCGGCGTCGCGATCAGCGCCGAGATCGCCGCGACCTTCGACCAGCGCCCCTACCCGGGCGGCCTGACCTACTCCGGCCACCCGCTGGCCTGCGCCTCCGCCGTCGCCACCATGAACGCGATGGCCGAGGAGCGGATCGTGGAGAACGCCGCCGAGATCGGCGAGCGGGTCATCGGCCCCGCGCTGCACGAGATCGCCGAGCGGCACCCGTCCGTCGGCGAGGTCCGCGGCATGGGCGTCTTCTGGGCGCTGGACCTGGTCAAGAACAAGGAGACCCGCGAGCCGCTGGTCCCCTACAACGCCTCCGGTGCCGCGGGCGCCCCGATGGCCGAATTCGCCGCGGCCTGCAAGCGCGGCGGTCTGTGGCCGTTCGTGAACATGAACCGGACGCATGTCGTCCCGGCCTGCACGATCACCGAGGCCGAGGCCAAGGAGGGCCTCGCCGCCCTCGACGAGGCGCTGTCGGCGGCCGACGCCCACACCGTCTGAGCCCTCGCGGGCGACGCCGCCGGGGAGCGGAACCGCAGGTCACGGACGTGGCGTCCGGCGGACCGACGGTAACCTCGGGCGGCGTCCCGGTACGGCCCTCGCCTATCGTGGGCGGGGGCCGCTCCCACCTGCGCGGTCAGGGACGTCGAAGGAGACGCACACGATGGCCGCCGGCGGAGACAGCTCAGTCATACGACGCAGCACCCTGCGCCAGCAGATCGCCGACGCCCTGCGCGACGAGGTCCTGGCAGGCCGGCTGCCGTCCGGCCACCCCTTCACCGTGAAGGAGATCGCCGAGCAGTACGGCGTCTCCGCCACCCCGGTGCGCGAGGCCCTGCTGGACCTGTGCGCGCAGGGCCTGCTCGACGTCGAACAGCACCGGGGCTTCAAGGTGCACGCCTTCACCGCCGACGACTTCCGCGCCATGGTCGAGGCCCGCACCCTGATCATCGAGGGCATCTTCCGCAGCGGCGCCGACCAGGCCCTGCGCGCCACCCCCGCCGAGGTGCTGATCTCCATCCGGCGCCGGGCCGACGAGGCCGAACGGGCCGCGCGGGGCGGCGACCTGGACGTCCTGATCGGCTACGACCTGCGGTTCTGGCGCGAGCTGAGCAGCATCGTGAACAACGCCTACATCAGTGACTTCCTCGACCGCATCCGCGTCCAGACCTGGATGTTCGCGGTGCCGCTGCTGCGCCGTGAAGCCGACCTCAAGGGTCATCTGTGGCAGGGCCACAGCGCGCTGGCCGCCGCCCTGCTCCAGCACGACCTGGCCGAGGCCCAGCGGCTGATCGCCGAGTACAACGAGCACTCCCTCGCTCTCGTCGGAACGCGCGGCTAGCACTACGCTGTCCCGACCATCGGCCGTAATGGGCCGTACCCGTACCTGTACGTGCGCCGGTGTCCCTGTTCCCGACCGGAAGCGAGCCCTCACTCGTGGCATGTGACCTGTGGCTGGTACCCCTCGTCGATGTGCTGTGCCACAGCCCCGACAACCCGTTCTCCGAAGAGATCGCCGCCTACGACAAGGCCCTGACGGAAGCGGGCCTGTCACCGGTGCCGGTCTTCAGCTATATGCCCGGCCTGTCCGGTGACGTCGCCCCCGTCGCCGGCTTCGACTACGACGCCCTGCACTTCCTGCGCCGCGCCTACCTGCTGCGACTGTGCGGCCTCGAGGTGACACCGGTCGACGAACTGGGCGGCGACTACGAGCAGTTGCTGGAGATGTTCGAGGCCACCGCGCAGCAGTCCCATCTGGTGTGGCACTACGACCACGCGGGCGCCTACGTCCCGGTCGACTTCCCGCACCCGCTCGCCAACGACGAACTGCTGGAGGGCGGCGGCCCGCTGGGCTCCTCGCACGGCCTGCTCCGGGACCTCGAACTGGTTGCGCCATCCCTCGGTATCGATCCGGCCAATCCCCCGGCCGCCCCCGCACCCCCGGCCGGCCCCACCTCCCTGGAGGAACGGTCCGCCGCGGCCCCCCTGGACGACAGCCCGTTCGCCCGGGAACGCCACGTATGGCTGGGCCTGCACGCCGCCGCCACCCGAAGCCTGGGCCAAGGCTCCATGATCGTCTTCAGCTAGCCCCACCACAGCCCCCTAACCCACGACCGGTCCCACCCACCACCGGTCCCACCCACCACCTCTTCCCACCCACCCACGGGAGGGGACGGGCCGGAGGGGCAGGGTGTCCGGACGTAAAGCGAAGCAGTCCGGACACCCTGCCCCGGAGGCCCGTCACCGCACCCACAGCCCCGCGCAGCGGACCCGGCCCGCCGCCAGGCGCAACGGCGGGAAACCACCACGGCGGGAAAGCCGAATCCGCCGGCGGGAAAGCCGAACCCGCACAACGCGGGAAGCCGCCACGGGGGGGGGGACGCCGAACCCGCGGAAAGCGGGAAGCCGCCACGGGGGGGGGAACGCCGAACCCGCGGAAGCCGAGAAGCCACCACGGCGGGAAAGCCGAACCCGCTGGCGGGAGGGCCGAACCCGCGGAAGCCGAGAAGCCACCACGGCGGGAAAGCCGAACCCGCTGGCGGGAGAGCCGAACCCGCGGAAAGCGGGAAGCCACCACGGCGGGAAAGCCGAAACCGTGGGAAGCGGCCCGCACGGACGGCCACCATCTCACCGCGAAGGCCCCTCCGGCGGCCGCTGCCGAGGCATATGCGGCCGAGCCCGCTGCGACACCGCAAACCGGCCCGGCGGCCCCGAGCCTTCCTGGCGCACGCCCCCACCCGCAGAACCGCCCCCGTGATTCGCGGCGAACCGCAGTGAATCGGCCCGGAACTGGGCCATCCAGTCGGCCGTCTCGGCCCGCACCAGCTCCCCGAGATCCTCGTTGAACCGCCGCAGCACGGCCAGACAGCGCTCCGCCGCCTCGCCCGCCGTGCCCTCGGCCGGCCCGAGCACCTCGCGCACGCTCTCCACCGCCCAGTCGAACTGCAACGCCTCCAGCCGCCGGTGGATCGCCTGGGCGGTCGCCAGATCCCGTATCCACCCCGCGGTCATGCCGAAATACCGGTCGCAGCCCACGCACACCGCCGCCAGCAGCAGCGACAGGGTGCCCCAGGGCGCCCCGCCCTCCCAGATCCCGGCCAGATCCAGCAGCGGGAGCACCCCGCCCACCGTCACCCCGGCCGCGGCCCCCAGCCGCAGCGCCCGCGCGCCGCGGCGCTTGGCCAGCCGGCCGCGCAGGTACCAGTCGGCGCTGCGCAGGGCGCCCTCCTCGCTCCAGAGATAGAGCGCGTCCAGGCGGTCCGCCGGCTCACCCCAGTCGCCGAGCGGGAAGACCCGCCCGGCAAGGTCCCTCCGGGCGCGGCCCCGGCTGCCGCTCTCCCGAGTGGGGCTGCCGCCCTCCCGAGGGGGCCCCTCGGGCTGCATCTCCGGATGACTCACCCGTGCACTCCCTCTCTGTCTCCAGCGCTCTCCACGGATACCTGCGGTGCATGCGTGACGTACGAGACGGCCGTTGCGCACAGCACCCTTCCTACCGCCGAACGGCTGGCGTCGGCCCCACCATCACGCTCTTTCCGCCCGGAAGTGGTGCGGGATCGGATATAAGGCCACCGGGCATCTCACCCGAAAGAGTTGCCACCGCGGCGACGCACGGTTTCCGGCCGCTGCGGGCCCGATTGCCGCCCCGGCCCGGCCGACGTCAGGCCGCCGGGGGCTCTCGTCTAGGCTGCCACCGTGAAGGTCCTCGTCATCGGCGGCGGCGCCCGCGAACACGCCCTGTGCCGCTCTCTGTCCCTCGACCCCGACGTCACCGCGCTGCACTGCGCTCCCGGCAACGCCGGCATCGCCGAGGTGGCCGAATTGCACGGGGTCAACGCCCTCGACGGCGCGGCCGTCGCCGAACTCGCCGCCGGTCTGCAGGCCGACCTGGTCATCGTCGGGCCGGAGGCCCCCCTGGTGGCGGGCGTCGCGGACGCCGTGCGCGACCGCGGCATCCCGGTCTTCGGCCCCTCGGCCCAGGCCGCCCAGCTGGAGGGCTCCAAGGCCTTCGCCAAGGACGTGATGGCCGCCGCGGCCGTCCCCACGGCCCGCAGCTATGTCTGCACCACCCGGGAAGAGATCGACACGGCCCTGGACGCCTTCGGCGCGCCCTACGTCGTCAAGGACGACGGGCTGGCGGCCGGCAAGGGCGTCGTCGTCACCGACGACGTCGAGGCCGCCCGCGCCCACGCGCTGGCCTGCGACCGGGTCGTCATCGAGGAGTTCCTCGACGGCCCCGAGGTCTCCCTCTTCGCGGTCACCGACGGCGAGACCGTCGTCCCGCTGCAGCCCGCCCAGGACTTCAAGCGCGCCTACGACGGCGACGAGGGCCCCAACACGGGCGGCATGGGCGCGTACAGCCCGCTGCCCTGGGCCGACCCCGAGCTGGTCGACGAGGTCATGGCCACCGTCCTGCAGCCCACCGTCGACGAGCTGCGCCGCCGCGGCACCCCGTTCTCCGGGCTGCTCTACGCGGGCCTGGCGATCACCTCCCGCGGGGTGCGCGTGATCGAGTTCAACGCGCGCTTCGGCGACCCGGAGACCCAGGTCGTCCTCGCCCGCCTGAAGACCCCGCTCTCCGGTCTGCTGCACGCCGCGGCCACCGGCACCCTCGCGACCCTTCCGCCGCTGCGCTGGAGCGACGGCGCGGCGGTCACGGTCGTCATCGCCTCCCACAACTACCCGGACACCCCGCGCACCGGCGACCCGATCGACGGCCTCGCCGACGTCGCGGACCAGGACGGCCCCGAGGCGTACGTCCTGCACGCCGGTACCCAGCGCGACGACTCCGGCGCGGTGCTCAGCGCGGGCGGCCGGGTGCTGTCCGTCACCGCCACCGGCTCCGACCTCACCACCGCCCGGGAGCGCGCCTACCGCGCCGTCGGCCGGATCTCCCTGGACGGTTCGCAGCACCGCACGGACATCGCCGCCAAGGTCGCGGCCGACGCGGCGGAGGCGCAGGGCGCCTAAGCCCCCTGCGGCCACGGCCTTCACGGCCTGTCCCACCTGTCCGGCCGTGCCCCGCCGCCCGGGGCACGGCATGCGCAGGGCGCGCGGACGCGCTCGGCGCGGACGCGGCGATCGGTGACCTCTTTCCCGGGGCATATGCCACATACGGTGACATATGCCCCGGCCCTCCGGGCGCAGACCGGGCCGGAGCGTTCATGGCCCACACCTGCCGGGCACCGGTTCCCGGCTTTCCCCAAAGCCATTCCATCGAGTGACCGCACCAGGTATACGGCTGACGGGGCCCACGCCCCCAACTAGGGTGCCGCGCAAGCGTCCTGTGGTCGCCGGGCCGGAATCCGGCCCGGCTGCCACGGCGGCGTCCGGCAAGTGGCTCACCGGCATTGCGATGTCAGTGGCCGGTGCCACAGTGGTGGTGGAGTCCACACGCTCCACCCACCGCGCAATTCTCGTACGTCCGTCCCGTGTTCTCTCCGTCCGGCTCCAGCAGGACAGCAGGGGGTGTACAGGCTCGTGGCAAGTCCGGAAACAGGCGTCCTGGCGGCGCGTGCCCGCGCCCTTGCCGTGCTGCGGATCCGCAGTACGGCGCTGGCCGTCGCGCTGCTGCCGGCCGCCGTGGCGGTGGTGCTCTTCGTCGGCCGGGCGACCGGCCATCTCGGTGCGGGCACCGGCTGGCGGCTCGCCGGCTGGATCGCCGGCGGCCTCGCGGTGCTCAGCCTGTTCCTGGCCGCGCTGGTCGCCGTCGTCGTCGCGCGGGCCAGACCCGCGCTCAGCCCGTCCGTGCCGATCCCCGAGAAGTCGGCCCCCGATCTCTACCGCCTCGTCCGCGACCTCGCCGACCGCCTCGAGGTCCCCGCGCCCTCCGCCATAGCGCTCACCCCGGACTGCGACAGCTGGCTGGAGGACCGTACGCACCGCGCCCACGGCCCGCCGCGCCGCGGGGGAGCGGCAGCCGGTGAAGGACGCCGGGCGCCCGAGGCGCCCGTCCTGGTCATCGGCTCACCGTTTCTGTGGTGGATGCGGGTCGCCGAGCTGCGCGCCCTGCTGGCCCCCGTCGTCGCCGGCACCGGCCCGTCCGCCCACCCCGACATAGCCGCCGCCCGCCGCTTCATCCGCGGCCTGGACGCCGCCGTCGCCGTATCGGCCCGCGCCCGGGGCCCGCTGCGCGCACTCCCGCTGCGCTTCGTCGGCCGGGTGGCGCGACTGCTGCTGCGCGCCGGACGCGAACACGCCACGATCATGGAGCGTGCCGTCGCGGCCGCCGCGTCCGAGCGCGCCCAGACCGTCGACTACGGCCTGCGGATCGTCGCCCAGGAGCAGGTCGGCCTCGCCTACGCGGGCTGGGACCGCCTGCTGACCCGGGTCGCGTTGCCCGCCTGGCGGATGGGCCGCTGGCCGTCCCGGCTGGACGCCGGGGTGGTCTCCGCGCTCACCGAACTCTCCCGCCGCGACCGCCTCGCCGACGGCTTCGCCTCCCGCCTGGGCGAGCGCCCCGCCTGCGACCTCCTGGAGGAGCCGGGCGCCATCGACCGCGCCGCCTCCCTGCTGGCCGCCCGCCTCTTCCACGGCGGCCCGGCCGAGCCCGGACCCGACTGGTCGCCGGTCGGCTGGAACCAGTATCCGGAGGAGGTCGTGGACCGGAAGTGGCGCCTGGAGGCCGCCCGCCTCCACCGCGTCCTCGACACCCTCCCGGCGACCGCGCTCCCGGCGGCCCCGCCCGCGCCGGCGGCCCCGGACCCCGCCTGCGCCCCGCACCTCTCGTACGCCCGCTCCGCGCCCGGCCCCCACCCGGCGGACCGCCCCGCCGGCGGTCCGCCGTCGTCCGCCGACCGCCGCGACGACCCGCCGGCCGCACCGGCCCCGGGTCCGACGCTGGCCCGCGTCATCGACCGGCTGGTCCAGGACGAGCGGGCGGGCGATCTGGTCGCCGCCCGGCTGGGCGCGGAGGTCGAGCGTGAGGAGCGCGAGGAGGCGGCCCGCCAGGCCGCCCTCGGCGGCTCGGCGCAGGACGCCGCCATCGGCGTGGCCTGGGGCGACGGCCTGGTCTCCGAGGGCGGTCTGCCGCTGTTCCCGCTGCAGCCGCCCCGTACGGGCCGCGAACTCCTCGCCGACCACGTCACCGCCATGGTCTGCTGCGCCGCCGTCGACACTGCCGGTGCCGCCCCCGGCCTGGACTGGCTCGACGGTCCGGCGCTGCTGGTCGACGGCGCCCGCCGGTCCGACCTCGGCCGCCCGGTGCTCAGCTTGGTCGACGACGGCGATGCGGAGCCGCTCCGCGGCTGGCTGACGACGGTCGGCGTACGCCCCGAGAAGCCGGTTCGGCTGGTATGACCGGAAAGCCGCATTTATCCGCCAGGCGGGAGCCGGGCACCTCGTCCCGGATCTCCCGCACCACCGGCTGAATGTTCCCTTCCAGTTCGCATTTCGGGGGTCGGGCCCTCTAAATTCACGACGAAGGGTGACGAAGTGAGTGCGTAATGTGATGTGCTGAGGGATGGCCGGCCGGGTTCGCCCGGTCGGACGCAGCACCGGCCCGATCGGCCACGACCGATGGGGGACGCGGGAGGGGAGTGGAAGGTGGCGACGGATCAGATCAGGCGCTGGGAGTCGGGCGCACTGGCCCATGCGGTCACGGACCCGTTCGGGCAGGGCCCGCTGCCCTGGCTGCGCGGCAGCGAGAACTACTTCGACTCCGGCCGCATCATCCCCTGGTACGTCGACCCCGCCGTCGCCCAGGGCGATCTGCCGGTGCCCGCCCCCAGCAAGCACAACGGCCCGCGTACCGCCGATGACGTCCACCGCCAGATCAAGGGCTTCGCCGGCCCCGGCGCGGTGGCCCCCGGCGAGGCCATCGACTTCCGCGTCTCGGTGGACCCGCCCCAGCCGTTCAACATCGACATCTACCGCATCGGCCACTACGCGGGCGCCGGCGCCTCGAAGATCACCAACAGCCCCCGTCTGGCCGGCATCGTCCAGCCGCCCCCGCTGACGGCCGACCGCACGGCCTCCTGCCACCACTGGTGGCTCTCCTGGCGCCTCCAGGTCCCCACGTTCTGGCAGCTCGGCGCCTATGTCGCCGTGCTCACCACCGCCGACGGCCGCTACCGTTCCCACATCCCCTTCACGGTCCGCGACAACCAGCCCGCCGACCTCCTCCTGCTGCTGCCCGACATCACCTGGCAGGCCTACAACCTCTACCCGGAGGACGGCCGCACCGGCGCCAGCCTCTACCACGCGTGGGACGAGGAGGGCGCGCTGCTCGGCGAGGGGGACGCCGCCACCACCGTCTCCTTCGACCGCCCGTACGCCGGCGCGGGACTGCCCCTCCATGTCGGCCATGCCTACGACTTCATCCGCTGGGCCGAGCGCTACGGCTACGACCTCGCCTACGCCGACGCCCGCGATCTGCACGCCGGCCGCGTCGACCCGTCCCGCTACCGCGGCCTGGTCTTCCCCGGCCACGACGAGTACTGGTCGGTGCCCATGCGCCGTACGGTCGAGCGCGCCCGCGACAACGGCACGTCCCTCGTCTTCCTCTCCGCCAACACCATGTACTGGCAGGTCGAACTCTCCCCGTCGCCCTCGGGCCCGGACGCCCTGCTCCACTGCCGCAAGCGCCAGGGCCCCGGACGCCCCGCGCTGTGGCGGGAGTTGGGGGAGGCCGAACAACGGCTGATGGGCATCCAGTACGCCGGCCGGGTCCCCGAGCCGGCCCCCATGGTCGTCCGCAACGGTGACCACTGGCTGTGGGACGCCACCGGCGCCCACGAAGGCGATGAGCTCCCCGGCCTGGTCGCCGGCGAGGCCGACCGCTACTTCCCGCGCACCAGCCTCCCCGAGCACACCCGCCGCACCCTGCTCGCCCACTCCCCGTACGACGACAGCGAAGGCGTCCGCCGCCATCAGGAGACCTCGCTCTACCGCGCCCCCAGCGGCGCCTGGGTCTTCGCCTCCGGCACCTTCGCCTGGTCCCCCGCCCTCGACCGCCCCGGCCATGTCGACGAACGCGTCCAGCGCGCCACCGCCAACCTCCTCGACCGCATCTGCAAACGCGACTGAACCGCCCGCCCCACCCGCGTACCCGGCCCCCGTCCGTCACCACCGGCCCGGGTAGGGGAGAATCGGTACGACTCCTGGATCAACCTACGCGGAGGAAGCGTGCCCGGTTTTGTAGAAAAGCCTGAGCCGGTGGAGGTTCCCGGGCTCACCCACCTGCACACCGGCAAGGTGCGCGACCTCTATCAGAACGCCGCCGGCGATCTGATCATGGTGGCCAGCGACCGCACCTCCGTCTACGACTGGGTGCTGCCCACCGAGATCCCCGAAAAGGGCCGCATCCTCACCCAGCTGTCCCTGTGGTGGTTCGACCAGCTCTCCGACCTGGCGCCCCACCATGTCCTCTCCACCGACGTCCCGGACGGCGCTCCCGCCGACTGGGCGGGCCGCACCCTGGTCTGCAAGTCGCTGCGGATGGTCCCCGTGGAGTGCGTGGCCCGCGGTTACCTCACCGGCTCCGGCCTCGCCGAATACCGGCAGACCCGCACCGTCTGCGGCCTGGCCCTCCCCGAAGGCCTCGTCGACGGCTCCGAGCTCCCCGCGCCGATCTTCACTCCGGCCACCAAGGCCGCCGTCGGCGACCACGACGAGAACGTCTCCTACGAGGAGGTCGTCCACCAGATCGGCGCCGATGTGGCCGCCCAGCTCCGGCAGACGACCCTCGCCGTCTACGGCCGGGCGCGCGACATCGCCCGTGAGCGCGGCGTCATCCTGGCGGACACCAAGTTCGAGTTCGGCTTCGACGGTGAGCAGCTGACCCTGGCCGACGAGGTGCTGACGCCCGATTCCTCGCGTTTCTGGCCCGCCGACCTGTGGGAGCCGGGCCGCGCCCAGCCCTCCTTCGACAAGCAGTTCGTCCGCGACTGGCTGACCTCCCCCGCCGCGGACTGGGACCGCACGGGCACGCTGCCGCCGCCCGCCCTCCCGCACGAGATCGTGGAGAGCACCCGCGCCAAGTACGTGGAGGCCTACGAGCGCCTCACGGGTCTCAGCTGGTCATGACCTCGTCCCCCGGCCCGGGTCCGTACCCGGGCCGGGGGAGCAGGTGCCGGGCAGACGAAAAGGCCCCGTCCGACATCACTGCCGGCCGGGGCCTTCTCCTTCTGAGCGGACGACGAGGCTCGAACTCGCGACCTCAACCTTGGCAAGGTTGCGCTCTACCAACTGAGCTACGTCCGCATGCTCCGTGCACAGCTCCTGAAACCAGTCGCCGTCGCGCGGTGCGGGCACCACTATAGCCAACCTCGCTCGCGGGCGAGACGCGCCGCGACGTGACGGTTCTCCGCTCCCAGCTTCGCGGTGGCCGAGGAGAGGTAGTTCCGCACCGTCCCCGGCGACAGCGACGCCCGCTCCGCGATCTCCGCGACCGGTGACCCGTCCTCGGCGCACTCCAGCACCTCCGCCTCCCGGACCGAGAGCGGCGACTCCCCGGCGCTGATCGCATCCGCCGCCAACTCCTGGTCCACATAACGGTTTCCGGCGTGGATCGTGCGTATGATCTCCGCCAGCCGCTGCGCCGACACCGTCTTCGGCACGAACCCCCGCACCCCGGCCGCCAGCGCCCGCTTCAGGTGCCCCGGCCGGCCATGACTCGTCACGATCATGGACCGGCACCCCGGCACCTCGGCCCGCAGGGATGTGGCCACCGCCACACCGTCCGCCCCCGGCATCTGCAGATCCAGCACCGCCACGTCCGGCCCGTGCGCCCGGGCCATCGCCCGCGCCTCCGGTCCCGACGCCGCCTCGGCCACCACCAGCAGATCGTCCTCCAGCGACAACAACGCCGCCAGCGCCCCGCGGATCAGATGCTCGTCGTCCGCGAGCAACACCCGGATCACCTCGCCACGCTCGCCGTCACTCACCTGCCACCCCATCTCTCGCCCACCACGCCTCCCACGCCCGGGACGCATCCCCGCTCGCGCCACCTCCCCGCGCCGCACCGTCCCCAGCCTTGCGCCTACCCCGTCGCCGTCCCCATCGGCAGCTCGACGGTCAGCCGGTAGGAACCCTCCTGAACCGGGCCCGACGTCAGGGTGCCGCCCAAGGGGTGCAGCCGCTCCCGCAGTCCCTTCAGGCCGCTGCCGGGCGGCGAGCCGGTCCCGGTGGCGACCGGCGGGTGGGTGACCCCGTCGTTCTCCATGGTCATCACGAGTACCGACCGGTGCGGATCGATCAGGGTCCGCAGCGCACAGTGCCGCACCTCGGCGGCGTGCCGCAGGACGTTCGTGGTCCCTTCCCGTACGACCCAGCCGAGCGCCGACTCCACCTCCGGCGGCAGCTGCGTCTCGTCCTCGCCCTCGATACGGCAGTCCACCCCGGCCGCCCGCAGGATGGAGCGGGCCCCGGCCAACTCCGCCTGCAGATCGGCCTTCCGGTATCCGCGCACCACCTCCCGCACCTCCCGCTGGGACTCCTGGGCGATCCGCTGCACCTCCACCATCTGCTCCACGGCCTCCGGCCGCTCCCGCCGGGCCAGCTGGACCGCCAGCTCGCTCTTCAGAGCGATCACCGCCAGATTGCGGCCCATGACGTCGTGCAGATCCCGGCCGAACCGCAGCCGTTCCTCGGCGACCGCGAGCCGTGCCTCGGTACTGCGCGCCGCATCCAGCTTCCGGACCACACCGAGCAGCCAGCCCGTGGGCCGCGTTATCCCGAAACTCCACACGCCGGCGAAGACCAGCAGACATGACAGGGCCACCGCTCCCAGCCAGGAGCCCGTAAGCGCCCCGAGCAGCAGGACGAGCCCCAGCGTGGCGGCGGCCAGCGCTGCCAGAAAGCTCCGCTTGGACACCACCAGGCAGTGCGCCATGAAGAACGGTGTGAGGCAGGCCCCGACCGCGATGGGCACCGTGGCCGCACTGTCGCCGTGGCCGATGCCCATGAGGGCGATCAGCGCGAGCAAGGCGCCTTCGGCGGCGAGCGTCAGCACACCCGAGAGAAGCAGCAGGCCGCGCGGTGTCGGCCCCAGCGTGAGATAGCGGTCCAGCGCCCGGTTCAGCAACGGAACGGCCAGCACGCCCTGCACCACGTTCAGTCCACTGGCGACCACCGCCAACGTGACCGGCAACGCGTGGCCGCCCGTGACGCTCATGACGGGCATCACCCCGCCGAACACGGGAAGCCAGGGGATGGCGTACAGACTCCAGCGGAAGTAGGCCTCGACCATGCTCACCTGGCTCCGCCGTCGCCACATCGCCCTCAGCCGCCCGATCATGCGCTGCCCGCCCCCGTCGTCGGATCGCCTGCGTCGTCAGCGCCGCGGCTCCCAGCAAAACCACCGCTGCACAGCAAACAGCGCGAGCCCGGCCCAGGCCAAGCCGGTGATCAGCTGCCCCAGCGTCTCCTTGACGTCTCCGGCACCGGTCCAGCCGTCCCGTATCAGCTCCATCGCTGGTGACAGCGGCAGGATTTCGAGGAAGGCGGCGAAGTTCTCCGGAAAGACATCCAGGGGAACCATCACTCCGGACCCGGCCAGCGACAGCAGCGTGAAGGGCAGCACGGTCAGCTGCGCGGCCTCGGTCGATTTCGCGAAGGCCGAGGTGGCCGCCGCGAGCCCGACGACCGTGACCATGCCCAGCAACACGCCGACGATCAGGAGATGCGGCGCGGTGGGCAGATCGGTACCCAGCGCCAGACTGCCGAGAACGGCGAGGAGCGCGCACTGGGCCAGCCCCAGCAGCACCGAGGGGAGCGCGGTGCCGGTCAGTATTTCCAGATCCCGCAGTTCTCCGGTGCGCAGGCGCTTGAGCACCAGTTCCTCGCGCCGGGCGACATAGGCGCCGGTGACGGTGGAGTAGACGGCAAAGATCAGAACGCAGCCGAGAGTGCCGGGCAACAGCACCGTTTCGACCGACAGCCCCGTGCCGGCCAGGTTCATCGAACTGACCGCTTGTTTCATGGCGAACGCCATGGCAATCGGGAGGAACAACGACGTGTACAGCGCGGTCCTGTTGCGGCCGAGAAGCGTCAACTCGGCCCGTCCCAGGGAGAGTAGGCGACCCGGGGAACGGGTTACCGCGGGTCTTTTCTCCGACTCATAGCCAACAGCCTGGCTCGTACATGCACTCATGTGTTCTCCAGCCCCTTTGCGATGTGCAGAAATGCCTCTTCCAGGGACGCGGATCTGACGTCCAGCCCGCGCAGGGTTATCCCCTTGTCCTGCGCCCAGACCAGCACTCCGGTCGCGGCCCGCTGCAGTTCGTTCGTCCTCAGCCGGACCGTGCGGCCGGTCGTCTCATGGGAGATCACGCCCAGTTCCCCCAGCGGCGGAAGATCGCCGAGATGGAACCCGTCGGGCAGCTCGAAGGAGAGGTGCGAAGGATGCGCCGCGACCACGTCCGCGACATGCCCCGCCGTTGCTATCCGCCCGTCGTGCAAAATCGCCAGCCGGTCCGCCAGCTCCTCGGCCTCTTCGAGATAGTGCGTGGTCAGCACGATCGTGGTCCCGGAATCCCGCAGCTCGCGGATCAGCTCCCAGGTGACATGACGCGCTTCGGTGTCCAGCCCCGTCGTCGGCTCGTCCAGGAACAGCACCTCGGGCCGCCCCAGCAGCGCGAGCGCGAGATCCAGCCGCCGGCGCTCACCCCCGGACAACTGCTTGACCCGGACATTCCGGCGCCGGTCCAGCCCCACGGAGCCGAGGGCTTCCTCGACCGGGCGCGCTCCGGTGGTGCACCCCGCCCACATCCGCAGCGTTTCCTCGGGTGTCAGCTCGGCGGGGAATCCGCCCTCCTGCAGCATGACGCCGATACGGGGCCGCACCCTGCCCCGCTCGCGGAACGGATCATGGCCGAGGACCCGGACCCGCCCGGCGCTGGGCGCGGCCAGACCCTCCAGCAGTTCGAGGGTGGAGGTCTTGCCCGCGCCATTGGTGCCCAGCAGTGCGAACAGCTCGCCCCGGGCGACGGTGAAGTCGATACCGCTCACGGCCTCATAACTCTCCCGCGTGCCGGCCCGGCTCCGCCGTCCCCGCTCCGGCTCCCCCTTCGCACGCCGCCCGGCCGCGCCGTAGCGCCTGCGGAGTGCGGTGACTTCGATCACACCGATGCCGGACGCGGCGCCCCCGGCGCCGCCGCGGCCGGCATCCGCGATGGTTTTCTCCCCGATGTTCATGAGTCCAGCGTTTCGCCGGATCGCGGTTCCGGGCAGTGCGACCTGTCATCGCAGCCGATGACAAATGTCAGTTGCCCACGCCGGAAGAGACGGAAGGGGACGGAAGAGAAGAGAGCGAGGGAAGGGGAGGAAGGGAGGAGAGGGTGCGACATGATCGCCGGTAAAGGAAGAAGGCCCCGGTCGCAATGACCGGGGCCTTCTTCATTCTGAGCGGACGACGAGGCTCGAACTCGCGACCTCAACCTTGGCAAGGTTGCGCTCTACCAACTGAGCTACGTCCGCAGGCATCCACTCGGCTTTCACCGAGCGGCGCGACAGCTACTGTACCTGATCCAATGACCGGTCGAGCTGTCAGAGCGGGTGACAGGGATTGCACACTGCGCCTCCCCCTTGGAAAGGGGGCGCTCTACTACTGAGCTACACCCGCGTGACTCCGTGAGGTCCGGCCTTTCGGCCTCGCCCCTCGGCGTGCTCCAGACTCTAGCTGATCAGTAGGGGTGCTGTGCAAGTCGGCTGCGCCCGGGCCGCGGGACGCGCTGAAGTCGGTTAGTGGTTGGCGGCGTTGAAGGCCTCGTAGACCTTCTTGGGGATCCGGCCGCGCGGGGGGACGTCCATCTGGTGGGAGCGGGCCCAGGCGCGGACCGCCGCGGGGTCGGGGTTCACCGCGGTCCGGTGGTAGGCCTTGCCGGACTTGGCCCGCTTGCGGCCGGCCTCGACGAACGGAGCGAGGGCGCCGCGCAGTTTCTTCGCATTGGCGGGATTGAGGTCGATCTCGTACGACTTCCCGTCCAATCCGAAGGCGACCGTCTCTGCGGCTTCTCCTCCGTCGATGTCATCGGAGAGCGTTACTACTACGCGCTGCGCCACGGATATCGGTCCTTTCGTGGAGCAACCCCTTGTTGACATGGGGTGATGCTCCGGATCCGGCTGATTGGGATCAATGCTTTTTCATTTGTACAGCGATGGGCATTGCATTGTGAAGCCCAGTTAATTTCGTCAGCGTGTCTTCCCGCAATCCGGACCCCGGATCTTTTCGAGAATTTTTCCTGAGCCGCACTCCCGTCGATACCGGACCCGTGATCGGGTCCGCAGCATATCTATGCGCGTAGATTTTCGAACACGGTACTGTGAGGACACCGCCTTACGCACCACACCACCGGGAGTGCCAGTGGCACGCGTCGTAGTCGACGTCATGCTCAAGCCGGAGATCCTCGACCCGCAGGGGCAGGCGGTGCAGCGCGCACTGCCACGCCTGGGCTTCGAGGGGATCGCCGACGTCCGTCAGGGCAAGCGTTTCGAACTTGAGGTGGAGGGTCCGGTCGACGACGCCGCCCTCGCTCGCATCCAAGAGATGGCCGAGACCTTCCTCGCCAACACCGTCATCGAAGACTTCACCGTGCGGGTCGACTCATGACCTCGCGCATCGGAGTCGTCACCTTCCCCGGCACGCTCGACGACCGCGACACACAGCGCGCGGTCCGGGTGGCCGGTGCCGAACCGGTGCCGCTGTGGCACCGCGACAAGGACCTCAAGCAGGTCGACGCCGTGGTGCTGCCCGGCGGTTTCTCCTACGGCGACTATCTGCGGGCCGGGGCCATTTCCCGGTTCTCGCCGGTGATGGAGACCGTGATCGAGCAGGCCAGGGCCGGTATGCCGGTCCTCGGTATCTGCAACGGCTTCCAGGTGCTCACCGAGACCCACCTGCTGCCCGGCGCGATGCTGCGCAACAACCATCTGCACTTCATCTGCCGCGACCAGAAGCTGCGGGTGGAGAACGCGGAGACCTCCTGGACCTCGGACTACGCGTCCGGCCAGGAGATCAGCATTCCGCTGAAGAACATCGACGGCCGGTACGTCGCCGACGCGCGCACGCTCGACATGCTCGAGGCCGAGGGCCGGGTCGCCTTCCGCTACCTGGACGGCAACCCCAACGGCTCGCTCCGCGACATCGCCGGCATCACCAATGAGGCGGGCAATGTCGTCGGCCTCATGCCGCACCCCGAGCACGCCGTGGAGCCGCTGATCGGTACGGGCCGTACCGACGGCCTCGGATTCTTCACCTCGATCCTGAAGAAGCTGGTCAACGCATGAGCGACGCACGGGCGGCCGCCCGGCCGCAGACGAAGACGAATGCCGCGCCTCTGCGCCGCGCGGGCGGAGAAGCGAGTGAAAGGTGCGGAGCATGACTCTCGACACCGTCAAGCACGCGGCCGAGACGCCGGACACCGACCAGCCGTGGGCCGAGCTCGGCCTGAAGCAGGACGAGTACCAGCGCATTCGTGAGATTCTCGGCCGCCGTCCCACCGGCGCCGAACTCGCCATGTATTCGGTGATGTGGTCCGAGCACTGCTCCTACAAGAGCAGCAAGGTCCATCTGAAGCAGTTCGGCGAGAAGGCTCCCGAGAACGACGCGCTGCTCGTCGGCATCGGCGAGAACGCCGGTGTCGTCGACGTCGGCCAGGGCTACGCCGTCACGTTCAAGGTGGAGTCCCACAACCACCCCTCGTACATCGAGCCCTACCAGGGCGCGGCCACCGGCGTGGGCGGCATCGTCCGCGACATCCTCGCCATGGGCGCCCGCCCCGTCGCCGTCGTCGACCCGCTGCGGTTCGGCGCGGCCGACCACCCCGACACCAAGCGCGTCCTGCCGGGCGTCGTGGCCGGCATCGGCGGTTACGGCAACTGCCTGGGTCTGCCCAACATCGGCGGCGAGGTCGTCTTCGACGCCTGCTACCAGGGCAACCCGCTGGTCAACGCCGGCTGCATCGGCGTGATGAAGCACGAGGACATCCACCTCGCCAAGGCGTCCGGCGCCGGCAACAAGGTCATCCTCTACGGCGCCCGCACCGGCGGCGACGGCATCGGCGGCGTCTCGGTCCTGGCGTCCGAGACCTTCGACGACACCAAGCCCACCAAGCGCCCCGCCGTCCAGGTCGGCGACCCCTTCCAGGAGAAGCTGCTCATCGAGTGCACCCTGGAGATCTTCAAGGAAGACCTGGTCGACGGCATCCAGGACCTCGGCGGCGCCGGGCTGTCCTGTGCCACCAGCGAGCTGGCCTCGGCCGGCTCCGGCGGTATGCGCGTCGAGCTGGACACCGTGCCGCTGCGCGACTCCTCCCTCTCGCCCGAGGAGATCCTCATGAGCGAGTCGCAGGAGCGCATGTGCGCGATCGTCGAGCCCGGCAAGGTCGACCGCTTCCTGGAGATCTGCGAGAAGTGGGACGTCATCGCCACCGTCATCGGTGAGGTGACGGACGGCTCGCAGCTGGAGATCTTCTGGCACGGCGAGCAGATCGTGGACGTACCGCCGCGCACCGTCGCCCACGAGGGCCCGGTCTACGAGCGCCCCTACGCGCGCCCCGACTGGCAGGACGCCCTCCAGGCCGACGACGCCGCCAAGCTGGCCCGCCCGGCGAACGCGGACGAGCTGCGCGCCCAGGTCCTCAAGCTGGTGGCCTCGCCCAACCAGGCCTCCAAGGCGTGGATCACCGACCAGTACGACCGGTTCGTGCAGGGCAACACCGTGCTGGCGATGCCGGAGGACTCCGGCATGGTCCGCATCGACGAGGACAGCAACCTCGGTGTCGCGCTCGCCACGGACGGCAACGGCCGCTACGCCAAGCTCGACCCGTACGCGGGCGCGCAGCTGGCGCTGGCCGAGGCCTACCGCAACGTCGCCGCCTCCGGTGCCAAGCCGCTGGCGGTCTCCGACTGCCTGAACTTCGGTTCGCCCGAGGACCCGGCCGTGATGTGGCAGTTCGCGGAGGCCACCCGTGGTCTCGCCGACGCCTGCCAGACCCTCGGCACGCCGGTCACCGGCGGCAATGTGTCGCTCTACAACCAGACCGGTGAGGTGGCGATCCACCCGACCCCGGTGGTCGCGGTGCTCGGCGTCATCGACGATGTGAACCGCCGCACCCCGATCGCCTTCGCGGACGAGGGCCAGCTGATCTACCTCCTGGGCGACACCCGCGAGGAGCTGGGCGGCTCGGCATGGTCGCAGGTGGTGCACGAGCACCTCGGCGGTCTGCCGCCGAAGGTGGACCTGGAGCGCGAGCGGCTGCTGGCCGAGGTGCTGATCTCCGCCTCCCGTGACGGCATGGTCGACGCCGCGCACGACCTCTCCGACGGCGGTCTGGTCCAGGCCCTGGTGGAGTCGTGTCTGCGCGGCGGCAAGGGCGCCCGCCTCGTCGTTCCCGACGGGCTGGACCCCTTCGTGCTGCTCTTCTCCGAGTCGGCGGGCCGGGCCGTCGTGGCCGTTCCGCGCAGCGAGGAGCTCCGCTTCACCGACATGTGCGGTGCGCGGGGGCTGCCGGCCACCCGGATCGGTGTGGTCGACGGCGACGAGATCGACGTCCAGGGGCAGTTCAGCATCCCGCTGAGCGAGCTGAAGGACGCGCACGAGGCGACGATCCCGGGCCTCCTCGCCTGAGACGGAACCCGGGCGCCGCGCCGCGCCCTCATTGACGGTCCGACGGCCCGTCCCCACTACGGGGACGGGCCGTCGCCGTTTTTCCCTGCCGGCAGCCATTGCCAAGGATTACGTAATTACGTAATCTCTTACTATGGATCTTGAGCAGCGGGTGGCCGAGCTGGAGCGCCGGCTGGCCGCGCTGGAACAGGCCGCCGCCCGGCCGGCGGCCTCACCGGAGCGGGAGCCGGACGACGAGCTGTGGGCGCTGCGCGGCCTGAAGGAGCAGTGGGCCGAACTGGGCGCCGACAACGGCGGAGTGCTCTTCACCGGCGCCGTACGGACGCCGACCGGACTGCGCTACGAGTGGCAGTACGGCCTGGCCACCGACACCCTGCTGGACGACGACTGGGCGGACACCGCCGAATCGTTCGCCGCGCTGGGCCAGCCCATGCGGCTGCGGCTGCTGCGCGAGATCCTCGGCGGGCGCTGCACCGCCGCCGAGCTCACCGAGCTCGACGGCACGGGCACGACCGGCCAGATCTACCACCACCTGCGGCAGTTGACCGCGGCCGGCTGGCTGCAGACGGCCGCCCGCGGCCGCTACGACATTCCGGCCGCCCGCGTCGTACCGCTGCTGGTGATGCTGACCGCCGCCGGGTGCTGACGCCCGGCCATACCGACCTCACGGGGGAGACGGAATGACGTCCGCAACTGTGCACAAGCTCTCCAGGATCGCCGCCCGCGCCTGCCTGCTCGCCTTCCTCGCGATCGTCGTCGCGAGCTTCTTCGTCCACATTCCGTACGTGTGGGGCTGGATTCCGCTGGGGCTCTGGATACTGATCGGATTCGGGGTGAACCGCCGGGCCGCCCGCGCGGAGGGGGACGGCGCGACGGGCCCGGAGCCCGAACCCGTAGCGGTCGCCGCTCCGGTCACCGGCCGCTGGAAGGCCCTCAACAGCCCCGCCGACAAGGTCCCCAGCCATGGCACCCGGGCCTACGGGCAGACGTACGCGATCGACATCGTCGCGGAACCGGAGCCGGGCTCCCGGCCCGCCTTCGGCTGGTGGCCCCTGGTCCGCCGCAACGACGACTTCCCGGCCTTCGGTGCGCCCCTGTTCGCCGTCGCCGATGCCACCGTCGTCCATGCCCGGGACGGTCAGCGCGACCATCTCAGCCGTACGTCCTGGCCCGCGGCCCTCTATCTGCTCGCCCTGGAGGGCCCTGCCCGTGCGCTCGGCAGCGCCCGCCTGATGCTCGGCAACCATGTGATCCTCGACCTGGGCAACGGCGTCCACGCGCTCTACGCCCATGTCCGCCGCGGTTCGCTCACCGTCCGTACGGGCGACCGGGTGCGGGCCGGAGAGACCCTCGGCCAGTGCGGCGACTCCGGCAACAGCAGCGAGCCGCACGTCCACTTCCAGCTCATGGACGCCGCCGACCCGGTCGTCGCCCGTGGCCTCCCGTTCACCTGGCAGGGCATCGGCGTTCCGCGCAACGGCGAGTTGTTCGAGGCCGGGGCGCCGCTGACGACACCGGCGAGCTGATCGGCGGGCGGGGAACCCGGCCGGCCGGGTTCCCCGCCGGCAGGCGTCCGCCGCCCCCCCGTATCCCCGCGCGGCGCCCAACCGGCCCCTGGGAGAGCGGAGTTGTCCGCAGGGTCCCGCGAAGGGCCGGGTCGGGCGCCCGCGCGGTCCGTCGCCCCGATCCACGGGCGACTGTCGGCGGTGCCTCGTAGGCTGAGGCACATGCCTCCCGCCACCCGGAAGCCGCGTCCCCGCCGGTACGACCCGAAGAAGACCCGTACCGCCGTCACGGCCCAGCTCGCCCACGTCCAGGAGGCCGTACGCGCCCTCGCGCCCGGCCAGTTGGCGCTGCCGACCCGGCTCGGCGACTGGACGGTGCGCGAGCTGGTGGCGCATCTGTCCATGGCGGTGGGGAGCGTGGCGCGCAGTCTTGAGCGGCCGGTGCCGGCGCGGGCGGAGGCCACCCTGCTGGAGTGGTCGTCGGTGGCCGCGCCGCTCGCCTCCGACGTCGACGAGCGCACCCGCGCCCTGGCCGACGCGCACGACCCCGTGGAGCTGCTGGAACGCACCGCCGCGGAGTTCGCCGAGGCCGTCGCGCAGGAGCCGGACGACCGGCTGGTGCCGGTCCTGCCCGGGGCGATGCCGCTGGCCGACTTCCTCGTCACCCGTTGTCTCGAACTCGTCGTGCACGGTGACGACCTCGCGGCGGCGACCGGCGCCACGATCCCCTTCGACCGCCAGGCCCTGGCCGCCACGACCCGCCTGCTGGCCGACACCCTGGCGGACCGGGCGCCCGGCGGATCGGTGGAGCTGCGCATCCCGCCGTTCGCCGTGGTGCAGTGCGTGGCGGGCCCCAAGCACACCCGCGGCACCCCGCCGAACGTCGTCGAGACCGATCCGCTGACCTGGATCCGGCTGGCCACCGGCCGGACGTCCTGGGCCGCGGAACGGGACGCGGCGACCGTCAGCGCCAGCGGCGAGCGGTCCGACATCGGCGGTTTTCTGCCCCTGCTGAGCTGACGGGTGCGGGCCCGGCGTCCCGCACGGTCCGGGGGGCCACGGCCCGGCGCCCGGTACCGACCGCCGGCCGCGGGGGGCGTCGCGCATCTCACACGGAGCGGGACGCGCCCCCGCGCGGCAAGATCCACACGGCCGGCGCCGCGGACCCCGCTCCCGGCGGTACGCCAGGTGAGCCAAGGGATCCGCGGTGCGCCGGGGCCGCGAGCTGCCCTTTGTGCGGCGTGGGCACGTCATCCCCGGCGGCCCTTCTTTCATGCACTCATCCAGATTCGAGGCCATCCCCGGTTCGGATGAATGCGCGACCTGCCCTAGACTCGGTGCCGTGCCACGTGGTGACGGACGACTCAGCCACGACCTGCTCCCCGGTGAGAAGGGCCCCCAGGACGCTTGCGGCGTCTTCGGTGTCTGGGCTCCGGGTGAAGAGGTCGCCAAACTCACCTATTTCGGGCTGTATGCGCTGCAGCACCGTGGACAGGAGTCCGCGGGCATCGCGGTGAGCAACGGCTCCCAGATCCTCGTCTTCAAGGACATGGGCCTGGTTTCCCAGGTCTTCGACGAGACTTCGCTCGGCTCTCTCCAGGGCCATATCGCCGTGGGCCATGCCCGCTACTCCACCACCGGTGCCTCGGTGTGGGAGAACGCCCAGCCGACGTTCCGTGCGACCGCGCACGGCTCGATCGCGCTCGGCCACAACGGCAACCTGGTGAACACCGCCGAGCTGGCGGATCTGGTCGCCGCGCTGCCCCGTGAGGGCGGCCGGGCGACCCAGGTCGCGGCCACCAACGACACCGACCTGGTGACGGCCCTGCTGGCCGGCCAGGTCGACGAGGACGGCAAGCCGCTGACCGTCGAGGAGGCCGCCCCGCGCGTCCTGCCGAAGGTCCAGGGCGCCTTCTCGCTCTGCTTCATGGACGAGCACACGCTCTACGCCGCCCGCGACCCGCAGGGCATCCGCCCGCTGGTCCTCGGACGCCTGGAGCGCGGCTGGGTGGTGGCCTCCGAGACCGCAGCCCTCGACATCTGCGGCGCCAGCTTCATCCGGGAGATCGAGCCCGGCGAGATGGTCGCCATCGACGAGAACGGTCTGCGCAGCAGCCGCTTCGCCGAGGCCCGCCCCAAGGGCTGTGTCTTCGAGTACGTCTACCTCGCCCGCCCGGACACCGACATCGCCGGCCGCAATGTGTACCTCTCCCGTGTGGAGATGGGCCGCAAGCTGGCCGCCGAGGCGCCGGCCGACGCCGACCTGGTGATAGCGACGCCGGAGTCCGGCACGCCCGCCGCCGTCGGATACGCCGAGGCCAGCGGCATCCCCTACGGCTCCGGCCTGGTCAAGAACTCCTACGTCGGCCGGACCTTCATCCAGCCCTCGCAGACCATCCGCCAGCTCGGTATCCGTCTCAAGCTCAACCCGCTCAAGGAAGTCATCCGCGGCAAGCGCCTGGTGGTCGTCGACGACTCGATCGTCCGCGGCAACACCCAGCGTGCCCTGGTCCGGATGCTCCGCGAGGCCGGTGCTGCCGAAATCCACATCCGGATCTCGTCCCCGCCGATCAAGTGGCCGTGCTTCTTCGGCATCGACTTCGCCACCCGCGCGGAGCTGATCGCCAACGGGCTGAGCGTGGAGGAGATCGGCAAGTCGCTGGGCGCCGATTCGCTCGCGTACATCTCCATCGACGGCATGATCGAGGCGACCACGATCGCCAAGCCGAACCTGTGCCGCGCCTGCTTCGACGGCGAGTACCCGATGGACCTGCCCGACCCGGACCTGCTGGGCAAGCACCTCCTGGAGTCGGAGACCGCGAGCCGGACGAAGTCCGATGTGGACGGCGTCCAGACGCTCACCGCCGGGGTCGGCGGCGCCGACGCGCTGCGTCGCCCGTAGAGCTCGTACAACACACGACAGGAAAGTGCTCAGCCATGTCCGCTGAATCCTCCGGTGCCAGCTACGCAGCCGCGGGCGTCGACATCGAAGCCGGCGACCGCGCCGTGGACCTCATGAAGGAGTGGGTGAAGAAGGCCACCCGCCCCGAGGTCGTCGGCGGCCTGGGCGGTTTCGCCGGCCTCTTCGACGCGTCCGCCCTCAAGCGCTACGAGCGTCCGCTGCTGGCCTCGGCGACCGACGGCGTCGGCACCAAGGTCGACATCGCCCGCAAGATGGGCGTCTACGACAGCATCGGCCACGACCTCGTCGGCATGGTCGTCGACGACCTGGTCGTCTGCGGCGCCGAACCGCTGTTCATGACCGACTACATCTGCGTCGGCAAGGTCTACCCCGAGCGGGTCGCCGCGATCGTCAAGGGCATCGCCGAGGGCTGTGTGCTGGCCGGCTGCGCGCTGGTCGGCGGCGAGACCGCGGAACACCCGGGGCTGCTGGGCGCGGACGAGTTCGATGTCGCCGGCGCCGGTACGGGCGTCGTCGAGGCGGACCGGGTGCTGGGCGCGGATCGTATCCGTACGGGCGACGCGGTGATCGCCATGGCGTCCTCCGGGCTTCACTCGAACGGGTACTCGCTGGTCCGCCACGTGCTGTTCGACCGCGCGGGAATGGCCCTGGACCGGGAGGTCGCGGAGTTCGGCCGCACGCTCGGCGAGGAGCTCCTGGAGCCCACCAAGATCTACTCGCTGGACTGCCTGGCACTGACCCGTACGACCGAGGTGCACGCCTTCTCGCACATCACCGGCGGCGGACTGGCCAACAACCTCGCCCGGGTGATCCCGGACGGGCTGCACGCCACCGTGGACCGTGCCACCTGGACGCCGGGCCCGGTCTTCGACCTGGTCGGCTCGGCCGGCTCGGTCGCGCGCCCGGAGCTGGAGAAGACCCTGAACATGGGCGTCGGCATGATCGCCGTCGTTCCGCAGGAGTCGGTGGAGGCCGCCCTGACCACGCTGGCCGACCGCGGTGTGGACGCCTGGGTCAGCGGCGAGATCACCGACCGCGGCGACCGTGCCGAGGCTGTGACCCTGACCGGTGACTACGCGAGCTGAGCGGACGGACCTCTCCCATGGCCGCGCGCCGGCCGTGGGAGAGGAGACCCTCTCCGGCAGCCGTCGGTACGGCGCCGGTCACCACGGTCATCCGGGCAGCACAGAACCCGGTCCGGGCAAAGCCCAGGACCGGGTCCGCGATGCTGTTGCGGGTGCCGCGAGCGCAGAACGTCAAGCGCGACGACGTTGCTGGGACGAGTCGCCGTCGTCCTCATCGTCGTCGTTGTACAGCTCTGCGTACCGTGCGTACGGGTCGTCGTCCTCGTCATCCTCGAACGGCTCTGCGTTCGGAGGCTGCTGGTTCGACGGTGATGCACCCAGCTCGTCGGCCAGTCGTGAGAGATCCGTCCCACCGCTGCTGTACTTCAGCTGGCGGGCGACCTTTGTCTGCTTGGCCTTGGCCCGGCCGCGCCCCATGGGTCGACCCCCTCAATGACGGGGCTCGATGGCCCCAGAGTCTTGACACGCGTTCATGGATCAGAGCGGACTCTCGACAGAGAGACCGGCCCGTAGGGCTTTAACGGTACCTGCTTCCGCGGCCATACGGTACGTCGCCCGCATCACCCGCCGCTCGGCACGACCGGCAAGGTGCCCCGTCCCCGCTGGTCAACTGCGATTTTAACCTGTCCCGTACGGCGACCCGCCGACGGGTGGTGAGGGATGTCTCCCCCGACCGCCCGTGGCGGGCCGCGCAAGGCTGTCTTTCCGGCCGACAAGGCCGCATTTCGGGCCCGGGTCAGGCGCGCCGGGCCTCCGCCATACGCTGCTCGGCCAGGCGGTCGGCGGCCGCGGCGGGCGGAATGCCGTCGGCCTTCGCGCGAGCGAATATCGCCAGCGTGGTGTCGAAGATCTTCGCCGCCTTGGTCTTGCAGCGGTCGAAGTCGAAGCCGTGCAGCTCGTCGGCCACCTGGATGACGCCGCCGGCGTTCACGACGTAGTCGGGGGCGTAGAGGATGCCGCGGTCGGACAGATCCTTCTCGACGCCGGCGTGGGCGAGCTGGTTGTTGGCCGCGCCGCACACCACCTTCGCGGTCAGCACCGGCAGCGAATCGTCGCTCAGCGCACCGCCCAGTGCGCACGGCGCGTACACGTCCAGGCCCTCGGTGCGGATCAGCGCATCGGTGTCCGCGACGGCCGTGACCTGCGGGTACTTGGCCCGGACCCGGGCCACCGAGTCGGCGCGCACGTCCGTGATGACGACCTCGGCGCCGTCCTGGAGGAGGTGCTCGACGAGCAGGTGGCCGACCTTGCCGACACCCGCGATGCCCACCTTGCGGCCGCGCAGCGTCGGGTCGCCCCAGGCGTGCTGGGCCGAAGCGCGCATGCCCTGGAAGACGCCGTAGGCGGTCAGGACGGAGGAGTCGCCGGCGCCGCCGTTCTGGGGGGAGCGGCCGGTGGTCCACTTGTTCGTACGGGCGACGACGTCCATGTCGGCGACGTACGTGCCGACGTCGCAGGCGGTGACGTAGCGGCCGCCGACCGAGGCCACGAACCGGCCGTAGGCGAGCAGGAGTTCCTCGGTCTTGATCAGGTCGGGGTCACCGATGATCACGGCCTTGCCGCCGCCGTGGTCCAGCCCGGCGAGGGCGTTCTTGTAGGACATGCCGCGCGAGAGGTTCAGGGCGTCCAGCACGGCCTCCTCCTCGGAGGCGTAGGCGTGGAAGCGGGTACCGCCGAGGGCGGGGCCCAGGGCGGTGCTGTGGATGGCGATCACGGCCTTGAGGCCGCTGGCACGGTCCTGGCAGAGAACGACCTGCTCGTGGCCCCCCTGCTCCGATCGGAACAGGGTGTGCAGAACGCCGCCGTCGGTGCCGGCGTGGGCCGGACGTACGTCAGTCACTGTGGTGACTCCCATAAGTCGCGAGGGATGCCCTCCTTCGGGTGGGGAGGGCCGGTTGAAAAGAGCGTAAGACCTGCGGGGCCGGTTGATCGGTCGGGTGCCCAGGATCACCCTCTCCCGGGGGACGGGCATGGGACGATCTGGTCGTATCGCAGGCCGGCGGGGGCTCTCGGGATCTCCCGGCGGTGGACTTCCCCTTTGAAGGAGCGGGCGTGGCCCTGGCGTCGTCGGTGAAGGTCCCGTACATGGCATATCTACGGGTCTACGAGCCGCTGGCTGCGTTCCCCGAGCCGGAACGCTCCCACTGGGCGCGCTACGCCAAACGGGAGGACACCCCCACCGCCCAGGACGAGCAGCGCCGGGCGCTGGCCGATCTGCTGGCGACCCCGCCCGTGCCGGTACCGGTGCACGAGAGCGCGGACGCCTTCATCGCGGTCCTGAACGAGGTGACCTGCGTCTGTCCGTGGCGCACCCGGCTGCGCGGCTGGCAGGCCCTGGAGGCGCTGGAGGAGCTGTTGCCGGCGTCCGTGCTGGATGCCGCGCTGCCCCCGGTGGTGCGCCTGCAGGCGGCCACCGACTACGAGCGGTGGCGGGAGCGCAACCCGGACGCCAGACCCTGGATCCGCGGGGCGGCCTGGCACGTCCCGGTCCGCTGGTTCGTGCTGTTCGACGACGGCGAGCGAGAGTACACGAAGGGTGACCAGATGCTCGTGATGCGTTACCGGACGCCCATGGTGGAGGCGCGGCGGCGGGTGGCGCGGGGGCTGCGCACGCTGCGGGACGCCCTGGAAGAGGGGCCGCTGATCGACGGCCTGGTAGATGTGGGGCGCTGGCTCGAGGAATTCCATCCGCGTTCGCTCGTGGAGCTGGACTACGGAGGGCTGGTGCACGCGGTGCCCGAGGAGCAGCTTGCCGAGGACCGGTCCGCCGCCGAGGTGGCGGAGGGTCTGGCGGCGCTGCGCGACGGGGACGGTGAGCGGGCCGGGGTCGCGTACGAGAAGCTTGCCCAGCGGTGGCGAGCGGTGCGGGAACGCCAGTTCTCCAGCTGAGCGCCGGTGTGGTGCAAAGATTCATGAAGCGGAATCTCCGCGTTCGTTTTCCGGTGGTCGCACGGGAAGGGACGTAGGTCCTGATCCGGGCGATTGCCTCAAGCGTGACCTAAAGCACTGACTTCGGGTCTTGCTCCCAAGCCATACCCTCGTGCCAAAATAGGACAAGGAGCCCGACGTGGGCTCCTTCCGTCCAACTAAGGGCGGATAGATCGGTATTGCGCTCCTTGAGGGGTCTCGTGGCGGCTGATCACGTTGTGACTGATCGTCACGGACGGGTGACTGTCCGCTATGGCACGGTCCATCGGCTTCCGCCGAGGTTGAACACCTGAGAGGGCAATTCCATCGGTTTGGCCGACGTGGCTGGACAGATGGTGTAGTTGTAGTGCCGAGGACAAGCCGTTCGTCCTATAACCGACTCGGCCCGCGTCCGCCATTTCGGGCAACGTGGGTCAAGGTGCAGAATTTAGAGGAAAGAACCGTGATGGTTCGGTTCTCCCGAGGAGGCCGCTCATGACCGCTCGCACCCCTGACGCCGAGCCGCTGCTTACGCCTGCTGAGGTCGCCACGATGTTCCGCGTGGACCCGAAGACGGTGACCCGCTGGGCCAAGGCAGGCAAGCTCACGTCCATCCGCACGCTCGGAGGGCATCGGCGTTACCGCGAGGCTGAGGTCCGCGCACTGCTCGCGGGTATCCCGCAGCAGCGCAGCGAGGCCTGAACAACCGCATAACCAGGTCGTTTTCGGGGCCCCCAACCCGAAAATGCCTGCTTTGCACCCCTAGCTCGACCTGCTTCACCACGCTCCACACAGCTTCATACGACGCGGCGCCTGCCCCAACAGGCCCCACACCCGCTCCATCTGGGTACGTCATCGATCGCGCTGGACTCCGCCGGGTCCAGCGCGATCTTTTTGTGTGCGCCCGCTCCAGCGCCCTTCAGGCCGGCCGGGTCGCCCCGGCGCCGACGCCACCCCGGACGCCGGTCAGGGTACCTTCACGGGTCCTGTGGGGGTCTTCGTGCGCAGACCCGGAGGGCTCGTTACTGAGTCGTTCACAGGTAGTGCAATTGCACATATTAAATTGACCGGTTGTATGGGGTGCGTAAGTTCCGCATCGCGCCAAACTTGTTCGGTGACACCCGTCACACTACGCGGCGCTTGAAGACGATACGTCCGCTGCGGTAGAGAACTTCCCTCCGCCACGCCAACAGCGTGGCACCGCGCAGGTGGTGGCGCATGCGCCGTTGGTCATCCGGTTGCGGGACTTTCGTCCTCGGCCGCCTGTGGCCCGCGGACGGCCGTCGGTGCGGCGGGGGCGGACGCCGGCGCCGCACCCCCGGAGCGGGCCGTATGCGGCTCCATGGCGAGCCGTAGCAGCTGGTGGCAGATGGGGCAGTGCCGCATCAGATGGCGATAGCCCGTGGCCGCCGACAGATGGGCCCGCAACAGTGCCCTGGTCTCGTGTCGTACCGCAGTCGTCATTGCGCATACCTCCCCGGCCCCCATGCCCTTCCTCAGTGAGTACCGGCGGTACGTGCCGCAGTCAATACGGCGGGCAGTAAACCGGCTACGCACCGCATTCGGCGGGGGTGGATGCGGAGGGAGGTGCGGGCCGCTTTCCGGTGGGGCCCGCGGCGGCCCCGCGGCGGGACCGCTCACCGGTCGGCGGGGAGGGGGGAAAGAGGAGGGGAGGGTGAAGGGGAGTGGCCGTGCCCGTCGGTCCGCCGGACGGGCGGGAGGCCGGCACTGCGGCGGGCGCCGGTTCGCGATGCGGGGCGTGCGGGCGGGGCCTGACGAGGCGTGCGATGTCCGGGGGTGGCCGCACGGCGGTGGGGTCCGGTCCGGACAGCAGTACGGCCCGCATCCGAGAGGGATGCGGGCCGTAGAAATGCGGTCCTGACGGGATTTGAACCCGCGGCCTCCACCTTGACAGGGTGGCGAGCACTCCAAACTGCTCCACAGGACCTTGCGTTTCGCTTTCCGCTTGCGGCGGGCTGCGAAGCAAGACTCTACAGCAGGTCAGGGGGTGCGGTCGAACTCGGTACCGGCGGCCCTGGTTCCTAGGGCGCCGCGGCGTCCACCGCCTTCACGATCCGCTTGTCGGAGACCGGGTACGCGGTGCCCAGGGCGTGCGCGAAGTAGCTCACCCGGAGCTCCTCGATCATCCAGCGGATCTCCAGTGCCGCGGCCGGCACCGGGCGCCCCTGCGGGAACTGCTCCAGCAGCCAGGCGTATTCGTCCTGCATCTCCTTCACCTTCGCCATCCGGGTGCGGTCCCGCTCGGCGTGGGTGGGCAGCTGCTGCAGCCGGCGGTCGGCGGCCACCAGATAGCGCATCAGGTCCGGCAGCCGCTTGGCGCCGTGCGCCGTGACGAAGCCCGGCTTGATCAGCGTCGCCAGCTGCTCCTTGATGTCCGTGAGCGACGGCAGCAGGGAGGGGAACGCCGTCTCCTTCAGCCGGCGCTCGCACGCCTGCCAGGCGGCCAGCACCTCCTGGACCTGCTGGATGGTCCTGAGGGTGACGTCCACCAGGTCGGCGCGCACGGCGTCGAAGAGCTTGCGGAAGGACTCCTCGTCCCACGCCGGACCGCCCCGGGCCGCGATCAGCCGGTCGGCGGCGGCGGTCACACAGTCCTCGAAGAGCGCCGCGATGGAGCCGTGCGGATTACGGGACAGCGCCAGCTTCTGCTGGTTGCTGAGTTTCCCCTGTGCGAACTTGGCCGGATTGGACGGGATGTTGAGCAGAATCAGGCGTCGGGTGCCCGCCCACATCGCCGTGAGCTGCTCGGCCTCGGTGTCGAAGAGACGGACCGCGACGCTGCTGCCCTCGTCGACCAGCGCCGGGTAGGCCTTCAGCGGCTGGCCCCCGCGCCGGGTCTCGAAGGTGCGCGCCAGCGTGCCGATCGTCCAGGAGGTCAGCCCGGTCCGCTGCTCCGGACCGGCCGGTGCCTGCCCGGCGCCCGCGCCGTCCTTGCGGTCCCCGGCGGGCCGCTCGGCGGCCTGCTCGAAGGCCTTGGAGATGGCCGCCCGGGTCTTCGGCTTGAGCTTCAGCCGCAGCGCCTCCAGGTCCTTGTCCTCGGCGAGCTTGCGGCGGCGCTCGTCGACCACCCGGAAGGTGATCTTGAGGTGGTCGGGGACCCTGCCGGGGTCGAAGTCGGCGGCCTCGACCGGTACGCCCACCATCCGCTGCAGTCCGGCGGCCAGAGACGTCGTCAGGGCGCCCTGCAGCGGGACGGTGGTGTCCAGGAAGCGGGCCGCGAAGTTCGGCGCCGGGACGTAGTTACGGCGGATCGGTTTGGGAAGCGACCGGATCAGCTCGGTCACCAGCTGCTCGCGCAGGCCCGGGATCTGCCAGTCGAAGCCCTCGGAGGAGACCTGGTTGAGGACCTGGAGGGGGATGTGGACGGTCACGCCGTCCGCGTCCGCGCCCGGCTCGAACTGGTAGGTGACCTTGAACTTCAGCTTTCCCTGCCGCCAGGAATCCGGGTAGTCGTCCTTGGTGACGGCCTCGGCGGATTCGTTGATGAGCATCGAGTGCTCGAAGTTCAGCAGCTCCGGCTCTTCCCGGTGCTGCTTCTTCCACCAGGCGTCGAAATGCGCACCGGAGACCACGTCGGCCGGAATGCGCTGGTCGTAGAAGTCGAAGAGCGTCTCGTCGTCCACGAGGATGTCGCGGCGCCGGGCCCGGTGCTCCAACTCCTCGACCTCGCCGAGGAGTTTGCGGTTGTCGTGGAAGAACTGGTGGTGCGTGCGCCAGTCGCCCTCGACCAGGGCGTTGCGGATGAAGAGGTCCCGCGAGGTCTCCGGGTCGATACGGCCGTAGGCGATCTTGCGCTGGGCGACGATCGGGACGCCGTAGAGCGTCACCCGCTCGTACGCCATCACCGCGGCCATCTTCTGTTCCCAGTGCGGCTCGCTGTACGTGCGCTTCACCAGATGCTGGGCGAGCGGTTCGATCCACTCCGGCTCGATCTTCGCGTTCACCCGCGCCCACAGGCGGGACGTCTCGACCAGCTCGGCGGACATCACCCAGCGCGGTGGCTTCTTGAAGAGCGCGGAGCCGGGGAACACCGCGAACTTGGCGCTGCGGGCGCCCAGATATTCGTTCTTGGCGTCCGTGTCCTTGAGCCCGAGGTGCGAGAGCAGGCCGGAGAGCAGGGAGGTGTGGATGTGGTCGGGCGCCGCGTCCTCCTCGCTGAGGTGAATCCCCATGGTCTTGGCGACCGACCGCAGCTGGGAGTAGATGTCCTGCCACTCACGTATCCGCAGGTAGTTCAGGAACTCGCTCCGGCACATCCGGCGGAAGGCGGAGGAGGACAGCTCCTTCTGCTGTTCGCGGATATAGCGCCAGAGGTTGAGGAAGGCGAGGAAGTCGGACGTCTCGTCCTTGAAGCGGGCGTGCTGCTGGTCGGCCTGCTGCTGCTTGTCGGCGGGCCGCTCGCGCGGGTCCTGGATGGACAGCGCCGCCGCGATGACCATGACCTCGCGGACACAGCCGTTGCGGTCGGCCTCCAGCACCATCCGCGCCAGCCGCGGGTCGACCGGCAGCTGGGAGAGCTTGCGGCCGAGCGGGGTCAGCCGCTGCCCCTTCTGTCCCGACTGGGAGGACTTCTGCTTGCTGTCCAGCGCCCCGAGCTCGCTCAGCAGGTCGACGCCGTCCTTGATGTTGCGGCGGTCCGGCGGGTCGATGAAGGGGAACTTCTCGATGTCGCCGAGGCCGGCCGCGGTCATCTGCAGGATGACGGAGGCGAGGTTCGTACGGAGGATCTCGGCGTCCGTGAACTCGGGACGGGAGAGGAAGTCGTCCTCGGAGTAGAGGCGGATGCAGATGCCGTCGCTGGTACGGCCGCAGCGGCCCTTGCGCTGGTTGGCGCTGGCCTGCGAGACCGGCTCGATCGGCAGCCGCTGGACCTTGGTGCGGTGGCTGTAGCGGGAGATACGGGCCATGCCCGGGTCGATGACGTACCGGATGCCCGGGACGGTCAGCGAGGTCTCGGCGACGTTCGTGGCCAGCACGATCCGCCGGCCCGTGTGCCGCTGGAAGACGCGGTGCTGCTCGGCGTGCGACAGCCGCGCGTAGAGGGGGAGGACCTCGGTGAACGGGAGGGCCTTCTTGTTGAGCGCGTCCGCGGTGTCGCGGATCTCCCGCTCGCCGGAGAGGAACACCAGGATGTCGCCGGGACCCTCCGACTGCAGCTCGTCCACGGCGTCGCAGATCGCGGTGATCTGGTCGCGGTCGCCCTCCAGCTTGTGCGCGGCCTGGCCGCCCTCCTCCAGCAGCGGGCGGTAGCGCACCTCCACCGGATACGTACGGCCGGAGACCTCCACGATGGGGGCGCTCGGCTTCGCCTCGTCGTCGCCGGAGGCTTCCGGACGATCCGGGGCGCCCTTGCCCTCGGTCGCGTCCACGGCGGCGAAGGCACCGAAGTGCCGCGCGAACCGCTCCGGGTCGATGGTCGCGGACGTGATCACGACCTTCAGGTCCGGGCGCCGGGGCAGCAGCTGGGCCAGGTAGCCGAGGATGAAGTCGATGTTGAGGCTGCGCTCGTGCGCCTCGTCGATGATGATCGTGTCGTACTGGCGCAGCTCGCGGTCCGTCTGGATCTCGGCGAGCAGGATGCCGTCCGTCATCAGCTTGACGAGGGTGTCGCCGCCGACCTGGTCCGTGAAGCGGACCTTCCAGCCGACCGCCTCGCCCAGCGGTGTCTTCAGCTCCTCGGCCACCCGCTCGGCGACCGTACGGGCCGCGATCCGGCGGGGCTGGGTGTGCCCGATCAGGCCCCGGATGCCGCGCCCGAGCTCCAGACAGATCTTGGGGATCTGCGTGGTCTTGCCGGAGCCGGTCTCACCGGCGACGATCACGACCTGGTGGTCGCGGATCGCGGCGAGGATGTCGTCCTTCTTCTGGCTGACCGGCAGCTCTTCCGGATACCCGATCTCGGGCACCGCGGCCTGCCGCTGGGCGACCCGCAGCTCGGCCTCGTCGATGCCGCCGGCGATCTCGGCGAGCACCGCCGCCCGGGCTTCGGGTTTGCGGATCCGGCGCGCGCCGTCGAGCCGGCGGCCCAGCCGCTGCTGGTCGCGCAGCATCAGCTCGGGCAGCCGCTCCAGCAGAGCGGGGAGCGTGGGAGCGGGGGTGCCGGGCGGGGTGGAAGCAGCGCCGTCGGGCAGGGCGGAGGCAGGCTGACTGGACATACGTCCCCCAGGATCTCACCTCACGTAATCGACTGGCGAACCATTTGCCCGCACCGCCGGATCACGGACGCCGGAGCCGCCCGCCACCGGGGTTTCTGCCCGGGTATGTCCGTCATCGCTGCTTTAGCGTGTCCCTATGGCTGATCATCGCGGCGATTCCGGCCCGCCGGGCGCCTCCGGTGCGCCCGGCGGACCCGCCCCGCACGGCGCCCACGGCCGGCCGGGAACCGTGGCGGAGAAGTGGGCGGCCTTCAAGAAGTCGCCCTACCTGCCCGCCGTCGTGCTGGTCCTCATCGTCGCCGCCGCGGCCGGCCTGTTCGCCGGCTCGTACACCTACGCCATGGCCAATCCGACCCCGCGCTCCATCCCGACCGCCGTGGTCGGCTCCCCCGACACGCCACCGGTGAAGGCGTTCACCCAGGGGATGGAGAAGGCGCTGAACGCCTCGCTCCGGCTGACCGGATACCCCACGTACGGCCGGGCCCGGCGGGCCGTCGACGAGCAGCAGGAGTTCGCGATCCTGCGTGCCCGCGGCAAGGGCGTGGAGCTGGACGTCTCCGGCGCGTCGGGCGCCACGGTGGCCCAGCTGCTGGCCCAGTCGGGCGCGAAGGTCGGCACGGTGATCGGTGTGGACGTCCGGATCCGGGACATCAAGCCGCTGCAGAAGGGCGATCCGCGCGGTCTGGCGCTGTTCTACATCTCGCTGGCCGCGGTGATCATCGGCTTCGTCGGCGCGATCCAGCTCAGCGTGCACGCGCGCGCCCTGGAGCCGGCCGAACGGATCGTCTGCACCGCGGTCTATGCGCTGCTGGGGGGCTTCTGCATCGCGGCGGTGGTCGACTGGTGGCTGGGCGCGCTGCGGCTGCCGTTCGTGGAGTCCTGGCTGATCCTGGCGCTGACGATGTTCACGTCCGGCATGGTCTTCACGATGTTCAACGCCCTCATCGGACGCTGGGCGATGATCCCCACCTGGGGACTGATGGTGCTGCTGGGCAACCCCTCCTCGGGCGGCGCGGTCTCCTGGCCGCTGCTGCCCTCCGCCCTCGGCCTCGTCGGCCGCTGGCTCCCGCCGGGCGGCTCGGTCAACGCCCAGCACACCGCCGTCTACTTCGGCGGCCACCAGCACGCCTTCCCCTTCCTGGTGCTGGCCGGCTGGTCGGTGCTCTCGTGCTCGGTCTTCTGGACCTGGCGGCACCGCCACCCGGGTGGCCGCGAGACGGCACCGGCGCTCGCCGCGGACGGGTGAGGCGGCGGGGACGCTGGGCGGAAAAAGGAGTTACGCGGCCTTCGCGCATCTGTGACGATGACGGCATGGACAAGGGATTACGACGGACGGCGGGTATCGCCGTGATGGCCGCCGGTTTCGGAATTGCCGCCTGGCTGGTCTTCGGCGCGCCGCCGGCCGAGGAGGACGGCTGGTGGCGGCTGGTGCGGATGGCAGTGGGCCTGACGGCGATGGGGGTGGTCAGCGGCGGCGCCCGGCTGTTTTTCGGTCAGCCGAAGAGTGAGCGCGACGGCGTCCTCGGGGAAACGGACGCCGACCGGGACAGCGGTCACCGACCGGACGTGAATGCGGTCACCGACCGGGCGTGAGCCCGTCATCGGCATCGCCCGGACACGACAACGACCGCACACGAAGAAGGCCCCGATTCCAGGAATCGGGGCCTTCTCCCAATGGGTGTGGCTGGGGCCGGGGTCGAACCGGCGACCTATCGCTTTTCAGGCGATCGCTCGTACCAACTGAGCTACCCAGCCGCAGCGGTCCTGACGGGATTTGAACCCGCGGCCTCCACCTTGACAGGGTGGCGAGCACTCCAAACTGCTCCACAGGACCTTGCATTGTGCGAAAGCGGCGTGAACCAGTCTCGCACACGATGTTGCGTGCCCCCAACGGGATTCGAACCCGTGCTACCGCCTTGAAAGGGCGGCGTCCTGGGCCACTAGACGATGAGGGCTGGTGGCCACCTTGGCGTCGTTACCGGCGCCGTCGGGGACGTGAGAAGCATATGGGATGGGAGGACCGTTCGCCAAAACGGTTTACCGGGGGCCGTCGGAAGGGCTCCTGGCCGGGCGCGGAGCGGGGCCGTCCGGCGAGCCGGGCGACGGTCCGGTCGGGTGACGGGAGCCGGACGGCGAGGGCGTGGCGCCGGGTTGGTTCTCGCGGGCGAGGTGGCGGCTGACCTCGGCCCGCGACAGGCCCAGCCCGCCGAGGGTGATCTCGTCCCATGCCTGGAGCCGTTTCGTCGTGCGGTCCAGATAGAGCACCGACGCCTCGACGGGTGCGGGCTTCTTGTTCTGCACCGCGCGCAGCCCGCCGCCGCCCGTGGAGCCCTCGACCATCAGCCGGGTGCCCTGGGGGAGCGTGGTGATCTCGCGGTGGTGGATGTGGCCGGCCAGCGCCAGCGGGGCCAGGCCGTCCGCCTCGGTCGCCGCGGTGGGGTTGTGGGCCAGCGCGATGTCGACGGGCGTGCCGGCCAGCCGCTGGGTGCGCAGCGAGTCGGCGAGCCGGCCGCCGGCGGTGCGCTCGGCGGGATCGCCGGCCGCCACCACGGAGCGGTCCGGGGTGAACTGCGGGTCGCCGACCCCGGCGATGCGTACGCCGGCGACCCGGGCCACCCGGCCGTGGTCGAGGACGGTGACGCGGGGGCGGCCGGTCAGGTACTTCTGCGTGCTGCGCGAGTCGTGGTTGCCGCGCACCCAGACGTACGGGGCGCCGAGGGCGGAGACCGGGTCCAGGAAGTGGTTCTCGGCGGCCGAGCCGTGGTCCATGGTGTCGCCGGTGTCGATGATCACGTTGATCCGGTACTGCTTCACCAGGGAGGCGATGATCCGCCAGGCGCCGGGGTTGAGGTGGATGTCGGAGACGTGCAGCACCCGGATGGTGGTGGGGTCGGGCTGGTAGACCGGCAGCGTCGAGGTGGCGTCGTAGAGCTTGGTCACATTGGTGACCAGGCGCGCCAACTCCTTCTGGTAGACGTTGAATTCGCTGACGATGTTGCGGGCGTTGCCGACCACGGAGGGGGCCGAGGAGAGCAGACCGGAGAACCGCGGCTCCAGTACGGACTTGGGGTTCCAGGTGGCGTACGCGGTCCCGGCGGAGGCGGCGAGCAGGGCGAGCGCCAGCCCGCCGGCGGCCAGCGCGCGGCGCGGGCGGCGGTAGACGGCCAGCCCCAGCGCGGCCGCACCGGACGCCACGGCGGCACAGGAGTGCAGCGCCAGCCCCAGGGTGCCGCGGGTGACGTCGTGGGTGACCTCGTCCTGCAGGCCGGCGAACCGCTCGGGGTGGTCGACCAGCTGCTGGGAGCGGACCGGATCCAGCCGGTCGACGTCGACATCGAGCCGTACGGGTGCGTAGTGACTGCTCAGTTCCAGGTCGCCGAGGGGCGGGACATTGATCCTGGTGCCGCCGGTCAGCGAGGGGCGCAGGGCCATGCTGGTGTCCATCGGGCCGACGGGGGCGTGGACCCCGCCGATCAGGACCAGCCCCAGCCAGGCGCCGAGGACGGTGACGGATATCAGGCCGAGGGCGGAGCGCAGCGGGCGGCGCGGGGCGGTGTCGGGCAGGGCGCGGGGTGCCGGGTGGGCTAAGGAGCGCGTCGGCGCGACGGCGGCGGCAGCGGGGGCCGTACGGCGGGAGCGGTAGGCGCGGCGGACGGCGGCGGGCAGTGCGGATACGCCGTCGAGCCAGGTGCGGAGCAGCCGGTGCAGCGGATGGCGCGGGGTGTCGGGGTTCGGTGTCCGGGAGCGCGCGGCGCGGGCCATTGGTCCCGTATGCCCGTCCGTGGCGCCATTAAGCGGGGAGCGGCGGCTTCCGGTTGGGGTGCGGAGTGGCGGGCGGGCCGCGACGATCAGGGAGGGGACCGGGTGGCGGAGAATGGTGGTGTGCTGGAAATGACGCGCGAGGAGTTCGAGGAACTGGTCGCCGAGGCGTTGGACCGGATTCCGCCGGAGCTGACCCGGCTGATGGACAACGTGGCGGTCTTCGTCGAGGACGAGCCCCCGGCCGAGGACCCCGAGCTGCTCGGGCTGTACGAGGGGACGCCGCTGACCGACCGGGGGGAGTGGTACGCGGGTGTGCTGCCGGACCGGATCACCGTCTACCGGGGGCCGACGCTGCGGATGTGCGACACGCGCGAGGACGTGGTCGCGGAGACCGAAGTGACGGTCGTTCATGAGATCGCGCACCACTTCGGGATCGACGACGCGCGGCTGCACGCGCTCGGCTACGGCTAGGCCCTGAGCCGCGGGCAGCCCCTCGGCCGGGTCCGCTCGGCCGGCGCCGGCCGGCCGGTTCGCGGGGGCTGGTCCCACGCGGCGGCGCGGGTCGGGGGCGGCCGGAAGGCGGGACCGGCGCGATCGGCCGGGCCCCGTGCGTGTCCTCGGGTGGGGAGCGGGAGTTGGGCAGGGCGTCCGTGCCGCTGTCCCTGCGCTCCGGATCCGGAGGTCCCGCCGTGCGCCCGAGCCCCTCGCACCATTCGCCCCTGACGCCGACACCGTCCCTGTCGCCGTCTCCCACCCCTGCCGCCTCGTCACGTCCGCCGACGCGCCGCCGGCACTCCCGGGCCGTCGCCGCGGCCGTGGCCGTCTCCGCGCTGGCCGCGTCGCTGGCCGGCTGTATGAGCGTGAGCGACCCGGAAAAACCGAGACCGTCCGGCACCGCCGCGCGGCACGACGGGAAGGACGGGGTGTCCGGCCCCGGCGGGGTGACCGTGGACGGCCGCGGCGGCGGGCAGCGGCGGATGGGCCACCACGGCGCCGGTCGCCCGGCCGACGGCGACGACAAGGGCAAGAAGGCGTCGGGGAGCGCGAAGCCGGAGCCGTCCGAGCCCGGTGAGCCGTCCCAGCCCGTGCAGCCGTCGGGCCCCGAGCCGGGGTCGGGCGGTGCGCACGGCGGCTCCGACGGTCACGGCGGCCGGCCTGGGGGCCCGAAGCCCTCGCCGTCCCGCCCCGACCACCCCGTCACCCCGTCGGCCTCGCCCCCGCCCAGTACGCCCACCGCGGCGCCGACCCCGCCGCCCCCCAGTGCCCCGCCGCCGAGCTCCCAGGCCTCCGGGCCGTCCCCCGTCGCGCCGGTGTCCTCGTTGCAGTCGTCACACTCGTCGCACTCGTCACAGGCGTCGGAGTCGGACCTGTACGAGGGAGGGGCGTAGGGCATAGGGGGAGAGGGCGGGCATAGCGGCCGGACGAAAGGGGCGCCGGGTGGGGGCGCGTAGCCTTGTGGGGGCGGGGGCTTCAGGGGGCGCACGGCGGGGGCCGGAAGGTCATTTGCCATCCGGGGGGCGGAGTGCGTATGGTGGTAGATCGTTTGATCCCATTTGCCCGGCGCCAGAACAGAAGCGCGCCGCGTGGCGCGTTCTCTCCCTTGCCGTGGCTGACCGCATAGAGGCGGTCGTGTGAAACACACGGAGTTTGGGCGCGTGCCGAGACTCCGGAAGGTTTCGCATTTCGCATGTCCATTTCCACTGAGCAGTCCGTCATGCCCGCACTCGACGAGCAGACGGTTCCCGAGGTGACGGCGGCCGACGAGGCGCCCGAGACCGACGCGGCCGAAGCCGCCACCGACACCGTCACCTTCGCCGACCTCGGACTGCCCGAGGGCGTCGTCCGCAAGCTCGCGCAGAACGGCGTCACCACCCCCTTCCCGATCCAGGCCGCGACCATCCCGGACGCGCTGGCCGGCAAGGACATCCTCGGCCGCGGCCGCACCGGCTCCGGCAAGACGCTCTCCTTCGGTCTGCCGACCCTGGCCCAGCTCGCCGGCGGCAGCACCGAGAAGAAGAAGCCCCGCGCGATCATCCTCACCCCGACCCGTGAGCTCGCGATGCAGGTCGCGGACGCGCTCCAGCCGTACGGCGACGTGCTCGGCCTCAAGATGAAGGTCGTCTGCGGCGGTACGTCCATGGGCAACCAGATCTACGCCCTGGAGCGCGGCGTCGACGTCCTCGTCGCCACCCCGGGCCGGCTGCGCGACATCATCAACCGTGGCGCCTGCTCCCTGGAGAACGTCCAGGTCGCCGTCCTCGACGAGGCCGACCAGATGTCCGACCTGGGCTTCCTGCCCGAGGTCACCGAGCTGCTCGACCAGATCCCCGGCGGCGGCCAGCGGATGCTCTTCTCCGCCACCATGGAGAACGAGATCGGCACCCTGGTCAAGCGCTACCTGACCAACCCGGTCACCCACGAGGTCGACAGCGCCCAGGGCAACGTCACCACCATGACCCACCACGTCCTGGTCGTGAAGCCGAAGGACAAGGCGCCGGTCACCGCCGCCATCGCCGCCCGCAAGGGCCGCACCATCATCTTCGTCCGCACCCAGCTGGGCGCCGACCGCATCGCCGAGCAGCTCGTCGAGTCCGGCGTGAAGGCCGACGCGCTGCACGGCGGCATGACGCAGGGCGCCCGCACCCGGGTGCTCGCGGACTTCAAGGACGGCTACGTCAACGCGCTGGTCGCCACCGACGTCGCCGCCCGCGGTATCCACGTCGACGGCATCGACCTGGTCCTGAACGTCGACCCGGCCGGTGACCACAAGGACTACCTGCACCGCTCGGGCCGTACCGCCCGCGCCGGCCAGTCCGGCACGGTCGTCTCGCTGTCGCTGCCGCACCAGCGCCGCCAGATCTTCCGCCTGATGGAGGACGCGGGCGTGGACGCCTCGCGCCACATCGTCGGCGGCTCCGGTGCCTTCGACGAGGACGTCGCCCGGATCACCGGTGCGCGCTCGCTCACCGAGGTCCAGGCCGACGGTGCCAACAACTCCGCCAAGCAGGCCGAGCGCGAGGTGGCCGAGGTCACCCGCGAGCTGGAGCGTCTGCAGCGCCGCGCCACCGAGCTGCGCGAGGAGGCCGACCGGCTGACCGCCCGCGCCGCCCGTGAGCGGGGCGAGGACCCGGCCGAGGCGCTGGCCGCCGCGGCCGAGACCGCCCAGGCCGAGGTCGCCGAGGCCGCCGCCGTGCCGGCCCAGGCCGCCGCGTCGGACGAGCGCCGCGACGACCGGGGCAACTTCGAGCGCCGTGACCGTCGTGACGACCGTTCCGGTGGCGGTTTCAACCGTGACCGTCGTGATGACCGGTCGGGTGGCGGTTTCAACCGTGACCGTCGTGACGACCGTTCCGGCGGTGGCTTCAACCGTGACCGTCGTGATGACCGGTCGGGTGGCGGTTTCAACCGTGACCGTCGTGACGACCGTTCCGGCGGTGGCTTCAACCGTGACCGTCGTGATGACCGGTCGGGTGGCGGTTTCAACCGTGACCGTCGTGACGACCGTTCCGGCGGTGGCTTCAACCGTGACCGTCGCGATGACCGTTCCGGCGGTGGCTTCAACCGTGACCGTCGTGACGACCGCTCCGGTGGCGGCTTCAACCGCGACCGCGGTGACCGTCCGAGCCGCCCGTTCAACCGTGACGACCGTTCCGGTGGCCGTCCGTCCGCCGGTGGCTACCGCTCCGGTGGCGGCGACCGCCCGTTCAACCGTGACGACCGCTCGGGTGGCCGTCCGTCCGCCGGTGGCCACCGCACCGGCGGCGACCGTCCGTACGGCCGCCGTGACGACCACCGTGGCGCCCCGACCGGCTCCTACGGCCGTCGTGACGACAAGCCGCGCTGGAAGCGCAACGGCTGATCACACACGCTGACCGCAGGGCTCGTACGCACGCAAGTGCCGTACGGGCCCTGTGCGTTGAGGGGGTGACCGGGTGTCCCGGCCGGCCCGCCGACGGGCCCCTGGGCACCCCGTCGGGCAGCTTGATCCCTCATGCCTTCGGGCTGCGGCACGTCCTCGGGCTATGCTGCTCGGTGCGGGCCATTAGCTCAATTGGCAGAGCAGTGGACTTTTAATCCATTGGTTCAGGGTTCGAGCCCCTGATGGCCCACTGGTCAGACCTCTTTGTAGGGCGCTGCCCTGCAAGAATGCGCCCCGGCTACTTGCCTTAGCCGGGGCGCTTCCTCTTGATCAGCCGATTGCGTGAGCGCGCTACACGGCCGGGTTGCGAGGGACGAGCTTCGCCGCGGCTTCCTTGGCCAGCTCAGGAAGGACGCTCGCACAGATGTCCATCGTGATTGTTATCGACGAGTGACCCAGCATCTCCTGAACCGCCTTCATACGACGTTCGCCACACATCTGATGGCCATCACACCGCACCCGCACAGCGCGCCGGACGGTCTGACCCTGATCCGCGACATGGGCAGCCACGCCCACCGCGCGGGCTTCGCCGGACTCGGCAGCGGCGAACTGCAAGCGCACACCGAGCGATCCGGCGCCCCAGGCCGTCGCGCCTGATGCTCCTGGTGTGCCTGCGCCCCGCGTCCAGAGGCGGTGACGTCCTCCTCGCCGACGGACGCGACGTCTACGACCGGCTCGTGGGCAGCTGCCCCGAAGCCGCCGTCACGTTTGCCCAGCCCCGTACGGCGTACTTCGGAGCCGGAGCCGGCCACACCACCCAGGTCCTCACCGCCCACGCCGACGGACGGATCTCCATACGGCTGCGCCAGGACGGTCTGGCCCGGTGGAGTCCGATCGCCCAGCCGTACCTACCCCGCCTGCGGGGCGCCATCGCCGACAGTCAGCGCCGTATCAGCCTCCGGGCCGGGCAGGGCTATCTGTTCGACAACCATCGCTGGCTGCATGCCCGCACACCCTTCTCCGGAGACCGGCAGCTGCTACGCGCACTCGGCGAGCCGCACTTCGCCTCCCCGAGGGGTTCGCCCCGCATCCACGCTCCTCGGCCGCCCCGTTGCCCACGTTGGCGAGGAGGTATTGAGCGTGAGCGACACCAGGCGAGGAGACGTTGGGACATTGATGGCCGATGCGCGTACCGACCGCATCGGCAGGGTCATGGGGAACGAGGGACGGTACGTGCAGCTCCGGCCGCCGCAGGGCGGCAAGGAGTGGGACGTGCCGCCGGAAGCCTTGCGCGAGCCGACTCCCGAGGAGGCCCTGCACGCCAAGGTCACGGTCGCCAACGGACGGTGGGGCCGATGACTGCGCGGCGCCAGAGCCCACCTGGGTTGCGTACGACGGGGCCAGACCATGATCGGTCGTGCCGTAGTCCGTCTCGGGCGCTATACGGGACCGCTGCTGATCATTCTGATCTCCGCGTCCTGCGGATTCGTGATCGGGGCCGTGGTCTCCATGCATCCTCCCTCGCCGTGAACCCCTACCTTCCCCTCGCGATTCCGTCCCGTCGCCGAGACGCTCATGAGCTGCCCTGTGTCAGGGTGCAGGCCCTGGCGCCCCAGCTGAGCCGATCCCCTGCCGCAGGGCGCACCGCCCGCATCGCTTCGTCCGTACGGCTGACCCTGCATCGCTTGAGGATGTTTTCGGCACGGTGAATGGGAGCCACTCCGGCACCGAGTTCGGGAGCCACTTTGCCCCCTTCGTGGTGGGGATGGACAGGAGACAGGTCCGTGATCGGCAACGGGATTGAGGGGCCACTCCGATCGGGTGACTTCTGCTGTGGCCGTGACGGCTCATGAGTGTTCGTGGCAGCGGCGGGAGTGGAGCCCGCGGCCATCGGCTCACTCCAGGATGGAGAGGTGGTCGGCGGCGCCCCCGCGCCACTCGATCAGGAAGAGAGTCGCGTCGTCGCTGGTGCTCCCGCCCCGTTCCTGCTTCAGGGCGTGGGAGAGGGAGCGCACCACTGACCGCACTCCTTCCTCTGTGTGCTCGATGCGGTTGACCCAGTGGATGAGTTGTTCCTCGCCGAACTGCTCTTCGCCGGCTTCGTGCTCCTCGATCAGGCCGTCGGTGAAGCACAGCACCCGGTCGCCGCGTTGGAGTAGCTGCTCGCTGATCTGGGGCTCTTCGCCGCCGAAGCCGACCGGCAGGGTGGTCGGACTCTCCAGTTGCGCGACGACCCGGTGGTTGCGGATCAGCAGCGGTACGGGGTGACCCGCGTTGACCCACTGCAGGTGGCCGGTTGCGATGTTCAGGCGCATCATCTGCGCGGTGACGAAGTGTTCGGGCCCGAACTGCTCGGCGATGGCCCGGTCCATGAATGCGTAGATCTCGGCCAGGTCGATGTTGGCACGTCTGGCGTGCCGGTAGGCTCCGACGGCGACGGTCGCCATCGTGGCGGCGTCCAGGCCGTGGCCCATCGCATCGACCACGGCCACGTGCAGGATGTCCTCGTTGAGGGCGTAGTCGAAGCTGTCGCCGGCGACGTTGTAGGCGGGCTCCAGGATTCCGGCCACCGCGACCTGCGGGACGGACATCGCCACCGGCGGTAGCAGAGACCACTGGATTTCCGCGGCCAAGCTCATCGGTTCGCGGCGCCGGGCCTGGAAGAACTGGTCGGTGTAGCTGTGCTTGGTGACCAGCATGTCGGCGACCAGGCCGGCGAGCCTGCGCAACAGCCGCCGGTCGTCGTCATCGACAGTGTCCACGGTGAGGGCCATCACTCCCACCTGGTCGCTGCCGTCCAGCAACGGCAGGTACATCCGGACGCCGTCGGCCTGCAATACCTCGACAGGGGTTGCACGCAGGAAAGCCGTGCCGGCATGGGAGTCGCTGATCGGCTCGGGCTCGCCGACGGTCAGCCCCCTACCCGGCAGCGGCACCAGCAGCAGCTGTGCATAGTCCTGCAGGAGGATCGAGACGTCACCGCCGCCGACCCTGGCCACCTCTTCCGCGATCAGCGGAGCGATCAGCTGCGGCGGCATCTCGTGAGCCCGGTCCAGCAGCACCCCCAGCAGCCGCTCGCCGAAACCCTCCGACCGGTCCGCCATGCCCTTGTCGGACTGCGACTCACCTTCTGCCATAGCCGCACCCCTGCACCGACGTCTTCAAAGCCTCGGTCACGGTGCTCCGGCTCACCTTGTACCGCGGAGCCAACGTTCGCGCTGACACGCTCGGGCCCATCCGGCGGTCCACGGCGATCCTCGCTCGAAGACTCCGCGATCTGTCACACGGGCTCCTGGCACAACCGTGATCACCCCCACAGGGTGACGCGGCCGACCAGCCCAAAGAGCCCATTACTCCAAAGGCGGCATGTCACACCCGGTCGGGACAGGTGGCTCTCAATCTCGATGTCCAAACAGCGGCTCCCCATCTCACCGTCTGGGTGGCGCTCATTCACCCTGTCGAAAACACTGAGGATGCTCTCCGCCCCGCACGACAAGGCAGGTGGCAAGATCGGGGAAGGTCATCGCGAAGCCGCCGTTCTCTTCGACGGCAGCCTTCACAAACCGGCCCTTCACGGCGCCTTGCAGGACACCAGCGATGGCTACGCACACCAAACTGAACTGCACGACTTCGTCAGGGCTTCGGGCTCGCGCCGGTCGGTTACGACGCCGCCGTGTTGCTGACCTACCGCTGCTCGCTCCCGGATTCGCTGACCGTGTCCGCGAGACGTTCCCGGTCCTTCAACAGAGGCTGGACGCGTCGCACAGCTCGTCGTCGTCACGGAGCTGAGGCAGACTGCGTCGCGCGGAGACCACCCGGAACTCGTCGCCCCCCTTCGCACGCTCGCCGCTGAGCTGGCCTGGGCTCCCTCGCGTGGGTTCGGTGAACCGTCGGCCGGAGTACGGTGAACACAGCGGGATATTTCGAGCGCTTCCACCCTTGCCGGTGTCCCTGTCTGCGAAACGAGAGGAACGCACCCCTCCACTGCAGGGATGCCTTGCCGGAGTGGGAAGACCGGCAGTGGGCCCGCCCGGCTCGTCCCTCCGCCCCTCGGCAGCTCGCCGCGGACAGCACGATAAGGGCGATGAGGCGCCTACTGTTCCATGACCGGCGGCGATAGGCGTGAGCACTCACCCCGTGGGCACCTCATACGCCTGACAGAGAGGCCAGCATGAGACCTGTAGAACCGATGCCTTCGGCAGGGATGGCCGAGGTCCGTATCGTCTCCGCATCCCCCGAGGCCGCCCGCCGGGTTGCAGAAGTTCTCCGGCACTGCTTCCCCGCCACCGAACAGCGCAGCTACCCCGCCGGCCACGATGGCGGGACCCGCCTCCACATCACCGTGGACACCGCGCACACCCCCGAGCCCAGCGCGACGGCCCCGCCATGGCTGGTGACCAGCAAGTCAGCCGCGGGTAATCGCCCGCATGCGGACGAGGTCCGAGGAAGCCGGGCCTCAGATACGCGGCTGTGACAGGCCCCCGGCCGGCCGTCCCGGCGCTCCTCCGTTGCGATGAGCGCAACACAGTTCTCCCCAGAGGTAGCAGTCATGGCATCACTGACCGAGCGGAAGGCGTACCGCGAGAAGATCATGCAGGCGCTGTACGAGGCCACTGAAGGCAACCGCCTTCTGGGTGTCACCGGGGCCAAGCTGGCCCAAGAACTCGCGATCCCGGCAGAGGATCTGGCTGCCGCCTGCACGTATCTGGTGGGCGAGGACCTGATCACGGTCGACTGGACCGCGAGCAATACGCCGGCCATGGTCACGCTGACGCACCAAGGCATCCGGCGCATGGAGGCCGAAGAAGAAAAACACGGTTGACGCCATGCTCAGGCGCGTCCGAACCTTCGACTGCCATATTTCGCTGCCCGGACTACGCGGCAGCCAGGTACTCGGGGTGCCGTTGGCCGGGGGCTGGCGCTGGACGGCAAGGGATGCGCGTGGGGCCGGGAGAGCGGGGAAGCCGCGGTCCAGGGCCGGCTTGCGGTACTCGGATGAGACGGCGCGTGGCCTGTCCAGGTACGGGAGCAGGTGCCCCTACTGGTGGAGCCCCGGAGGAACAACCCATCCGGCCGTCAGTGCTTTCCCTCCGCGATGGGTACCGGTGAACCATGGCCGGAACCTTCACCACCCGCACCATCAACATCGCGGTCGGTGCCACTGAGACCATGCATGACCTGACGAACGCATGCTCCGCGTTTCTCCGGGAGGCCGCTCACGGGCGAAACGGACTGCTGAACGTCTTCACCCCCCACGCGACGTCCGGCCTGGCCATCATCGAGACCGGCGCGGGCAGTGACAATGACCTGTTGGCAGCCCTCCGCGAAATTCTTCCCGCGGACGACCGTTGGCGAGACCGCCACGGCCGTCCAGGCCACGGCAGTGACCACGTGCTCCCGGCTCTGGTACCGCCACACGCCACGTTGCCCGTAGTCGAGGGCGAGCTGGAGCTGGGGACCTCGCAGTCCGTTGTACTGGTGAACAGCAACCGGGACAGCCCCGAACGCCAAGTCCGGCTGTCCTTCCTCAGCTGACCGGACGACCCGCGCGGTCCTGCGGCTGACAGCTTCCTGTCTGCAGCCGATGTCGCACGAGACAGTCCGGCTGCCCGCACGGGACGTTCTGCGTCTTCGCAATTCTCGGGCCGACTGCTCCAAGGTCTCCTGTGCCGTTCACCCCGTCGCTCCGGACCGGCCCGGCGAGTTTTACGAAGAGTAAGCTGGAACTACCGAGGGCATTCCGTACACCAGCCTCCACGCTCGTGTCGTTTTCGGCGATTCACGACACCGGGCCGGTTGCGGTTGGCCTGGGGCAGGGTCCGCGTCATGACCACGACCATTCTGGATACGCCGGCGGTCGAAGACCGGACCTCTTCGCTGCCCCTGCGACTCATGCTGGCACCGGCCGGCACCACTCCGGCTCTGCTCGACGGCGCGTGGTGGCCCCGCTCCCGTGACCTCACGGCGGAACTTCCCGCACTGACGGCGGTACTCGACCCGCTGTGGGGGAGGATCACCCACGTCACGGTGAACCCCACGTTCTGGCCGGTCATCCCACGGAAAGTGCCCGTCGACGGGCATGTGGTGCGTATCGGCTGGTTCAAGGCCGAACAAGATCCCCACAAGCTGCTGCTGCTCTCCTACACCGTCGGCCGCGGGGACCTGCTGGTCATCCCTCCGGAGACCAGCCCCGCCACAGCCGCCCGGCTCATGACCGAGGCCGCCGATCCGCTGGGCACCCGCACCGCGAGCTCCCTGATGGACGCAGCGGAGCAACGCCGGATCGCGGAGGAGATCGAACTGGCCCTGGTATCGGTCTGGGACTCCGAAGGCGGCCATGAAGCACGCCTATCGACCTCAGGTTCCCCCGCCCAAGCAGTCGTTGCTCAGATACCAGATGCGCCGGAAGGCATCTGAGCAGCGTGAACCTTCGAGAGCGCGGGTTCGATTCCCGTCACCGACTCCAGTTGAGGTAAGGCCGAGGGCAAACGTGCCACGGCAACGCAGCAAGCGTCCTTCTCGCCTCGCGCGAGTCCCCGCGAGACCCGCGGGCTGGGAAGAATTTGGGAGATGATCTTCTCTCGGAGGCCCGCCGTGGCCGCGCCACACCAACCCACACCAAGCCTCTGACCAGCACAGATATTCGCCCTTCCTGGCAGTGGCCTTCACCGGACCTCATTCGGGACGAAGAGGTCGTGGGTTCACATCAGATCCCGCCGCCTTGAAGCTCTCGGTGCGTGAGCGATGCGTGAGCGATGCGGCCCTGGAAGAGGTGTCCCCACATGGATCACGGAGCGTGACCGCCTCTCCCCAACCGGTGGAAAACGGGACGACGCAGCAGCAGTCATCACACCCCGTCATGGTCCGCCCAGAGCTTTTCATCCATTGGTTCAGGGTTCGAGCCCCTGTTGGCCCACCAGAAGAGGACGGGAGAGCCGGCCGACCCGCTGTACAGCGCCCCGAGGGCCCGGGCCGGATGCGGTCCGGGCCCTCGGCGTTGTCCGGGGCGGGCCGGTTCCCAAGTGGCCCTGCGGGGAGCGGTCCTGTGCGGCTGCCGGCCGTGTGACCCGTCCGGCCCCCGACGAGTCGCCGCCCGGCGCCGCAGCGGAAACCCTGGGGACGTCGACGCGGCCGCCACCACGGTGCTCGTACGGACGGGCGGGAGCGGGAAGAGGCCGGTGCGGATGCTCCAGGACGAAGCGCCCTCCAAGGACGACGCGGAGCGGCAGGTGCGCCGCGGCCGGTCGGCCGTGTCCGGCCGACGCCTGGTGTGCCTGCTGCCCGCCCTCCTGATCGTCGGCGGCCTCGCCTTCGGCATCGCGACGCCCGCCGCCTACACCGCCGCCCCCTTCTTCTGTGCCGCCCCGCTGATCGCCGCGTCGCTCTCCTCCCTGCGCGGCACCGCCCTCACGGCCCTGGCCGCCGTGCTCGGCGAGGTCTGGGCCGTCACCTACCGCGGTGCCCTGGAGGACTACCGCGAGTCGGTGGCGGAGAGTGCGATGGTCTGCGTCGTCGCTCTGCTGGCCCTCGGCATCAACCGGCTGGTCCGGAGGAGCGATGCCCACCTGGCGTCCGCACGGGACATCTCGGAGGCCGCCCAGCGCGCCGTGCTGCCCCCGCCGCCGGCCCAGCTCGCCGGCCTCGCCGTCGCCGCCCGCTACGTGGGCGCACGGGCGGACGCCCGGATCGGCGGCGACCTCTATGCCGTGCAGGACACCCCGCACGGCGTACGGCTGATCGTCGGCGACGTACGGGGCAAGGGGCTGGAGGCGGTGGAGGCCGCGGTGGTCGTCATCGGCGCCTTTCGCGAGGCGGCCGAACAGGAGACGACGCTGGAGGCGGTGGCGGGGCGGCTGGAGCGGGCGTTGCAGCGGGAGGGCGGACGGCGTGCGGGGCTCGACCAGTTCGAGGGGTTCACCACTGCCGTCCTCGCCGAAATCCCTGCCAACGGGCAGTCCGTGCTGCGGGTCCTCAACCGCGGACACCCCGCCCCGCTGCTGCTCACTCCGGACGGCGGGCTGCGTGAGCTGGTGCCCGCGGTGCCGGCGCTGCCCCTGGGGATGGGAGAGGTGGCGAGCTGGCCGGACCGGTCGGACGAGACGTTCTTCCCGGCCGGCGCCCTGTTGCTGTTCTTCACCGACGGGGTGACCGAGGCCAGGGACCTGCTGGGCCGCTTCTACCATCCGCCGAGCAGGCTGCGCGGCCGTCGGTTCCTTGGGCCGGACGCACTCCTGGACACCCTCGTCGAGGATGTCGCACGGCATACGGGCGGCGCACCGGCCGACGACATGGCGCTGCTGGCGGTGCAGCGGCCGATGGGAGCGTAGGGAAGGGGGCGTAGGAAAGGGCGCAGCGGGCCGGCGGCGGCTCGGGAGTGGCCGGGAGCGTACGGGCGTCCTCAGCCCGCCGCCGGGCCGTCCGTCCCCGGCAGCCGGCGCAGGAGCTCCCCGTGCGGACCGGTGAGCGCGACCGGGCGCTCGTCCAGGGCGAGGGTCAGCAGCGGTGCGTCCTGGGGGCGCGGTGCGTACGGGGCCGGCGCGGTGATCCAGGGCAGGACGGAGTGGTGCTCCTGGGAGATCCAGTGACCGCCGCCGGGCCGGCCGCGCAGCAGCGACCGCACGAGCCGCGCGAACTCCTCGCGGCGGGCGGGCGACAGACAGGCCAGCACGTCGCTGTGGAAGACGACCAGCGTCGCCTCGGGCGGCGCCTCGGCGGCGAGCGAGGGCAGCTCGTGGACCAGATCGCCGCGCACCATCCGCGGCCGCGGTACCCGCCGCACCGCCTCGACGGCCGCGGACAGCCGCGCCGCCCGCTCCCCGTCGCCCGGCCATACGAGCGCCTGCAGCCAGCGCAGGTCGTCCGGTTCGGCCACCGGGTCGAGCGGATCGAGGTCGATACCGGCCCGCCAGACGATCCGGGGCAGCCGGCCGGGCAGCCCGTCAGCGGTCCCTTCCGTACGGCACCCGAGCACCAGCGGGCTCTCCGGCGCGCCCGCCTCGGCCAGGAGGGGGCCGTGCGGGAGGGTCCTGTCCCGGAGGGTGTCGCCCTGGAGGGCGTCTCCCCGGGGCGCGCGCCCGCCCGCGGCCTCGTCGCCCTCGCCGTCCGCGTCCGCTTCGTACCGGTAGCGATAGCGGTCGGGATACAGGCACAGCCCCGCCGACGCGCCGACCTCCAGCAGCGCCAGCGGCTGCGGCAGCCGGGCGAGCAGCGGCAGCAGCGCCGCGCAGTGGGCCGGTTCGTCGGTCCGGGCGGTGCGCTGCATGATCACGGCGCGTACTTCGCCCCAGTGCCGGATCGTCCACTCGCGCCAGCGGCCGTACGCCGCGTCACCGCGCGGTCCGAGCTCGGCGTGCGGGCCGTCGAGATGGCGGACGGCGGCGAGCAGCAGCTCCGGCTGCTGTTTGGCGCCGGCCGGCAGCGAGCCCGACAGCAGATCGCAGAGCTCCGGATCCTGGCCGATCCGCGCGCTCAGCTCCTCGTGCGCCGCGGACCGCCCGCGGGCCCGACGCCAGGAGAACTCCCGGTACCGCTCCGCCACTCCCCATGTGCCGGCGGCAGCGCTCGCGACGTTCCCGGTGTTCCCGACGTTGACGGCCATGATCCGACGTTACTGCTCTCACGTTCCGTAACCGAGGGCCACCCCTCCGCATAACGACTGATGCACAATCAGCGCGAGATCGTTTAGAGCCGGCCGGTCAACTCGCCCGGTTTGTGCCCGTGCTGGCCGAAAAAGTCCACGCCGGCGCTTGTCCGGAGCCGCTAAGGATTCGTGGGAACGCTTGGAATTCGGCTGCCATCTCTATTACTGTCCGATAACGCAGCGCGGTCGTCCCAGCCGTCGCAAGAGGCGGCACCGCGCGCCGACGCCGAATCCCGCACGCGCTTTTCACGCACCCCCAGCACCTCGAACTGCACCAAGGGAACCGGGGAACCACTTCCTTGGGGTGAATCGGACGCCCTCCGCCAGCGGGCGCCCGTAGGAGACCTTCCTGCTCCGAACCCGTCAGCTAACCCGGTAGGCGAGAAGGAAGGAAAGGAGAGCGCCCCCGTGGCGTCCAACAGGCCTGCCCCCGAGGGTCCGTCCGCCTACGACCTCGATGACCGAGGTGCCTTCGCGGGCCCCGGTGATGCGGACAACAACAACGACGGACCGTGGGAGGAATGGAATCCCACCGAGGATTCCGTCCGTTCGGTCCGCGGCAAGCACCGGGTGGCCAAGCAGCGCGGCGGCGGATTCGCCCGCGGCGGCACGGTCCTGGGCGTCGGCGTGATCGCCGCGGTCGGTGCCGGCGGAATGGCGACGGCCGAGGGCCGCCCGCCGGTGCCGGTCTCGATGCCCGACGTCGGCGGGATGGCCGACGACCTCGCCGACAAACTGCCGGACGCCAAGTCCCTCCCCGGCGTCGGCGACCTCATATCGGACCCGGACTCGGAATCCGCCGCGGCCGAGGGCGCCGGAACGGACGAGGCGGCCACGGCCTCCGCCGGGCCCCTCACCCGGGCCGCCCGGACGGGCTCGGGCGCGGACGCCGGTGAGGCGCTGCGCAGCCGCATCCTCCAGCAGGCCGACGCGCAGCAGGGCGCCGCCGACCAGGAGGCCCGCGAGGCCGCCGAACACGCCGCCTTCCAGACCGCCGAGAAGGACGCCGCCGCCCACCAGAAGTCGGCCGAGAAGGCCGCCGCAGCGAAGAAGGCGGCCGAGATGGAGGCCAAGCGCGAGGCCGAGGAAGCCGCCCGCAAGAAGGCGGAGGCCGCCCGCCTCGCCGAGCTGGCGAAGAACTTCATCGCCCCCGTCTCCTCGTTCACCCTCACCGCGAGCTTCGGGCAGGCCGGCGACCGCTGGGCCGCGGACCACACCGGACAGGACTTCGCGGCGCCGACCGGCACCCCCGTCAAGGCCGTGCACTCCGGCACCATCACCCAGGCCGGCTGGGCCGGCTCGTACGGCTACCGCATCGTCCTCACCCTCGATGACGGCACCGAGCTCTGGTTCTGCCACCTGTCCTCGATGGTGAAGACCTCCGGCAAGGTCAGCACGGGCGACGTCATCGGCCGCGTCGGCGCCACCGGCAACGTCACCGGCCCGCACCTCCACCTGGAGGTGCGGCCCGACGCCGGCGACCCGATCGACCCCATGCCGTGGCTGCGCGACCACGGCATCAACGTGTGAGCGTCTGACGGGAGTTGACGTCGGCGAAGGCCGGCGGGAGGCCGGGGGGAGCGGAGGGAATAACTCCGCTCCCCCCGGCGCTGCCATGACGCATGACCGCGACACACACGCCCCAAAACCGCCGAACCCTCGGCTCGCTCTCCGTCTCCCCGCTGTCCCTCGGCGGCAACGTCTTCGGCTGGACGGCCGACGAGGCCGAGTCCTTCGCCGTGCTCGACGCCTATGTGGCGGGCGGTGGCAACTTCATCGACACCGCCGACGTCTACTCGGCCTGGGTCCCCGGCAACAAGGGCGGTGAATCCGAGACGGTCCTCGGCAACTGGCTGTCCTCCCGCGGCAACCGCTCCGATGTCGTCATCGCCACGAAGGTCGGCGCCCACCCGGACTACAAGGGCCTGTCCGCCGGCACCATCAAGTCCGCGGTCGATAGCTCCCTCGCCCGTCTGCGCACCGACTACATCGACCTCTACTACACCCACTACGACGACGAATCGGTCGAGGTCGGGGAGTTCCTCACCGCCCTCGACGACCTCGTCCGGGCCGGCAAGGTCCGCGAGATCGCCGCGTCCAACATCTCGGCGCAGCGCCTGGAGGAGTCCCTCGCCTTCTCCGCCCGCGAGGGCCTGGCCCGCTACGTGGCTCTCCAGCCGCACTACAACCTGGTCTCCCGCGACACCTACGAGGGTGAACTCGCCGACGTGGCCGCCCGCCACGGCGTCGCCGCGATCCCGTACTACGCCCTCGCCTCCGGCTTCCTGACCGGCAAGTACCGCCCGGACGCCCCCACCGAGAGCGCCCGCTCCGGCGCCGCCGCCAAGCATCTGGCCACCGACCGCGGCCTGCGCGTCCTGCAGGCCCTCGACACCGTCGCCACCGCCCACGACGCCGAACCGGCCACCGTCGCCCTCGCCTGGCTCGCCGCCCGGCCCACCGTCGCGGCCCCGATCGCCAGCGCCCGCACGGTGGCCCAGCTGCCGGCGCTGCTGGCGCTGGGCGACCTGACCCTCAGCGACGTCGAAATGACGCTGCTGAACGAGGCCTCTGCCTGAACCACGACCGACGGGGAGGGGGCGGGGCCACCGAGGCCCCGCCCCCTCCCCGTGCTCTGCTCCGGCTCTACGTCCGCTCCATGCCCCCCGTATTCCCCCGTACCCCCGGCCTACTTCCGGCGATCGACCGCCACCCACGACGCCAGCGCCACCCCACCCGCCACCGTGAACACCGAAGGCCACGCCCCGATCTTCTTGGCCAACGGATGCGACCCGGCAAACGCCGCCACATACGCCCCACTCAACGCCGCCGCCGTGGCGTTCCCCGCCTTCTGCCGCCACCCCCTGGCCGCCACCGCCCCGGCCGCGGCAAGCGCCACCCCACCCAGCGGCCGCTTCTTCGTCCAGCGGGCGGTGGCGTAACCGCCGACGAGCCCACCTGCGGCCACCACTGCCGTGGGAATCCCAGCCATCACACTCACCCTTCTCCGTACTTCCGAGAACGAACAACGACACTTCTCCTCTTTCCGACCCTACGCCGGACCGTTGGCGGGGCGGGTGAGGGTGGTGCGGCATCGTGGACTGGACTAGCACAGCGACGAGTTGAGCCCGAGCACGTACTCTGACGGTGACGTTGCGTGTGCTGAGAGGGGCCGAACGTGTCATCTGGCGCTACTCCGGAACTGTCCAACGAGCCGATTGCGTTCGGCCAGCGGATGCAGGTGCTCCGTCTTCGCCGCGGTATGAGCCGGACCGTTCTTGCCGGTCTGCTAGGCAAGTCCCCCAGCTGGGTAAAGCAGGTCGAGGTGGGACGGCTTCAGATGCCTAAGCTCCCCATGGTGCTTCGGATCGCTGAGGCTCTCCGCGTGCCGAGCCTTTCTGATCTTGTCGGCGAGCAAGCAACCGCTATCTCGCTCTTCGCCGGTCCCGGGCATGCTCGCCTCCCGTATGTACGGGACGCCATCAATGAGTATCCGCTGACGACTGTGCGCCAGGCCCCATCCGCCGCCCATCTGAAGACCCGCCTCGCCCACGCGTGGCAGGCGAGGCACTCTGCTCCTCATCACCGTGACGTGCTCGGCGAACTACTCCCTCACCTCATTCGGGATGCCCAAGCTTCGTTGGCTCAAGCGGAGTCCGGAGTGGAACGGAGGGCTGCACAGTCTGTGGTGTCCCAGGTCTATAGCCTCAGCCAATTCTTCCTCGCGTACCAATCGGACGCCTCGCTGTTGTGGCGCGTAGTGGAGCGAGGGTTGGTTTCTGCTCAGGAATCCGAGGATCCACACACCATCGGTGTGGCGGCATGGCTTGCCGCACAGGCGCACCGCGACAGTGGCCCCGCGCACTACGACGCTGCCGATGCCGTGAACCATGCGACGCTCCGCTACCTCGAACGTTGCCTCGCGGAGGCCGACAACGACGTACTCGCCATCACTGGAGCATTGAACTTTGAGGCCGGGTATACCGCCGCCCGGCGGGGAGACGCCGGGACGGCATGGCGCTACTGGGACACTGCCCGGTCCATGGCAGAGCGACTTCCGGCGAGCTACTTTCACCCCGTGACCTCGTTCTCCAGGGCGATCATGGGGGCGCATGCGGTGACCGTAGCCGTGGAACTGCACGCGGGCGGTGAAAGCGTCAGACAGGCCGCTGCTGCTGATGTGACGCTCATTCCGTCTCGCCCACGGAGCGCTCGCCATCGCATTGAAGAGGCGCGGGGATACCACCTCGATGGCCAAGCTGAGACGGCTCTGGCAGTTCTGGAAAAGGCGTATCAGGCCGCACCCGAAACCATCCGCTACAACGGATACGCGCGACGGATCGTCTTGGAAGAAACCGAGTCGAGGAGTCCAGCGCAGCGCCGACGAGCGAGCGAACTCGCAGTGAAGATCGGCGCGTTGGTCGCATAAGTGAGGGGGCACAAACTGTGCCCCTGGCGCTCTCCGCGTGGCCCTACGGTCAGTTCGGTCTGACCGACGAGGACCCCCGCGACCGCTCCACACGGTCCGGGGGCATGGCCAACCTGAGAGAGCAGGTCAACGTGTTGCACTGTATCGCCCGAATCGGTGAGGCCGTTTTATGGGCGCTGTTACCTACATCGAGCCCCCGTAGGCCAGTGGGAGCCCTCGCGGTTGTCGCGAGCCCTGCGGTGTCGTATGCCGTCGTCGAGCCATGGAGGAAGGGCGCTGACCTACCGCTGTGCGGAGGGGACGCTCCGCCGCTGCGACCGTACATGCTCGCGCGAACGCGTGTGAGGCGAGTTGTCCGCGATCTGGACGCTCGTGCCGAGACTCTGCGTAGCGTGAAGGGGGCCGTCTGATGCATGCCCGGCAGCCTCTGCGCTTGCTTCCCTGGCCGCACCCAGCAGGCAAACCGTGTTACCTGTCCACGGACGGGACGGGGTACCTGTCGCGCCTTGCCGACGAGATGGAGCAGATGCAACTCGACATGGGGAGCGACCTTCTCGACTTTGCGCGCGATCTCCTTGAGGGCAACAAGGCAGCTCCCCATGAACTTCGCTTTCTCGCATGTCGATTGACCGAGTCGCTCCGTGACGCACTACGCGTCGCTGAGAGTCGCGGCTACCGGATCCCCGTACACGGTGATGACGAGGTAGTGGAGGCGAGCGAGCGAACCAACGACGCTGAATCGCGAGGGTGTGGTCTGGGCGACTGCTGAGCCCTGAGGACGCTTGAGTGTCCGACTGACCCTCACGCGTAGCCCTCCAGGGGGTGTGGCGCTGGCCACACCCCCTGGAGGCGTGAGTCATGGGCGGCGACGGGTTGACAGGATTCGTCCATGGCAAAGGCGCAGTCGTCCAACCCAGTCCGTTTTGGTCCTCCTCGGGACGTTGAGGAGGGCCAATGGTTCGCGGGCCACCGCCAGTTGCATGCAGCGGGTGTGCATCGCAGGTCTGGCCAGGGCATCTCTGGAACCGCTCACGAGGGCGTAGATTCCATCGTTCTCTCTGGTGGGTACATCGACGATAAGTACGGCGAGCGGGAGATCATCTACACCGGCGAGGGCGGTCGCGATAGGGATACGGGCCGCCTCTACGCAGATCAGACCCTGTCGTCGCCGGGTAATGCTGGCTTGCTGCTCAACGAAGGGCTCGGCCACCCGGTGCGTGTGGTGCGGGGCTTGAAAATTCAGGGAAAGAAACGGGTCCGTGCGACTGGGGGCTACGAATACTGCGGCCTGTTTCGTGTAGCGGAACACTGGACGACAGTCGGGAAGGAAGGTTTCCGCATCTGTCAGTTCAGGCTCCTCAAGTTGGATCCGGGGGAGACGGCGCAACCTCACCCCGTCACTCCGGGGCAAGGGGAAGACACCACCACGGAAGAGCAGTTGCGCCGCATCGTCGCGTATGAGCGGCTGATTCGTGACTCTAAGGTGGCCCGGAAGGTGAAAGAGATCTACGACAACACATGTCAGATCTGCAACTGCCGACTGGTGGTTTCACCTGGTGGTGAGGCGTATAGCGAAGCGGCTCATATTCATGCGTTGGGTAGACCTCATGACGGCCCGGATGAGCTGTGGAATGTTCTGTGCCTCTGTGCGAACTGCCATGCACTCTTCGATCGGGGAGCGCTCCAGCTCAGTGACGAATTCGATGTGTTCGATGGACTGAACCAGCGATTCGTAGGAGCGCTGAATCTGGCCAAGGAACACCACATCAAGGTGGCCTGCGTACGTCAGCACCGTGCGCGCTGGGCTGATCGATTCGTCGGGTAAGGGTGCAGGCTGAACTCCTGAGAGTGAGCGGACCTCAGGGCCGGTCCCTGGTCACCCACGCATCCACCAACGCCGCCCGCCCCCATTGCTGGTAGTGCCGCAGATGCTCCAGCAAGTGCTGTTCGCGAGCGAAGAAGTCGGGCGACGGGCCCAGGAGGTGGGCCCGTCGCCGGTGGAAGGACAGGGCCGTCGCGATGGTGGCGTATTCCGTTACGGCGCGGGCGGCGGCGGGGCCCTGGGTGTCGTGGGCGATGTCGCGGGCCAGGGCGCGGGTTTTGAGGGAGGAGAGGGCGGCGGGTTCGGTGGGGGCGAGCCAGCCGGCGGTGATGTAGGGGGCGAGGTAGCCGCGCAGGGAGAGCAGTTCCTGGTTGCGGGTCCAGATGGCCAGCCAGGTCAGGGCGATGAGGACGGGGATGACGAAGAGGCCGTAGACCGTGAGGAAGCCCAGGTCGCCGAGGGAGGAGGCGCCGTTCCAGATGGCGTGCAGGAGGACCGAGGTGAGCAGGCCGAGGAGGGCGAGCGCGATGCGGGCGGCGCGGCGGCGGGGGTAGCGGGTGGCGGCGATGCCGAATGCGAGGCCGGTGAGGATCGTGAAGAGCGGGTGGGCGAAGGGGGAGACGATGATGCGGAGGAAGAAGGTGCCGGCGGTGAGTGAGTCCAGGCCGGAGTGGCCCATCGACTGGTCCTCGCCGAAGGCATTGCCCAGGTAGAGGACGTTCTCGGTGAAGGCGAAGCCGGTGGCGGTGATGCCGGCGATGACGATGCCGTCCGTGATGCCGTCGAAGTCGTTGCGGCGGAAGCGGTAGAGGAGGAGCACGGCGGCGGCCTTGACCACCTCCTCGACGACCGGGGCGATGACCGTGGCGCCCCAGGCCTCGGCCTCGGAGGGCGACGTCGAGGCGATGTTGGCGGCCAGCCAGTCGGTCGCGAAGCCGTTGGCGAGGAGCGAGACCAGGGTGGCGGCACAGGTGCCCCAGGCGAAGGCGAACGCGAGGTTGCGCCAGGGCTCGGGCTCCACGCGGTCGAGCCAGCAGAACGCCGCGACGAGCAGCGGTACCGGGAAGACGGCCAGCCCGAGGCCGACCAGGAAGCCCTCGGTGCCGGTCTCCTGGCGGACCATGCCGATGATGATCACGCCGGAGAGCGCGAACATCGAGACCAGGGCGACGGCGCGGAGAGTGGCGCTGTGCCAGGGTGCCGTCCGGTGGCGGGGGCGCGAGGCCGGGGCCGCGTGCGGTTGGGGTGTGTACGGGGGAGGGACGGGCGCGGACGGCGGGTGCGGGGGCGGCTGGGACGGGTACACCCGTCGACCCTAACGAGCCGCGATCGCCTTACGTGTCGCGGCGGCGGAAGAGGAGGTCATGGACGACATGCCCCTTGTCCAGGCCCTGGCCCTCGAACTTGGTGAGCGGGCGGAAGTCCGGACGCGGCGCATAGCCGGGGTGGAGGTTCTCCAGCGTCGGCTCGGCGGAGAGGACGTCGAGCATCTGCTCGGCGTACGGCTCCCAGTCGGTCGCGCAGTGCACGAGGGCACCGGGCGCGAGCCGGGTGGTCGCCAGCGCGAGGAACTCCGGCTGGATGAGGCGGCGCTTGTGGTGGCGCTTCTTCGGCCAGGGGTCGGGGAAATAGACGCGCAGGCCGGCGAGGGAGGCCGGGGCCAGCATCTCGCGCAGCAGGATGATCGCGTCGCCGTTGGCCACCCGGATGTTGGACAGGCCGTTCCGCTCCGCGAGACCGAGCAGATTGCCCTGCCCGGGGGTGTGGACGTCGCAGCCGAGGATGCCGGTATCCGGATCGGCGGCGGCCATCTGCGCCGTGGCCTCGCCCATGCCGAAGCCGATCTCCAGCACGACCGGCAGCCCGTCGAAGAACGCGTCGAGGTCGATACGGGAGAGCCCGTCGATGTCCAGTCCCCAGGTGGGCCACAGGCGGCGCAGCGCATCCGCCTGGGTGGGCGAGACACGGCTGCGGCGCGGCTGGAAGGAACGGATCCGACGCTCGTGATGCGAACCCGCGGGGTCGGCGGCCGGGCCGGTCCCGTCGGGGAACATGGGCTCACCGCGACGGGGCGTGGCGGCCGAGACGGCCGTGGAGCCGAGGCTGCGGGCCGCGGGCGCGTCGGTTTCCTGGGAGACGGCCCGGGGCGCGGGCGAGGCCGGGGAGCCGGCTGCTGGAGCCTCGGCTTCCGGTGTGTTCGCTGCGGGGGCGTCGGTTGCGGGGGTGGCGGGATTCTCGGACACAGTGCGTCGATTCTACGGATGGCGGGCGGGGGAGAAGCCGGCTGATGGCGCGGCGGTGCTCAGCGGCCGGCGGCTGCGATGTCCTGCGTATCCGGCAGGCCGAGCCGCCTGGTCCCTTCAGTCCCCCACCAGCCCCAGCACCCGTCGCGCCACCTCCCGCCCGATGGGCAGGGAAGCCGTTGCGGCCGGGGAGGGGGCGTTGAGGACGTGGATCATGCCGGGGGATTCGGCGAAGAGGAAGTCGTCGACGAGAGTGCCGTCGGGGAGGACGGCCTGGGCGCGGACGCCGGCCGGGGACGGGAGGAGGTCCTCCTCGCGGGCGGCCGGGAGGAGGCGGCGGACCGCGTCGGCGAAGGCCTGCCGGGACAGGGAACGGTGCAGTTCGCCGGCGCCGTAGCGCCAGTGGCGGCGGGCTATCCGCCAGGAGCCGGGGTAGGCGAGGGTGCCGGCCAGCTCGGCGGGGCGGATCGTGCGCCAGTCGTAGCCCTCGCGGGCCAGGGCGGGGACGGCGTTCGGACCGATGTGGACGGCGCCGTCGATGCCGCGGGTCAGATGCACCCCGAGGAAGGGGAAGGCCGGGTCGGGGACCGGGTAGACCAGGCCGCGGACGAGTGAGGCGCGTTCCGGAGCGAGGGTGAAGTACTCGCCGCGGAACGGGACGATCCGCATGCCCGGGGCGTCGCCGGCCAGCCGGGCGATCCGGTCGCAGTGCAGACCGGCGCAGTTGACCAGGGCGCGGGCGCGGTGGACCGTGCCGTCGGCCGTACGGACCGCCACCCGGCCGGGGCGGCGGCCGATGGTGGTGACCTCGGTGCCGTAGACGATCCGGGTGCCGGCGTCCTCGGCGAGCCGGGCGAACCGGCGGGCGACCGCGCCGAAGTCGCAGACGCCGGTCGTGCCGACATGGATGGCGGCCACGCCCTGCACCTCGGGTTCGTACTCGGCTATCTGGGCGGGGCCGAGCTCCCGCACCGGGAGGCCGTGTTCGCGGCCGCGCTGGATCAGGCCGTGCAGCCGCGGCAGCTCGCTGCGGTCCGTGGCGACGATCAGTTTGCCGGTGACCTCATGCGGGATGTCGTGTTCGGTGCAGAACTTCACCATCTCCGCCGAGCCCTGGAGGGCGAAGCGGGCCTTGAGCGAACCGGGCGGGTAGTAGATGCCGCTGTGGATCACACCGCTGTTGCGGCCGGTCTGATGACGGGCCGGACCGGACTCTTTTTCCAGGACCACGACGCGGGTGCCGGGCGCGGCACGCGTGATCGCGTAGGCCGTAGAGAGTCCGACGATGCCGGCACCGATCACCAGCACATCGCAGTCGTACGCCGCCACTGCACCTCCCCAACCGCATGACCGCAGGCTCGCCCGTCGCCGCGGACCTGCGCATCGTCGCCGACGACGTATCCCATCATGACGGCCGGCACTGACAATGCCGATCGGACAGGCCCGGGTGGCGAGGCAGGAGCCGGTCGACGGGCCCCGGTCGGCGGGCGGCAGGCGATGCGGGCCGTGCCGAGCCCGTTGCCGTGCCGAGCCGCTCCGGTACGACCCGCCGCGCGCACGACCCGCGCCGTACGACCTGCCCGTACGCACCGCCCGTACGCCCCCTGTACCTCCCGCCCGTACGGCCCACCCCTAGGGCCTGTCTTCAAAGTCCCGCCTGCCTTGCGGTGCCTGGCACGCATGCTCGCCGCGTTGTCGGGACCTTCCCGGTACACCCAGTACCGGGAAGGCCCTCCGCCTTGCGATCGCACGCACCAGACACCGCAGGGCCCGCCCTGCGGGCGAACGACGGGACTTTGAAGACAGGCCCTAGGCCGGCGCCGCCAGCAGCGGTCTCGCCCGCTCCCGTAGCTCGACCACCCGGGGCTCGTCGCCGTACGGCTCCAGGCGGTGCAGCAGATCCCGGACGTACTCGGTGGTGCGGGCGGAGGAGATCCGACCGGCCACCTCGACCGCGCGGGTGCCCGCCGCACAGGCCGCGTCCAGGTTGCCGGACTCCAGTTCGGCGACCGCGGAGACGACGAGGCGCAGACCGTGGGAGCGGACGAATTCCTCGGTGGGCCGGGACAGCGCCTGCTCGGTGAAGCGGCGGACCTGGCGGGGCAGCCGCAGATCGCGGTAGCACTCGGCGGCGTCGGCGGCGAAGCGTTCGTACGAGTAGAAGTCCAGCCACGACGGGTCGGGGTCGCCGCCGCGGGAGCGCTCCAGCCAGCCCTCGGAGGCCTTCAGCGCCACCTCGCAGGCGCGCGCCTCGCCGGCCTTGGCCTGAGCCCGGGCCTCCACCAGGCGGAAGAAGCTCATGGTGCGGGCCGTCGCCAGGCCGCGATTGCGCTCCAGAGCGGCCTGCGCGAGGTCGACGCCCTCGTCGGCGAAGCCGCGGTAGGTCGCCTGGAGGGACATCGAGGCGAGGACATAGCCGCCCAGGGGGACGTCGGCGGCGGCGCGGGCGAGCCGCAGCGCCTGGATGTAGTACCGCTGCGCGGCCTCCTGCTGGCCCGTGTCGAAGGCCATCCACCCCGCGAGCCGCGTGAGTTCGGAGGTCGCCCCGAAGAGCGCCCGGCCGACCTCGTCGCTGTACGAGGCGAGAAGCAGGGGTGCCGCATCTACCCGGAGGCACTCCGGCACCATGGAGGAACGCCAGTCGCCGCCGCCGTACTTGGAGTCCCAGCGGCGCGCGTCCTCCGCGGCCTCGCGCAGTTTGCTGACGTCGCTGTGGCCGACGTGCTGCGGGATCCCGCCGTCGCCGGCCGCCGCGGCGTCCTTGTCGCGGGCCTCGGCCGCCTCCCGCGCCACCGAGCTGTCGGCCGGGGATATCAGCCAGCGGGAGGCGGGGGTGGCGTAGGCGGTGACGGCGAAGGATCCGGCCAGGCTCTGCCAGATGCCGCCGCCGCCCGCCCGCCGTCCGGCCAGATCGAGACGGTACAGCTCGGTCGCGGAGCGCACCGCGGCGCCCACATCGCGGGGAAAAGCCAGGCCGACCTCGGGCGCCGGGTCCGCGTCGGCCAGCCCGATCTCGTGCAGCGGGACCGGCCGGCCAAGCTTGCTGCCGATCGCGGACGCGATCAGATGGGGCGCGGCGCCTTGCGGCACCATGCCCTTGGAGACCCACCGCGCCACCGACGTCTTGTCATAGCGAAGCGTCAGTCCGCGCTGCGCACCGAGGTCGTTGACCCGGCGCGCCAGTCCGGCATTGCTGATTCCCGCGAGGGCGAGAACGGTGCCGAGCTTTTCGTTCGGCCCGCGTATATCCCTGGACATGCGCACCCCTCGACACAGCGACGGCCGCCCCGCTACCCCGGGGCATGCGTCCACCCAGAGTAGTTCGCCGGATCCCGACCGTTAAGAGTCGGTATCCCGGATGGCGGGATTCGTGTTCAAACAGGGGTGCGGGAATTGGCATGTGCTCCGGGTACGTGTGCCCGTGCGCCCGTCCGTGCGCGCTGGCCGCCCGTTATCGGGAGCGCTTGCATGTCTTCTGCGTGGGTCGGCCCGCTGCACTGGATCCAGTGGGCTGGGGGATACCGTCACCTCATTCCCCGCAGGTGACGGTCCGGTCCGGGGGGCGCAGCCCGCCTCCCGGACCGTCGCACGGACCGGTCTCCGGCCGCCCGTGCCACCGGTTGACGCGATGCCCGCATACGTCAACTGGGCTGTGCGGAAAGGACTTTGGCCGAAAATCGACGGGTGATGATTTCACGCCGCCGCCCGCTCGGGGGTCGTCCCGGGGGCCACACGGGGGGCCTCCCGGGGCCGAAGCGGCGGAGCGCTCGCGCCCGGTGCGGGGCGTGCCGGGGGACGGTGCGCGTGGCCGTCCCGCCGACGCCCCGCACCTCGTCCGCTCCGCCGTTCGCGGCCCGGCCGCAGGGACCCGTGACGCCCCCACGGACCCGCCGACGGCCCCTCGGTGGGGGCGCGCGCAGCGAACCGCATGTATACGCGTCCGCTCCGGAGCCTCCCCCGCGCCCCTGTCATGGCAGCATGGTCGCCACAACAGCCCGGTGTCAGCCGGGCGGTCCGCTGTACGGGGCGGCCGTTGGCCCCGGCGCACGGGGAATCGGGTGGAGGCGGCGATGCGCTGGTTGGTGGGGTGGAGCAGTGCCGCCACGGGGCCGGCCGCCACGGGGCCGACGGCCGACGAGGAGACCCGCACGGTCCTCCCGGTGGGCGCCCAGCTCCTCTGGGACGGCCCGGACCCCCTCTGGGCGGTCGGCGACTGGCGGCCCGACGAGGTCCGCGTCGTCCAGGCCGACCCCGAGACCCGGCTCGCCGTCTTCGGCGTCTGCGGCGCCACCAACGACCAACTACGGGTAGGGCTGTTCGCGGCCCGCGGGGGCGCACTGCGCCATCTCACCGCCTGGCCCGGCAGCTACACCGCCGTCGTCCAGGTAGGGCGGCGGATCACCGTCACCGGCGACCTGGCCGGTGCCCGCCCCGTCTTCCACACCCCCTGGGCCGGCGGCACGGCCTACGCCACCGCCGCCCTCCCGCTCGCCGACCTCGTCGAGGCCAGCCTCGACGTCGGCCACCTGGCCGCGCTGCTGGCCTGCCCGGACCTCCCCGAGGCGCTCGGCGCCGGCACGCCCTACGAGGGCGTCCGCCGGATCCCGCCCGGCCACGCCCTGGTGCTGCGCGGCGGCGCCCGCGACATCACCTCCTACGAGCCGACCGCCTCGCTCGCCGTCGCCGCACCCCAACTCGCCCCGGAACAGGCCGTGGACGGTGTCCGCGACGCCCTGGTCGAGGCCGTCCGCGCCCGGCTGGCCGTACCCCGGCACGCCCCCCACCCGGACGGGCTCGACGGCCTCGACCCCGGTCCGGTGCCCGGCATGGGGCCCGCCGAACGGCGCGCGGCGCGCGGCGCACCGGCCCCCGGTATCGGCGCCGACCTCTCCGGGGGCAGCGCCTCCGGAACCCTCGCCCTGTTGGCCGCCGGCCTCCCCGGGCAGCCCGGAAGGCTGGGCGGCCACGGCGAACGCCTCCTGGCCGTCACCTTCAACGACCGCGCCACCAACGGCGGACAGGCGCACCACGACGCCGAGTTGGAGCGCGCCCGCACCCTCGCCGACAATCCGCGGCTGCACCATGTCGTCGTCGCGGCCGGCGAAGAGGCCCTCCCGTATGCGGACCTCGACATGGGCCCGCTCACGGACGAGCCGGGCCCCTCCCTCACCACCGCGAGCCGCCACCGCCGGCGCCTGCTGGCCGGCAGCGCGGACCACTTCGTCGGACACGGCGCGCGCCAGGTCCTCGACGCCCACCCGGCCCGCCTCGCCGACCTGCTCATGGACCGCCGCCGACGCCATCTGCTGCGCCCGGTTACCGCGCTGGCCAAGGCCGACGGCCCCTCCGCGCAGTCCGTCCTCGTGCCGTTCACCGTCTACCGCGCCGCCCGCCGGCTCGCCCGTACGCCGTACGCGGCAGGCCTCGCCGATACGGCGCGACGCCTCCTGGAGCGGCAGTTCGCCGACGAGCCGGCGGCCGCCGGGGCCGTGGACGCCTCGCTGGCCGCGCTCGCCTGGTGCGGGCCGGGGCCCGCGGCGCGCTGGCTCACGGGGGAGGCGCTGGCCGAAGTATCGGTTCGGCTCGGTGATGCGGCGCACCGCTCGCCCGCCGTGGGCCGGCCCGGGGAGCGGCGGGCCCGCGCCGCGCTCGCCCGCCAGGCCGCTGACCACCGCGTCTTCGAGCAGGCCGCCGAGGTCCGCAACCAGCGGCTGCACGCCCCCTTCCTCGACAACCAGGTGGTGCTCGCCTGCCGCGCGCTGCCGGACACCCTGCGGGTGCAGCCGGGGGCGCGGGCCGCCGTGCTGCGCTCCGTACTGGCCGGGGCCGGCGTGCGGGATCTGCCGCCCGGCTGGGGCGCCACCTCGCACCTGACCCAGGCGGCCGCGGTACGCGCCGGGCTGCGCGGCGCCGTCGGTGACCTGGTGCGGCTCTTCGACACACCGCTGCTGGCCGATGCGGGCCTGGTGGAGGCGCGGGTGGTCCGCAGGGCACTGCGGTCGGCGGCGGAGGGGGCGGCGCTCCCGCTGGACGGACTGGCCGAGCTGGTCTCCACGGAGCTGTGGCTGCGACGGTTGGTGGCGCGGCGGGGAACGTGCTGGACGGGGGCGGGGGCGCCGCGTCAGAAGGCGGTCGCGGGTGGAGTGGTGCCCCGTGCGCGACTGGCGTGAGCCCGGGGGCGTCGCCGTCGTCGGGTGGCCCTGACGAGGCGGTGTGCGCTGCCCGCCGCCGGTCCGCAACCGCCCGTCGTCCCGCGGCCGTCCCTGCGGGGGCGGGGTGCGGGGCGCCGCCTGTGCACGGCTGTGGATAACCCCGGGCCGGGCCGGGTCGGGTTGTGGATAAAAATCGGGGGAGCGGCATGGGCCGGGACAATGGCCGGGTGAGATTTCGAGTTCTGGGTGCGACGGAGGTCCTGGACGCGCGGGGGCAGCCGATTCCGCTGGGCGGCGCGCGGGTGCGGGCGCTGGTGGCCGCACTGGCCCTGCGGGGCGGGCGGCCGGTGGCCGCGGGGACGCTGATCGACGAGGTGTGGGCGGCCGATGCGCCGCCGCAGGATGCCTCGGGCGCGCTGCAGGCGCTGGTGGGGCGGTTGCGGCGGACGCTGGGCAAGGGCGCCGTGGAGTCGTTGCCGGGGGCGTACCGGCTGGTCACGGCCCCGGACGAGGTCGATCTGCATCGGTTCGAGCGGCTGGTGGACCTCGGTACGCGCAAGCTGCAGGAGGGGGATCCGGCCGCGGCGGCCGAGGCCTTGCACACCGGTCTCGCGCTGTGGCGGGGGCCGGCGCTGGCGGATCTGCCCGACGGGAAAGGGGCCGCCCACCGCCCCGAGGCGCTACGGCTGGCGGCGCTGCACCGCCGGATCGACGCGGACCTGGCGCTCGGCCGTGCCGAGCACCTGTTGCCCGAACTACGGCAGCTGACCGCCGACCATCCCCTGGACGAACCGTTCCGCGCCCAGCTGATGCGGGCGTTGCGCGACGCGGGACGGGGCGCCGATGCGCTGGCCGCGTACGAGGAGACCCGGAAGCTGCTCGCGGACCGGCTCGGTGCGGACCCCGGACCCGAACTGCGCGCCCTGCACGCCCGGTTGCTGGCACAGCACGCGCTACCGGAGGCCACGACGCCGGGCCCGGAGCCGGCACTCCGCAGCGGCAACCTCCGGGCCCGGCTCAACTCCTTCGTCGGACGCGAGACCGAACTCGCCTCGCTCCAAGCCGCCTTGCGGTCCCGCCGGGCCCGGCTCGTCACGCTCACCGGAGCGGGCGGCTCCGGCAAGACCCGGCTCGCCGAGCACCTGGCCGGCTCGCTGGCCGGGGAACACCCCGACGGGGTCTGGATCGCCGAGCTCGCGCCGCTGGACGCACCGGAGGCGGTGCCGGGAGCCGTGCTGTCCGCGCTCGGGCGACGGGACACCGCCGTCTTCTCCCCGGCCATGGAGGCCCGTAGGACCGCCGAGCACACCGACCCGGCGGCCCGGATCGTCGACCACTGCGCGTCGCGCCGCCTGCTGCTCGTGCTCGACAACTGTGAGCACGTCGTGGGCGCCGCCGCCGCACTCGCCGATCTGCTGCTGCGGCACTGCCCCGGGCTGACCGTGGTGGCCACGAGCCGGGAGCCGCTGGGCGTGCCCGGCGAGGTCGTACGGCCGCTGGATCCGCTGCCTCCGGCACCCGCGCACCAGCTGTTCGCCGAGCGGGCGGTGGCGGTGCGGCCGGAGTTCCGGGCCGCGGACGACCCGGCGGCGGTGGACGAGATCTGCCGCAGGCTCGACGGTCTGCCGCTCGCCATCGAGCTGGCCGCGGCCCGGCTGCGGCTGCTCTCCCCACGCCAGATCGCCGACCGGCTCGACGACCGGTTCCGGCTGCTGACCAGCGGCAGCCGGACCGCGCTGCCGCGCCAGCAGACGCTGCGCGCGGTCGTCGACTGGTCCTGGGACCTGCTCGACGAGCCCGAGCGCGCGGTGCTGCGCCGGCTGTCGGTGTTCGCCGGCGGCTGCACCCTCGCGGCGGCCGAGGCGGTGTGCCACGAACGGGCCGAGGACGTGCTCGACCTGCTCGGGGCGCTGGTGGACAAGTCGCTGCTGATCGTCGACCACCGCGGCGCCGAACCCCGCTACCGGATGCTGGAGACCATCCACGCCTACGCCAGGGAGCGGGCCGCCGGCCGCCCCGAGGAGCACGAGCGCACCCTCGCCCGGCACACGCGCCACTTCCTGGACTTCGTCACGGACGCCGAGCCGCGCCTGCGCTCCGCCGAGCAGCTGCCGTGGCTGGCGCGTGTCGAGGCCGAGCTGGACAACGTACGGGCGGTGCTGCACCGCGCGGTCACCGGCCGGGACGCGGACACCGCACATCGCGTCGTGCTGGCCATGGGCTGGTTCTGGTGGCTGCGCAACTACCGGGAGGAGGGGGCCTCCTGGGTGGAGCGGACCGCCGCGCTGCATCCCGGCCCAGAGCACCTCACCGACACCGACCCGGCGTTCTGGGCGCGCACGGACCTCGAGCTGCTGCTCCTCTTCCTGCTCCACGACCAGAGCCGAGACCACCAGGACGACTCCCCGGAGCACCGCGCCCTGATCGACCGGCTGCTGACCGCCTACCGCCGTCCGCATCCGCGCAGCGTCCGCTTCCCCGGACTGCTGTGGCCCTTCGCCGCGTACTTCCTCGGCACCTACGACCAGATCCTCTCGCTCATGGACAAGGCCGTGGCCACCAGCCGTGAGATCGGCGGCAGGTGGGAGCTGGGCGTCTCGCTGCTGTTCCGTACACATCTCGCGCTCGATCTGTCCGGCGGCCTGGAGTCGGCAGAGGCGCACGAGCAGGAGCTGACCGAGCTGGCGCGACGGGTCGGCGACCGCTGGATGCTCGCCCAGGTCGCCACCGCCACGGCCGAGATACGCCATATCCGCGGCCGCTACGACGAGGCGCGTACGGCCTACGAGGAGGCGCTCGCGCTGACCTGCGAGCTGGGGGCGTACGCGGAAGGGCCGTTCATCCTGTCGCGGCTGGCCGAACTCCACTTCGCCGCCGGCGACGTGGACAGTACCGAGAAGGTGGTGATGCAGTCGGACGAACAGGCTGCCGAGTGGGGCGTACAGGACCCGCAGGCCTTCAATCACTCGCTGCGCGCCCGGATCGCGCTGCGGCGCGGGCTGCCCGAGGTGGCGCGCGAGGCGTGCGAGGCGGCGTGTGCGGCGGCTGCTCTGGGCACCCCGCCGCCCCATTTCGCGGTGATGCTGGGCGCGCTGGCGGGCCGGATAGCGGCGGAGGCGGGCGAGCCGGCGGAAGCGCTGAGCCGATGCCATCAGGCCCTGAACTGGGGGCTGACGACGCTCTACTGCACCCCACCTGTGTTGGCAGCCGTCGTGGAGGCCGCGGCCCCGGCACTGCAGCGCGCCGGCCGCCCCTACGACGCCGCCCGGCTGCTGGGGGCCGCCGACGCCTGGCGCGGCGAACTGCCCAGGACCGTCCCCGAGGAGGAGGACGTCCGGCGCACGGCGGCCATGCTGCGCGCCGAGCTGGACGGCGCGGGCGACGGCGGACACTGCGGGGAATGCGCCGCCATGGGCGAGGGGGAAGACGGGGGTGGACACGACGGCATGGACGCGGCTGGAAACGACGGCACAGGCGTCGGCGCACCCAGCTGCCAACACGACGGCATACCCGGCCGCCGATACGAGGCCCTGCACGCGGAAGGCGCCCGCCTCACCCCCGCCGGGGCCGTAGCGCTCCTGGCCCCGCGTCGGGAAGCCGACGGTCCGGTCCCGCGACCCGAGGACGACGGCCCGACGCCGTGCCCTGAAGCCGGCGCCTCGGCCCCACGCCCCGAAGCCGACGGCCCGATGACGCCCCCGGACGCCGCCGTCCCATGGCCGCCCCGCCCCCTCAGCGACAGCTGATCGTCGACTGCGCCCAGTCCCCCAGCGCCACCACGTCGAAGGCCGACGCCGACTCGGTCACCAGCCGCAGCGTCCGCCGGCCCGCCAGCGGGACATGCACCGGCACCGCCCGCTGCCCGCCGTGCACCACCACCGACCGCCACTGCCGCACCCCGTCCGCGTAGACGGAGAAGCGCAACGCCCCCAGCCCCAGGCTGAGATCGTCGATGCCCGCAACGGCGTCGAACGAGGTGCACCGGCGGTTGAGGTCGATGGTCACCGAGGACCGCGCGTGCACGCTCACGCCATGCGCGTACCGCGTGCCGTCGATCTTCGGTGACTCCCGCTGCCACATCCAGCTGCTCGCGACGGTGCGCACCTCCGGTTTGCTGCCGTCGCCCGTGAAGTCGCGGTCGAGCGCATTGAGCCGGTACGCGGTCGTGGCGGGGAGCGGCGGCTTCGGCGTGGGCCGGGGCGGCGTGGGCTCGGGGGCCGGGGCCGACGGCGGGGCCGGGCGGGGCGCGGGCTGCCGCGGCGTGCGCGGCGGGGCGGGCGCCGGCTCGGGACGCGAGGTGTGCGTCCCCGGCGACTTCGGGTCCGGCTTCGGGCTCTGCTTCGGCGTCTCCTTCGCGCTCCGCTCCGGACCCGGTGCGGCGCCCGCGACCGGCGGCAGCGCCGACCGCGAAGGCTCGGGCGCCGACTTCCCCGGCGCGGCCGGAGCCGGGTGTGCGGACCCGGCCCGCGGCTCCGGTTTGGGGGAGCCGGTCAGCGCCAGTGCCAGCGCCGCGCCCGCCACCACCGTCGCCCCCACGCCGATCCCGACCTTCACCGCCGCGCCCAGCCCCTGCCCCACGGCGGCACCACCGGAACCTCCCGCCGCACCGGAACCACCACCGCCCGCGGCCGCCGCCCCAGGACCACCGGAGCTCACAGCCGCCGCACCGGCACCGGCCGCCGCACCCGCTCCCGCGACACCCACCGCCGCGGCCGCCGCCTTGACGGCGTACCCGGCGGCGAGCCAGCCGATGACCGCGACCGGCAGCAGCGCCCCGATCCGCTGATTGACGTCCTCGACCTCCAGCGCGGCCAGCCGGCACCGGGCACACTCGTCCAGATGCTTGCGCAGCCCCCGCTCGGCCCGCATCCGCAGCCCACCACGCGCGTAGGCGCCGAGCCGGTCGGCGTACCGGGCGCAGTCGCCCCCGGCGGTCAGCGACTGGCTGACATGCGCCTGCAGATACGCCTGCCGCAGGCCCTCCCGGGCCCGGTGCGCCAGTACGGCGGTGGCGTTCGCGGTCAGCCCGAGCAGCGGGGCGACCTCGCTGGGCGACTCGTCCTCGACGGTGGTGTGCCACAGCACCGTCTGATAGCGCTCGGGCAGGCTGCGGAACGCCTGCAGGGCCATCGACTGCTCGGCCTCGTGCAGGGCGCGCACGTCCGCGCCCAGGTCCAGGGTCTCCTTGTCCCCCGGCGCACGGTCCGCGGACACCGCGAACACCGCGAAGTCCTCCACCAGTTGCTCCCGCCGCGCGGTCTTCGCCCAGGAGGCGGCGACCCGGCGGAGGGTGGTCAGCAGATAGGCGCGCACCGCGGACTCGGGTCCCGCCCCGCCGCGCACCGCCTGCAGTGTGCGCGCGAAGACCTCACCGGTCAGATCCTCCGCGGTGTGCACGTCCCGGCAGCAGCTCCGGGCGTAGCGCCGGACCGCCTCGGCGTGCCTGCGGTACAACTCCTCGTATGCACTGTCGTCCCCGGCCCGCAGATTGGCGAGCAACTGGGCGTCAGAAGGCGGGATTTCGCCGCTGTCGGGAGCGGCGGCCGGGCCCGCCCGACGGGAGCGGTCCCGCTGCGGCGGCACGCTGTGGCCCTCGTCCGCCCGGTGGCGGGCGCGATCGTGCCGCCCGGCCGGCTCACCGGCCGGGGCGCTCGCTCCCGACGGCCCGGCCTGGCCGGGGATCTGGCCGGACGGCGTCCCCGCGGCCTCGTCCACCCCGGCCTCGCTCTCGCGCCGCCCGTCCCGCCCGTCAACACCCATCGTCGAGGCCCCCGAAGCCGCCGTCCCACCGGAATACCGCGCCAGCGTGCCATACCGGACCCCCGCGGTTGAGGGTCCTGACCGCCATCCACTCATCCGGGGTGCGCACGCGGACGCCCGCACGGACGTTCACCCGTACGGGCCGTACCGCGCACGGGCACCACCTCACAGGCCGACCCCGCCCGAGGCGGACCCGACGAACGGATCCACCCGGACGGGGCCGGCCACCAGACTTCACCCAACAGGGCGCGGACGCACCGCCACCCCACGGGACGCGAACGCAGCCCTCACCCCACCGGGCGCGAACGCAGCCCCTCCAGCAGAATCTCCAGCAGTCGCGCCGAGGCGGCCTGCTGATGGCTGGGATCGGGCAGCGTGGGCGCACCCGTGGCGATCACTAACAGGATGTCCGCGACCGTCACATCGGCGCGCAGTTCGCCCGCCGTCTTGGCACGTTCCACGAGCCGCCCGACGACCTCCAGCAGCGCGTCGGCACCGGCCATCTCCTCGGCGGCGGCCTGTGCGTCAGCCTCCGCCGCCGGGGCCGGCTCGCCCTCCGGGACGTCGCGCGGGGCGACCAGCCGGAGATCGACCGGGACCCCGTCCGTGCCGGGCGCCATCCGCTGCTGCGGCACCCGCGCCTCGCTCAGGCCGTCCGGTACCCGGGGTCCTTCCGGGCCGTCGGCCGCCGCCTCCGCGGCCCGGTCGGCGTCCGCGCTCACCCGCAGAATGCCCGGCGGCAGCAGCCGTCCGGCACCCGAGGCGACCGACGTCCGCAGAAAGCGGGACAGCGCCGACCAGGCGTCGTCCTCCTGCCCCAGCGCCGTCCGCGCCTGGTCCGTCAGCCGTGAGGTCTCCTCCTCGGCTATGCGGCGGACCAGCACGTCCTTGCTGGGGAACCGGCGGTAGACCGTGCCGACACCGACCCGGGCCCGCCGGGCCACGTCCTCCATCGGCGCGCCGTACCCCAGCTCGCCGAACACCTCGCGCGCGGCGCGCAGCACATGTTCCAGATTGCGCTGGGCATCCACCCGCAGCGGCGTGCTCCGGCCGCCCGTCCCCGTCCCCGTGCGGGCACTGTTGCTCACACCGGTGCCGTGGCCGTTCGCGGTGCCGTGGCCGTTGGTTCTGCCGTTTTCCTTCTCGCTCCCGGCGCCGTCGGAGGCCTGTGCCATCGCGACGGTGGTCGGCCAATGAGAGCCCTGAATGTGCATAGTGATCCCCCGGTAATGTCGTCTCCCCCCGGAGACTCCCCGCCCTGACAGTCAGGGCGTACCGATGACAGGGTGCACCCCAACGAGATACGAACATAGTTGAGCCCGGGTCAAGAATGAAGGGGGCGTTCCGCGCAATGCGCCCCCCGATCGGACCAAGGGGGCTGATCCGCCAGGTTTGCACCCCCGCTCTTTCGCCGTCACCCACCCTCTGACCAGGGCACCTGCACCCCCACACGCGGAATATGCCGTTCCGTCCCCAGAGTCGCGGCCGGTCATACATTTCGACGGGCCTGTGGACAAAGGCGCTCCGGCGGTGCGTCATGGAACAGTGCTGTGCTTTCCCGGGGGTGCAGCTCCCGATGGTGGCCGTGCCGCCGGCCGCCCTCCGGATCGGTGCCGCCCGGGGCCTGGTCGACACCGCGAGGAGAACCTCTGTGAAGACTGAGTCTTCGAACGACGTGACGCGCATTCTCGTTGTCGGCGGCGGCTACGTGGGGATGTACACCGCCCTGCGGCTGCAGCGGAAGCTGAAGCCGGAGCTCCAGCAGGGCTCCGTCGAGATCATCGTGGTCGACCCCGAGCCGTATATGACCTACCAGCCCTTCCTGCCCGAGGCCGCGGCCGGCTCGATCTCGCCGCGCCATGTCGTCGTACCGCTGCGCCGGGTGCTGCCGCGGTGCAAGGTCGTCATCGGCGAGGTCACCGCCATCGACCACGGCGACCGCAGGGCCACCATCACCACCCTGGCCGCGGAGGAGACCGGCAACGGCACCGTCGAGGTCGAGTACGACGAACTGGTCCTGGCGCCCGGCTCGGTCTCGCGCACCCTGCCCGTCCCGGGCCTGGCCGATGTCGGCATCGGTTTCAAGACGGTCGAAGAGGCCATCGGACTGCGCAACCACGTCCTCGCCCAGCTCGACATCGCCTCCTCCACCCGTGACCCGGCGGTCCGCGACGCCGCGCTCACCTTCGTCTTCGTCGGCGGCGGCTACGCGGGCGTCGAGGCGCTGGCCGAACTGGAGGACATGGCCCGCTACGCGGTCCGCTACTACCACAACATCCAGCCCGAGGACATGAAGTGGATCCTGGTCGAGGCGACCGACCGGATCCTGCCCGAAGTGGGTCCCGACATGGGCCGTTACGCCGTCCGTGAGCTGCGGGCCCGCAATATCGACGTACGGATGGAGACCCGGCTGGAGTCCTGCGAGAAGCGGGTCGCCCAGCTCAGCGACGGCTCGCGCTTCCCGACCCGGACCCTGGTGTGGACCGCCGGCGTCAAACCGCACCCCATCCTGGCCGCGACCAAACTGCCGCTGAACGCCCACGGCCGCCTCCAGTGCACCCCCGCGCTCCAGGTCGACGGCGTCGAACACGCCTGGTCGGCCGGCGACGCGGCCGCGGTCCCCGACCTGACGGCCCCGCCGCCCGCCACGCCCGACGCGCCCCGCGCCCTGTGCGCCCCCAACGCGCAGCACGCCGTCCGCCAGTCCAAGGTGCTCGCCGAGAACATCGCGGCGGCGGTGCGCGGCGGCCCGATCCAGGACTACGCGCACAAGTACGTCGGCTCGGTGGCCTCGCTCGGCCTGCACAAGGGCGTGGCGCACGTCTACGGGCGCAAGCTCAAGGGCTACCCGGCGTGGTTCATGCACCGCGCCTACCACCTCAGCCGGGTGCCGACCTTCAACCGCAAGGCACGGGTGCTCGCCGAATGGACGCTGGCCGGCCTGTTCAAACGCGAGATCGTCTCGCTCGGCTCGCTGGAGAACCCGCGTGCCGAGTTCGAACTCGCGGCGGGGACCGGACGGCACAACGAAGCCAGTTGACGCGCCGTACCCCGAAGAGGTGACGTTTCGTCAGCCCCGGGAGGGCCGGAAGTTCCGGAGGTCGGAACTCCATGCCGGCACCCGGACGTCTGACGGATGTCCGCCCGGTCGGCCACACTGGGCGTGTGACCATGGGTGGGCTCGTATCTGCAAAGAGTGACAATCACGAGGATTCTGGACGTTTGCTGCATTCTGCACAAGGACGCCGAGAGTGTTCCCAGCCGGCCTTTCCCCGGCCGCCGGCCGGGAGGTCCCGCCATGCCGACGGCCCGATCCCGCGCGACGACGCGAAGTAAGAGGTACCCCTCCGTGATCTTCACGCGCTGGAGCGCCAAGTTCCCCGGCACCCAACGGCGAGCCGCCGCGCGCTCCGACCGCGCCGCACCCCGCCCCGCCGCGTCCGGCACGCCGGCCGCCCAGCCCGCCGCGGCCCCGGCCGCCGTGCCCGCGACAGCCGACGGCACGCCCGACGCCCCGGTGACCGCGACCACGGGCTCCGTCCCCGCGGCCCGCGCCGAGCACGCAGAAACGGCGCCGTCCCCGGAAACCACCCCCGCGGGCCTGCCGCCCACCGTCGACGCACTGTCCGTCCACGACATCCTCGGCACCATCCCCGCCCTCGTCGCCGTCGTCTACGGCCCCGAGCACCGCCTCGCCTACGTCAACGGCGCCTACGCCGGCGTCTTCGGCCCCCGCCCGGCCGGCCGCACCGCCCGCGAAGCCCTCCCCGAGCTCGACACCCTCGGCCTGCTCCCCCTCATGGACCAGGTCCTGCGCAGCGGCAAACCGCGGACGGTCAAGTCCCGCAAGGTCCCCGGCGGCGCGGGCGGCGACCGCTCCCGCGACGGCTACTACACCTTCACCTGCACCCCGATCGAGGTCGCGGCCAGCGGCCCGGCACCCGACCCCGAGGTCGCCTGCGTCGCCCCGCACAAGGGCGTCCTGGTCTTCGGCGCCGAGGTCACCGACCAGATCGAGTCCGCCGAGCGGCTGCGCGCCAGCGAGTCCCGCCAGCGCGAGGCCGCGGTCACCCTCCAACGCTCCCTGCTGCCCCAGGAACTGGAGCAGCCCGACGACCTCTGCGTCGCCGCCACGTACCAGCCCGGCGGCACGGACGCCGCGGTCGGCGGCGACTGGTACGACGTCATCACCCTCGGCGCCGGCCGGACGGCCCTGGTCATCGGCGACGTCATGGGCCGCGGGGTGCGCGCCGCCGCCGTCATGGGCCAGCTGCGCACCGCGGTCCGCGCCTACGCCCGCCTCGACCTCCCGCCCCATGAGGTCCTGCAGCTCCTCGACGGCCTGGCCGCCGAGATCGACGCCAGCCAGATCGCCACCTGCGTCTACGCCGTCCACGACCCGAACGAAGGCCGGCTGGTCTACGCCTCGGCCGGCCACCTGCCCATCCTTGTGCGCGACCCGGACGGCACGGTCCGCCGCGCCGCCGAGCCGACCGGACCGCCCCTGGGCACCGGCGGCTGGCTGCACACCTCGGGCTCCGTCCCCCTGGGCCCCGGCAGCAGCGCCGTCCTCTACACCGACGGCCTGGTCGAGCGCCGCGACAAGGACATCGACCACGGCGTGGAGGCCCTGGAGCGAGCCTTCGCCGGCGCCGCCGGCGCACCGGACATCGTCTGCGGCCGCCTGCTGCGCTCGCTGGGCATCACCGCCAGCCACGACGACGATGTCGCCATCCTGGTCCTGCAGCACCCCGAACGGACCGGCCACGACGCCGAGCTGTTCCACAACGCTGCGCTCGAACTCCACGGCGGCATCGAAGCGGCCCCGCGCGCCCGCGCCTTCGCCTCCGGGGTCCTCGCCTCCTGGCGCTTCCCACCGGAGCTGCACGACCTCGGCGTGCTGGCCGCCAGCGAACTGGTCGCCAACTCCCTCCAGCACGGCACCCCGCCCATGCGCCTTCGCCTGCGCCGCACGGACCGCCGGCTGATCGTCGAGGTCACCGACGGCGACGACCACCTCCCGCGCCGCCGACGCGCCGAACCGGCCGACGAGGCGGGCCGGGGCATCTCCATCATCGCCACCATCGCCTCGTCCTGGGGCTCCCGCCGCACCCCGGGCGGCGGCAAGGCCGTCTGGTGCGAATTCGCACTGCCCCGCGGATAGCCGTATGCCGCCGGCCCCGGTCCGATCGGACCGGGGCCGGCGGCATACCGGAGCAACCCTCTTAGGCATCGTGCGCGGGCTCAGGCGCTGCAGGCCACGGCTTCCGCCTCGGCCGGCACCCGCGCCGCGGGCAGGGACGCCACCGCCCGGTGCGGATTGTCCTGCGCCGGACGCAGCATCCGCCCCAGCCACAGCGACAACCCCGTGATCCCCAGCGCGCACACCACGAGCATCCCGATGTACGCCACGTACATCCCATGCCCCACCATCAGCGCGCCCACGGCCGGACCGACCGCCAGCGCCAGCTGCTTGACCAGGGCGAACGCCGAGTTGTACTGCCCGATCAGGGAGGCCGGCGCCAGATCGGCCACCAGCGGAGCCACCGTCGGCGACAGCATCGACTCACCGATACCGAACAGCGCATACGTCGAGATGAGCAGCGTCGTCGCCACCACCTGCGCGCCGTGCACCAGCCCGGAGAGCCCGGCGGCTATCCACGCCACCGTCCAGACCATCCCGACCAGCGCCATCACCCGGCTGCGCCGCCGGCGCTCGACCAGCTTGAGCACCACGAACTGCGCCGCCACGATCGCCGCCGTATTGGCCGCCAGCGCGATACCCAGGCTGGACGGCGCGATCCGGGTGACCTCGGTCGCGTAGGCCGCCAGCCCCGATTCGAACTGCCCGTAGCAGGCGAAGAACAGCACGAACCCCAGGACGCACAGCCACACCATCCGCCGGTCGGCGAACATCGCCCGCCAGGCGCCCTTGGCCCGCTCCTCGGTCGGCACCGCGTCCTCGACCTTCGGCGCCCGCGGCAGCCGCACGGTCGCCACCGCCGCGCCGAGCACCAGGAACATCACGGCCTCGATGGCGAACAGCCGCACAAAGCTCGACGCATGCGTCTCGTCCACCAGCAGCCCGCCGACCAGACCGCCGACGCCCAGCCCCAGGTTGTTCATGAAGAACTGGGTGGCGAACGCCCGCGACCTCGTCAGCGTCGTCGAGCACCAGACGATCATCGTCGCGAGAGCGGGCTGAATGACCGCTATACCGGCACCGAGGGCGATCGCCGACGCGATGACCAGCGGCTCGGTGGCGGACAGCCCGATCCCGAGCGATCCGACGGCGGCGGAGACCGTACCGACGATGGCCACCGGAAGAGGCCCGCGCCGGTCGATGGCACGACCGGTCAGCGGCAGGACGACCAGCGCGGCCACCGCCAGCATGGCGAGCACCGCACCGGCAGTGCTCGCGCCGAGATCCCGCACCTTCGCCACGTAGACGTACAGATACGGAACGGTGAAGCCGCTCCCGAACGCACTCAGCGCGTTCCCGAGCTGGATCCGGCGCAACGCGGCGCCCATCGCGGTGGTCACACTCACCTACCTAGGTCAGGTCATCAGAGGGATAAGGAGACGAACCGAAGGAGCTGGGACAGAAACCAGGGCGAGGCCGTCCGGAGCCGGACAGTCTCACCCTGAAGACTTCAACTCTAAAGTTCGAAGTTGAAGAGTACACCTCGAAGAACTTCAACGCCAATGACTTCCATGTCATACTGCGCCGCATGCCTGAGCCCTCAGATGCGGCCGCCGACGCTGCCGAGCCGAGCCTCGAGGAACAGATCGCGGCCTACCAGCGCGAATTCCAGGACCTCGACCCCCAGGTGGAGCAGGTCGTCTCCGCACTTCAGCGCCTCAACCGACGGATGAACGTCGCGTACGGGCGGCAGACCGCCACCCTCGGCCTGAGCAATGCCGAGTGGGAGGTCCTCAAGGCCCTCGTGGTCTCCGGAGCCCCCTACCAACTGGGCCCCGGCGAACTCGCCAAACTGCTCGGCCTCACGCCGGCCGCCATGACCCACCGCATCGACCGCATGGCGAACGAGGGGCTGGTGACACGAGAGCGCGACGAGACCAACCGCGTCCGAGTGATCGTCGCGCTCACCCACGACGGCCGGCAGAAGTGGCTCGAGGCGATGCGCCTCGCGTCGGTCTTCGAGGAGGACCTCCTCCAGGACCTTTCCGGCGAGGAGCGACAGCTCCTCGGCCAGGTCCTGACCCGTTTGCTGCGCCGCGTCGAGGACGCCCAGCCGGACGCCGACGGGCGTCTGAGTGACCTTGACTGACGCAGGTTGACACGGCCCTCCCCCATACGTAGTGTTCTCCGAGTTGCCACAGAGTCGGAACGGCTTTGAGGCGACCATCCCGCCGCTTCGCGGCACACCACTACTGCACGGCCCCTCACCGGGAACAATTTCGGCATGCCGAAATTCGACCGCGACGTGATTATGCGTCAACGAGGAATTCCGCTAAAGTAGTGATCACGCCGAAAGGCGCGGCAGCACAAATAGCCGCACCACGGCGGAACCCCCTCCGACGGGGATTCGGAAACGAATTCGGACCGGCAACGGAACGAAATCGAGTCTGATAGAGTCGGAAAGGCCGGAAAGCGAAAGCCGGACGGTCACCCCGCTCCAACAGGGGGCCGGAGACGGAAACGGATCTGGTAAGGTTGGAAACGCGAAGAAGCCGAAAGGCGGAAACGCGCCGGCGAAAATCGGGCCCGCAAGGATCTGATAGAGTCGGAAACGCAAGACCGAAGGGAAGCGCCCGGAGATCCTGGTGAAACAGGAACAAAGGAAGCGTCCGTTCCTTGAGAACTCAACAGCGTGCCAAAAGTCAACGCCAGATATGTTGATACCCCGTCCACCTCGGTGGATGAGGTTCCTTTGAAAGTCCACCACGGCCCATGCGGTCGGGGTGGCACACACAGCGAGGACGCTGTGAACGACCGGACCTATTCCGTCTGGTTGTTCCGCTCTCGTGTGTGTTGACCCGCAGTTTTTAATTAAACGCAGTCGGGTAAACATTCACGGAGAGTTTGATCCTGGCTCAGGACGAACGCTGGCGGCGTGCTTAACACATGCAAGTCGAACGATGAACCTCCTTCGGGAGGGGATTAGTGGCGAACGGGTGAGTAACACGTGGGCAATCTGCCCTTCACTCTGGGACAAGCCCTGGAAACGGGGTCTAATACCGGATACGACCACCGACCGCATGGTCTGGTGGTGGAAAGCTCCGGCGGTGAAGGATGAGCCCGCGGCCTATCAGCTTGTTGGTGGGGTGATGGCCTACCAAGGCGACGACGGGTAGCCGGCCTGAGAGGGCGACCGGCCACACTGGGACTGAGACACGGCCCAGACTCCTACGGGAGGCAGCAGTGGGGAATATTGCACAATGGGCGAAAGCCTGATGCAGCGACGCCGCGTGAGGGATGACGGCCTTCGGGTTGTAAACCTCTTTCAGCAGGGAAGAAGCGAGAGTGACGGTACCTGCAGAAGAAGCGCCGGCTAACTACGTGCCAGCAGCCGCGGTAATACGTAGGGCGCAAGCGTTGTCCGGAATTATTGGGCGTAAAGAGCTCGTAGGCGGCTTGTCACGTCGGATGTGAAAGCCCGGGGCTTAACCCCGGGTCTGCATTCGATACGGGCAGGCTAGAGTTCGGTAGGGGAGATCGGAATTCCTGGTGTAGCGGTGAAATGCGCAGATATCAGGAGGAACACCGGTGGCGAAGGCGGATCTCTGGGCCGATACTGACGCTGAGGAGCGAAAGCGTGGGGAGCGAACAGGATTAGATACCCTGGTAGTCCACGCCGTAAACGTTGGGAACTAGGTGTGGGCGACATTCCACGTCGTCCGTGCCGCAGCTAACGCATTAAGTTCCCCGCCTGGGGAGTACGGCCGCAAGGCTAAAACTCAAAGGAATTGACGGGGGCCCGCACAAGCAGCGGAGCATGTGGCTTAATTCGACGCAACGCGAAGAACCTTACCAAGGCTTGACATACACCGGAAACGTCTGGAGACAGGCGCCCCCTTGTGGTCGGTGTACAGGTGGTGCATGGCTGTCGTCAGCTCGTGTCGTGAGATGTTGGGTTAAGTCCCGCAACGAGCGCAACCCTTGTTCTGTGTTGCCAGCATGCCCTTCGGGGTGATGGGGACTCACAGGAGACTGCCGGGGTCAACTCGGAGGAAGGTGGGGACGACGTCAAGTCATCATGCCCCTTATGTCTTGGGCTGCACACGTGCTACAATGGCCGGTACAATGAGCTGCGATACCGCGAGGTGGAGCGAATCTCAAAAAGCCGGTCTCAGTTCGGATTGGGGTCTGCAACTCGACCCCATGAAGTCGGAGTTGCTAGTAATCGCAGATCAGCATTGCTGCGGTGAATACGTTCCCGGGCCTTGTACACACCGCCCGTCACGTCACGAAAGTCGGTAACACCCGAAGCCGGTGGCCCAACCCCTTGTGGGAGGGAATCGTCGAAGGTGGGACTGGCGATTGGGACGAAGTCGTAACAAGGTAGCCGTACCGGAAGGTGCGGCTGGATCACCTCCTTTCTAAGGAGCATCTAGGCAGCCGCAAGGTTGTCCAGAGCCACTACGTCGGCAAATGTTCGACGGTGGTTAGCTCATGGGTGGAACGTTGACTATTCGGCGCACTTGATTGGTTGTCACTAGTACTGCTTCGGCGTGGAACGTGGGGATTGATCGGGTGGGCCGGGCACGTTGTTGGGTATCTGAGGGTACGGGCCGATGGTCTGGACCTTCGCGATGCCGGCCCCGGTAAAGGCTCACTTCGGTGGGTTGTGACGGGTGGCTGGTCGTTGCTTGAGAACTGCACAGTGGACGCGAGCATCTGTGGCCAAGTTTTTAAGGGCGCACGGTGGATGCCTTGGCACCAGGAACCGATGAAGGACGTGGGAGGCCACGATAGGCCCCGGGGAGCTGTCAACCAAGCTTTGATCCGGGGGTGTCCGAATGGGGAAACCCGGCAGTCGTCATGGACTGTCACCCGCTGCTGAACACATAGGCAGTGTGGAGGGAACGCGGGGAAGTGAAACATCTCAGTACCCGCAGGAAGAGAAAACAACCGTGATTCCGGGAGTAGTGGCGAGCGAAACCGGATGAGGCCAAACCAGTCACGTGTGATACCCGGCAGGGGTTGCGTGGTTGGGGTTGTGGGAGTTCTCTTTTGCAGTCTGCCGGCTGTGAGACGAGTCAGAAACCGTTGATGTAGGCGAAGGACATGCGAAAGGTCCGGCGTAGAGGGTAAGACCCCCGTAGCTGAAACATTAGCGGCTCGTTTGAGAACCACCCAAGTAGCACGGGGCCCGAGAAATCCCGTGTGAATCTGGCGGGACCACCCGTTAAGCCTAAATATTCCCTGGTGACCGATAGCGGATAGTACCGTGAGGGAATGGTGAAAAGTACCGCGGGAGCGGAGTGAAATAGTACCTGAAACCGTGTGCCTACAAGCCGTGGGAGCGTCGCTGTATGTGCTTGCACATGCAGTCGTGACTGCGTGCCTTTTGAAGAATGAGCCTGCGAGTTTGCGGTATGTTGCGAGGTTAACCCGTGTGGGGAAGCCGTAGCGAAAGCGAGTCCGAATAGGGCGTTGAGTAGCGTGCCCAAGACCCGAAGCGGAGTGATCTAGCCATGGGCAGGTTGAAGCGGAGGTAAGACTTCGTGGAGGACCGAACCCACCAGGGTTGAAAACCTGGGGGATGACCTGTGGTTAGGGGTGAAAGGCCAATCAAACTCCGTGATAGCTGGTTCTCCCCGAAATGCATTTAGGTGCAGCGTCGTGTGTTTCTTGCCGGAGGTAGAGCACTGGATAGGCGATGGGCCCTACCGGGTTACTGACCTTAGCCAAACTCCGAATGCCGGTAAGTGAGAGCGCGGCAGTGAGACTGTGGGGGATAAGCTCCATGGTCGAGAGGGAAACAGCCCAGAGCATCGACTAAGGCCCCTAAGCGTGTGCTAAGTGGGAAAGGATGTGGAGTCGCAGAGACAACCAGGAGGTTGGCTTAGAAGCAGCCACCCTTGAAAGAGTGCGTAATAGCTCACTGGTCAAGTGATTCCGCGCCGACAATGTAGCGGGGCTCAAGCACACCGCCGAAGTCGTGTCATTCATGCAATAGCCCTAACGGGTGTGTGGATGGGTAGGGGAGCGTCGTGTGCCGGGTGAAGCAGCCGTGGAAACGAGTTGTGGACGGTTCACGAGTGAGAATGCAGGCATGAGTAGCGATACACACGTGGGAAACGTGTGCGCCGATTGACTAAGGGTTCCTGGGTCAAGCTGATCTGCCCAGGGTAAGTCGGGACCTAAGGCGAGGCCGACAGGCGTAGTCGATGGACAACCGGTTGATATTCCGGTACCCGCTTTGAAACGCCCAATATCGAATCCATTAATGCTAAGGCCGTGAAGCTGGCCTGGAGTCTTCGGACAAAGGGACGTGGTGGAGCCGCCGATCCAAGGTGGTAGTAGGTAAGCGATGGGGTGACGCAGGAAGGTAGTCCAGCCCGGGCGGTGGTTGTCCCGGGGTAAGGGTGTAGGCCGTGTGGTAGGCAAATCCGTCACACATTAAGGCTGAGACCTGATGCCGAGCCGATTGTGGTGAAGTGGATGATCCTATGCTGTCGAGAAAAGCCTCTAGCGAGTTTCATGGCGGCCCGTACCCTAAACCGACTCAGGTGGTCAGGTAGAGAATACCGAGGCGTTCGGGTGAACTATGGTTAAGGAACTCGGCAAAATGCCCCCGTAACTTCGGGAGAAGGGGGGCCATTGCTGGTGATGAGTCTTGCACTCTGAGCTGGTGGTGGCCGCAGAGACCAGCGAGAAGCGACTGTTTACTAAAAACACAGGTCCGTGCGAAGCCGTAAGGCGATGTATACGGACTGACGCCTGCCCGGTGCTGGAACGTTAAGGGGACCGGTTAGTCGACCTTCGGGTCGGCGAAGCTGAGAACTTAAGCGCCAGTAAACGGCGGTGGTAACTATAACCATCCTAAGGTAGCGAAATTCCTTGTCGGGTAAGTTCCGACCTGCACGAATGGCGTAACGACTTCTCGACTGTCTCAACCATAGGCCCGGTGAAATTGCATTACGAGTAAAGATGCTCGTTTCGCGCAGCAGGACGGAAAGACCCCGGGACCTTTACTATAGCTTGATATTGGTGTTCGGTTCGGCTTGTGTAGGATAGGTGGGAGACTTTGAAGCAGCCACGCCAGTGGTTGTGGAGTCATTGTTGAAATACCACTCTGGTCGTGCTGGATGTCTAACCTGGGTCCGTGATCCGGATCAGGGACAGTGTCTGGTGGGTAGTTTAACTGGGGCGGTTGCCTCCTAAAGAGTAACGGAGGCGCCCAAAGGTTCCCTCAGCCTGGTTGGCAATCAGGTGTTGAGTGTAAGTGCACAAGGGAGCTTGACTGTGAGACTGACGGGTCGAGCAGGTACGAAAGTAGGGACTAGTGATCCGGCGGTGGCTTGTGGAAGCGCCGTCGCTCAACGGATAAAAGGTACCCCGGGGATAACAGGCTGATCTTCCCCAAGAGTCCATATCGACGGGATGGTTTGGCACCTCGATGTCGGCTCGTCGCATCCTGGGGCTGGAGTCGGTCCCAAGGGTTGGGCTGTTCGCCCATTAAAGCGGTACGCGAGCTGGGTTTAGAACGTCGTGAGACAGTTCGGTCCCTATCCGCTGTGCGCGTAGGAGTATTGAGAAGGGCTGTCCCTAGTACGAGAGGACCGGGACGGACGAACCTCTGGTGTGCCAGTTGTCCTGCCAAGGGCATGGCTGGTTGGCTACGTTCGGAAAGGATAACCGCTGAAAGCATCTAAGCGGGAAGCCTGCTTCGAGATGAGTACTCCCACCCCCTTTGAGGGGTTAAGGCTCCCAGTAGACGACTGGGTTGATAGGCCAGATATGGAAGCCTGGTAACGGGTGGAGTTGACTGGTACTAATAGGCCGAGGGCTTGTCCTCAGTTGCTCGCGTCCACTGTGTAGGTTCTGAAGTAACGACCTGACTGTATTTGATTAGATGCAGTATGCCGGGTTGGTTAACTTCATAGTGTTTCGGTGGTCATTGCGTTAGGGAAACGCCCGGTTACATTCCGAACCCGGAAGCTAAGCCTTTCAGCGCCGATGGTACTGCAGGGGGGACCCTGTGGGAGAGTAGGACGCCGCCGAACAATCATTGTGGGGAAGCCCCGCACCTTATGGTGCGGGGCTTTTCTGCGTTCCGGGCTCGATACGCTCATGAGCATGCGCTATGACTTGGTTATCTTCGATAACGATGGCGTCCTCGTGGACAGCGAGCCGATCGCCAATCGGATCCTGGCCGCCCATCTCACCGAACTGGGCCATCCGACCACCTATGAAGAGTCGTTGCGCGACTACATGGGCGGCGCTATGCACCGTATTCACGAGGTGGTGCTGGAGCGGTCGGGCGAGCGGCTGCCGGCCGGGTTCGACGAGGCCTTTCACCGGCGGGTGTTCGAGGAGTTCCGCCGGCGGTTGGAGCCCGTGGCGGGCGTGGTCGAGGTGCTGGAGAAGCTGACCGCCAACGGGGTGCCGCATTGCGTCGGGTCGTCGGGGAGCCATGAGCGCATCCGGGTGACGCTGACGAAGACCGGGCTGCTCGAGCGCTTCGCCGAGGGGCGGAACGGGGGCGGTGGGCGCATCTTCTCGTCGCAGGACGTGGGGCGGGGGAAGCCGGCGCCGGATCTCTTTCTGTATGCGGCGAAGGAGATGGGGGTGGCACCGGAGCGGTGTGCGGTGGTCGAGGACAGTCCGCTGGGGGTGCAGGCGGCGGTCGCCGCGGGGATGGACGTCTACGGCTTCACGGCGATGACGCCGGCGCCGAAGCTGGTGGAGGCCGGGGCCACCGCGCTGTTCGACCAGATGGCGGAGCTTCCTGCGCTGCTGCAGTAGCGGCGTCGCCGCTCGGATCGCGGTCGGAATTGGCGGGGAGATCCATCTACCCAGCAGTAGTGGGGAGTTCTAGGCTGAGCGGCCATGACGGCCCCTCGGGTTCCAGGAGCGCAGCTACGGCACGGCAGGGTGGCGCTCGCCCTCAGCTTCTTCGTCCAGGGGGCGGTCTTCGCCCTCCTCGTGACCCGAATACCCGCGATCCGGGAGCGCTACGGGATTTCCGACGGGCTGCTGCCGGCCTTCCTCGCGGCGGTGCCCGTCCTCGCGGGGGCCGGCAGCGTCGGCACCGAGCAGCTGGTGAAGCGGGTGCGGGCCGGCCGGGTGCTGCGGTGCGCGCAGCCCGTGGTGTGCCTGGCGCTGCTGGCGGTGGGCTCGGTCGGGTCGATGGCGCAGGCCGCCGTGGCGCTGGCGGTCTTCGGACTGTCGGTGGGGGCCCTGGACGCCTCGATGAACATGCTCGGGGTGAGTCTCCAGCGGGCGTACGGGCGGAGCATCATGCTCGGCTTCCATGCGGCGTACAGCCTGGGCGGCATGGTGGGCGCCTCGCTGGCCTGGGCGGGTGCGCACTGGAAGCTGTCGCTTGCGCTGCTCTACGGGCCGGTGGTGGCGGTCCTGGTGCCCCTGGCGCTGATCGTGGGCCATTGGTTCGTCGACCGGGACCGCCGGGATCCGGAGGAGGGCGGGGCGGGGTCCGCCGCGGCCGCCGCGCCCCTCGCGATGCGGCTGTTGTTGCCGCTGTGTCTGGTGATGGCGTTCGCCTATATCGGGGACTCGACCGTCTCCAATTGGAGCGCCAAGTATCTGCAGGACGTCCTGGGGAGCTCGGAGCAGCTCGCCACCGTCCCGTACAACGTCTATATGGTCACCACGCTGCTCGGCCGGGCGGTCGGCGATCCGGGGGTGCGGCGGTTCGGGGCGGTCGCGGTGGTGCGGACCGGGACGGTGGTCGCGGCGGGCGGTTTCGCGGTGGTGGCGGCTGCTCCGGGGGCCTGGGCCGGGATGGCGGGGTTCACGCTGCTGGGGCTCGGGCTGTGTGTGATCGTGCCCCAGACGTTCGCGGCGGCGGGGCGTCTCGCCTTTGAGCGGCACGGCCCCGGGGCCTCGGACATGGCCGTCGCGCGACTCAACATCTTCAACTATGTGGGCTTCTTGATCGGCTCTCCGCTGGTCGGTGCGCTCGGCGATGCCTGGAGCTATCGGGGGGCGATGCTCGTACCGATGGCCCTGGTGCTGATGACGTTGGTGTATGCCCGATCGTTCGGGGCGCCGGAGGCCCGATACGGTGACGGGCATGAGCGGCCGCGCACAGCTGATGTGGGATGAGGCAGTAACGGGCTACGACTTCGGGTCCGGGCATCCGATGGACCCGGTCCGGCTCGCGCTGACCATGCGTTTGGTGGAGGCGTACGAGCTGGACCGCGGGCCCCTGGAGGTGGTCGCGGCCAAGCCCGCCGGGGATTCCACCCTGCGGCTGGTGCATCGTGAGGACTACATCGGCGCGGTCCGCAGAGCCTCGGCGGACCCCGCTGCCGCGGATCTCTCGTACGGGCTGGGCACGGCGGACGATCCGGCGTTCGCGGGGATGCACGAGGCGTCCGCGCTGATCGCCGGTCAGTCGGTGGGCGCGGCGGAGGCCGTCTGGCGCGGCGACGCGGCGCATGCGGTGAACTTCGCCGGCGGGCTGCACCATGCGATGCCGGGCGGGGCGGCCGGATTCTGTATCTACAACGACGCGTCGCTGGCCGTCGCCCGGCTGCTGGAGCTGGGGGCCGAACGGGTCGCGTACGTCGATGTGGATGTGCACCACGGCGACGGGGTGCAGGCGGCGTTCTGGGAGGACCCGCGGGTCCTGACGATCTCGCTGCACGAGCATCCGCGGACGCTCTTTCCGCAGACCGGCTGGCCGGAGGAGACCGGCGGCGAGGGCGCGGAGGGCAGCGCGGTGAATGTGGCGCTGCCGGCCGGCACCGGGGACGAGGGGTGGCTGCGGGCCTTTCACGCGGTGGTGCCGGAGCTGCTGGGCGCCTTCCGGCCGCAGGTGATCGTGACGCAGCACGGCGCGGACACCCACTTCGAGGATCCGCTGGCACACCTCGCGGTGAGCCTGGACGCGCAGCGTGCGGTGGCGGAGGCCTGTCACGACCTGGCGCACCAGCATGCGGACGGGCGCTGGGTCGCGCTCGGCGGTGGCGGCTATGCGGTGGTGGACGTGGTCCCGCGCAGCTGGACGCATCTGGCCGCGATCGCGGCGGGCCGGCCCATCGAGCCGACTTCCATGGTGCCGGAGTCGTGGCGGCACGAAGTCTTCCGCAGGACGCGGCAGTTGGCGCCGCTGCGGATGACGGACGGCCGTACGCCGCAGTGGCGGGACTTCGTCGACGCCGGCTATGACCCGGCCGACCGGCTGGACCAGGCGGTGCTGGCCACCCGCCGGGCGGTGTTCCCGGCGCACGGGCTGCTGCCGTAGGTCCTGTGGGGCGAGGCCTCCGCAGCGGCTCCTGTGGCGCCGTGGGGGGCCTCCGGGGCGCGCGGTGCGCGGCACCCCGCCGGCGTGCCTGCGGGGCGCCGTCCGGCCGTCCACGGCCCGCAGTGCGTACGGCCCCATCCGGCGCTGTGCCCCAAAGGTGTGACTACCCGTCGGTCAGGGCAACCGTAGGCCGACCAACCGGACAGTATGGGACGTGTGGTGGGCACCGGGGCGCTGCGGGCGCACCTGATCGAGGCGCGGCTCGCGGGGACGATCGCGACGACGCGGGAGAAGAGTCTGGCGCGCTACCGGCTCTTCGGGGCGCGTGATCCCCGGGCGCTGCTGGGGCTGGATCCCGAGGGGGACTGGCAGACCGGTGAAGTACTGCGACTGATGGGGCAGGAGTGCGGCGTTTCGGTCGATCCCGCGCACGTTTCCGGCCTGGATGTGGTCGATCCCGACCGCACCCTCGCGGCGCTGGACCGGTTCGCCGAACGGCTCGGAGCGGCGGCCGGCCGCCGGGCGCCGGTGCTGTTCGGCACCGGCCATCCGCACCGGCTGGTGGCCTTCTACGCCGCCCTCGCAGACGCCCTCTCGTCGGCGGGCTGCCCCGTCCTCACCCCGGCGTATGGCGCCCGTGTCGACATAGCGACCCGGTTCGGCGTACGTACCTGCACCCTCACCTACGTACGGGGAGTCGCGCTGATGCGAGAAACCGGCGTGCGGGGCGCGCCGGGGACGGGGGGCGTACACACCCATTCGCCGCTCCCGGTGCGTACCGCTCTGGCGGCCGCGGGGGACGGTGCGGGGCCGCTTCCGGAGCTGGTGATCGGGGACCACGGATGGGTCTGCGGGGCAGGTCAGCTGGGCATCGAGGCGATCGGGCTGGCGGATACGGACGACCCGGCGCTGTTCGTCGGCCAGGCGGAAGGGCGGGTGTCGGTGGCGGTGCCGCTCGACGACGGCGCGCCGAGCGCGTCCTATCAGCCGCTGGCCCGCTATGTGCTCAATCGGGCATGTCTGTACCGATAGGAGGCTGTTCGCTGCTCCTCTTCCCCACTCGCATCACCCGCCCCTAATCTGGGGAGTGAGCGCATAGCGACGAAGAGTCACCGGAGGGGAAGCCGGTGACCGTCTTATGCGGAAGGTGCAGGTGTGGCATGGCTGCAGACCAGAGGCCTCTGAACGAGGTCGTGTTCCTGACCGTGGCGGAGGTCGCCACGGTGATGCGAGTGTCGAAGATGACCGTGTACCGCTTGGTGCACAGTGGTCATCTGCCCGCGATTCGTGTGGGGAGGTCGTTCCGGGTTCCGGAGCAAGCGGTTCACGACTATCTCCGTGAGTCCTTTGTGGGGGTGGAATCGGCCTGACGGAGCTGCGCCGAACCTCGGATTACGCCGTTCGCCCGTCGCCGGGTAGGCTGGCCCGATGTAGGTAGTGTGGGCTCGGACGCCCCGCACCGAGTGATTCGAAGTGAGCGAGGGTAGTCGTGGGCTCTGTTATCAAGAAGCGGCGCAAGCGGATGGCGAAGAAGAAGCACCGCAAGCTGCTCAAGCGCACCCGCGTTCAGCGTCGTAACAAGAAGTAAGCGACGCTGATCGCGAATTCGCAGCCCCCCATCGCCCTGTGCGATCGGGGGCTGCGGTGCGTTGTGGGCCGTATGGACGGTGGTCGGACGGAAATGTGGCCACGGGCATCCTGCGGTCATCACCGCGCAACACCTACCCGATAGCGTGACCGGGACAGCTCGGCCACGGCGGTCGCGGCGGGAAGGAAGGGCTGATCTTGGGCAAGGTCGTGCTCGTCACGGGAGTCGCACGGCAGCTGGGCGGCCGGTTCGTCCGCCGTATCCAGCGCGATCCCGACGTCGACCGGGTGATCGGGGTCGATGCCGTGGCACCGGAACACCATCTGGGCGGCGCGGAATTCCTCAAGGCCGATATCCGGCATCCGGCCATTGCCAGGGTCCTGGCCGAGACGGGTGTCGACACGGTCGTCCATATGGACATCAACGGCACGCCGTTGGGCAAGCGCGGCGGCCGCGCCTCGGTGAAGGAAACCAACGTCATCGGGACGATGCAGCTGCTCGGCGCCTGCCAGAAGGCCCCGAATGTGCAGCGTCTGGTCATCAAGTCCAGCACCAGCGTCTATGGCTCCGCGCCCCGGGACCCCGCCGTCTTCACCGAGACCACTACGCCGAAGTCGCTGCCCAGTGGCGGTTTCGCCAAGGACGTCGTCGAGGTCGAGGGGTATGTACGCGGCTTCGCCCGGCGCCGGCCCGATGTGGCGGTGTGCGTGCTGCGCTTCGCCAACATCCTCGGGCCCTGTGCGGACTCTCCGCTCGCCGAGTACTTCTCGCTGCCCGTGCTGCCCACCGTCCTCGGCTACGACCCGCGGTTGCAGTTCGTCCACGAGGGTGACGCCATCGAGGTGCTGCGGATCGCCGCCGCCGCGCCGCGCCGCGGCACGCTCAACAGCGGCACCTTCAACATCGCCGGGGACGGCGTACTGCTGCTGTCGCAGACCTCCCGGCGGCTGGGGCGGCCCACCGTGCCGCTCCTGCTGCCGACCGTGACCTGGGCCGGTACGGCGCTGCGGTCCATCGGCATCACGGACTTCTCGCCGGAGCAGATCCGGCTGCTCACGCACGGCAGGGTCGTGGAAACGACACAGATGCGCGAGACACTGGGGTTCCACCCGAAGTACACGACGGCGGAGACCTTCGCGGAATTCGCCGGCAGCCGCGGACCCGGGCTGCTGCCGCCCGAGTCCCTCGCCCGCACCGTCGACCGGCTCGCCGGCGTGCTGCCCGCACGCGGCGGCCCGACCCAGTGAGGAGTTCACCCACGATGGCGGACGCCAAGGTCATCCCCTTCGGCGAGGAGCCCCGGGCGCGCAGGAAGGCCAGGAGGGCCGGGCGCACGGAGCGCGGTACGGCGCTGGCGCCCGTACCCGAGGCCCGGACCGAGCACCCGCCGGCGGTGCCCCCGCGGGAGAACCCCGGGCGGTCCCTGGACGAGCGGATCGCGGGCGGGCTGGCGTTCCTGCGCCGGCGGATCACCGGCGACTACGAGGTCGACGACTTCGGGTACGACGAGGAGCTGACCGACCAGGTCCTGATGTCGCTGCTGCGGCCCTTCTACGAGAAGTACTTCCGGGTCGAGGTGAAGGGCGTCGAGAACATCCCCTCCGACGGCGGGGCGCTGATCGTCGCCAATCACTCCGGGACGCTGCCGCTGGACGGCCTGATGCTGCAGGTCGGGGTGCACGACAACCACCCGGCGCAGCGTCATCTGCGACTGCTGGCGGCCGATTTGGTGTTCGTCCTGCCGGTGATAAACGAGCTGGCGCGCAAGGCCGGGCACACCCTCGCCTGCGCGGAGGACGCCCAGCGGCTGCTGGAGCGCGGCGAGATCGTCGGGGTGATGCCGGAGGGCTTCAAGGGCATCGGCAAGCCCTTCGCGGACCGCTACAAGCTGCAGCGGTTCGGGCGCGGCGGCTTCGTCTCGACGGCGCTGAAGGCCGGGGCGCCGATCGTGCCGTGCTCGATCGTGGGCGCCGAGGAGATCTACCCGATGATCGGGAACTCCAAGACGCTGGCGCGGGTGCTGGGGCTGCCGTACTTCCCGATCACGCCGACCTTCCCGTGGCTGGGACCGCTGGGAGCGGTGCCGCTGCCGACGAAGTGGACGATCCAGTTCGGCGAGCCGATCCCGACGGCCGGCTATCCGCCGGAGGCGGCGGACGACCCGATGCTGATGTTCAACCTGACCGACCAGGTACGGGAAACGATTCAGCACACCCTCTACAAGCTGCTCGTACAGCGACGCTCGGTGTTCTTCTGAGGGAAGGACCAGAAGAACACCGAGCGCCGGAGGGACCGCTTCGCTACTTCGGGAGATCCTCGCCGTCGATGCCCAGGCCGGGAAGCAGCCCCGGGATCAGCGGCGGGAGGGTGACGTCGGGCTGGCCACCGGTGTCCCGGCCGCTGTGGTGGTGGCCCCGGTCGTGCGGGGACGGGCTGCCGCCCTTGGACGGCGGGTCGAGCAGGCCGCCCGTATTGCCGCCGAGCAGGCCGTCCTCCTGGGAGGGCGAGGCCGACGGGCGGGGGGCGTGCGAGCCGGCGGCGTGCTTGCCGGGGGTGTGCTTGCTGCCGGACGGGGCCGGGTGCCCGGCGGACCCGGAGCCGGTGCCCGCGGAGGCGGGCGTGTGGCGGTGGCGGCCACGGCTGTCCGGGGTGGGCGGCAGCAGCGGACGGAGCGGACCGACCTCTTTGTCTATGGCTGCGAAGACCGAACTGACCTGGTCACGGACGTCCGTGAGCTGTACCGGGAGCTTGTCGCGCAATTGCGACCAGGTACGGCGGTGGGACTTGGTGAAGGAGTTCAGCGCCTGGATGGGGCCGAGCGAGCCGTCGCGCTCGTAGGCCTGGTGCAGGAGGCGGTGGCCCTCACCCGCGTCGTGGGTGACGCCGGCGAGTGCCTTGCGGACCTCGCCGAGCGCCTCGTGGTCGAGGTCGGCGACCCGGGCGCGCTCCATCAGGCGCCGCGCCTCCATCATGCGGATGGCGGCCTGGTCGAGATAGAGCCTGCCGCGGTCGGAGTCGTCGTCGGCCATACCGAGCCGCAGATCCTCCATGCCGCGCTTGAGGCCGTAGAGGGAGTCGCCGGGCAGGGCGTCGGAGCTGGCCGCGGCGACGCCGGTGAACGCACCGGCGGCGACGCCGACCGTCAGCCCGCCCGCCGCCAGGCCCTTGGTGAGGCGGGAGCGCGGACGCAGCCTGCCGATCGATTTCGTGGCGCGGTGCGCGCCCTTGTGGTCGCGTTGCTCGGGCACCCTGGCACCGTCGGACGGAGCGCCTTCGGCGAAGGCGGCCTCCATCGCGGCGATGAGCTGGGCGCGCTGGACAGTCTTGACCTCGGCTGCCATCTCCGGCCTCGGGAGTTTCCCGAGGCCGTCGGCGACCGCCAACAGCCGTGCTTCGCCCGGCGCTTGCGCCGGATTGTCGACCTGGTCCTCGGCCGCCGTGTCCTCGAGGACCTGCTCCTCGAGGGCCTGGGCGAAGGCGTTGGCCCGCCGGTGCACCGAGACATTCGCGATCACGGGCGGCACCTCCTCTCGTCATCCCGCTCGACTCCCCGGGCTGGCTTTGACTGTCCAGACGGACCGGACGGTTGCAAGCCGTTGCCCGCGACCACTCGATCGAGTGAGAGGTGACGGGCAAGGCATGACCGTATGGAGCCTGCATCCCGCACAACGAGCGGCGCGGCACTCGGGTTACGCACTCACGATGATCTGACCGACCGGGTATGGAAGGTCACCAAGAGTGAGCGAATGCGGCATGGAAACCGGTCACCGAAATCCGTGGACAGGGGGGCGGGTCAGCGGGCGTCTTCGGGGAGCAGCCGCGCCAGGGTGCGGACGGCGCGGTACTGGAGGGTCTTGATCGCGCCCTCGTTCTTGCCCATGACGCGGGCGGTCTCGGCGACCGAGAGGCCCTGCAGGAAGCGCAGCGTGACGCACTCCTGCTGTTGAGGGTTGAGCTTGCGCACCGCCTCCAGCAGGGCGGCGTTGGAGAGGGACTCGAGGACCGAGTCCTCGGGGCTGCGCTCGACCTCGTTGGCGTCGAGCATCTCTCCGGTGGTGACTTCCAGGCGGAAGCGTGAGGACTTGAAGTGGTCGGCGACGAGGTTGCGGGCGATGGTCACGAGCCAGGCGCCGAAGTCACGGCCCTGCCAGGTGAAGGTGCCGATGCGGCGCAGGGCGCGCAGAAAGGTCTCGCTGGTGAGGTCCTCGGCCGTGGCACGGCCGCCCACGCGGTAGTAGATGTACCGGTAGACGGTGTCGGCGTACTGGTCGTAGAGGCGGCCGAAGGCGTCGGCCTCGCCCGCCTGGGCCCGTTCGACGAGGTCCATCATGCGACGGCTGTCGCTGTCGGCGGGGCGACGGGCGGTGGTCGTGCCGGTGCCGGAACGGCGGGTTCTGCCGGCGGCCTTGCCGACCGCAGCACTCCCGTCGGCCAGGGCGTAGCAGGGTCCGGCGGCGGGGACGGCTGAGGCGAATGCGGGGACGGCGTACGCGGTGGGGACAAAACTGCGCAGGTGGTCGACGAGTGTCGTACGCAGCGTAGCCAGGCCCGAGGCGTCAACCCCGACGTGTGGGTACACGGGACTCCCAGAGGCAGAGCTTCCATCACGTGCAGTGCGGGACCGTTCACTCGTCGTAGGGACGTGTGGGTTCCGGATTGCGTCTGAGGAGAATAACGCTTCGTACAGGCAGCGCTACACCCAGTTGCTCAAATCATCGATTAGTTACGGTCCGTGCCGGGTTGGTGGCAGATCAAGTATCGATTACTGAGCAACTTTTGATCGGAAGGAAACGCAATCTGCCTGGTTGGAGGGCGTGTTGTGGTTAACCGGCAGCGGCGGGACTGAGGGGACGGCGGAGGGGGTAGGGAGTGGGGATGGGCCGCCGTCCCGTACGGCTATCAGGCCTGGTCAGCGGCGTCGGCGCTGCAGTGCGACCGCGGCCGCGGCACCGCCTGCGAGGGCGCCCACACCGGCCGCCGCGGGGATGCCGATCTTGGCGGCTTTGCGGCCGGTCCGGTAGTCGCGCAGCCGCCACCCCTGCTCCCGGGCGTGCTTGCGCAGCCGGCTGTCAGGATTGATCGCATAGGGGTGCCCGACGAGCGAGAGCATCGGGATGTCGTTGGCGGAGTCGCTGTAGGCGGCGCAGTGCGAGAGGTCCAGGCCCTCCGCGGACGCCAGGGCGCGGACCGCCTCGGCCTTGGCCGGGCCGTGCAGCGGCTCGCCGACCAGTTTGCCCGTGTAGACCCCGCCGACGGACTCGGCGACGGTGCCCAGCGCGCCGGTCAGGCCGAGCCGGCGGGCGATGATCGTCGCCGTCTCTACGGGGGCCGCGGTGACCAGCCATACCTTCTGACCCGCGTCGAGGTGGGCCTGGGCGAGGGCGCGGGTGCCGGGCCAGACGCGCTCGGCCATGTACTCGTCGTAGATCTCCTCGCCGATGGACATCAATTCGGCGACACGGTGGCCCTGGACGATGGACAGCGCGCTGTTGCGGACGTCCGCCATGTGCTCGGGGTTCTCCGAGCCGGCCAGCCGGAAGTAGATCTGCTGCCAGGCGAAGCGGGCCAGATCGCGCTTGTGGAAGAAGTGCCGCTTGTACAGGCCGCGGCCGAAGTGGAACAGCGCGGCGCCCTGCATGACGGTGTTGTCCAGGTCGAAGAAGGCGGCGGCTGCCGTGTCCCCGACGACCGGGAATTCGGGCTCCGCCGGGGTATCGGTCTCCTCGACGGGCGGTGCTTCCTGGGAGGACTTCCGGGCGGCCTCGGCCGCGGCCTCGCCGGCCAGCACGCTGCGGGCCGTGGCGGGTCGTCGGCGGCGAGGGATCCAGCCCAGGTCGAAGAGCGCCCCGGAGGGCATCCAGCCGGATCGGCGAGCGGGCGACATGGCGCTAGCGTAGCCAGTTTGTTCGGTGCTTCCGGTTACGGGCGCGTGTCAGGAGGGCCTGGAGAGAGGGAAGTGTGCATTACGGCCACCTCTGCGGGGCCTTAGGGGGCGGGCGAACACTTCCCGTAAGGGGAGGAACAGCCCCCTGCGGGCCACAACGTGGCGGGGGGAAGGGGTATTCCGGGGGTGGGATACGGCGTGGCCCGGGGGTGGGTCACGGCGTGGCGGGGGGGCGAGCCCGAGGGGGCTGCAGCGTGGCGGGGAGGGGGAGCCCGAGGGGGCTCTGCAACGCGTGGCGCGGAAGGGGTCCAGGGGGAGGCGGTGGTCCGGGCTCACGTGTTCAGGGCCATACGTAGGTGTGTCTCGCGTCGGCGCGCCTGGAGCGGTTCGGGCTCACGCGTCCGGGGCTGTGCGCAGGTGTGTTTCGGGTCGGTGCGCCTGGAGCGGTTCGGGGCCAGGCGCGCAGGGCCGTACGTAGGCGTTTCGGGGCGGTGCGCCGGGAGCGGGTCGGGGCCGGGTGCCCGGGGCGGTGCGCCGGGAGTGGGCCGGGGTCAGGCGCCCAGGGCTGTGCGCAGGCGTTTCGGGTCGACGCGCCAGAAGTCGTGCTGGGCGCCGTCGACGAGGATGACCGGAATCTGCTCCCAGTACTTGCGGTGCAGCTCGGCGTCCTCGGTGATGTCCTTCCTCTCCCAGGACGCGCCGGTCTCCGCGCACACCTTCTCGATCACGGCCTGGGCGTCGTCGCAGAGGTGGCAGCCCGGCTTGCCGACGAGGGTGACCATCCGGTCGGCGGGGTTCTTGCGGGGGCTGCGGCTGAACAAGGGGGCCATGGGCCCATTGTGCCGGGTCGCTGTGGCGGGGCGGGCGGGCCGTACGGGCCGGGTCCGGACCGGGCCGCCGGGCCGGACGGCGGGGCGCGCCCGGGGCCGTCCGGGTCGATTACCATCGGTGGGCGATTTGTAGGTTTCCGGGGGTATAGCGGTGAGGAGTGAGGGCGCGTGCTCCCGTGGCTGCTGCCGTGTTTCGCAGGTGGCGCGAGTGAACGGCGTGACGTGGGAGTTGGTTCCGCGGAGGCTTGTAATAGGCGCGTGACCCCCATCACTTTGGGCGGACAAACCGGACACCATCTTTGTGCACGCGTTCACAAAGACATAGCCTGCAGAAGACAGGGCGGTCGGGTTCCATGCGGTCGCCCGCAGCCCCGCTCTACCCGCAGGAGCACCGTGGCAACTGGCCGAACTCACCGACCGGCGACCCGCAGCCGAGGCATTCCCGAGGCCACCGTCGCCCGGCTTCCGCTGTATCTGCGTGCACTGACCGCGCTGTCCGAGCGCTCGGTCCCCACGGTCTCCTCCGAGGAACTCGCAGCCGCGGCCGGGGTCAACTCAGCCAAGCTGCGCAAGGACTTCTCCTACCTCGGCTCCTACGGGACCCGCGGTGTCGGCTACGACGTGGAGTACCTCGTCTACCAGATCTCGCGCGAGCTGGGGCTGACGCAGGATTGGCCGGTTGTCATCGTCGGTATCGGTAACCTCGGCGCCGCGCTCGCCAACTACGGCGGCTTCGCCTCCCGTGGCTTCCGGGTCGCCGCGCTGATCGACGCCGACCCGGCCATGGCCGGCAAGCCCGTCGCGGGCATCGGGGTCCAGCACACGGACGAGCTGGAACACATCATCGAGAGCAACGGCGTCTCGATCGGCGTCATCGCCACGCCGGCCGGGGCCGCACAGCAGGTCTGCGACCGGCTGGTCGCCGCCGGTGTCACCTCGATCCTCAACTTCGCGCCGACCGTGCTGACCGTCCCCGACGGGGTGGACGTGCGCAAGGTCGACCTGTCGATAGAGCTGCAGATTCTCGCCTTCCACGAGCAGCGCAAGGCGGGCGAGGAGGCCGGGCCCGACAGCGGTACCCCGGCCGCGGCCGTCCGTGCCGCTGCCGCCGTGGCGGGCGATCGTAAGGGACCTGACGGGGACATGCCCGCCGTGATGCCGGCATGACCCTCCTGGTCGTCGGACTGAGCCACCGCAGCGCGCCGGTGAGCGTGCTGGAGCGGGCCGCGCTCGCCCCGGAGGCGCGCGGCAAGCTGCTGCAGGACGCGGTGTCGGCCGAACCCGTCACCGAATCCGCGGTGCTCTCCACCTGCAACCGCATCGAGCTCTACGCCGACGTGGACAAGTTCCACGCCGGTGTCGCCGAGCTCTCCACCCTCCTGGCCCGCCACAGCGGCGCCGGCCTGGAGGAACTCACCCCTTATCTCTACGTCCACTACGAGGACCGCGCGGTCCACCACCTCTTCTCGGTGGCCTGCGGCCTGGACTCGATGGTCGTCGGCGAGGGCCAGATCCTCGGGCAGATCAAGGACGCACTGGCCGTCGCCCAGGAGCTGCACACCGCGGGACGGCTGCTGAACGACCTGTTCCAGCAGGCGCTGCGGGTCGGCAAGCGCGCCCACAGCGAGACCGGCATCGACAAGGCCGGCCAGTCGCTGGTCACCTTCGGGCTGGAGCAGCTCGCGGGCGGCCAGGACGTCGGGACCTGGGCGCGCGGCAAGCGGGCGCTGGTCATCGGCGCCGGTTCGATGTCGTCGCTGGCCGCCACCACCCTCGTACGGGCCGGGGTCGGCGAGCTGGCCGTCGCCAACCGCACCGTCGAGCGGGCCGAGCGGCTCGTGCAGATCCTCACCGAGCCCGGCGGGCCCGGCGCGGCGAACGGGCTGCGCGCCCGTGCGGCCGCCATGACCTCCGTCCCGGACGAGCTGGCGCTCGCCGACATCGTGGTCTCCTGTACCGGCGCGACCGGTCTGGTGCTGGCCGGCGAGATGGTCGCGGCCGCGCGCGAGGGGAACCCGGCGCCGCTGGCGCTGCTCGACCTCGCGATGCCGCGGGACATAGACGCCGCGGTCCACCGGGTCGAGGGCGCGCATCTCGTCGACATCGAATCGCTGGCCGACGCGTCCGCGGACGCGCCGATGGCGGCCGACGTGGACAAGGTGCGCGGCATCGTCTCCGACGAGGTGGCCGCGTTCGGCGCCGCACAGCGGGCCGCGCACATCACCCCCACCGTGGTCGCCCTGCGCACCATGGCGGCGGATGTCGTCACCGGTGAGATCGCCCGGCTCGACGGCCGCCTTCCCGATCTGGACGACAAGCAGCGCGCCGAGATCACCCAGACAGTGCGCCGCGTCGTCGACAAACTCCTGCACGCGCCCACCGTCCGGGTCAAGCAGCTCGCCAGCGAGCCCGGCGGCGCCGGGTACGCGGACGCCCTGCGGGAACTCTTCGACCTCGACCCCGAGACGGTCGCCGCCGTCAGCCGGGCCGACACGCGCGCCGACAGGCACGATGCACGGGAGCGGGCATGACCGACAGCACTACGAGAGCACTGCGGCTGGGCACGCGGCGCAGCAAGCTCGCCATGGCCCAGTCCGGACAGATCGCCGAGGCGGTCCGCGAGCTGACGGGGCGCCCCGTCGAGCTGGTGGAGATCACCACCTACGGCGACACCTCCCGTGAGCACCTCGCGCAGATCGGCGGCACCGGCGTCTTCGTCTCCGCGCTGCGCGACGCGCTGCTCGCCGGGGAGATCGACTTCGCCGTCCACTCCCTCAAGGACCTGCCCACCACGCAGCCCGAGGACCTGGTCCTGGCCGCGATACCCGTACGGGAAGACCCCCGCGACGCGTTGATCGCCAGGGACGGGCTCACCTTCGAGCAGCTGACCGCCGACGAGGACCGGGTGGCCCGCATCGGGACCGGTTCCCCCCGGCGGATGGCGCAGCTCAACGCCTGGGCCAGGGAGCTGGGCCGGCGTGTGGAGACCGTGCCGATACGCGGGAACATCGACACCCGCATCGGCTTCGTCGAGAAGGGGGAACTGGACGCGGTCGTACTGGCCGCTGCCGGACTCACCCGGATCGGCCGGATCGACGAGGCGACGCAGCTGCTGTCGCCCGACGTGGTTTTGCCCGCCCCCGGCCAGGGGGCACTGGCGATCGAGTGCGCTGCGGTCAACGTGGATCTCATCGCCCGGCTCGCCGAGCTCGACGACCCGGACACCCGGGCCGCCGTGACCGCCGAGCGTTCCCTGCTCGCCGCCTTGGAGGCCGGCTGTTCCGCACCCGTCGGGGCGCTGGCCGACCTTTCCCCAAGCTCTCGACTCCGCTCGAGCACGGGGGGCCCCAAGGCCGACGAGCAGGCTGTCACCGAATTGCATCTGCGTGGTGTCGTCGGCACGACCGACGGCAGCACGCTGGTGCAACTGTCCACCACCGGGCACGTACCCGCCTCTCCCGACGACGTGTCGGCCCCGCTGAAGCTGGGCCGTGAACTCGCCGTCGAGATGCTCGCAAAGGGTGCGGCCGGTCTTATGGGGGAGCGAGCACTTTGAACCCCACCGCCCCAAACCACTCCGCCTCCGGTCAGGTCACCTTCCTGGGTGCCGGGCCGGGAGACCCGGGTCTGCTGACGCTGCGTGCCGTGGAGGCGCTGGCCTCCGCGGACGTACTGATCGCCGACCCGCAGGTGCTGGACGTCGTGCGCGTGCATGCCCGCGCACAGGTCGACACACCACTGCAGACATCAGCTGACGAGGCGTCAATCCCCGTCACCCCCACAGGCGTTTCTCCCCTGCGGGACACCGCCAATCTTGTCATGGCGGCCGCCCGCGCGGGCAAGCGGGTCGTACGGGCCGTCCCCGGGGACCCCGGGCTCGACGGCGATGTCGCCGAGGAGATGCTGGCGTGCGCCGCCGAGGGGATCGTCTTCGAGGTGGTGCCCGGTATCGCCGCGGCCGTCGGCGTGCCCGCGTACGCCGGTGTGCCGCTGCGCGACGCCGAGGGCACCGACGTGCGCTTCATCGACGCCCGCAGCGCCGACGCGCGCTGCTGGTCCGAGGTGGGTGCCAGTGACGCCACCGCCGTCGTCTCCACCACCCTCGACTCGGTGGCCGCGGCCGCCGGGGAGCTGGTGTCCGGGGGCCGCAAGCCCGACACCCCGATGACGGTCACCGTCGCCGGCACCACCACCCGCCAGCGCACCTGGACCGCCACCCTCGGGTCGGTCGCCCAGGTGCTCAAGGCCGCCAAGGTGCTGCCCTCGGCGAACGGCGGCCAGCCGGTCATAGCCGTGGTCGGTGAGCGCAGTGCCGCGGCCCAGCGCGACCGTCTTTCGTGGTTCGAGTCCAAGCCGCTCTTCGGCTGGCGGGTGCTCGTGCCGCGGACGAAGGAGCAGGCCGCGTCGCTCTCCGACCAGCTGGTGTCGTACGGCGCGGTGTCGCACGAGGTCCCGACCATCGCCGTGGAGCCGCCGCGCACCCCGCAGCAGATGGAGCGCGCGGTCAAGGGCCTGGTCACCGGCCGCTACGAGTGGATCGCCTTCACCTCGGTCAACGCCGTCAAGGCTGTCCGGGAGAAGTTCGAGGAGTACGGCCTGGACGCCCGCGCCTTCGCGGGGATCAAGGTCGCCGCGGTCGGCGAGCAGACCGCCAAGGCGCTGGTCGCCTTCGGCGTGAAGCCGGACCTCGTGCCGAGCGGTGAGCAGTCGGCCGCCGGTCTCCTGGAGGACTGGCCGCCCTACGACGCGGTCTTCGACCCGATCGACCGGGTCTTCCTGCCGCGCGCCGACATCGCCACCGAGACCCTGGTCGCCGGGCTGATCGAGCTGGGCTGGGAGGTCGACGACGTCACGGCCTACCGGACCGTGCGCGCCTCGCCGCCGCCGGCCGAGACCCGTGAGGCGATCAAGGGCGGCGGTTTCGACGCGGTGCTCTTCACCTCCTCGTCGACCGTGCGGAACCTCGTCGGCATCGCCGGCAAGCCGCACAACGTGACCGTGATCGCCTGTATCGGCCCGGCCACCGCCAAGACGGCCGAGGAGCACGGGCTGCGGGTGGACGTCATGTCCCCCGAGCCGTCCGTGCACAAGCTGGCCGAGGCCCTCGCGGACTTCGGCGCGGCGCGCCGCGATGCCGCGCTGGAGGCCGGGGACCCGGTCACCCGGCCGAGCGAGCGGCGGCCCGGGTCGCGCCGGAGAGCGCGTAGCTGAGCCACGGCCGTACGACGCAGAAGGGCGCCCCTCTTGGGGGCGCCCTTCTGCGTCACTGCTTGCGGGCGGGCCGTGCCGCGGCTGCCGGGCCGGAGTGCCGGGACCGGCGCGCCTCGGACACGCCCGGCGCTCGGCTACCGCAGCGAGTCGGCGACCACGGAGGCCGCTTCCGCGATCAACTTGTTGTCGGGATCCGCGTCCTCGTCGGTGCGGTTCGAGAAGATCGCCACGACGAGGGGCGCGGCGTGCGGCCGCCAGATCACGGCGATATCGTCCCGGCCGCCGTAGTTGCTGCCCATTCCGGTCTTGTCACCGACCACCCAGTCCTTGGGCACGCCGGCCCTGATGAGCTCGTCGCCGGTGGTGTTGGTCCGCAGCCACGTGGTGAGCTGAGCGCGTTCCGCTGTGCCGAGGGCATCTCCGAGCACGAAGGTGCGCAGGTCCTCGGCGAAGGCCCGCGGCGTGGTCGTGTCGCGCGTCGAGCCCGGATCCCACGTGCTCAGGTCCGTTTCGTAGCGCTCCATGTGCGTGACGTCGTCGCCGAGGCCCTTGAGCACGGCGTTCAGCTTCTTCGGGCCGCCGAGCTCCTTGAACAGCAGGTTGGCCGCGGTGTTGTCGCTGTAGCGCACGGCGGCGTCGCACAGTGCGCGCAGGGTCATCCCGGACGCGACGTGCTTCTCGGTCACGGGAGAGCTCTCGACCAGGTCCTTCTTGCTGTACTTGATGGTCTTGTCCATCCCGCTCAGGGAGCGCTTGCGCAGCACGGCGCCGGCTTCGAGTGCCTTGAACGTGGAGTTGTGGGCGAACCGCTCGCCGTCGCGGTAGGCCACCACGCGTCCGGTGCCGGTGTCGACGGCGTGGACGCCGAGACGGGCGCCGTGGGTGCGCTCCAGCTTCTGCAAGGCGTGGACGTAGGGCTGCTTCGCCGCGGGGGGCCGTGTCCTCTCCTCGGACGCGGACGCGGACGCGCCGGCAGGCTTGGACGAGTGGTCGCGGGAACCGCCCTCGCCGCAGGCCGTGAGCGGGATGAGGGCGAGGGCGACGAGCCCGCTGAGAGCACAGCGGTGGGCACGGGTGTGCTGCATGGTCTGAACCTCCGGTCCTGCCCCGGCGCGCACGGCACGGGGAGTGGGCAGCCGGGCTCACTCGGGGATCCGGCCGTGGCGGGCAGGGTCACCTTCGCCGCCCGGCAGCTATGCGGTCCAATACGCTGATGCGGGGTTCCATGCTGATTCGGCATGGGGCGGAAGGCATGCCGTGGGGCGGGGAGGGGCGCGCTGTGGATCTGGTGGGGGCGTGTCGTGCGTTCGTCAGCGTGAGCGAGTACGGCAGTTTCACCGTCGGAGCGGCGGCTGCCCGGATGTCCCAGTCGGTGGCGAGCCGCCGCGTCGCGGCCCTGGAGGAGCGCTTCGGGGAGCGGCTGTTCGAGCGCACCGCGCGGCAGGCCGTCCTCACCCCCTTCGGCCGGGACATGCTGCCCGTGGCCCGTCAACTGCTGCTGACCGCCGATGTTCTGGAGCACGAGGCGGCAGCCGCCAAGCGCAAACCGTGGCGGCTCGCCGTGCCCGATGTGTGCTCCGGCGCCGGCCTGGCACGGCTCGTCGCCGGCGCACGGCGGCAGGGCATGACGCTCGACCTGCGCGTCGCGGCGCCCGCCCGGCGGACGGAACTCATCCGCTCCCAGCAGGTGCGGGCGGCGCTGCTCGCGGTCGCGCCGGACCAGGCGACGTGGTCGGTGCCCCTGGGGCTGGCCGCCGCCGAGGACCCCGGGGTGAAGCGCCTCTACCTCGACACGCTGCGCCGCGGCCGGACCACCACCGGCCCGGCCCGTCGCATCTGGATCCAGCCGGAGGACGACGTGGCGCACATCCGCGACCCGCTGACGCGCTTGCGCGATGCCGTCGGCCTGCAGCCCGCACAGCTCGCCGAGGCGGCCGACCTCACGGCGGCCGCGGCCGAAGTCCTGTGCACCGGGGACCTGTTGCTGTGCTCCCCGGCGCAGGCCCGCGCGTTCGCCCTGAGCTGGCGCCCCATCGGCGAGGCTTCCTTCGCCCGCGGGTACGCCCTGAGCGCCACCGCGCCCGGCGATCCACAGCTCATCCGGACGCGTCTGGGCGAGGCGATAGCCGACTGCCTCGGCGTATCCGGTCCACCGCACCCCGGCAACGCGGAGGTCGCGTGAACACCGAGGCACTGTTGCGCGACATGCGCCGCCAACTCGACGACGGTGGCCTGCGCGCCTGTCTGCTCGTCCGGGATCTGCACACCGGGCAGGAAGTGGGGATCGAGCCGGACGCCGAGCTGCCCACCGCCTCCCTGGTCAAGGTCCCCCTCGCACTCGCGACGATCGAACGCATCCGGAGGGGCGAACTCGACGGAGCCACCGCGCTCGACGTACAGCCGGGGCGCATCACCACCCCCGGGCCCACCGGCCTGAGCCGCTTCCGCCATCCCGCCCGGATCGCCCTCGACGACCTGCTCTATCTGAGCACCTGCGTCAGCGACAGCACCGCCGGCGACGTGCTGTTCGGCCTCACCCCGCCGGCCCGGGTCACCGCCCTCCTGCACGAGTTCGGCCTGCGCGGCATCACCGTCCGGCACACCTTGCAGGAGCTGGCCGACACCCCCGAGGAACGCCTCGATCCCGCACAGGCCCACCTTGCCCACGCCCTCGCCATCGGCGCGGGCGCACACGGACACCGGGTGCCGCAACTGGACATCACCCGCGCCAACAGCGGCAGCGCACACGCCTACGTCGAACTGCTCCAGGCCCTGTGGACACCGTCGTCGATCCCCCCGGAGACCGCCGAGCGGGTCCGCGGTCTCATGGCCCACAACGTGATGCGGCACCGGCTGACGCCGGACTTCAGCTCCGATGCCACCACCTGGTCCGCCAAGACCGGCACCCTCCTCAACCTCCGCCACGAGATCGGAGTGGTCGAGCACAGCGACGGCCGGGCGTTCGCGGTCGCCGTCCTCACCGAGTCGCTCGTGCCCGCCAGCAAGCAGCCCGGCGCCGACGCCCTGATGGGACAGGTCGCCCGCGCACTCCGTGATCACCTGCGGCAGCTGTGACGGATCCGCGGGCCCGGCCGGCCGACGACACGTCGGCAAAGGCAGGCGCACAGCGGGCGTAGCGTGAGCGGTATGACGAAGTACGGAAGCTTCCCAGGGGCGCGGCCGCGCCGCCTGCGCACCACTCCCGCCATGCGGCGGATGGTCGCGGAGCACCGGCTGCACCCGGCGGACCTGATCCTCCCGGCGTTCGTACGGGAGGGCATCAGCGAGCCGGTGCCGATCTCCGCGATGCCGGGCGTCGTCCAGCACACCCGCGACACGCTGCGCAAGGCCGCCGCCGAGGCGGTCGGGGCCGGGGTCGCCGGGATCATGCTGTTCGGGGTGCCGGAGGACGCCAAGAAGGACGCCGCGGGTACGGCGGGCACCGACCCCGACGGGATCCTGCAGCTCGCCATCCGTGACGTGAAGGAGGAGGTCGGCGACGACCTCGTCATCATGTCGGACCTGTGCCTGGACGAGTACACCGATCACGGCCACTGCGGTGTCCTGGACGCCGGGGGACGGGTCGACAACGACGCGACGCTGGAGCGCTACGCCGAGATGGCGCAGGTCCAGGCCGACGCGGGCGTCCATGTCGTGGCCCCCAGCGGCATGATGGACGGGCAGGTCGGCGTCGTCCGTGACGCGCTCGACCAGACCGGCCACGAGGACACCTCGATCCTCGCCTACACCGCGAAGTACTCCTCCGCCTTCTACGGGCCGTTCCGGGAGGCCGTCGGATCGTCGCTCCAGGGCGACCGCAAGACCTACCAGCAGGACCCGGCCAACCTCCGCGAGTCGCTGCGCGAGCTGGCGCTCGACCTGGAGGAGGGCGCCGACATGGTGATGGTCAAGCCGGCGCTGCCGTACCTCGACGTGCTGGCGAAGGTCGCGGACACGGTGGACGTGCCCGTCGCCGCGTACCAGATCTCCGGTGAGTACGCGATGATCGAGGCGGCCGCCGAGAAGGGCTGGATCGACCGGGACAAGGCGATCCTGGAGGCGCTGACCGGCATCAAGCGGGCCGGCGCCGACATGATCCTCACGTACTGGGCGACGGAGGTGGCGCGGGGGCTGTGAGCGCCCCCGGCCGCCCGTGCCGCCGCGAAGCTCCCGTCCCGGGTTCCGGGGCGGGAGCTTCGTTTGTCACAGGACCAGCGTTTTGTCCGTCGCTCGCCGGGCACGTGCCGAGTGTCAAGGAAGGCCCCGACCGACTGAGGAGCGGGTAACCATGACTGCCAAGCGCAAGATGCAGGCCAAGGGCGCACAGGTCATCGGCGCCATGAAGGAAGCCGTCGGCCGGGCCACGCACAACCGCAAGCTGGAGGCCGAGGGCAAGGCCGAGAAGTCCGCCGGGCACGGGCTGGACGCGGCCGAGAAGACCAAGGACGCGGTACGCAAGCCCTGGCAGCACTGACGGCGCCGCCCGGCCGCCCGTCGGCTCAGCCCGCCACGGCCCGCGCGGGCACGTGCCCGGAGACCTGAACGGCCCCGTACCACACCTGTGGAGTACGGGGCCGTTGTGGCAGGAGCGTGGGCGACGGCGGGACGCGCGGACGGCCGGGCGACGCGCGCGGGTCGGAGCCGCTCGGGTCCGACCCGCTCGGGTCAGAGCCGCTCGGGCGTCCGGATGCCGAGCAGCGCCATGCCCTGGTGGAGGGTGCGGGCGGTCAGCTCGCACAGGAACAGCCGGTTCGCGATCTGGTCCGTGCCGCCCTCGGCCTTCAGGACCGGGCACTGGTCGTAGAAGGTCGTGAACAGCGAGGCCAGGCCGTAGAGGTACGCGGCGAGCTTGTGCGGCTCGTACGACGCGGCGGCCTCGGCGAGGGTCTCGCCGAACTGGTCGAGGTGCAGGCCCAGCGCCCGCTCCGCCGGGGCCAGCGGCAGCTCCGGGTGCGCCGCGGGGGCCGTGTCACCGGCCTTGCGGAAGATCGACCGGATCCGGGCGTAGGCGTACTGGAGGTACACCGACGTGTCGCCGTTCAGCGAGACCATCTGGTCCAGGTCGAACTTGTAGTCCCGGCTCGCCGACGTCGACAGGTCCGCGTACTTCACGGCGCCGATGCCGACCTGCGCACCGTTGCCGGTGATCTCCTCCTCGGTCAGGCCGATCGGCTCGCCCTTCTCCCGGACCACCGCGGTCGCCCGGTCGATCGCCTCGTCCAGCAGGTCCACCAGCCGCACCGTCTCGCCCTCACGGGTCTTGAACGGCTTGCCGTCCTTGCCCAGGACCGTGCCGAAGGCCAGCTGGACGGCGTGCGTCTTGTCGTTCAGCCAGCCGGCCCGGCGGGCGGTCTCGAAGACCATCTTGAAGTGCAGGGACTGCCGGGCGTCGACGACGTAGAGGAGGGTGTCGGCGCCGAGGTTCTGGACCCGGTCCCGGATCGCGGAGAGGTCGGTCGCGGCATAGCCGTAGCCGCCGTTGGACTTCTTCACGATCAGCGGGACGGGGTTGCCGTCCGGGCCCTTGACGTCGTCGAAGAACACGCAGAGGGCACCCTCGGAGCGCACCGCGACGCCGGACTCCTCCAGCAGCCGGCAGGTCTCCTCCAGCATGTCGTTGTAGCCGGACTCGCCGACGACATCGGGGTCCTGGATGTCCATGTCGAGCTTGTTGAAGACCGAGTAGAAGTAGATCTTCGACTCGTCGACGAACCGCCGCCACAGGGCGAGCGTCTCCTCGTCGCCGGCCTGGAGGTCGACGACCCGGCGGCGGGCCCGCTCCTTGAACTCCTCGTCGGAGTCGAAGTGCGCGCGCGAGGCCTTGTACAGCCGGTTGAGGTTCGACATGGCCTCCTCGCCGGAGACCTCGCCGCCCTTGTGGTCCAGCTCGTGCGGGTGCTCGATGAGGTACTGGATGAGCATGCCGAACTGGGTGCCCCAGTCGCCGATGTGGTGCCGCCGGACCACCTTCTCGCCGGTGAACTCCAGGATCTCGACCATCGCCGCGCCGATCACCGCCGACCGCAGATGGCCGACGTGCATCTCCTTCGCCACGTTCGGCTGGGCGTAGTCGATGACGGTCGCACCGGCACCGGCGGTGTACGGCACGCCCAGGCGGTCGTCGGCGGCGCGCGCGGCGAGGGTCTTGACGATCGCCTCGTCGGCGATGGTGATGTTGAGGAAGCCGGGTCCGGAGACCTCGATCTCCTTGATCACCGCACCGCTGTCGCCCGTGGGGATGCCTGCGACGACCTGCGCGGCCAGCTCCCGCGGATTGCCCTTGAGCTTCTTGGCCAGCGCCAGCATGCCGTTGGCCTGGAAATCGGCCCGGTCGCTTCGGCGCAGCAGCGGGTCCGCGGTGCCGGCCTCCGGCAGGGCTGCCGAGAGGGCGTCCGCGACGCGCTGGTGGACCGAAGCTGCGAGCGAAGTGACCGAGGCCATGAAGATGAGCTCTCTTCCAGAGGGAGGTGTCGCTGGAGTGGAAAGGGTTTGCCAACGAGTATCCCACGGCACTACCACTGATTTTTCGTCTGGGACAATGGGCACCGTCAGGCTTTTGTGCGCCCGCGCGCCAGACGGCGCAACGAGGAAGCAACAGGAAGAGGAAGGGCCGATCGTGGCTCAGCAGAGCACCGAGACCGACTGGGTCTCCAGGTTCGCGGACGAGGTCATTGCCGAGGCGGAGCGCCGCGCCCCCGGCAAACCGGTCGTCTGCGCCTCGGGCCTGAGCCCGTCCGGCCCGATCCACCTCGGCAACCTCCGCGAGGTCATGACCCCGCACCTGGTCGCCGACGAGATCCGCCGCCGCGGGTACGAGGTCCGTCACCTCATCTCCTGGGACGACTACGACCGGTACCGCAAGGTCCCGAACGGGGTCGAGGGCGTCGACGGCTCCTGGGCCGAGCACATCGGTAAGCCGCTGACCGCGGTGCCGGCCCCGGCCGGTTCGGCCCACCCGAACTGGGCGGAGCACTTCAAGGCCGCCATGTCCGAGGCCCTCGCCGAGCTGGGCGTCGAGTACGACGGCATCAGCCAGACCGCGCAGTACACCTCCGGCGTCTACCGCGAGCAGGTCCTGCACGCGATGAAGCACCGCGCGGACATCGACGCGATCCTCGGCCAGTACCGCACGAAGAAGGCCCCGGCCAAGAAGTCGCAGAAGCCGGTCGACGAGGCCGAGCTGGAGGCCGCCGAGGGCTCGGGCGCGGCCGCCGAGGACGACGGCAGCGGCGGTTCGGCGGGCTACTTCCCGTACAAGCCCTACTGCGGGCAGTGCGAGAAGGACCTGACCACGGTCACCTCGTACGACGACGAGACCACCGAGCTGGCCTACACCTGCACCGAGTGCGGCTTCGGCGAAACGGTCCGGCTGAGCGAGTTCAACCGCGGCAAGCTGGTCTGGAAGGTCGACTGGCCGATGCGGTGGGCCTACGAGGGCGTGATCTTCGAGCCGTCCGGTGTCGACCACTCCTCGCCGGGCTCGTCGTTCGTCGTCGGCGGCCAGATCGTCCGGCAGATCTTCGACGGCGCGCAGCCCATCGGCCCCATGTATGCCTTCGTCGGCATCAGCGGCATGGCCAAGATGTCGTCGTCGCGGGGCGGGGTGCCGACCCCGGGCGATGCGCTGAAGATCATGGAGGCGCCGCTGCTGCGCTGGCTGTACGCCCGCCGCAAGCCCAACCAGTCCTTCAAGATCGCCTTCGACCAGGAGATCCAGCGGCTCTACGACGAGTGGGACAAGCTGGAGGCCAAGGTCGCCGACGGCACCGCGCTGCCGGCCGATGCCGCGGCGTACTCCCGCGCGGCCCGCACCGCCGCCGGTGAGCTGCCCCGTACCCCGCGCCCGCTGCCGTACCGCACGCTCGCCTCGGTCGCGGACATCACCGCGGGCCATGACGAGCAGACGCTGCGCATCCTGAGCGAGCTGGACCCGGACAGCCCCGTCACCTCGCTGGACGAGACCCGGCCGCGGCTGGCCAAGGCCGAGTACTGGATCAACACCCAGGTCCCGGCCGAGCAGCGCACCATCGTCCGCGACGAGCCCGACGAGGAGCTGCTCGGCACCCTCGACGAGCAGGCCCGCGGTTCGCTGCGGCTGCTGCTCGACGGCCTCGACGAGCACTGGTCGCTGGACGGCCTGACCACCCTGGTCTACGGCGTCCCGAAGGTCCAGGCGGGTCTGGAGCCGGACGCCAAGCCCACTCCGGAGCTGAAGGTGGCGCAGCGGGCCTTCTTCGCCCTGCTCTACAACCTGCTGGTCGGCCGGGACACCGGACCGCGGCTGCCCACCCTGCTGCTGGCCGTCGGCGCCGACCGGGTGCGCAAGCTGCTCGGCGGATGACGGGCCGTCGGAGCGCCGCTGCCGTGGAGTCGTAGACACCCCGGCCCGGTCTCCGACCGAGGGATGAGAAGGGTTCGGCCCCGGGAACGAGGACTCCCGGGGCCGGACCCTTCACGCTGGAGCCATGAGGGGAATCTTAGGTTTCATCATCATGATCCAGGGCGTCATGGGATTCATCGGGCAGGTCTTCTTCGACCACGCCTGGGGACTGCTGCCCCACTGGTTCGATCTGCCGTCGGTCGCCTATGCCGGCCTCTTCGCGGCCGGTGCGGCGCTGGCCGTGTGGGGGGACGTGGACAACAAGCGCAAGGCGAAGCAGGGGAAACAGACGGGGGCCGGGGCGGTCTAGGGGGCGTTCGACGGCGAGGGGCGGAGCGGCCGACGCCGACGCCGCGCAGGCACAGCGGTTCGGGCACCTGCCTCGACGGCCGGTCCTCCCGACGGGCGGCCGGCCGTTCCGCGTTCGCGGTCACGTCAGTGCGGTGGCTTCTCCTCGATGTCCATGGGCGGTTGCCCGCCACCCGCCTCCTCGCCAACTGCTTCCGGAACCCGCCGACATAAGCCGCTCACGAACGAAGCCACGGGTATGCGGTGCAGCCCGGATTTTCCGTTCCCTGTCCGCTCGGGTCATTCGGGGGGCACGTGCCCGTGCCGGGGGAAGTGCAGTCGCGGCCGGGGGCATCGGGGCAGGGCGCGCCGGGCAGTTGCGATGCTGAGGCCGCTGCGTTGCCGGGCGCGCTCGCTGACGCCGCAGGTGCCACGCCTAGCGCGATCGACGTGGAAACGGCTGCGGCCAGAAGTAGTTGCGTGATGATTCGGAACATACTGTCACCTCAAAACTCGCTGTTTCCGCTCGGCTTCGACCAGCTGCTGCTGGGCCACGGGAGCGAGGCGTCGTCTTGAGGAGAGAGTGCTGCCTTGCCTAAGACGAAGCGTCACTCCTCGCGCGGGGGCAAGTGATCGCTCGTCGGCAACCCCCTTCCATTCTGGTTTCCGCTCAAGGACTTCGCCACTGGGCGGGATACGGCAAGGACACTGACACGCTGCCGTGCACCGGACACCCGGATTGCAAGGTACCCGGCGGGTGCGTCACGCGATGTGCTCGTCCATCAGCTCCGCGTTGAGGCGGTCGCTGAACTGGTCCACGTAGCGGTTGAGGTCCCGCGACTGCAGGCGGATCCCGTACTGGGCCTCCAGGTTCGCCGCGAACGCGCCCGGAGTCGGCATGCCCTCGCCCTCTATCGAGTGGCGGAACACCTGGTACAGGTCCTCGTCGGTCGGGGCCGCGGCCGGTGCCGGAGCGGGCTGCGGGCCCGCCTGTGGGGTGCCCTTGCCGAGCGGGCGCGTCCCACCGGCACCGTTCGGCACCGGGACCTGCGGCTCGGGCTCGGGCGGGCGCGGCGCCGGTACCGGGACCTGCTCGCGCGTCGGCATCTGCTGATACTCGTCGTACGAGGCCCGGTGCTCCTGTTCGGGGAGGTACCCCGGGTCGTAGTCACCCCGGTACGTCACCTGCTGCGGCGCCGCGAACCACTGGCTCGGCAGCTCCTCGGCCTCGGCCGGCTCCTGCGTCCGCGGCTCCGGCTCCTGGTGCTCAGGCTCCACGGCGGGTGTCACCAACTGCGGTGGCGCCGGCAGCAGCTGCGGTTCGATGCCCGCCGCGGCAAGCCCCGCGGGAGCGGTCTGGGCCAGCGGCACCCCGTACCGGGCGAGCCGCAGGGGCATCAGGGACTCCACGGGAGCCTTGCGGCGCCAGCTCCGCCCGAACCGCGAACGCAGGCGTGCCTGGTAGACGAGCCGTTCCTGCTCCAGCTTGATCACCGCGTCGTAGGACCGCAGCTCCCACAGCTTCATCCGCCGCCACAACAGGAACGTCGGGACGGGTGCCAGCAGCCAGCGCGTGATGCGCACACCCTCCATGTGCTTGTCCGCCGTGATGTCGGCGATCCGCCCGACGGCGTGCCGGGCGGCCTCGACGGTGACGACGAACAGCACCGGGATGACGGCATGCATGCCCATGCCCAGCGGATCGGAGGCCGCCGCGGCGTTGAACGCCACCGTCGCGACGGTCAGCAGCCACGCCGTCTGCCGCAACAGCGGGAAGGGCATGCGGATCCACGTCAGCAGCAGATCCAGCGCGAGCAGGACGCAGATGCCCGCGTCGATGCCGATGGGGAAGAAGTAGGCGAAGGAGCCGAAGCCCTTCTTGATGGCCAGTTCGCGCACGGCCGCGTAGGAGCCGGCGAAGCCGATGCCGGCGATGACCACCGCGCCGGTGATGACCACTCCGATGAGTATCCGGTGCGTGCGTGTCAGCTTCAGTGGCGCGGCCACCCTAGGACCCCTCCCAGTCGGTCTGTTGCGAGCGACAGCCTGGCACATGCCCACGGGCGGGCGGGGGCCGGTAGGGGCGGAGCTCGTCGAGGGGCCGGGAGGTGCTGCGGCGCCCGGGCCGCAAGGGGCCCGGGCGGCATCGGGTGCGTCAGCCCTTGGCCTTGGTGGCGGAGGCGACCGCCTCCTTGGCGGCGGCCTGGGCCTGCTTGAGCAGGTCGGCGCTCTTGGGGGCGTCCGCGCCCGCCAGGCCCGCGCCGTTGTAGTTGATCGTCACCACGATGTTGGAGGTCCGGGCGACGATCGTGGTGTTCTTGAAGTTGGTGTCGTCCCGCTTCACGTCGTAGGTGATCGCGGTCGCCTCGTCGCCGGTGCCGGAGGTCCGGACGGTCGAGAGCTTCTTGGCGTTCTTGGTGGCCTTCGCCTCGGCTATCTGCTTGGTGGAGAAGTCCGTGGCGCGCTTCTCGCCGCTGCCGACGCCCGGGTCGGAGTCGTAGCGCTGGAAGCCGATGTCCAGCCAGCGCCACTGGGTGCCGTCGACGCCCTTCTCGTCCGAGCTGGTCCAGGAGCAGGTGCCGTGGGAGTCGTTGTCCGTGGACTTGCCCCGTTCCCCGGAGGCGTCCTTCGCCTTGGGCAGCATCTTCTTGATGGTGTCCTTGGAGAACGCCTCGCACGGGTTCGGCAGCGTCTTGAACTTGGCGGGTGCGACGGTCGGCGAGGGCTTGGCCGGTCGGCTGGGGGCGGAGGAGGCGTCACCGGAGCTGTCGCTGTCCGAGCCGGAGCAGCCGGCGACGAGCAGCACCGGTACTGCTGCGCAGGTGAGAAGGCTGGCGAGTCGCTTGGCTGAACGGTGCATGGTTCCTTCGCTGTTCGTCGTCGGTTCGGCGGGCACGGCCGTGGTGGTGGCCGTGGGGCCCGCCCCGCCTCGCGTACGGGGCAGGGCTAGACGGCACGGTACGCGGCGTGGCGCGATGGGTGACCGATTCATGTCGATGAGCGCAACGCCTAAATCGGGCGTTTCTTCTTCACGGCCGACAAGGCGGTCAATGCGCTCGATCCGGACTATTCGCTGAGGCTGTCGGACAGCTCGGTGGCCAGCGAACGGGCCTTGTCCTGCAGTTCCTGGCTGTCCGGCAACATCGACTTGTCCGTGGACCACTGGTCGTAAGTGAGCTGCACGATCACGTTCGACGTGCGAAAGACCACAGTGACGTCGCGGTGCACGCCGGAGTCCGCTGTGACCAATTTGTCATTGAGGAAGGCCGCGTCGCCGAGGTCGTCCAGGACGCGCGGGGCGGTGGACCCGCTGGGGTCCGCGCTCGGGTCGGACGACTGCGAGGGGCTCCCGGACGGGGCCTTGCCCACGCCGTCCGAGGAGCTCTTGTCCTTCGCGTCCGTGCCCTTCGAGGGGCTCTTGTCCGCCGGGACGCTCTTGTCCGCCGCGCCGTTCGTGACGGGGCCTTCGCCCTTGTCCTTGGGCTTCGAGGCGGACGGGGACGGGGTGGCGGGCGAGGGGGAGCCGTCGCCGCCGGACGGTATCTGTGCGGCCAGCTCCTTCTTGTCGTAGATCCCCTGCGCCTTGTCGTCGTCGCTGACGGTGGAGTCGTAGGAGACCACGCGCTGGATGTCCAGGCTCAGATGGCGGGTGCCCGCCGTCGTCTCGCGGGTCCAGTGGCAGCCGACGCGGCGGTCGGTGTCATAGGTGATGTCGGCCTGGCCGCCGTAGATCTTCTTGGCGTCGGCGCTCGACAGGGCCTGACCGTCGCCGGGGAGCATGCCGCGGATGACGCTGCGCGAGGGCAGGCCGCAGGCCTCCGGGAGGGTCTGGTAGCGGCCCGGCTCGGCCGCCTGGCTCGACGTGGCGGTGCCGCCGCCCTTGGCGTCGGCGGCGTCGCCGTCGGGGCTGGAGTCGCCGCTGCAACTGGCGAGCCCCGCGGTCAGCGCCGCGGCCACCGCCAGTGCGGCAGCGGGTACGAACGGCTTCCGTGGCATCGTTCGCGGCTCCTTCCCCTACGAAATGCGGTTGCCGCCGGTCGGCGGCCGATGGACACAATGTCTATCGCACGTCTTGCCGCAAACGCCGGTTCGCCGTCCAAGATCGGATAAATTGTCCGGCTTTTGCGTTTTTCATAAATTCGGGGGAATGGGGAAGTTATGTCGTACGTCGAGGTGCCCGGTGCCCAGGTGCCGATCCGGATGTGGACGGATCCGGCCACGGTCGAGGGCGTCGCGATGCAGCAGCTGCGCAATGTCGCCACCCTCCCGTGGATCAAGGGTCTGGCCGTGATGCCGGACGTCCACTACGGCAAGGGCGCCACGGTCGGCTCGGTCATCGCCATGCACGGTGCGGTCTGCCCGGCGGCGGTCGGTGTGGACATCGGCTGCGGAATGAGCGCGGTGAAGACCTCGCTCACCGCCGATGACCTGCCCGGCGACCTCTCCCGGCTCCGCTCGAAGATCGAGCAGGCGATTCCGGTGGGCCGCGGGATGCACGACGATCCGGTCGACCCGGGGCGGCTGCACGGCTACCCGACGGCGGGGTGGGGGGACTTCTGGTCGCGGTTCGACGGGGTGGCCGACGCGGTCAAGTTCCGTCAGGAACGCGCGACGAAGCAGATGGGATCGCTGGGAAGCGGTAACCACTTCATCGAGTTCTGCCTCGACGACACCGGCGCGGTGTGGCTGATGCTGCACTCCGGCTCCCGGAACATCGGCAAGGAACTGGCCGAGTTCCACATGGGACAGGCGCAGAAGCTGCCGCACAACCAGGGCCTGGTCGACCGCGATCTCGCCGTCTTCATCGCGGACACCCCGCCGATGGCGGCCTACCGCAACGATCTGTTCTGGGCGCAGGAGTACGCCAAGCACAACCGGGCCGTGATGATGGCGCTCTTCCAGGACGTCGTCCGCAAGGAGTTCAGCAAGGCCCGGCCGACGTTCGAGCCGGTGATCTCCTGCCAGCAGGAAGATGCCGAAGGTCAGATGAGGACCGTCGAGTACCGCCCTGGTGTCATCAGCTGCCATCACAACTATGTCAGCGAAGAGCGGTACGAGGGTATGGATCTGCTGGTTACCCGGAAGGGAGCCATCAGCGCGGGCTCGGGGGAGTGGGGGATCATCCCCGGCTCCATGGGTACGGAGTCGTACATCGTCCGTGGCCTGGGCAACCCGAAGTCGTTCAACTCGGCCTCGCACGGTGCCGGCCGAAGGATGAGCCGGAACGCTGCCAAGCGGAAGTTCTCGACGCGGGACCTGGAGGAGCAGACGCGGGGTGTGGAGTGCCGTAAGGACTCCGGCGTGGTGGATGAGATCCCGGGTGCGTACAAGCCGATCGGTCAGGTGATGGAGCAACAGCGGGACCTGGTGCAGGTGGTCGCGAAGCTCAAGCAGGTCATCTGCGTAAAGGGCTGAGTTCAGCTCTCCACGTGATCGACAAGCCCCGGACTGGATGTAGTCCGGGGCGTGCCGGTGCTGGTCAAACAGGAAGCGGCTGGTGCTCGTGCCGCCAGCGAAGACCTGGTTTGTCTCCAATCCAGTAGGAGCGGGCCTCGGTGGTGATCTGTTGCCCGCCGATCCAGTAGGCGTGTGCCTGGGCGCTGACTTCCAGCCGGACGGCGCTGATGCCTGGTGAGCCGACATTCCGCCATGCGTCGAGCGCGCTTTCGATGGCGTCCCAGATCTCTACTGGGCCGCCCTGCCGCACGATCCACCCGTCGTCGTCGGCGGTCAGTGCGGCGAACGCCTCGCGGCCTGAGTCGAAGAGGTAGACCGTTTCGCGGCAGTCGCTGACGGCCCGCACGAGCTGGGCTCCGGGGGCTGCGAGCTGTGCCAGGAAGGCGGGCATCCAGTCGTTGAGGACCTCGGGGGAGAGGTGTGTCCGCCGCTCACTCTTCGCGTAGGCGGCGCGGGCGGAGAGGTCTCCGGAGAAGGGGGTGAAGGCTTCCGCTCGGGCGGGCATGAATGAGGCGCGGCCGATGATCCGGCCCTCTGCCGTGCCGTCTTCCTTCACGGTGAGCTTTGCCAGGCCGGTGCCGTAGGACCAGGAGCTAGGGCCCACTGTGGCCAGGATGATCCCGCCGGGCTTTGTCTGCCGGACCCAGGTGTAGGGAATGCGGCGGACCGCACAGGTGCCGATGATCCGGTCGTACGGTGCGCGGCGGGGGTGTCCTAGGAGTCCGTCACCGGTGACGGTCCAGGTTGAGTACCCGGCCTCTTCCAGGGCCGCATCCGCTCGCTCCGATACCGAGCGGTCCACTTCCACGCTGGTGACGTTGTCTTCTCCCAGACGGTGGCACATGAGGCCCGTGGAGTAGCCCGTGCCCGTACCGATTTCCAGGACGTTCATGCCCTCCTCCACGTCCAGGGATTCGAGCATCCCCACGACGGTGGACGGCATGGTGGAGGAAGAGGTGGGAAAGCCGGTCATGGGTCCGTCGGCTGTGTCGGCCGTGGTCTGGCCGTCGAGCTGCGTCACCCAGGTCTCGTTCTGGTAGATGAGGGCCAGTCGCTCGTCTGCGTCGGTGGCCTGGGTGATGGGGGTGTACTGGGTGATGCCGTTGGGGCCGGCCTCGTCTTTGAAGAACGACGTGAGGAACAGTTCCCGGGGTACGGATTCGACGGCCTTCCGCCATGCGGGGGTCTTGAGGACTTCCCCGTGTTCGAGGCGGTCCGCTAGAGCGCGGCGGAGTGTTGCGGGGTCGGTGTGGGTCATGGGGTGGGTCCTTGCTCCAGGAGGTCAGCGAACGCGGATGCGATAGGGAGCCCGGTCTCGTCTTCGAGCCAACCCCACTGGCCGTTGGGATTCAGCTCCAGCCAGTGGAGGTCACCGTCACGGGTGATGCACAGGTCATAGCTGCCAGAGGCAAGGCCGAAGAGATCCAGGTGCTCTGCCAGGGCGCGTTTCACCTGGGGGGAGAGGGTGGTGGGCTCGTAGCTGAGCTTGCTGTAGTCGGCTCGCCAGTCCAACAGGTCGGAGTCGATGCGGATCGCGAACACCTTCGGGCCGACGACGACCACGCGAATGTCCGCCACCTTGTCCACGCGTGCTTGGAAGAGGTGTGGGACCACGGCCACGCTCTCGTCCACCTCATCGGCGGTGACGGGTTCCGTCCAGGTGGTCAGCCCTACGCCGTCGCTACGCCTGTAGGGGGTCCAACGCAACGTCTTGTAGATCACTTGGTCGTGTTCAGCGATGAACCCGCGGATTTCGTCCAGGTCATTGGAGATCAGCGTGGGTGGGACGGTTAGGCCGACGCGTTCGGCCACGGCTAGTTGCAGGGGCTTGTGTTCGGCCGTGTGGTTTCGGAGTGGGTGGTTCACGTAATGGGCGTTCGGCAAGGCGTACAGGCTGCCGCCGAGTCCGTGACGGACCTGGGCCTGCGCGAATCGGGCGTCCGGGGCGTCGAGGTGGTCAAAGTGGGGCCAGGTTGGGCGCCGCCAGTACACGGACCGCACCCCCTCCAGGGCGGTATTCCTGGAGGGGGTCCGGAGGTGGCCGGCGGTAGATTCCGCCGAGGTGGCGCCGAACCGAGCCGAGAGTAAGAGGCCGTCGCCGATGTCGGAGGGGTCAAACCGCACGACGGGCACACCGCGCTTGTTCAGCTCGGTAATCACCATGTCGGCAGTGACGTCGTCCACTTCGGTGACGACCGCGACCGGTCCAGCGTCGATCATCAGTCCTGCTCGCTGTCCTGGTCGTGGTCGGTGTCGTTGCGGCTGTCCTGGTTGGTGGACTGCGGGCTGGTCTCAGTCCCCTTGCTGGTGCCGTGCTTGCCCATGTCGACCACTACGCCTTGCGTGTCGCGGAAGACAGTGGTCTGCGTGGTGGGATCGAGTTCGGCCGTGGCATAACCGGCCTGGTGCACGCTCGGGTAGGGGCGCATCCTGCTGACTCCCCAGGGAACGCGCTTAGGTGCCGTCGCAGTGGCCTGCATAGATATCTTTCTCCTCGTTCCTCTTGTGTTGTGGCCGCTCGGCTATCTCTTTTGACGGCCGGGCGGTATTACCCGTCCTTGTCGCCAGTCATCGGAAGTCCGGAAGGAATTCCATAAGTTGGCCGGCAGATGGACGGAGCTTTGGAGGTTTCTTTGGGGCTGGGCCTCGTGGTTCTTGTCTAGGGGCTTGAGGTGTGATGCTTCAGGCCGCCCCTGTGCAGCACAAGCGGCATGCTGTCCTGTTCTCCCGCAAGGCTTTGGTAAGCGATGTAACGACCACTTGCGGCAACTTGTGCCTACCCAGTGCCACGCAGTCTTGTGCCTTGTGATAGCTCCGGCCGCCCGCAACGTAGACCGCAGTGGTGACTTCGTCTTGATCGCTCATGCGCTTTCCCTGCGTTGGCATTCTGGCTGGTTGTGCCCGGCCCACCCCTACGACGGGCCGGGCACCCGCTATCGGTTGGGGCGCCGAGATGGAAGCGGCCCGGCGCCCCGGGAAGCCCCCGCCGATAGCGGAGTTGTGCCCCGCCCCTGCCGAGATTCCGAACGATGCGGGGGAACCTCATCCGGTGACATCCGGCAGGGGCGGGAGCTCAGTTGTCGGCCGTCACCGCGTAGCAGAGTACGAATCCACACGCTCCGCTGATGGCGATAATCAGCAACGGGCCAGCGAATGCGGCCACGCGGTGATAAAGGGTCCTCACGTCCTTCGCTCCTTATCTCGGCATCCGCGCACGCAGTCCTCCCAAGGGCACGGCACGTGTTTGGAACCGGGCGGGAAATAGACCACGCCCGACCGCACGTCCACTGCGCCGCCGTACTCCGTCCACCAGCCTTCAGGGCTGTTCGCGTAAGCCGTGCCCGCGAAGGGGTCCGCGCTACTCCTCACGGCCGGGGAGTCCATTACTCCCCCTTTCGTTCAACCGGTACGTCGTCGTGCTGAGGGTGCCGCCGCAGCAAAACCCGGCAGTCGATGGCCTTCGTCTGGTCGCCGCTCCGTTCGGAGACCACCAAATCAGCGCGTAGAAGCCGGCACTTGTGGCAGCTCACCGGCCCCACCCCCAACGCCGGTTCTCCCTCTCGACGCCCGGTCGAATGCGCTGCATGGTCGGGGTGAAAGACCGGTCGTCGTCGGCCCGCTCGTGCTCCGGCTTGTCATCCGCCAGGGAGCCCAGCGAGTCAGGGCACTTGGGGTCGCCGCACAAGCACTTGGGAAATACGAGCGCTGACCGGATCGGAGCGTCACGGTGGTCAGGGTTGTCGGCGTTCATTCCTTGGCCCCCTCCCAGTCCGTGACGCGTCGGTGGGGGTGCTGCCCGATGATCAGGTTGAAGGCCCGCACGGACCCCTCAGCGTCACGGGCATAGGCGGACGTGCGGCCGTTTGCAGCCGCCTTGCAAATCACACAGCCTTCAACGGGGACAGGCTCAAGGGCGGTGTTCTGGACGGCCGGAGCGGTCGTCGCTTCCTCGCTTCGGATCACTGCTAGCAACCTCTCCAGACCGGCCATGGTCGTCGTCAGGTTGGTGTGCGTCGGTGTTGCGTAGGGGCCCCTGCGGACACCAGCGGGGTAGAGAGCCCAACGGCTGAGCCACGTCTCGCCGGTCCCTGGGCGCTGCCGGACGCGACCCGCCGCTATGCGGGCGTCCAGCCCGCTCGTGCCATCTGCGGGCCGGTAGGTCGCTTCCTTGTGCATGCCGGGGGTCCTTCGCTTTCGCGGTGTCGCGCAATTGCATGTGGGACTGCACCCAGAGTGACCCCGGCGGCGTACACTCAACAGGTCTCAGGGGTTTCCAACGGACTTGGAAAGGTGGGGAGTCGGGCGTATGAGCGAACGGAAGCCGGAGCCTGTGAACGGCCTTGAGTGGTTCGGCAGGGAGGTGGAGGAGGCGTTACGGCACAAGGGAGCGACCCAGCAGGAGCTAGCCGACTTCACCGGCTACAAGGCTCCCTACGTATCGAAGGTCAAGAGCGGCAAGGCTCTCGCGTCGCCCCACTTCGCCGAACGCTGTGACCTGTTCTTCAACACGTCGGGCTACTTCGCGCGCCTTCTGGCCAGGGTGAGCAAGCACGGACACCCTGAGTGGTTCGTTCCGTACCTCAATCTTGAGGAGAAGGCCGCTCAGGTCCTCGACTTCTCGCCCTTTCTGATCATGGGCATCTTGCAGACCCCCACGTATGCCGAAGCACTGTTCCGCGCCGCCCACCCACGGGACTGCGACGACATGATCAAGGAGGAGGTGAACCTTCGCCTTGCGCGCCGGAGCGTCCTCGAACGACCGGAGCCACCGCTGTTGTGGGTGGTGCTCGACGCGTCGTGCCTGCGCCGGGAGGTAGGGGGCCGTGAGGTCATGCGTGGGCAGATGGAGCACCTGTTGCAGGTGGGCCAGACCCCCAACGTGACCGTTCAAGTCCTGCCGTTCGACTCGGGTGCCCCACCAGCCGCCGAAGCCTTTACGCTGCTGACGTTCGACGACGACGAAGACTCAGCGCCTGTTCTCTACTCGGAGGCGCAAGGACTGGGCCGCGTCATCGACTCAGCGTCTGTCGTGGCGACCGGCACGGATCGGTACGAGCGCTTGCGCGCTGATGCACTGTCCCCGGAACAGTCACTCCGCGCACTGCGCGAAGCGATCAAGGAGTACGCACAATGAGCAACACGCCCATTCGTTGGGTCAAGTCGAGCTACAGCAGCGGTGACGGTGGTCAGTGCATCGAGTGGGCACCGGACCACGCAGAGGTCACTGGCGAGTTCCTGGTCCGTGACAGCAAGGACCCGCGCGGCCCTCATTTGAGCCTGACCCGTGAGGGCTTCGCCGGGCTGGTGACCTTCGCTAAGTCCAACGGCTGATCAATACCCCGACGAACCCCGCCGCTCCTCTCCTCCGGAGCGGCGGGGTTCTTTGCTGTCTGGCATGAACTCCGGCACTTTTCGAGGCCGGCGCTTGGATGACCTTCGTCGCGTCGTGACCTGAGCCCGCGAAAGTCGGCCACGATGCGGCCGCGCTGTGACAAGCACCCGCCACGTGTGCCACCCGCGCCACAGCGGACCTTCGCCCCCTCTGCTCTGTTCTGGATCGGGTCGCGAACTGCGTGATGTCACCGCGGATTCGGCTCGGCCTGGGCTGCTGGCCGCGTGCGCCTGGTCGTGGTGGCTGTGGCGGGTGCTGCCGTGGTGTCGGCCTGGTGGTGCTGCTTCGGGCTGGTCGGGTTGCTTCCTGCGCTCCGTCGGCACGCTTACTGTCCTTGCGCGCTGAGCTGCCGGGGGCTGCCGAGAGCGGGGCGGTAGACAGGAGCGTCGGCGGCCTTCGGCCGCCAGCGCGCGCGGCCCGCGTAGCGGGCCGCCTTGATTCAGTAAAGAAACTTTGAACAGCTCGGCTGCCGCTCCTCTTTGGCCGCTTCTGCGAAGCGTTCCGCCGCCGCTACCTCGCCTATGCCGCTCGCGCCCCTTATTGCCCTGGAGCGCGGCAATTTGTGCGGGTCTGTCTCGTGGGTCGGCGAATTCTATCCACAGGCCGTTCGTTTGAAGATCTTCCTGGGCCTGTCGCAGTGGCAGATCGCTCGAAGTTATCCACAAGTGATGTGGCTCACTACGCCGAATTGCGGGGGTTGCTGATGAATCGCCGACTTCTGATCCCAGCTGCCGATCGGAGGTGTCCGGTCTGGGTGATGTGGTGCGCGGGCGATGAAGAAAGTCGGGCCCCGGTGTCACATCAGGGCCTTGAGCGATCCCTTCTCTGTAGTGAAGGGGGCCGTCAGGGAGGAGTGCAGGTGCGGCGGGTGGGGCCCCGAGGCGCGCGCAACATAGCCGACGATCGCCGGTTACCCAAACCGGCGTTTCTCCGGACTATGGATCTCACTTCGGGCGGCACCTTGAAAGGACGGGTTCGACTTGCATGGCCTGCATCACACATGCCATGCGCGGGCGATTTTTCGTGCCGAGGAAAGCGGAGATGGAAGGTGTGATCCAGGTCACTCGCGGGCGGTGTCGCGTCTGGCGCTCCCCCCTTCCCCTCTCTGTGGAGAAGGCGGTTCAGGGGCGGGAGGTGGCGCCTAGCACGCAATCACGGCCTGCCCAAGCCGGGCTCCCTCTGCACCATGAACCCCACTTGGGGCGGCATCTCGAAGGGAGGGGGATCGGTGTGATCTGCGTCACGTGCTGTCACAAATGGCCTTCTGCTCGGACTTGGTCCTGGTGAAGAGAGTTTTGCGGACCGGCGAGTTGGGTCGGCGGGTGAGGGAGCGCGTGCATGAGGAGGTGTCCGACAGCGGTGATGTGCTGGTCAGAGAAGGGCCGGAGTGTGGCACGGGATGCCGGACTGGGGAAATCCGGGACCGGTTGGTGTGGTGAGGGGCAGCAGGGACTCTCGCTCGCTCGGTGTCCCAACGGAGTGGAGGAGTGCGCCGTGGAGGCGATGAGCGGTGATTGCGGAAACGTTCCGCCGGGTGGGATGCCGGTGCGGCTTGCTTCCCGCTGGGTGGGGTGCTGGACAGGGGCAGGCCGCTGGGCGGAATCCGCTACTGCGCTCGCTTCCCGCCGTCGGCAGGGTGAGGTCGAGGGCCCGAAAGGTGGGGGCCGGGGTCCGGGCTGGTTGCCGGCCTTTGGCTGCTGGGGCGGCGCTTCCCAAGCCCGCCAGGGGTACACCGTGCGGCTTACCAGGAAGGTCGTGGCGCTTCCGTTACCGGAGTGGGCGCGTTCGGTAAGCGGGGCGGTAAGGGCACTGGCGGTAACTGGGGTGGAAACGAAATGACGCACAAGACGGGGACGAGCACCGTGGACGGGAACGCCTTGAAGACTTCAGCGACCGCGCAGGAAGAGGACGTGCTCACCCTGATCCAGGAGATGAGCGCAATGGTGGGCCGTCTGAGTGAGGAACTTCGGGCAATGAGGGAAGACGTGGCGGACCTGCGCGAGGGGCAAGCGCCAGCCTAGGACTTCTCGCGCTGCGCCTTCAGTGTGTCCACTTCCTTGCGCAAGTCTTGGACTTCCGCGTTGAGGGTGCGGATCTGATCATGCAGTGCGTGCAGCACTTCAGGGAGGGACTCGGTGGCTTGACGGCTCTCCGGGTCCGCCTCCGCCTTCTTGCGCGCACCCGCAGCAGTCCCGGCTGCCTGGGTGTCGCTGCTGCGCTCGCCCGGCTTGTCGGCCACGTAGCTGCCGCGCCCCTGCACGGTGTAGATCAGCCCTGCCTCGCGCAGTACTCGAAGGGCTGAGCGTGCGGTCATGTTCGCGATGTTGAACATCTCTTGCAGTTCGCGGTGCGACGGGAGCTGCTGGCCGGGCTTGAGTCTGCCCGTCTCGATGTCGCGCCGGATGGCGTCTGCGGCCTGCTGGTAGGGCGGGCGTGGGTCGTGCTGGCTCGGGGGTGTCATGCCCCTCAGGGTAGCCCGCGTTAGCCCTGCTAACCCAGGATTCGCCTGCAATTACAGGGCTAGCCAGCACATCCCTAGCTCGGTGACTTGACTGGGCTAGCCAGGCTATGTGTAAATGGGTCTACCGAGCACCGCACACGGCGGTGCCGAACGAAAGGAAGAGGCCCATGGCCCGTACGAGCATCCGCGTCGGCATGACGGAAGAGACCCAGCTCATGGCTGGCGGCCTGCCGGTGGCGAAGTGGGCGGACCAGGAGAAGGGCGAGCGGGCCGTTGACCGTGAGACCGGCTCCCCGCTGTCCACGGTGATGATCTTCCTGATGGAGGGTGAGCGCGCTGAGGCGCTGAAGGTCACCGTTCCGGTGAAGGGTCTGCCCGACGGCCTCAAGCCCGGCATGCCGATCAGGACCGTGGACCTGATGGCCAACCCCTGGGCCAACCTGTTCAACGGTCAGGTGTCCTCGGGTGTGGCCTACCGCGCCAAGGCACTGGTGATTGACCAGGGCACGGAGCCGGGCGAGTGAGGGACTTCATTCCGGGCTGGGATCGGGCTTATCCGGTCCCAGCCCCCCGCCCGGACCCCCGTTTCAGCGAGCAGGTCACGCATGACGTGGCGGCGGTGTTGGCGGCACACGGATTCCCCCCGGTCATCAACGACTTCGACTGGGGCGACCTCGACCAGGCCCTTGGGGCCTTCCTCTACGAAGAACGGAAGTAGACGTGACAGTGAACGAACTCGCCACCTACGCCCCGGTGGTGGCGGTGACGATAGCGACCGTCTTTGCGGTCATGGGGGCTGTGTGGCTGGGCCGCTACATCGCAGCCGACAGCATGATGCGAGCCAGCATGCGCCAGGCGATCCGCGTTCGACGGGGCTGGAAGCGACTGGCGCAGATGGCCGGACTGTCGGTCACCGACAAGATGCCCACCGCGCTGGCCTCCCTGACCACCACCGACGCCGACAAGCCCCCCAAGCCCCGGGTCCTTACTCCGGTGTTGAAGGTGAAGCCGGACCGGTTCGGGCTGCTCGTGCGGGCCAACTGCCTTCCCAAGGTCGGCCTGGAGGAGTTCCAGAAGGCCGCGCGGTTCCTGGCGGACGCTTGGCGCTGCACCCGCGTCTCGGTCCAGCCCGACGGTCCCGGGCGGGTGCTGATCCGTGGCGTGCGGGTCGATCCGTTGATCACCTCGACTGAGCACGTCCCGTCAGGAAAGCCGCCCAAGAAGCTGACCACGTGGAACCTGGGCCTGGACGAGTATGCCCAGGATGTGGCCGTGGACCTCGCCGAAGTGCCCGGCGTCACGGTTGCCGGCCTGCCCGGCTACGGGAAGTCCTCACTGATCAACCGCTTCATCTGCGACTGTGCGCCCTCGCCCGCGATCCAGTTCGCCGTGGCGGACGGCAAGGTGACCTCGTCCCGGGTGGGCGACTACGCCGATCTGGCTGACCGCCTCTTCGCGTTCGTCGGCAGCGATCTGGAAGAGGGCAACAAGCTCTTCCAGCGGCTGGTGGACCTGCGCGAAGCGCGCACCTTGGCGATGAAGGACGTGCTGAAGACCAAGGACATGTGGCACGTCGGGGCCACCGCAGCGTGGCCGCTGGTCGTTCTGATCATGGACGAGGCGCACACCTACTTCCGCGATTACAAGGGCAGTGACCCGAAGACCAAGAAGCTGGCCGCGCTGGCTGCGGAGAACGCCCGACTGGTCGAGAACCTCGTGAAGATGGGCCGCAGTGTCGGCATCCTGGTCATCCTCACCTCACAGAAGACCACGGGCGACGCCATCCCCACGTTTATCCGGGACGTGTGCCCGGTGGGCCTGTCTTTCGCGCAGAAGACCGCTGAAGCCTCCGTGGCCGCGCTCGGTGAGGCCATCCGCGATTGGCCGGATGCCAACCCGATTCACCTGCAAGATCCGGCCTACGTCGGCGTCGCGGTCATGCAGCACCAGGGCCGTCCCGGCTTCATCCGAATCCGCACGCCCTTCGTTGCCGAAGCCGATGCCGTGCGCATCACCGCCGAGACCGCCCACCTGACCCGCGACCCCGCCGAACTCCTCAACGCCCAGCTCCCCGGCGGTGATCTCCGCCGCATCCGGCTCACCAAGCCCGCTTCCGACGACGGCACCCCGGAGGCAGCCTGACCCGCACACACCACACCCACAGACCACTTGGAAGGAGGTGAACCCTTATGTCTGAGGACCGGATCACTCAGCGCACCGTGACCGTGGTGATGGCCGTCATCGCCGCCCTGGCGTTCGTCTTCTCCTTCGGCAACGTCTGGTCCCTGGCCCTGCGCCTGGGCGTCCCCCGCGCCGTCGCACCGCTGATCGCCCCCATGGTCGACCTGTCCGTGGTCGGGCTTCTGGTGGCTCTGCGCTACCTGTCCCTGCGCGGCATCCCGGCTGAGCAGATGCGCTCCGCCTCCCGGCTGATGCACCTGTCGGGGCTGCTGACCCTGGCCCTCAACATCGCCGAACCCCTCATCGCACACCACTGGGGCCGCGCCTGCGTGGACGCGGTGGCACCCCTGCTCCTTCTCGGCTGGGGAGCGGTCGGCCCCCAGCTCCTGCGCCACTTCCACAGCGTGACGCAGCCCGCCCCGGCCCCGGCTTCCGCCGACGCCACCCCGGCCCCGGCCAGCGAACCGGCTCCGGCTCCGCAAGCTACGGATACGGCTCCGGCCCCTACGCCCGAGCCGACTCCCGCCCTGGCAAGAGCAGTAGAGGCCCCTGCGGCTTCGGCTGCGGTGCCTGCTCCGCTGCTGGAGGAAGCCCGCAAGATCGCCGCATCCCACCAGGCCGAGCACAGCGAGCCCATCACGGCCGCCCAGCTCAAAGCCCGACTCGGCGTCGCCCTCCCGCTGGCCACAGCCGCACACCAGGCCCTGACCGCCTGATCCTCCGCCGGCCTTTCCGGCAACTTCCCCCGCCCTGGCCTACCGGCCTCGGTTCGCCATGCCCCGAGCAGCACCACACCCCTGTCCGGTGCTGCTCGGGGCCCCTTCCCAACGGAAAGGACAGCCCCCATGCCCCGCATGCTCGACCTGCGCCACGTGAAGAGCCTCGCCGTGCGGGACCTGATCGAGCTGGCCAACCTCGACGACTTCGACCGTGTCAACGAACAGGTCCGCCAAGTCGCCGGATGCACCCGGCCTGTCAACCTCGTCGGCCAGACCACCACCCTCGACGCCACCACCCGCACCGTTCTGCGCTCCTACAGCACCACCGACGAACCGACCGGCCGTCTGCTGACCACCTGCGGAAACCGTCGCGCCTCGCGCTGCCCGTCCTGCTCCCGCGTCTACGCCGCCGACACCTACCACCTGATCAAGGCCGGACTCTCCGGCGGCAAGACCGTCCCCGAAACCGTCCGCACCCACCCCCGCGTCTTCGCCACCCTCACCGCCCCCTCCTTCGGCCCCGTCCACAACATCCCCGGCAACCGCCGCTGCGCCTGCGGTACCCAACACGACAAAGGTGCACCGGAGTTGGGTACGCCCCTGCGTCCGTCCACCTACGACTACACGGGCGCCGTGCTCTGGAACGCCCACGCAGGTGCCCTGTGGGCGCGGACCACCACCTACATCCGCCGCGCCCTGGCCGCCTACCTCAACATGACGCAAAAGGCCCTGAATGCCGCCTTGCGGATCTCCTTCGCCAAGGTCGCCGAATACCAACAGCGCGGCCTCGTCCACTTCCACGCTGTGATCCGCCTTGACGGCCCGGAAGGCAGCACCGAGCCCCCGCCCTCTTGGGCCACCGTCGGTGCTCTCACCGCCGCGATCAAGTACGCCACGTTCAAGGAACCGGACGAGAAGATCACCAAGGACATGCGGGCGTGCCTCACGGTGGCCTCGGATCACACCGGAGACCGTGAAATCCGCTGGGGTGACCGCGTCGACGTACGCGAGATCACCGCACTCGGCGACGGCGAACTCACCGACCAGGCCGTTGCCGGCTACGTCGCCAAGTACTCCACCAAGAGCGCCGAAGACTCCGGCACCGTGGACCGCTCCCTTATCTGCGCCCCCTGCGGCGGACGCGGCTACCTGCGCGGCCCCGACGGCTTCCGCGACCTGTGCGCCGACTGCGACGGCACCGGACAGGCCGAACCCCTCCGAGATCTCCGCGTCCAGCGTCACGTCCGCCAGATGATCCGCACCGCCTGGGCACTCGGCCACCTCCCCGAGTTCGCAAACCTCAAGCTCTGGAAATGGGCGCACATGCTCGGATTCCGCGGCCACTTCTCCACCAAATCCCGCCGCTACTCCACCACCCTCGGCGCCCTGCGCGACGTACGCAAAGCCTGGCGCACCGCACAAGCCCACACCGATGCCGGCCACGACCAGCCCGACGAGAACACCACCCTCGTCACCGAATCCTCCTGGGCCTACCTCGCCTCTGGCTACCGCCCCGGCGAAGAACTCCTAGCCGCCCAAACCCGCCACGAAATCGACCAAGCCAAACAGGCGGCCGACCGCGCAAAGGCAGAAGGAGAGGTCTGGCAGTGACAACCGTGGCAGAGCCCATATCCGCAACTGAGGCCGCCTTTCCGGATCTGGAAACGACAGGTGCCCCGGCGGAAACCGAGGCACCCGAGGACGAGATGACAGAGGCGGAACGGGCTTGGATCGCCAAGTGGGTTGCCAAGTCACCGGAGTGGAGCACTGAGAAGTGGAACCGAATGGGCCACCGGCTCGGTGTCCGGTTCAGCTAGCTTCTTCGTCCTTCCACACGGGGATGATCGTCTCGGGATCGAACTTGTGTGATCCCTTGACGCCAGGAAGAACGATCACAGCCTCCAGCGCGTCGAATATGGTTCCGCGCTTCTGCTGCAAGTCCATGCGCTTCCACTCGGCCCGCGCATCTGTGATCCGGTGTTTCTCCTTCTCCTGGCGCGCGGCCCATGCCTTCCGATCGTTGGAGAGGCACTTGATCTCTGCTTCTTCCTTCTTGAGGAGGGAGAAGAACGTCGAATCGCTGATTTCCTCCGCGTGCCACTGTTCTTCCAGCGCGGTCTTTCGGCGTTGTGCCGCCTCCAACTTGCGCTCGTCGGCCCACGCCTCTTCGGTCGGCTGGCGCTCCGCGTTGCGTTTCTCCAACTTGGCGAGCACGAGTTCCTTGATCAGCTTGTCGATTGCTGGGCCTTGACGGCTCAGCTTGTCGCAGCCCCCGTCCAGCACAGACCGGCATCGGTACTTGTGCGTCTTGCGAGCGGGGGCGCCGTGCATTTTTGCGTTGCACGTCCGCCCGTCCTCCAGTTTCTTCCCGCACCGCAGTAGGCCAGTCAGCAGATACTTGCGGGGAGTCCTCACGCCATCGCCGGAGCCATCCCAACCTCCTGCGCTGCGGTTCTTCTCCAGTAGCGCGGTGACGGCGTACCACTCTTTTGGCGTGGCGATCGGCTCCCATTTGCCGACGACCGGATTGCCTTCGGCGTCGGTCACCAGCTCGCCGTTCATCTTCCGGTATCCGCAGATGCGCGGGTTGCGAAGAATCTGCTTGACGGTCTGAAGCTGCCAGCTGTTGCCCATCGTGGTCGTGAGCCCGGACTCGACGAAGTTCCACGTCACGGTGGTGATGCTCTTGCCCGCGAGCAAGTCCGTAACCCCTTGGCGGACGACCTTGGACTCCTCGGGGTTCAAGGTCAGCTTGTCGTCGTTCCAGCCGAACGGGCGGCGTCCCGATACCGGCTCGCCCCGCTCCGCGCGGGCAAGGTGATTCAGGCGTGCCCGGCGCTTCTTCTTCTTGGTCTCCGAACGGGACGCGGCAACACCAAGCAGCCCGCGATACTCGGCCCCATCGCCGTAGAGGTCATGGCGGCCGGTGTCGTCGGCATAGACACGGTCCGGGTGAGCGGTGAATGAGTCCACGAAGCGCTCATAGGCGTGTGCGCCTCGGTAGAGCCGGTCATCTGCGACGCACACCACGCCGTCTACGGGGTAGCCGTGCTCTGTGCTGCCTCGCTCCAGTGCCTCGATCATCTTGTCGAAGTCGTCGCGGGTGACATTCGCCTTCGAGGCCGACTTGTCGTTGTCGATGTAGTGGTGGATCACGATCCCATGCATGTGGCCAGCGATCCGCCCGCAGTGCCGCGTCTGGTCTTCCACACCATGACCGTCACGCTTGTGTGCGTCGTCGGAGATCCGGCAGTACGCCAAGAGAAGGTGCCAGCCCTCTGCACGTAGGGCCTTGGCCTCTTCGAGGCTCGGGGCGCCGGTCGGCACTCCGCGTAGCCGCTCGACCAGACGTTCTACCTCGGCGGCAGTCAGCTTCTTCTTTGGCTGTGGGTCTACCAGCGTCAAGACTGTTCTCCTCGTCGCCCGCGTGGCTCACACGTTCGAGCCTCATATGAAATTAGCAGTACTGCTGCCACCACAACTATGTGGCGGAGGAGCGGTACGACGGCATGGACCTGCTGGTGACCCGTAAGGGCGCGATCCGTGCGGGCAGCGGCGAGTACGGCATCATCCCGGGCTCGATGGGCACCGGCTCGTACATCGTCAGGGGACTGGGCAACGCCGCGTCCTTCAACTCCGCCTCGCACGGCGCCGGCCGCAAGATGAGCCGGAACGCCGCGAAGAAGCGGTTCTCCACCCAGGATCTGGAGGACCAGACGCGGGGTGTGGAGTGCCGTAAGGACTCCGGTGTGGTGGACGAGATTCCCGGCGCCTACAAGCCGATCGAGAAGGTCATCGACCAGCAGCGGGACCTGGTCGAGGTCGTCGCCAAGCTCAAGCAGGTGGTGTGCGTGAAGGGCTGAGGCCGGGGGCGGGTCGGTGCCGGCCGGGTGAACGGCTGAGCCCGGCGGGCCGGTTCGGCGCGGTGTGGGACGGGTTGAGGCCGGTGGCGGTCCGGCGCGGTGTGCGCGGGGCCGCCCCCTCGCACACCGCCGGGCCGCCGGGGGCTCAGGTGGTGCGGTGCACCTTGGAGTTGGAGGCCTGGGCGCGGGGGCGGACCACCAGCAGGTCGACGTTGACGTGCGAGGGGCGGGTGATCGCCCAGGTGATGGTGTCGGCGACGTCCTCCGCGCTCAGCGGCTGGTCGACGCCCGCGTAGACCTTGGCGGCCTTGTCGGTGTCGCCGCGGAAGCGGGTGGTGGCGAACTCGTCGGTCTTGACCATGCCCGGGGCGACCTCGATGACGCGCACCGGCTCGCCGCACAGCTCCAGACGGAGCGTCTCGGCAATGACATGGGCGCCGTGCTTGGCGGCGACATAACCGCCGCCGCCCTCGTAGGTGCCGAGGCCGGCGGTGGAGGAGAGCACGACGACGGTGCCGTCGCCGGAGGCGGTGAGCGCGGGCAGCAGCGCCTGGGTCATGTGGAGCACGCCCAGCACATTGACCTCGTACATGGCACGCCAGTCGGCGGGGTCGCCGGTGGCGACCGGCTCCGCGCCGTACGCGCCGCCGGCGTTGTTGACCAGGACGTCGAGGGAGGGGTAGCGGTCGAGAGCGGCCGCGAAGGCGTCGACGGCGGCGCGGTCGGTGACGTCGAGTGCGTAGGCCTCGGCGTTCGGCAGCTCGGCGGCGAGCTCCTCGATACGGTCCTTGCGGCGGGCCGTGAGCACCACGCGGTAGCCGGCCGCGGCCAGGGCTCGCGCGGTGGCGGCGCCGATGCCACTGCTCGCTCCGGTGACGACGGCGGTACGGGCCTCGGCGGTCATGGCACTCTCCTCAGGGCGGTGGGGGTCCCCCTGCTCCGCGAGGGCGTGGGGGAGGTGGTCCGCGGCCAGGATATGCAGGCGCGGTCAGCGGCCCCTGGGGGCGTACATGATCACGGCCATTCCGGCCAGACAGATCAGGGCCCCGGTCACGTCCCAGCGGTCGGGGCGGTAACCGTCGACGATCGCCCCCCACGCCAGCGAGCCGGCGACGAAGACACCGCCGTACGCGGCGAGGATGCGGCCGAACGCGGCGTCCGGCTGGAGAGTGGCGACCCAGCCGTAGATCCCGAGCGCGATTACTCCGGCGCCGATCCAGGCCCAGCCCTTGTGTTCGCGGACGCCCTGCCAGACCAGCCAGGCACCGCCGATTTCGAAGAGACCGGCGAGGACGAAGAGGGCGGCGGAGCGGGCGAACAGCATGGGGGAAGCGTACGGAACGGGGGCCTGGTTCCGGACGGGGACGGGCCTGTTCTGGTGGGAGCGGTGGCCGGCGGTGGCCGGGTGGGGTCTCGTGGGAGCCCGGAGAGGTCCCGGCGGGCCCGACGGGGTTCGGCGGGGTTCGGCGGGGTCCGGCAGGGGGTTGTTCAGCACGCGGCGTGGGCGTCGCTGTGTGCGGGTGGCTGTCAGTGGGGTGTGAGAACTTCGGGGGCATGCTGATCGAACGGGCTTACGTGGACGTTCCGCAGGGGGAGGGAACGGCCGAGAACGGCTGGCCCTGGACGGTGCCGTGTGTGCGCCAGCTGGCCGAGGAGGGGCTGGCCTTCCCCGCGCCGGTCACCTTTCTGGTGGGGGAGAACGGCTCGGGCAAGTCGACGCTGGCCGAGGCGCTGGCGGAAGGATTCGGGCTGGATTCGTACGGCGGTTCGGCGGGATACAAGTACGCGAGTTCGCGGGAGGCCTCGCTGCTCGGCGGCCTGATGCGGTTCGATCCGACGCGCGAGGGGCGCGCGATGGTGCGTGGGCCGCGGGTCCGCCGGCGGGGGTTCTTCCTGCGGGCCGAGACGGCGATGGAGGCGCTGAACGGGGAGCGGAGGTCGAACCGGCTGTCCCGGTCCCCGGACGAGATGAGCCACGGGGAGGGCTTTCTGCTGGCCTTTCGTGAGCGGTTCGCGCAACGGGGGCTGTATGTGATGGACGAGCCCGAGGCGGCCCTGTCCTTCTCCTCCTGTCTCGAATTGGTCGGGCTGATGGACGACTTGGGGCGCAGCGGCGCACAGATCATCTGCGCCACCCACTCCCCGCTGCTGACGGCGCTGCCGGGCGCGGCGATCGTGGAGGTCGGCGAGCACGGGATGCGGAGCGTGGAGTGGGCGGAGCTGGGACTGGTCGACCACTGGCGGCGCTATCTCAACGACCCCCGGGCGTATCTGCGGCATGTGCTGGAGGGGTGAGGGCAGCGGGCCGGGCGGTGCCTATGGAGTCGCCGTCCTCGCCCGCGGAGTCGTGGTCCTCGGGAGCGGCGCCGGTCCAGTGGAGGAGGGCGGACCGTAGCGCCGTGGCGCGCTCGGCGGGGGCCGTGACATCGGTGGCCCAGGCGATATAGCCGTCGGGGCGTACGAGAAGCGCCGTACGGCGGGCGCTCCGCCAGGAGGCGGTCACGCCACGGTCGGCGGCGGGCCGCGGGCCGCCGGGCTCGTCGGCGGGGGTGAGCAGGACGAACTTGCCCTGGCGGAGGAGTGCGTAGAGGCGGTCGCCGCCCGCCAGCCGGATGTCGGGGGCGCGCCGGCCGGCGAGGGGGTGGGCGCCGGGCCCGGCCGCGTAGGCGATGCCGATGCCGGAGACGGCGCGGATCGCACGGCCGGACAGCGGCCCGAGATGGTTGAAGACCCGGGCGGCGAAAGTGCGGACGGCGCGTCCGGGGGCGGTGTGCAGCAGGGCGAGCCGGATGAGGGCGCCGCTGCTGCGCAGCACCTGCTTGCCCACCGGGTGGCGCTCGGCCTGATAGCTGTCCAGCAGGCTTTCGGGGGAGTGGCCGCGGAGCACCGCGGCGAGTTTCCAGCTGAGGTTGGCGGCGTCCTGGAGGCCGGTGTTCATGCCCTGGCCGCCGGCGGGGGAGTGCACATGCGCGGCGTCGCCGGCGAGGAAGACGCGGCCCACGCGGTACTCGGGGGCCTGGCGCTCGTCGCTGTGGAAGCGGGAGACCCAGCGGGCGTCGTACATGCCGTAATCCCTGCCGAGGGCGAGCCGGATGCATTCGCGGACCTCGTCGAGATCGGCGGGTGCGTCGTCGTCGGCCTGGCGGTGGCGGTTCCAGCCGATGACGCGGTACCAGCCGTCGCCGAACGAGCCGATCAGGGCGAAGGCGTCGTCGTTGGCATTGACGGTGAAGGGGGACTCGGGCTCCTGGGCCAGCCGGACATCGGCGAGCACCAGGGAGCGGATCACGGACTTGCCGGGGAACGGCAGGCCGATGGCCTCGCGGATGCTGCTGTGGACGCCGTCGGTGCCGACGACGTAGGCGGCGCGGAGGCCGCCGACACCCTCGGCCGTACGGAAGCGGACCGTCACGCCGTCGGCGTCCTGGTCGAGGCCGAGCACCTCGGAGTCGTGGCGGAAGTCGACCCCGGCATGGCGGGCCCGCCGCTCCAGCAGCCGTTCGACCTCGAACTGCGGGGTGATCAGCACGAACGGGAAGCGGGAGCGCAGCCGGGTCGCGTCGAAGGCGGCGTCCCCGAAGAGGCGGATGGCGGAGAGCCGATGGCCGCCGGCGACCAGCTCGTCGGCGAGACCGCGGGCGTCCAGCTGCTCCAGGGTCCGGGCGTGGACGGCCAGGGCGCGGGTGAGGTTGCTGATGGTGGCGGGGCGGCGCTCCAGGAGTGTGACGCCGAGTCCCGCCTCGGCGAGGTCTCCGGCGAGCAGCAGGCCGGTGGGGCCGGCGCCGACGACGATGACGTCCGTGTCGCGGGCCGCGGGCGCCTCGCCCGTCGCGGGGCCGTCGGGGCCGGTCCGGTGGTTCATGGCATCCATGGCTTCCGCCTCCTGTGCCTTGTGCCCTGCTGGTGCCTGTCCTGTGCCGTTGCGTTCTGCGCTCTGAGTACTGCGCTCTGCGTCTGTGGCTGTGCTCGCGTCGACACTCATGCCAACGCATGTGGGTCAACGCTTGTTGGCAAGCGTAGGGCGAGCGGGTCTGGCGTGTCAACAGGTGTTGGCCTACAGTTGTTGATATGGCCGAACACGCTCCCGCTGCCGCCGATGCCGCGCCCGCCACTTCCACCGCGGCGCCCGGCGATCCGGCGGACGCCGCCCGCCCCCGCCGCTCCGCCGCGACCCGTGCCGCGATCCTGGCTGCCGCCCGGGACCGCTTCGCCGCGGACGGCTATGAGCGCGCCACGATCCGTGCCATCGCCAAGGACGCGGAGATCGACCCGTCGATGGTGATGCGCTACTACGGCAACAAGGCCGGGCTCTTCGCGGCCGCCTCCGAGATCGAGGTGCACGCTCCGGACCTCTCCCACGTACCGCGCGACGAGGCCGGCGCTCGGCTCGTACGCCACTTCCTGGAGCGCTGGGAGTGCGACGAGACGCTGACCGGCATGATGCGCGTCGGCGTCACCAACGAGGCGGGCGCGCAGCGGATGCGCGGCGTGTTCGCGGAGCAGATCAAGCCGGTCCTGGCCGCGGTCTGCCCGGTGCCCGAGGAGGCGCCGACCCGGGCCGCGCTGATCGCCTCCCAGATACTCGGCATGGCGCTGTGCCGCTATGTGCTGCACATCCCGCCGGCCGTCGACCTCGGCCACGACGAGCTCGTCGCCTGGCTGGCCCCCACCGTCCAGCGCTATCTGACGGCCGAACAGCCCTGAGGGTCCCGGGCGGGGCGCTGCCGGTCGGGGCGGGCGCTGCCGTCAGGGCGGGGCACTGGCAGCCCGGGGCAGGCGCTGCCATCAGGGCGGGCGTTGCCGGCCGGGACGGGCGCCGTCAGCGGATGTATGTGGTCGGCGGGACCCCGACGGTGTCGGTGACCTCGCGGATCAGATGCGCCTGATCGCTGTAGCCCAGCTCGGCGGCGAGCGCGGCCCAGTCGACATCCGCGTCGGACGCGGCGCGCTCCAGGGCCTCGTGCACCCGGTAGCGCAGCAGCACCCACTTGGGGCTGACCCCGACGTACCCGGCGAACAGCCGCTGCAGGGCCCGTACGGACAGGCCCTCGGCCCGCGCGAAGTCCGCGACCCGGCGGATCGTCCGGTCCGTGCGGATCCGGTCGGCCAGCCCCATGGCGAGGCCCGCCTGGGCGAGGACCCGGGGCCCGCCCCGCAGATGCGGGAGCAGGAAGGCGTCGAGCGCGGCCACCCGGGCGTCCTCGTCGTCCGGCTCCACTACTGCGGCCGCGGCGTCGCCGGTCCCGAACGCCGTCGCCAGCGGCAGCCGGCGGTCCGTCCAGTCCGTGGCGGGCCGTTCCGGGGTGAACGGCCGGAACCCGCCCGGCCGGAACTGCACCCCGCACACCCGCCCGCGCCCCGCCAGCTTCTGTGCGAACAGATCCCGTCCGACGCCCGCGACCTCGCCGAAGCCGGGCCGGTCGGCGTACCGCTGGAAGACGAGGTTCACGCACGGGTGCGGAACGACATGCGTGGCGTACGGCTCGGACAGATCCCAGTCGATCAGCCAGTAGTGCTCGACATAGGGGCGCAGCGGCACGGCGGGGGTGCGGCGGCGGAACTGCACCCGCGTGAAGAGTCCGGGGGCGTCGACGATGCCCCGGGTATCGCGCCGTGGAGCGGCCATGCCGGAATTTTAGGGGGTGTCCGTACGATTCCGCCCGGCCCGCGAGGGCGGGCGAGCCGATCGCGAGAAGCCGGTCGCGGGGCCGGTCGCGCGGGGGCTGTCGCATTTTTTCAAGCCACCCCCGGCAGCGGCCCGTAGCGTCATCGCCATGACCGACATGCAAGACATTCAGGATGAAACGCTCGCGAGTGAACCGGCCCGGGCAACCGGCTCGGACCCTGCGGCCGAACCCCTTCACCCCACCGATCCGGCCGACGATCAGGCCACCGGGTCGGCCCCCGCGCCCCCACCGATCAGTGCGCTGCTCGACGCGGCTGCCGATGCGGCGCTCCCCGTACTGCGCGGCGTCCGCGACGACCAGATGGGGCTGCCGACGCCCTGCGCCGAGTACGACGTACGGGCGCTGCTCAATCACCTCTTCCATGTGGTCGTGGCCTTCCAGACGCTGGCCGCCAAGAAGGACGCGGACTTCAGCACCACCCCCGACCGGCTCGGCGAGTACGGGGCCCGGTGGCCGGACCGGTTCGCGCAGGAGACCGCGCGGCTGGTCGAGGCATGGGCGGCACCGGGCGCGGAGGACGGCCTGACCGGCGGAATGAACCTGCCGGCCCGGGCCGTCGGGGCGATGGTGCTGCTGGATCTGACGGTGCATGCCTGGGACGTGGCGCGGGCGACCGGCCTGCCGTACACGCCGGCCCCCGGGTGCGTGGCCGAGCTGCGGACGCTCGTCGCACAGATGGCCCCGACGGCCCGGAAGATGAACGTCTTCGCCGACCCGCTCCCCCTCGCGCCCGGCGCCTCCGGCCTCGATGCCCTGCTGGCGGAGACCGGCCGCGACCCGCAGTGGACGGGCGGCTGAGCGGCCGCAAAGGCAGCTGGGCCGCGGGCACGTCACCGGGCGAGTCCGCCGCCCGACCATGTGCCCGCTCACGCGCCCGGCAAGACGCCTGGCGAAACGTCGGAGTCGACTACCCGGCACACCAGCTGACGGGCAGTCGGCCCCGCTCGGACAGATGGCCTGATGATGCCCGCACCGCGCCGCCGCCGACCCTAGGGTGGATCACGGTCGGCGCACGGCTGGATCACCACCGGCATGCGGACACGAGGGGAAGGCGGGCCGCGGATGGACGAGCAGCGGGTGCCCCACGACCGGCTCCCGGAGGCGCTGATCGATTTCTACGGGCTGGCGCCGCTGCCCCGCGAGGGCGGGCGGTTCCGGCGCACCTGGGCGGGCCCCATGCGCCCCGACGGGCGGCCCGAGGGCTCGGCGATCGTGATGCTGCTGACCGGCGCGCCGGGCGATTTCTCCGCCCTGCACCGGCTGCCCACGGACGAGATCTGGCACTTCTACCGGGGCGATCCGCTCACGCTGTTCCTCCTCTCGGAAGACGGCGCCCCGGACGGCAGCAGTCCCGCTGACGACAGCAGCCCCACCCCGGAAGGCCCCAGCCTCACAGACGGCGGCAGCCTCACCCACGACAGCAGCCCCCCGCCGCGCCCCGGCACCGCCCGTACCGTCGTCCTCGGGCCGGACGTCCTCGGCGGGCAGCACGTCCAGTTCACCGTGCCCGCCGGTACGTGGATGGCCGCCGAGGTCGCCGACGGCGGCTCCTGGACGCTCTTCGGCTGCACGATGGCGCCCGGTTTCACCTTCGAGGACTACGAGCACGGGGACGCCGCCGAACTGGCCGCGCGCTTCCCCCAGGAGGCAGCGCGGATCACCGCCCTGAGCCGACCATGACCGAGAACGTGACCAACGGCGTGACCGAGACCGTGTCCGAGACCGAGACCGTGTCCGACGGCACCCGCCGCCCCGCCCTCCCCGACCTCCGCGGCCAGGTGGCCCTCGTCACCGGCGCCGCCGGCGTTCTCGGCCGCGGTATCGCGCTGCGGTTCGCCGCCGCGGGCGCCGCTGTCGTGGCGCATTACCGGACGGGCGCCGAGGCGGCGCGGGACCTGGTCGAGCGGATCGAGGCGGACGGCGGGAGCGCGCTGGCGCTGTCCGCCGATCTGGCCGTCGAGGAGGAGTGCCACCGCCTGGTGACCGAGGCGGCCGGCTGGCGCGGGCGGCTGACCGCGCTGGTGAACAACGCGGGGGTGCAGCCGACGCAGGAGCTGGCGGGGATGTCGCTCGCCGACTGGCGGGCGGTGGCGGACGTGAACGTGCACAGCGTCTTCGCCTGCACCCAGGCCGCGGCGGCCGTGATGCGGGCGGGCACCGGAGGGTCGGTGACGCATATCGCCTCGATCGAGGCGGACCGGCCCGCGCCGCAGCATGCCCACTACTGCGCGTCGAAGGCGGCGGTGGTCATGCATGCGCGCGCGGCGGCGCTGGAGTACGGGGCGTACGGCATCCGCGTCAACAGTGTCTCGCCGGGCCTGATCGACCGTCCCGGCCTGGCCGAGGACTGGCCCGACGGGGTGCGCCGCTGGCAAGCGGCGGCGCCCGCCGGGCGGTTGGGCAGGCCGGAGGACGTGGGCGATGCCTGTGTCTTCCTCGCCTCGCCGATGGCGTCCTGGATCACCGGGCAGGATCTGGTCGTGGACGGCGGTGTCTCGGCCCGCCCCACGTGGTGACCGGCGGGGTCCGGCCCGCTCGACAGCGACTGCGCCCCGCTGCTCCCGGCCGGTCCGTGTGCCGCGCCCCCGGCCCGGCCGCGCGTCGCGTCCCGGGGCCGCCGCGCCCGCGCTGAACCGTTACGGCCAGACCAGGCAGTACGCCTGGTGCCCCGCCTCGTGCAGCCGGTGGCTGAAGTCCTGCCACTCGTGCAGCAGCTGGTAGACGGTGAAGGCGTCGCGCGGACCGCCGCGGTCGGGGACCGTGGACCAGATGAAGGCGGCCGCGCCGACCGACTCCTCACCGACCCCGCGCAGCGGGTCGACCACGGTCATCGGGAGCTTGACGACGGCGTAGTCGGGGTGGAGGACGACGAGTTCGAGCGGCGGAACCTTATGGAGGGGTATGCCCTCTATACCGGTGAGGACCATGGCGGCCATCGTCTCCGGCTTGATCTTGCTGAACATGCCGCCCATGCCGAGCTCGTCACCGCCGAGCTCCTCGGGACGCATGGAGACCGGGACCCGGGCCGCGGTCGCACCGTTCGGCGCGCCGAAGTACCTGTACGTCACCCCCATGCGGCCGCCCCTGATTTCCCCGCCCGTGATCTCGTCGCCCGTGGCTTCCTCGCGCGTGGTCCGCTCGCCCGTGGATTCCTCGCGCCGGTGACGGCCGCGCTGGGCGCGCTCGGGACCCCGGTCATTGGTTCCCTCGCCCAGTTCGCCACCGCGATGCATATCTCCACCCGACCACTCGCAGCCCCAGCCGCGCAACCCGATCATCGTCTCAGAGACCTCCCCCGTCACCGGCGCGTGAAACGCCCGGCCGCACGCCCCCGTGCGCCTCTGAGACCATTGCTTGCGTGACTTACTCGTACGTCGGCCCAGTTTCGCAGACGAGTGGGGGCTGACGCCCGGTCGAAAGCGAGAGGAATCAAAAAAGGAGCGAGAGTGAACCGAGCGGCGCCCGCAGGCGTATCGCGAGGCAGATTCCCGCACCCGTAGTCAGCCGGGCCGCGTCCGTGCGCCGCCCACCCGCCGTTTATGCAGGTCAGGATCACAGTGTCTTTTCCGTATGAAGCCCCTGTTTCGCAGTCGCTGTTCGACCGTGCGTCCGCCGTGACGCCGGGCGGCGTCAATTCTCCGGTGCGGGCCTTCCGGGCCGTGGGCGGTACGCCCCGGTTCATGGTGTCCGGCACCGGTCCGTACCTCACCGATGCCGACGGCCGTGAGTATGTCGACCTCGTGTGCTCGTGGGGGCCGATGATCCTCGGCCACTCGCACCCCGAGGTGATCGCCGCCGTCCAGGAGGCGGTCGCCCGCGGTACGTCCTTCGGCACGCCCGGCGCGGGCGAGGTCGAGCTGGCCGAGGAGATCGTGGCCCGGATCGAGCCGGTCGAGCAGGTGCGGCTGGTCTCCAGCGGCACCGAGGCGACGATGTCGGCGATCCGGCTCGCGCGCGGGTTCACCGGCCGGCCGAAGGTGATCAAGTTCGCGGGCTGCTACCACGGGCACGTGGACGCGCTGCTGGCCGCGGCCGGTTCGGGCGTGGCGACCTTCGGGCTGCCCGACACGCCGGGCGTGACGGGCGCGCAGGCCGGCGACACGATCGTGCTGCCGTACAACGACATCGAGGCGGTGCGGGCCGCGTTCGCCGCGCACCCGGGCGAGATCGCCTGCGTGATCACGGAGGCGTCGCCGGGCAATATGGGCGTGGTCCCGCCGCTGCCGGGCTTCAACCAGGGCCTGAAGGACCTGTGCGCCGGCAACGGGGCGCTCTACATCTCCGACGAGGTGATGACCGGCTTCCGCGTCAGCAAGGCCGGTTGGTATGGCATTGATGGGGTACGTCCGGATCTGATGACGTTCGGCAAGGTCATGGGCGGCGGCTTCCCGGCCGCGGCCTTCGGCGGCCGCGCGGACGTCATGGCGCATCTCGCCCCGGCCGGCCCGGTCTACCAGGCGGGCACCCTGTCCGGGAACCCGATCGCCACCGCCGCGGGCGTCGCGCAGCTGCGGCTGCTGGACGACGCCGCGTACGAGAAGGTCGACGCGGTCTCGGCGGAGCTGCGGGGCCTGGTCACCGCCGAGCTGGCGAAGGAGGGCGTGGCGCACCGGCTCCAGGTCGCGGGGAACATGTTCTCGGTCTTCTTCACGGATGCCGAGGTGACCGACTACGACGGTGCCAAGGCGCAGGAGTCCTTCCGCTTCACCGCCTTCTTCCACTCGATGCTGTCGCAGGGCGTCTACCTCCCGCCGTCCGCCTTCGAGTCGTGGTTCGTCTCGACGGCGCACGACACGGCGGCCGTCGAGCGCATCGCCGCCGCACTGCCGGCCGCCGCACGGGCCGCGGCCGGGGCGACGGCCTGAGGACCGGCGCACGGGCCGGCGACTGCTTGCTGACGACTGAATGAATGGGTGACATGAGCAGCGAAGACATCACCGTCGTGCATCTGATGCGGCACGGCGAGGTGCACAACCCCGACGGCGTGCTCTATGGGCGCCGGCCCGGCTATCACCTCTCCGACCTGGGGCGGAAGATGGCCGACCGGGTGGCGGAGCACCTCACGGGGCGCGACATCACGCATGTCGTCGCCTCGCCGCTGGAGCGTGCGCAGGAGACCGCGACGCCGATCGCGGGCGCGCACGGTCTGGAGCTGGCCACCGACGAGCGGCTGATCGAGGCGGCCAACGTCTTCGAGGGGAAGACCTTCGGGGTCGGTGACGGCGCGCTGAAGAAGCCGGGCAACTGGAAGTACCTGACGAATCCGTTCCGGCCCTCCTGGGGCGAGCCGTACCTCGAGCAGGTCGTGCGGATGATGGCGGCGCTGGGTGCGGCGCGGGACGCGGCGCGCGGGCACGAGGCGGTGGCGGTCAGCCATCAGCTGCCGATCTGGATCGTGCGCAGCTTCGCGGAGCGCCGCCGGCTGTGGCACGACCCGCGGAAGCGGCAGTGCACGCTGGCCTCGCTGACGTCGTTCACCTTCCACGGCGACAAGATCGTTTCGGTGGGGTACAGCGAGCCCGCGCGCGACCTGGTTCCCTCCCATCTTCTGGCGGGCGCCAAACCCGTCAAGGGAAAAGCCAAGGCTTTCGGGGCCTGACGTCGCATCACTTGGCGGAACGTCAATTCCGGGCAAAGTGACCCCGGCAGGCGAACAACTCGGCTCCCCCACGCTCGACATGCCCTCCTCTCCATTGTCCGTTTATATGGATATTGAGTTCGGCCGGCGAGCACGGATGGGGTCGAGGGTATGCGCGCGATCAGTCGACGAAACCTGCTGGGAATGGGAGTCGGGGCAGCCGCGGCGCTCGGCGCCGCCGGCTGCTCGTCGACGTACTCGGGCGCGGGCGTGGACAAGCGGCGCGTGAAGAACTCGGTCCAGGCCCGCCCCAGGCTCATCGGTGACGGTTCGACAGCGAATTACGGCGCACAGCCCGGCCAGCCGACAGCACCCGAACGGCTGGAGCCGGGAATGACCCCTCCGCAGTTCGTCGTCTTTTCCTGGGACGGGGCCGGAGAGGTCGGAAACGGCCTCTTCCCCCGTTTCCTCCAGCTCGCCAGGGACCATGGCGCCGCCATGACCTTCTTCCTTTCCGGGCTCTATCTCCTGCCCGAATCCCAGAGGTACCTCTACGAGCCGCCGAACAACCCCGTCGGCGCCTCCGCCATCGGCTACCTCAGCGACGAGCACATCAAGGACACCCTGAAGAACGTGCGCGAGGCCTGGCTGGACGGCCATGAGATCGGCACCCACTTCAACGGGCACTTCTGCACCGGCACGGGCACCGTCAGGCACTGGACCCCCCACCAGTGGCAGTCCGAGATCGACCAGGCGATGGACTTCGTCACCAAGTGGCGCACGAACACCGGCTTCACGGATGTGGACCCGCTGCCCTTCGACTACCGCAAGGAACTGGTCGGTGGCCGTACGCCATGTCTTTTGGGGCAGCGGAATCTGCTGCCCGTCGCCAGGAGACTCGGCTGGCGCTACGACGCCAGCTCGCCCGGCGGTCTGCAGATGTGGCCGAAGAAGAAGCGGGGCCTGTGGGACTACCCGCTCCAGCAGATTCCGTTCCCGGGTCACTCTTTCGAGGTGCTCTCGATGGACTACAACATCCTCGCCAATCAGTCCAAGCACTCGACGAAGGCTCCGCCGGTCAACTATCCGGGCTGGCGGCGGCAGGCCGCCGACGCGTACATCTCCGGATTCCGCCGGGCCTACGAGACCAATCGCGCGCCCCTCTTCATCGGCAACCACTTCGAGGAGTGGAACGGCGGTATCTATATGGACGCGGTCGAGGACGTGCTGAAACACATTGCCAATGAGCAGAACCGGGATGTCCATCTGGTGTCGTTCCGGCAGTTCACCGACTGGCTCGACGCGCAGGATCCGGAGGTGCTGGGCAGGCTCCAGCAGCTCCCCGTCGGCCGGCAGCCCCCCGAGGGCTGGAAGGCGTATCTGTCGGTGGCCTGACCCGCCCCGGTGAACACGGACGGGTCCGGCGAGGGGGGCGCGGAAGATCCGGAAATGGCCCATGCGAAACTTTTCACATGAGTGCCTGCCGCGCCCCACGCCGCCTCACGAGCCGCCGCCGCGTCACCCTGCTCGCCGCAGGGGCTGCGGTCGCTTCGCTGACGCTCAGCGCCTGCGGCGACGGCGCCTCCGGCGGCTCGTCCCAGACCCGGTTCGTCCAGGGCAAGAACGGCGTCGCCACCGTCAAGAAGGGCGAGCGGCAGCCGGCGCCCGAGCTCTCCGGCGAGACCACCACCGGCAAGAAGCTGGACATCACGGACTACAAGGGCAAAGTCGTCATCCTCAATGTCTGGGGATCATGGTGCGGCCCCTGCATCGCCGAGGCGCCGAACTTCTCCAAGGTCGCGAACGAGACCAAGGGCAAGGGCGTCCAGTTCGTCGGGATCAACACCCGCGACTCCGAGAAGTCGCAGGCCACCGCCTTCGAGGAAGAGCACAAGGTGCCCTACCCGAGCCTGTTCGACCCGACCGGCCGGCTGATGCTGCGCTTCCCCAAGGGCAGCCTCAACCCGCAGTCCATCCCCTCCACGATCGCCATCGACCGGCACGGCAAGATCGCCGCCCGCTCGATCGGCCCGCTCGCCGAGGACGAGCTGCGCAAGATGATCACTCCGCTGATCGCCGAGAAGTGATCACGTGATCGCGCTCGCCGCCGCCACGGAGAACCAGACCGTCCTCAACGGCACCCTGTTCGCCGCCGTCCCCCTGGCGCTCCTCGCCGGACTCGTCTCGTTCTTCTCGCCCTGTGTCCTGCCACTGGTACCGGGCTATATGTCGTACGTCACCGGCGTCACCGGCACCGACCTCGGCGAGGCCCGGCGCGGCCGGATGCTGGCCGGCGCCTCGCTCTTCGTCCTCGGCTTCACCGCCGTCTTCGTCTCCGGCGGAGCGCTCTTCGGGTTCTTCGGCAAGGACCTGCAGGAGTACAAGGACGTCATCTCGCGGGTCCTCGGCGTGCTGATGATCCTGCTCGGGCTGGCCTTCGCCGGCGTCCTGAAGCGCTTCGGGCAGCGCGAGCTGCGCTTCCACATGAAGCCCGCCATGGGGCTGGCCGGCGCGCCGGTGCTCGGGGTGCTCTTCGGCGTCGGCTGGACGCCGTGCCTCGGCCCCACCTTCGCCGCCGTCAACGCCCTGGCCTACTACGACGCCAGCGCCGGCCGCGGCGCCCTGCTCACCGTGGCGTACTGCCTGGGCCTGGGCGTGCCGTTCATCGCCGTCGCACTGGCCTTCCGCCGGGCGCTCGGCGCGTTCGGCTGGGTCAAACGGCACTATCTGTGGGTGATGCGGATCGGCGGCGGGATGATGGTCGCCCTCGGCCTCCTCCTCGTCACCGGCATCTGGGACAGCCTGATGTCCGAGCTCCAGAGCTGGACGCAAAGCTCCACCGTTGGGATCTGATTGATGTCCACCAAGACCGACACCCCCCGCGACCCGGGCTCCGCCGAGGGGGGCAGCGATCTCGGCGCGGCCGGATCCCAGCTCTCCACCGCGCCCACGGAGGACGTCACCTTCCCCTCGCTCGGCCCGCTCGGCTGGGCGCGCTGGTTCTGGCGGCAGCTGACCTCGATGCGGGTGGCGCTGCTGCTGCTCTTCCTGCTGTCGATCGGGGCGATCCCGGGCTCGCTGATCCCGCAGACCAGCGTCGACCCGGTCAAGGTCGACCAGTTCAAGGCCGACCACTCCACCCTCGCGGGCATCTACGACAAGCTCGGGATGTTCCACGTCTACAGCTCGGTGTGGTTCTCGGCGATCTACCTGCTGCTGTTCATCTCGCTGATCGGCTGCATCGTCCCGCGCAGCTGGCAGTTCGTCGGACAGCTCCGCGGCCGCCCGCCGGCCGCCCCGCGCCGGCTGACCCGGCTGCCCGCGTACACCACCTGGCGCACCGACGCCGCGCCCGAGGAGGTCCTCGGCGCGGCCGGCCGGCTGCTGAAGAAGCGGCACTTCCGCGCCCACCGGGAGGGCAGCGCGGTCGCCGCCGAGAAGGGCTACCTGCGAGAGGTCGGCAACCTCGTCTTCCACGTCGCGCTGATCGTGATGCTGGTGGCGTTCGCCGTCGGCGGCCTGTGGAAGTCCGAGGGCAACAAGCTGATCACCGAGGGCGACGGCTTCGCCAACAGTCTCACCCAGTACGACGAGTTCAAGTCGGGGCCCTTCTACGACACCGACGACATGGAGCCGTTCGGCTTCAAGCTCGACCGCTTCGACGCGACGTACGAGCGGACCGGGCCCCAGCGGGGCACCCCGCGCACCTACCGGGCGCAGATCTCCTACTTCCTGGGCGCGGACGGCAAACAGCACAAGAGCGCCATCGAGGTGAACAAGCCCCTCGACATCGCGGGCAACAAGGTCTACCTGCTCTCCCACGGCTACTCGCCCGTCGTCACCGTCAAGGACGGCCGCGGCAAGACCGTCTACCACGGGGCGACGGCCTTCCTGCCCGCCGACCCCAAGAACCTCACCTCGACCGGTGTGGTGAAGGTGCCCGGCGCGCAGACCGAGGACGGCAAGCGCAACCAGCTCGGCTTCCAGGCCATGTTCGTGCCGACCTTCGGCGGCCGCGGCACCGGCTCGATGTTCTCGCAGTTCCCCGCGCTGGACTTCCCCGTGCTCTCGGTCAACGCGTACCACGGTGACCTCGGCCTCGACTCCGGCCTGCCGCAGAGCGTCTACAAGCTCGACACCAAGCGCCTCAAGAAGTACCAGGACGGCAAGGGCGGCATCCTCAAGAAGATGCTGCTGCCCAAGGACCGCGTGGAGCGGCACGCGGGCTCCAAGAACAAGTCCGCCGTCCGGGCCGCCGAAGCACAGACCACGATGAAGCTGCCGAACGGCGAGGGCTCCATCACCTTCGAGGGCGTCAAGAGCTGGGCCAGCTTCAAGGTCTCCCACCAGCCCGGCAACGGCCTGGCGCTGACCGGCGCGGTCGCCGCGCTGCTGGGCCTTGCCGGATCGCTGTTCATCCAGCGCCGCCGGGTGTGGGTCCGTGCGGAACAGGGTGCCGATGGCGTCACCGTCGTCGAGATGGCCGCCCTCGGCCGCAGCGAATCGGCCCGGCTGCCGGAGGAACTCGCCCACCTCGCCGGGGAGCTGTGGCCCGACGCCCCGGTCGCTCCTCCCGCCCCGGAACCCGCCCCCGACACCGAAGACCCCGCGGAGCCCACTGACTCTGACGGACCTGCTGACCCCTCCGAAGGAGCGCGCGCGTGAACATCGCGGCCGCAGCCAACGAGACACTGGCGCACAACAGCAACCTGCTGGTCTATTCCGCGATGGCGGTCTACACGCTCGCCTTCCTCGCGCACATGGCCGAGTGGGTGTTCGGCAGCCGCAGCAAGGTCGGCCGAACCGCCGCCGCCCTCACCGCGCAGGCCAAGGCGCCCGCGACGGTCCCCGCGCGGTCCGGTGCGGCCGCCGGCGGCACGGCCGTCCTGGAGCGGCCCACGGTCGTCACCAAGACCGTGCCCGGCAGCCGCGACGTCCCCGACGGGCCGGGCGCCGCGGGCGGCACCGAGAAGGGTGACCTCTACGGGCGGATCGCCATCTCGCTGACCGTCCTGGCCTGGGCGCTGCACGTGGGCGGCGTCCTGACCCGCGCCCTGTCCGTGGAGCGTGCCCCCTGGGGCAACATGTACGAGTTCTCCACGACCTTCGCCGCGGTCGCCGTGGGCCTCTACCTGCTGCTGCTCGCGCTCAGGAAGAAGGTCCGCTGGATCGGGCTGCCCCTGGTCACCACCGTCCTGCTCGACCTCGGGCTGGCCGTCTCGGTGCTCTACACCGCCAGTGACCAGCTGGTGCCCGCGCTGCACTCGTACTGGCTGTGGATCCACGTCAGCTGCGCGATCATCTCCGGCGCGGCGCTCTACCTCGGCGCCGTCTCCACGCTGCTGTTCCTCTTCCGCGACAACTACGAGGGCAAGCTCGCCGACCCGGCGGGCAAGCAGCCCGGCACGTTCGCCACGTCCGTCCTGGACCGGCTGCCCTCGGCCGCCTCCCTGGACAAGTTCGCCTACCGCGTCAACGCCACCGTCTTCCCGCTGTGGACGTTCACCATCATCGCGGGCGCCATCTGGGCCGAGGCCGCATGGGGCCGCTACTGGGGCTGGGACCCCAAGGAGGTCTGGGCCTTCATCACCTGGGTCGCCTACGCCTGCTACCTGCACGCCCGCGCCACCGCAGGCTGGAAGGGCCGCAAGGCCGCCTACCTGGGCCTGATCGGCTTCGCCTGCTACCTGTTCAACTACTACGGCGTGAACATCTTCGTGACGGGCCTGCACTCCTACGCGGGAGTCTGATCCGCGGGAGTCCGCTCCGCACACCCACGGTGCCGTATGGGACGCCTCCTCGCGAGGCCGGCCCGTACGGCACCGTCGTATCCAGGTCGTCTCCAGGGGGAGCGGCGCCCGCGTCCGAGGGGCGTCCCGGAGGCAGGTCCTAGCGCCGCCTGCGCCGGCCACGCTCCTGGCGCGGCGGCCGCTGGCCCGCCCCCGGCAGCGTCGGCTTCGGCAGATGCGCCACCTCCCACTGCGCCTCGACCAGCTGCTCGGCGGTGTCGCGCGGCAGCCGCGGCGGGCGGTGCGGCCGGTGACGGAAGCCGAACGCGGACGTCAGATCGCCGAAGGCCGCCCGCCGCCAGTCGCTGATGTTGGGCTCCGCCACGCCGGTCCAGCGCTCCAGGAACTGCAGCACCGAGGTGTGGTCGAAGGGATCGCCCGCGGCCCAGCCGCCCACCGTCCACGGCGAGATGATCAGGCACGGCACCCGGAAGCCGCCGCCGATCGGCAGGCCCCGGACGAACTCGTCCTTCGTCCCCGGGGGCGGCACCGGCGGCGGCACATGATCGAAGAGCCCGTCGTTCTCGTCGTAGTTCAGGATGAAGACGGTCTTGGCCCATACCTTCGGGTTGGACGCGATCGCCTCGATCTTCCGGGCGACGTAGTCGGCGCCGGCCGCCGGCAGATAGTCCGGGTGCTCGGACTGGTGGCTGGTGGGGATCAGCCAGGAGACGGCCGGCAGCCGGTCGGCCCGGGCATCGTCCTCGAAGGCCCCGGCCGGCTGCGCCCGCATCCCGCGCTCGTAGAGCGGCTCCCCGGGCTTGGAGTCCCGGAACGTCTGGAACTGCTCCAGGAGGTTGCAGCCGTAGTCGTCCTCCTCCTGGTAGACCTTCCAGCTGATGCCCGCCGCCTGCAGCCGCTCGGCGTAGGTCGTCCAGCGGTACGGCTTGGGCGCGGTGTTGTTCAGCACCGGACCGCCCTGTGTGCCGCCCGGGTCGAGGGTGCCGGTCATCCAGTACAGGCGGTTGGGCCAGGTCGGGCCGAAGACCGAGCAGAAGTAGTTGTCGCAGAGTGTGAACGCCTCCGCGAGGGCGAACTGGAACGGGATGTCCGCCCGGGTGTGATAGCCCATCACATACGGACCGTTGATCCCGTCGGCCTTGCGGTGCGCGGGCAGCCAGCGGTCCATCTTGCCGCCGTTCCACGCCTCGTGCTGCACGGACCAGGCATGGCTGGTGGAGGGGATGGCCTGGGCGCTGGTGGTGTGCGTGTTGAGACGGAACGGCAGCAGATAGCCGTCCGGGTTCTCCGCATCCGGCTGATGGAAGACGGACCGGCCGTCCGGCAGCGTCAGCGCGTCCGGGTCGGCGAAGCCACGGACGCCGCGCAGGGTGCCGAAGTAGTGGTCGAACGACCGGTTCTCCTGCATCAGCATCACCACGTGCTCGACGTCGTGCAGTGAGCCGTGACGCGCGGGTCCGGCCGCGACGGCCTGCTGCACGCTGGGCGGCAGCAGCGACAGCGCGGCGGCGCCGCCGACCGCGCCGGCCGCCGAGCCGAGGAGTCTGCGTCGGGTCATGTCGGGCATATGTGCCACTCTCCCTGAGTCGCCTGAGCCCTCAGTGGGCCGACATGACTGTGGCGGCGGCCGAGTTTCCCGGGCAGGGGGAGGTTGCTGAACGATGCATCAATTGGCCGTGAACGATCGAGAGTTGGCCGGTGGACGCTACGTCCCATACGCCACACGGACCAGTCCCCGGCGGACCGCGCGGCGGCCGGAATTACGCGTTTGTGAAGCTCCGTCAGGACACGCGGCACAGCCCCGGAGTTCCCCCGGGTGCCGGGTAGGGGCGCTCCTCGGGCAGCAGCGCCGCGGCCGCCGCCGTCTCCCCGGAACGCACCAGCGCATGGATCTCGTGCGCCAGAGGCGTGACGTCCGTGATCGCCACCGTCCATTCATCGGCATACCGGCGCGACGCCTCCCCCGCCAGTCCCAGCTGTAGCGACCGGTACGGCAGCGCCCGCAGCCGCAGATCCCGCTCCGGATCCCACTGCACCCGCGCCGGCGACCCCTTCAACTCCCGCTGCCAGGCCCCGCGGTCGGGGTGCTCGTCCGGGTCGTAGTGCGACAGACAGGCATGCCCCAACGCCCAGTCGAACCCGGCACGCTCGATCTCCACCGCGAGCACGGTCTCCTGGTCGGCCTTGGCGCCCCAGCCGCACCGGTACATCATCCACAGGAACGACGGCTTGATCCATGTCATCCGCTCCCGCTTCCAGGCCGCGGGAAATCGCCCGTCCCGCGCGGCCGGGAGCCCCAGCGCGGGGGAGTACGCCTGGTAGACGGTGACGGTGTCGTCGGTGTGCAGGGCGCGGATGCGGCGGGGTGGTTCGGCGGGGTGGGCGGGGGCGTGCGCGCGGTCTTGGGCGGGGGCTTCGGGGGTGTTGCTCATGGGGGGCATCTTTGTGGACGAGGGGGAGCGGGGCCACCGAAATTGCGCTGGGGGCGGGGCTGGGGGCGTAGCGCTGGGACCGGACGGCCGGCACGGGCACGCCCGGGGGCCGTCTGCTCTCCCCGCTGCGAAAACGCGCGAGTGAGCTCCGCAATCGTGTGGAGAACCTCCGATTCGAGCCCGAAAAGGGCCCCGTACGGGGGGACGCGCTCGTCCAGAACCTCATGGTGGACCGGAACGATCAGGCGGTCCTCGGGGTGAAGCGCAGTATGAAGTGCGTGGAGCCCTGCCTGATGCTCGGTTCAGGAAGGGCTCCACGCGCCTCCGTAGCCGCCCCTGCTAGGCGGTGGGCCTTCCGCCTCCGGGCTACAGCAGTTGGAATCCGACGGTGGTGGTGGCGAGGCCGATGACGAGGATCACCGGGCCGATCACGTAGTTTCCCCAGGTCTTCCGTCCGTCGACGCGTAGGAGAGCGATGGTCACCGCGACACCGGTGAAGGCGATCAGGCACCCCGCGATCCCCAGGAGCGCGAGGAAGAAGCCCGACCAGCCTGGGTCGTAGTGCGGATTGTTGTGCGCCACGCCCGCCAGCGTCACGGTATTGGGCTCAGGAGGCACTGACTACTTCGCCCCTTCCCCGGCTTCGTCGGCGTCCTTGGCGAGGTTTTGAAGGTCGGATTCGATGCCCCGGTCGCAGCCGATTCTGCGCTCAGGGATCCGAAGCGCTCCAGCAAGCCTGCGACCTTCTCGGCCGCTGAGGTGAAGAGCTTCACCAGATCGATGATCTTGGCCACCCGTTCGGCCACGGCCGTATTGGCCACGATGTCGGAGAGGAACCCGGTGAATGCCGACAGGACTGCTCCGGCGATCTCCATCTCGGCGATCTCGACGCAGATGTCGATGATCTCTTCGTTTATGTTGTCGATCTCGTCGGCATAGGACCGAAGCCCGCGGGCCACCTGGTGGAAGTTGTTCGCAACCTTTTCGATGACCTTCTTCTGCTCGCCCCAGTGCTTCTCGAACGCATCACGGGCTCGGCCGTGCCAGCCCCGCTTGTCGACACCTGAAATTGCGCTGTCCACGGCCCGCACCGTGTTGGTCAGCTCTGTGCCCATGGTGTCCCAGGAACGGGCGATCGAGCGCAGTGTTTCGCCATCACCACTGGGGAGTTCCACACCGAATGCCTGCAGAATCTCGAGGACCTTGCCGTCGATCCAGCTGTTGATGCTCACATCGTCCTCTACGGCCTCGTCATGGCCTGCAGATGGTGGTTCGTGGCCTGGTCCGTCGCCTTGTAATTCTCCGCGTTGAGACGCAGCCGGGAGCCGTCACTGTTGAGCACCTGGGGAAGTCGTGAGAGCGCCGTGGCGGTGTGCTGCATCAGCTGCTGGTACTTCGCCAACGCGCCATCGCAGGCGCCCAGCAGGCCGAATGCCTGGCCGACCTCGGACGAGGACGCCGTGAACTCCTGGATGTGCTTGCCCAGTTCCTTGGCCTCCGTGTCGAACCTGCCCGCAAGGTCTTGGAGAGTCTCAGGATCGACACCGAATTGTGCGCTCATCCCGCCCCCGTATCTCGATGCTGGTGTGACCTACGGAATCTTCCCTTGACCTGCGATGGGTCGAACATAGGTTTTGCGTGTTCGAGGGGCGGTGGGGTGGCAGATTTTGTTCACCATTGGGAAGGACTTGATGGCGGTTCAGTGTGTGCCGGCCTGATGTGCAGGACCCGCCGACGTACATACCTCTCTGTGTGTATGCGAGTCGTTAAAAAATCTGGCAAGTGGTGGCGATGGTCAAGGAATTGCCTTAGGAATACGTGCCGCTGAGGACAGAAACCGCATCACCGGGTTCATGCGCTAGTAGTTCTCGGCCTCTTCTGGAACCTTCCGGCTCTCCCGGACCTCGGAGCCCACCAGCCCCCGCAGGACCTCGGCCGTGGGCCGCGGACCACCCGTATCCGTCCGCTCTCGGCGATCCGTGCCGCGACGGTCCTCCGCAGCTCGCGGTACTCCCACGTCTTGAGCTCCTGGCTGGTCGGCCTGGTGGAGGACTCAGTTGCCTTCCGGCGTATCCGGTACCGAAGCAACGACCCGGGCGGGGGAGTGTGAGGTCGGCAGGCGTGCTCCGTGGCCGCCTTCGGAGTCCCACGCCGAGATCAGGGCTGAGTCGGCATCTGCTGCGATCCGGCGTTGCTCCGCTGCGCCCATCAGGCCGCTCGCCGTAAGGGTGCCGAACGGATCGGCAGCCTCGGTCATGAGCCGGGCGGCTGTGGCGGGACCGGTCTCCGGAGGGATCACCAGCAGGTCCCAACGGCCGGTGGTGTAGGAGAGCAGCAGCAGCTTGTGGGGATCTTGCTCCTCCTTGAACCAGCCGACACCCACCACATGCCCCTTGACGGGCACCTTGCGTGGGATGACCGGCCAGAACGTGGGGTTCACCGTGACGTGGGTGATCCGCCCCCACAGCGGGTCGAGGAAGGCCGTCAGTGAGGGAAGCTCCGCCATGAGGTCGCGGGAGCGGGGCCACCACGCCCCGTCGAGCAGAGCCGGAGCGGTGCCGGCCGGCGCCAGCAGGAGTCGGAGGGGCAGCGAAGAGGTCCGGTCCTCGGGGACAGGTGGGGAGAGAACGGTCGCGGTCATGACGCGGACCTTGCCCCGGGCCGGTCAAAACCGGCCCGGCGTCGTGAATCGCCGAGAACGACACGAGCTTGAAGGCCGGTGTGCGAAATGCTCTCGGTAATGCCAGCTTACTCCTGGTAAGAGTCCGTCGGACGGATGCGCAGTAATGGGTTGAACGGCCCAGGCGTCCGCGAGGGAACGGCCCGAGGCAATCCCTCCCGACGGGAGGCCCGCCGCACGCCCCCGGACGCGGGACCTGGGACCTGGGTGCCTGGGGGCCTGCTGTGCGGTCGCGCCCACGGGTGGGACAACGATCAACGGCCCCGGCGTATACAACACCGGGGCCGCCCTTCCGGGCGGTTGCACGTGAGAGTGCACCAACCCACACCCCATTTCACTGCCGCCGGCGCATCATTTCTCGTGTCACGCGCGCTGCGGAATTGCGGCGGGGGCAGAGGCCGGACGTGGTGTGCGGCGCGTGATGGTGTGGCACTGGCGGGGCGGGATATTGGCGGCGCCTTCCCTTATCCGGGTGTCGTCCGTCGATGCATACGGCCAGGCAGAGAAGCCTTACTTGCGAGATTCCGGCGCCGTCATTTCCCGGTGTGCCGGCGGCGGGAGGCGCCGACCGTGGGCGCCCGCGCACAACGGACAGCGATGAGGCCGCAGGCCACGCTGAGCCATCCGGGTGACATGTGGACCCTCTCTCTATCCAAGGCCCGCCGGTGGCGCCTTAATGGCGATGGTGAGTCCGGAGGCCGCCCATCCCTCTCGGTGACTCGTGATTGCCGGTCGACCAGTAGTGGCCGGCGGCATTGCGTAAGGGGAACTCCATGGACGGCCGGTTAGTTGCCCCTACCGGTCGTTGCTGACTGCCAGTCAGCCTCTTGGAGTCCCGGCCTAGATCCACACAGACCTAGATCGCGAGGACTCGGCATGGGCAAGGGTATGCAGCCGAACAGGCATCAACTGCTTTGACTCGGGGTGAGCGGGAAGCGGCTCACCTTGCCGACTCCGCTGAACCGATCGGCCCGGTAAGGGCCGCCCCGATGGACAACCGGCCTTCCCGGACCGTCGGCACACCAAGTGGCCAATTGGGGCGACTACTTCGCCTTTCCCGGCGACTCCGCGACTCCATCCGGCCGTGATACCGGCCCCTCGACATCCGCCACAGACGACGGCCCCACGCCAGGCGTCCCCTGCTGCGGCGTTACTCCCAGGAGCACGCGGCGCGGACCGCCGACGCCTGACCGTGCTGGTCGGGCAGCTGTGGCGAGTGCGAAAACCACGCTCGACTGAATCCCTCCCCTTCATCCCGGCGCGCAGCAGACGGCACAGCTCACCCCCCGTGCCCGAGGCGCCGGTCGCAGCGGTGAAAGCGCACCGCACTCGCACCGTTCCGGGGCGGCATCAGGGCTGCCCCGGAAACCTTGGAAAGGAAATCCGCGATGGCAACCGTACCTTTGGGCACCGCCGCCACCTACGGCGTGCTCGCCAACACGGCGATCACCAACACCGGCCCCACCGTGGTCGCCGGCGACCTCGGAGTGAGCCCCGCCGGTGCGGTGACCGGGTTCCCTCCCGGAACGGTCACCGGAACCATCCACCTGAACGACGCTGCCGCGGCGCAGGCTCAGACCGACCTGCTGAACGGGTACGCCAACGCGCTGGTGCGCCCGGTCACGGCCACCGTCGCGACGGAACTCGGCGGGACCACCCTGACGCCCGGCGTGTACAACTCCTTGTCCGGCACGTTTTCCCTCAACGGGACACTGACCCTGGACGCTCAGGGTGACCCCAACGCCGTCTTCGTCTTCAAGACGATCACCACGCTCATCACGGGAGCCACCGGCAACGTCAACCTCATCAACCAGGCGCAGTCCTCCAACGTCTTCTGGCAGGTCGGCAGCTCCGCGACACTCGGCGCCGGCTCCACCATCAGGGGTAGCATCCTCGCCTTCACCTCGATCACCGCCACCACGGGGGCCATCGTGGACGGTCGGCTGCTGGCCATCGGCGCCGCCGTCACGCTGGACTCGAACGCGGTCACCGTGCCGTCCCTGTCCACGTGCTCGGTGGTGGTCCAGCCGGTGGCCGGGCCGGTGGTCGTCGGGCAGCCGACCTCCGTGTCCGCTGTGGTGACCTGCAACGGTCTGCCGGTCGTCGGTGGGTCGGTGACCTTCACCGGTGGTGCGGTCCCGGTGACCGCCACCACCAACGCGGCGGGCATCGCCACCGGGTCGCTGACGTTCAACACCGCCGGGCCCGCCACCATCACCGCCACCGTCACCGCGGCCGGCAGCGGGTGCGCGTGCACCGGCGTCGTCTCCGCGCCCCTGCCCATCACCGTCACTCCGCAGCCGTCCTGCCTGGTGGTGGTCCAGCCGGTGTCCGGGCCGGTGGTCGTCGGGCAGCCGACCCCCGTGTCCGCTGTGGTGACCTGCAACGGTCTGCCGGTCGTCGGTGGGTCGGTGACCTTCACCGGTGGTGCGGTCCCGGTGACCGCCACCACCAACGCGGCCGGTGTCGCCACCGGATCGCTGACCTTCAACACCGCCGGGCCCGCAACCATCACCGCCACCGTCACCGCGGCCGGCACCGCCTGCGCGTGCACCGGCGTCGCGTCCGCGCCCCTCCCCATCACCGTCACTCCGGCGACGGGCCCGCTGAGCGCGGCGCCCGCTTGCTGGCACGTCAACCTGCCCTTCCCGATTCCGAGCCTGTTCGCGGCGACGCTGACGGCCGCCGTCACGCCGGCGCAAGCGGGAGTCACGGTCACCTTCTTCGTCTCCGGCCTACCGGTGGGCACCGCGGTGACCAACGCCAACGGCATCGCCACCCTCAACGCCGGCCTGTCCATCCTGCAGATCAGCGCCAGCAGCTACACGGCGACCGCCACCGTCGGCGGCGTCCCGGTCCAGGCGACCAACACCCTGAGGCCCTGCTTCCCGCCGGCGTGAACCGGCTGTGCCCGATCGGCCGGGTCAGCATGACGGGTCCTGCTGCGGTACTCGCGAAGAGAGGACCGGTCCACGCAGCGCCGACTCTGGCCTGACGGCCTTCCGGTAAGCGGCCTGCCCCTCAGGGGCTGTCGCTCAAAGGCCGTCCCTCAAAGGCCGTCCCTCAAGGGCTGTCCCCCGTCGTGCAAGGACGGGGGACAGCCCGACTCACCCTTAGTGGTGAGCCAGTCGGCACCACGCCCGTCGGCAGGGCGGAGACGGGGACGGACACCAGCCTCGTATGCCACTTGCCGGAGAGACTCGCCATGGTTCCAGGCGCCGGCGACTGCTCGGCTGACACTCCCCCTGCCGGGCGGGAGTCGCTGCACGGTGACGGAGGGCGCGCCTCCCTGCGGGCGCGGGGCGGGCCGTTGCCGGCCGGGCAGGTCACTCGCCCCCGATGTCCTCGTGCCACAGCTCCGGCTGTGCCCCGATGAAGTCGCGCATCATCGCCGCGCACTCGGGGTCGTCCAGCAGCACGATCCGTACGCCGTGCCGGGCCAGCCAGTCGTGGCCGCCGTGGAAGGTGCGGGCCTCGCCGATGACGACGCGGGAGATGCCGAACTGGCGGACCAGGCCGCTGCAGAACCAGCAGGGGGAGAGGGTGGTGACCATCGTCGTGCCGAGGTAGCCGGGCCGGCGGCCGGCCGCGCGGAAGGCCGCGGTTTCGGCGTGCATGGTCGGGTCGTCGTCCTGGACGCGGCGGTTGTGGCCGCGGCCGAGGAGGGTGCCGTCCGGGCCGTAGAGCGCCGCGCCGATCGGGATGCCGCCCTCGGCGAGACCGGTGCGGGCCTCGGCGAGCGCCGTCGCCAGCATGGCGCGGGCCTGCTCCTGGACGTGGTCGGGGTGGCCGGTCAGGTCGCGGTGACCGTCGACACGGCCGTGCAGACGAAGCTCGTCGCGGTCCTGACCCCAGTCCTGCGTACGGTCCATACCGTCCATGCGCTCACCGTACGCCCGGCGGCGTGTCCGGCGCGTGCCCCACGCGGACGAGCGGACGGCGGGGCAAAAGCCCTAGCCCTGGGCGGGCGGCGGGGTGTCCTCGGGGCCGCTGCCGCCGTCCGCCGCGTCGCGGCTCCTGCGTCGCAGCTCCTCCTCGCGGCGGCGCAGGTCGGCCTCCCAGTCCTTGAGCAGCGCCTCGTCCTTCTTGTTGCTCTCGTCAGCCAGGGACCGGAGGAACTCGGGGTTGTCGTCGGGCGCCACGAACTTCGCACGGTGGTTGCGGTGCCCCGCGGCGGGAGTGGTGCCGCCGCCCGTCGCCGGCTGCCGCTGCTTGCCCGCCACCAGCCAGGCGACCGGCCCGACCAGCACCTCGCCGAAGAGCAGGATGATGAACACCCAGGCGACCTTGGGCAGACCGCGCACCTGGGATTCGGGGGTGTTCAGGCAGTCGATGAACGCGTAGATCCACAGCGCCAGCACCAGGAGGAACGGCAGATACCTGAGCATTGCGGAACGGGCCCCCAGCGCGCGACGGCGGGCCCTCGCCGGGCCCGGTGACCCGTCCAGGGTAGTGCGTACCCGATACTGGAAGGCATGGCTTACGACGATCTTCGCTCGTTCCTGCGTGCACTGGAGCGGGAAGGCGACCTCAAGCGCATCAAGGCCGAGGTCGACCCGTATCTGGAAGTCGGCGAGATCGTGGACCGGGTGCAGAAGTCCGGTGGCCCGGCGCTGCTCTTCGAGAACGTCAAGGGCTCGGCGATGCCGCTCGCCATGAACGTCTACGGCACCGACCGCCGCCTGCTGAAGGCGCTGGACCTCAAGGCGTACGAGGACATCAGCGCCAAGATCGGCGGACTGCTCAAGCCGGAGCTGCCGCACGGTTTCGTCGGTGTGCGCGAGGCGTTCGGGAAGCTCGCGGGCATGACGCACGTCCCGCCGAAGAAGGTGAAGGAAGCGCCCGTCCAGGAGGTCGTGCTCCGGGGCGACGACGTCGATCTCGACCGGCTCCCGGCGCTGTTCACCTGGCCCGAGGACGGCGGCTCCTTCTTCAACCTGGGCCTGACGCACACCAAGCACCCCGAGACCGGCGTGCGCAACCTGGGCCTCTACCGCCTGCAGCGCCACGACAAGCGCACCATCGGCATGCACTGGCAGATCCACAAGGACAGCCGCAACCACTACCAGGTCGCCGCCAAGCGCGGGGAGAAGCTGCCGGTCGCCATCGCCTTCGGCTGCCCGCCGGCCGTCACCTATGCCTCCACCGCACCGCTGCCCGGTGACATCGACGAGTACCTCTTCGCCGGCTTCCTCCAGGGCAAGCGGATCGAGATGGTCGACTGCAAGACCGTGCCGCTGCAGGTGCCGGCGCACGCCGAGGTCGTCATCGAGGGCTGGCTGGAGCCGGGCGAGATGCTGCCCGAGGGGCCGTTCGGCGACCACACCGGCTTCTACACGCCGCAGGAGCCGTTCCCGGCGCTGACCATCGACTGCGTGACGATGCGCAAGCGGCCGCTGCTCCAGTCGATCGTCGTGGGCCGCCCGCCGACGGAGGACGGGCCGCTGGGCCGGGCGACGGAGCGGTTCTTCCTGCCGCTCCTCAAGATCATCGTCCCGGACATCGTCGACTACCACCTGCCGGAATCCGGCGGCTTCCACAACTGCGCGATCGTCTCGATCGACAAGAAGTACCCCAAACACGCCCAGAAGGTGATGCACGCCATCTGGGGCGCGCACATGATGTCGCTGACCAAGCTGATCGTGGTCGTGGACGCCGACTGCGATGTGCACAACCTCCACGAGGTCTCCTGGCGGGCGCTCGGCAACACCGACTACGCCCGCGACCTCACGGTCGTCGAAGGCCCCGTCGACCACCTCGACCACGCCTCCTACCAGCAGTTCTGGGGCGGCAAGGCAGGGATCGACGCGACGGAGAAGTGGCCCGAGGAGGGCTATACGCGCGACGGCGGCTGGCCCCACATGGTCGAGTCCGACCCGCGGACGGCGGCGATGGTCGACCGCCGTTGGAAGGAGTACGGACTCTCATGACCAGCGCATCCGCGGCGGTCCCGCAGCCGGGCCGCACCAAGGCCTTCCTGCGCCTCGTGATGATCGAGCACTCGGTCTTCGCGCTGCCCTTCGCCTACATCGCGTCCCTGACCGCGATGTACGAGTGGGACCGGCAGGTCCACTGGGGCCGGCTGCTCCTCGTCACCATCGCCATGGTCGGCCTGCGCACGTTCGCGATGGCCGCGAACCGGATCATCGACCGCGAGATCGATGCCCGTAACCCGCGTACCGCGCACCGGGAACTGGTCACCGGCGCCGTATCGGTGAAGTCAGCCTGGACCGGCGCGCTGATCGCGCTCGTCGTCTTCCTGGGCGCCGCCGCCCTGCTGAACCCGCTGTGCCTGGCGCTCGCCCCGCTCGCGGTGGTGCCGATGGTGGTCTATCCGTACGGCAAGCGCTTCACCAACTTCCCGCAGGCGATCCTCGGCCTCGCCCAGGCGATGGGCCCGATCGGCGCCTGGCTCGCGATCACCGGGTCCTGGTCCTGGCAGGCGGTCATCCTCGGCCTCGCGGTGGGGATCTGGATCGGCGGCTTCGACCTGATCTACGCCTGCCAGGACGTGGAGACGGACCGGGAGACCGGCGTGCTGTCGGTCCCGGCCCGCTTCGGCATCCCGGCCGCGATCTGGGGCGCGCGCGGCTGCCACCTCGTCACCACGGCGCTCTTCGCCTGGTACGCCCTGGCGACCGGCGCGGGCGCGTTCTTCTGGCTGGGCCTGGTGATAGTGGCGGCGGCCTTCCTCTACGAGCACACGATCGTCAGGCCGCACGACCTGACCCGGCTGAACCGGGCGTTCTTCCAGGTCAACGGCTTCATCGGCATCGCGCTGTTCGTCTGCGCGCTGCTGGATCTGCTGGTGCGGGGGCTCACGGTCTGACGGGCCGGCGGGCGGGCGGGTTGTTCAGCCCTTGCTGAGAGGCCAGGCGATCAGGCGGGGGTAGGTCCACAGTTCGCCGCGCGTCGCCTTCACCGTGCCGATGACCGCGCAGATCACGCCGGAGAGGGCGTAGCCGCCGAAGATGACGATCACGGTCAGCAGCGGGACCGCCAGGCCGGAGCTGTTGCGCTGGGCGTCGGTGTCGGCGGCCGCGGCGAAGATGAAGGCGCTGGCGAAGTAGAGCACCGCCCCGAGGGCCGCCATGATGGCCTGGGTGATGCCGAAGTTCACCGCCTGGGTGGCGTGGTGGCGGATGTACGGGTCGTGTCTGTGGCGGTCGTTGCCGCGGACGGACAGCGGGAAGATCCAGCCGAGGAGAGCGCCCAGGCCGCAGCACATCATCGTGCCCGCCGTCACGGTCAGCAGCGCGCCGAGGTGGGCCCACATCGCGGGCCCGGTCGAGGGCGCGGGCGACGGCGGCGTGCCGGTGCCGCCGTAACCGGGTCCTGGCTGCTGGGCACCGGGATAGCCGTAGCCGCCCGGCGCGCCGCCGCCGTGCCAGCCCGGCTGCGGTGTCCCGTACGGATCCTGCGGCGTCCCATATCCGGGCTGCTGCGCCCCGTACGGATCCTGCGGCGCTCCGTACCCCGGCTGCGACGCTCCGTACGGCCCCTGCGGTGTCCCGTAGGGCCCCTGTGGCGGTGTCCCGTAAGGCCCCTGCGGGCCGCCCGTCGGAGGGCCGTAGCCGGGCTGCTGATGGTCGGACATGGTCTGCTCACCCCGTGTGTACTGCGTGCCGCGTGTACCGGGTACGCCGCATGTACGGCGTACCGCGCCGCGCCCGGTGCCGCGCGCTGCGAGGCAGTGCGCGCCCCCGTGGCTCCCGTTTCCAGCGAGGCTACGTGACGGGTCGGACACCGGCCCCGGCCAGGTCGCCGCGAGGGCGTTCCCGGAAGACGAAGGCCGCGAGCACTCCGCCGATCAGGCCGAACAGGTGCCCCTGCCAGCTGATGCCGTTGTCGGACGGCAGCGCGCCCCACAGGATCGAGCCGTAGAGCACGCCGACGACCAGGCCGATGCCGATGTCGAGCAGGGTGCGCTCGATGAAGCCGCGCACCAGCAGGTAGCCGAAGAGGCCGAAGACGACGCCGGAGGCGCCCGCGGTGTTGCTGTCCGGCGCGGCGGTGAACCATACGCCCAGCCCGCTGGCGAGGATGATCAGCAGGACGACCGCGAGCAGGCGCCGGACCCCGCTGCGCAGTGCGGCGACGAAGCCGAGCAGCAGCAACGGCACGGTGTTTGCGGCGAGATGGGCGAAGCCGAAGTGCAGGAAGGCGGCGGGCACCATGTCGAGCAGCTCGGCGGGCTCGCGCGGCTGGATGCCGAAGGTGTCCAGGCTGCCGCCGGTGGCGACATCGACGCCCTCCAGCAGCCACAGCAGTGCGACCCAGCCCAGCATCAGGCAGATCGCCGGCTTCGCGCGTGATCTCATCTCCGGCCGTCCCTTCTCGTCCCCCGGTGGGGCGGCCCTCGGCGGGGTCGCGCAAGGGGCGCACAGGTAAGAACGGCCGTGGTGGGGTCCGCGGTTCCGCCGGATAGGCTCGATGCGTGGAGCCGCCGCACAACGACACCAGTAAGCAGGGCCCCGGCCGACGCCGTCCGTGGGTCGTGGGGATCTCCGGCGCGTCCGGGACGCCGTATGCCGCGTCCGTATTGCGCGGGCTGCTCGCCGCCGGGGAGGCGGTGGATCTGATCGTCAGCCGGGCGTCGCGGCTGACCCTGCTGGACGAGACCGGCATTGCGTTCCGGGATGCTCATTGGCGCGCCGACCTGCGGGAATGGCTGGCGCGCGGAGCCGATGGCAAGCCGTCGACGTTCCCGGTGGCGGAGGCGGACCTGGCGGATGTGCGGTACTGGCCGGCCGGGGATCTGGCGGCCGGGCCCTCGTCGGGCTCGTATCCGGTGAAGGGGATGCTGATCGTTCCGGCGAGCACCGCGTGTGTGGCCGGGGTAGCGCTCGGGCTCTCGAAGGATCTGCTGCAGCGGGTGGCGAGCGTGACGCTCAAGGAGCGGCGGCGGCTGGTGGTCACGGTGCGCGAGACCCCGTTGAACGGTCCGACGCTGAAGCATCTGGTGACGCTGGACGAGGCGGGCGCCGTGGTGCTGCCCGCCTCACCGGCGTTCTATGCGGGGGCGACGCACATCCAGGATCTGGTGGACTTCGTCGCCGGCCGGGTGCTCGATGCGGCCGAGGTGCCGCACGGGCTGTACCGGCGTTGGGAAGGGGAGTTGCGGGGCGGCTCCAGGGAAGCGGAGGAGGCCCCGGACGCTCGCTAGCGCTTCTTGGCCGCGGCGGCGCGGCCGAAGAGGCGGCGGGACCGCGGTGCGGCGGTCCGGTGGGCACGTGAACGATTGGCCTGGTCCTGCAGCTCGCGCATGCGGGCGTAGGCCATCTCGATCGAGTACACGGTGACAGCTCCTGTGAGATCGTCTCTGATCGTCTGAAAGATTCTCAGGGCTAAGGCCCTGTATGCCTTAGATTCTACATGCAGAACTCGAATATGCGTAAAGATTGGAAGGCTTGAGGGCATGGACGCGGTGGATAGGCAGCTCATCCAGGCACTTCGCGAGAACGGGCGGGCCTCGTACGCGGAGCTCGGCCGGCTCGTCGGCCTCTCCGGGCCCAGCGTCACGGACCGGATCAACCGCCTCGAAGCGGCGGGCGTGATCACCGGTTACCGCGCGACGGTGGACGCCGCCTCGCTCGGCCTCGGCGTCACGGCGCTGGTGGGCATCTCGCTGTCGGACGCCACCGACCACGAGGACGTCGCGCAGCGGCTGCGCGACCTCGAGGAGATCGAGGACTGCTGGTTCATCGCCGGCGACGACTCGTACATGCTCAAGGTGCGGGTGGGCGACGTCGACGGGCTGGAGCGCACCATCCGGCGGCTGTCCGGCACCAAGGGCGTCTCCCGTACACGCACCACGATCGTGCTCTCCACCAAGTGGGAGAACCGCGTCGGCCAGCTGCCCGAAGAGGCCGAGTAGGCCACCTGGCGCCGGCCGGCACCCGGGAGCGGACGGGCGCGCCAGGGGCCTCCGTCCGCCCCTACCACGGGGGAGTACGCTCGACGAAGCCCGTTTCCGGCTCCGCAAGGGCACCGGGACGGCACCGAATACGGCAGAGACTGGGAGGCGACCGGATGGCTGCGTCGATGGATGTGGGCCTCAAGCGCGAGCTGGAGGCGAAGGTCCACGCCGGGGAGCGGCTGACCCGCGAGGACGGCATCGCCCTCTACGAGTCCGACGACCTGGCATGGCTGGGCGGCCTCGCCCACGAGGTGCGCACGCGCAAGAACGGCGACGTCGTCCACTTCAACGTCAACCGTCACCTCAACATGACGAACGTGTGCACCGCCTCGTGCGCCTACTGCTCCTTCCAGCGCAAGCCGGGCGAGAAGGACGCGTACACGATGCGCATCGAGGAGGCCGTCCGCCTCGCCAAGGCGATGGAGAACGACAACCTCACCGAGCTGCACATCGTCAACGGCCTGCACCCGACCCTGCCGTGGCGCTACTACCCGCGCTCCCTCAAGGCCCTCAAGGAAGCCCTCCCGGAGGTCTCCCTCAAGGCGTTCACCGCCACCGAGATCCACCACTTCGAGACCATCTCGGGCCTGTCCGCCTCCGAGATCCTCGACGAGCTGATCGACGCCGGTCTGGAGTCGCTGACCGGCGGCGGCGCCGAGATCTTCGACTGGGAGGTCCGGCAGCACATCGTCGACCACCGCACCCACTGGGAGGACTGGTCGCGGATCCACCGGCTCGCGCACGAGAAGGGCCTCAAGACCCCCTCGACGATGCTCTACGGGCACATCGAGGAGCCCCGCCACCGCGTCGACCACGTGCTGCGGCTGCGTGAGCTCCAGGACGAGACCGGCGGCTTCCAGGTCTTCATCCCGCTGCGCTACCAGCACGACTTCGTGGACATGCAGGACGGCAAGGTCCGCAACAAGCTCCAGGCCCGGACGACGATGGCGACCGGCGCCGAGGCCCTGAAGACCTTCGCGGTCTCCCGCCTCCTCTTCGACAACGTCCCGCACGTGAAGTGCTTCTGGGTGATGCACGGTCTGCAGACCACCCAGCTCGCCCTGCAGCACGGCGCGGACGACATGGACGGCTCGGTCGTCGAGTACAAGATCACGCACGACGCGGACAACTACGGCACGCCCAACAAGCTGACCCGTGAGGACCTGCTCGACCTGATCCGCGACGCCGGCTTCCGCCCCGTCGAGCGCAACACCCGCTACGAGGCCATCCGCGAGTACCCGGGCCCGGACCCGGACCGCCGCGAATCCCCCCAGCCGATGCGCGTCTGACCTGCTCGGAGGCGCTGTCGGCGGTGAGGGTTAGGGTCCGGGTCATGGACGTGCGTTTCGACCTGGACCCTTCCGTCACCCCCGGACTGCGCGACGGGATATGCGCGTTGTGGGCCGATGTCTCCAACGCCGGCGGCGCGGTCGGCTTCCTCCCGCCGGTGGCCCCCGAGGAGATACGGCCCGATCTGCTCACGCATCTGACGGCCATGGCCGAGGGCCGTACGCGCCTGATGGTCGGCCGCGACCCGGAGGGCCGGGTCCTGGCCACGGCGTTCCCCACCTTCAACGGCCACCGCCTGATGACGCACTGGCTGTGGGTCTACACGGTCATGGTCCACCCCTCCCTCCAGGGGCAGGGCACCGGCCGCCGGCTGATGGCCGCGGTCGCCGAGGCCGCCCGCGGCTTCGACGGCGTCACCGCGCTGCGGCTCACCTGCCGCGGCGGAACGGGCGTCCACCGCTTCTACGAGGCCTGCGGCTACAAGGAGGTCGGCCGCGTCCCCGGCGCGATCAAGCTGGCCGACGACGACTTCCGCGACGACGTCACCATGTGGCTGGAGCTGAGCTGACCGGCGGGCGGCGGGCCGGGACCGCCGTACGGGACGCGGGCCGGCCGCCCGGTGGCTGCGGCGAGGGCCCTCCGCGGCAGGGGCCGCGAAGATCGCCCGAAGCGCTGTGCTTGACTGGATGCAGACCCTTTAGGTTGCCGTTGAGGAGAAGGTCCCATCCGTGAGTAGCCACCACTTCGCCACGCTCCGCTACACCGCCCTTCGCATCGGCCTCTTCGTCGCCTCGTTCGCCGTGGTGTGGGCGCTGTCGTACGTCCACGTCATCCCGCTCGCCATCGGCGCCTCCAACACCGTGTGGATGCTGCTGCTCGCCATCGTGATCTCCGCGCCGCTCAGCTTCGTGCTGCTGCGCAAGCAGCGGGACGCGATGTCCGAGCAGATCGTCGCCAAGGTCGACCGGCAGCGCGAGCGTCTCGCGGCCAACGCCGGCCAGGAGGACGGGGTCCAGTAAAGGCCTGGACCTTTATGTAAGACGCCTCACAGCAGCTTCTTCACGACGGGCGCCCGGCGCCATGGATTCCGTTCCATGGCCGGGCGCCCGTCGTGTTTTTGACGGAGGGTCCGCTGCCCGGCCCCTTGGGAACCCAAAGATTTTCTTTGGGTTCCTCAAAGTTCAAGTGTTAATGTACTTGCCATGAAGACAGCAGCCGCGCCCTCGTTCCCCATGAGCACTCCGCTCGTGGCGCGCCTGCACGTCGATCTCTGCCGCTGTATGTCCGCGGCCTGTTGCCGCCGCTGACCGTTCTCCTCAGCGGCCGGAGATCTTCTCCCCGACCCCTCCGGGCGGGAGAGGCCCCCTTCGCGTCTGCTCCGCAGCCGCTCTCTTTTCCTGGCGCTTCTTTTCGCCGTCCCCGACGTCTCACCTGTCCCCGGAGTGTGTCCGTTGTCCACGTCTGCCGAGACCGCCGAGTCCTCACAGGCTCCCCGGCCCCCCAAGTCCTCCCGCATACCCAAGGTCCCGTTCTGGGTGCAGATCCTGGCCGGCCTCGCCCTGGGCGTGCTGCTCGGCTGGATCGCCAAGAGCGGTGACGTCGGCTGGCTCACCACCACGCTGCAGCACATCGGCGACCTCTTCGTCCAGCTGCTGAAGCTCGCCGTGGCCCCGCTGGTCTTCTTCGCGATCCTGGTGTCGATCACCAACCTGCGGCAGGTCAACAACGCCGCCCGGCTCGCCAGCCGCACCCTGCTGTGGTTCATGGCCACCTCGCTGATCGCCGTCGCGATCGGCCTGGCGATCGGCCTGCTCACCAACCCGGGCGCGGGCACCGGCCTGACCCCCAAGGACGGCAAGCTCCCCGACCACGCGGGCTCCTGGATCGACTTCCTGACCGGCATCGTCCCCACCGACATCATCACGCCGTTCACCGAGCTCAACGTCCTGCAGATCGTCTTCATGGCGGCCGTGGCCGGTATCGCGGCCCTCCAGCTCGGCGAGAAGGCCGAGCCGGTCCTCGCGATCAGCCGCTCGGTCCTCGAGCTGCTCCAGAAGGCCCTGTGGTGGGTCATCCGCCTCGCCCCGATCGGCACCGTCGGCCTCATCGGCAACGCCATCGCGACGTACGGCTGGAACCTCATCGGCAAGTACGCGACCTTCACCGTCGACATCTACGTCGGCTGCGCGCTCGTCCTCTTCGGGGTCTACCCGCTGCTGCTGTCGACCGTCGCCAAGGTCAACCCGCTGCAGTTCTTCCGCGGTGCCTGGCCCGCCATCCAGCTGGCCTTCGTCTCCCGCTCGTCGGTCGGCACCATGCCGGTCACCCAGCAGGTCACCGAGCGCCTCGGCGTGCCGCGCGAGTACGCCTCCTTCGCGGTGCCGTTCGGCTCGACGACCAAGATGGACGGCTGCGCCTCGATCTACCCGGCGATCGCCGCGATCTTCATCGCCCAGATCTTCGACGTCCCCCTCGGCATCGGCGACTACCTCCTGATCGCCTTCGTCTCCGTCATCGGCTCCGCCGCCACCGCCGGCCTGACCGGCGCGACGGTGATGCTGACGCTGACCCTCTCCACGCTGGGCCTGCCCCTGGAGGGCGTCGGTCTGCTGATGGCCATCGACCCGATCCTGGACATGATGCGGACGGCCACGAACGTGGCCGGCCAGTCGGTCATCCCGATCCTGGTGTCCGCCAGGGAGAAGATCCTGGACCGCGACGCGTACAACGGCGCCACGAGCATCACGCTCGACGCGGCCGGGGCCGACGCCGCGGAAGAGCAGGGTGCCCGGGAGCAGGGCGCCGTACCGGCGGCGGCTGCCGCCTAGCAAACGTCCCCGGGCGCGCTGCGCCGCCCCCGGCACCGAGGTGCCCCGGCCTTGTCACCCAGGCCGGGGCACTTCTGCGTACTCCCCCCGTTCCGTTCCTCGCCCGCTGCTCAGCCCGCCGCCGCTCCCGTATGGCGCAGGATCGCCGTGGCGAGCGGCTCCAGTACGGCGGGCGGCAGCGCATGCGCCATCCCCGGGATCTCGACGACACGGGCACCGCGGACGCACTGCGCGAGGTGCTGGGGGTGCGGCGGCGGGAAGACCGGCTCGGCGGGTGCGCAGATCACGAGGGTCGGCACCTCGTTCTTGGCGAGCCGGTCCGTGCGGAGCATTCCATCGTGCTCCGCACGGCCGTGCGCGGTGCTCGTCCGGTCGTGCCCGGTGTGCTCGATGACGCGCCGCTCAAGAGCGCGGAAAGAGTCGATGTCGAAAGGAAGTTGGTCACCGGCGAGTACCCGCCAGTGTTCGATCCGGCGCTGCATGTCGGCCGTCGGACCGTGATCCTCGACCGGGCGGGCCCACAGCTCCAGGACCTCGGGCGAGATGCCCGGCAGCTCCTCGACGGGGACCGTAGTGCCGTCGGGGCGGGTGTACGGGGTGCTGCTGAGGGCGCTGGTGCCGATGAGAGTGGCGCTGAGCAGTCGGTCGGGGTGGTCGGCGAGCACCAACTGGGCAAGCATGCCGCCCAATGACATGCCGACGATATGAGCCCGGTCGATGCCCAGCCCGTCGAGGACCGCGATCACGTCATCGGCGAGATCGGGGATCCGGTACGGCCGCTCCTCGAAGGGCCAGCTCGAACGGCCGGTGTCGCGGTGGTCGTAGCGGATGACCCGGTGGTGCGCGGCGAGCGCGTCGACCAGCGGCTCCGGCCAGGCGACGCCGCTCGCCCGGGCGCCCATGACCAGCAACAGGGGGGCCGCATCGGCGGCGCCGCGCTGCTCGGTCCACAGGCGGATTCCGGGAGCGGCATCGATGAACTGCTGCATGGGGCTGACCTCCAGGGGAGTGGGCGCAGGGACCCTGCGCCATGACGTAACGAGACGTATCGTCTCGTGATGGCGGGAACGTCGTCAAGGGAGGCGGGCGGGGAAGCGAAGATCGTAAACTTACTTTGCAGTAAAGGGGCGGGATGGAGGGACATTCAGGGTGGGAGCTGTGAAGAGCAAGCGGGTGCCGCGCGCTGTCCGGGAGCAGCAGATGCTCGATGCCGCGGTGCTGACGTTCGCACGGCGTGGTTATGCGGCTGCCTCGATGGACGAGATCGCCGAGGCGGCCGGAGTCTCCAAGCCGCTGGTCTATCTCTACCTGAATTCGAAGGAAGACCTGTTCAGTACGGTGATCCGGCGGGAGTCGGAGGCGCTGGTGGCGGCCGTGGCGGCGGCCGTCGAGCCGGGGGTGACGGCCGACCGGCAACTGTGGAGCGGCCTGAAGGGGTTCTTCGCACACACCGCCGCGCACCCGTCCGGCTGGGCCGTACTCCATCAGCAGGCGCGGACGCACGGTGAGCCGTTCGCACGCGAAGTCGCCATGATGCGGGCGGAGATCGTCGCCTTCGTGACGGAGCTGATCGGTGCGGCCGCAAAGGAAGCGGGCTGCGTCGGCGAGCTGGCCGAACGGGAGGTCGCCGGGCTCGCCCATGCCCTGGTCGGCGCGGCGGAGTCGCTGGCCGAGTGGGTCAACGTCCGTACGGACGAAGGGGCTTCGGGCGAGCGCGAGCATCCGTCGGCGAAGGACACCGCGTCCACGATGATGAACTTCGTCTGGGCGGGCCTCGGCCGGCTGACGGAGGGCGGGCGGTGGGCGCCCGGCGGGCTCGTCGGTCAGCAGAGCGCTTCCGGCGCCAGGAGGTGACGCGGACGGGCTCCGGCGGCGGGGCGCGGGTGGCCTCCGGTCGTGGTGCGCGGGGGGCCGCCGGGGGTGGCGCGCGGGTGGGTGGACGGTAACGCCCTCGCGCGCGCCGGGCCTCGGCGCCCACCTGTGCTGGTGCCGTACGGCTTCCCCTCCCGGGCAAGGGCTGTTGTCGTACGGCTTCCGCTCCCGGACATCCGCACGGGTGGGCGTGGCAGACCGGGACGGTCGGGGAGGAGCCGGACGAAGGGGCGGGCGGCGGGGCGGTCGGGCCCGGAATTGCCCGGACGAAGGGCCTGCTCGGGCATTGGCCAACTACCGGTCCTCGCGTAGCTTTACCTCAAAGTAAGGTTACTGTCCGGTCAGGAGCTGGGTCGAGGATGTGTTCCACGGATTCCCCCGCCGGGGGCGAGCCTTCCGCCATCGGTCGCCGTCGCCGCTCCCGCGCCGCCCCAACCCTCCCGGCTCCGGCGGGCGTTCGAACCTGACGAGGCCGACGCCACGATGACGGCCGGCAGTTCGACGCCACCGGGAGACCGGACGCGGTCTTCGCCCACCACTTCCGGCGGGGTCTTCGCTGCCCGGCTTCGCGGGCCCCCGCCGTCAGGGCGGCGCCCGGCGGCGGCGCGCCGGCGTCTGCCCGCCCTCTTCAACTCCGGCCCGCAGGCGGCTCCGTACGTCTCTCGTGCGTCCCCGTACGTCCCCACACCCCGTACGAGCCCCGTCAACAACCCCCGCCTTCCCCTCTCTCCCTCCCCTCCCCGCACTCCCGCACTCCACAGGAGAAACGAGGACCCGCTCGTGTCCAACCAGGAAAGTGCAGCCACCGCCCCACCCGCCGACCCGGCCGACGCCCCCGCCGCCCCGCGCCCCGCCCTCGTGGAGCCGCAGAAGACCCTGGTGGGCGGCACGGTCCGCGAGGTCTACGTCCCGCCGGTGGCCCCGCCCGTCCACCGCGGCTCGCTCGGCGACATCCCCTTCCGCAACGCCGCCGAGGCCCCCGCCGAGGTCGTCCTGGCACGCAAGCAGCCCAGCGGTAACTGGCGCGACATCACCGCGGCGGAATTCGCCGTCGAGGTCCGCGCGGTCGCCAAGGGCCTGATCGCGTCCGGCCTCCGCCCCGGCGACCGGCTCGCGATCATGGCCCGTACGACCTACGAGTGGACCCTCGTCGACTTCGCCGCCTGGGCGGCGGGCCTGGTCAGCGTCCCGATCTACCCCACCTCCTCCGCCCGCCAGGCGCAGTGGATCCTGCACGACTCCGGCGCCCGCGCCTGCGTCGTGGAGAACGTCGAGGAGACCCGCCTGATCAGCGGCCTGCGCGCCGAGCTCCCCGGCCTCGATCACCTCTGGCAGTTCAACACCGGTGCCGTCGCCCAACTCGTCGCCGAGGGCCGCGCCCTGCCGGATGCGGTGGTGGACGAGCGCCGTGCCGCCACGGGCCCGTACGACCTCGCCACCCTCATCTACACCTCCGGCACCACGGGCCGCCCCAAGGGCTGTGCCCTCACGCACGCCAACTTCTTCGCCGAGGTCGACAACGCCATCGAGCTCCTCCACCCCGTCTTCAAGTCGGTCAGCGAGGAGCCCGCTGCCACCCTCCTCTTCCTGCCGCTCTCGCACGTCTTCGGCCGTATGGTCGCCGTCGGATGCCTGCGCGCCCGGGTGCGCCTGGGCCACGCGCCCAGCATCCGGACCGACGACCTGCTCGCCGACCTGGCGGGCTTCCGGCCGACGTTCCTCCTCGGCATCCCGTACGTCCTGGAGAAGGTCTACAACACCGGCCGCGCCACCGCGGAGAAGATGGGCCGCGCAGCCTCCTTCGACCGCGCGGCCCGCATCGCCCGCTCCTACGGCGAGGCCGTGGAAGCCAGGGAACACGGGACGGGCTCCGGCCCCGGTGTCGCCCTCAAAGCCGCCCGCAAGCTCTACGACCCGCTCGTCTACCGCCGTATCCGCGCCGCCCTCGGCGGCAGGGTCCGCTACATCCTCAGCGGCGGCTCGCCCCTCGGCCACCGCCTCGCCGCCTTCTACACGGGCGCCGGCATCGAGATCTTCGAGGGCTACGGCCTGACGGAGACGACGGCCGCGACGACCGTCACCCCACCGCTGCGCCCCCGCATCGGCACGGTCGGCTGGCCGCTGCCGGGCACCGCCGTACGCATCGCCGACGACGGCGAGATCCTGGTGCACGGCGGCCATGTCTTCTCCGGCTACTGGGACGCGGCCCTCGGCGCGGCCCGCCCCGTCACCGACCAGGGCTGGCTCGCCACCGGCGACCTCGGCGCGCTCGACGCCGACGGCTACCTCACGATCACCGGCCGCAAGAAGGAGATCCTCGTGACCACGGGAGGCAAGAACGTCGCCCCCGCACCCCTGGAGGACCGCCTCCGCTCGCACCCCCTCGTCGGCCAGTGCCTGGTCGTCGGCGACAACCGCCCCTACATCACCGCCCTGATCACTCTGGAGCCGGACGGCCTCGCCCACTGGTGCCAGATGAACAAGAAGCAGAACCTGCCGCTCGAGCGACTGATCCACGACGAGCGCCTGCTCGCCGACCTCCAGCGCGCCGTCGACGACGCCAACGAACTGGTCTCCCGCGCCGAATCCATCCGCCGGTTCGCCGTCCTCCCGCTGGATTTCACCGAGGAAACCGGGCACCTCACCCCGTCCCTGAAGCTCCGCCGCGCAGCGGTCATCCGCGATTTCGCCAAAGACATAGCGGGCCTTTACGAAAGCAGATGACCCCCGCTCTGGAGCCGGAGCCCCCGGCGCGTCAAACTGGAACCCCGTGTCACCTCTGTGGGGGAGGTGGCACGGGGTCTGACGTGCGCTGCCGTCGCGCCATGCCTCGCCGGGTGCGCGCACGAGGCGCTGCCGGCCCGGTGCGGACATCACGGCCCGGAAGCCGGCCCGCTCGTCAACTGACGTCCGGTTCAACGGTGTTGCCGGCCCTGCTGGCGCTGCCCGCCGCTTCGAGGTGATTCACCGGGGCGGCAGTGCCACCGCCGTCTGCATCTCACATGAATTGCACCAGAACGCCCACCCGTTGGCATCAACGGACCGCGACCCGCACGCGAGGCACGGGTCGCCCACGAAACTGGCCGCCACCCACGCGCCGGCCGTCGCCGCCCGGCGTCCCGCGGTGGTGCACTCGTCCGCGTAACACGGGATGCACAACCCGCCCTGCCGGCCGGGCAGTTTCATCGACCGTATCCCGCAGGTGGAGCACGGCAGCCGGCCGACGTACTGCGCGTCCAGGCCGACCGGCTTCCCGTTCCTGTTGAAGGCCGCCATGCCTGCCTCTGCCTCCTCTACGCCAGGACGGTTCCGGTGCCACCGCACCCGGAACACTGCGTGGTGACCGCATCGCCCATCGGCGTCTCCCACTCCACGGTGCCGCTGCCGCCACAGTCGGGGCAGGGCTTCTGTGGGGGCATGTCCTCGCTCATCTTGCCCAAGATAGGCCGCTCCATGTTGCCATGTGAGCACTTTCCGTGATCACTTCGCCATGAACGCCACCCCCGGCGGCGCCGGCCGAGCCCGTCCTCGCGCCACGGCTCCCGTTCGTCCGCCGGCATTCCCCGTTCCTCGGCGTGGCGGAAAAAGTCCGTGGGCGGGGCGCGCGCGTAACCGCGCGCTCAATGCCGCAGGAATTCCGTTCCGCGCCCGCCATTCGGGTGCGTAGCGCGGCCGACGGCAAAAATTCGTGTAGTCGCCATTTGAATCATGGCAATCAAAAGGCAGGAGCCCCGCTCGCCACCGAAGTGGCGGAGCAGGGCTCCTTGGGTACTGCTTAGGGGCGACCTGGAAGAAATTCCGGGCCGGGCAACTTAGACCGGCGTGACGTTCTCCGCCTGCGGACCCTTCGGGCCCTGCGTGACGTCGAAGTTCACCTGCTGGTTCTCCTCCAGGGAGCGGAAGCCAGAGGCGTTGATCGCCGAGTAGTGGACGAAGACATCCGGGCCGCCGCCGTCCTGGGCGATGAAGCCGAAGCCCTTTTCAGCGTTGAACCACTTGACGGTTCCGGTAGCCATAAGCCCTCCTTGGGCCAAAGGGTTGCCCTGCTCCAGAACCTGCAAAGAAGTCTGAAACTACAAGAGCCTGCGGGGTCACATGCTCCGCAGGCTCTGTACTGCAAGGGAAACCAAACTGCAACTTGCGCTGAGCGTAGCATGTGCTGCTCCTGAGGCGGAAGAGCCAAAGATCACGTTTAACCGACCGCACTAACGTCCATGCACTGCCCCGCTGCGCTGCCGCGGGGGAGACGGGTCTAGCCTCCGCATGTGGACAATTCAACCTTCGGAGACGCACCCGCGGGAGCCGACGCCGGCCGCCGTCGCAGCCGGCCGCGAGTGGGCCACATCCAGTTCCTGAACTGCATGCCCCTTTACTGGGGCCTCGCCCGTACGGGCACCCTGCTCGATCTGGACCTCACCAAGGACACGCCGGAGAAGCTCAGCGAGCAGCTGGTCCGGGGCGAGCTCGACATCGCGCCGATCACCCTCGTCGAATTCCTGCGCGCCGCCGACGACCTCGTCGCCTTCCCCGACCTCGCCGTCGGCTGCGACGGCCCGGTCATGTCGTGCGTGATCGTCTCGCAGAAGCCGCTGGACCAGCTCGACGGTGCCCGGGTCGCCCTGGGTTCGACGTCGCGTACGTCCGTACGGCTGGCCCAGCTGCTGCTGGCCGAGAAGATCGGCGTGCGGCCGGAGTACTACACGTGCCCCCCGGACCTCGGCGTGATGATGCAGGAGGCGGACGCGGCGGTGCTGATCGGCGACGCCGCGCTGCGCGCCAATCTGCACGACGGGCCGCGGCTGGGCCTGGAGGTGCACGACCTCGGCCAGATGTGGAAGGACTGGACGGGTCTGCCGTTCGTCTTCGCCGTCTGGGCGACCCGGCGCGACTACCTGGAGCGCGAGCCGGTCGTGGTGCAGAAGGTGCACGAGGCGTTTCTCGCCTCGCGCGATCTGTCGCTGGAGGAGGTCGCCAAGGTCGCCGAGCAGGCGGCCCGCTGGGAGACCTTCGACGAACCGGTCCTGGAGCGCTACTTCACCACGCTCGACTTCCGCTTCGGGCCCGAGCAGCTGGGCGGTGTCGCGGAATTCGCCCGGCGGGTCGGGCCGACGACCGGGTTCCCGGCCGATGTGAAGGTGCAGTTGCTGGAGCGGCCGGCCGGATAGCCGGGTGCCGGCGGGGGAGGCGGCTGTCCTGGTGGCCTCCCCGAGGGGCCGTCCTGGCCGGCGGTGGCCACCGGTGCAGCGGCGTCCTCATGCCGCACGCCGCCGAGCCGGCCCGGGGGTGAGGCCGCCAGCGCAGGTCAGATGGCTGCCAGCAGGAAGTCTTCGCCGCTGGACGGGCGGAGGCCGTCGGTGCGGTCGGCGAAGTAGCGCTCGGCGAGCACGCCACCCGGTACGTGCCGGGCGTCCGCGAGGCCGGCCTCGCGGGCCAGCGCCAGCATGTCCCGCGGGGCGTAGAAGCTGACGAACGGCGTGCCGGATGCCTGCGCTCCCTCCGCGCTGGCCCGGAGGCCGGGCCGGTCGGATGCGTCGACGAGCTCGGCCGGCAGCAGGAAGGTCATGGCGAGCGTCGAACCCGGCGCGAGGGCGGCGACCTGCCGCAGGGTGGCCGCGGTCGCCTCCTCGGTGAGGTACATGCTCACGCCGGTCGAGACGATGACCGCCGGACGGTGCGGGTCGAATCCGGCGGCGGCGAGCTGCTCCCACCACGACTCGCCCGCCTCGAAGTCGACCGGAACCAGGTGCAGCCACTCGGGGATGCCGTAGCCGAGTTCCCCCAGGCGCCGGCGCTTCCAGGCCTGGGTCTGCGGCTGGTCGATCTCGAAGAGCCGCAGGCGGGCGGCGATCTCCGGCCTGCGCTGGGCGAAGGTGTCCAGGCCGGCCCCCAGGATGACGTACTGGGTGACGCCGCGCCCGGCCTGCTGGACGACCAGGTCCTCGATGAAGCGGGCGCGGGCCACCATGGCCGCCCGGAAGGCGCCGGTGGCCTCAGGGTCCATGTCCGGGCGGCGTGGCCAGTCGGCGTCGGGGGCCACCAGCCGCAGGCCGACCTCGTCCTCCAGCACATGGGGCGCCGCATCGACCCGGACGTGCAGCGCCCGCCAGAGCGCGCAGCGTACGGCGGTGTTGTCCGGTGCCCCGGTGGCCTCGTCCTTCATGGCGCCGCCTTCCTCGCGGTCAGTTCCCGGCGGGAGCCTGGAGGTTCCACAGGCGCCCGTCGGGGTCACGGACGGTCGACTGCCTGGTCCCGAAGTGGGTGTCCTCGAAGGGCGTGACCACCTCGACGTCCGGACCGGGGCGGAACGCCTCGGCATCCGGCACCTTCAGTACGACCTGCATCTCGGGCTTGCGGTCCTCGGGCACCTCGGCGAGGAAGACGTACGCGCCGTCGCCGTTGCGGAACAGGCCGGAGTGGTGGTCGGTCGAGAAGTCCAGCTCGAAGCCCAGGGCCTGGAAGAACCTCGCCGATTTCCCCCAGTTGTGGGTCTCCAGGAAGACGGCCTCGATGCCTTCAGTCGTCATCTCCACTCTCCTTTCCGGTCGTCCGGTCCTGCTCGCCGGGATCGTCGAGGTAGGCGCGCAGCGCGTCGGCGACCAAGGCCGACAACGACCTGCCCGAGTCGATGGCGTGGTACTTGACCTGCTTGATCAGCGTGACCGGCAGATAGACGTTGAACTGCTTGACTTCCTCATCACCCACGGTAGGAAGCTAGCATGCTAGCAACCTGGCGTCGAGGGGTCGGGGGTCCTCCGGGGCGGGCAGGCAGGTGGGGGAGGGGCGACGGGGCGAGGGGGAGTTCTGGGGGGCCGGCAGGGCCGGGTCATAAGCTGGGGGCGCCGTATCAAGGGGGAGGCGCCATGGAGTCGTTGGCGGCGGATGATCCACGAAGCCTGGGCGGGTACCGGCTGCTGGGCCGGCTCGGCGCGGGCGGGATGGGCCGGGTCTACCTCGGGCGCAGCGCGGGCGGGCGCACCGTCGCGGTGAAGGTCGTCCATGCGCATTTCGCGGCGGACGACCAGTTCCGTGCGCGGTTCCGGCGCGAGATCGAATCGGCGCGGCGGGTGGGCGGGGCCTGGACCGCGCCGGTGCTGGACGCCGATCCGGAGGCGGCCGTTCCCTGGGTGGCCACCGGCTACGCCGCGGGCCCCTCGCTGGCGCAGGCCGTGGCCGATCTCGGACCGCTGGCCGAACACTCCGTACGGGCGCTGGGCGCCGGGCTGGCCGAGGCGCTGACCGCGGTGCATGCGCTCGGGCTGGTGCACCGGGACGTCAAGCCGTCCAATGTGCTGCTGACGCTGGACGGGCCGCTGCTAATCGACTTCGGTATCGCGCGGGCCGTGGAGGGCACCGCGTCGCTGACCTCGACCGGGGTCTCGGTGGGATCGCCCGGCTATATGGCGCCCGAGCAGATCCTCGGCAAGGGGGCCGCGGGCGCCGCCGATGTCTTCTCGCTCGGTGCGGTGCTCGCGTTCGCGGCGACCGGCGCCGGTCCGTTCTCGGGCGATTCGTCCGCCGCGCTGCTCTACAAGATCGTGCACGAGGAGCCCGAGTTGGGCTCCCGGCTCACCGGTGAGCTGCGGGAGCTGGTGGCCGGTGCGCTCGTCAAGGACCCCGCGGACCGGCCCGCCCCGGAGGCGTTGGCGACCCGCCTCGCGGGGGAGGGGAACGGGGGCGCGGCGGGGCTGGTGCGGGCCGGGTGGCTGCCCGGTCCGCTGGTCGAGCGGGTCAGCCGGCAGGCGGTGGAGCTGCTGAATCTGGACGCGGCGGAGGAGACGGCGGGGGGCGGGGCCCCGGCCGGGACGGGGAGCGGGACGGACGCCGGTGCGGCGGGTGCCGGTCCGGCGGGTGTCTCGCCCGGTGGGGTGTTCGGGCCGCCGGACCCCTCGTACGGGGTGGTGCCCCGGGCACCGGGTGCGTCGTACGGGGAGGTCTCCGGGCTCGTGCCGTTCGACAGCGCGCCCCCGGACGCGCCGGCCGCACCGCCCGGTCCGCCGTCGGGCGCCTCCGTCCTGCCCGGTCTCCCCGGCCTCCCCGGCCGGCCGCCCGGCCCGCCGCCGCTGCCTGCGGACTGGCCGGCAGCCGGGGGCGGTCACCCCGCCACGGCCGGGAGCGGTCACCTCACGACGGCCGGGGGCGGTCCTTCCGCGACGGGCGCCGGCGGTCACCCCGCGGCGTCCCATGGCGGCACCACGGCAACCGGCCCGGACCAGCCGTCGACCGCCGCCGCCCCCTGCCTCGCCGACCTGCCGACCGGCGCGGCCCCGACCGCCGCCAAGGAGCGGCGGATCGCGCTGTCCGGCGCGGTCGGCGGCGGGGCGGACCGGCCGCGGCGGATGAGCTGCACGCTGGTGCTCTCGGTGGCCGGAGCGCTCGCCGCCGCGACGACGGCCGGGTTCGTCTTCCATCTGCTGCCGGGCGGGGGCGGCGACACGGACGCCGGGGCGCAGACGGGTGCCAAGCCGCCGGCGGGCGGCGCACCGACGGGCCGGCCCACCGGCCCGGGGGACGCGGCCGGCCGGCCGGTCACGGTGGCCAAGGCCTTCCTCGGCACCTGGACGGGCAGCGTCACCACCGCGCACGGCATCCCCAACGGCACGATCACCAGCGTCATCGAGCCCGGTGGCAAGGGCGACTACGTCATCCACACCACCTACGACGCGGTGCTCGTGAAGTGCGAGGCCAAGGCGAAGCTGGAGTCGGCCACGGACAGCAGGCTGGTGCTCATGGAGCGGCCGGACGGCAAGCAGGGGCCCGGCTGCACGGGCAACAAGTCCCGTGTGACGTACACGCTCGGCAAGGGCGGCACGCTCGGCTTCGCCTCCCAGGACGACGCGGGCGGCACGCCGAAGGCGACCCTGACGAAGCGCTGAGGCGGTGCCGAAGGGGCGTCGCCCTTCGCCCTGCCTCGCCGTCCCCGCCGCCCGTCGCCGGCCGGTCGCAGCCCCGCCACCGGCGAGGAGCGCCGGCTGACCGGCGGCGAGGCTGTCGGACCCCTGACGTACGCTGGTTCAGTTCGTGATGCCCGCCTGCGAAAGGGACGCCCCGGTGACCGAGAACGCCGACCTCCAGTCCGTACTCGACCGCGCCGCGCAGGGCGGCCGCATCACACCGGAGGAAGCGCTCGACCTGTACCGCTCCGCGCCGCTGCATGCGCTGGGCCAGGCCGCCGACGCCGTGCGCCGCCGCCGCTACGCCGGTACCGAGCACATCGCGACGTACATCATCGAGCGCAACATCAACTACACCAACGTCTGCGTGACGGCCTGCAGGTTCTGCGCCTTCTACGCCGCGCCCAAGGACACCGCCAAGGGCTGGACCCGCGACCTCGACGACATCCTGCGCCGCTGCGCGGAGACCGTCGAACTGGGCGGCACCCAGATCATGTTCCAGGGTGGCCACCACCCCGACTACGGCGTCGAGTACTACGAAGAGCACTTCTCCGCCATCAAGAAGGCGTTCCCGCAGCTGGTCATCCACTCCCTCGGCGCGTCCGAGGTCGAGCACATGGCCCGGATCTCCAAGGTCTCGATCGAGGAAGCGATCTCGCGCATCCACGCCGCCGGCCTGGACTCCTTCGCGGGCGCCGGCGCCGAACTCCTCCCCGCCCGCCCCCGGAAGGCCATCGCGCCCCTGAAGGAGTCCGGCGAGCGCTGGCTGGAGATCATGGAGGCGGCCCACGGGCTGGGTGTCGAGTCCACCTCCACCATGCTCATGGGCACGGGCGAGACCAACGCCGAGCGGATCGAGCATCTGCGGATGATCCGCGACGTCCAGGACCGTACGGGCGGCTTCCGCGCCTTCATCCCGTACACCTACCAGCCGGAGAACAACCACCTGAAGGGCCAGACGCAGGCCACCCTCTTCGAGTACCTGCGGATGATCGCCATCGGCCGGATCTTCCTCGACAACATCGCGCACATCCAGGGCTCGTGGCTGACCACCGGCAAGGAGATCGGCCAGCTGTCGCTGCACTACGGCGCCGACGACCTGGGCTCGATCATGCTGGAGGAGAACGTCGTCTCCTCCGCGGGCGCCAAGCACCGCTCCAACCGCATGGAGATCATCGACCTGATCCGCAAGGCGGGCCGGGTCCCGGCGCAGCGCGCGACCACCTACGAGCACCTGCTCGTGCACGACGACCCGGCCAACGACCCGGTCGACGACAAGGTCGTCTCGCACCTGTCCTCGACGGCGATCGAGGGCGGCACGGCGCATCCGGAGCTGAAGCTCGTCGAGGCCAACTGAGCCTGCCGTGCTGACGATTCACCGGGTGCGGGCGATCCGCCGGGTGGTGGACCGGCCGGAGTCCGAGCCGGTGGACCCCGAATGCCCGGAGCCCGGCCGCCCGGAGGAAGCCGGGTACGCGGTCGTCGTCTCGGGCGACCGCTTCGCCGCCGTCGGGCCGTACGACGAGCTGTTCGCCGAGTACGGCGCACGGGCCCGGGTCAGGGAATGGGACGGCGTGCTGACGCCCGGCCGCTACGAACCGGACGGCGCCGCCCTGCTGGAGGCCGCCTACCACCCCGATCCGCGCGAGGCGGACGTCCTCGGCAGCGAGCCGGTCACCGGCGAGGCGCTCGCCGCCCTCGACCTGACCGAGGCCCGCTGGGGCGGCAGCGCCCGGCGCGGACTGCAACGGCTGATGGCCACCGGGACCACGGCGCTGGCCGGGCCGTTCCACCGCCCCGCGGTCCGCACCGCCGTGGAGCGCTCCGGCCTGCAGGAGCTGGCCCGGCGCACCCCCCGCGCCCTGGTGGCCGGCGGCGCCGCCCACTTCGCCGTCTTCGCCGAGGACGGCAGCTGCCTGGCCACCGCTCTGCACGGCCGCCTCGTCTTCCGCCGCCGCTGAGAACGCCACCCGCCCTACGGCCGTGCCCGGTGCGGGTCCCGGGCGGACCACGGTGGACAATGGCCGGGTGACCCGAGCATCCCTGGACAAGCAGCCGCACGAAGTCGCCGCGATGTTCGACGACGTGGCGGCGCGGTACGACCTCACCAACGACGTGCTCTCCCTGGGGCAGGCGCGGCTGTGGCGCAAGGAAGTGGACCGCGCGGTGGCCGCCCGGCCCGCCGAGCGGGTGCTCGACCTCGCGGCCGGTACGGGCACCTCCTCGCTGCCGTTCGCGCGGACCGGTGCGTACGTCGTGCCGTGCGACTTCTCCGTCGGCATGCTGGGGGAGGGCAAGAAGCGCCACCCGTGGCTGCCGTTCACCGCCGGCGACGGCACCCGGCTGCCGTTCGCGGACGGGGTGTTCGACGCGGTCACCATCTCCTTCGGGCTGCGCAACATCCAGGACACCGACGCCGCGCTGGCCGAGCTGTACCGGGTCACCAAGCCCGGCGGCCGGGTCGTGATCTGCGAGTTCAGCGAGCCGACCTGGGCGCCGTTCCGGACCGTCTACACCGAGTACCTGATGCGTGCGCTGCCGCCGGTCGCCCGTGCGGTCAGCAGCAACCCGGACGCCTACGTCTACCTCGCCGAGTCCATCCGCACCTGGCCGAACCAGCCCGAACTCGCCGCCCGGCTGCAGGGCGTGGGCTGGACCGAGGTGGCCTGGCGCAATCTGACCGGCGGCATCGTGGCACTGCACCGGGGACGCAAGCCGGCCGAGGGCTGAGGAAGGCGGCGGACGGGGCGGCCGGGGCGGCCGGCGGCGCAAGCCGGGCGGCCGCCGGCACCCGGAGCGGCAGCAAGGCGCAGCCGCCCTCTCCCCTTCCGCGTCAGGACCTCGCACCTCCGGTCGTGCGCCAGGACCTCGCACCTCCGGTCGTGCGCCAGGACCTCACACATCCAGCCGATGGCAGTACGCGGTCCGCTTCCCCTCCGGCGTGATCACCGTCTCCGCGCGCCGCATTCCCAGCCGCCGGGTCACCGCGATCGACCGCTCGTTGCGCGCATCCACCATGGCGACCACATGGCGGACGCCGGCCGCCCGTACGGACTCCAGCGCCGCCCGCGCCGCGGCCGTGGCGTAGCCCTTGCCCCACGCGGCGCGGCCGAGCCGCCAGCCGATCTCGATCTCGCCCGCGGGGCCCCAGTCCCACGGCCACGGCTGGGCGCCGGTGAAGCCGATGACCGCGCCGTCCGCCGGGTCCACCAGCGTGTACAGGCAGAATCCCCGCTCGGCGTGGTGCCTGCGCTGGCGCGCGGTGAGCTCGTCGTACAGGGAGAGTTCGGCCGGCAAACCGCCGTGGAATTCCATGACGTCCGGGTCGTTGAAGACCCGGTGCCAGTTCATCGCGTCCTCCTCGGTGGGCACGCGCAGCTCGACGGCGGGAAGCGGTCGGTGGACGGGCGGTGTGTTCACAGGCTTCACGGCACAACCCTTCAGGTTCTGATCACCACGGCCCCCATAGACTGACGTGCCCAGTGCCGGTCGGCACCCAGATATCGACTTCCGGGAGACAGCGCCGTGACCGAGTCCGTGACCGATTCCGTGACCACACCCCGCTCGGAGCACAGCGCGGATGTGATCGTCGTCGGTGCCGGGCCCGCCGGCTCGGCGACCGCCTACCACCTCGCCAAGTCCGGTCTGGACGTGCTCCTTCTGGAGAAGACCGCCTTCCCGCGCGAGAAGGTCTGCGGCGACGGGCTGACCCCGCGCGCCACCAAGCAGCTGGTCGCCATGGGGATCGACATCTCCGAGGAAGCGGGCTGGCTGCGCAACAAGGGCCTGCGGATCATCGGCGGCGGCTCCCGCCTCCAGCTCGACTGGCCGGAGCTGGCGTCGTACCCCGACTACGGGCTGGTCCGTAAGCGCGACGACTTCGACGAGCAGCTGGCCCGGCAGGCGCAGAAGGCCGGCGCCCGGCTGTACGAGCGCTGCAACGTGGGGGCGCCGGTCGTCAACGAGCTGACCGGGCACATCACCGGTGTGCACGCCAAGCTCGGCGAGGAGAAGACCCCGGTCACCTTCCACGCCCCGCTCGTCGTCGCCGCCGACGGCAACTCCACCCGGCTCTCGCTGGCCATGGGCCTGCACCGGCGCGAGGACCGCCCCATGGGCGTGGCCGTCCGTACGTACTTCACCTCGCCCCGGCACGACGACGACTACCTGGAGTCCTGGCTGGAGCTGTGGGACCGCCGCGGCGCCGAGGACCGGCTGCTGCCCGGCTACGGCTGGATCTTCGGCATGGGCGACGGGACCAGCAACGTCGGCCTCGGCATCCTCAACTCCAGCTCCGCCTTCAAGGAGCTGGACTGGCGCGAGATCCTCAAGGCGTGGTGCGCCTCGATGCCCGCCGACTGGGGCTACACCCCGGAGAACATGACCGGCCCGATCCGCGGCGCCGCGCTCCCCATGGCCTTCAACCGCCAGCCGCACTACACCAAGGGCCTGCTGCTGGTCGGCGACGCGGGCGGGCTGGTCAACCCGTTCAACGGCGAGGGCATCGCCTACGCCATGGAGTCCGGCGCGATCGCCGCCGAGGTCATCGTGCAGGCGCACGCCCGCGCCACGTACGCCCAGCGCGAACTGGCCCTGCAGCGCTACCCGAAGATCCTCAAGGACACCTACGGCGGCTACTACTCCCTGGGCCGCGCCTTCGTGAAGCTCATCGGCAACCCCAAGGTCATGAAGATCGCCACCCAGCGCGGTCTGACCCACCCGCTGTTGATGCGCTTCACCCTCAAGATGCTCGCCAACCTCACCGACCCCACGGGCGGCGACGCGATGGACCGCATCATCAACGGCCTGAGCAAGGTCGCGCCGAAGGCCTGACGCACAGGGGCCGGCATCGGGCGGAAGCCCGGCGCAGGCCCCTGCGGGTGCTCCAGGGGCGGTCCGGGAAATTTCCCGGACCGCCCCGTCACATTCTCCGGCCGGGATCCGTCAGTGCGGTAACGACGAGATTTTCTGAGGAGACAGTGATGGACGCACGAATGAAGAACCCCGCGGTGGTCCTCCCCGAGGCCATGCAGCCGCTCCTCGACGTGGTCAAGGCGACCCGCCAGGGCGGGGTGCCGGAGGAGACGCTGGAGCTGGTGCATCTGCGCGCCAGCCAGATCAACGGCTGCAGCTTCTGCGTCGACGGGGGCGTGAAGAACGCCAGGAAGGCGGGCGTGGGCGACGACAAGCTGTTCGCCGTCGCGGCCTGGCGGGAGGCGCCGTACTTCTCGGACGCCGAGCGCGCCGCCCTTGCCCTCACCGAGGCCGTCACCCGGCTCGCCGACAGCCCGGACCCGGTGCCGGACCCCGTCTGGGACGACGCCGCGGACCACTTCGACGAGCGGCAGCTGTCGGCGATCATCCTGACGATCGGTGTCACCAACCTCTTCAACCGGCTCAACGCGACCACCAAGCAGCCGGCGGGGGCGGGCTGGTAACGGACGGCCTGTTGCGCACCGTTGTGCCCGTTGTGGCCTGCTGAGGCCCGTTGCGGCCTGTGCGGCGTTGTGCGGCCTGTTGGAGCGTGTTGCGGCCGTATGGCCGTGTTGGAGAGCTCTTGAGGCGCCGTGACGGCTCCTGAGGGCCCGTGAGGGGCCCTGCGGGCCCGGGGACGAGCGGTCGGCGGCCCGTCGGTGTATCCGGCGGGCCGCCGTCGTTGCTGCTCTCGTGGGGCGTCACCCGTATTGGGCCGCCCCGGGCGGCGAGGGGATCGCGCGCCTGCGGGACCGGTCCGTCAGCGGCCCGGGACGGGGAGCCGGCGCGCCGGGTCGGGGGACAGTCGGCGCGTCGGAGCGGTCAGCCGCTCGGCGCCCGGCGGCACCGGCACCGCCGCGAAGATCGCGTTCTGCTGCGCCTGGAGCTCCCGCACCCTCGCGGGCGGCGTGCCGGGCAGCCGCTGCTCCTCGTAGAGCTTGTGCGTCTCCAGCTGGGCCGCCTTGCTCTCGGGGGTGTGGAACTGGACCTCGAAGAGCTGGTGGGAGCGGGGCGCGCGCCAGGCGGAGTTGATCGCCTTGTAGCCGGCGGTCCGGTTCCAGGTGTTGGCCCACCGGGTGGAGTCGTTGCCCCAGGCGGACAGCAGCCCGGAAGCGGTGTGCACGCCCTGGCTGTACGAGCCGGCGGGCCACTGCAGGGTGAAACGGACCGAGTCGTTGATCATGCTCAGCGATTCGTCGACGGTCTGGCCCGGGGACTCCCGCATCCAGGTCGCGACCTTGCGCTTGAGCGAGTCCGGCGACTTCAGCCGCTGGTCGAAGCCGATCAGTTCGGCGTGGCTGATCCGGGCGGCCGCACGCACCTCGGGGCTGATGGCCCGCTCGGCGTTCCGGGCACGGTGGACGAAGGCGTCCACCTTCTTGTTGTCGGCGGCCTTCAGCCGCAGCCCGTTCTGGTGCCAGCCGCCGTCGGGGTCGGTGCCGGAGGGCCGGACGGAGACCGGTGCGGACGACGCGGCCGAGGCGGTCGCCGTGTGGACGGCGCCCAGACCGAGCGCGGTGGCCAGTGCGGCGGCCGTCGCGGCCCGGGTGACGATGCGACGGGCGGTGCGATGGGTGTTCATCGAAGCGCGGGTCCCTCTCTCTGGGAATGCCGCATCGCACCCGAGGGGGTACATCTACGGCACAGGGCGAGAGGTGCAACGGCGCGCACCGTTCATCGGTAGCTCCACGAGCCGCCCTCGGGCCCGTACCTGGCTTGATCGTGGCGCTGTACGGCGCGAATCAGCCGCTGGACGGCGCGCGGGGGCGGGGCGGCTCGGCGCCTCCGCGGCCGGAGGTCCCCGCACAGCGAAGGACCGTCCCTCCCGAGCGGCAGGAGGGACGGTCCTCGTGGGGCACTGAGGGTGCGGCGGTCCTAGAGGACGCGCACCGCACCGGTCGGCATGTCGTAGTCGAGGGGGCGCTCGACGATGCCGGTGCTGGAGTTCTGGGCGCCGATGAACTTGCCGCCACCGACGTAGACGCCGACGTGGTAGGCGCTGCCCGCGCTGCCCCAGTACAGGAGGTCGCCGACCTGGAGGTTGTCCAGGCCGACCTGGGTGCCGGCGGTGGACTGGTCCTGCGAGACCCGCGGCAGGTCGATGCCGACCTGCTTGAACGCGGCCTGGGTCAGGCCGGAGCAGTCGTACGCCGAGGAGCCGGTGGCGCCGAGCACATAGGCCTTGCCGAGCTGCGCCTTCAGGAAGGAGACCAGGGTGGCGGTGCTGCCGGTGGCGCTGGACGACGACGGGGCGGACAGGGTCGAACGCTCGGAGGAGCGCGAGGCACGGGCCTGCGCGGCCTCCTTGGCCTTGCGGGCTTCCTCGGCCTTCTTCTTCGCCTCGGCCTTGGCCTTCTTCACGGCCTCGGCCTTGTGCTTCTCGGCGGCCTTGGCGGCCTTGGAGAAGGCACTCTCCTGGAGAGCCTGGCGCTCGTAGTTGAACGCCACCTGCTCGGCGGTGTCGGCGCTCTTCGCGGCGCTGGTGGCCAGCGCCGTCGTGATGGTCGGCATCTCCTGGGTTTCGGAGACGGGCTTCTGCGCGGCGTTGGCCGGCACGGTGGCGCCGGTCACCGCGAGGGTGAGGAAGCCACCGGTCACGCCCGCACGCAGGGCCCGCGAGGACGCGGAACGGCGGGGCTTCCGGTGGCTGGGTATGAGTGCGTTCGGGGACATGGCAATAACGGCTATCAGGCGCCACAGGTTGCTGCCAAGAAAGGTGCAGTGCGCCACACTTGACGTGTACGCGGCGAATAAACCGGACTTTTGGCCGCCGGCCGAGCCGCCGACGGGATGTCCGAATTTCGCGATCATGTTCCTACGCATGGCATTTGCTGCTCGATGCGGGAGCGGCGAGGGCCTATCACTTCCCCATCCGCCACGCCAAGGCTTCCCGGGCGTCAAGCACTTAGTGCTGGAAATAGCGTGGGATAGGTCACTCTTGAGTGTCCGTTATGTTCCTGTGACCTGATGGCGGCCAGCCGCTCGTGAATCGATGCACGCACTGATGATCACGGTCCGGTCACGAGCGGGTCACGTCTACGGGCCGCACGCACATAGCAGTTGGCCAGCTCCAGCGCCAATTTGCCTGTAGCGCGACTCACTTGATAGTGGCAACCCCGCACTGACCAGCGGTAACCCATGCGAATGTCACCTCTCGTGATCACTCGCGTGCTTCACGTATGAAGATCACCGCTCATCCGACTTCATGATCCTTCGCCGGGTGGTGGAGATCACAAAGGCGTTGTTCACTCCCGTGTCGCAGATCACAGACCAGCGGGCATAAGATGCTGGCGGTTCGGGCTTGTGAACTGCCTCACATATGCACGATCTCCATGGGGCAGCCGGAGGGCCCGAGCGGACCGCCATCCAGTCATCGTCGACTGAAGGGAGCGAGGACGGTGAACGCTTACGCGCCCATCCTCGTACTGGGAGCCCTCGGGGCAGGCTTTGCGATCTTCTCCGTCGTGATGGCCACCCTCGTCGGGCCCAGGCGCTACAACCGGGCCAAGCTCGAGGCGTACGAGTGCGGAATCGAGCCGACGCCACATCCGTCCGGTGGCGGTCGCTTCCCGATCAAGTACTACCTGACGGCGATGCTCTTCATCGTCTTCGACATCGAGATCGTCTTCCTCTACCCCTGGGCCGTCACCTTCGACGCCCTGGGGCTGTTCGGGCTCGTCGAGATGCTGCTCTTCGCGCTCACCGTCTTCGTCGCCTACGCCTATGTCTGGCGTCGTGGCGGCCTGGAATGGGACTAGGGGTCACACATGGGACTTGAAGAGAAGCTGCCGAGCGGCTTTTTGCTGACCACTGTCGAGCAGGCCGCGGGCTGGGTGCGCAAATCATCGGTCTTCCCCGCGACCTTCGGGCTGGCCTGCTGCGCCATCGAGATGATGACGACCGGCGCCGGGCGCTACGACCTGGCCCGTTTCGGCATGGAGGTCTTCCGCGGCTCTCCGCGGCAGGCGGACCTGATGATCGTGGCCGGCCGGGTGAGCCAGAAGATGGCTCCCGTTCTGCGGCAGGTCTACGACCAGATGCCGGAGCCGAAGTGGGTGATTTCCATGGGGGTTTGCGCCTCATCGGGCGGAATGTTCAATAACTACGCGATTGTGCAGGGCGTCGACCACATCGTTCCCGTCGACATCTATTTGCCGGGCTGCCCGCCGCGTCCCGAGATGCTGATGGACGCCATTCTCAAGCTGCATCAGAAGATCCAGAACACCAAGCTCGGGGTCAATCAGCAGCAGGCCGCCCGCGAGGCGGAGGAAGCGGCGCTCAAGGCACTCCCGCTGATCGAGATGAAGGGGCTGCTGCGGTGAGTGAGCAGAAGAACCCCGAGCGTCCCGACGAGCCGAACGACCGGAACGGCCAGGACGAAGCCGTACCCGCGCAGCGCGAGGACACCGGCGAGGTGATCGGCACCCGCCGCGGGATGTTCGGCGCCGCCAACGGCGGCGACACCAGCGGCTACGGCGGCCTCGTACGGACCGTCCGGCTGCCCGGCGCGAGCACCCGGCCGTACGGCGGGCCCCGTGGGGGCGCCTCCGGATCGAGCGGCTACGGGGAGTTCGACGAGATCGCCGACGAGCTGGAGGGCGCCCTCGACGAACAGGGCCTGGTCCCCGAGGACGTCATCGAGAAGACCGTCGTCGACCGCGCGGAGCTGACCTTCCACATCGAGCGCAGCCGTCTGCCGGCGGTCGCCCGCATCCTGCGCGACGATCCGGCGCTGCGCTTCGAGCTGTGCACGGGCGTGAGCGGAGTGCACTTCCCCGGCGACAAGGGCCGCGAGCTGCACGCCGTCTACCACCTGCGCTCGATCACCCACAACCGGCTCGTCCGGCTGGAGGTGTCCGCACCGGACGCCGACCCGCACGTGCCCTCGCTCGTGGAGGTCTATCCGACCAACGACTGGCACGAGCGCGAGACCTACGACTTCTTCGGAATCGTTTTCGACGGCCATCCGGCGCTGACGCGGATCATGATGCCCGACGACTGGCAGGGCTTCCCGCAGCGCAAGGACTACCCGCTCGGCGGCATCCCCGTCGAGTACAAGGGCGCCCAGATTCCGGCTCCCGACCAGCGGAGGTCGTACAGCTGATGACTACTGCACCGCACTCCCACTCCTCGAACGGCCACCGCACCTCGAGCGACTTCGACACCACGGAGTCCCTGGCCCGGGAGACCACCGAGGGCACCGTCTACAACGTCTCCGGTGGCGACTGGGACGAGATCGCGGCCGCCGCGGTGAAGTCCGACGACGAGCGGATCATCGTCAACATGGGGCCGCAGCACCCCTCCACCCACGGCGTGCTCCGGCTGATCCTGGAGATCGACGGCGAGACCGTCACCGAGGCCCGCTGCGGCATCGGCTACCTGCACACCGGCATCGAGAAGAACCTCGAATTCCGGACCTGGACGCAGGGCACCACCTTCGTCACGCGCATGGATTACCTCACCCCCTTCTTCAACGAGACGGCCTACTGCCTGGCCGTGGAGAAGCTGCTGGGGATCACCGACCAGGTCCCCGACCGGGCCACCGTGATCCGCGTGATGCTGATGGAGCTCAACCGGATGTCCTCCCACCTCGTGGCGATCGCCACCGGCGGGATGGAGCTGGGCGCCACCACGATCATGATCTACGGCTTCCGCGACCGTGAGCTCATCCTCGACCTCTACGAGCTGATCACCGGCCTGCGGATGAACCACGCGTACATCCGGCCCGGCGGCCTCGCGCAGGACCTGCCCCCGGGGGCGGTCGACCAGGTGCGCGAGTTCGTGAAGAAGATGCGCAAGAACATCGGCGAGTACGACAAGCTCGCCACCGGCAACCCGGTCTTCAAGGGCCGCATGGAAGGCATCGGCTATCTCGACCTGGCCGGCTGCATGGCCACCGGTGCCACCGGGCCCATCGTGCGCGCCGCCGGACTGCCGCACGACCTGCGCAAGACCCAGCCGTACTGCGGTTACGAGACCTACGACTTCGAGGTGCCGACCGCCGACACCTGCGACTCGTACGGCCGGTTCCTCATCCGGCTGGAGGAGATGCGCCAGTCGCTGCGGATCGTCGAACAGTGCCTGGACCGGCTGGCGCCCGGCCCGGTGATGGTCGCGGACAAGAAGATCGCCTGGCCCGCCCAGCTGGCCCTCGGGCCGGACGGTCTGGGCAACTCCCTCGACCACATCAAGAAGATCATGGGCACCTCGATGGAGGCCCTGATCCACCACTTCAAGCTGGTGACCGAGGGCTTCCGGGTCCCGCCGGGGCAGACGTACGCGGCCGTCGAGTCACCCAAGGGCGAGCTGGGCGTGCATGCGGTCAGCGACGGCGGCACCCGTCCCTACCGGGTGCACTTCCGCGACCCGTCCTTCACCAATCTCCAGGCCATGGCGGCGATGTGCGAGGGCGGCCAGGTCGCCGACGTCATCGTCGCCGTCGCGTCCATCGACCCCGTGATGGGAGGCGTCGACCGGTGAACGCCACTCCGGCAAACCATGACGTGCAGCTGGGGATGCCCGCGCTCCCCGCCCCCGACTACCCGGTGGACGTACGGGCCCGGCTGGAGGCGGAGGCCAAGGAGGTGATCGCCCGCTACCCGGGCGCGCGCTCGGCGCTGCTGCCGCTGCTGCACCTCGTCCAGGCCGAGGAAGGGCACGTCACCCGCACCGGCATCCGCTTCTGCGCCGAGATGCTCGACCTCACCACCGCCGAGGTCACCGCGGTCTCGACCTTCTACTCCATGTACCGCCGCAAGGCGAGCGGTGACTACCAGGTCGGCGTCTGCACCAACACGCTGTGCGCGGTGATGGGCGGCGACGCCATCTTCGAGGACCTCAAGGAGCACCTCGGCGTCGGCAACGGCGAGACCACCGAGGACGGCGCCGTCACCCTCGAACACATCGAGTGCAACGCGGCCTGCGACTTCGCCCCGGTCGTGATGGTCAACTGGGAGTTCTTCGACAACCAGACGCCGCAGTCCGCACGGCAGCTGGTCGACGACCTGCGGGCCGGCCGGAGCGTCCGGCCCACCCGCGGCGCGCCGCTGTGCACCTTCAAGGAGACGGCCCGGATGCTCGCCGGATTCCCGGACGAGCGGCCGGGCGCCGTCGAGGCCACCGGCGGAGCGGGCCCCGCCTCGCTGATCGGGCTGCGGCTCGCCAAGGGCGAAGCCGTCCCCGGCCGCGGCGCCGACCATGTCATCGCGCCGCGCGCCACCGCCGACGGCGCCGCCGACGGGACCGGTGGCGAACCTCCGTCCGGCCACCCCGCCGAGGAGCCGCCCCCGGGGCACCCCAGCTCCCACGACGCACCGCAGCAGACCGCGGCCTCGGATGACCAGCACCCGGCCGGCCCCGCAGCAGAGGAGGGGGAGTGATGACCGTGGCAGCCGAACACGGGGGTGCCTCCCGGCCGGAGGCCGGCGGGGAGACCAACGCCGAGAAGCTTCTGACGCCGGTCCTGTCCGCCTTCTGGGACCAGCCCGAGCCCTGGACGCTGGAGACCTACCGCCGGCACGAGGGCTACGAGGGCCTGCGCAAGGCGCTCGCCATGCCCCCGGACGACGTGATCGCGTACGTCAAGGACTCGGGGCTGCGCGGCCGCGGCGGCGCGGGCTTCCCGACCGGGATGAAGTGGCAGTTCATCCCGCAGGGCGACGGCAAACCGCACTACCTGGTCGTCAACGCCGACGAATCGGAGCCCGGGACCTGCAAGGACATCCCGCTCCTCTTCGCCAACCCGCACTCCCTCATCGAGGGGATCGTGATCGCCTGTCATGCGATCCGGTCGAACCACGCCTTCATCTATCTGCGCGGTGAGGTCGTGCCCGTGCTGCGCCGGCTGCACGAAGCCGTGCGCGAGGCCTACGCGGCGGGCTTCCTCGGCAGGAACATCCTCGGCTCGGGACTCGACCTGGATGTGATCGTGCACGCGGGCGCCGGCGCGTACATCTGCGGTGAGGAGACCGCGCTGCTCGACTCCCTGGAGGGGCGTCGCGGACAGCCCCGGCTGCGTCCCCCCTTCCCGGCGGTGGCCGGCCTCTACGCCTGCCCCACCGTGGTGAACAACGTCGAGTCCATCGCGTCGGTTCCCGCGATCATGAACCGGGGCAAGGACTGGTTCCGGTCCATGGGCAGCGAGAAGTCCCCGGGCTTCACGCTCTACTCGCTCAGCGGCCATGTCACCCACCCCGGCCAGTACGAGGCCCCGTTGGGCGTCACCCTGCGCCAGCTGCTGGACATGAGCGGCGGGATGCGCCGCGGCCACCGGCTGAAGTTCTGGACGCCGGGCGGCTCCTCGACGCCGATGTTCACCGACGAGCACCTCGACGTCCCCCTGGACTACGAGGGCGTCGGCGCGGCGGGCTCGATGCTCGGCACCAAGGCGCTGCAGTGCTTCGACGAGACCACCTGTGTGGTCCGGGCGGTCACCCGCTGGACCGAGTTCTATGCGCACGAGTCCTGCGGCAAGTGCACGCCCTGCCGCGAAGGCACCTACTGGCTGGTGCAGTTGCTGCGCGACATCGAGGCAGGCAAGGGCCGGATGGACGACCTCGACAAGCTGAACGACATCGCCGACAACATCAACGGCAAGTCCTTCTGCGCCCTCGGCGACGGCGCCGCCTCGCCGGTCTTCTCCTCGCTGGCGTACTTCCGCGAGGAGTACGAGCAGCACATCACCGGCAAGGGCTGCCCCTTCGACCCGGCCAAGTCGACCCTGTGGGCCGACAACGACGCTCACCTGGGGGTGAACGCATGACCGTCACCACAAATGCCCCTACGGGGGGCGGCGAGGCCGCGGTCCCGCCGGAGGACCTCGTCACCCTGACGATCGACGGCATCGAGATCTCCGTCCCCAAGGGGACGCTGGTCATCCGTGCCGCCGAGCTCCTCGGCATCGAGATCCCGCGCTTCTGCGATCATCCGCTGCTGGACCCGGCGGGCGCCTGCCGGCAGTGCATCGTCGAGGTCGAGGGCCAGCGCAAGCCGATGGCCTCCTGCACCATCACCTGCACCGACGGCATGGTCGTCAAGTCGCAGCTCACCTCGCCGGTGGCCGAGAAGGCCCAGCGCGGCGTGATGGAGCTGCTGCTGATCAACCACCCGCTGGACTGCCCGGTCTGCGACAAGGGCGGCGAGTGCCCGCTGCAGAACCAGGCGATGCAGGTCGGCGACCCGGAGTCGCGCTTCGAGGGCAAGAAGCGCACCTTCGCCAAGCCGGTGCCGATCTCCACCCAGGTGCTGCTGGACCGCGAGCGGTGCGTGCTGTGCGCGCGCTGCACCCGCTTCAGCAACCAGATCGCCGGCGACCCGATGATCGAGCTGGTCGAGCGCGGTGCCCTCCAGCAGGTCGGCACCGGGGAGGGCGACCCCTTCCAGTCGTACTTCTCCGGCAACACCATCCAGATCTGCCCGGTCGGCGCGCTCACCTCCGCCGCCTACCGCTTCCGCTCCCGCCCCTTCGACCTGGTCTCCTCGCCGTCGGTGTGCGAGCACTGCGCGGGCGGCTGTGCGACGCGTACGGATCACCGTCGCGGCAAGGTCATGCGGCGGCTGGCGGCGAACGACCCCGAGGTCAACGAGGAGTGGATCTGCGACAAGGGGCGGTTCGCCTTCCGGTACGCGCAGCAGCGCGACCGGCTGGAGCAGCCCCTCGTCCGCAACCCGGAGTCCGGTGAGCTGGAGCCGGCGAGCTGGCCCGAGGCCCTGGAGGCGGCGGTCCGCGGGCTGTCCGCGGCGAAGGGGCGCACCGGTGTCCTCACCGGCGGCCGGCTGACCGTCGAGGACGCCTACGCCTACGCCAAGTTCGCCCGGATCGCACTGGACACCAACGACATCGACTTCCGGGCGCGGGTGCACAGCGCCGAGGAGGCCGAATTCCTGGCGTCGCAGGTCGCCGGCCGGGGCCGGGATCTGGACGGCAGGGGTGTCACGTACACCGCGCTGGAGCAGGCACCGGCCGTGCTGCTGGCCGGTATCGAGGCCGAGGAGGAGGCACCCGGTGTCTTCCTGCGGCTGCGCAAGGCGCACCGCAGGAGCGGGCAGCGCACCTTCGGGCTGGCCGGTCACGCTTCCCGAGGGCTGATCAAGGCCGGCGGCATGCTGCTGCCGGCCGCGCCCGGCACCGAGACCGAATGGCTGGACGCGCTCGCGGGCGGCGTCGGTCTGGACGGCGAGGGGCAGGCCGCGGCCGAGGCGCTCCGGGCCGACGGCGCGGTGATCATCGTCGGCGAGCGGCTGGCGGCGGTGCCCGGCGCGCTGACCGCCGCGGTCCGTGCCGCCCGTGCCACCGGCGCCCGGCTGGTGTGGATTCCGCGGCGGGCGGGCGAACGCGGCGCCGTCGAGGCGGGCGCCCTGCCCGGCCTGCTGCCCGGTGGCCGGCCGGCCACCGACCCGCGGGCCCGCGACGAGGTCGCGGCCGCCTGGGGCGTGGCCGCGCTGCCGCAGCGGCACGGCCGGGACACCGGCCAGATCATCGAGGCCGCGGCGACCGGCGAGATCGGCGCGCTGCTGGTGGCGGGCGTCGAGGTCGCCGACCTGCCGGACCCGGCCCGTGCGCTGGCCGCCCTGGACGAGGTCGGCTTCCTGGTCAGCCTGGAGCTGCGGCCCTCGCAGGTCACCGACCGGGCGGACGTGGTCCTGCCGGTGGCGGCCGTCGTGGAGAAGTCCGGCACGTTCCTCAACTGGGAGGGCCGGGCCCGGCTGTTCGAGGCCGCCCTCAAGCCGGACCAGATGACCCGCCGGCACCTGCTGCCGGACTCCCGGGTGCTGCACATGCTCGCCGACGCCCTCGACGTCCACCTGGCGCTGCCGGACATCCGCTCGGTACGCCGCGAGCTGGACCGGCTCGGCGGCTGGGACGGCCCCTACGCGGGCGAGCCCATGGAGACCGGGCGCCCGCTGCCCCGCCCCGACAGCGGCGAGGCGGTGCTCGCCGGACACCGGCTCCTCCTGGACCAGGGGGTGCTCCAGGAAGGTGACGAGGCACTGGCCGGCACCCGGCACGCGGCCCTCGCCCGGCTGTCGCAGACCACCGCGGAGGAGACCGGGGTCAAGGACGGTGACCTGCTGGCGGTCACCGGACCGGCCGGCTCGGTCCGTCTGCCGCTGCGGGTCACGGCGATGCCCGACCGGGTGGTGTGGCTGCCGCTCAACTCCACGGGCGGTGGGGTCGCCGCCGACACCGGGGCGCAACCCGGTGACCTGGTGAAGATCTCCGCCGCCCCGGGCACGCCGGAGCCGGCCGAGGAGGTGGACGCATGATGCAGCTCTCTCAACTCGCAGCTGCCGGCAGCACGCTGGCGCAGGAAGACCTGTCGATGTTCGGCCGCGACCCGTGGTGGCTGGTCGTCATCAAGGCGGTCTTCTGCTTCGCGTTCCTGATGCTGACGGTGCTGTTCTCGATCGTCTGGGAACGCAAGGTCGTCGCCTGGATGCAGCTGCGCATCGGCCCCAACCGGCACGGCCCCTGGGGGATGCTCCAGTCCCTCGCCGACGGCATCAAGCTGATGCTGAAGGAGGACCTGGTCGTCAAGCGGGCCGACAAGGTCGTCTACGTCCTCGCGCCGGTCGTGGCGGCCATCCCGGCCTTCATGGCGATCGCGGTGATCCCCTTCGGCCCGGCCGGCAACGAGATCTCGATCTTCGGGGTCCGCACCCCGATGCAGCTCACCGATCTGCCGATCGGCATCCTCTACATCCTGGCCACGGCCTCGGTCGGGATCTACGGGATCGTGCTGGCGGGCTGGTCGTCCGGTTCCACCTATCCGCTGCTCGGCGGGCTCCGCTCGTGCGCGCAGATGATCTCGTACGAGATCGCGATGGGCATGTCGTTCGCGGCGGTGTTCCTCTACTCCGGGTCGATGTCGACGTCGACCATCGTGGAGTCGCAGCAGAACCGGTGGTACGTCCTGCTGCTGCCGGTGTCGTTCATCATCTACATCGTCGCGATGGTGGGCGAGACCAACCGCGCGCCGTTCGACATGCCGGAGTCCGAGGGCGACCTCGTCGGCGGCTTCAACACCGAGTACTCGTCCATCAAGTTCGCGATGTTCATGCTCGCCGAGTACATCAACATGGTCACCGTCTCGGCGGTCGCGATCACGCTCTTCCTGGGCGGGTGGAAGGCCCCCTGGCCGATCTCCACGTTCTGGGAGGGCGCGAACCACGGCTGGTGGCCGCTGCTCTGGTTCACGATCAAGGTGCAGCTGCTGCTGTTCTTCTTCATCTGGCTGCGCGGCACCCTTCCCCGGGTGCGCTACGACCAGTTCATGAAGCTGGGGTGGAAGGTCCTCATCCCGGTCTCGCTGGTCTGGCTGATGCTGGTCGCCACCGTCAGGGCGCTGAAGAACGAGGGCTACAACTTCTCCCAGATCGTGCTCTACGTCGCCGGCGGCGCCGTCGCGCTGCTGCTGATCTCCCTCCTCGTGGACTTCTTCCGGCGCGGTGAGAAGGAGGAGGAGACGGACGGCGACGGGGCCTTCGACCCGATGGCCGGCGGTTTCCCCGTGCCGCCGCTGCCCGGACAGAGCCTGCCGCCGGTGCCGCGACGCCGGCCGCGCCGTGATCGCGAGCTGATTGTCAGTGGCGGGCCGGACACTGTCAGTGACGGAATCGGAAACGACGGAAAGGGGGGCGACGGTGCCTGAGTTCCAGAACCCCGTGGCCGGCTTCGGCGTGACCTTCAAGGCCATGTTCAAGAAGCGGCTGACCGAGCAGTACCCGGAGGAGAAGAAGCCGACGGCGCCGCGTTTCCACGGCCGGCACCAGCTCAACCGCCATCCGGACGGGCTGGAGAAGTGCATCGGCTGCGAGCTGTGCGCCTGGGCCTGTCCGGCGGACGCGATCTATGTCGAGGGCGCGGACAACACCGCCGAGGAGCGCTACTCCCCGGGTGAGCGCTACGGCCGCGTCTACCAGATCAATTACCTGCGCTGCATCCTGTGCGGCCTGTGCGTGGAGGCCTGTCCGACCCGCGCACTGACGATGACCAACGAGTACGAACTCGCCGACCGTTCCCGCGAATCGCTCATCTACACCAAGGAGGAGCTGCTCGCGGGCCTGGCGGAGACGATGGTCGACTCGCCGCACGCCATCTACCCCGGCATGACGGAGAAGGACTACTACCAGGGCCTGGTGACCGAGGCCGCCCCCGGGACCGTCCGTCAGGTCGCGGTCTCCAAGGGCGAGAAGGCCGACGGGAACGCCCCGGAGAAGGAGGCGAACGCATGACCGGCCTCGCCGCCGCGGCCTCCACGACCTCCACCGGAGAGGCCGTGCAGTTCTGGATCCTGGGCCTCGTCGCCGTCAGCGGCGCGCTGTGCACGATCCTGATGAAGCGGGCCGTGCACAGCGCCCTCTCCCTCGCCGGGACCATGATCGTCCTGGCGGTCTTCTACCTGGCCAACGGCGCGTACTTCCTCGGCGTCGTCCAGATCGTCGTCTACACCGGCGCGATCATGATGCTGTTCCTGTTCGTCGTGATGCTGGTCGGGGTCACCGCGGCGGACTCCCTCAAGGAGACGCTCAAGGGACAGCGCTGGCTCGCCGCCGGACTGGGCATCGGCTTCGGCATCCTGCTGATCGCCGGGATCGGCAACGCCTCGCTCAAGGAGTTCGACGGCCTGGGCGGGGCCAACGCCGGCGGCAATGTGCAGGGCCTGGCCGCGCTCATCTTCACCAAGTACGTCTTCGCCTTCGAAATCACCGGCGCGCTGCTGATCACGGCGGCCGTCGGCGCGATGGTGCTCACCCACCGGGAGCGCACGGAGCGCGCCAAGTCCCAGCGTGAGCAGTCCGAGGCGCGGATCCGCGAGGGCAAGCAGGTGCCGCCGCTGCCCGCCCCGGGCGTCTACGCCCGGCACAACGCCGTCGACATCCCGGGCCTGCTGCCCGACGGCACCACGTCCGAGCTGAGCGTCAGCCCGACGCTGAGGGAGCGCGGCCAGGTCCGCGATGTCTCCGGCGAGTCGCTCGCCGAGCTGAAGGCGCTGGAGGAGCGCTCCGAGGACTGGCTGGGCCGGGGCTCCGATGAGCCCCGGCCCTCGTCGTCCGGTGGTGGCGTGGCGCCGAAGGAGCACAAGGAGGGGGCCAAGAAATGAACCCGGTCTACTACCTCTATCTCGCCGCCCTGTTGTTCACCATCGGTGCGGCCGGGGTGCTGATCAGGCGGAACGCCATCGTGGTGTTCATGTGCATCGAGCTGATGCTCAACGCCTGCAATCTCGCCTTCGTCACCTTCTCGCGGATGCACGGCAATCTGGACGGCCAGATCATCGCCTTCTTCACGATGGTCGTCGCCGCGGCCGAGGTCGTGGTCGGCCTGGCGATCATCGTGTCGATCTTCCGCACCCGTCATACGGCCTCGGTCGACGACGCCAGCCTGATGAAGCTGTAAGGGGTCGCACAAAGTGGAGAACTTGATCGCGCTGCTTGTCGCGGCACCGCTGGTCGGTGCGGCCCTGCTGCTGTGCGGCGGCAAGCGATTCGACCGCACCGGACACTGGATCGGGACGCTGTTCTCGGTGGCGTCGTTCGCCATCGGAGTGGTGCTCTTCGCCGGGATGCTCGGCAAGGGCGCCGAGGACCGTGCCCTGCACCAGCACCTGTTCAGCTGGATCCCGGTCGGCGGCTTCCGGGCCGACATCGCCTTCCAGCTCGACCAGCTGTCGATGACCTTCGTCCTGCTGATCACCGGTGTCGGATCGCTGATCCACATCTACTCGATCGGTTATATGGAGCACGACGAGCGGCGCCGCCGCTTCTTCGGCTACCTCAACCTCTTCCTCGCGGCGATGCTGCTGCTCGTCCTCGCCGACAACTACCTCCTGCTGTACGTCGGCTGGGAGGGCGTCGGCCTCGCCTCGTACCTCCTCATCGGCTTCTGGCAGCACAAGCCGAGCGCGGCCACGGCCGCCAAGAAGGCGTTCCTCGTCAACCGCGTCGGCGACATGGGCCTGTCCATCGCGATCATGCTGATGTTCACGACCTTCGGGACCTTCGCCTTCGGCCCGGTGCTCGCCGCCACCGGCACGATGACATCAGGCGCTGCCGCGCCGGGCTCCGAGGGCAAGCTGACCGCCATCGGGCTGATGCTGCTGCTGGCCGCCTGCGGCAAGTCGGCACAGGTGCCGCTGCAGTCCTGGCTCGGCGACGCGATGGAGGGCCCGACCCCGGTCTCGGCCCTGATCCACGCCGCCACGATGGTCACCGCCGGGGTGTATCTGATCACCCGCTCCGGGGCGATCTTCAATGCCGCGCCGACCGCCCAGCTGGCGGTCGTCGTGGTCGGTGCGGTCACCCTCCTCTTCGGTGCGATCGTCGGTTGCGCCAAGGACGACATCAAGAAGGCGCTGGCCGGCTCGACGATGTCGCAGATCGGCTACATGATCCTCGCGGCCGGCCTCGGCCCGATCGGCTACGCCTTCGCGATCATGCATCTGGTCACCCACGGCTTCTTCAAGGCGGGGCTCTTCCTCGGCGCCGGTTCCGTGATGCACGGCATGAACGACGAGGTGGACATGCGCCGTTACGGCGGCCTGCGGACGTACATGCCGGTCACCTTCCTCACCTTCGGCCTCGGCTATCTGGCGATCATCGGCTTCCCCGGTCTGTCCGGCTTCTTCTCCAAGGACAAGATCATCGAGGCGGCGTTCGCCAAGGGCGGCACCGAGGGCTGGATCCTCGGCGGCGCGGCCCTGCTGGGCGCGGCGATCACCGCGTTCTACATGACGCGGGTGATGCTGATGACCTTCTTCGGCGAGAAGCGCTGGAACCCCGACGAGGTGCATCCGCACGAGTCGCCGAAGGTCATGACGCTCCCGATGGTCGTGCTGGCCGTCGGATCGGTCTTCGCGGGCGGGCTGTTCAGCGTCAACGAGGCCTTCGTGAAGTGGCTGGAGCCGGTCACCTCGTTCGCGCACGGCCACTCCCCGGTCAGCGCCACCGCGGTCACCGCCTCGACGATCGTGGTGCTGCTCCTCGGCGTCGGCGTCGCCTGGCTGATGTACGGCCGCAAGCCCGTTCCGGCGCTCGCCCCGCGGGGCTCGCTGCTGACCCGGGCCGCCCGCCGCGATCTGCTCCAGGACGACTTCAACCACGTCGTCTTCGTGCGCGGCGGCGAGGAACTCACCGGCACGCTCGTCCAGCTCGACCGCACCCTCGTGGACGGCGCGGTCAACGGCACCGCGGCCTCGATGGGCGGGCTCTCCGGCCTGCTGCGCCGGTTGCAGACCGGATTCGTCCGTTCGTACGCGGTCCAGATGCTGGGCGGGGCCGCCGTTCTCGTCGCCGCGACCCTGCTGATGAGGGGTGTCTGAGCCATGTCGTTTCCCCTGCTGACGGCGGTGGCCGTGGTGCCGGCGCTCGGTGCGATCGCCACCGCCGCGCTGCCCGCCGCCAAGCGCACCGCGGCCAAATGGCTCGCGCTGCTGTTCTCGCTGGGCACCTTCGCGCTGGCGCTGGTGGTCGCGTTCCGCTTCGACCCCGGCGCCAAGGGCCCCTTCCAGCTCACCGAGTCGCACGCCTGGATCAGCGACTTCGGCGTCCGCTACGAACTCGGCGTGGACGGCATCGCGGTCGCCCTGATCGCGCTGACCACCCTGCTGATCCCCTTCATCATCCTGGCCGGCTGGCATGACGCCGACCCCCTGGAGACAGCGTCCGACAGTGGCTCCGCCACGGGCACGCCCCGCCGCTACAGCTGGCGGCCCACCCAGGGCTTCTTCGCGCTGGTCCTGGCCGTCGAGGCGATGGTGGTGCTCTCCTTCGAGGCCACCGACGTCTTCCTCTTCTACCTCTTCTTCGAAGCCATGCTGATCCCGATGTACTTCCTCATCGGCGGCTTCGGGGACCGGGCGGGCGGGGACGGCGAGGAGCGGTCCGCGAACCGGCGGTCGTCCGCCGCGGTGAAGTTCCTGCTCTACAACCTCCTCGGCGGACTGATCATGCTGGCCGCGGTGATCGGGCTCTACGCCGTCACCGCCGACCAGCTCGGCACCGGCACCTTCTCGCTGCAGCAGATCGTCGAGGCGCGGGCGGCCGGCAAGCTGGACATCGCCACCGGCACCGAACGGCTGCTCTTCCTCGGCTTCTTCTTCGCCTTCGCGGTGAAGGCGCCGCTGTGGCCGCTGCACACCTGGCTGCCGGGCGCGATGGGCGAGTCGACGTCACCGGTCGCGGTGCTGATCACCGCGGTGGTCGACAAGGTCGGCACGTTCGCGATGCTCCGCTTCTGCCTCCAGCTCTTCCCCGAGGCCAGCAGCTGGGCCACCCCGGTCATCCTCGTCCTCGCGCTGATCAGCGTGCTGTACGGCGCGCTGCTGGCGGTCGCCCAGCAGGACATCAAGCGTCTGATCGCCTACGCCTCGATCTCCCACTTCGGCTTCATCATCCTGGGCATCTTCGCGATGACGTCCCAGGGCCAGAGCGGCGCGACGCTCTACATGGTCAACCACGGCATCTCCACCGCCGCGCTGATGCTGGTCGCCGGCTTCCTGATCAGCCGCCGCGGCTCCCGGCTCATCGCGGACTACGGCGGCGTCCAGAAGGTCGCCCCGGTCCTCGCCGGCACCTTCCTCATCGGCGGTCTGGCCACCCTCTCGCTGCCCGGCCTGGCGCCGTTCGTCAGCGAATTCCTGGTCCTGGTGGGCACGTTCAGCCGCTATCCGGTGATCGGCATCATCGCCACCCTCGGCATCGTCCTCGCCGCGCTGTACGTCCTCGTCCTCTACCAGCGGACGATGACCGGTCCGGTGAAGCCCGAGGTCAGGAGCATGCCGGACCTCCGGGTGCGGGAGCTGGTGGTGGTGGCGCCGCTGGTCGTGCTCCTGCTGTTCCTCGGGGTGTATCCCAAGCCGCTCACCGACCTGGTCAACCCGGCGGTCGACCACACCCTGTCCGTCGTGGACAAGAAGGACCCCAAGCCCACTGTGCAGGTGGATGCCGTGCCCGGTGGAGGCCGGGCCGGCCAGGCCGTGCAGGATCAAGACCGGGAGGCCGCGAAGTGAGTTCCGTGGCAAGTGTCCACAGCCTGTGGACGGTGGCGCACGGCGCACCGGGCAAGATTCCGGCGCCGCACATCGAGTACGCGCAGCTGTCGCCGACGCTGATCGTCCTCGGTGCGGCGGTGATCGGCATCCTCATCGAGGGATTCGTGCCGCGCCGTCACCGCTACTCCTCCCAACTGCTGCTGACCGTGGTGGCGCTGGCCGCCGGTTTCGCCGCGGTGATCGGCCTGGCGGCCGGCGGCTTCGGCTCGTCCAAGGCGCACATCGCCGCCATGGGCGCCATCGCCGTCGACGGCCCGGCCCTGTTCCTGCAGGGCACGATCCTGCTGGTGTCCCTGGTCGCCGTCTTCACCTTCGCCGAACGCCGGCTCGACCCTGCGGCGCACGGCAACCGTGTGGACTCCTTCGCCGCCCAGGCCGCGGCCGTCCCCGGCGGCGCCGCCGAACAGGCCGCGGTGAAGGCGGGGTTCACCACCACCGAGGTCTTCCCGATCCTGCTCTTCGCGGTCGGCGGCATGCTGGTCTTCCCGGCGGCCAATGATCTGCTGACGCTCTTCATCGCACTGGAGGTGTTCTCCCTCCCGCTGTACATCCTGTGTGCGCTGGCCCGCCGCCAGCGGCTGCTGTCGCAGGAGGCCGCGGTGAAGTACTTCCTCCTCGGCGCCTTCTCGTCGGCCTTCCTGCTGTTCGGCGTGGCCCTGCTGTACGGCTATGCGGGCACGGTCGGGTACGCCGGGATCGCCGAGGTGGTCTCGGACGGTGCCAAGCAGATCGATCCGGCGCTGGCGGGCACGATGGGCAACGACGCGCTGCTGCTGATCGGGGCGGCGCTGGTGCTGATGGGGTTGCTGTTCAAGGTCGGCGCGGTCCCGTTCCACATGTGGACCCCGGACGTCTACCAAGGTGCCCCGACCCCGGTCACCGGCTTCATGGCGGCCGCCACCAAGGTCGCGGCCTTCGGCGCGCTGCTGCGTCTGCTGTACGTCGCCCTGCCGGGCCTGCGCTGGGACTGGCAGCCGGTGATGTGGGGCGTCGCGATCATCACGATGCTGGGCGGCGCGATCGTCGCCATCACCCAGACCGACATCAAGCGGCTGCTGGCCTACTCCTCCATCGCCCACGCCGGCTTCATCCTCGCCGGTGTCATCGCCACCAGCAAGGACGGCATCTCCTCGGTGCTCTTCTACCTCGGCGCCTACTCCTTCGTGACGCTCGGCGCCTTCGCCGTGGTCACCCTGGTGCGGGACGCGGGCGGTGAGGCCACCACGCTGTCCAAGTGGGCCGGGCTCGGCCGGCGTTCGCCGCTGGTGGCCGCGGTCTTCGCGGTCTTCCTGCTGGCCTTCGCCGGCATCCCGCTGACCTCCGGATTCGCCGGAAAGTTCGCGGTCTTCAAGGCGGCGGCGCAGAGCGGCGCGGGCTGGCTGGTGGTCATCGGTGTGCTCTCGTCGGCCATCGCCGCGTTCTTCTACATCCGCGTCATCGTGCTGATGTTCTTCAACGAGCCCAAGGCGGACGGCCCGACCGTCGCGGTGCCCAGCCCGCTGACGACCACGGCCATCGCCGTCGGCGTCGCGGCCACGCTGGTGCTCGGCCTGGCGCCGCAGTACTTCCTCGATCTGGCGGGTCAGGCCGGGGTGTTCGTGCGCTGAGATCCTGCGGCGCCGCGGACAACGGCCGCCGCCCGGAGCCCTCGGGGGGTTCCGGGCGGCGGCCGTCCGTCGTACGGCGGGCGGTCAGCTCTTGGGGATACCGCTCGGCAGCTGCGGCATGTCGGGGATCTTCACGCTGCCGTCGCTGGACTTGGTGTACTTCTCGGTGGGGCCGTTCTTCCAGTCGACGGTCAGGGTCTTGCCGTCCGCGCCGGGCTTGAGGGTGCCCATGGTGCGGGTGGTGTCCCCGTCGGTGCACTTGAGAGCGGCCATGGTCATCCCGGCCATCTCCTGGACCTTGCCGAGGCAGGCCGCCTTGTGCCCGTTGCTGAAGGCGACGGTGCCCTTGCTGATCACGAGGACCTGCGGACTGCCGGCCGAACCGGCCTTCCAGGCGCCCTCGACCGCGCCGGCGCCCGCGGGCTTGTCGGGGTCTCCCGGAGTCGACGGCGCGGCGTCCGGCGACTTGCTCGGCTTGCTGTCGGTGCCGGTGTCGCCGCTGCTTCCGCAACCGCTGAGCAGCATCGCGGCGATGGCTGCCGCCCCGGCGATCTGCGCTGCCTTGCGCACGTACGTCTCCTCCGTTGTGGGTCAGGGACACGTGAGGCTAGCAGCGGCCCCGGACAGCCGTCCGAACCGTCGCCCGGATTGCGGCGGCCCCGGTACGGACTTGGTGTGGGGCTGTGACGTAGGGGCGGACATGAGGGGGTGAACGGGGATATTCACGGCATCCCGGCCCGGCGCAGCCGGAGGCGGCGTTCGCCCCCGCCTCCTTGTCCTGCCGTACCGCCCGCTCCACCGCCCGCACCGTCCAGATCTCCCGCGCCCACCGCTTCGTCTCGCGCCGCACCGCGCGGTACTCGCGGCCCGGCAGGAGCCTCGGTCCAGGCCGGTCGCCGCGGCCGGCGCCGCGAGCAGCCGGCCGGCCCGTACCGCAGGTGCGCGATGTGGTGCACGGCCGGCCGCGGAGCGGGCCGAGGGCGAGCAGCAGCCGCTCCTCCAGGAGGACGAGCGGCGCGGCGGTCATCCCGCGGGCAGGATGCGGCCGGTGACCTCGCCCAGGCCGATCCGGGCGCCCTCGGGGCCGGGCGCCCAGGCGGTGAGGGTGACCTCGTCGCCGTCCTGGAGGTAGGGGCCCTTGCCCTGGGTGAGCTCCAGCAGACAGCCGAGCTGGTCGGGGTCGGGGCCGGAGACGGTGCCGGAGGCGAAGAGATCGCCGGTGCGCAGCGAGGCGCCGTTGACGGTCATATGGGCGAGCTGCTGGGCGGCCGTCCAGTACATGGCGGAGAACGGCGGCCGGGAGACGGTCTCGCCGTTGATGCGCACCTCGATGCGGAGGTCGATGCCGCCCGGCTCCGTGTCCGCGTCGTCGAGGTAGGGCAGCAGCGGGACGTCCCGGGCGGGCGGCGCCGTCCGGGCCTCGTCGAGGGCGTCGAGCGGGGTGATCCAGGCGGAGACGGAGGTGGCGAAGGACTTGCCCAGGAAGGGGCCGAGCGGCACGTACTCCCAGGCCTGGATGTCGCGTGCGGACCAGTCGTTGAGGAGGCAGACGCCGAAGACGTGGTCGCGGAAGGCTTCCTGCGGGACGGATTCGTGCAGCGTGGAGGGCGTGCCGACGACGAAGCCGACCTCGGCCTCGATGTCGAGGCGGAGGGAGGGGCCGAAGGCCGGCACCTCGTCCGTGGGGGCCTTGCGCTGGCCGTGCGGCCGTACGACCGGGGTGCCGCTGACGACGACGGTGCCCGCCCGGCCGTGGTAACCGATCGGCAGGTGCTTCCAGTTGGGGGTCAGCGCCTCGGCGTCCGGGCGGAAGATCCGGCCGACGTTGGTGGCGTGGTGCTCGCTGGCGTAGAAGTCGACGTAGTCGGCGACCTCGAAGGGGAGGTGCAGCGTGACGCCGGCGAGCGGGTGGAACAGCGGCGCCACCTCGTCGCGGTGGGCCGGGTCGGTCACGGCGGTGCGGACGGCCGCCCGGATCTGCTGCCAGACGGGGCGGCCGGCGGCCAGCAGCGGGTTGAGGGTGGGGGCCGCGAGCAGCTCGGCGTGCGGATGGATGGCCGCGGGCAGCGCGCTGGGCAGGGCGCTCAGATCGAGGACCTGGTCGCCGTAGCGGACGCCGATGCGGCGCTGTCCGGGCGCGTCGGCGGTGCTGAAGACGCCGTAGGGCAGGTTGTGCGGGCCGAAGGGATCGCCTTCCGCCAGGTCGAACGGGCTCTGCTCGGGCATGGACAGCTCCTCGCGTTCGTCGTCGCCGGTGGGCGGCCGGGCGGGCCGGGCCTGGTGACCCGCGGGCCGGCGGTGCCGTTGATCAGCGTACGGCCGGGCGGTGGCCTACGGGACGGTCATGGGGCGCGAGGGCGTGGATGCGTACGGATTTGGACGGCGGGTGCGCCGTATGTTGCGCCCCCAAGCATCGGCAATGTCCGGAAAAGCCTTGCTGCACTGCGCAATTCGGGCCTAGCTTCCTTTCCTGGCACGGGCCGGGGTGGGACGTTTCCGTTGGGGGGACACGTGGCTCGCAGTGGCGCACGGCTCGCGGTCGACCGGAGCGTTCCGGGGCTGATCGTGAAGATCGGGGCTTATCCCCTGCACCACGGCGGTGTGGGGGCGATCCGCAGCCTGGGGCGGCTCGGTGTGCCCATGTACGCCGTGACGGAGGACCGCTTCACACCGGCGGCCCTCTCCCGCTACCTCCGCGGCCGCTTCGTCTGGCCGACCACGGGGCGGGAGGAGCCGGACCGGCTGGTGACGGGGCTGCTGCGGATCGGCCGGCGGATCGGGCGGCCGACGCTGCTGCTCCCCACCGACGAGGAGGCGGCGGTGCTGATAGCCGAGCATGCCGAGGCGCTCGCCGGATCGTTCCTCTTTCCCCGCGTCGCCCCCGGCCTGCCGCGGCGGCTGGCCAGCAAACAGGGCCTGCACGAGCTGTGCGTCGCCCATGGGGTGCCCTCGCCGGCCGCCGTCTTCCCGGGCTCGTACGCGGACATCGAGGCGTACGCCGGGCGGGCGCGCTTCCCGGTGGTGGCGAAGAACCGTGAGGCGTTCGTCCGGCGCAGACGGCCCGCCGTCACCGGGACGACCCGGATAGGGGGGCCGGAGCAGTTGCTGGATCTGGCCCGGGACTGGGGCCCGCGGCCGGGCGTGATCCTCCAGGAGTACCTGCCGCGGGAGCAGGCAGAGGACTGGATCGTGCACGCCTGCTTCGGCGCGGACCGGGCGCCGCTCGCGCTGTTCACCGGAGTGAAGGTGCGCTCCTGGCCGCCGCACGCCGGCATGACGGCCTGTGCGTATGTGGTCGACAACCCGGAACTCGCCAAAATGTCGGCGGAGTTCGTCCACCGCATCGGCTTCACCGGCATCGCCGATCTGGACTGGCGGTTCGACCGCCGCGACGGCCGGTACAAGCTGCTGGATTTCAATCCCCGGATGGGGGCTCAGTTCCGGCTCTTCGAGAACGCGGCCGGAGTGGACGTCGTCCGCGCCCAGCATCTGGAACTCACCGGGCGCACCGTCCCCGGGGGGCCGCAGCACGCCGGCCGCCGCTTCGTCGTCGAGAACGTCGATCTGCCCGCACGGCTCGCCTACCGGCGCAGCGGATCCCGCCCCCCGCACGCGCCGGCGCGGGCCTCGGGCACCGAGCTGGCGTGGTTCGCGGGCGACGACCCGCTGCCGTTCTTCACGATGCTGGCGCGGTCCGTCGGGCCGGGCGCCAGGCATCTGATGCAGCTGCGGCGGGCGGGCCGCCGGGCAGGGACCGAGGCACCACTCAGGCAAGGGGAGGGACCGAAGTGAGCACTCCGGTAGCGGTCATCGGGGCCGGCCCGTACGGCGTGTCGACGGCCGCGCACCTACGGGCGCGCGGCCTGCCGGTGCGGGTCTTCGGGCAGCCGATGGCGAGCTGGCGCACGCAGATGCCCGCGGGCATGCTGCTCAAGTCGACGCCGGCCGCCTCCAGCATCGATGTCCCGCGGCCCGGCCACACCCTCGGCGACTTCTGCGCGAAGACGGGGGAGGGGCCCTACGCCTCGGACTGGGACATCGTCCCCATCGAGGTGTTCATCCGGTACGGGCAGTGGGTGCAGCAGCAAACGCTCCCCGATCTGGAGCAGGTCAGGGTGGTCTCGGTCGACCGGCGCGGCGACGGCTTCGAGCTGAAGCTGGACAGCGGGGAGCAGGTCGGCGCGCGGGCGGTGGTCGTGGCCACCGGCCTGAGCGGGCTGGCGCAGTTGCCGCCGGAACTGGCCGCCGCCATCCCGGACGGGCCGTCCGCCACCGGGCCGGTCTCGCACAGCTCGCAGCACCACGATCTGTCCGTGCTGGCCGGGCGCGAGGTGGTCGTGATCGGCGCCGGGCAGTCGGCACTGGAGAGCGCGGTGCTGCTCGCCGAGGCGGGCGCGGCCTCCGTACGGGTGGTGGCGCGCGGCTCCGCCGCCGTGGGCTTCGGCGTGCCGCCGGACCGCCAGCCCCGCCTGCGGCCGCCGTCACCGTTCGGCAACGCCTGGTCGCTGCACGCGCTGACGCACTACGCGGGCGGCTTCCGGCGGCTGCCGGTGCCCGCCCGGCGGTATCTGGTGCGGCGGGTGCTCGGTCCGCTGGGGGCCTGGTGGCTGCGGGACCGTTTCCACGGCCGGGTGCAGGTCACGCAGGGGCGGCGGATCGTACGGGCCACGGTCCGTGACGGCCGGCCCGTGCTGGCACTGCGCGGCGCCGACGGGCAGGGCGGGGAGCTCGCCGCCGACCATGTGCTGGCCGCGACGGGGTACCGGATGGATCTGGCGGCACTGGACTTCCTGGGCCAGGGGCTGCGCACCGGGATCGTGACGCGGGCCGGCGGGCCGCTGCTGGGCGCCGGCTTCGGCTCGTCCGTACCGGGGCTGTACTTCACGGGGTTGCCGGCGGCCGCCTCGTTCGGACCGGTGATGCGCTTCGTGTGCGGCACGGAGTTCGCCTCGCCGCGGCTGGCACGGGCGGTGGCGCGGACGTACGGGTGAGGCGTACGGGTTGGGGGCCGGTGTCTCCGGTGGGGGACCGGTCCCCGTCCGACGGGGGAAGTGGTCACGGCCTGCGGTGATTTCGGCGGGGCGGCATCCGCGGTTCACGGGGCCGCCGCGGCCGTGACAGCGGTGCCGGGGCGGCGGGGTCCGGGGGCCGGTGAGCGGCGGAGCGCGGCGTTCCGCGCCCTGCGCTGCTCTGCGGTGCTCTGCGTTTGCGCCGCCCTGCCCTGCTTCGTGTTGACCTGTGCCGCCCCGTGCCGCGGTGCTCCGCGCTGCCCGCCCGGCAGGGCCGGCCGGGCCGCGCAGGCCTTGCCGGACAAGAAGAGGGCCAGAATACTCTTGTCGTTGCCGGGACCCATGCTCCCGCGTCACACTCGCGTCAACAGGTGATCCAGAACCTGTCGGCCGGGGTCGCTGTGCTTCCCGGGTGGGTCGGGGGGCGGGCGCTCACGGTGATCGAACTGCGACCGGATACGCTGGCCAATGGTGGAGACAGCGACAGATCGACATTCAGTTTGATCGTCAGCAGACAGGAGTACCCCTCGTGACCGTCGTCGGGCCCTTCGGGCTGAGCGTGCGGGACCAGGCTCTTGAGGCCGATGTCCAGGCCGGGTTGGCGGCTGTCGAGGAGGGCCTGCTGGAGGCCACCAAGAGCGACGTGCCGTTCATCACCGAAGCCGCGCAGCACCTCGTGCGCGCGGGCGGCAAGCGGTTCCGGCCGCTGCTGGTGACGCTGGCCGCCCAATTCGGCGACCCCTACAGCCCGGGTGTGGTGCCCTCCGCGGTCGTCGTGGAGCTGACGCATCTGGCGACGCTGTACCACGACGACGTGATGGACGAGGCCGATGTGCGCCGCGGCGTGGCCAGCGCCAACGCCCGCTGGGGCAACTCCGTCGCGGTGCTGACCGGCGACTTCCTGTTCGCCCGCGCCTCGCACATCCTCGCCGACCTCGGGCCGGAGGCGGTCCGGATCCAGGCCGAGGCGTTCGAACGCCTGGTGACCGGCCAGATCCTGGAGACCGCGGGCCCGCGCGACGGCCGCGACCCCATCGACCACTACCTGGACGTCCTCGCCGGCAAGACCGGTTCGCTGGTCGCCGTCGCCTGCCGGTTCGGCGCGATGATGTCGGGCGCCGAGGAGTCGACGGTCAACATCCTCACCCAGTACGGCGAGCGGCTGGGCACCGCCTTCCAGCTGGCCGACGACGTGCTGGACATCGCCAGCGACTCGCATGAATCGGGCAAGACGCCCGGCACCGACCTGCGGGAGGGCATTCCGACACTGCCCGTGCTGCGTCTGCGGGCCCGTGCCGAGAGCAGCACCGGTACGCCCGAGGACCGCGCCCTCGTCGAGCTGCTGGCCGGCGACCTCACCGACGACGCCCGGCACGCCGAGGCGCTGGCCGGTCTGCGCGCCCACCCGGCGCTCGAAGACGCCCGCCGCGACACCGTGCGCTATGCGCAGGAGGCCCGCGCCATGCTGGCCCCGCTGCCGTCCTGCACGGCCAAGTCGGCCCTGGAAGGGCTCTGCGACGCGGTGGTGCACCGGGCGGGCTGAGGCCTCCTCACGGTGCGCTGTCCCGCATCCCCTAGTGCCCGCCCCCGCATCCCCTAGGGAACGGTCCGACTCCGGTGGTACGGACTCCGACCTGAGATGACCGTGCGTCATACCTCAGCAGTAGGACGAGTTGCTCCCGTCGGCTGACGTTATCCGCCAGGCGATTTGGTGAGATGGAAAGCACCAAGGCGCGGCGGACAGGTCACAATGAGCCCCAGGGGTGACGAGTGGACAGCGCAGCAGCCGCCGCATACGACGGAGGTAGGGCAGATGCCACGGAACGAACCGACGCAGGTCACCGACGGATGGGACGAGGGGCGCTCCCCCAGGCGCCGTAAGGCGGCGCGGTATGCCGTGCCGGTCGCGGTGGCGGGAGTGGCGGCGGCCACGATCGGGCTGGTCCCGGCGTTCGCCGGCTCCGGTTCTCCGGACCTGCCGAAGATCTCGGCACAGGACCTGATAGCCAAGGTCGCCAAGTCCGATGTCCAGCAGCTCTCCGGGACGGTCCGGGTCACCACCGACCTCGGTCTGCCGTCCCTGCCCGGCGGCGCGGGTGCCTTCGGCGGCCAGGCCGGCGGGAAGGGCGGCGACGACGCCTCCGCCGCACCCCAGAACAAGCTGATGGAGCTGGCCTCCGGTGCGCACACGCTGCGCGTCGCGGCCGACGGCCCCGAGAAGCAGCGGGTGTCGATCGTCGACAAGGCCGCCGAGTACAGCCTGGTCCACAACGGCAACGAGCTCTGGGCCTACGACAGCGGCAGCAACACCGCGATGCACAGCACCGCGCCCGACGCCGGCCGGCAGGGCAAGCACCACCGGGCCGAGGGCCTCCCCGAGGGCCTGAAGGGCGCCACCCCGCAGGACCTGGCGAAGCAGGCCCTGAAGGCGGCCGGTGACACCACCTCGGTCACCGTCGACGGCACCGCCAAGGTCGCCGGGCGGGACGCCTACCAGCTGCTGATCAAGCCCAAGCAGGCCGCCTCGACGGTCGGCTCGATCCGGGTCGCGGTGGACGCCGACAACGGCGTGCCGCTGAAGTTCACCCTGACCCCCAAGAGCGGTGGCGCGGCCGCCATCGACGTCGGCTACACGAACGTCGACTTCGCCAAGCCCGCCGCGAGCACCTTCTCCTTCGCCCCGCCCAAGGGCGCCAAGGTCGTCGACGGCGACCAGGCGCGGGCGAAGGCGCAGCGCGAGCACGGCAAGAACCTCCCGTCCCACCAGGACGCGAGGGACGTCAAGAAGGACATGGGCGGGCTGAACGTCATCGGCAAGGGCTGGACGTCCATTGCCACGATCAAGGGCGGCGGGTCCGGCCTGCCCTCCGGCAAGGACAAAGGCGCCGGCGGCGACGCGGGCGCGTTCCTGGACAGCATCGGTGAGAAGGCGCACGGCTCCTTCGGATCCGGCCGGATCCTGAGCACCCGCCTGGTCAACGCCCTGGTCACGGACAACGGCACGGTCTATGTCGGCGCCGTCGACAAGCAGGCCCTGATCGACGCGGCCAACGCCGCCAAGTAACGGGCCGCCGCACAGTGCGGGACCGCCGTGCCACCCCTCCGCGGGTGGCACGGCGCCGCCCGTGGTCCATCGGTACGACGTTGGGGGAGCAGATGCCGCAGCCGCCCGCCCCGGAGCCCGACGGCGCCCGCCCGCCCGACGACGGGCCGGCACCCAGCCCGCCCGACGACGGCCCGCCGCCCCGGCCGGCCGGGGAGCCGGCGATCGAGACCCGGGGGCTGACCAAGGCCTACCGCGGCGGCCGGCTCGCCGTCGACGGCCTCGATCTGGCCGTACCGCGCGGCAGCATCTTCGGCTTCCTCGGCCCCAACGGCTGCGGCAAGACCACCACCATCCGCATGCTGATGGGCCTGATCGAAGCGAGCGCCGGCAGCGCCCGGGTACTCGGGCAGCCGATGCCCGCCGCGGGCCGCCGGGTGCTTCCCAAGGTCGGCGCCCTCATCGAGGGCCCGGCGCTCTACGGCTTCCTCAGCGGGCGGGACAACCTCCGGCGGTTCGACGCCGCCGACTCGTACGCCGATCCCCGTACCCGTGCCGAACGGGTCGGCCGCGCACTGGAGCGGGTGGGCCTGGCGTCCGCGGCCGGCAAGAAGGCGCGCGCCTACTCGCTCGGCATGAAGCAGCGCCTCGGTCTGGCCGCGGCCCTGCTCCAGCCCCGTGAACTGCTGGTCCTCGACGAGCCGACCAACGGCCTGGACCCCCAGGGCATGCGGGAGATCCGCGCGCTGATCCGCGCACTGGCGGCGGACGGCACCACCGTCTTCCTCTCCTCCCACCTCCTCGACGAGATCGAGCAGGTCTGCACCCATGCCGCGGTGATGGCCCGCGGCCGGCTGATCACCCAGGGCACGGTCGCCGCGCTCTCCGCCACGGTCCTCGGCTCGCGCGGCCACGGCCGCCTGACGGTGACCACCCCCGATACGGCCGACGCGGTCCGGATCCTGAAGGAGCACGGTCTGACCGGCCTGGAGGCGGCCGACGACCGGGTGACGGGCGAACTCCCGGACGCGGCCGCGGCGATGGGCGCCCCCGGCGGTGGGGCGCCGCCGGACCTGGCGGAGCTCAACGCCGCGCTGGTGCACGCCGGTGTACGGGTCCGCGGCTTCGGCACCGAACGTGCGTCGCTGGAGGACGTCTTCGTGCAGCTGACCGGGGAGGGCTTCGATGTCGCAGGCTGAGACCGTGGTGCGCACGCCCCGACCGCTGTGGTCGCTGGGCCTGCTGCGCAGCGAGATCGTGACGACGTTCCGGCGCTGGCGCACCCTCGCGCTGCTGGCGGTGCTCGCGGGCGTACCGGTCCTGGTCGGCGTCGCCGTCAAGATCGAGACGGGCGACGGCGGTGGCGGAGGTCCGGGCGGTCCGGCGTTCCTCTCCCAGGTCACCCACAACGGCCTCTTCCTGGTCTTCACCTCGCTCGCGGTGACGCTGCCGTTCTTCCTGCCGATGTCCGTCGGAGTGATCGCGGGCGACTCCCTCGCCGGTGAGGCACACGGCGGGACGCTGCGCTATCTCCTGGTGGCTCCGGCCGGCCGCACCCGCCTGCTGCTGGTCAAATACGCCACGATCCTGACGTTCTGCCTGGTGGGCACCCTGGTCGTGGCGCTCTCCGCACTCGTGACCGGCGCGCTGCTCTTCCCCCTGGGCGAGATCACCCTGCTCTCGGGCACCTCGGTCTCCTTCGGCGAGGGGCTGCTGCGGGCGCTGGCCATCGCGGTCGCGGTGGCGCTGTCCCTCGTCGGGGTGGCTGCCATCGGCCTGTTCGTCTCCACGCTCACCACCAGCGGTATCGCGGCCATGGCGACCACGGTCGGCCTGCTGATCACCGTGCAGATCCTGGACACCCTGCCGCAGTTGCACGCCCTCCAGCCCTATCTCTTCCCGCACTACTGGCTGTCGTTCGCGGACCTGCTCCGCGACCCCGTCTACTGGGACCAGTTGCAGAAGAATGCCGGCCTGCAGGCGCTGTACGCCCTGGTGTTCGGCTCGGCCGCCTGGGCGCGCTTCACCACGAGGGACGTCACCGGGTGAGGCCGGGAGGCTTCGGCCTCACCCGGTGAGGCCGGGCGACTGCGGCGGCGCGGCCGGTGCGCCGGCGCTCTGTGCCGCCGCCGCTGCTTCCGCCGCCGCCCGGTCCGCTTCCGTCACCCGGTCCGCCTCCGCCGCCTGCACCGCCCCGGTCGCGGACGCCTCACCCGCACGGGCCGCGGCGGCGGCCAGTGCCGCCCGCCCCCGCCGGGCGGTCCGCAGCGCGTCCCAGGTCAGTACCGTCAGGGCCGCCCACACCAGGGCGAACCCGGCCCAGCGCTCCGCCGGCATCCGCTCGTGGAAGGCGGTGAGCCCCAGCACGAACTGGAAGGTCGGCGCCAGATACTGCAGCATCCCGATCGTCGTCAGCGGCAGCCGCATGGCCGAGGCGCCGAAACAGATCAGCGGCACCGCCGTCGCGACACCGCAGCCCGCCAGCAACAGAGCCTGGCCTACCCCGCCGGTGGTGAAGCTGGACTCGCCGTGCAGCGCGAGGAAGACCAGGAACCCCAGCGCGGGCAGCAGTTGCATGGCCGTCTCGGCGCTGAAGCCCTCGATCCCGTCGAGCTTGACGCCCTTCTTGACCAGCCCGTACGTCGCGAACGAGAACGCCAGCCCGAGCGCGATCCAGGGCACCTTGCCGTAGGCGATGGTCATCACGACGACGGCCAGGGCGCCGATCCCCACCGCGACCCACTGCAGCGGCCGCAGCCGTTCGCGCAGGAACAGCACGCCGAAGGCGATGCTGACCAGCGGGTTGATGAAGTAGCCGAGCGAGGCCTCCAGGACGTGCCCGGCGTTGACCGCCCAGATGTAGAGAAACCAGTTCGCCGAGATGACCAGGGCGCAGACCAGGATCAGCCCGAGCCTCCTGGGCTGCCGCAGCAGTGGGCCGATCCAGGACCAGCGGCGCAGCACGGCCAGGATGACGACGGCGACGGGCAGCGACCACGCCATGCGATGGGCCAGGATCTCCGACGCGGAGGCGGCGCCCAGCAGATGCCAGTAGAGCGGCAGCAGGCCCCACATGGTGTAGGCGGCCACGCCGTAGGCGAGTCCGACACGCTGATCGCTTCGAGGCTGCAAGGGGGACCTCCTGAGGATGCTTCGCCGCCGCTGCGAACGTAGCGCCGCCGAGCCCGGCTGTCATGCCTGTCTTGGCATACGGTCATGACAGCCGCGCGGGGGAGTACGGGGGAGTGCGGGCGGGCCGGACCGGCCGGCCGGGGACGGGCGCGTGCGGAGGACCGGCCCGCGGGGCCACGTCGGATTCAGCCGGGAAGTTCCTTCAACGCCTCCGTGATCGCCTCGGCGATCGGCGTGGTCGGACGGCCGAGCAGCCGGGACAGCTCGCCGGGCGTCGCGCCGAGCTCGCCCCGGGCGATCCCCGCGTCCGCCTCGGCGACCATCCGCGCGCCCAGCGCCGGTACCCCCGCCTCGATCAGCAGCGCCGTGTACCGCTCCGGCGGCAGGTCGCGGTACGGGATCTCCCGGCCGGTCTGCCGGGACACCTCGGCCGCGTACTCGGCCATCGTCCAGGCGGTGTCGCCGCTCAGCTCGTACACCGTGTTCTCCTGGCCGCTGCCGGTGAGGACGACGGCGGCTGCCTCCGCGTAGTCCCGGCGCGCGGCGGTGGCCACCCGGCCCCGGCCGGCGCTGCCGACGACGGCGCCGGTCCGCAGGGTGCCGGCGAGCGCACCGGTGTAGTTCTCGTGGTACCAGCCGTTGCGCAGCAGGCAGTACGGCACCCCGGAGGCGAGCAGCGCCTGCTCGGTGGCGAGGTGCTCCTCGGCGATGGAGAACGTGGCGGCCGGCCCGCCCAGGATGCTGGTGTACGCCAGCAGCGCGACGCCCGCCTCCCGCGCGGCGTCGATGACGGCGCGGTGCTGGACGAGGCGCTGTCCCGCCTCGTTCCCGGAGATGAGCAGCGCCCGGTCGCCGGCCGCGAAGACCCCCTGGAGCGTCTCGGGCCGGCTGTAGTCCGCGACCTTGACCCGGACGCCGCGGGCTTCGATGCCGGCGGCCTTGGCCCGGTCCCGGGCGACCGTGACGATCTCGCCCGGTGCGGTGCGCTTCAGCAGCTCTTCGACGACGAGCCGGCCGAGCGCCCCGGTGGCGCCGGTGACGACGATGCTCATGAGTGACCCCCTGTGGGCGTGCGCTGGTTGATGGGGCCCGACCGTACGCCCGTCATAAACGATCGTCTATGACGCTCGTGCGGAATCCGTGGCACCGCGGACCCGCCCCGGGCCGCCCCCTCAGCATCGCCCGTGCACGCGGCGCCGTCACGGGGTGTGCCACCGGAACGTGCCGTTGTTCTCCGGCCTACGGCGTTTCCCGGCATACGACAACGGGTGCCTCCGGAAGCGCCGTACGACGCTCCCCGAGGCACCCGTGGGGCCGGGCCGGTCAGCCGACGACGGTCCAGGTGTCGTTGCCGGCCAGCAGGGCGGCGAGGTCGCCCTTGCCCTTCTGCTCGATGGCGTCGTCGAGCTGGTCGGACATCAGGGTGTCGTAGACCGGCCGGTCGACGTTGCGCAGGACCCCGATGGGGGTGTGGTGGAGCGTGTCGGGGTCGGCGAGCCGGGAGAGGGCGAAGGCCGTGGTGGGCGAGGGGTTGTGGGCGTCGTGCACGAGCACGCCCCCGGTGCCCTCCTCCCGGACGTCGATGACCTTGAGGTCGCCGGTGGCCGGGTCGCGGACCACGCCCTTGGAACCGAAGCCGTCGGGCGCCAGCGCGCCGAAGCGGATCGGCTGCCCGTGCTCCAGGCGGATGACGGCCTCCTCGGCCTGGTCCTTGTCCTTGAGGACCTCGAAGGCGCCGTCGTTGAAGATGTTGCAGTTCTGGTAGATCTCCACCAGCGCCGTGCCGGGGTGGGCGGCGGCCTCGCGCAGCACCGAGGTGAGGTGCTTGCGGTCGGAGTCGACGGTGCGCGCGACGAACGAGGCCTCCGCGCCGAGCGCCAGCGAGACCGGGTTGAACGGTGCGTCCAGCGAGCCCATCGGCGTCGACTTGGTGATCTTGCCGACCTCGGAGGTGGGGCTGTACTGCCCCTTGGTCAGACCGTAGATCCGGTTGTTGAACAGCAGGATCTTGAGGTTGACGTTGCGCCGCAGGGCGTGGATGAGGTGGTTGCCGCCGATGGACAGGGCGTCGCCGTCGCCGGTGACGACCCACACGGACAGGTCGCGCCGCGAGGAGGCCAGGCCGGTGGCGATGGCCGGGGCGCGGCCGTGGATGGAGTGCATCCCGTAGGTGTTCATGTAGTACGGGAAGCGGGAGGAGCAGCCGATGCCGGAGACGAAGACGATGTTCTCCTTGGCCAGGCCGAGCTCGGGCATGAAGCCCTGTACGGCGGCAAGGACGGCGTAGTCACCGCAGCCGGGGCACCAGCGCACTTCCTGATCGGACTTGAAGTCCTTCATGGACTGCTTGGCGTCGGCCTTGGGCACCAGGGAGAGCGCCTCGATCTTCGAGGACCCCTCCGTGATCGTCTCAGTCATTGATGGCCTCCTTAAAGACCTCCGCAAGCTGCTCGGCCTTGAACGGCATTCCGCTGACCTGGGTGTGCGACTGCGCGTCGACGAGGTACTTGGCGCGCAGCAGCGTGGCGAGCTGCCCGAGGTTCATCTCCGGCACGATCACCTTGTCGTAACGCGCCAGGACCTCCCCGAGATTCCCGGGGAAGGGGTTGAGGTGGCGCAGATGGGCCTGGGCGATGCGCTCGCCGGCCCGCCGGACGCGCCGTACCGCCGCGGTGATCGGCCCGTAGGTCGACCCCCAGCCCAGGACGAGGGTCCCGGCGCCCCGGCCGCTGTCGTCGGTGGGGTCGTCGACCTCGAGGTCGGGGACGTCGACGCCGTCGACCTTCGCCTGGCGGGTGCGCACCATGAAGTCGTGGTTGGCCGGGTCGTAGGAGATGTTGCCCGTGCCGTCCTGCTTCTCGATACCGCCGATACGGTGCTCCAGGCCCGGCGTGCCCGGCACCGCCCAGGGCCGGGCCAGCGTCTGCTCATCGCGCTTGTACGGCCAGAACACCTCGGTGCCGTCCGCCTGCTGGTGGTTGGGGCCCGAGGCGAACTGGACCCGCAGGTCCGGCAGCTCGTCGACGTCCGGGATCCGCCACGGCTCCGAACCGTTGGCCAGATACCCGTCGGAGAGCAGGAAGACCGGCGTGCGGTAGACCAGCGCGATCCGGGCCGCCTCCAGCGCCGCGTCGAAGCAGTCCGCGGGCGTCTTCGGCGCCACGATCGGCACCGGCGCCTCACCGTTGCGCCCGTACATCGCCTGCAGCAGATCGGCCTGCTCGGTCTTCGTCGGCAGACCGGTCGAGGGTCCGCCGCGCTGGATGTCCACGATCAGCAGCGGCAGCTCCAGGCTGACCGCCAGCCCGATCGTCTCCGACTTCAGCGCCACACCGGGACCCGAGGTGGTCGTCACCGCCAGCGCACCGCCGAACGCGGCGCCCAGCGCCGCGCCGATCCCGGCGATCTCGTCCTCCGCCTGGAAGGTCCGCACACCGAAATTCTTGTGCTTGGACAGCTCGTGCAGGATGTCGGAGGCCGGGGTGATCGGATACGAGCCCAGGTAGAGCGGCAGATCCGCCTGCCGGCCCGCCGCGACCAGCCCGTAGGACAGTGCGAGGTTCCCGGAGATGTTGCGGTAGGTGCCGGTCGGGAAGGCCTTGGTGGCCGGCGCGACCTCGTAGGAGACGGCGAAGTCCTCCGTCGTCTCGCCGAAGTTCCAGCCCGCCCGGAAGGCCGTGACGTTGGCCTCCGCGATCTCCGGCTTCTTCGCGAACTTCGCCCGCAGGAACTTCTCGGTGCCCTCGGTCGGCCGGTGGTACATCCACGACAGCAGACCCAGCGCGAACATGTTCTTGCTGCGCTCGGCCTCCTTGCGGGAGAGCCCGAACTCCTTGAGCGCCTCGATCGTCAGCGTCGTCAGCGGCACCGGGTGGACGTTGTAGGCCTCCAGCGACCCGTCCTCCAGCGGGCTGGTCGCATACCCCACCTTCGCCATCGGGCGCTTGGTGAACTCGTCGGTGTTGACGATGATCTCCGCGCCCCGCGGCACATCCGCGAGGTTCGCCTTCAGCGCGGCCGGGTTCATCGCCACCAGCACGTTCGGCGCGTCACCGGGCGTGAGGATGTCGTGGTCGGCGAAGTGGAGCTGGAAGCTGGAGACGCCCGGCAGGGTTCCGGCAGGCGCACGGATCTCGGCGGGGAAGTTCGGCAGCGTCGACAGGTCGTTGCCGAACGACGCGGTCTCGGATGTGAACCGGTCGCCGGTGAGCTGCATACCGTCACCGGAGTCACCGGCAAACCGGATGATCACCCGGTCGAGGCGTCGGACTTCTTTGCCTTCGCCACCGGCACCGGAGTCGCGCTCTTCCCCGACAAGCGCTGCGTCGGTCTGCTCGGCTGGGCTACTGACCTGGCTGGTCACTGCTTCGGACCTCCCTCGAGGGGTGCGGCGTCCCCGCCGGAGGCAGGGCTCGGGACGTGTCGTACCGACCGGTTGTCCCATAAACATCGTACGTGGGTAAGGGTGGCCTTCCCTGGGGCGCTCGCATGTTGGACGTCAACATGAGACACCAATCTGGTGTGTATTGTCATGAAATCACCACCCCCGTGCCCCCTCTTTCATGACGCTCCGGACTCCTCCATTGGTTCTACGACCAAAGTCCTGGACCTCGGTGGAAAACGCCTCGGGCCACCCATCTGACAGGTTGTCAGATCGCTAGGAGTTGAGGTAGGTGAGTACCGCGAGCACCCTGCGGTGATCCCCGTCACTCTGCGACAGGCCCAGTTTCTGGAAGATGTTGCTGACGTGCTTCTCGACCGCGCCGTCGCTGACCACCAGCTGCCGGGCGACCGCGGAGTTCGTCCGGCCCTCGGCCATCAGCCCCAGCACCTCCCGCTCCCGGGGCGTCAGGTGGGCCAGCACGTCCTGCTTACGGCTGCGGCCCAGGAGCTGTGCGACCACCTCGGGGTCCAGCGCGGTCCCGCCCCCGGCGACCCGGACCACCGCGTCGACGAACTCCCGCACCTCGGCCACCCGGTCCTTGAGCAGATAGCCGATGCCCCGGGTCGACCCGGCGAGCAGTTCCGTCGCGTACTGCTCCTCGACGTACTGCGAGAGCACCAGCACCCCGAGATCCGGGTGGTCCCGGCGCAGCCGGATGGCGGCCCTGACCCCCTCGTCGGTGTGCGTGGGCGGCATCCGTACGTCCGCCACCACCACGTCCGGCAGCGCCCCCTCGTCCGCCAGCTCCCCGATCGTCTCGATCAGCGCCTCGGCGTCCCCCACGCCTGCCACGACCTCGTGCCCCCGGTCGGTGAGCAGCCTGGTCAGGCCCTCCCGGAGCAGCACCGAGTCCTCGGCGATGACCACCCGCACCTTGTCCTCCACGGCTCAGATTCCCCCATGCCTCATCGCATCCCGCCCCTGCAGGCCTCCAGCATCCCAGCATCCGGACGGCGGCGAGGCGGATGAGGGGGATCCGCCGTCAGCCGCGCTCCGGCAGTCCCGCGGTGGCCGTCAGCCGCGCCAGGGCAGCTCCGCGGTGATGCAGGTCGGGCCGCCGGCCGGGGATTCCACGACCAGCAGGCCGTCGACGGCGTCCAGCCGCTCGGCGAGGCCGGCCAGGCCGCTTCCCGCGGCCGTGTGCGCGCCTCCCCGGCCGTTGTCCGTGACCAGCAGCATGATGCGGTCCGCGGTGTGCCAGACGTCCAGCGTCGCGCTGGTGGCCCGGGCGTGCCGGGAGACGTTCTGCAGCAGCTCGGAGGCGGTGAAGTACGCGGTGCCCTCGATCGCCGGGGCGGGCCGGTGGTCCAGGTCCACGGTCACCGTCACCGGCACCGTGCACCGCGCGGACAGCGCCGACAGCGCCGGGCCGAGCCCCCGGTCGGTGAGGATCGCCGGGTGGATCCCGCGGGCCAGGTCCCGCAGCTCCTGGAGCGCGATCTTCACCTCGCCGTGCGCCTCGTCGACCATCTTCGCGGCGGCCTCCGGGTCCTCCGCCAGCTTCTCCCTGGCCAGGCCCAGGTCCATGGCGAGCGCGACCAGCCGGGCCTGCGCCCCGTCGTGCAGATCGCGCTCGATGCGCTGCAGATCCGCCGCCGCGGTGTCCACCACCACCCCGCGGTCCGACTCCAGCTGGGAGACCCGGGCGGCCAGGGAGGAGGGCCCCAGCAGGCCATGGACCATGATCCGGTCGACCTGCGTCAGCCCGTGGATCACCCACGGTCCGGCCAGCACCAGCAGCAGCCCGGCCCCGCTGGTGAGGGCGGTCTCCGCCGGGGTGTCGAGATAGGCGCCGTGGCCGATGCCGTCCCCCCACAGCTGGATGCCCGAGTGGCCGAGGTAGGCGGGGAACGTCCAGCGCCACAGCGGGTAGGTCAGCAGCCCCCAGCCGAGGGTCCAGAAGGTCACCGAGAAGATGAAGGAGAAGAGCGCCCACGGGAAGTGCAGCAGGCTGTAGAGCAGGTGCCGCCAGGACACCCCGCTCTTCAGTACGGCCCCGACCCACCCCATGAGGGTCGGCTTGGACGGCCGGACGGGCTCCGGGTCGGCGACGTCCAGCCGCAGCAGCGCACGGGCCCGCGCCCGCTCCAGGGTGCCCAGCGCCCGGGCACCGGCCAGACCGCCCGCCAGCACCGGAATGCCGAGGAACGTGATCAGCAGACCGGCGCCCGCGGTGGTCACCACCATCGCGTAGGTGAACATCATGATGGCCAGCGGGAGGCTGAGGAAGAGGTACAGGAACTCCCGCCAGGTGCGTCCGGAGAACGGGGCGCGCAGCCCCACGGGCACACGGGAGCCGCGGGGCTGTGGTGCGTATGCGGTGTCCATCGTCTCGTCGTCCGTTCTGCCGGAAGTGGCCCTTGCCCGGTCGGATGCGCCGCCCGGCCCGCGGGCCGGGCGGTTCTTTCCGCTGTGACCAGGGTCCGCGGCCGGCGTCCCCCGCACCATGAGGCCCTTCGCAGTCTTCGCCGGGGGTTTTCCCCACCCCCGGGCCGACGAGGGCGCCGCCACCTTTACCGGCCCGACGGCCCGTCAGCGGGCCCTCGACGCCGCCTTCGACGCTGCCTTCGACGGCTTCGACGCCGCCCTCGCGCCCGACTTGGGCCCCGCCCCCGACCCCGCTCCCGCATCCGTCCGGGTCCACCACGGCAGCTCCGCCGTGACCCGCGTGGGACCGCCCACCGGCGAATCCAGTACGAACAGCCCGTCCACCGACCCCAGCCGCTCGGCGAGCCCGGCCATCCCGCTGCCGCCGTCCAGCCGCGCCCCGCCCTTCCCGTCGTCCGTCACCTGGATCAGCAGCCGCTCCTCCGACCGCCACACCTCCACGGACGCCCGCCGCGCCGCACTGTGCTTGGAGATGTTCTGCAGCAGCTCCGAGACCGTGAAATAGGCGATGCCCTCGATGGCGGACGCGGGCCGCTCGGCCAGGTCCACGGCCGTCGTGGCGGGCACCGTGCAGCGCCCGGCCAGCGAGGCCAGGGCGGGCCCCAGTCCGCGGTCGGTGAGGATCGCCGGATGGATGCCCCGGGCCAGGTCCCGCAGCTCCTGCAGCGCCAGCTTCACCTCGCCGTGCGCCTCGTCCACCATCGCCGCGACGCTCTCGTCGGCCCGGCCCTCCAGCAGCTTCTCCTTCGCCAGGCCGAGCCCCATGGCGAGCGCCACGAGCCGGGCCTGTGCGCCGTCGTGCAGATCCCGTTCGATGCGCCGCAGGTCGGCCGCCGCGGTGTCGGTGACCGTCGCCCGGTCCGACTCCAGCTCGGCGATCCGCCGCTCCAGTTCGTCGGAGGGCGAGAGCAGTCCGCGCACCATGGCCCGGTCCACGTTCGTCAGCCAGCGCGCCAGCCACGGGAGGGCCGGCCACGCCACGAAGAGCGAGACCAGGGTGAGCCCGAAGGTGAGCGTGGCCCACGGCAGCCGGAGGAACGTGAACAGCGCATGCCGCCAGGCGACCGGGTCCTTCAGGCACATCCACAGCCAGGGCAGGAACCCCTGTTCCCGGGCCCGCAGCGGACTCGGTTCCGGCACCCGCACCCCGAGCAGTGCCCGCGCCCGCGCCCGTTCCAGCTTCCCGTACTTCCGGCACGCCACCAGGCCGCTCGCCAGCAGCGGCAGCCCTATGACGGTGACGGCCAGCCCGATGCCGAGGGCCAGCCAGACCACCAGCACCACGAACCCGACGAGGCCCAACGGGAAGTTGGACAGCAGGTACGCGATCTCCCGCCACGTCGCGCCGCTGAGCGGCCTTGCGGGCGGCGGCGGTGCGCCACCGTCAGGGGCGTCGTCAGCGGCATCGGCGGCACGGGGCCGGGAACTCTCGGTCATGCGCCCAGCCTGCCCGGCCGCGCGGTTGCGTGCCATGGGGTGGCTGGGGTGATGCGGGTGGGGTTTTCCCCACCTTTCCTCCGCATCGCCCCTGCTGAACCCACACGGCGCCGGGCAGCCCGGCGCTGACCGTTGTGGACAAGCCGTCGGACCCGCGCCGTATCGTGTGTGCCGGTTGTACGGGGGTGGCCGTTCATCGTCGGCAAGATGGCCGACGGTGCACGGGGGGCCCCCGGAGCACGTCCTACTGGCAGCAACGCGGGGGCCGCGTCGGCATGGTGAGTGTGAGTTCGGGGATGGATTCGGGGGCCGCGTCGCGCACCTCCCTGGGCCGGGTGACCCTCGTGGGCGAGCGGCGACGGGTCGATCTCGTGCTCCCCGCGCAGGAACCCCTCGGCGCGCTGCTGCCGGACGTCCTGCGGCTGCTCGGCGACTGGCCGGGCGAAGGGCCGCTGGCGCGGCGGCTGGTGACCGCGGACGGATCGGTGCTCTCGCCGGACGATTCGCTCGCCTCGGCCCGGGTGCCCGACGGGGCGGTGCTGCGGCTCGTGGCGGAGCACGAGACCTCGACGGTTCCGGGGGCGCACGACGCCACGGACGCGGCCGCCGGCGAACCGGAGGTGCGCGACGGGCGCTGGGGACGGCGCAGCCGGACCTGGACGGCCGGCGCCGCGGGCGTGGCGCTGGCGCTGGTGGCCGGTGTGGCGGCGGCGAGTTGGTACGGGGCGGGCCGTGCCGCGCTCTGGCTCGGCGTCGCCGGTGTGCTCGCCGCGGCCGGCGGCGTCGTGGGCGGACGGCTCGTACGGCCCGGAGGACCCGGAGGGCTCGGGCAGCGTGCGACGGCCACCGCCCTGCTCGTGCTGGGCTGCGCGCTCGGCGTGCTCGCCTCCTGGGAGGGCGCCTCGGCCGGCACGGTGCGGCTCGCGGCCGTCGGGCTGACCGTCGCGGCCGCGCTCGCGCTGCTCGGGGTCTGCACGGAGCTGGGGCGCGGCGGGCTCGTCGGCGCGGCGACGGTCGCCCTCGCGGTGGGGGCCTGGGAGGCCGGACTGGCGCTGACCGGCGTGGCCCGTACGGGAGTCGCACTCGGTGTCGTCTCGGTGCTCGTGCTGGGGTATCTGCCCCGGCTGGCCTTGACGGCGGCCGGGCTGACCCGGCTCGACGACCAGCGCTCCGGCGGCGCGCCGGTGAGCCGGCACCAGGTGGCGACCGCGCTCGGCGTGACCCACCGCGGTCTCGCGCCGGCCACGGTCGCCCTGGCGGTCTCCGCGGGCGCGGCGGGAGTGGTGTCCGCCGGTTCCGGTGACGGCTGGTCGGTGGCCGCCGCGGCCCTGCTGTGTCCGGTGCTGCTTTCGCGTGCGCGTGCCTATCCCCTGACGGTCGAGGTCGTCGCCCTGTTGGCGGCCGGCACGGCCGTGGGGGTGGCTCTGGTGCTTGGCCGGGCGGCGGGTCCGGGGGACCCGGCGGGTGCGCTGGCCGTGCTGTGCGCGGGCGCGGTGCTGCCGTTCGGGGTGCTCGCGGTGCGGGTGCCCGAGCACGTCCGGGTACGGCTGCGCCGACTGGTGAACCTCGTCGAGTCGGTCGGCGTGCTGGCGCTGATCCTGGTCGCCCTCGGGGCGTTCGGGGTCCACGCCGGGCTGCTGGACACGTTCTGAACCGGAAAGGCGGCCGCGGGACCATGTCAGCGGATGGATCCAACGAACCCGGCGGAGCTCACGGGCCCGGCGGGCCGAGGGGACCGGGCGGGCCGGGTGAACCGGTGCGAGGGGACCGGCAGCACGATCTGCCGCGCGCACTCGGCGGGACGGCGATGACGCCGGGAACGCCCGCGGAATCGGGCGGCGGCACGGGCGAGGGCCGCATCGCGCCCCGCCCCACGAACACGCCGGAGGAAGCCATGTCCGCTCCCCTGCCCGCTCCCAGGTCCGCGGGCGAGGGCGCGACCGAAGACGTGACCGGGGGTGTGACCGAGGGGGCGACCGTGTGGGACACGCCGGTGACGCCGACGGCGCAGCCGACCGGGACCGGGCCCGCGGCCGGGCCCGCGGCCGCGCCCGGAGGCCCCGCCCCGATGCCCGCGCACGCCGCCGCGCCGGGCCCCGGCGGTGTCGGGTACCCGCCGGCGCCGTCCGCTCCGCCGCTGACACCGGACGCCGCAGCGTTCCGGGGCGCCGCTGTGTTCCGGGACGGCGCTCCCGCCGGGCAGACGGCACCCGGCCCTGTGCCTGCTTCCGGTCCCATGCCTGCCGCGGGCCCCGCGCCCGCGTCCGGACCCATGCCCTCCGCCGGTCCCGGGCCCGGCGTCGGGCCGCTGCCCGCTGCCGCTCCGATGCCACAGCCCGTACAGGAACCGGCCCCGGCGCCGGCCTCCGACGCTCAGACGCCCGCCCCCGCCGGGACGGTCGCCCCCCTCCAGAGGACCGCCCCCGTCCACACGCCCACCCCGATGCGCAGGTCCAGCCCCACCCCCGTCTCGGTACCGCTGATGCCGCCCGAGATGGACGCTCTGCGGTCCCGGCCACGGCACGGCGAGTCCGTCGCACAGCGGGCGGGGCGGGCCGTGCGGCGGGCGATCGCGTCGTCGCCCGCGGCGGAGACCGCCGCCGTCACCGAGACCGCGTACGCCATCCAGCAGCCGGTGACCACCGGCCGGCAGATCTCCGTGACGAGCATCCGGGGCGGCGCGGGCAAGTCCACCGTCGCCGCGCTGCTGGCCCTCACCTACGCGCACTACCGCGCCGATCCGGTGCTGGCCATCGAGGCCGATCCGGCCCTCGGCACGCTGCCGCACCGGCTGGGCGCCCGGGAGGTCCGCTGGTCGGGCACCGACCTCGCGCAGATAGTGGACCCGTCGATGCTGATCACGGATCTGACGGGCTATCTGATCCCGTTCCCCGGGGGCGGCTGGCTGCTGCCCGGCAGCCAGGGCGCCATCGGGACGAGGCTGGACATCGACACCTACCGGGTGGTGATGACCTCGCTGCGCCGGTACTTCGCGACCACCGTCGTGGACTGCGAGACGCTGCCCGCCGAGGTGGCGCGCACCGCGCTGGTGACCACGCAGGCGCGGGTCCTGGTCTCCCCGGCGACCCCGGAGGGAGTGGCCGCCACCCGCTCGGTCCTGGACTGGGTCGGCGGGCTCCATCCCGGCATGCTGCCGACGACGGTGGTGGTTCTCAGCCATGTGTCGCCCGATTCCGGCCTGGACGTGCGCAAGGCCACCGAGCATCTGGGCATCGGCGGCGCGACGGTGCTGCCCCTCCCGTACGACCGCCATCTCGCGGCGGGCGGCGCGATCCGTACGGAGCTGCTCGGCGAGCGGACGCTGCAGGCGGCCGCGCGGATCGCCGCCGAGGCGATGAACCGGGCCGTTTCGCGCGGACCGGGCCGGCAGCGCACGGGCCCCGGAGCACCGACGGCACCCGGCAGCACCGGCCGGCCCGCACCGGACACCCACCCCTCCACCGCGGCCCCTGCCGCGCCGCACACCGACCCCTCCGCCCCAGGGCCGGGCCATCCCACGTCGTACGGAGCGCCCTCCGGCTACGGAGCGCCCGGCGCCTACGGAGCGCCTGTCGCCCCCGGTCATCCCACGCCCTACGGAGGCCACCCCACCGCACCCGCCGACCCCCACGGTGGCCCGCCCCGGTGACCACGCGCCCGGCACCTCGCCCGTACCGTCCCGGTCTGCCCCGTACCGCCCGCCGGTCCTCGGTGCGTCCGAGCGTCCCGCGCGTCCGATCCGTGAGACACCCGCTGAGACAACTCGCCCCGGCGTCTACGCTGCCCGCCGCCCAGGTAGGGCGAAGTAGGGACAACCCCACCGTCCGCGACGATGCGGCTGCTCACCGCGGCCGGGGCAGGGCCTAGACTCCCGTCCGTACAGATCGTCGAAGTCGTTGAACAAGCGCAGTCAGGGAGCGAGGGGCGGACGTGCCGGACGCGACCGTACGCACCACTGTCGCCGCGGACTATTTCCAGGGCTACTCGGTCGTCGGGATCATCGCCGTGATCGGGGTGCTCTTCGTGGCCGTGGCCTTCGGTGCCGGGCGGCTGCTGCGGCCCGTGGTGCCGACGCCCGAGAAGCTGCTGACGTACGAGTGCGGCGTGGACCCCGTCGGCGAGGGCTGGGCGCACACCCAGGTCCGCTACTACGTGTACGCCTTCCTCTACGTCATCTTCGCCGTCGACTCGATCTTCCTGTTCCCCTGGGCGACGATCTTCGCCGCCCCCGGCTTCGGTGGTGTGACGCTGGTGGAGATGTTCATCTTCCTCGGCTTCCTCACCATCGGCCTGCTCTACGCATGGAAGAAGGGCGTCCTGGAATGGACGTGACCCCCGCCTCCCACAGCTCCGCAGCCGCGTCCGAGGGCGCCGCCCCGCAGTTCCTGCCGGAGCCGCGGCGCCTGGGGACCCTGGCCCGGCTCGCGCCCGAACCGATGAAGGTGGTCCTCAACTGGGGCCGCCGCTACAGCCTCTGGGTCTTCAACTTCGGCCTCGCCTGCTGCGCCATCGAGTTCATCGCCGCGTCCATGGCGCGCCACGACTTCATCCGGCTCGGCGTGATCCCGTTCGCGCCCGGCCCGCGCCAGGCCGACCTGATGGTCGTCTCCGGCACGGTCACCGACAAGATGGCGCCCGCGGTCAAGCGGCTCTACGAGCAGATGCCCGAGCCGAAGTACGTCATCTCCTTCGGGGCCTGCTCCAACTGCGGCGGCCCCTATTGGGATTCGTACTCGGTCACCAAGGGCGTCGACCAGATCATTCCGGTGGACGTGTACGTCCCGGGCTGCCCGCCGCGTCCGGAGGCGCTGCTGCAGGGCATCCTCAAGCTCCAGGAGAAGATCGCCCGCGAGTCGCTGGGGGAGCGGTACGCGAAGGGCGGCACGGCCCGGCCCTCCGCGGACGCGCTGCGCAGCGGGCTGGTCGCACCGCCCGCGCCGAAGCCGGCGGACGAGCCGAAGGCGCCCGGGGAGGAGCCCCGATGAGCGAGCAGCCGCAGCAGCAGCCGGAGACTCCCGAGCAGCCCGAGCAGCCCGAGCAGCCCGAGCAGGCGGAACAGCCCGAGCAGCCGGTCGCCGAGCCGGTCGTCGGCTGGCTGCCGCGGCCCGCGAGCGAGATCTTCGGTACGGGGGCCACGGCCGAGCTGGCGTACGACGTGCTGACCGTCGACGTCCCCGTGGACGGCTGGCTCACCGCGCTGACGGCCGCCCGCGACGCGCTCGGCTGCAGCTACTTCGACTGGCTGAGCGCCGTCGACGAGCCCGGCACCGGCTTCCGGATCTGCGTGCACGTCGCCGATGTGGCGCGGCCCGGCACCGTCCACCGGCTGATCGTGCGGACGACCGTGCCGCACGACGCGGCCGCGCTGCCCACCGCCGTCGAGGTGTACGCGGGCGCGGGCTGGCACGAGCGCGAGACCCACGAGATGTTCGGCGTCGACTTCACCGGCCATCCGCACCTCGTACCGCTGCTGCTCCCGGACAGCTTCGAGGGACACCCGCTGCGCAAGGACTTCGTGCTGGCGGCGCGGGTCGCCAAGGCCTGGCCGGGTGCCAAGGAACCGGGGGAGGCTGCGGCGCACGGCGGGCCCAAGCGCCGCCAGATGCTGCCCCCCGGTGTCCCGGACCCGAACGAATGGGGCCCGCTGAAGGGCCAGCTGCCGCCCGCACCGGCGCGTCCGGCGCGAGGTGCACGGGCGGCCGGCGGCGCACGTGCCGCCGGTGGTGCCGGTGCGGCCGCGGGTGAGCGTCCGGCCCGGCGTACGCGGACCGCGAGCGCGGGCTCGGCCAGCCAGCAGACGGCGGGGGAGGGGACTGCGACCCCGGCCGCCGAGGGGACCACGACCCCGGCCGCCGAGACACGTCCCGAGCGGCCGGAGAGCCCTGCGCGCCGTACGCGTTCGGCGAGCGAGGGCTCGGCCGGGCAGCGGCGGGCCGCGGAGGCGGCCGCGGCCGAGGAGACGTCCGGGCCGGCCGCCACCGAGGAGACCTCTGGGGCGACTGCGGCCGAGGAGACCCCGGCGACGGCGGTCCCGGAGTCGGCGGCTCCGTCGACGGAGACCCCGGCCGAGAAGACCCCGGCGACGGCCCCCGCGAAGGACACGGCCCCGCGTTCCTCGGACGCGCCCTGGCACCACGCCCGCCCGGCCTTCGACGAGCCGGAGAAGCAGGCCGAGCCGGAGGAGAAGCAGGCCGCGCCGGACGCTCCGAAGGCCCCGGCCGACGAGCCGAAGGCCGGACCCGGGAACGCCAACGAGGCAGCCCCGGAGCCCCCAGCCGCACCGCAGCCGGAGCCGGATCCGGAGCCCGAAGCAGCCCCGGAGCCCGCCCCCGAAGCCGGCCCCGGCCCGGACCCCGCCCCCCGGCCCCCACAGGACACCCCCCGAGACCCGGCAGGAGGCGACACCCCATGAGCGACGCCCTCGACATCGCGCTGCGCCTCGCCGCCGTCTTCGTCGTCTTCCTGGTCTTCCCCCTGGTCATCGGGCAGACCGAGCACAAGGTCATGGCCCATATGCAGGGCCGGCTGGGACCGATGTACGCGGGCGGGTTCCACGGCTGGGCACAGCTCGTGGCCGACGGGGTGAAGTTCGCGCAGAAGGAGGACATCGTTCCGGCCGGCGCCGACCGGCGGATCTTCCAGCTCGCGCCCGCCGTCGCCCTGCTGCCGTACCTCCTGGTCCTGGTCGCCATCCCGATAGGCCCGCACAACGCCGTGGGCCAGGCCCTGGACGCGGGGATCTTCTTCGTCCTCGCCGTGATGGGCGTCGGCGTACTCGGCTCGCTGATGGCGGGCTGGGCCTCGGCCAACAAGTTCTCGCTGCTCGGCGGTCTGCGGACGGCCGCACAGCTGCTGGCGTACGAGCTGCCGATGCTGCTCGCCGCGGCCTCCGTCGCGATGGCGGCGGGCACGCTCTCCCTGCCCGGCATCGTCGAGGCCTTCCACTGGTGGTGGGTGCCCTGGCAGATCGTCGGCGGCGTGGTCTTCTTCACCGCGGGGCTGGCCGAGCTGCAGCGGCCGCCGTTCGACATGCCGGTCGCCGACTCGGAGATCATCTTCGGTGCGTACACCGAGTACACCGGACTGCGCTTCGCGCTCTTCCTGCTCGCCGAGTACGCCGGCATCCTCGTCCTCTGCGCCCTGACCTCCGTCCTCTTCCTCGGCGGCTGGCACGGCCCGTTCGGCGCCGACGGCCTGGGCTGGCTGTGGACGCTGGTGAAGACCGCGATCCTCGCCTTCGGTGTCATCTGGCTGCGGGTGACCTACCCGCGGCTGCGCGAGGACCAGCTGCAAAAGCTCGCCTGGACGGTCCTCATCCCGCTCTCGCTCGCCCAGATCGCCCTCACCGGCGTCGTCAAGGTGGTGATCTCGTCATGAGCTTCCCCGGCTCCGGCCTCGCCAAGGGGCTGGCCGTCACCCTGCGGACGATGACGAAACGATCGGTCACCGCGCAGTACCCGGACGCCCAGCCCGACCTCGCGCCCCGTACCCGCGGCGTCATCGGCCTGTTCGAGGAGAACTGCACGGTCTGCATGCTGTGCGCCCGGGAGTGCCCGGACTGGTGCATCTACATCGACTCCCACAAGGAGACGGTGCCGCCGGCCGCCCCCGGAGGCCGCGAGCGCAGCCGCAATGTGCTGGACCGCTTCGCGATCGACTTCGCGCTGTGCATGTACTGCGGGATCTGCATCGAGGTCTGCCCCTTCGACGCGCTCTTCTGGTCACCGGAGTTCGAGTACGCCGAGACGGACATCCGCGAGCTGACCCACGAGCGCGACAAGCTCCGCGAGTGGATGTGGACGGTGCCCGAACCGCCGGCGCTCGACCCGGCGGCCGAGGAGCCCAAGGAACTCGCCGCCGCACGTAAGGCGGCGGACAAGCTCGCCGCCCAGCAGCAGGCCGACGCCGAGGCGGCCCGGGCCGCGGACCGGACCGAGGGGCAGCCCGCGGACCAGGACCGACCGGACACCTCAGGGGAGGGCACGTGACGCTCGCCGCCACCGCAGCCGGCCAGGGCTTCCTCTCGCCCACCGGTGTCGAGATCGCCTTCGTCCTCGTCGGCATCGCCACCCTCGGCGCGGCCGTCATCACCGTCACCACCCGGCAGCTGGTGCACGCCGCCCTCTGGCTGGTCGTCGCACTCGGCGGGATCGCCGTCGAATACCTCCTCCTGACGGCCGAGTTCATCGCCTGGGTGCAGGTGCTGATCTACGTCGGTTCCGTCGTCGTCCTCCTGCTCTTCGGGCTGATGCTCACCAGGGCGCCCATCGGCCGCTCCCCGGACGCCGATTCGGGCAACCGCTGGGCCGCGCTCGCGGTGGCCCTCGCCTCGGCCGCCGCCCTGGTCTGGGTCGTCGTAGACGCCTTCCGCGCCACCTGGGTCAACCTCGACGGCGCCGCCCAGGGCTCCGCCGAAGCCTCCGGGCGCAGCCTCTTCCAGTACTGGGTGCTGCCCTTCGAGGCGCTGTCCGTGCTGCTGCTGGCCGCGCTCGTCGGGGCGATCGTGCTGTCCCGCAAGCCGGGGGAGGACGCGTCCGCGGCGGCGGGCCTCCGCAACGGCGCCGCCCGCACCCCCGCCCCACGAGAGGAGCAGCGCTGATGCATCTCGCCTACCCGGCCGTCCTCGCCGTCCTCCTCTTCTGCACGGGGCTGTACGGCGTGCTCGCGCGCCGCAACGCCGTCCTGGTGCTGATGTCCGTCGAGCTGATGCTCAACGCCGTCAACCTCAACCTCGTCGCCTTCGACGTCTGGCTGCGCGACACCCTGCACACCGGCCAGGCGCTCACCCTCTTCACCATCGCCATCGCCGCCGCCGAGATCGGCATCGGCCTGGCGATCGTGCTGCTCGTCTACCGCAACCGCGGCAGCTCCGACATCGACCGGCTCCGTGACCTCGCCGAGACGACGGGCGCCGCGGACGGGGACCCGCAGCCGGACACCACGGCGGAGGCCGCCGCGTGACCCTCACGACCACTGCCGTTCTCGTTCCCCTCCTGCCCTTCCTCGGGGCCGTCGCCGGTCTCCTCCTGGGACGCCGCGCACCCGGCTTCGTCCGGCCGCTGGCCGTGCTGCCGACGCTGGCCGCGGCCGCGCTCACCGTGACCGTCGCCGTCGGACAGGGCGGCGGCCCGGCCACCGACGTCGCCACCCGGCTCACCCCGACCGGCTCGATCCCGATCGACCTGGCCCTGCACATCGACGGCTTCGCCGCGCTGATGGCCGTCCTGGTCGGTGTCGTGGCGACCTGTGTGCAGATCTACTCCACCGGCTATCTGCGCGACGACCCGCGCTACCCCTCCTACGCCGCGCTGGTCTCGCTCTTCACCGCCGCGATGCTGCTGGTCGTCTACACCGGCGACCTGATGGTGCTGCTGGTCGGCTGGGAAGTCATGGGCATCTGCTCGTACTTCCTCGTCGGCCACTACTGGGAGACCGAGGCCGCCCGCGCCGCCTCCCTCAAGGCCTTCCTCGTCACCAAGCTCGGCGACGTCCCCTTCCTGTTCGGCATCTTCGCGCTGGCCGCCGACGCCGGAACCTTCCGCATCACCGGCATCCTCGGCTCCGTCGCCGCCGGCGGCCTGGACCATCCGACGCTGATCGCGCTGCTGCTGCTCGCCGGAGTCGCGGGCAAGTCGGCGCAGTTCCCGCTGCACACCTGGCTCCCGGACGCGATGGCCGGCCCGACGCCCGTCTCGGCGCTGATCCACGCCGCGACGATGGTGGCGGCCGGTGTCTATCTCGTGGCCCGTCTCCTCCCCGTCTTCGCCGCCTCCGCCGCCGCGCTGGTCGTGCTCGCCGTCATGGCCGCGATCACCATGGTCGGCTCGGGACTGGCCGCACTGGCGCAGGACGACATCAAGCGCGTCCTGGCCTATTCGACGGTCGGCCAGCTCGGCTACATGCTCGGCGCCCTGGCCGTCGGCGACCGCGGTGCCGCCGTCTTCCACCTCCTTTCGCACGGCGCGTTCAAGGCCCTCCTCTTCCTCGGCGCCGGCGTGATCATTCACGCCGCCGGCACCAACTCGCTGGCCGCCATGTCCCGGATGAGCGGCCTGGCCCGGCGCATCCCGGACGCCTACTGGACGGTGACCGTGGCGCTGCTCGCGCTCGCCGCGATCCCGCCGTTCGCCGGCTTCTTCTCCAAGGAAGCCGTCCTGGGCGCCGCCGAACACGCCGCCACCGGCGAGGCGCACGGCATCCCCGGCGCGGCCGGCTGGACCGTGCTGGTCTCCGGACTGCTCACCGCCCTCCTCACCGCGGCCTACGCCACCCGCCTGTGGCTGCTGGCCTTCAAGGGCAAGGGCGCCGAAGCCCCCGACCACGGCCCGCAGCCGGTCGCCATGAACGCCGTCCTGTGGGTGCTCTTCGTCCCGACCGTCGGGCTCGGCCTCACCGCCCCCTTCCTGCCCGACTGGTTCGACGGGCGTTCGCTCGCACCGACCCTGGCCACCTCCGTCCTGGGCACCGGTCTCGCCCTGATCGGCGGCCTGGTCACCTACGCGGCCTGGCGGCACACCACCGCGCTCGCCGCCCGCTTCCCCCTCGGCGCGGTCGTCGCCGCCCCGGACGCCACCCCCGCGGTCGCCGAGGAGGTGGCCATCGACATCCACACCCCGGCCTACGGCGACAACGCCGGTGCCCCGGACCCGGCCGACCCCGGCCGTCTCCTCCTGGGCCCGCTGCAGCGCCACGCGGCGGTCGGCTTCCACCTCGACGCCGTCTACTCCGCGCTCTTCGTCCGGCCCGTACGCGCCGCCGCGACGCTCGTCCGCTTCCTCGACCGCGAGGTCGTCGACACCTACGTCCGCGGCGCGGGCACCGCCCCCCGCCTGCTGGGCGCCGCGGTCCGCCGCGCCCAGACCGGCAATGTGCAGACCTACCTCGGCGCGCTGCTCGCGGGCTCGCTCGTCCTGGCCGTCGCCGCCGTCCTCGTCGCTACGGGTACGGGAGCCTGACCGATGCCGCACACCCCTGGTGCACGCACCCCGCACCCCCCGCCGATGCCCCTCACGGCCGGGCCCGCCGGAGCCGAAACCCGCAGGAGGGCCTGACCCGTGAACCCCACCGTTCTGCAGTACCTCCTCGCGGCGGTCGTCGTCCTCCCCTTGCTGGGTGCGGTCGGCGCCCTGTTCCCCGCGCCTCCCGGCCTCCGGGGCCGCAACCCCGACCAGGCCGTACTGCGCCACGGCGTGACCGCCACCGGTGTCGTGCTCGCCGCCGCCCTCGCGCTGGCCGTCGGCTTCGACCACGACCACCCGGCCCGTATGCAGGCCACCACCGACATCAGCTGGATCCCGGCGCTGGACATCCGCATCCACCTCGGCGTCGACGGCATCTCGCTCCCCCTCGTCGTCCTGACCGCGCTGCTGACCTTCCTCTGCGCGCTCTACAGCTACTTCCACATGCCGACGGGCCCGTCCCCCAAGGCATTCGTGGCGCTGCTGCTCACTCTGGAGGCCGGCACCCTCGCCACCTTCGCCGTCCTCGACCTGATGCTCTTCTTCCTCGCCTTCGAGATGGTCCTCATCCCGATGTACTTCCTCATCGCCCGCTGGGGCGGCGCGGGGAAGCAGGCGGCGGCCTGGAAGTTCATCCTCTACACGCTGCTCGGCTCCGTCGTGATGCTGCTCGGCCTCCTCCTCATCGGCGTGAAATCCGGCACCTTCGACATGGTGGCACTCGCCACTGACAACGGCCCGAAAGCCCAGCTCAGCCACACCGTTCAGCTCCTGGCGGTGCTTGCGGTCGGCATCGGACTGGCCGTCAAGTCCCCGCTGTGGCCGCTGCACAGCTGGCTGCCGGACGCGCACACCGCCGCTCCCACCGTCGGCTCGGTGCTGCTGGCCGGCGTCCTGCTGAAGATGGGCACGTACGGCTTCGTGCGGATCGCGCTGCCCATCACGCCCGAGGGCATGCACACCTTCGCGCCGTACCTCGCCGCGCTGGCCGCCATCGGCATCATCTACGGCTCGCTCGCCTGCCTCGCCCTCGTACGCAAGGGCGCCAAGGGCGACCTCAAGCGCCTGATCGCCTACAGCTCCGTCGGCCACATGGGCTTCGTCCTGCTCGGCATCGCCAGCATGACCCCCACCGGCGTCAACGGCGCGCTGTTCGCCAACATCGCCCACGGCCTGATCACCGGCCTGCTCTTCTTCCTGGTCGGCGCGCTCAAGGACCGCTACGGCAGCACTGACCTCGACACCCTTGCGGGCAGCACCGGCGCCGCCCTCTACGGCAAGGCCCCCCGCTTCGGCGGCCTGCTCGCCTTCGGGGCGGTCGCCTCGCTGGGCATCCCCGGGCTGGCCGGTTTCTGGGGCGAGATGCTGGCGATGTTCGGCGCCTTCCGGCCCGCCGCCGGCCTCAGCCGCCCCGCCTTCCTGACCTTCATGGCACTGGCCGGCCTCGGCACCCTGCTGACCGCCGCCTATCTGCTGCTCGTCGTCCGCCGCGTCTGCATGGGCGGCACCCCGGCGGCCGTCGAAGCCGTCCCGGCGGTCGAGGAGGGCACCGCGACGGCGGCCGAGGCGGCCACCGTGGTCCCGGCCGCGCCCGCCCCCGTCGTCCCCGACCTCGCGCGCTACGAATACGCGGCCTGGACCCCCCTCGCCGTCCTCACCGTCCTCGCCGGACTGTGGCCCGCGGCCCTCCTCGGCCTCAGCGACCCGGCCGTCCAGCAGCTCCTCGGAGGCGGTAAGTGATGAGCACGGTGACCTCCCTGGTCCAGTCCGTCGACTGGCTCGCCCTCGCGCCGCCCACCGTCGCCGCGGCCGTCGGCCTGGTCGTCCTCGTCGCCGACCTCTTCCTCCCGGCCGCCCGCAAGCCGCTGCTGGGCTGGATCGCGACGGCGGGCCTCGCGCTCGCCGCGCTGTCCCTGCTGCCCCTCCTGGACGGCGACCGCCGCACCTTCTGCCTGCCCGCCCACCCGGACGTGTGCAGCTACGCGGCCGACCCGTTCGCCCTGGTCATCCAGTTCCTGGTGCTCGGCGGGGCGCTGCTGACCGCCCTGCTGTCCATCGACATCCTCAAGGATCAGGACCTGCCCGCCGGCGAGTACTGGTTCCTGCTGCTCTCCTCGGCGGCCGGCGCCGCCCTGCTGCCCGCCTCCCGGGACCTGGCCACCCTGGTCATCGCCCTCGAAGTCGCCTCACTGCCCGCCTTCGCGCTGGTCGGACTGCGGCGCGGCGACCGGCTCTCCTCCGAGGCCGCCCTCAAGTTCTTCCTGTCCTCGGTGGCCGCCACCGCCGTGATGCTGCTCGGCGTGAGCTTCCTGTACGCGGCCACCGGCAGCCTGCACCTCTCCCGGGTGGCGCACGCCCTCACCGCCCTCCCCGACCCGCGGCTGGCCACCCTGGCGAGCGCCGGCGTCGCCCTCACCCTGGTCGGCTTCGCCTTCAAGACCGCCGCCGCCCCGTTCCACTTCTGGGTGCCGGACACCTACGTCGGCGCGCCGCTCCCCATCGCCGGCTACCTCTCCGTGGTGGGCAAGGCCGTCGGCTTCTCCGGCCTGATCCTCGTCACGGTCCAGGGCTTCCCCTCGTACGCGAACGTCTGGGGCCCGGCCCTGGCCGTCCTCGCCGCGCTCACCATGACCGTCGGCAACGTCGCGGCCCTGCGCCAGGACCCCCGCCGCGCGCACAGCGCCGTACGCCTGCTCGCCTGGTCCTCGGTGGGCCAGGCCGGCTACCTCCTGGTCCCGATCGCGGCGGCGGGCTACGTGGACGACCCGGGGCGCGCCATCGGCTCCACCGTCGCCTACGCCCTGATGTATGCGGCCGTGAACCTCGGCGCCTTCGCCGTCGCGGCCCTGGTGGCCCGCACCCGCCCCGCCAACCGCATCACCGACTACCGGGGCCTGTACCACCGGCGTCCCGTCGTGGCGCTCGCCCTCGGCTTCTTCCTGCTCTGCCTCGCCGGTCTGCCGCCGGGCATCATCGGCCTGTTCGCCAAGGTCACGGTCTTCTCCGCGGCCGTCGACGCGGGTCTGGCCTGGCTCGCCGTGATCATGGCGGTCAATGTCGTGATCGCGCTCTACTACTACCTGCAGTGGACCACGGTCCTCTTCCGGGGCGCCGAGGACACCGCGGGCGCCCCAGACGCGGCGGCCACCGGGGCCCCCGAGGCCGCACCCGCGGGGCCCCCGGTCCACGCCGCGATCCCGGCCCCCCTCGCCACCGCCATCGCGCTCGCCACCGTCCTCGGCCTCGCCCTCTCCGGCGCTCCGCAGCTCGTCCTGCGGTTCGCCTCCGGGGCGCTGCTCTGACGGGCCCACCGGCCCGCACACCTGCCCACCGACGGCCGCCACCTCACCCGTATTGCACTACGCCCCACCGGGCGCGGCCGCGTGCCCGCCCGGTGCGCCGCGCGTGCACAAGGGAACCAGGCTCGTTCATCTCGCGTTGACCAGTGAGTAAGGATCCACTGGAGAGTGGAGAAACGCAGCACAGGGTTCCCCTGCCGCACCGCTTGGAGGGCGTACCGTGCACCGCCGGCACAACGGGCTCAGGACCGCCGTCCTCCTCGGGGGACTGTCCGCCCTCATCATCGTCATCGGCAGCCTGTTCGGCCGTACGGGCCTGATCATCGCCGTCGTCGTCGCCCTGGGCACCAACGCCTACGCCTACTGGAACAGCGACAAACTGGCCCTGCGGGCGATGCGCGCCCGCCCGGTCAGCGAGTTCGAGGCGCCACAGCTCTACCGCATGGTCCGCGAGCTCTCCACCACCGCCCGCCAGCCCATGCCGCGCCTGTACATCTCCCCGACCCAGGCGCCCAACGCCTTCGCCACCGGCCGCAACCCCCGCAACGCCGCGGTCTGCTGCACCGACGGCATCCTCCAGCTGCTCGACGAACGCGAGCTGCGCGGTGTGATCGGCCATGAGCTCAGCCATGTCTACAACCGCGACATCCTGATCTCCTCGGTGGCCGGCGCCCTGGCCTCCGTCGTGATGTTCCTCGTCAACTTCGCCTGGCTGATTCCCCTGGGCCGCTCCGACGACGACGAGGGCCCCGGCCTCCTCGGCATGCTGCTGATCATGATCCTCGGGCCGGTCGCGGCCTCGCTCATCCAGCTCGCCGTCAGCCGCTCGCGCGAGTACGCGGCGGATGCCGCGGGCGCCCAGCTCACCGGCGACCCGCTGGCCCTGGCCTCCGCCCTGCGCAAACTGGAGGCCGGAACCCGGCAGCTCCCGCTCCCGCCCGAGCCGCGCCTGGAGACCGCCGGCCACATGATGATCGCCAACCCGTTCCGGGGCGACGGCATGTCCCGGCTGTTCTCGACCCACCCCCCGATGCGCGAACGGATCTCCCGCCTCGAACAGATGGCGGGCCACCGTCCCTGACGCCTCCGGGACCAGTGGCCGTCACCGGGCGCCCGACGCATCATGAACGCAACGATTCATCAGGCTCAGCGCGTCTAGGACGGCAGTGACATTCTCCGCCGTGCCCGTGGAAGGCTGTTGATCATGAAGTTCATCCTTAACGTCCTCTGGCTGGTCCTCAGCGGCTTGTGGCTGGCGCTCGGCTATGTCCTCGCGGGCGTCATCTGCTGCATCCTGATCATCACCATCCCGTTCGGCATCGCGTCCTTCCGGATCGCGGGCTACGCCCTGTGGCCCTTCGGCCGGACGACCGTCGTACGCCACGACGCCGGCGTCGGCTCGGCGATCGGCAACGTCGTCTGGATCATCTTCGCGGGCTGGTGGCTGGCCCTGGGGCACATCATCACCGGCCTCGCCCTGTGCGTGACGATCATCGGGATCCCCTTCGGCATCGCCAACTTCAAGATGATCCCGGTCTCCCTGATGCCCCTGGGCCGCGACATCGTCCCCACCGACGAGCCCTTCGCCGCCCGCTGACCACCGGCCGACCGCCCGCCGCCCCTCGGACCCGTACAGGCCCCCGAGGGGCCGCACACCGCCGGACCCGGCCGGCTGCCCCCGGCAGAGCCTCGATGAAGCTCCGCACGTCCTCGAGCGCCTCGTGAGGCCGCTCCCGTACCCCGCCCCGAAACACCGGTGGGGCGGCACGCCGAAGCGCGCCGCCCCATCCCGTGGCACCCGAAAGCCGGGCTGCTACCGGTAGTTCACGAACTGCAGGGCGAAGTCCAGGTCCTTGCCCTTGAGCAGCTGCTGAACCGCCTGCAGGTCGTCCCGGCTCTTCGAGCTGACCCGCAGCTCGTCGCCCTGCACCTGCGCCTTGACGCCCTTCGGGCCCTCATCGCGGATGATCTTGGCGACCTTCTTGGCGTTGTCCTGCGAGATCCCTTCCTCGATCGAGGCGAAGATCTTGTACTCCTTGCCCGAGGCCTGCGGCTCGCCGGCGTCCAGCGCCTTCAGTGAGATCCCGCGCTTGACCAGCTTGGACTGGAAGATGTCGAGCACGGCCTTCACCCGCTCCTCGGCGTTGGCCCGCATCTCGATCTTCTCGCCCGACCACTCGATCGACGCGCCCACGCCCTTGAAGTCGTAGCGCTGCGAGATCTCCTTGGCGGCCTGGTTGAGGGCGTTGTCGACCTCCTGCCGCTCTACCTTCGAGACGATGTCGAAACTGGAGTCGGCCATGTTGAGTTGGCTCCTCGTACGTAGATCCGTCAGGGGCGCGGCCCTTCCCGGGCCGCCTGCCAAGCCTAGCCACCCGGCCAAGATCCAGCGCTCCCGAATCGAGTGGCGAACCACCCCCAGCCATCGGGTATGGTTTACGTCGTTGCCACGGAGCACCGCCCCACAGCGGCTCTCCCGGCAGCAAACCCAGGCGGTGTGCCCGAGCGGCCAAAGGGAGCAGACTGTAAATCTGCCGGCTCAGCCTTCCCAGGTTCGAATCCTGGCGCCGCCACAGGTGGTGAAGGGGCCCGTGACCAGCGTAAAAGCTGGTCACGGGCCCCTTCGTCATTTCCGCTCCCGGAAGTCGCCCCAGGTGACGCACAACACTCCGTCCCACTCTGTCGCGCCCTGATCCATGCACGACGTCATGGCCGCCCGTCACCGTGCCGTGCTGGAACGTCTGGAGGCGGAGCTGTCCGGCGGCAGGGCGCTCCAGGGCATTCCGGCGGTCAAGGAGGCCCTGGCCGAGGGCCGGGTGGAGACGCTGCTGCTGGCCGCCGACCGCAGTGGGGACCCCGTCCTGTTCGCCTCCCGCCGCGACCCACGCGCCCTGGGCACCGAGCCGGCGGCGCTGGGCGGGGACACGGCGGCTTTCAGCGCCCCGGCGGCGCCGCTCCTGCTGCGCTCGGCGGTCCTCGGCGGCGCCTCGTTCACCGAGATCCTCCCCCCGATGCGCTGTACGGACGGCGTCGCCGCCCTGCTGCGTTACTGACACCGGGAGTTCGCGGCGCCGCCGAGCCGGCTCGCTTCTCCCGCAGGCGCGACCCCGGCGCCGCCACAGGCCGTGAGGCAGGGGAGCGGTCCCCGATCCGCGAATCGCAGATCGGGGACCGTCTCGTTCCGTGCTCCCCGCGCCCCGGCGGGCGCCCTACCCCCGCTGGGCCACCGCGACCGCCCGCACCGCGTCCACCACCGGCACATCCCCGCCGATCAGCTCCAACGTCCGGCCGATGGTGGCCGGTTCGTCGAGCAGCGCCATCAGGGTGGCCGCGACATCGTCGCGGGGGACCTCGCTGCGGCCGGTGGCGTCGGCCAGCGTCACCCGGCCCGTTCCGGGGTCGCCCGTCAGCCGGCCGGGCCGCAGGATCGTCCAGTCCAGGCCGGCGCGGGAGCGGATGTCCGTGTCCGCGGCGGCCTTGGCCCGCAGGTAGGCGGCGAAGACCGGGTCGGTGCCCGCGGGGGGCTCGCGGTCCGTGCCCATCGAGGAGACGACGAGGAAGCGCCGTACGCCCGCCGCCTCGGCCGCGTCCGCGAAGAGCCGCGCCGCGCCGCGGTCCACCGTGTCCTTGCGTTCGACGCCGCTGCCGGGTCCCGCACCCGCCGCGAAGACGGCCGCATCGGCGCCCTCCATGTGCCGGGAGACGTCCTCCACCGAGGCCGACTCCAGGTCGCAGACCACCGGCTCGGCTCCCGCGGCCAGCAGATCACCGGCCTGCTCCGGCCGACGGACGATGCCCGCGACCTCGTCCCCGCGCCCGGCGAGCAACCGCTCCAGCCGCAGCGCGATCTGACCATGTCCACCTGCGATGACAATGCGCATGATCCCGACCGTACGCCGAAGGGCCGCCGCCGTGCGCGGGACCGGCCGGGGGCCGGCGGCTTCTCGCCGCCGTGGCTCAGCGCTGCGACTGGCGCGGCAGCTCCAGCGCCACCTCGGCCGCCGAGTCGCAGTACTCCCGCACCGCGCTGGTCCGGGCGACCACCCGCCCGCGGTGGATCACGATCCGGCTGTAGGCCAGCGAGAGCACCCCGGCGATCCGCTCCCCGCGCACCGCCAGCAGCTCCGCGGGAAAGCCCGCCTCGACCCGTACCTCCGGCAGGCCCAGCGTCGCCCGCGCCGCCGAACTCACCGTCTCGTACGCCGCCTCCGGCGTGGCCTCCCCCAGGGACGCCAGCAGGTACGCGGCCTCCAGGGGATCGCCCCGCCCCACCGGGTTCGCCACGTCCCGCAGCGCCCCGCTGCCCGCCGCCACCCGCACCCCGGCCGCCCGCAGCAGCCGTACCGGCGCCGGCCGTGACACCCGCGAGCCGTAGCGCTCCAGGCCCGCGCAGTCGCCCTGCGGCAGACACACCACGGCGACCCCGGCGGCCGCCAACTGCTCGGCGACCCGCGCCGCCACGCTCCGCGGCATCCGGGCCATCCCGGCGCACGGCCCGAGGGCGACGCCCGGCCGCAGCCCGCCGGACATCGCTGCGAACCGCGCCAGCCGCGCCGGATCGTCGCCGTCGGTGTGCAGATCCACCGGGCAGCCGTGCTCCCCGGCCAGCTCCAGGACCGTCTCGACGTACCCGGCCGGGTCGGGGTCGAGATCCGGGCAGCCGCCGATGACCGAGGCGCCCATCTTCACGGCGTCCCGCAGCATCGCCAGCCCGTCCGCCCCGGCCACCCCGGTCAGCACCCGCGGCACCGCGACCGCCGCCAGGTCGGCCAGCCCGCGCAGCGATCTGCGGGCCTGCAGCACCGCCTCCAGCGAACGCAGGCCCTGGACGTCACCGATCCGCACGTGACTGCGCGAAGCGGTGGCGCCGTGCCCGAGCTGCAGCAGCGCCGCCTCGGTGGTCCGCCGCTGGACGTCCTCGGGGGAGCCGGAGGCGGGGCCGTCGGAGTCCGCCGTCAGGGCGGTGTCGCAGTGCGCATGCGGTTCGGCGGGGGCGGGGAGCAGGAGATAGCCGGCGAGGTCGACGCGGGCGCCCTGCGGGGCGAGGCTGCCGGCCGTCCCGACGGCCTCGATGCGTCCGCCGTCGAGCCGTACGTCCACCGTCCGGCCATCGGCGAGCCGCGCGCCGCACAGCACCAGTGCGCCGCTGTCCGCCCTGGCGTAGCGGCCGGCGCCGCCGGGCTTCCCCGGCTGGGGCTGCGGCGAACTGCTGTCGGACATCGCGCTCCTCGAAGCCACCGGCGTGCAAGATCACGCAGCGTTCTTCCGAGCCTAGGGCGCTGGTCGGAGAGCTTCGTGCAGGCGCGAAATAGTCGTACCGGTGTGGTGTGCGAGGCCGTTGGGGCACGGCCCGGATACGGATTTCACGTTTGGCGGCGGGCCGTGTAATGTCTTCATCGCTCGCCCCAATAGCTCAGTCGGCAGAGCGTCTCCATGGTAAGGAGAAGGTCTACGGTTCGATTCCGTATTGGGGCTCTGATGTGTGAGGTACCTCGCCTTCGGGCGAGGGACTCTTGCATCACAGCGGTGTAGCTCAGTCGGTAGAGCAAGCGGCTCATAATCGCTGTGTCACCGGTTCAAGTCCGGTCACCGCTACTGACAGTAGCCGATTGTGGGGTCGGTCCTCCGATCGGCTACTCTTTTATGCGTTAATCCGACCACCCGTCCGTCCAAGGAGCACTCACGTGGCTGCCACCGACGTCCGCCCGAAGATCACGCTGGCCTGCGTGGAGTGCAAGGAGCGGAACTACATCACCAAGAAGAACCGGCGTAACGACCCGGACCGTCTTGAGATGAAGAAGCACTGCCCCCGTTGCAACTCGCACACCGCGCACCGCGAGACGCGATAACACAGGCTCGTCCGTGAGGCCGTCCCCATTCGTGGGGGCGGCCTCACGGCGTTATCACCATCAGTACAGGGAGGTTGCGAGCCCATGGCGCTCGACCAGTCTTTTGTCGGACGCACGTACCCGCCCACCGACCCGTACGAGGTCGGCCGGGAAAAGATCCGCGAGTTCGCCGAGGCGATCGGTGACACCAACCCCGCCTACACGGACGCCGACGCGGCCAAGGCACTCGGCCACTCCGAGGTGATCGCGCCGCCGACTTTTGTGTTTGCGATCACTTTCAAGGCGGCCGGCCAGGTCGTCGAGGATCCGCAACTGGGTCTGGACTACAGCCGGGTGGTGCACGGCGACCAGAAGTTCGCCTACACCCGGCCGGTGCGCAGCGGGGACCGGCTGAGCGTCACCTCCACCATCGAGGCCATCAAGACCATGGCGGGCAACGACATCATCGACATCCGCGGTGAGGTGCACGACGAAGCCGGCGAACACGTCGTGACCGCCTTCACCAAGCTGGTGGCCCGCGCCGCGAAGGAGGCCTGAGATGACCGCCAAGATTTCCTACGACGAGGTCGAGGTCGGTACCGAACTCCCGGCGCAGAGCTTCCCCGTGAGCCGCGCCACGCTCGTCCGGTACGCGGGCGCCTCCGGTGACTTCAACCCGATCCACTGGAACGAGAAGTTCGCCAAGGAGGTCGGCCTGCCGGACGTCATCGCCCACGGCATGTTCACCATGGCCGAGGCGATCCGGGTGGTCACCGACTGGGCCGGTGACCCGGGCGCGGTCGCCGAGTACGGCGTGCGCTTCACCAAGCCCGTCGTCGTCCCCAACGACGAGACCGGCGCGCTGATCGAGGTCAGCGCCAAGGTCGCCGCCAAGCTGGACGACGACGACCGTACGGTCCGCGTCGACCTCACCGCGATGAGCGCGGGCCAGAAGGTGCTGGGCATGTCCCGCGCCGTGGTCCGGCTCGCCTGAGTCGCCCCTCGCGGGGGCGGTCGGCCGAGCGCGGCCGGACCGCCCCCGTACCCTTGGGCGCGTGCAGGAACTCCACGACGCCCCCCTCGCCCCGCTGACCACCTTCCGCCTCGGCGGACCGGCGACCCGCCTCGTCACGGCCACCACCGACGACGAGGTGATCGCGACGGTCCGCGCGGCCGACGAAGCCGGGACCCCGCTGCTGATCATCGGCGGCGGCAGCAACCTCGTGATCGGCGACAAGGGCTTCGACGGCACGGCCCTGCGCATCGCCACCCGCGGCTTCGCGCTCGACGGCACGGCCCTCACGCTCGCCGCCGGTGAGAACTGGTCCGACGCGGTCGCCCGTACGGTCGAGGCCGGACTGGCCGGTGTGGAGTGCCTGGCCGGCATCCCCGGATCGGCGGGCGCCACCCCGATCCAGAACGTGGGCGCGTACGGCCAGGAGGTCTCCGCCACGATCACCGAGGTCGTCGCCTACGACCGCCGGGCCGGCGAGACCGTCACCCTCCCGAACGAGGAGTGCGGCTTCTCGTACCGCCACAGCCGCTTCAAGGAGCACCCCGACCGGTTCGTGGTGCTGCGGGTGCGCTTCGCCCTGGAGGACGCGGACGGGCTCTCCGCGCCCCTGAAGTACGCCGAGACCGCCCGCGCCCTCGGCGTCGAGGCCGGTGACCGGGTCCCGGCCGCCGTCGCCCGGCAGACCGTTCTGGCGCTCCGCGCCGGCAAGGGCATGGTGCTGGACCCCGAGGACCACGACACCTGGTCGGCCGGCTCGTTCTTCACCAACCCGATCCTCACCGAGGCCGAGCACGCCGTCTTCCTCCGGCGCGTGCAGGACCGCCTCGGCTCCGACGTCGCCCCGCCCGCTTTCCCGGCCGGCGAGGGCCTGGTGAAGACGTCCGCCGCCTGGCTCATCGACCGGGCGGGCTTCACCAAGGGCTACGGCAGCGGCCCGGCCCGCATCTCCACCAAGCACACCCTCGCGCTCACCAACCGCGGCAGGGCGACCACCGAGGACCTGCTCGCCCTGGCCCGCGAGGTCCGCGACGGCGTCCACGCGGCCTTCGGCGTCACGCTCGTCAACGAGCCGGTGACGGTCGGCGTCAGCCTCTAGGAGCGCGTGACGGGGCCCGGGGGCCCTCCCAGGCGCCCCCGGGCCGCTACGCGCCCAGCCAGCCGTCGATCTCCGCCAGCAGCCGCTGCTGCTCGTCCTGCGGGGCGCGCGAGCCGCGGACCGACTGCCGGGCCAGTTCGGCCAGCTCGTCGTCCGTGAAGCCGTGCGCGGTACGGGCGATCTCGTACTGCGCGGCCAGCCGCGCGCCGAACAGCAGCGGATCGTCCGCGCCCAGCGCCATCGGCACGCCCGCGTCGAAGAGCGTCCGCAGCGGTACGTCCTCCGGCTTCTCGTAGACTCCGAGCGCCACATTCGACGCCGGGCACACCTCGCAGGTCACCCCGCGCGAGGCCAGCCGGCTCAGCAGCACGGGGTCCTCCGCGGCCCGTACGCCGTGCCCCACCCGGCCGGCGTGCAGATCGTCCAGGCAGTCCCGGACGCTCGCCGGACCCGACAGCTCCCCGCCGTGCGGCGCCGCCAGCAGACCGCCCTCCCGGGCGATGGCGAAGGCGCGGTCGAAGTCCCGGGCGAAACCCCGGCGTTCGTCGTTGGACAGCCCGAAACCGACCACGCCCTGGTCGGCGTAGCGCACCGCGAGACGCGCCAGTGTGCGGGCGTCCAGCGGGTGCTTCATGCGGTTCGCGGCGACCACGACGCGGATGCCGAGCCCGGTGTCCCGGGAGGCGCTGCGCACCGCGTCCAGGATGATCTCCAGGGCCGGGATCAGCCCGCCCAGCCTCGGCGCGTACGAGGTCGGATCGACCTGGATCTCCAGCCAGCGCGACCCGTCGCGGACGTCCTCCTCGGCGGCCTCGTGGACCAGCCGCCGGATGTCCTCGGGCTCCCGCAGACACGACCGCGCGATGTCGTACAGCCGCTGGAAGCGGAACCAGCCGCGCTCGTCCGTGGCTCTCAGCTGCGGCGGTTCCCCGCCCCGCAGCGCCTCCGGCAGGTGGACGCCGTACTTGTCGGCGAGTTCCAGCAGGGTCGCGGACCGCATCGAGCCGGTGAAGTGCAGGTGCAGATGGGCCTTCGGCAAGCGGCGCAGGTCTCGAACAGCGGCTTCACCGTGGGCACGAATGCTCTCCATCCCAAGATCTTGCCGCATCGGGCGGTGCGCCGGTAGGGCCTTTCCCGAAGGGGTGTCCGGTGGAACGCGCGAACGGGCCCCGGAACAACGGGGCCCGTTCGCCATCGCTCGGTGGCTGGTGTCCAGTGGGGCTGGTGTCCTACTTGGCCTCGGCCAGGAGCTTCTGGAGGCGCGACACGCCCTCGATCAGGTCCTCGTCGCCGAGCGCGTAGGAAAGCCGCAGGTAGCCGGGGGTGCCGAAGGCCTCACCCGGGACGACGGCCACCTCGGCCTCCTCCAGGATCAGCTCGGCCAGCTCGACGCTGCTCTGCGGGCGCTTGCCGCGGAGCTCCTTGCCCAGGAGCTCCTTGACCGACGGGTAGGCGTAGAACGCGCCCTCCGGCTCCGGGCACAGCACGCCGTCGATCTCGTTGAGCATCCGCACGATCGTGCGACGGCGGCGGTCGAAGGCGACCTTCATCTCCTCGACGGCCGTCAGATCGCCGGAGACCGCCGCGATGGCCGCGGCCTGGGCGACGTTGGAGACGTTGGACGTGGCGTGCGACTGGAGGTTCGCGGCGGCCTTGATGACGTCCTTGGGGCCGATCGCCCAGCCCACCCGCCAGCCGGTCATCGCGTACGTCTTCGCCACGCCGTTGACGATGATGCACTTGTCGCGCAGCTCGGGCACGACCACCGGCAGCGACGAGAACTCGGCGTCGCCGTAGACCAGGTGCTCGTAGATCTCGTCGGTCAGCACCCACAGGCCGTGCTCGGCGGCCCAGCGGCCGACCGCCTCGACCTGCTCGCGGGTGTAGACCGCGCCGGTCGGGTTCGACGGCGACACGAAGAGCAGCACCTTGGTGCGGTCCGTACGGGCCGCCTCCAGCTGCTCGACGGTCACGCGGTACCCGGTGGTCTCGTCGGCGACGACGTCGACCGGCACACCGCCCGCGAGCCGGATCGACTCGGGGTAGGTGGTCCAGTACGGGGCGGGGACGATGACCTCGTCGCCCGGGTCGAGGATCGCGGCGAACGCCTCGTAGATGGCCTGCTTGCCGCCGTTCGTCACCAGGACGTTCGCGGCCTCGATCTCGTAGCCGGAGTCGCGCAGCGTCTTCGCGGCGATCGCGGTCTTGAGCTCGGGGAGGCCGCCGGCCGGGGTGTAGCGGTGGTACTTCGGGTTGCGGCAGGCCTCGATCGCCGCCTCGACGATGTAGTCGGGCGTGGGGAAGTCGGGCTCACCGGCGCCGAAGCCGATCACCGGGCGTCCGGCCGCCTTGAGGGCCTTCGCCTTGGCGTCGACGGCGAGGGTGGCGGACTCGGAGATCGAACCGACACGGGCCGAGACCCGGCGGTCGGTGGGGGACGATGCGGAAGGGGTTGCAGCGCTCATATATGCATCGTTGCAGACCCCTGAGGAGCCCGGTACACGGGTTTGCGGGCACCACCCGGGAGGATCCTGTTCGACGCCCGGCTCCGAACCACGTACACTCGCTGACCGTTGGCTCCCAACAGGTCGCCGCGGCTCACGCACTTAGTGCAGTCGGCCGCATGCGGTAGGTTGGGGGAACCACAAAGGGTCGTAGCTCAATTGGTAGAGCACTGGTCTCCAAAACCAGCGGTTGGGGGTTCAAGTCCCTCCGGCCCTGCTACACGCACTCTCCACCGCAGTGCGTGCACGCGTACGTATGAAATGCACCGCCGTGCGGCTCAACCGGGCGCGGCACGGCCACGACCCGGATTCAGGTGAGGACGAGTGACGGACGCCCTGGGCTCCATCGACATGCCTGAGCGCGGTCGTTCCGAGGACGAAACCGCGGAATCCCAGAAGAAGCCCCGCCGTGGCGGCAAGCGCGGCAAGAAGGGCCCCTTCGCGCGTCTCGCGCTTTTCTACCGCCAGGTCGTGGCGGAACTCCGCAAGGTCGTCTGGCCCACGCGTAGCCAGCTGTCGACGTACACCAGCGTGGTGATCGTCTTTGTTGTCATCATCATCGGTCTCGTAACCGTGATTGACTTGGGAATCAACCGAGTCGTCGGGTACGTCTTCGGCTGATCCCGCGGAGGGCGCCTCAGCGGGCGCCCGTTTCGCATGTTCAACCCCTTGAAGCCAGGAAGAAGCAGCCACCGTGTCTGACCCGAACCTGAACGACGCCGCCGACTCCGCCGAGACGGCAGCGGCCGACGTGGACGCGGCTGCCTCGGCCGAGGTCGAGGGCGACGACACCGCGCTTGAGATCGTCGAGGGCGTCGACGAGGTCGACGAGCTCGACGCCGAGGACGCTGCCGCCGGCGAGCCCGCCGAAGAGGCCGCGGTGCACACCGAAGAGGACGCCGAGGCCACCGCCGAGGTCGACGAGGACGAGGAGCAGGAGCCGGTCGACCCGGTGGCCGCCCTCCGCGACGAGCTCCGTGGCCTGCCCGGCGAGTGGTACGTCATCCACACCTACGCGGGCTACGAGAACCGCGTGAAGACCAACCTCGAACAGCGTGCCGTCTCGCTGAACGTCGAGGACTTCATCTTCCAGGCCGAGGTGCCGCAGGAAGAGGTCGCCCAGATCAAGAACGGCGAGCGCAAGACCATCCGCCAGAACAAGCTCCCGGGCTACGTTCTCGTGCGCATGGACCTGACGAACGAGTCCTGGGGCGTCGTCCGCAACACCCCGGGTGTCACCGGCTTCGTCGGCAACGCCTACGACCCCTACCCGCTGACGCTGGACGAGATCGTCAAGATGCTCGCCCCGGAGGCCGAGGAGAAGGCCGCCAAGGAGGCCGCAGCGGCCGAGGGCAAGCCGGCGCCGTCCCGCAAGGTCGAGGTCCAGGTGCTGGACTTCGAGGTGGGCGACTCCGTCACCGTCACCGACGGCCCGTTCGCGACGCTGCAGGCGACGATCAACGAGATCAACGCCGACTCGAAGAAGGTCAAGGGCCTCGTCGAGATCTTCGGCCGCGAGACCCCGGTCGAGCTGAGCTTCGACCAGATCCAGAAGAACTAGGTTCTTCCGGACCACCAGCCAAACCGACCAGGTCAGACGGGCTCACAGCCGGTCTGACCTGCTCGGTTTTTGGCCGCACGACGATACCCGTTATCGTGGTGCGGTATGCCTCCATCCGGATGACCGGATGGATCGGCGAAACACCTCTCACTAGGACCCGGAGAGAGCATGCCTCCCAAGAAGAAGAAGGTCACGGGGCTTATCAAGCTCCAGATCAGCGCCGGCGCCGCAAACCCGGCCCCGCCGGTCGGCCCCGCGCTGGGCCAGCACGGCGTCAACATCATGGAGTTCTGCAAGGCCTACAACGCCGCGACCGAGTCGCAGCGTGGCATGGTCGTGCCGGTGGAGATCACGGTCTACGAAGACCGTTCCTTCACCTTCGTCACCAAGACCCCGCCGGCCGCGAAGCTCATCCTGAAGGCCGCGGGCGTGGAGAAGGGCTCCGGCGAGCCGCACAAGACCAAGGTCGCCAAGATCACCGAGGCGCAGGTCCGCGAGATCGCCACCACCAAGATGCCCGACCTGAACGCCAACGACCTGGACGCCGCGTCGAAGATCATCGCCGGCACCGCCCGTTCCATGGGCATCACGGTCGAGGGCTGATCCCAGCCCTTCAGGCACCACCCGTGGCAGGACCAGGCGCTGGTCCGCACCACGACTCCACCCACTGCATCAGGAGCAGAAGTGAAGCGCAGCAAGACTCTTCGCAACGCGGACGCGAAGATCGACCGGGAGCGCGTGTACGCCCCCCTCGAGGCCGTCCGTCTCGCCAAGGAGACCACCTCCGTCAAGTTCGACGCGACCGTCGAGGTCGCCATGCGTCTGGGTGTCGACCCGCGCAAGGCCGACCAGATGGTCCGTGGCACCGTGAACCTCCCGCACGGCACCGGTAAGACCGCCCGGGTCCTGGTCTTCGCGACCGGTGACCGTGCTGCGGCCGCGGAAGCCGCCGGCGCCGACATCGTCGGCTCGGACGAACTGATCGACGAGGTCTCCAAGGGCCGTCTGGACTTCGACGCCGTCGTCGCCACCCCGGACCTCATGGGCAAGGTCGGCCGCCTCGGCCGCGTGCTCGGTCCGCGTGGTCTGATGCCGAACCCGAAGACCGGCACCGTCACCCCGGATGTCGCCAAGGCTGTCACCGACATCAAGGGCGGCAAGATCGAGTTCCGCGTGGACAAGCACGCGAACCTCCACTTCATCATCGGCAAGGTCTCCTTCGACGAGACCAAGCTCGTGGAGAACTACGCCGCGGCGCTCGAGGAGATCAACCGCCTCAAGCCGTCCGCCGCCAAGGGCCGCTACATCAAGAAGGCGACCGTCACCACCACGATGGGCCCCGGCATCCCGCTGGACGCCAACCGCACCCGCAACCTCCTCGTCGAGGACGAGGCCGTCTGATCTCCTTGATCGACGCCTCGTAGCGCGTGATTCATGCGTCAGGCCCCGTCTCTCCTCAGGGAGGGACGGGGCCTGACGCATGTGCTGTCGGTGGGCTGCACTACAGTCGCCCCGAGGTCCATAAAGATGATCCAAGGGGGAGCCTCAAGTGCGTAGCACGCGTATAGCCGCCGCCGTGGCGGGTGCCGTGATTCTGGTGGGCGGCCTGAGTGCCTGCAACAACGACGACGGCAAGGCGTCCGGGGGCGGGAGCAGCAGCGTCGGCGGCAGCAGTGACGCGGGCGGGAAGCAGGACCCGGCACAGAACCCGGTGGACGCGCTGAAGGCCGCCCAGGAGGCGACCTCGGGCAAGAAGACCGCCAAGATCGACGGTTCCACGACCCTGAGCCTCGCCGGCAAGCAGGTCAAGCAGTCCACCAAGGGCGGGCTGGACTGGACGCAGGGCATGCAGATGAACGTGGCGAACACCATGGAGGGCGGGGGAAGCCCCGGTAAGCCGATCAAGGCGATCTACACCAAGGACGCCGTGTACATGGACATGGGCGCGGCCATGCCGGGTGCGGGCGGCAAGCCCTGGATGAAGTACACGTACACCGCCCTGTCGAAGCAGATGGGCGGCTCGGGCACCCTCTTCCAGGACGCGCTGCAGAACGCCAACCCGAGCCAGCCGATCGAGCTGCTGGTCGCCTCCGGCTCCGCCAAGGCCGTCGGCAAGGAGGACGTCAACGGCGTCCAGGCGACGCACTACACCGGCACCGTCACGACGGACCAGCTCAGCGGCAAGCTCAGCAAGGACCTCCGCGACATGATCCGCAAGCAGTTCGCGAAGACCGGGGCGAAGAGCGAGCAGCTCGACGTCTGGATCGACTCCGACAACCTGCTGGTCAAGAAGGTGGAGAAGCTCGGCGGCAAGCAGCCGACCGACTCCACGGTGTTCTTCTCCGACTACGGCACCAAGGTCGACGTGACCCCGCCGCCGGCGAGCCAGACGCGGACCGCGCCCGGCGCCTGACCGGCCCGGCAGACCGTGTGACGGTGTGAGCGGGGTGCTCCGATGCCTCCGCTCACACCCGATTTGCCTGAGCGCAGGCCGTTCCCGTATCTTTTCCCGGAAGCCAAAGACCGCTGGTTGTCTCTGCGCGTCCGGTCCCGGACGTGTGGTGGCCGAAGGATCCGCTAGCTGCGGACGGCCTGCGCAGGTGTGTATGGATGAACTCCCGAGCGGATTCCGTTCGGTCGAGTACGCCCCGTGCGCCTGCGCCGGGGCGTTTGTTTTGCCCAGCCCCTTCTGCGCGGTCCTCATCACCCGGAAGGAGGCCGAGGCTCATGGCGACGTCTGACAAGAACGCAGCCGTTGCGGAGATCACGGGGAAGCTCCGTGACTCCAACGCAGCTGTTGTGACTTCTTACACCGGACTGACTGTGGCGCAGCTCAAGGAGCTGCGTCGTTCTCTCGGCGAGAACGCTCAGTACCGTGTGGTGAAGAACACGCTGACCAAGATCGCGGCCAAGGAGGCCGGGATTCAGCTGGACGAGCACCTCAAGGGCTCGACCGCTGTTGCCTTCGTGACCGGTGACCCGGTCACGGCGGCGAAGGGTCTTCGTGACTTCGCCAAGGAGAACCCCGCTCTCGTCATCAAGGGCGGTGTCCTTGATGGTAAGGCGCTGACCGCCGACGAGATCAAGAAGCTTGCGGACCTCGAGTCCCGTGAGGTTCTGCTCGCCAAGCTGGCGGGTGGCATGAAGGCGTCCATGGCCAAGGCCGCGGCGACCTTCCAGGCCCCCCTCACGAAGTTCGCCCGCACCGCGGACGCGCTTCGCAGCAAGGTCGAGCAGGGCGGTGCCGGTACGCCGGCTCCCGCCGAGGCTGCCGAGTAACCACTCGTCTGCCCAGCGGGCCCGTACGCCCGCCATTCATGTACATCCGGCACCAGCCGAATTAGTGGAAGGACCGCCACCATGGCGAAGCTCAGCCAGGAAGACCTGCTCGCGCAGTTCGAAGAGATGACCCTCATCGAGCTCTCCGAGTTCGTGAAGCTCTTCGAGGAGAAGTTCGACGTCGAGGCTGCCGCCCCGGTCGCCGTTGCCGCCGCCGGCGCCCCGGGTGCCCCGGCCGCCGAGGTCGAGGAGCAGGACGAGTTCGACGTCATCCTCACCGGTGCGGGCGACAAGAAGATCCAGGTCATCAAGGTCGTGCGTGAGCTGACCTCCCTGGGTCTGAAGGAGGCCAAGGACCTCGTCGACGGCACCCCGAAGCCGGTCCTCGAGAAGGTCGCCAAGGACGCCGCCGAGAAGGCTGCCGAGTCCCTCAAGGGCGCCGGCGCCTCCGTCGAGGTCAAGTGACCCCACGGAGTCTCTGACTCCCGTCCACGGCGCCTGAGGCGCTTCGGACACCAGCCAAGGGCGATCACCCATGCGGGTGGTCGCCCTTCGGCGTGCTCGTCACAGCTGCGTTCTCTCGCGCCTGCGTGCGAGTATGGTGATCATCGTTGCCCGGACGTGCCCCCATGTGACGATCTCCCAGAGGTGGGGGGCCTTGACGAACCGGACGCGGCGCGCAATTCTCGGGACGCGACGCAGAAGCGATCCAGGGTTCGAGGCATGGATCGCCGACGAAGAGGGAAGCATCGGTGTGCGCCACTGGCGCAGGGCTTTCGGCAGGCGCAGGGCAATGGGCGTAGAGAAGAACAACGAGGTGCTCCTCCGGTTGGAGGACATGACCTCCCGGAGGGAGAAGATCGGTATCACGGCGCTGAACCGGTCTCCGGAAACTCGCTCTGGACATCAGTGTGCCAAGTGGCTACACTGACCCTTTGCGCTGCCTGTTAGCTGCTCCCTGCCCGTCACCAGGGGCATACCCGAGCCCGAGCAAAGCTGGATGATCTGCCCTGACCTGGGCTTTCCCTCAGTCTGCTCGATTCGGGACCGGTACGCGCGTAGTGAGTCCGAGCCCTCGGAAGGACCCCCTCTTGGCCGCCTCGCGCAACGCCTCGACTGCCAATACGAACAACGGCGACAGCACCGCCCCGCTGCGCATCTCTTTTGCGAAGATCAAGGAGCCCCTCGGGGTTCCGAACCTCCTTGCGCTGCAGACCGAAAGCTTCGACTGGCTGCTCGGCAATGCCGCATGGAAGGGTCGCGTCGAGGCTGCGCTGGAGAGTGGGCAGGAAGTCCCCACCAAGTCCGGTCTTGAAGAGATCTTCGAAGAGATCTCCCCGATCGAGGACTTCTCCGGGTCGATGTCGCTGACGTTCCGCGACCACCGCTTCGAGCCCCCGAAGAACTCCATCGACGAGTGCAAGGAGCGCGACTTCACGTACGCCGCTCCGCTCTTCGTCACCGCTGAGTTCACGAACAACGAGACCGGCGAGATCAAGTCCCAGACGGTCTTCATGGGCGACTTCCCGCTCATGACCAACAAGGGCACCTTCTGCATCAACGGCACCGAGCGTGTCGTCGTCTCGCAGCTGGTCCGCTCGCCGGGCGTGTACTTCGACAGCTCCATCGACAAGACGTCCGACAAGGACATCTTCTCCGCCAAGATCATCCCGTCCCGGGGTGCCTGGCTGGAGATGGAGATCGACAAGCGCGACATGGTCGGTGTGCGCATCGACCGCAAGCGCAAGCAGTCCGTGACCGTTCTGCTCAAGGCTCTCGGTTGGACGACCGAGCAGATCCTCGAGGAGTTCGGCGAGTACGAGTCCATGCGCGCCACCCTGGAGAAGGACCACACCCAGGGCCAGGACGACGCGCTGCTCGACATCTACCGCAAGCTGCGTCCGGGCGAGCCGCCGACCCGTGAGGCCGCGCAGACGCTGCTCGAGAACCTGTACTTCAACCCCAAGCGCTACGACCTCGCCAAGGTCGGCCGCTACAAGGTCAACAAGAAGCTCGGCGGCGACGAGCCGCTCGACGCGGGTGTGCTGACCACCGATGACGTCATCGCGACGATCAAGTACCTGGTCAAGCTGCACGCCGGCGAGACCGAGACGATCGGCGAGAACGGCAACTCCATCGTTGTCGAGACCGACGACATCGACCACTTCGGCAACCGTCGTCTGCGCAACGTCGGCGAGCTCATCCAGAACCAGGTCCGCACGGGTCTGGCTCGTATGGAGCGCGTCGTGCGTGAGCGCATGACCACCCAGGACGTCGAGGCGATCACGCCGCAGACCCTGATCAACATCCGGCCGGTCGTCGCCTCCATCAAGGAGTTCTTCGGCACCAGCCAGCTGTCGCAGTTCATGGACCAGACCAACCCGCTGTCGGGCCTGACCCACAAGCGCCGTCTGTCGGCGCTGGGCCCGGGTGGTCTCTCCCGTGAGCGGGCCGGCCTGGACGTCCGTGACGTGCACCCCTCGCACTACGGCCGCATGTGCCCGATCGAGACCCCCGAAGGTCCCAACATCGGTCTGATCGGCTCGCTGGCCTCCTACGGCCGGGTCAACGTCTTCGGCTTCATCGAGACGCCGTACCGCAAGGTCGTCGACGGCCAGGTCACGGAGGAGGTGGACTACCTCACCGCTGATGAGGAGGACCGCTTCCTGATCGCCCAGGCCAACGCGAAGCTCTCCGAGGACATGCGGTTCTCCGAGCAGCGTGTCCTGGTCCGCCGTCGTGGCGGCGAGGTCGACCTGGTCCCCGCCGACGAGGTCGACTTCATGGACGTCTCGCCGCGCCAGATGGTGTCGGCCGCGACCGCCATGATCCCGTTCCTCGAGCACGACGACGCCAACCGCGCGCTCATGGGATCGAACATGATGCGCCAGGCCGTTCCGCTGATCAAGGCGGAGTCGCCGCTGGTCGGCACCGGCATGGAGTACCGCTGTGCGGTCGACGCCGGTGACGTCATCAAGGCGGAGAAGGACGGTGTGGTCCAGGAGGTCTCCGCGGACTACATCACCGTCGCCAACGACGACGGCACGTACACCACGTACCGCGTCGCCAAGTTCACCCGCTCCAACCAGGGCACCTCCTTCAACCAGAAGGTCGTCGTGGACGAGGGCGCGCGGGTCATCGAGGGCCAGGTCCTCGCCGACGGTCCGTCCACGGACGAAGGCGAGATGGCGCTCGGCAAGAACCTGCTCGTCGCGTTCATGCCGTGGGAGGGCCACAACTACGAGGACGCGATCATCCTGTCGCAGCGCCTCGTGCAGGACGACGTCCTCTCCTCGATCCACATCGAGGAGCACGAGGTCGACGCCCGTGACACCAAGCTCGGCCCGGAGGAGATCACCCGGGACATCCCGAACGTCTCCGAGGAGGTCCTCTCCGACCTCGACGAGCGCGGCATCATCCGTATCGGTGCCGAGGTCGTCGCCGGTGACATCCTCGTCGGCAAGGTCACGCCCAAGGGTGAGACCGAGCTGACCCCCGAGGAGCGCCTGCTCCGCGCGATCTTCGGTGAGAAGGCGCGCGAGGTGCGCGACACCTCGCTGAAGGTGCCGCACGGTGAGATCGGCAAGGTCATCGGCGTCCGCGTCTTCGACCGCGAAGAGGGCGACGAGCTGCCCCCGGGCGTGAACCAGCTGGTCCGCGTCTACGTCGCGCAGAAGCGCAAGATCACCGATGGTGACAAGCTCGCCGGCCGTCACGGCAACAAGGGCGTCATCTCGAAGATCCTCCCGGTCGAGGACATGCCGTTCCTGGAGGACGGCACCCCGGTCGACATCATCCTCAACCCGCTGGGTGTCCCGTCCCGAATGAACCCGGGACAGGTCCTGGAGATCCACCTCGGCTGGCTCGCCAGCCAGGGCTGGAAGGTCGAGGGTGTCGAGGAGGAGTGGAAGAAGCGTCTCCACGCGATCTCCGCCGACGAGGTCGCCCCCGGCTCCAACGTCGCCACCCCGGTGTTCGACGGTGCGCGCGAGGACGAGATCTCCGGTCTCTTCGAGTCGACGATCCCCAACCGCGACGGCGAGCGGATGGTCAAGGGCTCCGGCAAGGCCCGGCTGTTCGACGGCCGCTCCGGTGAGCCGTTCCCGGACCCGATCTCGATCGGGTACATGTACATCCTCAAGCTGCACCACCTGGTCGACGACAAGCTCCACGCGCGTTCGACCGGTCCGTACTCGATGATCACCCAGCAGCCGCTGGGTGGTAAGGCTCAGTTCGGTGGCCAGCGGTTCGGTGAGATGGAGGTGTGGGCGCTGGAGGCATACGGCGCCGCATACGCCCTCCAGGAGCTGCTGACGATCAAGTCCGACGACGTGACCGGCCGCGTGAAGGTCTACGAGGCCATCGTCAAGGGCGAGAACATCCCCGAGCCCGGCATTCCCGAGTCCTTCAAGGTGCTCATCAAGGAAATGCAGTCCCTGTGCCTCAACGTGGAGGTGCTGTCCTCGGACGGCATGTCCATCGAGATGCGCGACACCGACGAGGACGTCTTCCGCGCTGCGGAGGAGCTCGGCATCGACCTGTCCCGGCGCGAGCCGAGCAGCGTCGAAGAGGTCTGACGGGAGTTCGGCCGGGGAGCCAGTGATGGTTCCCCGGCCGGCCCCAGGACCCCCGTTTCAGACCCCTAAGACTTACAACCCTGAGAGGGATTGACGCATAGTGCTCGACGTCAACTTCTTCGATGAGCTCCGGATCGGTCTGGCCACCGCTGACGACATCCGTCAGTGGAGCCACGGCGAGGTCAAGAAGCCCGAGACCATCAACTACCGCACCCTCAAGCCCGAAAAGGACGGACTCTTCTGCGAGAAGATCTTCGGTCCGACCCGGGACTGGGAGTGCTACTGCGGTAAGTACAAGCGCGTCCGCTTCAAGGGCATCATCTGCGAGCGCTGTGGCGTCGAGGTCACTCGCGCCAAGGTGCGTCGTGAGCGGATGGGCCACATCGAGCTTGCCGCTCCCGTGACCCACATCTGGTACTTCAAGGGCGTGCCGAGCCGGCTGGGCTACCTGCTGGACCTCGCGCCCAAGGACCTCGAGAAGGTCATCTACTTCGCCGCCTACATGATCACGTGGGTGGACGAGGAGCGCCGTACGCGCGACCTGCCCTCGCTGGAGGCGCACGTCTCCGTCGAGCGTCAGCAGATCGAGCAGCGCCGCGACTCCGACCTGGAGGCCCGCGCCAAGAAGCTCGAGACCGACCTGGCCGAGCTCGAGGCCGAGGGTGCCAAGGCCGACGTGCGCCGCAAGGTGCGCGAGGGTGCCGAGCGTGAGATGAAGCAGCTGCGCGACCGTGCGCAGCGCGAGATCGACCGTCTCGACGAGGTCTGGAGCCGCTTCAAGAACCTCAAGGTCCAGGACCTCGAGGGCGACGAGCTGCTCTACCGCGAGCTGCGTGACCGCTTCGGCACGTACTTCGACGGCTCCATGGGTGCCGCTGCCCTGCAGAAGCGCCTGGAGACCTTCGACCTCGACGAGGAGGCCGAGCGCCTCCGCGAGATCATCCGTACCGGCAAGGGCCAGAAGAAGACCCGTGCGCTCAAGCGCCTCAAGGTCGTCTCCGCCTTCCTGCAGACCCGCAACAGCCCCAAGGGCATGGTGCTGGACTGCATCCCGGTGATCCCGCCGGACCTGCGTCCGATGGTGCAGCTGGACGGTGGCCGCTTCGCGACCTCCGACCTGAACGACCTGTACCGCCGTGTGATCAACCGCAACAACCGCCTCAAGCGTCTCCTTGACCTCGGTGCCCCCGAGATCATCGTGAACAACGAGAAGCGGATGCTGCAGGAGGCCGTCGACGCACTGTTCGACAACGGCCGCCGCGGCCGCCCGGTCACCGGTCCCGGTAACCGCCCGCTGAAGTCCCTCAGCGACATGCTGAAGGGCAAGCAGGGCCGCTTCCGTCAGAACCTGCTCGGTAAGCGAGTCGACTACTCGGCGCGTTCCGTCATCGTCGTCGGCCCGCAGCTCAAGCTGCACCAGTGCGGTCTGCCCAAGGCCATGGCGCTGGAGCTCTTCAAGCCGTTCGTGATGAAGCGCCTGGTGGACCTCAACCACGCGCAGAACATCAAGAGCGCCAAGCGCATGGTCGAGCGCGGCCGCACGGTCGTCTACGACGTGCTCGAAGAGGTCATCGCCGAGCACCCGGTGCTGCTGAACCGTGCACCCACCCTGCACCGTCTGGGCATCCAGGCCTTCGAGCCGCAGCTGGTCGAGGGCAAGGCCATTCAGATTCACCCGCTCGTCTGCACCGCGTTCAACGCGGACTTCGACGGTGACCAGATGGCCGTCCACCTCCCGCTGTCCGCGGAGGCCCAGGCCGAGGCCCGCATCCTGATGCTGTCCTCGAACAACATCCTCAAGCCCGCCGACGGCCGTCCGGTCACCATGCCGACCCAGGACATGGTGCTCGGTCTCTTCTTCCTCACCACGGATGAAGAGGAGCGCAAGGTCATCGGTGAGGGCCGGGCGTTCGGCTCGACCGCCGAGGCGATCATGGCGTTCGACGCCAAGGAGCTCTCGCTCCAGGCGAAGGTCGACATCCGCTTCCCGATCGGCACCGTCCCGCCCCGCGGCTGGACCCCGCCGGTTCCGGAGGAGGGCGAGCCCGAGTGGCAGCAGGGTGACAGCTTCCGGCTGCGGACGACCCTGGGCCGCGCGCTCTTCAACGAGCTGCTGCCCGAGGACTACCCGTTCGTCGACTACTCGGTGGGCAAGAAGCAGCTCTCCGCGATCGTCAACGACCTGGCCGAGCGCTACCCCAAGGTCATCGTGGCGGCGACGCTCGACAACCTGAAGGCGGCCGGCTTCCACTGGGCGACCCGTTCCGGCGTCACCGTCGCCGTCTCGGACATCGTCGTGCCGGAGGCCAAGAAGGCCATCGTCGCGGGCTACGAGGCCCAGGACGAGAAGGTCCAGAAGCAGTACGAGCGCGGTCTGATCACCAAGGACGAGCGCACGCAGGAACTCATCAACATCTGGACCAAGGCGACCAACGAGGTCTCCGAGGCGATGAATGAGAACTTCCCCAAGACGAACCCCATCTTCATGATGGTTGACTCGGGTGCCCGAGGAAACATGATGCAGATGCGGCAGATCGCCGGTATGCGTGGTCTGGTGTCGAACGCCAAGAACGAGACCATCCCGCGTCCGATCAAGGCCTCGTTCCGCGAGGGTCTGTCCGTGCTGGAGTACTTCATCTCCACCCACGGTGCCCGTAAGGGTCTGGCGGACACCGCTCTGCGTACCGCCGACTCCGGTTACCTCACCCGTCGTCTGGTCGACGTCTCCCAGGACGTCATCATTCGCGAGGAGGACTGCGGCACCGAGCGCGGCCTCAAGCTGCGGATCGCCTCGAAGGACGCCGCCGGTGTCCTGCGCAAGGCGGACGACGTCGAGTCCAGCGTCTACGCACGCATGCTGGCCGAGGACGTCGTCGTCGACGGCAAGGTCGTCGCGCCGGCCAACGTGGACCTCGGTGACGTGCTCATCGACGCGCTGGTCAACGCGGGCGTCGAGGAGGTCAAGACCCGCTCGGTCCTGACCTGTGAGTCCGCGGTCGGCACCTGTGCCTTCTGCTACGGCCGTTCGCTGGCCACCGGCAAGCTGGTCGACATCGGTGAGGCGGTCGGCATCATCGCCGCCCAGTCCATCGGTGAGCCCGGCACCCAGCTGACGATGCGTACCTTCCACACCGGTGGTGTGGCCGGTGACGACATCACCCTGGGTCTGCCGCGTGTCGTCGAGCTCTTCGAGGCCCGTACGCCCAAGGGCGTCGCCCCGATCTCGGAGGCGGCCGGCCGCGTCCGGATCGAGGAGACCGAGAAGACCAAGAAGGTCGTCGTCACCCCGGACGACGGCAGCGACGAGATGGCTTACGGCGTCTCCAAGCGTGCCCGTCTCCTGGTGGGCGAGGGCGACCACGTCACGGTCGGCCAGCCGATGACCGTGGGTGCCGTCAACCCGCACGACGTGCTGCGGATCCTCGGCCAGCGTGCCGTCCAGGTCCACCTGGTCGGCGAGGTCCAGAAGGTCTACAACAGCCAGGGCGTGGCGATCCACGACAAGCACATCGAGATCATCATCCGGCAGATGCTGCGCCGTGTGACGATCATCGAGTCCGGCGACGCGGAGCTGCTGCCGGGCGAGCTGGTGGAGCGCACGAAGTTCGAGGGCGAGAACCGTCGCGTCGTGGCGGAAGGCGGCCACCCGGCCTCCGGCCGTCCGCAGCTGATGGGTATCACCAAGGCTTCGCTGGCCACCGAGTCCTGGCTGTCGGCGGCGTCCTTCCAGGAGACCACCAGGGTCCTGACCGACGCGGCGATCAACGCCAAGTCGGACTCCCTGATCGGCCTCAAGGAGAACGTCATCATCGGTAAGCTCATCCCGGCCGGTACGGGCCTGTCCCGCTACCGCAACATCCGGGTCGAGCCCACCGAAGAGGCCAAGGCCGCGATGTACTCGGCCGTCGGTTACGACGACATCGACTACTCGCCCTTCGGCACCGGCTCCGGCCAGGCGGTCCCGCTGGAGGACTACGACTACGGTCCGTACAACCAGTAATCCTGGTCCGTACGACAGCAACAGGGCGGTCATCCCTTACGGGGTGGCCGCCCTGCGGCGTTCTCCGGCACTCCCTCAGGGTTGGGGGCCGCCCGGGGGAACTTGTCCTCCCATTGCTGCGTCTGTGATGAGAAGATGGGGAGAACTGTCGAGCGGGGGGAGGTTCGCGAAGTGGCATTCCAGCCGTGGCAGGGCGGGCAGCCGGCTCAGGCGTCGAATCAGGTGCCTGTCATGCGTGCCTCGCACGCCGATCGTGAGCGGGCGGTCGATGTGCTCAAGGCGGGTTTCGCCGAGGGGCGGCTGCAGCAGCCGGAGTACGAACAGCGGATCGGGCGGGCCTACAAGGCGCAGACCCATGCCGAGCTGCAGATGCTGGTCGCGGATCTTCCGCAGGGGCCGGTACCGCAGGCGCAGTTCATGCCGCAGCGGCCGATGGTGCCGGCGACGTTCATGCCGATGCCGATGCAGATGCCGGCTCCGGTGCACACCAACAGCTCGGCGACGGGCGCGCTGGTCTGCGGGATCATGACACCGGTGACCTGGGGGCTGACGGCGATTCCCGCGGTGATCCTGGGGCACAAGGCGCGCGCCGAGATCCGCCGCACGGGCGAGCGCGGCGACGGTCAGGCCATCACGGGGCTGGTGCTGGGCTGGCTGGCGATCGGCGGCTGGGCGCTGTTTCTGCTGGTCTTCGTGCTGGCGGCGGCGGTCAACCTCTGACCGGTCCGCGGGTCCGGGCCGCCGGCGGGCGCCGGGCGGCCGCGGTGAACGGCGGCGACGTGGCGCCTTCTTCCGTACGGTCGCTGATCGCACTACGGTGGCCGCAACGCCGTGAGGAGTCCGGCGTGTCCTTCGCGTGTGCATTTGTTTTGACCGCAGCCCATGCGGTAGGTACGCTCTGACCTTGTGCCTGGGGTGTCCCTGGGCTGCCGTGCGCGCAAACTCCACAGCCTCTGGCCGGGAGAGCCGCAGTACGGAAGCCGGGTTTTGACACCGCAATCTGCCGCCTTCCTCGTTCCAGCGAGGGACCGGACTGCAGTATTCGACACACCCGACCGCGTGGGTCGGGAGATGTTCCAGGTTAGCTTTACCGAGACTGGCACACAGAAACCGGAGAAACGGTGCCTACGATCCAGCAGCTGGTCCGCAAGGGCCGGCAGGACAAGGTCGAGAAGAACAAGACGCCCGCGCTTGAGGGATCCCCCCAGCGCCGTGGCGTCTGCACGCGTGTTTTCACGACCACCCCGAAGAAGCCGAACTCGGCCCTGCGTAAGGTCGCGCGTGTGCGTCTGACCAGCGGGATCGAGGTCACCGCTTACATTCCGGGTGAGGGCCACAACCTGCAGGAGCACTCGATCGTGCTCGTGCGCGGTGGTCGTGTGAAGGACCTGCCGGGTGTTCGGTACAAGATCATCCGCGGCTCCCTCGACACGCAGGGCGTCAAGAACCGCAAGCAGGCTCGCAGCCGCTACGGCGCCAAGAAGGAGAAGTAAGAATGCCTCGTAAGGGCCCCGCCCCGAAGCGCCCGGTCATCATCGACCCGGTCTACGGTTCTCCTCTGGTGACCTCCCTCATCAACAAGGTGCTGCTGAACGGAAAGCGCTCCACCGCCGAGCGCATCGTTTACGGCGCCATGGAGGGTCTGCGCGAGAAGACCGGTAACGACCCGGTCATCACGCTCAAGCGCGCGCTCGAGAACATCAAGCCGACTCTTGAGGTCAAGTCCCGCCGTGTCGGTGGCGCGACCTACCAGGTCCCGGTCGAGGTCAAGCCCGGCCGTGCCGGCACCCTCTCGCTCCGCTGGCTCGTGGGCTACTCCCGCGCCCGCCGCGAGAAGACCATGACCGAGCGCCTCATGAACGAACTGCTCGACGCCTCCAACGGCCTCGGCGCTTCGGTCAAGAAGCGTGAGGACACGCACAAGATGGCCGAGTCCAACAAGGCCTTCGCGCACTACCGCTGGTAGTCGCAACCCACATCGAGACCGAGAGAAGATTGAGCCACTATGGCCACCACTTCGCTTGACCTGGCCAAGGTCCGCAACATTGGGATCATGGCCCACATCGACGCGGGCAAGACGACCACCACCGAGCGGATCCTGTTCTACACCGGTGTTTCGTACAAGATCGGTGAGGTCCACGACGGCGCTGCCACGATGGACTGGATGGAGCAGGAGCAGGAGCGCGGCATCACCATCACGTCTGCCGCGACGACCTGCCACTGGCCGCTGGAAGACGTCGACAACACCATCAACATCATCGACACCCCGGGCCACGTCGACTTCACGGTCGAGGTGGAGCGCTCGCTGCGCGTCCTGGACGGTGCGGTGACGGTGTTCGACGGCGTTGCCGGTGTCGAGCCCCAGTCCGAGACCGTCTGGCGTCAGGCGGACCGCTACGGCGTGCCGCGTATCTGCTTCGTCAACAAGCTCGACCGCACGGGTGCCGAGTTCCACCGCTGCGTCGACATGATCACGGACCGCCTCGGCGCGACCCCGATCGTGATGCAGCTCCCGATCGGCACCGAGGCCGACTTCAAGGGTGTCGTCGACCTCGTCACGATGAAGGCCCTGGTCTGGTCGGCCGAGGCCGCCAAGGGCGAGATGTACGACACCGTCGACATCCCGGACACTCACATCGAGGCTGCCGACGAGTGGCGCGGCAAGCTGCTCGAGGCCGTTGCCGAGAACGATGAAGAGGTCATGGAGCTGTACCTGGAGGGCCAGGAGCCCACCGTGGAGCAGCTCTACGCCGCGATCCGTCGGATCACCATCGCTTCGGGCAAGGCCGAGAACACCACCGTGACCCCGGTGTTCTGCGGTACCGCGTTCAAGAACAAGGGCGTCCAGCCCCTGCTCGACGCGGTCGTGCGCTACCTCCCCTCCCCCCTGGACGTCGAGGCCATCGAAGGCCACTCCGTCAAGGACCCGGAAGAGGTCATCAAGCGCCTGCCGTCCGAGGACGAGCCGCTGGCCGCTCTGGCGTTCAAGATTGCGAGCGACCCCCACCTGGGCAAGCTCACCTTCATCCGCATCTACTCGGGCCGCCTCGAGGCCGGCTCGCAGGTGCAGAACTCGGTGAAGGGCAAGAAGGAGCGCATCGGCAAGATCTACCGGATGCACGCGAACAAGCGTGAGGAGATCGAGTCGGTGGGTGCCGGTGACATCGTCGCCGTCATGGGTCTCAAGCAGACCACCACCGGTGAGACCCTGTGCGACGCCGGTAAGCCGGTCATCCTGGAGTCGATGGAGTTCCCGGCCCCGGTCATCCAGGTCGCCATTGAGCCCAAGTCCAAGGGCGACCAGGAGAAGCTGGGTGTCGCCATCCAGCGCCTCGCCGAAGAGGACCCCTCGTTCCAGGTGCACACCGACGAGGAGACCGGCCAGACCATCATCGCGGGTATGGGCGAGCTGCACCTCGACGTGCTGGTCGACCGTATGAAGCGTGAGTTCCGGGTCGAGGCCAACGTCGGCAAGCCGCAGGTCGCCTACCGCGAGACCCTGCGCAAGCCGGTCGAGCGTCTCGACTACACGCACAAGAAGCAGACTGGTGGATCCGGCCAGTTCGCGAAGGTGCAGATCGCGATCGCGCCGCTCGAGGGCGACGGGTACGAGTTCGAGAACAAGGTCACCGGTGGCCGTATCCCGCGGGAGTACATCCCGTCCGTGGACGCGGGCTGCCAGGAGGCCATGGAGTTCGGTGTTCTCGCCGGCTACCCGCTGACCGGTGTCAAGGTCACCCTCCTCGACGGTGCCTTCCACGAGGTCGACTCGTCGGAAATGGCCTTCAAGATCGCCGGTTCGATGGCCTTCAAGGAGGCCGCCCGCAAGGCCTCCCCGGCCCTGCTCGAGCCGATGATGAAGGTCGAGGTCACCACGCCCGAGGACTACATGGGCGACGTGATCGGCGACATCAACTCCCGCCGCGGTCAGATCCAGTCCATGGAAGAGCGCAGCGGCGCCAAGCTCGTCACGGGCCTGGTCCCCCTGTCGGAGATGTTCGGCTACGTCGGAGACCTCCGCAGCAAGACGTCGGGTCGCGCAAGCTACTCGATGCAGTTCGACTCCTACGCCGAGGTTCCCCGGAACGTCGCCGAGGAGATCATCGCGAAGGCCAAGGGCGAGTAGCTCCGTCTCCCGAGAGCCGGAACACGCTTTAGGCTTGACACCGTCTGATGGGGCAATCCCCGCAACCCGCGAGGCTTGCCCCGTCAGCCGGCATCCCAGCAAAGATCACCTGGCGCCGATGAGTAAGGCGTACAGAACCACTTCAGGAGGAACCAGTGGCGAAGGCGAAGTTCGAGCGGACTAAGCCGCACGTCAACATCGGCACCATCGGTCACATTGACCACGGTAAGACGACCCTCACGGCCGCCATTACCAAGGTGCTGCACGACGCGTACCCGGACCTGAACGAGGCCTCGGCCTTCGACCAGATCGACAAGGCTCCTGAGGAGCGCCAGCGCGGTATCACGATCTCGATCGCGCACGTCGAGTACCAGACGGAGAACCGTCACTACGCCCACGTCGACTGCCCCGGTCACGCGGACTACATCAAGAACATGATCACGGGTGCGGCGCAGATGGACGGCGCCATCCTCGTGGTTGCCGCCACCGACGGCCCGATGCCGCAGACCAAGGAGCACGTGCTCCTGGCCCGCCAGGTCGGCGTTCCGTACATCGTTGTCGCCCTGAACAAGGCCGACATGGTGGACGACGAGGAGATCCTGGAGCTCGTCGAGCTCGAGGTCCGTGAGCTCCTCTCCGAGTACGAGTTCCCCGGCGACGACGTTCCGGTCGTCAAGGTCTCGGCGCTCAAGGCGCTCGAGGGCGACAAGGAGTGGGGCGACTCCGTCCTCAAGCTCATGGCCGCCGTCGACGAGTCGATCCCGCAGCCCGAGCGCGACGTCGACAAGCCGTTCCTGATGCCGATCGAGGACGTCTTCACGATCACCGGCCGTGGCACCGTTGTCACCGGTCGTATCGAGCGTGGTGTCCTCAAGGTCAACGAGACCGTCGACATCATCGGCATCAAGACCGAGAAGACCACCACCACGGTCACCGGCATCGAGATGTTCCGGAAGCTCCTCGACGAGGGCCAGGCCGGTGAGAACGTCGGTCTGCTGCTTCGCGGTATCAAGCGCGAGGACGTCGAGCGCGGCCAGGTCATCATCAAGCCGGGTTCGGTCACGCCGCACACCTCGTTCGAGGCCCAGGCGTACATCCTGTCGAAGGACGAGGGTGGCCGCCACACCCCGTTCTTCAACAACTACCGCCCGCAGTTCTACTTCCGTACCACGGACGTGACCGGCGTCGTGACCCTCCCCGAGGGCACCGAGATGGTCATGCCGGGCGACAACACCGAGATGTCGGTCGAGCTGATCCAGCCGGTCGCCATGGAGGAGGGCCTGAAGTTCGCCATCCGTGAGGGTGGCCGGACCGTCGGCGCCGGCCAGGTCACCAAGATCAACAAGTAATTGTTGATCCGGTTGATCCGGTAGCAGTTCCACAAGGAGCCCCGTCCACCATCAGGTGGGCGGGGCTCCTTGACAGTTGGGGTCCGATTGGCCTTAGGCGTCCCGGGTATGGCACACTGTCCAGGTTGCTCGGTTGAGTGCCGATGCTGCGCGCCTCCCGCCGGGAGGACTGGAAGCGAGTCCCAGGTATTCGTCGTCCCTTCTCAGGGTCGGAAATACGGGAATCTTCCGGGAAGCGTCAGCGGGGTGCCTCGGCCAGGCGCCCGGTGGGTGTTCTTCCCCTGCCTTCTCCTTCTTGAAGGATCCCCTTTACGGGGATCTACGGGAAGGGGTGCGACACGCCCGACCGCGTGGGTCGGAGAAGAACGGCGCTTCTCGCGAAGCGCAGCGCACCGGGTCCCAGAGCGTTACGAGAGACAGGACTACGAAGTAGCCATGGCGGGACAGAAGATCCGCATCCGGCTCAAGGCCTACGACCACGAGGTCATCGACACGTCGGCGAAGAAGATCGTCGAGACGGTGACCCGTACTGGTGCGTCGGTCGCGGGCCCGGTGCCGCTGCCCACTGAAAAGAACGTGTACTGCGTCATCAAGTCGCCGCACAAGTACAAGGACGCGCGCGAGCACTTCGAGATGCGCACGCACAAGCGCCTGATCGACATCCTCGACCCGACGCCCAAGACCGTTGACTCGCTGATGCGCCTGGACCTTCCGGCCGGCGTTGACATCGAGATCAAGCTCTGAGAGGCGCGGAAGAGATGGCAAAGCAGATCAAGGGCATCCTGGGCGAGAAGCTCGGCATGACCCAGGTCTGGGACGAGAACAACCGTGTCGTCCCGGTGACCGTGGTGAAGGCCGGCCCCTGTGTCGTTACCCAGGTGCGCACCAATGACCAGGACGGCTACGACTCCGTCCAGATCGCCTTCGGCGAGATCGACCCGCGCAAGGTGAACAAGCCCCTCAAGGGCCACTTCGCGAAGGCCGACGTCACCCCCCGTCGTCACCTCGTCGAGGTCCGTACCACCGATGCCGGTGAGTACACCCTCGGCCAGGAAGTGACCGCTGAGACCTTCGAGTCCGGCGTCAAGGTGGACGTGACCGGCAAGAGCAAGGGCAAGGGCTTCGCCGGTGTCATGAAGCGTCACGGCTTCCATGGCGGCAAGGCCTCCCACGGTGCCCACCGCGTGCACCGTAAGCCTGGCTCCATCGGTGGCTGCGCCACCCCGGGCCGCGTGTTCAAGGGCATGCGGATGGCCGGCCGTATGGGCAATGAGCGGGTCACCACCCAGAACCTGACCGTCCATGCCGTTGACGCGGAGAAGGGTCTGCTGCTCATCAAGGGCGCAGTTCCTGGTCCGAACGGCGGCCTCGTCCTGGTCCGTACCGCGGCCAAGGGGGCCTGAGGTAACCGATGAGCACCATTGACATCCTTTCGCCGGCAGGCGACAAGGCCGGTAGCGTCGAGCTCCCCACGGAGATCTTCGACGCCAAGGTCAGCGTTCCGCTGATCCACCAGGTCGTTGTCGCGCAGCTGGCCGCGGCCCGTCAGGGCACGCACAAGACCAAGACTCGCGGCGAGGTCCGCGGCGGTGGCAAGAAGCCGTACCGCCAGAAGGGCACCGGCCGGGCGCGTCAGGGTTCCACCCGTGCGCCGCAGTTCGCCGGCGGTGGCATCGTCCACGGCCCCGTGCCGCGTGACTACAGCCAGCGGACCCCGAAGAAGATGAAGGTCGCCGCCCTGCGCGGTGCCCTCACCGACCGGGCCCGCAACAGCCGTATCCACGTCGTTTCCGGCGTGGTCGAGGGCGACATCTCCACCAAGGCCGCCAAGACTCTCCTCGGCAAGGTCAGCGAGCGCAAGAACGTGCTCCTGGTCGCCGAGCGCAGCGACGAGGCCGCGTGGCTGTCCGCCCGCAACCTGCCCCAGGTGCACATCCTGGAGCCGGGCCAGCTGAACACGTACGACGTGCTCGTCTCCGACGACGTGGTCTTCACCAAGGCCGCCTTCGAGTCCTTCGTGTCTGGCCCCAAGGCCAACGCTGAGACCGAAGGGAGCGACGCCTGATGAGTGAGGCCGTCGTCACCAGCAAGACCTTCACGGACCCGCGTGACGTTCTCGTCAAGCCGGTGGTTTCCGAGAAGAGCTACGCGCTGCTGGACGAGAACAAGTACACGTTCATCGTCGCGCCCGGCTCGAACAAGACCCAGATCAAGCAGGCCGTCGAGGCGGTCTTCTCGGTCAAGGTCACCGGGGTCAACACGATCAACCGGCAGGGCAAGCGCAAGCGCACCCGCACCGGTTACGGCAAGCGCGCGAACACCAAGCGCGCCATCGTGACCCTCGCCGAGGGCGACCGTATCGACATCTTCGGCGGCCCGGTCTCCTAACGGAGTCCGAGTCGTCCGGAATCGGACGAGGACTGAGAAATGGGTATCCGCAAGTACAAGCCGACGACCCCGGGCCGTCGTGGCTCCAGCGTCGCCGACTTTGTCGAGATCACGCGGTCCACGCCGGAGAAGTCGCTGGTCCGCCCGCTGCACAGCAAGGGCGGCCGTAACAACGCCGGTCGTGTGACCGTTCGCCACCAGGGCGGTGGCCACAAGCGCGCCTACCGAGTGATCGACTTCCGTCGTCACGACAAGGACGGCGTGCCGGCCAAGGTCGCGCACATCGAGTACGACCCCAACCGCACCGCGCGCATCGCGCTCCTGCACTACGCAGACGGCGAGAAGCGCTACATCATCGCGCCCCGTGGCCTGGTCCAGGGTGCTCGGATTGAGAACGGCCCTGGCGCCGACATCAAGCCGGGCAACAACCTGCCGCTGCGCCACATCCCCGTGGGTACGACGATCCACGCGATCGAGCTGCGTCCGGGCGGCGGTGCGAAGTTCGCCCGCTCGGCCGGTGCCTCCGTGCAGCTGCTGGCGAAGGAGGGCCGCATGGCCCACCTCCGTATGCCGTCGGGTGAGATCCGCCTGGTCGACGTCCGCTGCCGCGCCACTGTGGGCGAGGTCGGCAACGCCGAGCAGTCGAACATCAACTGGGGCAAGGCCGGCCGCATGCGCTGGAAGGGCGTCCGCCCGACCGTGCGTGGTGTCGTGATGAACCCGGTTGACCACCCGCACGGTGGTGGTGAGGGCAAGACTTCCGGTGGTCGCCACCCGGTCTCGCCGTGGGGTCAGAAGGAGGGTCGTACTCGTTCGCCGAAGAAGGCGAGCAACAAGTACATCGTCCGCCGCCGCAAGACGAACAAGAAGCGCTAGGAGCGGGTTTAGATGCCGCGCAGTCTCAAGAAGGGGCCCTTCGTCGACGACCACCTTTCCAAGAAGGTGGATGTTCAGAACGATGCCGGCACCAAGAACGTCATCAAGACCTGGTCCCGCCGCTCCATGATCGTCCCGGCCATGCTCGGCCACACGATCGCGGTGCACGACGGCCGCAAGCACGTCCCGGTGTTCGTCACCGAGTCGATGGTCGGCCACAAGCTCGGCGAGTTTGCGCCGACCCGCACCTTCCGCGGCCACGAGAAGGACGACCGCAAGTCGCGGCGTCGTTGATCGGCGGAGTGCGAAGACTATGACTGACACTGAAGGGACAACCATGGAAGCCAGGGCCCAGGCGCGGTACATCCGCGTCACGCCCATGAAGGCCCGCCGCGTGGTGGACCTTATCCGTGGCATGAATGCCACGGAGGCTCAGGCGGTCCTGCGTTTCGCCCCGCAGGCCGCGAGCGTGCCGGTGGGCAAGGTGCTGGACAGCGCCATTGCCAACGCCGCGCACAACTACGACCACACCGACGCCGGCAGCCTCGTCATCTCCGAGGCGTATGTCGACGAGGGCCCGACCCTGAAGCGGTTCCGTCCGCGTGCCCAGGGCCGTGCCTACCGGATCCGCAAGCGGACCAGCCACATCACCGTGGTCGTCAGCAGCAAGGAAGGAACCCGGTAATGGGCCAGAAGGTTAACCCGCACGGGTTCCGGCTCGGCATCACCACCGACTTCAAGTCGCGCTGGTACGCCGACAAGCTGTACAAGGACTACGTCAAGGAAGACGTCGCCATTCGTCGCATGATGACGAAGGGCATGGAGCGCGCCGGTATCTCCAAGGTGGAGATCGAGCGCACCCGTGAGCGCGTCCGCGTTGACATCCACACCGCTCGTCCGGGCATCGTCATCGGCCGCCGCGGCGCCGAGGCGGACCGCATCCGCGGCGAGCTGGAGAAGCTGACCGGCAAGCAGGTCCAGCTGAACATCCTCGAGGTCAAGAACCCCGAGACCGATGCTCAGCTGGTCGCCCAGGCCGTCGCCGAGCAGCTGTCCTCCCGCGTCTCCTTCCGTCGCGCCATGCGTAAGAGCATGCAGTCGACGATGAAGGCCGGCGCCAAGGGCATCAAGATCCAGTGCGGTGGCCGTCTCGGCGGCGCCGAGATGTCCCGCTCGGAGTTCTACCGCGAGGGCCGTGTGCCCCTGCACACGCTCCGTGCGAACGTCGACTACGGCTTCTTCGAGGCCAAGACCACCTTCGGCCGTATCGGCGTGAAGGTCTGGATCTACAAGGGCGACGTCAAGAACATCGCCGAGGTGCGTGCCGAGAACGCCGCGGCCCGTGCGGGTAACCGCCCGGCCCGTGGTGGCGGCAACGACCGTCCCCGTCGTGGTGGCGGCGAGCGCGGCGGCCGCGGTGGCCGCAAGCCGCAGCAGCAGAGCGCCGCTGCCGAGGCCCCCAAGGCCGAGGCTGCTGCCGCTGCTCCGGCGGAGACCCCCGGAACGGAGGCCTGACCGACATGCTGATCCCTCGCAGGGTCAAGCACCGCAAGCAGCACCACCCGAAGCGCAGTGGCATGGCCAAGGGTGGCACCGAGCTGGCCTTCGGTGAGTACGGCATCCAGGCCGTCACCCCGGCTTACGTGACGAACCGTCAGATCGAGTCCGCTCGTATCGCGATGACCCGTCACATCAAGCGTGGCGGCAAGGTCTGGATCAACATTTACCCGGACCGCCCGCTCACGAAGAAGCCGGCCGAAACCCGCATGGGTTCCGGTAAGGGTTCTCCGGAGTGGTGGGTCGCGAACGTCAAGCCCGGTCGGGTGATGTTCGAGCTGTCCTTCCCGAACGAAAAGGTTGCCAAGGAGGCGCTGACCCGCGCCGCCCACAAGCTTCCGATGAAGTGCCGCATTGTGCGGCGCGAGGCAGGTGAGTCGTGATGGCGGCCGGTATCAAGGCGACCGAGCTGCGCGAGCTGAACAACGAGGACCTCGTTGCCAAGCTTCGTGAGGCCAAGGAGGAGCTGTTCAACCTCCGCTTCCAGGCGGCGACCGGACAGCTTGAGAACCACGGTCGGCTCAAGTCCGTCCGTAAGGACATCGCCCGGATCTACACCCTGATGCGTGAGCGCGAGCTGGGCATCGAGACGGTGGAGAGCGCCTGATGAGCGAGAAGAATGTGACTGAGACGAACGAGCGCGGTTTCCGCAAGACCCGCGAGGGTCTCGTCGTCAGCGACAAGATGGACAAGACCGTCGTCGTCGCTGTCGAGGACCGTGTCAAGCACGCGCTGTACGGCAAGGTCATCCGCCGTACCAACAAGCTCAAGGCGCACGACGAGCAGAACGCTGCCGGCGTCGGCGACCGCGTCCTCCTGATGGAGACCCGGCCGCTGTCCGCCACCAAGCGCTGGCGCATCGTCGAGATCCTCGAGAAGGCCAAGTAATCCCTCCTAGGGGGACCCCCTAGGAACAGTTCCGCCAGGCTCGGCAGGGGCCCACTCGTCAGAGGAAAGCCCCTGCCGGGAACCGGCAGACAAACAGGAGATAGACGTGATCCAGCAGGAGTCGCGACTGCGGGTCGCCGACAACACTGGTGCGAAGGAAATCCTTTGCATCCGTGTTCTCGGTGGTTCGGGTCGCCGCTACGCGGGCATCGGTGACGTCATCGTCGCCACCGTGAAGGACGCGATCCCCGGTGGCAACGTGAAGAAGGGTGACGTCATCAAGGCGGTCATCGTTCGCACCGTCAAGGAGCGCCGCCGTCCGGACGGCTCGTACATCCGCTTCGACGAGAACGCGGCCGTCATCCTCAAGAACGATGGCGACCCCCGCGGCACCCGCATCTTCGGCCCCGTGGGCCGGGAGCTGCGCGAGAAGAAGTTCATGAAGATCATCTCGCTCGCGCCGGAGGTGCTGTAACCGATGAAGATCAAGAAGGGCGACCTGGTCCAGGTCATCACCGGTAAGGACAAGGGCAAGCAGGGCAAGGTCATCCAGGCCTTCCCCCGCGAGGACCGCGTCCTGGTCGAGGGTGTCAACCGGGTCAAGAAGCACACCAAGGCCGGCCAGACCGCTCGTGGTTCGAAGACCGGCGGCATTGTGACGACCGAGGCCCCTGTCCACGTGAGCAACGTTCAGCTCGTCGTGGAGAAGGACGGCAACAAGGTCGTCACCCGCGTCGGATACCGCTTCGACGACGAGGGCAACAAGATCCGCGTTGCCAAGCGGACCGGTGAGGACATCTGATGACTGCCACCACCAACGCGCCGCGTCTGAAGACGCGCTACCGCGAAGAGATCGCCGGGAAGCTGAAGGACGAGTTCTCGCTCGAGAACGTCATGCAGATCCCCGGTCTGACCAAGATCGTGGTCAACATGGGTGTGGGCGACGCCGCCCGCGACTCCAAGCTGATCGAGGGCGCCATCCGCGACCTCACCACGATCACCGGACAGAAGCCGGCCGTCACCAAGGCCCGTAAGTCCATCGCGCAGTTCAAGCTGCGCGAGGGCCAGCCGATCGGTGCCCACGTCACCCTCCGCGGTGACCGCATGTGGGAGTTCCTGGACCGCCTGCTGTCGCTGGCGCTGCCGCGCATCCGCGACTTCCGTGGTCTGTCCCCGAAGCAGTTCGACGGTCGGGGCAACTACACCTTCGGTCTCACGGAGCAGGTCATGTTCCACGAGATCGACCAGGACAAGATCGACCGGACGCGGGGCATGGACATCACCGTGGTCACCACGGCGTCCAACGACGATGAGGGCCGCGCCCTGCTTCGTCACCTCGGCTTCCCGTTCAAGGAGAACTGACCGTGGCGAAGAAGGCTCTGATCGCTAAGGCGGCTCGTAAGCCGAAGTTTGCTGTCCGCGCGTACACGCGTTGCCAGCGCTGCGGCCGTCCGCACTCCGTCTACCGCAAGTTCGGCCTGTGCCGCGTGTGCCTTCGTGAGATGGCTCACCGTGGCGAGCTGCCGGGCGTGACCAAGAGCTCCTGGTAATCCCTTCATCGGGACGACCAGGGCTCTCGGTAAGCATTCGGCCGGTGGGCGCCCATCCCTCTTTTCCCGTAGGGTAGAGGGGTTTGGGCGCACCGCCGCCCGAGACCGACCGCGGGCCGAGCCCGCATAAAGTCGCTTACTACGCCGTAGGTCCCCGCGCCGCACCCGTCCCGACTCTGATCGGGGAGAGGGATGGCGCACATAGGAAACCCCGGCGAGAGAGGCCGAAGGCCAATTCATGACCATGACTGATCCCATCGCAGACATGCTGACCCGTCTGCGTAACGCGAACTCGGCGTACCACGACACCGTCGTGATGCCGCACAGCAAGATCAAGTCGCACATCGCGGAGATCCTCCAGCAGGAGGGCTACATCACCGGCTGGCGCGTCGAGGACGCCGAGGTTGGCAAGAACCTCGTCCTCGAGCTGAAGTTCGGCCCGAACCGCGAGCGCTCGATCGCCGGCATCAAGCGGATCTCGAAGCCGGGCCTGCGGGTCTACGCAAAGTCCACCAACCTGCCGAAGGTCCTCGGCGGCCTGGGCGTGGCGATCATCTCCACGTCCCACGGTCTCCTGACCGGTCAGCAGGCCAGCAAGAAGGGCGTGGGTGGGGAAGTCCTCGCCTACGTCTGGTAACCAGGGAACGGAGGAATAGCTAATGTCGCGTATTGGCAAGCTGCCCATCCAGGTTCCCGCTGGTGTGGACGTCACCATCGATGGCCGGACGGTCGCGGTGAAGGGCCCCAAGGGTTCTCTCTCGCACACCGTCGCGGCGCCCATCGAGGTCGCCAAGGGTGAGGACGGTGTCATCACCGTCTCGCGCCCGAACGACGAGCGTCAGAACAAGGCCCTGCACGGCCTGTCCCGCACGCTGGTGGCGAACATGATCACCGGCGTGACCCAGGGCTACAGCAAGGCGCTCGAGATCAGCGGTGTCGGTTACCGCGTCCAGGCGAAGGGCTCCAACCTGGAGTTCGCCCTGGGCTACAGCCACCCGATCCTGATCGAGGCCCCCGAGGGCATCTCCTTCAAGGTCGAGTCCCCGACCAAGCTGAGCGTCGAGGGCATCGACAAGCAGAAGGTCGGCGAGGTTGCGGCGAACATCCGCAAGCTGCGCAAGCCTGACCCGTACAAGGCCAAGGGCGTCAAGTACGCCGGCGAGGTCATCCGCCGCAAGGTCGGAAAGGCTGGTAAGTAAGCCATGGCATACGGTGTGAAGATCGCCAAGGGCGACGCTTACAAGCGGGCCGCCGCCAAGCGGCGCCACATCCGCATCCGTAAGCGGATTTCGGGTACCCCGGAGCGTCCGCGTCTGGTGGTGACGCGGTCCAACCGTGGCATCACCGCTCAGGTCATCGACGACATTGCGGGCCACACGCTGGCCTCGGCGTCGAGCCTGGACGCGTCGATCCGTGGTGGCGAGGGCGACAAGAGCGCTCAGGCCCAGAAGGTCGGCTCCCTGGTCGCCGAGCGTGCCAAGGCCGCCGGTGTCGAGGCCGTCGTGTTCGACCGTGGTGGCAAGCAGTACGCCGGGCGGATTGCCGCTCTGGCCGACGCCGCCCGCGAAGCCGGGCTGAAGTTCTAAGCCCCGGTTCCGGAGCTAGCGGACGTAACAGAGAGAGGTAAATCCAATGGCTGGACCCCAGCGCCGCGGGAGCGGTGCCGGTGGCGGCGAGCGGCGGGACCGGAAGGGTCGCGACGGTGGCGCTGCCGCCGAGAAGACCGCATACGTTGAGCGCGTTGTCGCGATCAACCGTGTCGCCAAGGTTGTCAAGGGTGGCCGTCGCTTCAGCTTCACCGCGCTGGTCGTGGTGGGCGATGGTGACGGCACCGTAGGTGTCGGTTACGGCAAGGCCAAGGAAGTTCCGGCTGCCATCGCCAAGGGCGTGGAAGAGGCCAAGAAGAACTTCTTCAAGGTCCCCCGTATCCAGGGCACCATCCCTCACCCCATCCAGGGCGAGAAGGCTGCGGGCGTCGTCCTGCTCAAGCCGGCTTCCCCCGGTACCGGTGTGATCGCCGGTGGCCCCGTGCGTGCCGTTCTGGAGTGCGCGGGCATCCACGACGTGCTGAGCAAGTCGCTCGGTTCGTCGAACCCGATCAACATCGTGCACGCCACGGTGACCGCGCTTCAGGGCCTGCAGCGCCCCGAGGAGATCGCGGCCCGTCGTGGCCTGCCGCTGGAGGACGTTGCTCCCGCCGCTCTGCTGCGGGCGCGTGCAGGGGTGACCGCGTAATGGCGCACCTCAAGATCACGCAGACGAAGTCCTTCATCGGTAGCAAGCAGAATCACCGCGACACCCTCCGTTCGCTGGGCCTCAAGCGGCTCAACGACGTGGTTGTCAAGGAGGACCGCCCCGAGTTCCGCGGCATGGTGCACACCGTCCGCCACCTCGTGACGGTTGAGGAGGTCGACTGACATGGCGGAGAACAACCCGCTGAAGGTCCACAACCTCCGGCCCGCCCCGGGTGCCAAGACCGCCAAGACCCGTGTCGGTCGTGGTGAGGCGTCCAAGGGTAAGACCGCTGGTCGTGGTACCAAGGGCACGAAGGCCCGTTACCAGGTTCCGGAGCGCTTCGAGGGCGGGCAGATGCCCCTCCACATGCGCCTCCCGAAGCTGAAGGGCTTCAAGAACCCCGCCCACAAGCAGTTCCAGGTCGTGAACCTGGACAAGCTGGCCGCGCTCTACCCGCAGGGTGGCGAGGTCACGGTGACCGATCTGGTCGCCAAGGGCGCGGTGCGCAAGAACGAGCTCGTCAAGGTGCTCGGCGCCGGCGAGGTCTCCGTGGCGCTGCAGGTGACGGTTGACGCCGTTTCCGGCTCCGCCAAGGAGAAGATCGCCGCTGCCGGCGGCACCGTCACCGAACTCATCTGAGTTCGCTGACTCAACTGACCGGGGATGCCCATCGTTTGGGGCATCCCCGGTTGGTCGTTCCACGGGGGTATGGTCGCCGGTAAGGTGGGATGGACTGTTGTTTTCCGGGCTTCGTCCCGGACCCCCGCCGCGCGGGCCGTGTCCGCGCGGTTTTTGCCCGCTACGTATTCGTCGATCCTCAAGACCGTCACCTCTCGCATTCAAGGCGGGAGGCGCAGGAGGCACCGTGCTCACCGCGTTCGCCCGAGCGTTCAAGACGCCCGACCTGCGCAAGAAGCTGCTGTTCACATTGGGCATCATCGTGCTCTACCGGATCGGCGCACACGTCCCGGTCCCCGGGGTGAACTACGCGAACGTCGAGACCTGCATGAAGCAGGCCGGCGGTAGCAGTGGGTTGTTCGCCCTGGTGAACATGTTCAGCGGTGGTGCGCTGCTGCAGATCACGATCTTCGCGCTGGGGATCATGCCGTACATCACGGCGAGCATCATCCTCCAGCTGCTGACCGTGGTGATCCCGCGGCTGGAAGCCCTCAAGAAAGAGGGGCAGTCCGGTCAGGCGAAGATCACCCAGTACACCCGCTATCTGACCGTGGCGCTCGCCATCCTGCAGGGCACCGGCCTGGTGGCCACCGCCCGCAGCGGTGCGCTCTTCCAGAGCTGCCCGGTCGCCAGCGAGATCGTGCCCAGCGACTCGATCTTCACCACCATCACCATGGTCATCACGATGACCGCCGGCACCGGCCTGATCATGTGGCTCGGTGAGCTCGTCACCGACCGCGGTATCGGCAACGGCATGTCCATCCTGATGTTCATCTCGATCGCCGCCGGCTTCCCGGGCGCGCTGTGGCAGATCAAGCTCACCGGCAAGCTGGCCGACGGCTGGATCGAGTTCTTCGCGGTGATCGCGGTGGGCCTGGCGATGGTCGCCCTGGTGGTCTTCGTCGAGCAGGCCCAGCGGCGCATCCCGGTGCAGTACGCGAAGCGGATGATCGGCCGCCGGTCCTATGGCGGTACGTCCACGTACATCCCGCTCAAGGTGAACCAGGCGGGTGTGATTCCCGTCATCTTCGCGTCATCGCTGCTCTACATTCCAGCCCTCGTTGCACAGTTCAGCGGGTCGAAGGCGGCATGGGCGACGTGGATCGCCACCAACTTCACCAAGGGAAATCACCCGGTTTACATCGTTACGTACTTCCTGCTGATCGTTTTCTTCGCCTTCTTCTACGTCGCCATCAGCTTCAACCCCGAAGAAGTTGCCGACAACATGAAGAAGTATGGTGGCTTCATCCCGGGTATCCGGGCTGGTCGCCCGACGGCCGAGTACCTCAGCTACGTGCTCAACCGGATCACGTGGCCGGGCTCGCTGTACCTGGGGCTGATCGCGCTCGTACCAACAGTGGCGTTGGTGCTTTTCAACGCGAACCAGAACTTCCCGTTCGGCGGGACGAGCATCCTGATCATCGTGGGTGTGGGTCTGGAGACCGTGAAGCAGATCGAGAGCCAGCTTCAGCAGCGCAACTACGAAGGGTTCCTCCGCTGATGCGAATCGTCCTCGTCGGACCCCCGGGGGCCGGCAAGGGTACGCAGGCTGCGTACCTTGCCAAGAACCTCGAGATCCCGCACATCTCCACGGGGGACCTGTTCCGCGCCAACATCAGCCAGGGCACGCCCCTCGGCCGTGAGGCGAAGTCGTACATGGACGCCGGCAACCTGGTGCCCGACTCGGTCACCATCGCGATGGCCGAGGACCGTATGGAGCAGGCCGACGCGGCCGACGGTTTCCTCCTGGACGGCTTCCCGCGCAACCTTGGCCAGGCCAAGGCGCTGGACGAGTACCTCAAGGACAAGAACCTCAAGCTGGACGCCGTTCTGGACCTGGAGGTCCCGGAGGACGAGGTCGTCAAGCGGATCGCCGGCCGGCGCATCTGCCGCAATGACTCCAGCCACGTCTTCCACGCCGAGTACAACAAGCCGAAGGCCGAGGGCGTCTGCGACACCTGCGGCGGCGAGCTGTACCAGCGGGACGACGACCGCGAGGAGACCGTCCGCAAGCGGCTGGAGGTCTACCACACGGAGACCGAGCCGATCATCGACTACTACAAGGACCAGGACCTGGTCGTCACCATCCCCGCGATGGGGAAGGTCGACGAGGTCACCCGGCGCTCCATGGCGGCCCTGCCGTCCCGGGACGCGTAGCAGCAGACGGCTTCCGATACGGCCGCGGTGCCCGCAAGGGCTACCGCGGCCGTATCGTGTACGGGGCGGTCGTGACGGCCGCCGGATATGCGTTGTAGTCGGTTCAGGAAGGCGCCAGCCGTCATGGTGGAGATCAAGACCCCCGAGCAGATCGCGAAGATGCGCGAGGCGGGGCTGGTGGTCGCCGCCATTCACGCGGCGACCCGGAAGGCCGCGGTGCCCGGCGCCACGACCAAGGATCTGGACGACGCGGCACGCAAGGTGCTCGCCGAGCACGGAGCGAAGTCGAACTTCCTCGGTTACGGGGGCTTCCCCGCGACGATCTGCACCTCGGTCAACGATGTCGTGGTCCACGGCATCCCCGACACCGAGACGGTGCTGCAGGACGGCGACATCATCTCCATCGACTGCGGCGCGATCATCGACGGCTGGCACGGCGACGCGGCGTACACCGCCTTCGTCGGGTCCGGTCACGCGGCGGAGCTCGTCGAGCTGAGCCGGGTCACCGAGGAGTCGATGTGGGCGGGCATCGCGGCGGTCGCCAAGGGCAACCGGCTGGTGGACATCTCCAAGGCGATCGAGGGCTACATCCGACGCCAGCCCCGGCCGGCCGGCGGCAAGTACGGCATCGTCGAGGACTACGGCGGCCATGGCATCGGCTCGCAGATGCACATGGACCCGCACCTGCTCAACTACGTCGACCGCAAGCGCGGCCGCGGCCCGAAGCTGGTGCCCGGCTTCTGCATCGCCATCGAGCCGATGGTCAATCTCGGCACGGCCAAGACCCACGTCCTCGACGACGACTGGACGGTCAAGTCGAACGACGGCAGCTGGTCCTCGCACTGGGAGCACTCGGTCGCGCTGACCGAGGAGGGTCCGCTGGTGCTGACCGCGCCGGACGGCGGCAAGGCCAAGCTGGCCGAGCTGGGGATCACGGCGGCGCCGGACCCGTCCGCAAAAGCTTGAGGATCAGGGCAGAGCCCATCGCGCCCCCTCGCACGAGCCGGACGGCCCGGGCGTAAGGATCACGCCCGATGGGCAATAATCCAGGATTCGTCTTTTCCTGGGCCCTGACGTAGACTGACGCGTCGGCTCTCGTGCATCCGTATGCCTGTAGCTAGGTGAGCGGCTGGAAGAGAGTCGATCAAGGTAGCCGATTCGAAGGGCGAAGCGTGGCCAAGAAGCAAGGTGCCATCGAGATCGAGGGCACCGTGATCGAGTCCCTCCCGAACGCCATGTTCAAGGTGGAGCTCCAGAACGGTCACAAGGTCCTGGCGCACATCAGCGGGAAGATGCGGATGCACTACATCCGTATCCTGCCGGATGACCGGGTCGTCGTGGAGCTCTCTCCGTACGACCTGACGCGTGGCCGGATCGTCTACCGCTACAAGTAGATCTTGTCGCCGCCCCGCTCCCGTGGGGTGACGGCACTGACCCGGAGAACCTCACATCCCATGAAGGTCAAGCCGAGCGTCAAGAAGATCTGCGACAAGTGCAAGGTGATCCGCCGTCACGGCCGGGTCATGGTCATCTGCGACAACCTGCGCCACAAGCAGCGCCAGGGCTGACGCACGCCGACCACCTGCATTTCGCAGTTTTCGCGCGACGCAAGCACATACGTACATACGCAGTCACCCGACCCCCGCATCACTCGCGTGGGGACGACACCCTCGGCTCGGAGGCCGGGGACCCGGCTCGTAATTCTGCAGAGTCTTACGGGAACGGTGCTGCGGAAGACCTCCGAATAGCCATCAGGAGCCACATCAATGGCACGCCTCGCAGGCGTTGATCTCCCGCGCGAAAAGCGCGTGGAGGTCGCCCTCACCTACGTCTTCGGTATCGGGCGGACGCTGTCGCAGCAGACTCTCGCCGCCACCGGCGTGAACCCGAACACCCGTGTTCGCGACCTTGCTGAGGAAGACCTCATCAAGATCCGCGAGTACGTGGACAACAACCTCAAGACCGAGGGTGACCTCCGTCGCGAGATCCAGGCCGACATCCGCCGCAAGGTCGAGATCGGCTGCTACCAGGGTCTGCGTCACCGCCGCGGTCTGCCGGTGCACGGTCAGCGCACCAGCACGAACGCCCGTACCCGCAAGGGCCCGCGTCGCGCGATCGCCGGCAAGAAGAAGCCGGGCAAGAAGTAGTCCTCAGCAGGACGCTCATCAGCGGTCTTCGCTGTAGGACCGACCACCTCCACGGGAGTAATGAATGCCTCCGAAGGGCCGTACGGCCGGCGCCAAGAAGGTGCGCCGCAAGGAGAAGAAGAACGTTGCCCACGGGCACGCTCACATCAAGAGCACGTTCAACAACACGATCGTCTCGATCACGGACCCCACGGGCAACGTGATCTCTTGGGCCTCTGCCGGCCACGTCGGCTTCAAGGGCTCGCGCAAGTCCACCCCCTTCGCCGCGCAGATGGCCGCCGAGTCGGCCGCCCGCCGCGCGCAGGAGCACGGCATGCGCAAGGTCGACGTCTTCGTCAAGGGTCCCGGCTCCGGCCGTGAGACCGCGATCCGCTCCCTCCAGGCCACCGGCCTCGAGGTGGGTTCGATCCAGGACGTCACCCCCACGCCGCACAACGGATGCCGCCCGCCCAAGCGCCGCCGCGTCTGACCAGCTGAAGTAGGAGACAAAACAATATGGCGCGTTACACCGGGGCCGACTGCAAGCGTTGCCGTCGGGAGAAGCAGAAGCTCTTCCTCAAGGGGAGCAAGTGCGAGAGCGCAAAGTGCCCGATCGAGATTCGTCCTTACCCCCCGGGTGAGCACGGTCGCGGGCGCACCAAGGACAGCGAGTACCTGCTCCAGCTTCGTGAGAAGCAGAAGTGCAGCCGTATCTACGGTGTCCTTGAGAAGCAGTTCGTGAACTACTACAAGGAAGCGAACCAGAAGACCGGCAAGACCGGTGAGAACCTTCTGCGCATCCTTGAGACTCGTCTCGACAACGTGGTCTACCGGGCCGGCTTTGCCAAGTCCCGCGACCACGCTCGTCAGCTGGTTCGTCACGGACACATCACCGTGAACGGCCGCAAGACCGACATTCCGTCGGCTCGTGTGGCGGCGAACGACATCATCGAGGTCCGCGAGAGCTCTCGGAACCTGACCCCGTTCGCGGTGGCGCAGGCCGAGGCTGGCGAGAGGACCGTTCCGGCCTGGCTGGAAGCGATTCCCTCGAACCTGCGGATCCTCGTGCACAGCATGCCCGAGCGCCAGGTGATCGACACCCAGGTGCAGGAGCAGCTGATCGTCGAGCTCTACTCGAAGTAAGAGCTGACCGGTGGGGGCGGTACGGAGCCGATGGCGCCGTGCCGCCCGTACCCTTGTCAGTACAGCGGGCGTCAAATAGCGGGCGTCCACGACTGAAGGATCGAACACCATGCTGATTGCTCAGCGTCCCTCGCTGACCGAAGAGGTCGTCGACGAATACCGCTCCCGGTTCGTGATCGAGCCGCTGGAGCCGGGCTTCGGCTACACCCTCGGCAACTCCCTGCGTCGGACCCTCCTGTCCTCGATCCCGGGTGCGGCGGTCACGTCCATCCGCATCGACGGTGTCCTGCACGAGTTCACCACCGTGCCGGGCGTCAAGGAGGACGTCACCGACCTCATCCTCAACATCAAGCAGCTGGTCGTCTCCTCGGAGCACGACGAGCCGGTCGTGATGTACCTGCGCAAGCAGGGCCCCGGCCTGGTCACCGCTGCCGACATCGCCCCGCCGGCCGGTGTCGAGGTGCACAACCCGGACCTGGTCCTCGCCACGCTCAACGGCAAGGGCAAGCTGGAGATGGAGCTGACCGTCGAGCGCGGTCGCGGCTACGTCTCCGCCGTCCAGAACAAGCAGGTGGGCCAGGAGATCGGCCGTATCCCGGTCGACTCCATCTACTCGCCGGTGCTCAAGGTCACGTACAAGGTCGAGGCGACCCGTGTCGAGCAGCGCACCGACTTCGACAAGCTGATCGTCGACGTCGAGACCAAGCAGGCCATGCGCCCGCGTGACGCCATGGCGTCCGCCGGTAAGACCCTGGTCGAGCTGTTCGGTCTGGCGCGCGAGCTCAACATCGACGCCGAGGGCATCGACATGGGCCCGTCCCCCACGGACGCCGCCCTCGCCGCCGACCTGGCGCTGCCGATCGAGGAGCTGGAGCTCACGGTCCGCTCCTACAACTGCCTCAAGCGTGAGGGCATCCACTCCGTGGGTGAGCTCGTGGCGCGCTCCGAGGCCGACCTGCTCGACATCCGCAACTTCGGTGCGAAGTCGATCGACGAGGTCAAGGCGAAGCTGGCCGGCATGGGCCTGGCCCTCAAGGACAGCCCGCCCGGATTCGACCCGACCGCCGCGGCGGACGCCTTTGGCGCCGATGACGACGCGGATGCGGGCTTCGTCGAGACCGAGCAGTACTGAGCCTGCGGCTTCGGCGTGGCTGAGGCTTTGTCCTCAAACGCCGGACGGGCTGATTTTGAATCTTCCACGGGGCGCCCGCCTCGTGGGAACTGTCACCGGTACCTGATACGGCCGGTGCAGCAATGAAGGAGATACACCATGCCGAAGCCCGCCAAGGGTGCCCGTCTGGGCGGCAGCGCCGCGCACGAGCGTCTGATGCTGCGCAACCTGGCCACCTCGCTCTTCGAGCACGGTCGCATCACGACGACCGAGGCCAAGGCCCGTCGTCTGCGTCCGTACGCGGAGCGTCTGGTGACCAAGGCGAAGAAGGGCGACCTTCACAACCGCCGTCAGGTCATGCAGCTGATCTCGGACAAGAGCGTCGTGCACACGCTCTTCACGGAGATCGCCCCGCGGTTCGAGAACCGTCCGGGTGGCTACACCCGTATCACCAAGATCGGTAACCGCCGTGGCGACAACGCGCCCATGGCCGTCATCGAGCTGGTGGAGGCGCTGACCGTGGCCCAGCAGGCCACCGGTGAGGCCGAGGCCGCGACGAAGCGTGCGGCCAAGGACGCCGAGGCCGCCGAGGCGACCGAGGCGACCGAGGAGTCGAAGGACGCCTGAGTCCTGCCTTGTGTGAGCGGGTCCGCCCTTCGGGGCGGGCCCGCTTTCGCATGCGCGGGCGGGCTCCGGGGCGGTCGCCCGGCGGGAGGTGCGGTGCCCGGGGTGCGGCCCGTGCGGAACGGCCGCGTACGGCGTGAGGGAGGATTGCTGTCGTGAGTGACGAAGTGGAGCCCGGCCTCGTCCGGGTGCGGATGGACCTTTCCTACGACGGAAAGGACTTCTCCGGGTGGGCGAAGCAGGCCGGTGGCCGGCGGACCGTGCAGGGGGAGATCGAGGACGCGCTGCGGACCGTGACGCGGTCCGGCGAGACGTACGAGCTCACCGTGGCCGGGCGGACGGATGCGGGGGTGCATGCGCGGGGGCAGGTGGCGCATGTGGATCTGCCCGCGGAGGTGTGGGCCGAGCACGAGGAGCGGCTGCTGCGGCGGCTGGCCGGGCGGCTCCCGAAGGACGTGCGGGTGTGGCGGCTGGCAGAGGCGCCGTACGGGTTCAACGCACGCTTCTCGGCGATCTGGCGGCGGTACGCGTACCGGGTGACCGATCACCACGGGGGCGTGGATCCGCTGCTGCGCGGCCATGTGCTGTGGCACGACTGGGAGCTGGACGTCGAGGCGATGAACGAGGCCTCGCGGCCGCTGCTGGGGGAGCACGACTTCGCGGCGTACTGCAAGCGCCGGGAGGGCGCGACGACGATCCGTACGCTCCAGGAGCTGAGCTGGTCGCGCGGGGCGGACGGGGTCATCACGGCGACCGTGCGGGCGGATGCCTTCTGCCACAACATGGTGCGGTCGCTGGTGGGGGCGATGCTGTTCGTCGGCGACGGGCACCGGCCGGTGGAATGGCCCGGGAAGGTGCTGGCCGCCGGGGTGCGGGACTCCGCCGTCCACGTGGTGCGGCCGCACGGGCTGACGCTGGAGGAGGTCGGCTACCCGGCGGACGAGCTGCTGATGGCGCGCAACCAGGAGGCGCGGAACAAGCGGACGCTGCCCGGGGCCGCCGGGGGCGGCTGCTGCTGAGCGCCGGGCCGTGGCGCCTGCGGGGCGCCGCCGGGAAGGGCGGCGCCACCGGAGGCGGTCAGGACTTGCCGGCCTTCTTCTGGGCTTCCTTGAGCTGCTGCTCGGCGACCTTCGCGGCCTGGTCCTTGCCGCGCTGGGTGATCTGGCTGAACGCGTAGGCGCCGCCGTCCCGGGCGATCTGCCGGGCCTTGGTCTCGGTGTTGGTGACGTCCTTGCCGTTGAGGTAACCGGCGATCGTGAAGTAGGCGTAGCGGCCGGTGGCATTGGTCGCCATCCGGCACTTCGTGCCCTGGCAGAAGTCCGCGGGGACACCGCCCCCGGGCAGCGGCATGAGGTTGGCCCGGTTCTCGTTCATGACCTTGGTGGCCTTGGCGGGCGAGTCGAAGACCGCGATGCCGATGGTGACCGCGACGCCGCCCTTGGCGTACGTGGCGCGCAGCAGCTGCTTGCAGCCGTTGTGGGACAGCGAGGAGACGAGCGGCCCCTGGGCGCCGGCGGTGCAGTCCTTGGTGGTGGCGGTGTGGGTGCGGGGGTAGGTGTGCTCGCCGACGACCATGCTCTTCTGCGCGAAGAGGGTGGCGGGAGTGAGCGGCGCCGTGTCCTTCTTCGGGTCGGAGATGTAGTCCCGCGGGTTGGGCGGGGGCGGCACGGAGACGTCCGGGAAGGACGGCTTGTCGTCCGGCGCCGCGGCCTGGCCGGACTCCGCGGGCGACGCCGTCGGGTTGCCGCCCGCGGACCCACCGCCGCCGGACAGGACGGCGACGGTGACGATGCCGGCCACCGCGAGGGCCGCCAGCGCTCCGCCGCCGATCCACAGCAGGCGTTTGCGGCGGGTCTGTGCCTCGCTCTCCTCGGCCAGTGCACCCCAGTCCGGAGTGGACGACGACGAACCCCCGGGGCCGTCGAACGGCCCCCCTTGCCCAAAGCTCATGCCGCGCATCCTAATGGGGTTGGTGGAATGCGGAACGGCCGGTCACAATCCGCTCATGGGACATCTTGAGGCCGGACACCTGGAGTACTACCTGCCGGACGGGAGGGTCCTGCTGGGGGATGTGTCCTTCCGGGTGGGGGAGGGCGCGTCGGTCGCGCTGGTGGGAGCCAACGGCGCGGGCAAGACGACGCTGCTGCGGCTGATCGCGGGGGAGCTCCAGCCGCACGGCGGGGCGGTGACCGTCAGCGGCGGGCTCGGGGTGATGCCGCAGTTCGTGGGCTCCGTACGCGACGAGCGCACGGTGCGCGATCTGCTGGTCTCCGTGGCGCAGCCGCGGATCAGGCAGGCGGCAGCCGCGGTGGACGCCGCCGAGCTGGCGATGATGAGCGCCGAGGGCGACGACGAGGCCGCGCAGATGGCCTATGCCCAGGCGCTCAGCGACTGGGCCGAGGCGCGCGGCTACGAGGCCGAGACGGCCTGGGACATCTGCACGACGGCGGCGCTGGGGATGCCGTACGAGAAGGCGCAGTGGCGGAAGGTGCGCACGCTGTCCGGGGGCGAGCAGAAGCGGCTGGTGCTGGAGTCGCTGCTGCGCGGCACGGACGAGGTGCTGCTGCTGGACGAGCCGGACAACTATCTGGACGTGCCCGGCAAGCGCTGGCTGGAGGAGCAGCTCCGGCAGACCCGTAAGACGGTGCTGTTCGTCTCGCACGACCGGGAGCTGCTGGCCCGGGCCGCGGAGAAGATCGTCAGTGTCGAGCCGGGACCCGCAGGCTCCGACGTATGGGTGCACGGCGGCGGCTTCGACACCTATCACGAGGCGCGCAAGGAGCGCTTCGCCCGCTTCGAGGAGCTGCGGCGGCGCTGGGACGAGAAGCACGCGCAGCTGAAGAAGCTGGTGGTCTCGCTGCGGCAGGCGGCCTCGGTCAGCCATGAGCTGGCCTCGCGCTATGCGGCGGCGCAGACCCGGCTGCGGAAGTTCGAGGAGGCCGGGCCGCCGCCGGAGCCGCCGCGCGAGCAGGACATCACCATGAGGCTGCGCGGCGGACGGACCGGCGTACGGGCGATCACCTGCGAGAACCTGGAGCTCACCGGCCTGATGAAGCCGTTCGACCTGGAGATCTTCTATGGCGAGCGGGTCGCGGTCCTCGGCTCCAACGGCTCCGGCAAGTCCCACTTCCTGCGGCTGCTGGCCGGGGACGAGGACAGCCCTGTCGCGCACACCGGCGCCTGGAAGCTGGGCGCCCGGGTGGTCCCCGGGCACTTCGCGCAGACCCACGCCCACCCCGAGCTGATGGGCCGCCCCCTGCTCGACATCCTGTGGACCGAGCACGCCAAGGACAAGGGCCAGGCCATGTCGGCGCTGCGCCGCTACGAGCTGGAGCAGCAGGCCGAGCAGCGCTTCGAGCGGCTCTCCGGCGGCCAGCAGGCACGCTTCCAGATCCTGCTGCTGGAGCTGTCCGGCACGACCGCCCTGCTGCTCGACGAGCCGACCGACAACCTGGACCTGGAGTCGGCGGAGGCGCTGCAGGAGGGGCTGGAGGCGTACGAGGGGACGGTGGTGGCCGTGACGCACGACCGGTGGTTCGCGCGGTCCTTCGACCGGTTCCTGGTGTTCGGCTCGGACGGGCTGGTCCGGGAGACGGCGGAGCCGGTGTGGGACGAGCGGCGGGTGGCGCGCGAGCGCTAGGTTTCCCGCGCCGGGGGCCGTCCCTGGGGGTCCGCGGCGCGCCGGCTGTGCCGGGAGAGTGGCATCGGCGCGTCGGCTGTCGCGCGGGCGCCGGGGCGGGCGGGGGCCGTGTCGCAGCCGGTACCCACGGTGACCGGGGAGGCGGCCGGGGCCGGCACCGTACGCCGGTTCGGGGGGCGTTTTGACCCCGCCGGGGCCGGGCCGGTATTCTGCATGTTCGTTATGCGTATTGGCTTGCTCTATCTCACGTGAGGGGGCCCTTACGCGGTCCACCGGACCGATGACCAGCGACGGACGATCGGGTTGCGTCACCCGTAGTGCCGCCCCCGCTGGTGTGATCGGGAGTGGTGACCAGTACAGGACCCTTCCCCCGGGCCTCACGGCCAGGGGAACCCCACCTCTGAAGAAGCGAAGGCTAACCGTGCGTACGTTCAGCCCCAAGCCCGGCGATGTCCAGCGCCAGTGGCACATCATTGACGCGCAGGACGTTGTCCTGGGCCGTCTGGCCAGCCAGGCCGCGTCCCTCCTGCGGGGTAAGCACAAGCCCGTCTACGCGCCGCACGTTGACATGGGTGACTTCGTCATCATCGTCAACGCCGACAAGGTGCACCTGTCCGGCAACAAGCGGACCCAGAAGATGGCCTACCGCCACTCGGGTTTCCCGGGTGGTCTGCGCTCCGTCCGCTACGACGAGCTGCTCGACAAGAACCCCGAGAAGGCCGTCGAGAAGGCCATCAAGGGCATGCTCCCCAAGAACACCCTCGGCCGTCAGATGCTCTCGAAGCTGAAGGTCTACGCGGGCGCCGAGCACCCGCACGCTGCGCAGCAGCCGGTCCCGTTCGAGATCACCCAGGTCGCGCAGTAGTTCCGGCCACCCCCTAAGACGACAGAGAATTCTGAGGAGCATCGTGGCCGAGACCACTCCCGAGACCGTCATCGAGAACGACGACGCCGTCGAGGAATACACCACTGAGACCGAGGTCGTGGAGTCGGAGTACACCTCCGAGTCCCTCGCTTCCCGCTTCGGCGACCCGCAGCCGGCTGCCGGCCTGGGCCGTCGCAAGAACGCCATTGCCCGCGTCCGGATCGTTCCGGGCACCGGCCAGTGGAAGATCAACGGTCGCACCCTCGAGGGTTACTTCCCCAACAAGGTGCACCAGCAGGAAGTCAACGAGCCCTTCAAGGTGCTCGAGCTCGACAACCGCTACGACGTTGTCGCCCGCATCTCCGGCGGCGGCATCTCCGGCCAGGCCGGTGCGCTGCGCCTGGGCGTGGCCCGTGCGCTGAACGAGGCGGACGTCGACAACAACCGCGGCGCGCTGAAGAAGGCCGGGTTCCTCAAGCGTGACGACCGTGCGGTCGAGCGCAAGAAGGCCGGTCTGAAGAAGGCCCGTAAGGCGCCGCAGTACAGCAAGCGCTAACCGCGCGCGCTGCACCATGCAGCTCTTGGCGAACGCCCCGGTGGCACCATTCCGTGCTGCCGGGGCGTTCGGCTATCCGGGACCAGGGGCGTATACCTGGACTTAATGCTCTGGTCCAAGCTCATCTACTCGGAGGACACCAGTGGGACGACTCTTCGGCACGGACGGTGTGCGCGGCGTCGCCAATGCGGATCTGACGGCGGAGCTGGCGCTCGGTCTGTCGGTCGCTGCGGCGCATGTACTCGCTGAAGCGGGCACCTTCGAAGGTCACCGGCCGGTGGCGGTGGTCGGACGTGATCCACGCGCGTCCGGTGAGTTCCTGGAGGCCGCGGTCGTCGCGGGCCTGGCCAGCGCGGGCGTGGACGTGCTGCGGGTGGGTGTGCTCCCGACCCCGGCGGTCGCGTATCTGACCGGCTCGCTCGGCGCGGACCTCGGCGTGATGCTCTCCGCCAGCCACAACCCGATGCCCGACAACGGGATCAAGTTCTTCGCGCGCGGCGGCCACAAGCTCGCCGACGAGCTGGAGGACCGGATCGAGCAGACCTACCGCGCGCACAGCTCCGGTGAGCCCTGGGAGCGGCCGACCGGCGCCGGTGTGGGCCGGGTCACCGTCTATGACGAGGGCTTCGACAACTACGTCGCGCACCTCGTCGGCGTGCTGCCCAACCGCCTCGACGGGCTGAAGGTCGTCATCGACGGTGCGCACGGCGCGGCGGCGCGGGTCTCGCCCGAGGCCTTCGCACGGGCCGGCGCCGACGTCATCACGATCGGCACCGAGCCCGACGGCCTGAACATCAACGACGGCTGCGGCTCCACCCACCTGGGGCTGCTGCGCGCCGCCGTGGTCGAGCACGGCGCGGACCTGGGCGTCGCCCACGACGGTGACGCGGACCGCTGCCTGGCCGTGGACCGCGAGGGCAACGAGGTCGACGGCGACCAGATCCTGGCCGTCCTGGCGCTCGGCATGCAGGAAGCGGGGATGCTGCGCAAGAACACCGTCGTCGCCACCGTGATGTCCAACCTGGGCTTCAAGCTCGCCATGGAGCGCGCGGGCATCGACCTCGTCCGGACCGCGGTCGGCGACCGGTACGTCCTGGAGGAGATGAAGGCGCACGGCCTCGCGCTGGGCGGTGAGCAGTCCGGGCATGTGATTGTGCTGGACCATGCCACCACCGGTGACGGCACGCTGACCGGTCTGATGCTGGGTGCCCGGGTCGCCGCGACCGGCCGGCCGCTGGGCGAACTGGCGGGCGTCATGGAGCGGCTGCCGCAGATCCTCATCAACGTCCCCGACGTCGACAGGTCGCGGGTGACCACCTCTCCCGAGCTGACCGCGGCGGTCGCCGAGGCGGAGCGGGAGCTGGGCGCCACCGGCCGGGTGCTGCTGCGGCCGTCCGGCACGGAGCCGCTGGTACGGGTGATGGTGGAGGCCGCGGACATCGAGCAGGCGCGGGCGGTGGCCGAGCGGCTGGCCGACGCGGTCAAGTCGGCATTGGGCTAGTCCGGCTCTGCCGGCCCGGTACGTCACAGGCCCCGCCCGGCATCGGGCGGGGCCTGTGACGTGAGCGGCGGGGGGCCTAGGGGGCCCGGAGCCCGGTGCCCTGCCGGGCCCACAGCAGTTTCTGGGCGGTCAGCGTCAGGGTGCCGGCCAGGACGATGCCCGCCAGGTTCAGCAGCAGCTGTTCCATGGAGTGCCAGGCCTGGCCGTACTCCTGGTAGCCGAGCGCCACCGCGGCGTTGGCGGCGGCCGGGACCGTGGTGACGGAGATCGCCACGCCGACCAGGGCGCCCGATTTCGCGGACGTCAGTGACAGCACCCCGGCGATACCGGCGAGTACGGCGACGACGAACGAGAACCAGTCGGGCCGGTAGATGAAGTTGGTGTTCGGGCGCGCGGCCTCCAGGGCCTCGACGTGGAAGAGGCCCACCGCGTCCATGAAGAGGCTGAAGCCGACGGTCACTGCCATTGCCACCGCGAATCCGACGAGCAGCGCCTGGAGGGAGCGCCAGGCCAGCCGGGGCGCGCGCTGGACGAGCGCGGTGCAGATGCCGGCCAGCGGACCGAACTCCGGGCCCACGGCCATCGCGCCGACGATCAGGACCGCGTTGTCGAGGACCACACCACAGGCCGCGATCATCGTGGCGACCGTCAGGAACGCCAGATAGGTCGCGGAGAGCGTGGACTCCTCGTGGGTGGCGTCGGACAGCGACTCCCACAGCACGGCGTCGGCGCCCTCGCCGGGGGCGTCGTCCGCCGCCCGGTCGGCCCGCCGGGACAGCGACAGGTCGATGTTCTCCAGCGCGATGGAACCGGTCCGGTCCAGCTCCATGGCCCGGAGCCCGGCCAGCAGGCCGTCGGCGGCCTCCCGGGCGACATCGCACATCACCACGTCGCCCCGCGGGTCGCGGGCCGCCCCGCTCAGCACCACCAGATGGGTCACCCCGACGGTCGTCTCCAGCAGCCGGAGCACCTCGTCCGTGCGGTCGTCGGGGACGATCAGGCGTAGATGCAGCACGCGTGCGACTCCCTAGAGCTTGCGCAACGACAGCCGCTGCACCTTGTGGTCCGGCCCCTTGCGGAGCACCAGGTTCGCGCGGCCGCGGGTGGGGGCCACATTCTGTTGCAGGTTGGGCTTGTTGATGGTCCGCCACATCTTCCGGGCGTAGTCGAGGGCCTCGTCCTCGGAGACCTGGGTGTACTTGCGGAAGTACGAGAACGGGTTCTGGAAGGCCGTCTCGCGCAGCTTGCGGAAGCGGCCGAGGTACCACTTCTCGATGTCCTCGGTGCGGGCGTCGACGTAGACGGAGAAGTCGAAGAAGTCGGCGAGCCCGAGGCGGGTGCGGCCGTCCTTGCCGGGCAGGGCCGGCTGCAGGACGTTCAGGCCCTCGACGATGAGGATGTCGGGGCGGTGCACGGTCAGCCGCTCGCCGGGCACGATGTCGTAGATCAGGTGGGAGTAGACGGGCGCGGTGACCTCGGCCTTGCCGGACTTCACATCCGCCACGAAGCGGGTCAGCGCCCGCCGGTCGTAGGACTCCGGGAAGCCCTTGCGGGACATCAGGCCACGCCGGTGCAGCTCTCCGTTGGGGAACAGGAAGCCGTCGGTGGTGACCAGTTCGACCCGTGGATGCTCGGGCCATCGGGCCAGCAGCGCCTGCAGCAGCCGGGCGGTGGTCGACTTCCCGACCGCCACGCTGCCCGCGACCCCGATGACGAACGGGGTACCGGGCTGGGGGCCGCCGCCCGCGTCGCCGAGGAAGGTGTTCAGTGCGCCGCGCAGATTGCTGGTGGCGCCGACATAGAGGTTGAGGAGCCGGGACAGCGGGAGGTAGACATCGCGTACCTCGTCGAGGTCGATGACATCGCCCAGGCCCCGCAGCCGTTCGACCTCGTCGGCCGTCAGGGGCAGCGGGGTCTTCTCCCGCAGGGCGCTCCACTGCGCGCGCGTCAGATCGACGTACGGGGAGCTGTCGGCGCGGCGTCGTTGCTGCGGATCGGTCGTCAGGGGCACGCGCCCATTGTGCGCAGCCGCCACACGCCGTTCATCTCGGGGTGCCCGGCCGGGCACCGTGGAGAGGGGCCGGATGGACGTCGTGGCCGGGCTTGGGTGCTTCTCAGCCCGGGTGTCTGTACCCGAGGGTTATTGCCCGGTACGGTCGGTAGCGGGGAGAGGCCCGGCTGTGGGCCAGGGACGAATCAAGGGGTGCGTGTGCGAGCGCGTAGGACCGGCCTGCTGGGACAGCGGCCGTGGGGGAGGACCGGAAGCGCGACCGGCGACCGGGCGGCGGATGCCGCCCCGGACGGATTCGCCGCCCGGGTGTACGCCGAGCTGGCCGAGGAGCTCCCGGAAGCGGATCTGGGGGAGGACTTAGCCGATTTCCTGGAGCGCCATGAGCCGGGCAGCGAACTCGGGGCGGACGCGGAGGCCGACGAGGAATTCCTGGAGACGGTGCGCGAGGCGCACGAGCGGATAGCGCGGGGGTATTGAGGGCCCCCGGCGTACGCTGCCTCCATGTGCGGAATCGTGGGATATGTGGGCGGGCAGAGCGCCCTGGATGTCGTGCTGGCCGGGTTGAAGCGGCTGGAGTATCGCGGTTATGACTCGGCGGGTGTCGCCGTGCTGGCCGATGGGGGGCTGGCGGCGGCCAAGAAGGCCGGGAAACTCGCCAACCTGGAGAAGGAGCTGGCGGACCGTCCGCTGCCGGCCGGGGCGGCGGGTATCGGGCACACCCGGTGGGCCACCCATGGCGGGCCCACCGACGACAACGCCCATCCGCATCTGGACAATGCCGGGCGGGTCTGTGTCGTGCACAACGGCATCATCGAGAACTTCGCCCGGTTGCGGGCCGAACTCACCGACCGCGGACACGAGTTGGCGTCCGAGACGGACACCGAGGTCGTGGCGCATCTGCTGGCCGAGGCCTATTCGTCCTGTGGTGAGCTGGCCGAGGCGATGCGGCAGGTGTGCCGGCAGCTGGAGGGCGCGTTCACGCTGGTCGCGGTGCATGCCGATGAGCCGGACGTGGTGGTCGGGGCGCGCCGGAACTCGCCGCTGGTGGTGGGGGTCGGGGACGGGGAGGCGTTCCTCGCCTCGGACGTGGCGGCGTTCATCGCGCACACCCGTGAGGCGATCGAGCTGGGCCAGGACCAGGTCGTGGAGCTGCGCCGGGAGTCGGTGACGGTCACCGACTTCGAGGGTGCGCCCGCCGAGGTGCGCGAGTACCACGTCGACTGGGACGCCTCGGCCGCCGAGAAGGGCGGCTACGACTACTTCATGCTGAAGGAGATCGCGGAGCAGCCGAAGGCGGTGGCCGACACGCTGCTGGGGCGGATCGACGCGTCGGGGGTGCTGTCCCTGGACGAGGTGCGGATCCCACCCGCGGTGCTGCGCGAGGTCGACAAGGTCGTGATCGTGGCGTGCGGCACGGCGTACCACGCGGGGATGATCGCCAAGTACGCGATCGAGCACTGGACGCGGATCCCCTGCGAGACGGAGCTGGCGAGCGAGTTCCGCTACCGGGACCCGATCCTGGACCGGCGGACGCTGGTGATCGCCATCAGCCAGTCGGGCGAGACCATGGACACCCTGATGGCGCTGCGCCATGCGCGCGAGCAGGGCGCGAAGGTGCTGGCCATCTGCAACACCAACGGCTCCACCATTCCGCGGGAGTCGGACGCGGTGCTGTACACGCACGCCGGTCCCGAGGTCGCGGTGGCCTCCACGAAGGCGTTCCTGACGCAGTTGGTGGCCTGCTACCTGGTGGCGCTGTACGTCGCGCAGGTGCGGGGCACGAAGTGGGGCGACGAGATCCGGGACGTGGTGCGCGAACTGGCGGCCATCGGCACCCAGGTCGAGCAGGTGCTCCGGACGATGGAGCCGGTGCGGGCGCTGGCGCGCTCCCTCGCCGACAAGAACACCGTGCTGTTCCTCGGCCGGCACGTGGGCTATCCGGTGGCGCTGGAGGGCGCGCTGAAGCTCAAGGAGCTCGCGTACATGCACGCGGAGGGCTTCGCGGCCGGTGAGCTCAAGCACGGGCCGATCGCGTTGATCGAGGACGATCTGCCGGTCGTCGTCGTGGTGCCGTCGCCGCGGGGGCGGTCCGTGCTGCACGACAAGATCGTGTCCAACATCCAGGAGATCCGGGCGCGGGGGGCGCGGACGATCGTGATCGCGGAGGAGGGTGACGAGACGGTGGTGCCCTACGCCGATCACCTGGTGCGGATCCCGCGGACGCCGGTGCTGCTGCAGCCGCTGGTGTCCACGGTCCCGCTGCAGGTGTTCGCCTGCGAGCTGGCCACCGCCCGCGGCAACGAGGTCGACCAGCCGCGCAACCTCGCCAAGTCGGTGACGGTGGAGTGATCATCGGGGTCGGGATCGATGTCGCCGAGATCGAACGCTTCGGCGCGGCGCTGGAGCGCACGCCGGAGCTGGCACGGCGGCTGTTCATCGAGGAGGAGCTGATGCTGCCCAGCGGCGAGCGCCGGGGCATCGCCTCGCTGGCCGCGCGGTTCGCGGCCAAGGAGGCGCTGGCCAAGGCGCTCGGGGCGCCGAGCGGGCTGCACTGGACCGATGCCGAGGTGTACGTCGAGGACAGCGGGCAGCCGCGGCTGCGGGTGCGGGGCACCGTCGAGGCGCGCGCGAAGGAGCTCGGGGTCCGCACGTGGCACGTGTCGCTGAGCCATGACGCGGGGGTCGCCTCCGCCGTGGTGATCGCCGAGGCGTGAGGCCGCATACGGCGCCCCCCCGCTCGCCGGCGGGCGGGCGCCGTCGTCGTGGGGAGGGGAAATCCGCCGCACCCCGTGGGCGAGGGGCGAGACTTGTCCGTATGAGGACTGCCTACAGCGTGGAGACCGTGCGGGCCGCGGAGCGAGAGCTCATGGCCCGGTTGCCCGAAGGGGCCCTGATGCAGCGGGCGGCGGCCGGACTGGCCGTCGCCTGCGCGGACTTGCTGGGGCGGGTGTACGGGTCCCGGGTGGTGCTGCTGGTGGGCAGCGGCGACAACGGCGGGGACGCGCTGTACGCCGGGGCCCGGCTGGCGCGGCGCGGGGCCGGGGTGGCGGCGGTGCTGCTCTCGCCCGAACGGGCGCACCAGGGCGGGCTGGCCGCGTTGCGGGCGGCCGGGGGGCGCGTTTCGGCCGATCCGCGGGCGGACCTCGCGCGGGCCCATCTGGTCGTGGACGGGATCGTCGGGATCGGGGGACGGGGCGGGCTGCGCCCGGAGGCCGCGCAACTGGCGCGTACGGCACGGGAGTCGGCGCCGGTGCTCGCCGTCGACCTGCCCAGCGGTGTGGACGCGGACTCCGGTGAGGTGAACGGGGACGCCGTACGGGCCGATGCGACGGTGACGTTCGGCGCGTACAAGCCGGGGCTGCTGATCGATCCGGCGCGGGACCGGGCGGGGGCGCTGCGGCTGGTGGACATCGGCCTCCCGCTGCCGCAGGAGGCCGACGCGGAGGCGTTGCAGCATGCGGACGTGGCGGATCTGCTGCCGCGTCCGGCGCCCGAGAGCGACAAGTACCGGCGCGGTGTGGTCGGGGTGGTCGCCGGGTCCGCGCGGTACCCGGGCGCGGCGGTGCTCGCGGTGGCGGGTGCGCTGCGCGGCGGCGCCGGGGCCGTGCGCTATGTCGGACCGGCCGCCGAGGCGGTGCTCGCGCACTTCCCGGAGACGCTGGTGCACGCCGGGCCGCCGGACAAGGCGGGCCGGGTGCAGTCGTGGGTCATCGGTCCCGGCCTCGGCGAGGAATCGGACGCGCTGGAGGACGTGCTGGCGGCAGAGGTCCCGGTGCTGGTGGACGCGGACGGGCTGCGGTTCCTGACGCCGGAGCGGGTCCGGCGGCGTACGGCCGAGACGTTGCTGACGCCGCATGCGGGGGAGGCCGCCGCGCTGCTGGGACGCGGGCGCGAGGAGGTCGAGGCGGCACGGCTGGCCTGCGTACGGGAGTTGGCGGCGCGGTACGGCGCCACGGTGCTGCTCAAGGGCTCGACGACGCTGGTCGCGGCGGCGGACGGGCCGGTGCGGGTCAACCCCACGGGGACCGGCTGGCTGGCGACGGCCGGGAGCGGGGACGTGCTGTCGGGGGTGACGGGGTCGTTGCTCGCCGCGGGACTCACCGCGCGGGACGCGGGATCGGTCGGTGCCTACCTGCACGGGCTGGCGGCCCGCCGGGCGGCCGGACCGGCCGGCGCACCGATCCTGGCCTCGGAGGTGGCGGGCCATCTGGCCGCGGCCTGGCGCGATGTGACGGACTGACAGAAGGCGGCGGGCCGGCGTTACGCCCCGCGGGGGAATGGGGCGGGCACCAGGGCGAACCTCGCGTCCGGCGGGCGGTGCGGCCGCGCGGTCACGGCATGCGTGAGGGCATGAAACGTACTCTTCCGGCGCTGCTGGTCTGCGCCTCGCTGCTCGTCGTCGCCGGGCCGCCCGCGGTGGCCGCGGCACCGTCGCCCGTCTCGCGCGCGGTCCCCGAGCCCGTCTCGTACCCGGACGCCGACCTGGTTCCTGGGCTCTCGCGCGCTCTGCGCGCGGCGGAGCAGGAGACACCCGGCCGGGCACCGGCGCGCGGGCAGCAGCGGCACACCGAGTACGTGCCGCGGTCCGAGGCGGTGCGCCACAGCCCCGGGCCGGTGGCGTGCAGCCGGTCCACCGGGCCCTACCAGCGGCAGGCGGAGCGCTACCTGGGGCGGGAGGTGGACGGGCGGCAGAGTACGGGGGACTGCCGGGCGATCCGGCGGTTCCAGCAGGCGCACCGCATCGCGCCGGCGTCCGGATTCGCGGGGCCGGTCACGGGGGCGATGGTGCGGCTGATGCGGGCCAAGAAGGACCCGAACCGGGCCGGTCACTGTCCCGACCGTCCCGAGCGGACCGTGTGCGCCGACCTGACCCGGCAGCTGCTGTGGGTGCAGCAGGACGGGCGGGTGATCTTCGACCCGGTGGTGATGCGCTCCGGTGCGCCGACGATGGAGACCCGGACCGGTACGTACCGGATCTACCTGCGGCACAGACACCACATTTCCAACCTTTACCACACGTCCATGCCGTTCGCGCAGTTCTTCGACCGCGGGGAGGCACTCCACGCCGTCTACGACGACATCTACCAAGGACCCGGCTCGCACGGCTGCATCAACCTCACGTGGGGGGATGCGCAGAAGCTGTGGGAACTGCTGAAGAAGCAGGACGTCGTGTACGTCTGGGGGCGGAAACCCAGCGTGTGAGCACGGTTTCCCCGCCCGTCCCCCGGGGTGTCGCAACGGCGCCTGCGACACTGAGGGGGATGAACGAGACAGTGAAGCGTGCCCGTGCCGCCATCGACGTCGCCGCCGTGCGGTCGAACGTCCGTGCGCTGCGGGCCCGTGCACCCCGGGCAGAGCTGATGGCCGTGGTCAAGTCCGACGGCTACGGCCACGGGGCGGTGCGCTGCGCGCGCGCCGCCCGTGAGGCCGGTGCGGGCTGGCTGGGCACGGCCCTGCCCGAGGAGGCGTTCGCGCTGCGGGAGGCCGGTGACACCGGGCGGCTGATGTGCTGGCTGTGGACGCCCGGCGGCCCCTGGCAGCGGGCGGTCGAGGAGGACATCGACGTCTCGGTGAGCGGCATGTGGGCGCTGCACGAGGTCGTCGCGGCGGCGCGGGCCTGCGGCCGCACCGCCCGCGTCCAGCTCAAGGCCGACACCGGTCTCGGCCGCAACGGCTGCCCGCCCGCCGACTGGCCGGAACTGACTGCGGCGGCCCGCGCCGCCGAGGCCGAGGGCACGCTGACCGTCACCGGGGTCTGGTCGCACTTCGCCTGCGCCGACGAGCCCGGCCACCCCTCGATCGCCGCCCAGCTGGACGTCTTCCACGACGTGCTGAAGACCGCCGAGACGGCCGGACTGCGCCCCGAGGTGCGGCACATCGCCAACACCCCGGCGCTGCTGACGCTGCCCGAGGCGCACTTCGACCTGGTCCGCACCGGCATCGGCATCTACGGGATCTCGCCCAGTCCCGAACTCGGCACCTCCCAGGAGCTCGGGCTGCGGCCGGCGATGACGCTGGAGGCCTCGCTCGCGTCGGTCAAGCGCGTCCCGGGCGGCCATGGCGTCTCGTACGGGCACCAGTACACGACGCCCGGCGAGACCACCCTGGCGCTGGTCCCGCTCGGCTACGCCGACGGCATCCCGCGGCACGCCTCCGGCGTCGGCCCCGTGCTGGTCGCCGGCCGGCTGCGGACGGTCGCCGGGCGGATCGCGATGGACCAGTTCGTGGTCGATCTGGACGGCGACAGCGCCGAGCCGGGCGATCCGGCGGTGCTGTTCGGCCCCGGGGACCGCGGCGAGCCGACCGCGGAGGACTGGGCCCGGGTGGCCGGAACCATCGGCTATGAGATCGTCACCCGGATCGGATCCCGGGTGCCGCGCGTCTATGTGGACAGCGGCACAGGGAGCGAAGCCGAAGGAGACAGCGCGCTCACGGGGGGTACGGCATGACCGAGGGACAGGAGGCCGCCGCGCAGGCGGTCGAGACGGCCGCCGAGGTGGCCGGCAACTGGGCACGGGCCGGCCGGCACGCCGGTGTCGCCGGTGCCGCGATCGGCGTGGTCGCGGCGGGTGCCGCGGCCGGTGTGGCGATAGAGCGGATGACGGTCGGCCGCGGCATGCGGCGCCGCGCCCGGCTCGCCCTGGACGCCGCCGGTCCGTACGGCACGCTGCGCGGCACCCCGGGTGCCGCGATCGCCGAGGACGGCACCGAGCTGTACTACGAGGTCGACGAGCCGGGCCCGCCGGAGAAGGCCGACGGGGCGGCCAAGTCCGCGGTGAACGGCAAGCACGGCAAACACGGCAAGAACGACCGGTCCGCCAAGCCGGTCCGCGGCAAGGAGGCCCGCGCCGCGCAGGAGGCCCAGGGCGGACTGCGCAAGCGGCTGACGGCGGCGCTGGGACGGCGTTCGGCGGCCCCCACGGTCGTCTTCAGCCACGGCTACTGCCTGAGCCAGGACTCCTGGCACTTCCAGCGCTCCGCGCTGCGCGGCACGGTGCGCACCGTCCACTGGGACCAGCGCAGCCACGGCCGCTCCTCGCGCGGCCACGGCCAGATCGACGGTACGGAACCGGTCACCATCGACCTGCTGGGCCGGGACCTGAAGACGGTGCTGGACGCCGCGGTGCCCGAGGGGCCGATCGTGCTGGTCGGGCACTCCATGGGCGGGATGACCGTGATGGCGCTGGCCGACCAGTTCCCCGAGTACGTCGCGGAGCGGGTGGTCGGGGTGGCCCTGATCGGCACCTCCGCCGGCCGGCTCAGCGAGGTCGGCTTCGGGCTGCCGTCCATGGGCGTCAAGGCCTTCCACTGGCTCGCGCCGGGCGTGCTGAAGGCGCTGGGCTGGCAGCGCGAGATCGTCGAGCGCGGTCGGCGGGCCACCGCCGACCTCTTCGCGGGGCTGATCAAGCGGTACTCGTTCGGGACGCCGGAGAACGTGGACCCGGGGATCGCCCGGTTCGGCGAGCGGCTGATCGAGGCGACCCCGATCGATGTGGTCGCCGAGTTCTTCCCGGCGTTCGCGGTGCACGACAAGACCGAGGCGCTGGTGGCGTACGACGCGGTGCCCGCGCTGGTGCTCGCCGGGGAGAGCGATCTGATCACTCCCGCCGACCACAGCCGGACGATCGCCGAGGTGCTGCCCCATGCGGACCTGGTGTGTGTCCCCGGTGCCGGGCATCTGGTGATGCTGGAGCGGCCCGAGCTGGTCAATGAACATCTGGTGTCGCTGGTGGAGCGGGCGAGCGTGGCGGCCCGCAGCTCGCGGCACGCCCGCGCCTGAGCCGCCCGGGGCCTGCCGGGCCGCGGTCCGGCAGGCCGTCGCGGCAGGTCCGCCGGGTGCGGCGGGCCTCGCCGAGGGCCCCGGCCGGGCAGCGGGCCGGTGCCCGGCCGCGCCGTGGCGCCGTCCGAGGTCCGTCTTCGAGGGGCGGCGGGGGCACGCCGGGCGGGACGTACCATTTGCGGCATGAGCACCACCGGAGCGATTGCGCACGTAACCGTCAAGTCCCCCGATCAGATGCAGGAGTTGGGCCGTCGGCTGGCCCCGCTGCTGCGCCCCGGCGACCTGGTGCTGCTCACCGGTGAGCTGGGCGCCGGCAAGACGACGCTGACCCGCGGCCTGGGGGAGGGGCTGGGCGTGCGCGGCGCCGTGACCTCGCCCACCTTCGTCATCGCCCGGGTGCACCCCTCCCTGACCGGCGGCCCCGCGCTGGTGCATGTCGACGCGTACCGGCTCGGCGGCGGGCTGGACGAGATGGAGGACCTGGACCTCGATGTCTCGCTGCCGGAGTCGGTGGTGGTCGTGGAGTGGGGCGACGGCAAGGTCGAGGAGCTGTCCGAGGACCGGCTGCACGTGGTCATCGGACGCGCGGTGGGCGCGGACGCGCCCGGCGGTGCGGGCGGGCACCCCGAGGACGACGTGGACGATGTGCGCGAGGTGACGGTCACCGGCCTCGGCGCGCGCTGGGCGGACGCCGGCCTGCCCGCGCTGGAGACCTGCTGACGTAGCGGGCACCGGCGCCCGAGGTGGGGGCGGTCCGGCCCGCCTCCGGTCCCGTCGTCGGGCCCGCCGACCGTCCGGTAGTTTCCGACAAGCCGTCGGTAAGATGTTGCATACCTGGTGCCGGGCATGGTGACATGGGTGGAGACCCCAGTTAGGGCTGCCTAAGTAGTGACCCTAGCTTCTGTCGCTCGTCCCAGGAGCCCCGGGAGGCGTCCATGTCGGCCCATCAGCCCTCCCCCACGCCTGAAGGGCGCGGGAGTGCCCCCTTCGCGGCGGCCGGGCGCGCCGATCACGAGGCGCCCGAGACGCCGTCCATGAACGAACTGCTCGCGGCCTGCGCCGCGGCCAGCGCCGTCTCCACACCCCCCGACGCCGCCGGGGAAGCCCGTCAGGACAAGCCGAATGCGGCGCCCGGAGCGGAGGACGGGGGGAACGGGGAGAACACGGCCGGTTCCGTGGCCGCGTCCACCGGAGGGCGCGACGCGGCGTAGCCCGTAAGGGCGAAGGGCGGACCGGCCGGGCGCCGTGCGGTCAGGAGACCACGACGACCTTGGTGCCGTGCAGGGCGAAGTCCCACATCGCCTTGCCGTCGTCCCGCGACTCACGGATGCCGCCGGTCCTCTTCGCCGAGCCCGGCTCGGGCATGGAGCCGTCGACGGCCGCGCTGAAGCCGACGGTGACGCCCTCCACGGAGGCGAACCGCACCACGTGCTCGATCGCGATGCCGTCCGAGCCCGTGACGCTCACCGACCGCGAGCCGACCGCGTACGCGCCCAGCGACGGGCTCACCGCGCTCGGCGCGACCTTGAACGTCCGCAGCGCCTTGTCGTCCCCGCCGACCAGCCAGACCCGCTTGGCGTCCAGCGAGTACACGATCCGGCGGCCCTTGCCGGAGGCATCGGGGACCGCGGCCGGAGCGGGGGCCTTGTCCTTCTTGCCGCTCCGTTCCGGGCGGCTCTTGGACGCGCTGTGGTGGCCGGCCTTGCGGGTCTGGGTGAGGGTGTCCGGAGCGGACGCCGCGGCCTGGTAGCCGAGCACACCGACCACGACCACGGCGGCCGTGGTCAGCGCGGTGACGATCGTGCTGCTCTTAGCGGGCACCGCTGTGCCACCTTTCCTCCCTCTCCCTGCCGCCGGCGGGGAGCCCCGGGCCTTGGAATGCCGGGCTGCTTGCTGCTGGGCTACGGGGCGACGGTAGCACCGCGACAGGTACCACCGGCCGAGCCGTAGTCTTAAGGACGTGCTGCTGCTAGCTCTTGACACCGCCACCCCCGCCGTCACCGTCGCGCTCCACGACGGCGCCCGGGTCCTCGCCGAGTCCCGCCAGGTGGACGCGCGCCGCCACGGCGAGCTGCTGCTGCCCGCCGTCGACCGGGTGCTGGCCGAGGCCGGACAGAAACTCGACGCCGTCAGCGACGTCGTGGTCGGCGTGGGCCCGGGACCGTACACCGGTCTGCGGGTGGGCCTGGTGACCGCCGCGACCTTCGGGGCGGTGCTCGGCGTGCCCGTCCACGGCCTGTGCACCCTGGACGGCCTGGCCTACGCCTCCGGGCTCACCGAGCCCTTCGTCGTGGCCACCGACGCCCGCCGCAAGGAGGTCTACTGGGCGCGCTACGGGGATGCCCGTACCCGCCTGACCGAGCCCGCAGTCGACCGTCCCGCGGACCTCGCCGACCAGGTGGCCGGCGTCCCCGCGGTGGGTGCCGGCGCCGTGCTCTACGACACGGTCTTCACCGGCCTGCGGCGGGAGGCCCCCGAGCACCAGTCCGCCGGGGCGCTGGCCGCGCTGGCCGCCGAGAAGCTGGCCGCCGGTGAGGAGCTGCCTCCTCCGCAGCCGCTGTACCTGCGCCGCCCGGACGCCCAGGTGCCCGCCAATTACAAGGTGGTCACTCCCCGGTGACCACCCGCCCGTCGCCCGACCAGCGCCCCGCGGCGGCCCCGCCGCGCGACGGGGCACCCCGGCTCGACGCCTCGCTGCGCGAGATGCGCTGGTGGGACATAGCGCCGGTGCTGGAGCTGGAGCGGGAACTGTTCCCCGAGGACGCCTGGTCGCCGGGCATGTTCTGGTCCGAGCTGGCCCATGCGCGCGGCCCGTACGCCACCCGCCGCTACCTCGTCGCCGAACTGGAGGCCCCACCGCACCGGGGCAGCCGGCTCGTCGGCTACGGCGGGCTGGCCGCCGTCGACGGCACCGGCGACATCCAGACCATCGCCACCGCCCGCGAGATGTGGGGCACCGGCCTCGGCGCCCGGCTGCTGACCGAACTCCTCGGTGCCGCGACGGACTTCGAATGCCACGAGGTGCTGCTGGAGGTACGGGTCGACAACGTACGCGCCCAACGCCTCTACGAGCGCTTCGGCTTCGAACCGATCGGTTTCCGCCGCGGCTACTACCAGCCCGGCAACGTCGACGCCCTCGTCATGCGCCGCACCACCCAGACCTCCTCCGAAGCACCCTCCGTACAAGGAACTTGAGACTCATGGCTGACTCACGCGGCGGACCGCTCGTCCTCGGCATCGAGACCTCCTGCGACGAGACCGGTGTCGGCATCGTCCGCGGCCACACCCTCCTCGCCGACGCGGTCGCCTCCAGCGTCGACGAGCACGCCCGCTTCGGCGGCGTGGTGCCGGAGGTGGCCTCGCGCGCCCACCTGGAGGCGATGGTCCCCACCATCCAGCGCGCGCTGAAGGACGCCGGCGTCGCGGCGAGCGACCTGGACGGGATCGCGGTCACCGCGGGTCCGGGCCTGGCCGGTGCCCTGCTGGTCGGCGTCTCGGCCGCCAAGGCGTACGCCTACGCCCTCGGCAAGCCGCTCTACGGCGTCAACCACCTCGCCTCGCACATCTGCGTCGACCAGCTGGAGCACGGCCCGCTGCCGGAGCCGACGATGGCCCTGCTGGTCTCCGGCGGCCACTCCTCCCTGCTGCTCGCGCCCGACATCACCTCCGACGTCCGCCCCCTGGGCTCGACGATCGACGACGCGGCCGGCGAGGCCTTCGACAAGATCGCGCGGGTGCTGAACCTCGGCTTCCCGGGCGGCCCGGTCATCGACCGCTACGCACGCGAGGGCAACCCCGACGCGATCCGCTTCCCGCGCGGGCTGACCGGCCCCCGCGACCCGGTCTACGACTTCTCCTTCTCCGGTCTGAAGACGGCGGTGGCCCGCTGGATCGAGGCCAAGCGGGCGGCCGGCGAGGAGGTGCCGGTGGCGGACGTCTCGGCGTCCTTCCAGGAGGCCGTGGTGGACGTGCTGACCCGTAAGGCCGTGCGGGCCTGCAAGGACAACGGCGTGGACCACCTGATGATCGGCGGCGGGGTCGCGGCCAACTCCCGGCTGCGGGCGATGGCCGCACGCCGCTGCGAGGACGCCGGGATCACCCTGCGGGTGCCGCGGCCCAAGCTGTGCACCGACAACGGCGCGATGGTCGCCGCCCTGGGCGCGGAGATGGTGGCACGGGGCCGGTCGGCCTCCGCCTGGGACCTCTCCGCCGACTCGTCCCTGCCGGTCACCGAACCGCATGTGCCCGGCGAGACCGGCGAGGAGCAGCCCGCCCCGCATCACCACCACGACCACGTCCACGAGACGAGCAAGCACAACCTCTACTCCTGAGGCCGTACCCCCGAGGCCGGGCGAGGGCTCGTTTTGTCGTTCTGCGAGTCCTCGCGCCACCTCCGGCCCGAGCTCCGGCCGGAGGTCTTACCCTGGCAGGCAGCACCGGGCGCGCACGTGGGGAGGCGGCAGGCTGTGGACTGGTTCTGGTGGGTCTTCATCTTCTTCATGGCGGGTGGCTTCGCGAAGGTCGCCGACACCGCCCGTACGGCGCTGCGTACGCGCCACGAGCGCAAGATGGAGCGGCTGGAGACCGCCCGTCAGGAACGGCAGGAGCTGGCCGCGGCGCAGCAGCAGCCGCAGCCGGTGTGCGGCTGCACCCACCACCTCGCCAAGCATGACAAAAAGGGCAAGTGTCATGAGCTGGTGGAGGTCGCGGTCGCCTGGGACGCCGACCGCAAGCCGGTGCAGTACGAGGCGGGCCAGTGCACCTGCCAGCAGTACATCGGCCCGCAGCCGCTCTCCCAGGTCTACGCCGAGGACCTCACCGACCTGGCGTGAGGGCCGGTCAGGACACGTCCGCCGCGGGGTGCCCGAGCAGCATCGTGGGGGCGCCGTCGACCCGGGTCAGGAAGATCGTGCAGGACTTGCGGCCGCCGCCGAGCTTCAGCTTCTTCCGCAGCTCCTCCGGCTCCACCGCCGAGCCGCGCTTCTTGATCACCGCGATGCCGACCTCGCGCTCCCGCAGCAGCGCCTTGAGCTTCTTGACGTGGAACGGCAGCACATCGGTGATCGCGTAGGCGGTCGCGTACGGCGTCTCGGTCAGCCGGTCCGCGGTGAGGTACGCGATCGTCGGATCGATCAGCCGGCCGTCGATCTGCCGGGCGACGTCCGCGACGAGATGGGCACGGATCACCGCCCCGTCCGGCTCGTACAGCCAGTCCCCGACCGGCCCCGGCTCGGGGTCCGGCAGCCCGGCGCCGAGCAGGGAGTCCCCGGCCGGCAGCAGCGTGGCGCGGCGGCCGCCGGGCGTGGGGCGGGCCGCCCCGTCCCGGGCCGCGCCGAACCACACCACGGCCTCCTTGACGTCGCCCCCGTCCGAGATCCACTCCGTCTCGGCGTCCTCGGGCAGCGCCTCGTGCGGCACCCCCGGCGCGATCTTCAGCGCCGCGCACGGCGCGGTACGGGCCGCCTCGACGGCCCAGGACAGCGGCGGCGAGTACGCCTCGGGATCGAAGATGCGCCCACCCGTCGCCCGGCCACCGCGCGCCGCCCCCTTCGTCGTCGCCTTGCCGCGCCGCGCCGGATCGACGAACACCGCGTCATATCCGGCGGTGTCCACCTCCGTCACGTCCGCGCAGCGCACCTCGATCAGCTCCGCGAGCCCCAGCCCCTCGGCGTTGGCCCGGGCCGCGGCGCAGGCCAGCGGGTCCCGGTCGACGGCCAGTACCCGGATCCCGGCCCGGGCCAGCGCGAGTGCGTCGCCGCCGATGCCGCAACAGAGGTCGGCCAGCGTACGGACGCCCAGCGCGGCGAGCCGGGCGGCGCGGTGGGCGGCGACCGCGGCGCGGGTGGACTGCTCGACGCCGTTCGGGGTGAAGTACATCCGCCCCGCCTCCGCGCCGAACTTCGCCGCCGCGCGCTGCCGCAGCTGGGCCTGGCTCAGCGCGGCCGACACCAGCGCCGCGGGGTGATCGCGGCGCAGCCGGGTGGCTGCCGCCAGCTCGTCCGACGGGTCGTGGTCCCGCAACTCGTCCAGCAGGGCCTGGCCCTCCGGGGCCAGCAGGTCGGAGAAGGTGTCGAGGTCGTTCACGGTGTCATTGTCTCCCCACGTTTTTGTCTTTTCCGCCGTGGGTGTTGCGCCTGGTGGCGGCTTCCCACGTTGTCGGCTGTCCCGCCGTGGGGCTTGCTCGCCGTTGCGCCTGCGGCGGGCGGGGTCCGCTGCGCGGGGCTGTGGGTGCGGTGACGGGCCTGCGGGGCAGGGGTGTGGGACTGCTTCGCTTTACGTCCCACACCCCTGCCCCTCCGGCCCGTCCCCTCCCGTGTGTGGAGTGAGTGAAGGCCGGTGGGGGCGGGCCGTCGCTGTGGCCGTTCTGGCCCTTGCCGGTCGTACCGGGGGGACTTGTTTCTGTGTGATCACGAGGTGCACCGGACCACCTGCGTGCACTCCCACCACCGTTTTTCCCTCCCACCCACGGGAGGGGACGGGCCTGCGCGGGTGGGGGTGTCCGGACGTAAAGCGAAGCAGTCCGGACACCCCCACCCGCGCAGGCCCGTCACCGCACCCCGACAGCCCCGCGCAGCGGCCCCGCCCGCCGCAGGCGCAACGGCGACAATCCTCCACGTCGGGACGGGCAAAGCGCAGCGGACGGGCCCGCCGCAGGCGCAACGGCGAGACACCCCCACGGCGGGAAGGCCGAAAACGAGGCGCGGCAAAGCGCAGCGGAACGTGGGAAGACTAAGCCGGCTCACGCCGACGCTGCGCGTGGTCGCTGATTCGCAGCAGCAGCGCCACCATGACCCAGTTCGCGACGAGCGACGAGCCTCCCTTGGCGAGGAACGGCAGGGCCTTGCCGGTGAGCGGGATCAGGCCGGTGACGCCGCCGGCGACGACGAAGACCTGTAGCAGGAGCGCTCCGGCGAGCCCGACCGCGAGCAGTTTGCCGAACGGGTCGCGGGCGGTCAGCGCCACCCGCAGTCCGCGCTGGGCGAGCAGTACGTACAGCATGAGCACGACCATCACCCCGGCCAGGCCCAGTTCCTCGCCGACGGTGGTGAGGATGAAGTCGCTGTTGCCGGCGAAGCCGATCAGTTCGGGGTGGCCCTGGCCCAGGCCGGTGCCGGAGATGCCGCCGCTGCCGAAGCTGAAGAGCGCCTGGCCCAGCTGGTCGGACATGCCGTCGGCCACGCCCTCCTTGGTGAAGGCCCGCATCGGGTCCAGCCAGGCGGTGACCCGGCCGTGGACGTGTGGTTCCAGGGAGCCGACGACGGCCGCGCCGACGACGGCCATCAGCAGGCCGCACACCACCCAGCTGGTGCGGTTGGTGGCCATGTACAGCATGATCACGAAGACGCCGAAGAAGATCAGCGAGGTGCCGAGGTCCCGTTCGAAGATCAGCACCAGCAGGCTGATCACCCAGATGGTGAAGATCGGTGCGAGCTGTCGGCCCGGGGGCAGTTGGACGCCCAGGACGCGGCGGCCGGCCAGCGCCAGCGCATCGCGGTTGACAGTGAGGTAGCCCGCGAAGAACACCGAGATCATGATCTTCACGAACTCGCCGGGCTGCAGCGACAGCGGCCCGAGCAGGATCCAGCGCTTGGCGCCGTACATGTCGGCACCGAAGAAGGCCGGGGCCATCAGCAGCACCAGCGCGACCACCATCGTCAGGTAGATGTAGCGCTGCAGAATGCGGTGATCGCGCAGCACCAGCAGGATGACGATGCAGACCGCCACCCCGATCACCGTCCACACCAGTTGCCCGCTCGCCGCCTCGGCGATCTTGAGCCGTGGCGTCTGCGCATAGGTGATGTCCAGGCGGTGCAGCAGCACCAGGCCGATCCCGGTCAGCAGCGTCGCCAGCGGCAGGATCAGCGGATCGGCGCGCGGCGCGAAGCGGCGCAGGACCAGATGCGGCACCAGCGCCACGAAGAACATGCTGATGGCGAACCCGGCCAGCCCACCGGGCAGCCGGCCGGTCATCGACAGGCCGGTGCAGGCGTAGCCGAAGTCCGCTATCAGCACGGCGAGGGCGAGCAGCCATGCCTCGGTCCGCCGCCGGTCCGGTGCCCGGGCCAGCGCGGCGAACGTCATCGTGCGCTCGGCGTCGCTCTCCGGCCGCCGGGCCGCCCGGGGAACGCTGGTCTGTCCACGCACGGGTTTCCTCCCCCACTGATCGTCGAGGCCGCCGGCCGGCCGGGTCGTGCCCGGTTCGTCGGCCAGGCAGTCGGGGAAGTAGACGAGGCAGCCCGTGGCGTGGTTGCGAGGGAACGGGAAGGTGTGTCCGATTTGATGGGAACTTGCCCCTCAATCGGCTGCTGTCCCGGCCCGGTCCCGTCGCCGAGGGTGCTGGTCACAGGGGTGCGGGCCGTCCGAGGGCACGCCTTCGCGGTGCCTGCCGGCCCGCGTGGAGGGAAGCGCACCCCGCCGCGCTGGCACTCCGCTTGACCGAGTGCTAACCGCGTCATAGTCTCAGCGTTGGCACTCTCCAGTGGTGAGTGCCAGACACACAGCGACGGGCAGGTCCGGCACCCGCGACGACGGATCCACCTGGTCGCCACCTCAGACAGTTAACCCCGTGAGATCTCCGAAGGGGGAGGTCGGATCGTGACGACCACCAGCTCCAAGGTTGCCATCAAGCCGCTTGAGGACCGCATCGTGGTCCAGCCGCTCGACGCCGAGCAGACCACGGCCTCGGGCCTGGTCATTCCGGACACCGCCAAGGAGAAGCCCCAGGAGGGCGTCGTCCTGGCCGTGGGCCCGGGCCGTGTCGAGGACGGCAAGCGCATCGAGCTCGACGTGAACGTCGGCGATGTCGTGCTCTACAGCAAGTACGGCGGCACCGAGGTGAAGTACAACAACGAGGACTACCTCGTTCTCTCGGCTCGCGACGTCCTCGCGATCGTCGAGAAGTAAGTCACCCAGTTTTGCCGTGATCTGCGCCCCTGGTTCCCGCGTCTAAACAACCGGGGCAGGGGCGCAGTTCGTTTGAGCGACAGCGGTCCCCACGTCGTGGCCGAGGATCGCAATGAGAGGACTTGAAGCAACCCATGGCGAAGATCCTGAAGTTCGACGAGGACGCCCGTCGCGCCCTTGAGCGCGGCGTCAACAAGCTTGCCGACACGGTCAAGGTGACGATCGGTCCCAAGGGCCGCAACGTCGTCATCGACAAGAAGTTCGGCGCGCCGACCATCACCAACGACGGTGTCACCATCGCCCGTGAGGTCGAGGTCGACGACCCGTACGAGAACCTGGGCGCCCAGCTCGTCAAGGAGGTGGCGACCAAGACCAACGACATCGCGGGTGACGGCACCACCACCGCCACGGTGCTGGCCCAGGCGCTGGTCCGTGAGGGTCTGCGCAACGTCGCCGCGGGTGCCTCCCCGGCCGCCCTGAAGAAGGGCATCGACGCCGCGGTCAAGGCCGTCTCCGACGAGCTCCTCGCGACCGCCCGTCCGATCGACGACAAGACCGACATCGCCGCCGTGGCCGGTCTGTCCGCGCAGGACAAGCAGGTCGGCGAGCTCATCGCCGAGGCGATGGACAAGGTCGGCAAGGACGGTGTCATCACCGTCGAGGAGTCCAACACCTTCGGCCTGGAGCTGGACTTCACCGAGGGCATGGCCTTCGACAAGGGCTACCTGTCGCCGTACATGGTCACCGACCAGGAGCGTATGGAGGCCGTCCTCGAGGACCCGTACATCCTGATCCACCAGGGCAAGATCTCCTCGATCCAGGACCTGCTGCCGCTGCTGGAGAAGGTCATCCAGGCCGGTGCCTCCAAGCCGCTGCTGATCATCGCCGAGGACGTCGAGGGCGAGGCCCTGTCGACCCTGGTCGTGAACAAGATCCGTGGCACCTTCAACGCCGTGGCCGTCAAGGCCCCCGGCTTCGGTGACCGCCGCAAGGCCATGCTCGGCGACATCGCCACCCTCACCGGTGCCACCGTCATCGCCGAGGAGGTCGGCCTCAAGCTCGACCAGGCCGGTCTGGACGTGCTGGGCACCGCCCGCCGCGTGACCGTCACCAAGGACGACACCACCATCGTCGACGGTGGCGGCAAGTCCGAGGACGTCACCGGTCGCGTCGCGCAGATCAAGGCCGAGATCGAGTCCACCGACTCGGACTGGGACCGCGAGAAGCTCCAGGAGCGCCTCGCCAAGCTCGCCGGTGGCGTCTGCGTCATCCGCGTGGGTGCGGCCACCGAGGTCGAGCTCAAGGAGAAGAAGCACCGTCTGGAGGACGCCATCTCCGCGACCCGCGCCGCGGTCGAGGAGGGCATCGTCTCCGGTGGTGGCTCCGCTCTGGTCCACGCCGCCAAGGTGCTGGAGGGCTCCCTCGGCAAGGAGGGCGACGAGGCCACCGGTGTCGCCGTCGTCCGCCGCGCCGCCGTCGAGCCGCTGCGCTGGATCGCGGAGAACGCCGGCCTCGAGGGCTACGTCATCACCTCGAAGGTCGCCGAGCTGGACAAGGGCAACGGCTTCAACGCCGCCACCGGCGAGTACGGCGACCTGGTCAAGGCCGGCGTCATCGACCCGGTGAAGGTCACCCGCTCCGCCCTGGAGAACGCCGCGTCGATCGCCTCGCTGCTGCTGACGACCGAGACCCTGGTCGTCGAGAAGCCCGCCGAGGAGGACGCTGCCGAGGCCGGTCACGGCCACGGGCACGCGCACTGACGCATCACGCCGGGCAGCAGGCTGCCTGACGTACGAGACCCGGTCCCCGCGGTGTGCGGGGGCCGGGTCTTTCGTGTGTGCGGCCGGGCTGTGCGTGTGTCCGCGGTGGGCCCGGCCGGGTTCGGTCACGCCGAGCGGCCCAGGTGCTCCGGTCGTACGGGACCGGTGAACGGGCGGCCCCGGGCGTAGCGTTCGAGTTCGTCGAGGGCGTGGTCGGCCAGGCGGTGGAGTTCGGTGCCCAGCGAGCCCGCCACGTGGGGGGTGAGCAGGACGTTCGGCAGCTCGTACAACGGCGAGCCGGCAGGCGGGAGTTCGGGCTCGGTGACATCGAGGACGGCGTGCAGGCGGCCGGAGACCAGCTCGGCGAGCAGGGCCGTCTCGTCGACCAGGGAGCCGCGGGCGGTGTTGACCAGCGTCGCGCCGTCGGGCAGCAGCGCCAGTTCGCGGGCACCGAGCAGATGGCGGGTGGCGGGCAGCTGCGGGGCGTGCACGGTGACCACGTCGCTGCCGGCGCAGAGCACGTCGAGGGGGACCGGCCGCACGCCGAGCCGGGCGGCGTCGGCGTCGGTCACGTAGGGGTCGTGCAGCAGGACGCGCAGCTCGAACGGGCGCAGCAGCTCGATGACGCGGCGGCCGATGCGGGAGGCGCCGATGACGCCCACGGTGCGGCGGTAGTTGCCGGCGGCGGCGAGTTCCTCGTGCCAGTCGTGGGGTGCGCGCAGGCCGCGGTAGCGGTGGGCGGAGTGCAGTACGCGCTTGTTGGCGAAGAGGATCGCGGCGAGGGTGTACTCGGCGACCGGGAGCGCGTTGACGGCGGCGGCCGAGGAGACCGTGAGACCGCGCTCCCAGCAGGCGTCAGTGAGGTGGTGTTTGACCGATCCGGCGGCGTGCACGACGGCGCGCAGCCGTGGGGCCGCGTCCAGCACCCGGCCGGTGAGCGGCGGGGCTCCCCAGCAGGTGAGGAGCACCTCGGCGTCGGCGAGGGCGGCGGCGACCTCCGGGGTGGGGGCGGCCAGCTCGTGCGCGACGAGGCGGGGATCGGTACGGGCGAGGGCCGTGAGGCGGTCGCGGTGGCGGGCGTCGAGGAGCCGGCCGGCGATGCCGGGGCCCATCGCCAGCAGCACGGTGGGCCGCCGGCCGGCGGGCTCCTTTGCCGGTCCGGAGGCGCGGTCGGGGGTGGGGTCGGGGGTGGGGTGCCTGGTGGTCATCAGCGCTCCTGCCGGGAAGCCTGTGGTGGCGGGCCGTGGTGATCCGTCGCCCTGCATCGCCGTCGGTGACGAGACGGGCTTTCCCGGGAACCGGTCGTTCGATGCCCGGTGAACCGGTCGTCGATGCCCTGCCGGCCGGCCGTTCGACGCCCTCCCCGTGCGCGGCGATTGACGTGCCGTCGGCCGCGGTTGAAGGATGCCGTCGCCCGGCCGCCGCCCACCGTCCCAGGGGGAAGCCATGTCCGCGCCGCACGCCGAGCCCCACCTCCCACCCCACAGGCACCCTCGGCACCACCCACCCCACCCGCCCGTGTCGCTCCCCTTCCCCCTCCCGCCCGAGGACCGCCGCCGCAGCGCCTACACCGGCTGGACCCGCGCGCACTGGGAGGCGACGGCCGACGGACTGCTCCGCGCCACGGCCCCCTACGCGTCGCCCCGGAACGGCCTGATCGCCTTCCCCGGGGCCCGCCCCAGCTCCTCCGGTCCCCGTTCGGACGGCCTCGAAGGCTTCGCCCGCACGTTCCTGCTCGCCGCCCTCAGAGTCGCCGGCGACAACGGCCACGACCCGCACGCCCACCTCTCCCGCTACGCCGAAGGCCTGGCCGCGGGCACCCGGAGCCCCACGTCCGCACCCGCGTCGACGGGCACCGACCCCGACTCCTGGCCCCGTATCGACGCCGTCCGCCAGGCCCGCGTCGAGGCCGCCTCGGTCGCCCTCGGCCTGCGCCTGACCCGCCCCTGGCTGTGGGACCACCTCGACGACGAGGTCCGCGCCCGTCTCGTCGAGTGGCTGCTGCCCGCCCTCGGTCCTTCCCCCGTCGACAACAACTGGTGGCTCTTCGGCCTCACCGTCGGCGGCTTCCTCGCCGACGTGGGCATCGAGACCGTACGCGCCGGGGCCGCCATCGACCGTGCGCTGGCCCGTATCGAGGACTGGTACCGCGGCGACGGCTGGTACTCGGACGGCGACAACCGCGCCTTCGACCACTACAACGCCTGGGCGCTGCACTTCTACCCGGTCCTGCACGCCCACCTCGCCGCCGACCGGACGCTCCTGGCCACCTACGGCGCCCGCCTGAGCGCCCAACTGGACAGCTGTACCCGGCTCTTCGACGCCAACGGCGCGCCCCTGCCGTTCGGCCGCTCCCTCACCTACCGCTTCGCCGCCACCGCCGCCCCGTGGCTGGGCGCCCTCACCGGCCACACCCCGCTCGCCCCCGGTGCGACCCGCCGCCTCGCCTCCGGGGCCCTGCGCCACTTCCTCGACCGGGGCGCCGTCACCGAGGCGGGCCTGCTACCGCTCGGCTGGTACGGCCCCTACGCACCGATGCTCCAGAGCTACTCGGGCCCGGCTTCCCCCTACTGGGCGGCCAAGGGCTTCCTCGGCCTCCTGCTCCCCGCAGATCACCCCGCCTGGACCGCCCCCGAGGCCCCGCTCCCCGCCGAAACCGCGGACACCGCCCGCCCCCTCGGCCGCACCGGCCTGCTCCTGCAGTCCACCGCCTCCGACGGCCTGGTCCGCCTCCACAACCACGGCAGCAACTCCACCCGCGCCGCCCCCGACCCGTACTACGCCCGCTTCGCCTACTCCACCCGCACCGGCCCCACAGCGCCCACCGCCGACGGCCGGTCCCTGCCCGACAACCACTTCGGCCTGCTCCTCGACGGCCGCCCCACCACCCGCGGCCCCGCCACCCCGCACGCCACCGGCCCCGGCTGGGTCTCCTCCACCCACACACCCCGTCATGCCGACGGCAGCGCTCTCCCGGGCCTCCGCATCCTGTCCGCCACCCTCGTCCACGGCCGCGCCGAACTCCGCGCCCACCTGGTCACCGGCGCCGCCCCCGGCACCCGGGTACGCCAGACGGGCTGGGCCACCACGCCCGACGGCCCCACCGCCCAACTCCATGGCGTCCACGGCTACGACACCCCGCCGCGCCGAACCCCGACGGGAAGCACCCTCTTCGGCCCCGGCACCGAAACCGCCGTCCTGGAGGGCCGCATCACCTCCGGTCCCGGGGGCGCCCTCTTCGTGGCCCTGGTCTCTCTGACGGGAGAGCCCGACCCCGCCCCCGTACATACCCTGGCGGCCCTTCGCCTGACGGGCCACGACATCCATGTCACCTGGCAGGACGGCACCCGTGCTCACCTGGTCCTGTCCCTCCCGCCCACGGGAGGCGACGGGCGGGAGGGGCCGGGGGCCGGGGCGTGAGCGGCAGTTGCCCAGGCCGGGCCGTGGGGGCCGCCCGCCACCACGGCCCCGGGAGCCCTCGAAGCGGAAGGGCACACCAACGCGGCGCCGGCCCCCGGCGCCGCGGGACGTCACACCACGTCAGCGAGGCCCGTACTTACGGCCGGTACGGGACGTCATACCGCCCAGCACCCCACGGGGCGCCAGCTTCACGGCACCCATGAGCGCCTTGTACCGCGGGTCCGGAATGGAGAGGGACTTCCCCCGCGTCAGATCCTTCATCGCGGCGTCGACCAGCTTGTCCGCGTCCAGCCACATCCATCCGGGGATGTTGTCCGTCCCCATCCCGGCCCGCTGGTGGAACTCGGTCCGCACGAACCCCGGGCACAGCGCCATCAGCCGGACGCCGCTGCCCGCCAGATCCCGCGCGGCGCCCTGGGTGAACTGCACGACCCACGCCTTGCTCGCGCCGTAGGTGCCGCGCGGCACGAACGCCGCCACCGACGCCACATTGACCACCGCGCCCCGCCGGCGGTCCCGCATCCCGCGCACCCCGGCCGTGGTCAGCCGGAGCACCGCCTCGCAGTGCACCTTCAGCATCGTCAGCTCGTCGGCCATCGAGACTTCGAGGTATTCGCCCTTGTTGCCGAATCCGGCGTTGTTCACCAGCAGATCCACCGGGTGCTTGGTGTCCGAGAGCCGCGCCTCGACGGCGGCGATGCCCTCCTCGGTGGCCAGATCGGCGCTCAGCACCTCGGCCTCGATGCCGTGCCGGTCGTGCAACTCGGTGGCCTGCTCGTGCAGTCGCTTCTCGTCGCGCGCGACCAGCACCACGCTGTGGCCGTCACTCGCGAGCCGCCGGGCGAACGCCGCCCCGATGCCCGCCGTCGCTCCCGTGATCAATGCAGTCGTCATACGGGCACGCTATCCGCCCGGGGCACGACGCCCGCGCCCCTCCCCCCGGCGGCGCGGCCGGGCCGTCCGGCCCGCCGGCGACCGGGCCGCCGGGCCCACTGCCCACCGCCTGCGCGACCCCTCGCCGCCCGGCAGCCGCGGGCCGCCCCGGCCGGCCCCCGGAGTCGGCGCGCGACACTCCCGCGGCTCAACGCCCCTGCTGTGCCGCGTACTTCAACGCCTTGCGCCGGGCCTCCTCATGGAGCGCCTCGCCCGCCTCCAGCAGCCGCGGCATCAGCTCCCGTCGGCTGGTCAGGGCCTGGAAGGTCAGACCGATCGTCACCTCGTGATCCGGGCGGTACACCACGTCGACGGCGTCCCCCGCGCGGATCTCGCCCGGCTCGATCACCCGTAGATACGCGCCGGGCACCGCAGCCTGGGTGAACCGCTTGATCCAGCCGTGCTCGCCCATCCAGCCGTGGAACGTACGGCAGGGGGTGCGCGGTGAGGTGACCTCCAGCAGCAGCCGCGGGCCGACCCGCCAGCGTTCGCCGATCCGGGCGCCGGTGACCTCGACGCCCGACGTGGTGAGGTTCTCGCCGAAGTACCCGTTGGGCAGCTCGCGGCCCAGCTCCCGCTGCCATTCGTCCAGGTCCTCGCGCGCGTAGGCGTAGACGGCCTGGTCGTCGCCGCCGTGGTGGCGCAGGTCGACCACCGCGTCACCGGCCAGCCCGCTGCCCGCGGTGCCGTGGGGGCCGGGGGCGGTGACCGCCACCGGGCCGTCCACGGGCCGCTTGTCGATGCCCGTGCCGCCCTCGGCGTCGGTGTGCTCGGACGGGGTGGGCCGCCCCAGGTTCACGGTCAGCAGCTTCATAACGGTGCTCCGTCGCTCGATCGGCGTGGTCCGTGGGAAGTCCCGTCGGGGGCGTCCCCGATCACGCATGTTCTCGATCCCGTCCCACGCTAGCTCTCCTTCCCAAAAGCATCGACTCTATTTTTCCCGGTCAACCCAAGACTCGCTTATGCTTGAGGCATGATCGAGGCCCGTCATCTCCGTGTGCTGCGTGCCGTCGCCAGGACCGGCTCGTTCTCCGCCGCCGCGCGCGAACTGGGCTGCACCCAGCCGGCCGTCAGCCAACAGATGAAGGCCCTGGAACAGTCCGCCGGCACCCCGCTGCTGGTCCGCGCCGGCCGCGAGATGCGGCTGACCCAGGCGGGTGAGGCGCTCGTACGGCACGCCGTGGGCATCCTGGCCGGGCTCACCGCGGCCGAGGAGGAGATCGCGGCCATCGCGGGCCTGCGCGCGGGGCGGGTGCGGCTGGTGTCCTTCCCCTCCGGCAGCTCGACGCTGGTGCCCACCGCCCTGGCGAAGATGCGCGCCGCCCACCCCGGCACCCGCGTCTCCCTGGTCGAGGCCGAGCCGCCGCGCTCCATCGAGATGCTGCGCAACGGCGACTGCGAGATCGCGCTGGCCTTCCGCTATCCGGAGGTGCGCGGCGCGGACCCGGCGGCCGGGGCGGAGTGGGACGACCTGGTGGTCCGCCCGATCCTGGCGGACCGGCTGGTCGGCCTGGTGCCGGACGGTCACCGGCTGGCGAAGGCCGGCACCGCGCAGTTCGCCGAGCTGGCCGACGAGGCCTGGATCGCGGGCTGCCCCCGCTGCCGCAGGCATCTCGTGGAGGTCTGCGAGAGCGCGGGCTTCACCCCGCGCATCGATTTCGCGACGGACGACTATCCGGCGGTGATCGGCCTGGTCGGCGCGGGCCTGGGCGTCGCCGCGCTGCCGGAGCTCACCCTGGAGTCGGTACGCCCCAAGGGGGCCACGGCGATACGGATGGAGCCCGCCGTGCACCGCGAGATCGTCGCGCTCACGCTGCCGGACCTGGCGCAGGTCCCCGCCGTCGAGGCGACGCTCGACCGGCTGGCGGATGCCGCGGGGCGCTGAGGGCGCGAGGGGACGCGAAGGCGACGCGGGAAGGGGACACGGGGGACGCGCGGGACGCGGCGCGAGGGGACGTGAAGGGCCGCGACACAAAAGGAGCCCCCGCCTCTCCTGCGGGCTGCGGTCGTGCAGCCATGCAGGAACGTTTCTTCAGGGGCGATGCGCTCCCGAAGTCTCAGGCGCCGGAGACGCCCGCGGGACCGGTCATGGAGGACGCGGGGATCAGCCGGTGACGGGCCCGGCCCATGAGTTCCTCGCGTTCGTCCTCCGTCAGGCCGCCCCACACCCCGTAGGGCTCACGGACGGCCAGCGCATGCGCCGCGCACTCGGCCCGTACCGGGCAGCGCATGCAGACCTCCTTCGCCGATGTCTCACGCGCGCTACGGGCCGCTCCACGCTCACCCTCGGGATGGAAGAAGAGCGAGCTGTCCACGCCGCGGCAGGCGGCGAGCAGCTGCCAGTCCCAGAGGTCTGCGTTCGGGCCCGGGAGGCGGGAGAAATCTGCCATTGCTTGTCCCCTCGAAGCGATGCTGATTCGGGCTCGGTGCTCACGACGGTACATCTACTGTCGAAGTAGATGTAAATATGACTCATTGCGAATCTAGTCATAGTCACCACGAAAATGGAAGAAAGAGAGCCAAATAGGGCATAGGGTGCACGCGCGGATGCCGGTCGCCCATTGAGTCGTCTGCGTATCCGGCTCCTTACGGAGCGTGCTGAACTCGGTCGCCGAAGCCGTAACTCTTTCGAGTGACCGTCGTTGAGAGTGCGGAGGCGGTTGGCAGAGGTAGGCGTCGGGCAGATGTCCGAGGCCGCCAATCGCACAGGTGACGATACGTACCAGCCTGGAGGCTCAAGGTGACGCGCATCAGCTGCGGAGGGCGGTCATGACATCCGTCCTCGTCTGCGACGACTCCCCGCTTGCCCGAGAGGCGCTCCGTCGGGCGGTTGCGACCGTGCCCGGCGTCGAGCGTGTGACGACCGCGGCCAACGGCGAGGAAGTCCTCCGCCGCTGGGGTGCCGATCGCTCGGATCTGATTTTGATGGACGTACGGATGCCCGGTCTCGGCGGTGTCGAGACCGTGCGCCGGCTGCTGTCCGCCGATCCCGGCGCCCGGATCATCATGCTCACGGTGGCCGAGGATCTGGACGGTGTCGCGCTCGCGGTCGCCGCCGGAGCCCGTGGCTATCTGCACAAGGACGCCTCGCGCGCCGAGCTGCGGGCGACGGTGACCCAGGCGCTCGCCGACCCGACGTGGCGGCTCGCCCCGCGCCGGCTGCGGTCCGCCGAGATGGGTGCCGCGCCGACGCTGACCGCGCGCGAGATCCAAGTACTGGAGGGCATGAGTCACGGCCGTTCGAACGCCGAGATCGGCCGTGAGCTGTTCTTGTCGGAGGACACGGTCAAGACCCACGCGCGGCGCCTTTTCAAGAAACTCGGCGCCTCCGACCGGGCGCATGCGGTGGCCCTGGGCTTCCGCTGGGGACTGGTCCGCTAAGGCGTTGTGACGTGCAGCGATGCGGGGGAGTGGAGATCCCCGCCCGCCCTGCGGCGGGCGGGGTGACAGGGTGCCCCGCAACCGTCGGCGTACCACCGCGGTCCGATTCCCCGCGCGGTGCCGCATCCTTGGAGGTATGGAGTTCCTCGGGGACGGGTCGGTCGGGCACGAGGGGAGGGCGCAGGAGATGACAGCAGCCGGCGCACCTGCCGCGCATAACGCTTCAGTGCACAAGTACGGACCTGATGCCGCGGATCGTGCGGCGCCAAGGCACCATGGTCCGATGCGTGATGACGGGAAGCAGGAAATCGGCGCTCTCGTCGCGCGTGCTGTCGAGGGTGACCAGCGGGCCACCCACGATCTTCTGGCCCATGTGCACCCCCTCGCGCTGCGCTATTGCCGCACCCGGCTGTCGAGACTGCCGGGTGACGCTCGCCACTTCGTCGAGGACCTGGCGCAGGAAGTGTGTGTCGCGGTGCTCTGCGCGCTGCCGCGCTACCGCGACACCGGCAAACCCTTCGAGGCGTTCGTCTTCGCCATCGCCGGTCACAAGGTCGCCGATCTGCAGCGGGCCGCGATGCGGCATCCGGGCAGCACGGCCGTGCCGTCCGACGAGATGCCCGAGCAGCCGGACGACTCCCTCGGCCCCGAGGAGCGGGCGCTGCTCAGCAGCGACGCCGAGTGGGCCAAGAAGCTGCTGGCGAATCTTCCGGAGAACCAGCGCGAGCTGGTGCTGCTGAGGGTCGCCGTGGGGCTGACCGCCGAGGAGACCGGGCAGATGCTGGGGATGTCGCCCGGCGCGGTGCGGGTCGCCCAGCACCGTGCGCTGAGCAGGCTGCGGGCGCTCGCCGAGCAGTAGCAGATCCTGGCGTACGCGGCGGAATATCGCCGTAGAAATACACAAGTGACGAGGCCCTCATCGCTCGTGGATTGGGACACTTCCTTAGGCCGTTAGCATGGGAGTCCGCGCTGAGGCAAGAGCATTGGGGAAGGTGTCATGAGTGACAACGTCGACGGTATGCCCGCCAAATTCGCCATGCTCGGGCTGACATACGACGACGTGCTGCTGCTGCCCGGCGCGTCGGAGGTGCTGCCGAACACGGTGAGCACCGCTTCCCGGGTCTCGCGCAACGTCGCGGTGAACATCCCGCTGCTGTCCGCGGCGATGGACAAGGTCACCGAGGCGCGCATGGCCATCGCCATGGCGCGGCAGGGCGGCGCGGGCGTACTGCACCGCAACCTGTCCATCGAGGACCAGGCCAACCAGGTCGACCTGGTCAAGCGCTCCGAGTCCGGCATGGTCACCGACCCGATCACGGTCCGCCCGGACGCCTCGCTCGCCGACGCCGACGCGCTCTGTGCCAAGTTCCGCATCAGCGGAGTGCCGGTCACCGACGCCGCGGGCAAGCTGCTGGGCATCGTGACCAACCGCGACATGGCCTTCGAGATGGACCGCAGCCGTCAGGTCCGCGAGGTCATGACGCCGATGCCGCTGGTCACCGGCAAGGTCGGCATCTCCGGCGAGGACGCCATCGAGCTGCTGCGCCGCCACAAGATCGAGAAGCTTCCGCTGGTCGACGAGGCGGGCGTGCTCAAGGGTCTGATCACGGTCAAGGACTTCGTCAAGGCCGAGAAGTACCCGAACGCCGCCAAGGACGCCGAGGGCCGGCTGGTCGTCGGTGCCGCGGTGGGCGTCGGCGACGCGGCGTACGACCGGGCGCAGGCACTGGTCGAGGCCGGTGCCGACTTCCTCGTCATCGACAGTGCGCACGGCCACAGCCGCGGCATCCTCGACATGATCGCCAAGGTCAAGTCCAACATCAACGTCGATGTCGTCGGCGGCAACGTCGCCACCCGTGACGGCGCCCAGGCGCTGATCGACGCGGGCGCGGACGGCATCAAGGTCGGTGTCGGCCCCGGCTCCATCTGCACCACCCGCGTCGTCGCCGGCGTCGGCGTGCCGCAGGTCACCGCGATCTACGAGGCCGCGCAGGCCGCGAACGCCGCGGGCGTGCCGCTGATCGGTGACGGCGGTCTGCAGTTCTCCGGCGACATCGCCAAGGCCATCGCGGCCGGCGCGGACACCGTCATGCTGGGCTCGCTGCTGGCCGGCTGCGAGGAGTCGCCCGGCGAGATGGTCTTCATCAACGGCAAGCAGTTCAAGTCGTACCGCGGCATGGGCTCGCTGGGCGCGATGCAGTCCCGCGGCCAGGCCCGCTCCTTCTCCAAGGACCGCTACTTCCAGGACAACGTCCTGTCCGAGGACAAGCTGGTCCCCGAGGGCATCGAGGGCCAGGTGCCCTACCGGGGTCCGCTCGCCTCGGTCGCCCACCAGCTCGTCGGCGGTCTGCGGGCCTCCATGGGCTACGTCGGCTCCGCCGACATCCCCGAGCTCAAGGAGAAGGGCCACTTCGTCCGCATCACCTCCGCGGGCCTCAAGGAGAGCCACCCGCACGACATCCAGATGACGACCGAGGCGCCCAACTACTCGGGTCGCTGAGGTCCCCTCGACACGAGGGGGTCGGATGACCACAAAGACGTGTCACTACACACGTCGCTAGCACGGCCCTACCGTGAAGCCCGCGGCCGCACCCCGGCCGCGGGCTTCGGTGTGTCGGGGATACTGGAACCGCAGACGTAGAGGGAAAGGCCACACACGTGACTGAGATCGAGATCGGGCGCGGCAAGCGCGGCCGCCGGGCATACGCATTCGACGACATCGCCGTCGTACCCAGTCGCCGCACCCGCGACCCGAAGGAGGTCTCGATCGCCTGGCAGATCGACGCCTACCGTTTCGAGCTGCCGTTCCTGGCCGCTCCCATGGACTCGGTGGTCTCCCCGCAGACCGCGATCCGCATCGGTGAGCTGGGCGGCCTGGGCGTCCTCAACCTGGAAGGTCTCTGGACCCGCTACGAGGACCCGGAGCCGCTGCTCGCCGAGATCGCGGAGCTGGACGGCCCCGCCGCCACCAAGCGGCTCCAGGAGATCTACGCCGCGCCGATCAAGGAAGAGCTGATCGGGCAGCGCATCAAGGAGGTGCGCGACGCGGGCGTCGTCACCGCCGCCGCGCTCTCCCCGCAGCGCACGGCGCAGTTCTCCAAGGCCGTCGTGGACGCCGGCGTCGACATCTTCGTCATCCGCGGCACGACGGTCTCCGCCGAGCACGTCTCCTCCGCGGCCGAGCCGCTGAACCTCAAGCAGTTCATCTACGAGCTGGACGTCCCGGTCATCGTCGGCGGCTGCGCCACGTACACCGCGGCGCTGCACCTGATGCGGACCGGCGCGGCCGGTGTCCTGGTCGGCTTCGGCGGCGGCGCCGCGCACACCACGCGCAACGTCCTCGGCATCCAGGTCCCGATGGCGACCGCGGTCGCCGACGTCGCGGCCGCGCGCCGTGACTACATGGACGAGTCCGGCGGCCGCTACGTCCACGTCATCGCCGACGGCGGTGTGGGCTGGTCCGGCGACCTCCCCAAGGCGATCGCCTGCGGCGCCGACGCCGTGATGATGGGCTCCCCGCTGGCCCGCGCCACCGACGCGCCCGGCCGCGGTCACCACTGGGGCATGGAAGCGGTCCACGAGGACGTGCCGCGCGGCAAGCGGATGGACCTCGGGGCGGTCGGCACCACCGAGGAGGTGCTGCTGGGCCCGTCCACGGTCCCCGACGGCTCCATGAACTTCTTCGGCGCGCTGCGCAGGGCGATGGCGACGACCGGGTACTCGGAGCTGAAGGAATTCCAGCGGGTCGAGGTGACGGTCGCGCCACGGCGCTGACGCGCTTCCCACGTTGCCGGGTGTCCCGCCGTTTTTCTTTCTGTTGTTCTTTTCCCGCCTTCGGCGGGGGCGGGGTTGGTTGTCTGGGGTGGGGCCCCGGCTGGGTGTGGTTGCGCCTTCGGCGGTGGGGTGGTTGTCGGGGTGGGGCCCCGGCTTTGTGTGGGTTGCGGTGGCGGGGGCTCCGGGGTGGGTTGTCGGACTGCTTCGCTTTACGTCCGACAACCCACCCCTCCGCCCCCGCCCCCTCCCGTCAGTTGTGGGCCCCACCCCTGTGGGGAGCAGGAGAAAAACCAAAAACCAGAAGCTCGGCCATGCCACGGCGCGGCCGAGCTTCTGGTTTTTGAACCCTTCCCCCCACCGGGCGGGGGTCGCGGTCCCGGGCGGGAGGTGGTGGGCCGGAGGGGGTGGGTGTTCGGACGTAAAGCGAAGCAGTCCGAACACCCACCCCCGGAGGACCACCACCGGCACCCACCACACAGCACAAGCGGCCCCCGCCCAACCACCACCCACCCCGCCGGACGGCGAGAGGCGGAACGGCGCCGCCCAACCACCACCCCCGCCGGAGGCGAGACGCAAAGCGGCGCCGCAGCCGAAGACGTGGGCCTACAACCGGTGCGCCGCACCGGTAGGCGTCGCGCCCCGCGTATCCAGCAGCAGCTGCGCTTTGACGGCGAGCCCCTGGAGGTCGTACGTGCGGTGGGCCTGGAGGAGGACCGTCAGGTCGGCGGCGGCGGCGGCCTCGTAGAGGGAGTCGGCGCGGGGGACCGGGCGGTCCAGGACGTTCCACTGGGGGACGTAGGGGTCGTGGTAGGTCAGGTGCGCTCCCAGTTCCCTCAGGCGGGAGGCGATCTCGTGGGCCGGTGAGCCCGCCTGGTCTGCGATGTCCGGCTTGTAGGTGACGCCGAGGAGCAGGATCCGGGCGCCGCGGGCGGACTTGCCGTGTTCGTTGAGGAGGGTGGCGCAGCGCTGGATGACGTAGCGCGGCATCCGGCCGTTCACCTCCTGGGCGAGTTCGACCATGCGCAGCGGGTGGCCCGGGGAGCGGCCCTTGTAGGAGAGGTGGTTGGGGTCGATGGCGGGGGCGTGGCCGCCCACTCCGGGGCCGGGGCGGAAGGACTGGAAGCCGAATGGCTTGGTCTCCGCGCAGCGGATGACGTCCCACAGGTCGACGCCGATGTCGTGGCAGAAGACCGCCATCTCGTTCATCAGGGCGATGTTGATGTGGCGGTAGTTGGTTTCCAGGAGCTTGGCGGTCTCCGCCTCGCGGGGGCCGCGGGCGCGGACGACCTTGTCGGTGAGGCGGCTGTAGAAGGCGGCGGCGGCCTCCGTGCAGGCGGGGGTGAGGCCGCCGATGACCTTGGGGGTGTTGGCGTACCGGTGGGTGCGGTTGCCGGGGTCGTGGCGGCCGGGGGAGCAGGCGAGGTGGAAGTCGCGGCCGGCGGTGAGGCCCGAGCCCTCCTCCAGGAGGGGGCGCAGGAATTCCTCGGTGGTGCCCGGGTAGGCGGTGGATTCGAGGATCACCGTGGTGTGCGGGCGCAGCTGTGCGGCCAGTGTGCGGGCGGCGTCGGCCAGGGCGGTGAGGTCCGGCGCGCGGTCCTCCCCGAGCGGTGTGGGCGCGCAGAGGACCGCGGTGCGGACCCGGCCCAGGGTGGTGGGGTCGGTGGTGGTGCGGAAGCCGGCCGAGAGCAGGCGGCGGAGTTCGGTGGCGGACAGCGGCCCGTCGGCGCCGGAGAGGGCGGCGGTGTGCGGGTCGGGGTCGTAGCCGATGGTGCCGATGCCGGCGGTGGTGGCGGCCTGGGCGAGGGGGAGGCCGAGGTGACCGAGTCCGATGACGGCGAGGTCTGCGGGCATGCTGCGGCCGTCCTTCCCGAGCGACTGCGAATGACGTGTGCGCATGACGGCTGGCGATCACGCATAAGTAGACTAAGCGGATATTTGACCCAGAATAGGGATTGATGGATCAAGGCGGCGGGGTGTTGTCGCCGTGAGCGGAGGGTGGATACCGGAACGCAGCGCGGACAGAATCGACGGACGGGGGGGGGTGGCCCCGATCACAGCGGGAGGCAGCGGTGAAGACAGCGATACTGGGACCGGCGCAGCGGGCCGAGGCGCTCGCCCGAATGGCGGAGCGGGAGCTGGACATTCTCGTGGTCGGCGGCGGAGTCGTCGGCGCGGGGACGGCGCTGGACGCGGCGACCCGCGGCCTGTCGACCGGACTCGTCGAGGCGCGCGACTGGGCCTCGGGCACCTCCAGCCGGTCGAGCAAGCTCATTCACGGCGGTCTGCGGTATCTGGAAATGCTGGACTTCGCGCTGGTGAGAGAGGCGCTGAAGGAGCGGGGGCTGCTGCTGGAGCGGCTGGCGCCGCACCTGGTCAAGCCGGTGCCGTTCCTGTATCCGCTGCAGCACAAGGGCTGGGAGCGCTGGTACGCGGGCGCCGGTGTGGCGCTCTACGACACCATGTCCATCTCCTCGGGGCACGGCCGCGGGCTGCCCCATCACCGGCATCTGTCCCACCGGCGGGCCCTGCAGGTCGCGCCCTGCCTGAAGAAGGACGCGCTGGTCGGCGCGCTGCAGTACTACGACGCGCAGATGGACGACGCGCGCTATGTGGCGACGATGGTGCGGACCGCGGCCGCCTACGACGCGCACGTCGCCAACCGGGCGCGGGTGGTGGGCTTCCTGCGCGAGGGCGAGCGGGTGGTCGGCGCGCGGGTGCAGGACGTCGAGGGCGGCGGCGAGTACGAGATCCGGGCGCGGCAGATCGTCAACGCCACCGGGGTGTGGACGGACGACACCCAGCGGCTGATCGGTGAGCGCGGGCAGTTCCACGTCCGGGCGTCGAAGGGCATCCACCTGGTCGTCCCCAAGGACCGCATCCATTCGACGACCGGGCTGATCCTGCGGACCGAGAAGAGCGTCCTGTTCGTCATCCCGTGGGGGCGGCACTGGGTCGTGGGGACCACCGACACGGAATGGAACCTCGACAAGGCGCATCCGGCGGCCTCCAGCGCGGACATCGACTATCTGCTGGAGCATGTGAATGAGGTACTGGCGACTCCGCTGACCAGGGACGACGTGGAGGGGGTGTACGCGGGGCTGCGTCCGCTGCTGGCCGGGGAGTCGGACGCCACCAGCAAGCTGTCGCGGGAGCACACCGTCGCGCATCCGGTGCCGGGGCTGGTCGTGGTCGCGGGCGGCAAGTACACGACGTACCGGGTGATGGCGAAGGACGCGGTGGACGAGGCGGTGCACGGCCTCGACCAGAGGGTCGCGGAGAGCGTCACCGAGGACATTCCGCTGGTCGGGGCCGAGGGCTACCGGGCACTGTGGAACGCGCGGGCCCGGATCGCGGCGCGCACCGGACTCCATGTGGCGCGCATCGAGCATCTGTTGAACCGGTACGGCTCGCTCGCCGAGGAGCTGCTGGAGCTGGTGGTGGCCGATCCCTCCCTGGGCGAACCGCTGGCGGCCGCGGACGACTATCTGCGGGCCGAGGCGGTCTACGCCTGTACGCACGAGGGCGCCCGCCACCTCGACGACGTGCTGACCCGGCGCACCCGCATCTCCATCGAGACCTTCGACCGGGGCACCCGGAGCGCCCGCGAGGTGGCCGAGCTGATCGCGCCCGCGCTGGGCTGGGAGCGCGACCAGATCGAGAAGGAGATCACGCACTACCAGAAGCGGGTCGAGGCGGAACGCGAATCCCAGCGGCAGCCGGACGATCTGACGGCGGATGCGGCGCGGCTGGGGGCTCCGGACATCGTGCCGCTGTAGGCCCGTCAGCAGGCCTCAGTGCCGGGAGGAGCAGAACTCCGCGGTCAGCACCGCCGTGCCGTGCGCCGGATCGGGCAGGGTGTCGGTGTTGATGCGATAGCTGACGATGCGGCGGCCGTCGGCGGTGCCGGCGGCCCGGACGTAGGAGCCGTTGATGTCGCCGTTGTGGCCCCAGACCGTGACGCCGCAGGGCAGCTCGGCCGCGTACAGGCCGAGGCCGTAGGCGCCGCCGGTGCCCTTCTCGTTGCGTATCTGGGCCATCTGGCGCGGCGCCAGGAGCCTGCCGCCGAGCAGCGCTGCGAGGAAGCGGTTGAGGTCGCCGAGGGTGGTGACCATCTCGCCGGCCGCGCCCGCCCTGCTGGGGTCCAGGGACGTGGCGTCCACCCGCCGGCCATCGGCCCGGGAGTACGCGCGGCCGTGCGGGGTGGGCAATGCCGGGTCGGTGCCGGGGAAGGAGGTGTGGTCGAGCCGGGCGGGGACGAGGATGCGGCGGCGGATCTCCGTGGCGTACGGGTTTCCGGTGACCGCCCGGATGACCAGGCCGAGTACGAGGTAGTTGGTGTTGGAGTAGGCGTACCGGGTGCCCGGTGCGGCCGTCGGCGGGTGGCCGAGAGCGATCCGCAGCAGCTCGGCCGGGGTGTGGCTGTCGTAGCGGTGGGCGCCGAAGCCCGTGCCGAAGAGCTGCTTCGACAGCCGGGGGTCCTGGGTGTAGTTGAACAGTCCACTCGTATGGTCCAGCAACTGGCGGATCGTCACGGTGCGCAGCTCGCTGCGGTCGCCGTCCCCGGTGGCCGGGACGCCGGGCGGGAGGTGCGCGGCGGCGCTGTCGTGCAGGGACAGCCTGCCCTCGGCGACGAGTTGCAGGACGACCGTCGCGACCAGGGTCTTGGTGAGGCTGCCGGCCCGGAAGTGGTCCTGCCGGCCCATCGTGCGGCCGCTGCGCAGATCGGCCACGCCGGTCGTGGAGTAGCGGGCGGCGGGGTACCCGGCGCGGGTGGTGAGCGAGGCCGCGCCGGGGATCCCGTCGTCGACCAGGCGCTGCAGTGCGTGCCGGGTCGTCGCGGGCGGCCGTTCGTGCGCCTCGCTCGCGCGGGGAGCCGGCCGGGGTTGGCCCGTGCAGCCCGTCAGGGCGAGTGCGGCCAGCGTGGCCAGGGCACTCGAACGGAGCAGGGCGCGGCGGCGGCCGGCGACCGGCGGCACGGGGGGAAGCACGGCGGTCGCGGCCGGGCGAGGCGAGCGCTTCGGCATCGGGACTCCCGTTCGTCGGGGCCATCATGACGGGTACGTGGTGTCGTCCGGCACAGACCCGGGCCTTCCGCATGGCCGCGGATGAGGGAGAATGAAGGCTCTGCCAGGGTGGGTTGTCCGAGTTGGGCCAGTTTGGTGATCGATGGGACGTCGAAGCTGCCAACTCGGCTGGATTGCAGAGGGGATTCAGTGGGCGACGAGGTCGAGATGGACGGCAAAGGGGGCAGGCTGCTCGCCGGGCGGTACCGGCTCGCCGATGTTCTCGGCCGGGGCGGCATGGGCACCGTGTGGCGGGCACGCGACGAGGTCCTGGGCCGCACGGTCGCGGTCAAGGAGCTGCGCTTCCCGGGCGGGGTCGAGGAGGACGAGAAGCGTCGTCTGATCACCCGCACGCTGCGCGAGGCCAAGGCGATCGCCCGGATCCGGAACAACGGTGCGGTGACGGTCTACGACGTGGTCGACGAGGACGACCGCCCGTGGATCGTGATGGAGCTGGTCGAGGGCCGCTCGCTGGCCGAGGTCGTCCGCGACGACGGCCCGCTCACCCCGCGCCGCGCCGCCGAGGTCGGCCTGGTCGTGCTCGATGTGCTGCGCGCCGCGCACGCCGAGGGCATTCTGCACCGCGATGTGAAGCCGTCCAACGTCCTGATGTCCGACGACGGCCGGGTCGTGCTGACCGACTTCGGTATCGCCCAGGTCGAGGGCGACCCCTCGGTGACCTCGACGGGCATGCTCGTCGGCGCCCCCTCCTACATCTCCCCCGAGCGCGCCCGCGGCCACAAGCCCGGCCCGCCGGCCGACATGTGGTCGCTGGGCGGTCTGCTGTACGCCTGTGTCGAGGGCGTTCCGCCGTACGACAAGGGCTCCGCGATCGCCACCCTGACCGCGGTGATGACCGAACCGGTCGAGCCGCCGAAGAGCGCCGGCGCGCTGGAAGAGGTCATCTACGGCCTGTTGGTGAAGGACCCGGCGGCCCGGCTGGACGACGCCGGTGCGCGGGTGCTGCTGGAGGACGTGGTCCACGCCCCCGAGGCGCAGACGCCCGAGCCCCCGATGGACGCGACCCGGGCGATGGCGCTGCCGACGGCGCCCCTGGAGCGGGCGGAGCCGAAGCCCAGGGCCACGCCCAAGCAGAAGCAGAAGCAGAAGCCCGCCGCGAAGTCGCGGCCGGCGCGGGAGACGAAGCCCGCTGCCGCGCCGGTGGCGAAGCCGGCGGCCGGGAACGCGAGCGCGTCCGTCGCCGGCACGGCGGGCGCGGGCGCGTCCGGGGCCGCGGGGTCGGGCGCGGGCAAGGCCGGGGAGGCGAAGCCCGCCGCGGCGAGCGCGCCGGTGCGGACCGAGCGCCCGCAGAAGAAGAAGGCGGCGGTCCCGGCGGCCGCCGGGGTGACCGGCCAGGACCGGCCGGATGCGGACCGTACGGGCTCGGCGAGCCCGGGCGCGGACCGTCCGGCGGGCGCCCGCCCCGGGTTCGACGCCGAGGCCGCCAAGGAGCGGGTGCGCGGCGCCCTGCAGTCCGTCCGCAGCGCCGCCGCCGCGATGGCGGCCCGCGTGGACTCCGGATCCGGTGACGGGAGCCGCCCGGCGACGCGCGCGTCGGTGACCGATGTCGTCCCGCGCCGGACGCTGATCATCGTGGCCGTGGTCGTCGTCCTCGCGGTGCTGGGCACGGTGCTGGCCGTCTCCCTGGGCGGCGACGATTCGGCGCAGAAGAGCGGCAAGTCGTCGGGCAAGCAGGACAAGGCGACGTCCGCGAGCCGGGCGAAGCCCTCCACGGACGCGGCCGAGGAGGGCGGGGACAAGGCCACGGGCCAGGGCCCGTCGACCCCGCAGCCGCCGTCGAACGTCACCCCCGCCGAGGACAACGGCGGCAAGGACGACGGGGGCGGCAAGGGCGGCAAGGCGGTGCCGGGCGGCTTCGCCGAGGTCTCCAACGGCAGGTTCCACTTCCGGATGGCGATGCCCAAGGGCTTCCATCAGACCGACACCGCGGGGGAGGGCTCCGGCGCCATATACAGCGCCTCGGGCGGCTTCCCGCGCATCCAGATCGACTACAACGCCGAGCCCGGCACCGATGCGGCGGCCTCCTGGCGCAGCCTGGAGCCGGCCGTGCGCTCCTCCAGCGAGGACTACCACCTCATCGGCATCAAGTCGGTGAAGTGGCGGGACTACCCGACCGTCGCCGACTGGTCGTTCACCCGTCGGCAGAGCGGCGAGAAGGTACGGGTCCTCGACCGCGGCTTCCGGGCCGATGACCACCACGGCTACGCCATCATGATCACCTGCAAGGCGGACGCCTGGAAGGACAAGGCCTGCCAGCAGATGATCTCGACCGCGTTCAAGACCTTCGCGCTGAAGGACTGAGCGGGGCCGGGTGCGGGGCTCGGGCACGGGCCGACGAAGAACGGAGAGGTCGCGCGTCGTTGCGCCGACCGGGCCGCAAGCCGTGATGCGGGCACGTATCGTGAGACCGCGAAGACCGGACGCATCCGCAATCGGCGGGAAGACGACCGGAAGTGACCGGAGGCGCCAGCGCCGACGGGCGGCTCCGGCGCGACGGTAGAGACAGCGCGCGCTGCGGGGAGGCGTCGTGGACGAGTACGCGGGAAGGGTGCTCGCCGAGCGATACCGCCTGCCGTTGCGGCCCCTCGGCGACGACGACTTCACCGAGACCCGGGCGTTCGACACCTTCAGCGGGCAGGAGGTGCTGGTCCGTCAGGTGCCGCTGCCGGAGGTCGTCGAAGCGGAGGTCGTGGGGGCACCGGCGACGGGGCCCGGCGAGCGGGGCTCCGGCGGCGGCCGCCCCGGTGCCGCACGGACGACGGCCGGGGTGACGGCGGGGAAGGCCGACCGCAGCCCCCGCGATCCCACCGTACGGCGCGCGCTGGAGGCCGCGACGACGGCGGCGCAGCTGGCTGACCACCCGCGGCTGGAGCAGGTCTTCGACGCCTTCGCGCAGGACGGCAGCCTCTGGATCGTCGCGGAACTCCTCACCGCCCGCCCGCTGTCCGCGCTGCTCGCCGAGCGGCCGCTGTCCCCGCACCGCGCCGCGGAGATCGCCGCGGATCTGCTGACCGCGCTGCGGGTGCTGCACGCGAAGGGCTGGCTCCACCGCAACATCACCGCCCGCACGGTCCTGGTCTGTGACGACGGCCGGGCCATCCTGACCGGCCTGGCGGCGGGCGCGGCCCAGGAGGCGCTGTGCGGATACGATTCGCCCGCCCCGGCCGGGACGCCGCAGGCCGAGGCCGTGACGAAGGGGCCCGTGACGAAGGGGCCCGCGACGAAGGGGCCCGCATCCGACGGGCCCGCCTCCGCACCGGCCTCGCTGACCAAGTCCGCCCCCGACGACGGGGCCGACACCGCCACCCCGTACGGCCGGCCCACCGCCGGGCTCGCCGCCGAGCGGGCGCGGCAGGCGCGGCTGACCGCCATCGGTCCGGTCACCGAACGCTGGGCGCCCGAGCAGGCCGGACCGGTGCACGAGAACTGGCAGTTGGCGCCGCCGGTCGGCCCGGCCACCGACCTGTGGGCGGTCGGCGCGCTGCTCTACCGGAGCGTGCAGGGGCAGTCGCCGTTCCCGGAGGACAGCTCCGCCGAGCTGGCGCAGCTGGTCTGCTCGCAGCCGCCGGCGGTCGCCGAGGAGTGCGGGGCGCTGCGCCCCGTCGTCGAGTCCCTGCTGCGCCAGGACCCCGCCGACCGCCCGGATTTCGAGGAGCTGAGCGGCTGGCTGCGCTCGTTGATCCGTACGGCGCCGGAGCCGGAGGCGGGCAGCAGGCTGGTGACGGTGCCGGCGTCGCAGGGTGCCGATCCGCGGCGGCTGCCGATCGTGCGGCGCCGCGGTGAACTCGTCCGCAAGGGGCGCCACAAGAAGACCCGGGCCTCCCGGCGCGCCCGGCCGCAGCCGGCACCGGCCGTCGTCGGCGCGGACGGCGCGCCGTCGGCCGTGGCCGCACCGCCCGTCCCGCAGGCACCGGCCCCGGAGCAGCCCGGCCCGCTCGCCCCCGCGCCCCGTCCGCCCCGCCCACCGAAGCAGCCCAAACCGCTCCGGCAGCCCCGGGCGGAGCGGCCCGCCGAGCCGCCCCTGCCGTCGGGGCCGGGCAGGGCCGTGGACCGGGACCCCTTCGACCAGGAGATGCCGGGCCAGGTCGGGCTGGGCGCCGCGCCGCGCGAGGGGCGCCCGACGCGCGCACCGCGCCGCCTCGGCCGGCTGCTGCTCACCGTGATCCTGCTCCTCCTCGTCGGCGCGCTCATCTACGCCCTGGCGTTCCTGCCCCGGTCCGGCCGGGACTCCACGGCCGGCGGGCGCGGCGCGGACCGTGCGGGCACCTCGGGCGCGGCGCCCGGCGGCAGCCCTACGCCGTCCGGCGACCGTGGCAAGGGGGACGGCGGGTCCCCCGGCACCGGCGCGCCGCGGACCGCCCGGCCGACGGAGGTCGCCAAGGGCTTCGAGGTCCGCACCGACCCGGAGGGCTTCCAGGTCGCGGTCCGCAAGGGCTGGCAGCGGCGCGGGGCGAACGAGCGGGGCCAGGTGCGCTACGTCGGCGGGGACTTCGAGCTGGTGGTGGTGCCCGGCCGCGACACGACGGCGCACTCCGGCACCGACCCCATGGCGTACATGCAGAACAAGGAACCGGAGCTGGCCCCGTACCGCTCCTCCGGATGGGCCTCGGCCTCCGGTCTGCAGCGGATCGACGTCGGGAAGACCGCGATGGCCGAGGGCACCTTCTCCTGGCGGGACGGCAGCGGCCGCGAGGTGTACGTGCGCAACCTCGCGATGATCCACAACGGCCGCTACCACCTCGTCCTCGTCATCGGCCCGGACAGCGGCCGGCACGAGGCGGACCAGCTGTACGAGCAGGCGACGAGCGCCTACCGCCCGAGCTGAGGAGGCCGGGCGGCGGGGCGGCCGGCCGTCAGGCGCTCAACTCCCGCTCCAGCGGGGTCCGGAAGCGCGGGGTGACGCGGACGTCCCCGAGCCAGGCCGCCAGCCGGGCCGCCTCGGCCGTCACCGCCGCGGCGGCCTCGCTGCCTCCCCCGGACTCCCGGCTTCGCTCCGACGGGGAGGTACCCCCACCCTCGGCCAGCAGCCGCCAGACGATCTCGCCGTCCGCGCGCTGGGCCCAGCCGCCGATGATCCGGCCGCACCACCACACCGTCGGGCCGATGTTGCCGCTGCGGTCGAAGAGCTGCGGTACGTGGTGCGGGTCGAGGTACCAGTCGCGGGCCTTCCAGCCCATCGCGGTGGGGTCGAGGCCGGGCAGCAGCGCGGCCCAGGGAGCGGGAGCGGCGACCGGTTCGAGGTCGTCGGGCAGCGCCACGCCGCCGATGCCGTCGTCCAGGTCCACGTCGACGGCGTCGATGGCGGCGAGCGCCTGCCGGGTCGCGGTGAGCGTCCACCCCGTCCACCACTTGAGGTCCTCGACGGTCGCCGGGCCGTAGGCGGCGAGCCAGTGGCGGGCGAGTGCGGCGCGTGCCTCGGGGGCCGGCGGCGCGGGCAGCTCGGCGAACGCGGTGCCCGGCCTCCAGCGGAAGGAGCTGCTGGTCCAGCCGCCGCGCGGCCGCCCGCGCCGGATGCGGCCCTCGGCGGCCAGTACCCGCAGGATCCGGCTGGAGACGGCGACGGTGGCCTGGTACGGCTTGCCGGGGGAGACCACGATGGTGTCGCGCAGGTCGGGCACCTCGGCGGCGAGTTCGGCCGCGGTCGCCTCGCCGTGTGCGCGCAGCGCGGCCAGCGTCCTCGCCTCGACCTCGGCAAGGCGCCGCTCGTCCCAGCCCGGGGCGCCCTCGGTGATCCACTTGACCATCCCCGCCCGCTCCTTGGCGGCGATGGCCTGCGCGGTGGAGGAGGCGACGACCGGCGTCAGCGCGGCGCCGACCGCGAAGAGCGTGCGGCGCATGCACAGCAGCCGGACCAGCGAGCCGTCGTCGTACAGCGCGCGTTCCACCCCGGCCGGGTCCGGGGCGGTCAGCCGGGCGCAGGCCGCCAGATGGACGGTCGCCGGATCGCTGGCGTGCAGCGCCACGACCGCGTCGGCGACCTCCTCGGCGCGGTCCGCCCGGTACGCGGGCGCCAGCAACTGCCGTCGCCCGAGGCGGGCACGGCGTCCGGCGGTGTCGATACGGGGGCGGGGGCGTGCGCGGCTCATGCGGTGACCGTACGCGGCGGGTAGGACAACCGGTGTCCTACCCGCCCGGAGTCCCGTCGGCGCTCGGCGCGCCTCCGTACCGCTCCCGCAGCTCCCGCTTGAGCACCTTGCCCAGGGTCGCGCCGCGCGGCAGGGCGGCCGGCACCTCCAGACGTTCGGGGAGCTTGTGCGGGGCGAGGCCCTGGGCCAGGAGGTGCGAGCGGACTTCGGCCAGCGTCAACACCGCTGTCCCCGGAGGCTGTTCGACGACGGCGCAGACCATCTCGCCGCGCTCGGCGTCCGGCAGCCCGATGACCGCGGTGTCGGCCACGCCCGGATGCCGGTGGAGGAGTTCTTCGATCTCCTGGGCGGAGACGTTCTCGCCCTTGCGGATGATGATGTCCTTGAGGCGGCCGGTGATGACGAGGTGACCGGTGGGCGTGAGGCGGCCGAGGTCTCCGGTGGGCAGGAAGCCGTCGGGGTCGAAGGGGTCGGGCTCGTCGAGGTAGCCACGGCAGACGGCCGGGCCGCGCAGGGATATCTCGCCGGTGTCGGGGGCGATACGGATCTCCATACCGGCGGGTGGCCGCCCGTCGGTGGTGGCCAGGTGTTCGGGGCTGTCGTGCGGATCGCCCATGGTGACCATCGGGGCCTCGGTCAGGGCGTAGCCGTGGGCGAGTTGGCAGCCGAGTTCGGCGACGACCTCGTGGTACAGCCCGGGGGGCCTGGGCGCCCCGCCGCCGGCCAGCAGCCGCAGCGACGGCAGCAGCCGGCGGCCGGGCGGCAGCGTGCGCTGTGCGGCGAGGAAGAGGGAGTAGAAGGCGGTGGAGCCGCCGGCGATTGTGACGCGGTGGCGGCGGTAGGCGGCGAGGGAGCCGGGCAGCGCGAAGTCTTCCAGCAGGACGGCCGGGATGCCGTGCAGCAGGAGCAGGACGGTGTAGTCGGGGCCCGCGACATGGGCGTAGGGAAAGGCCATCGAGCCGATGTCGGACGGGACCGGGCGGAGGGACTCGCCCAGGGTGCGGCCGGCGGTGCGCAGGCTGTGGTCGGTGTGCAGCACCCCTTTGGGGCCTGCCGTGGTGCCGGAGGTCCAGTAGATCCACCGGACCTCGTCGGCGTCGGCGGGCGGCGGGGGCAGCACGGCCGGATCGGCGTCGGGGAGGGTGTCGTACGCGTCGATGACGGTGAGCGGGCCGGGCAGTCCGGCGGCCAGTCGGCGGGCCATCGCGCGGTGGTCGAAGCCGCGCCGGACGCCGGGGACGGCGAAGAAGGCGGCACGGGTGCGGCGCAGCACCTGGCCCACCTCGTGGTCGCGGTAGAGCGGGACGACCGGGCTCTGGACGGCGCCGATACGGGCCAGGGCGAGGCTGAGCAGCACGGTCTCGATCCGGGTCGGCAGTTGCCAGACGACCCGGCTGCCGGGTCGTACGCCCCGCTCGTAGAGGCCGGCCGCGACCCGCTCCGCGCGCCGGTGCAGGGCGCCGAAGGTGATCCGCCGCTCGTGCCGGGCGGACTCGGCGCCCTGGATGAGGGCGGTGGCGCCGGGGGTGCGGCCGGCCCGCCAGGCGACCAGGTCCCAGAGCGTGGTGCCGGTCATCCGCCCTCCCCTTGACTGACGATGCGTCAGGTCCGGCGCCGAGATTAGAGGTCGGTGGCTTGTCGGTCCAGAGGGGCGGGTCTAGCCTCGTTCTGACGATCCATCAGATAATGGGCGAGGGGGCGACGATGGACCTCACGTACTCACCGGAAGAGGAAGACTTCCGGGCCCGGCTGCGCGGCTGGCTCGGCGAGGTGCTGCCGAAGCTCCCCGCGAAGCCCGCCGCGAGCGACTGGCCCGGCCGGCGGGCGTACGACACGGCCTGGCAGCGGATGCTGTACGACGCCGGGTACGCGGGCCTGCACTGGCCGCGGGACGCCGGCGGGCAGGGTGCCACCCCCACCCAGCACCTGATCTTCCTGGAGGAGACCGAGCGCGCGGGCGCCCCCTACGTCGGCGCGAACTTCGTCGGACTGCTGCACGCCGGGCCGACCCTGGCCGCCGAGGGCAGCGCCGCCCAGCGCGCCCGCTGGCTGCCGCCGATCCTGCGCGGCGACGAGGTCTGGTGCCAGGGCTTCAGCGAACCGGACGCCGGCTCCGACCTCGCCGCGCTGCGGACCAGGGCCGTGCGCGACGGGGATGCCTACGTCGTCAGCGGCACCAAGATCTGGACCTCGCACGCCGAGGTCGCCGACTGGTGCGAACTCCTCGTCCGCACCGACCCGGCCGCGCCCCGGCACCGCGGCATCAGCTGGCTGGCGATGCCGATGGACGCACCGGGGGTGACGGTCCGGCCGCTGCGCACCCTGGCCGGCTCGACGGAGTTCGCCGAGCTGTTCCTCGACGAGGTGCGGGTGCCGGTCGCCCATCGCGTCGGCGCGGAGAACGACGGCTGGCGGGTGACGATGGTGACGCTGTCCTTCGAGCGCGGCACCGCCTTCGTCGGCGAGGTGGTGGCCTGTCGGCGGGTGCTCGGCGCGCTGGCCCGGGCGGCGCGCGCCAACGGCCGCTGGGACGATGCCGTGCTGCGCCGCAGACTGGGCCGGCTGAGCGCACAGTTCGCTGCGCTGTGGCGGCTGACCCAGTGGAACGTGAGCGAGGCGATGGGGGCCCCCTCGCGCGCCGGGCGGCGGGCGAGCACCGGCGGCGTACCGGGAGTCGGCGGCTCGGTCTTCAAGCTGCGCTATTCGCACCTCCGCCAGGAGCTGTACGACACGGCGGCCGAGGTGCTCGGCGCCGGCGCGCTGGACGCGGACCACGAGTGGGTCGCGGACCGGCTGTCGTCCCTCTCGTACACCATCGCGGCCGGTACCTCGCAGATCCAGCAGAACATCGTCGCCGAGCGGATCCTCGGCCTGCCGAAGGGGCGGTGACCGGGCCGTGGACTTCCAACTCGGCGACGAGCAGCGGGCGTTGCGGGACGCCACCCGCGAGCTGCTGGCCGGACGGTTCGGCCGGGAGCGGCTACGGGCCGCGGTCGACGACCCGGCGCTGGACCGTGCGCTCTGGCGGGAGCTGGGCGCGGCCGGGTTCTTCGCGCTGCGGCTGCCGGAGCGGGCCGGCGGGGTGGGGCTCGGGCTGCCGGAAGCGGTGCTGGTCCTGGAGGAGGCCGGGCGGGCGCTGCTGCCGGGGCCGCTGGTGGCGTGCCTGCTGCTGGCCGGGGCGGTGGACGGCGTCGCGGCCGGCGAGAAGATCGTCGCGCTGTGCGAGGCGGAGCGGGAGCCGGTGCTGTGGGAACACCCGGCGGACTGCGATGAGTTGATCTTGGTGGAGGGGGGTGCGGGGGCCTGCGGTGGCGGCCCCGGGGGCCGTCCCGGAAGCGGGCCCGGCGGTGCGGCCGGGGGCGCGCAGGGGTGCACGGGCGGCGCCTTCCGGAGCACGCCGGACCGGATTGCGTGCGCCCTGTTCGCCTCCGTCGACCCCCTGACCCCGCTCGCCCGCGTCACGGATCTGCCGCGGACCGCGCCCCTGACCCTGGACGTCCCCCGGCTCCGCCGCGAGGCCGCCCTGCTCACCGCGGCCCAGCAGGTGGGCAGCGCGGCCCGCACGGTCGAGATGGCGGTGGGCCACGCCCGCGAGCGCGAGCAGTTCGGCGTGCCCATCGGCTCGTTCCAGGCGATCAAGCATCTGTGCGCGCAGATGCTCGTCAGGACGGAAATCGCCCGGACTGCCGTGTATGCGGCGGCGGTCACGGAGGGTGTTCTCGACGTCACTGCCGCGAAGCTGCTCGCCGACGAGGCCGCGGTGGGCAACGCGCGGGATTGTCTGCAGGTCCACGGCGGAATGGGCTTCACCTGGGAAGTCGATGTTCATCTGCACCTCAAGCGGGCCTGGTTGCGGGCCGAGCGCTGGGAGGCGGCCCGCGAGGCCGAAGAACTGCTGGCGGCGGGCCTGCTCGCCTGACCGTGGCCGCGGGAAAGGCGCAACGGTGGCGCATGGCGCCCGGCGATGTCAGACTCTGGCAACTCGTATACGGAATGTCGGACTCGCCACACAGAAATGGTCACGGAGTGTCGATATCGGGTTGTGTCCTAGGCGTGACTCGTCACAGGGGGGAGTCGGCGTTCCGCTCGGGTACCCTCCGTGGGGTGCGAGTGGTTCTGTGGCGCAACGGACCCGGTGTCGTCCATGAGGCGGCTCCGGGGTACGGACTGCGCGCCGCTCGCCCTTGGGTGGGGCCCGGTCGCCCCCCGTGTTCGACTCCCCGCAAAGTGCGTCGCACAGTATGCAGGACGCATACTCCCTTGCGCTGGAATATGCCCGAAGCGCTTGTTGGGGTGACTCAACGTCAACCATGCTGTGCTTCACCGGGGTCACGCACCGTGACTCCGTGGAGGCGCGAGGCGATGTTTCCGCCGGTTCGGATGGTGTGAGCGGTGCAGGTGCTTCAGGTTCAGTTGGACGTACGGCCCGACCCGGCGGAAGTGGGGCGGGCCCGGCGGTGGGCCAGGTCGCGGCTCGTGGGTTCCGGAATAGGGGCCGACGAACCACTCGCGGAGACACTGATCCTCTTGATCTCCGAGCTTGTCACCAACGCCGTGGTGCACACCGGCGCGGCGGCCGAGCTGCGGATGTGTTTCTCCGGATCGGGCGCCGTGGTCGGCACGGTCCGGGTCGAGGTGGTGGACGCCAGCGCCCGCCCGCCCCGTCAGCGGCACGCCGACGGGGACGACACCAACGGCCGCGGCCTGGAGCTGGTGGACGGCCTGGCCGACCGCTGGGGTTGGCAGCAGGAGGGCGGCGGCAAGCGGATCTGGTGCGAGGTGGACCGCGGCCAGCCCCTGCTGATGGCGACCGGGTCCGATCTGGGGGCCTACGAGTCCCATCACGCGACGCCGCACGCCGTGACGCATCAGGCGTGATGCGCCCAGCGCGTCGCGAAAGCGACGCTTTCTGTATGAGTGCGGCAAATCGGGCGTATCGAAATTAGTCCAGACCAGGTGTTGACGTGGCGTGCCCGGTTGATCACTCTTGGGTGGAGCGATGCGCCGTGAGGGGACGCCGAGGTCGTGGGGGGCCGGGACTCCGGTCCGGGGCCTTGGCGAGTGCGGATCGCGGCCTGGTGGGCCCCCCGTGGCAACGGGGGTGGTGGCGGTTCGCGGTGCCGTGCTCGGGGCGCGCATCAGCGCATCGCCGTCTGGCCGGCCGGGCGCCGTCGGGCCGCCGGCCGTCAGGGCCGGCGGCTCGGCGCGGCTCCCTCAGAGGATCGCCACGGGCGCGACCGGCGCTCCGGATCCCCCGACGAACGGTTCCGCCATCGCGGACAGCAGGAACGCCCAGCGCCCCGCCTCCGCGCAGGCCGTCGACAGTTCCTCCAGATTCCAGTTCTGGCCCTGCAGCATGCCCATCTCGACGAGGTCGAGCGCATGGACCGGCATCCAGAGGTTCTCGATCTCCGGCGGGAAGATCTCGAAGGTCAGGGTGTCGTTGGCGACCGCCGCGACATCGCGCGCATGGAACCACTCCGGGGTGCGCAGCGACAGGCCGGGTGACGGGAACGCGTAGGCCTGCCGGTCGCCGGCGAGGTAGTGCCGCAGCTGCCCGGTCCGTACGAGGACGATGTCGCCGGCCCGTACCTTCGTCCCGGCCAGGTCCTCGGCGGCGTCCAGGTCTTCCGGTGTGACGGCGTACCCGCCGGGCAGCCGGTCGGTGCGGTGTGCGCGGGCCACGTCCAGGAGGACCCCGCGGGAGACGATCGGGGTGGCCTTCTCCATGCCGAGACGGGTGGCGCCGTGGTGCGCGGTGACCGAGTCGGCGGGGCGGTTGTTGTAGAGGCGTCCGGAGTGGGAGACATGGGCGAGACCGTCCCAGTGGGTGGCGGCCTGGAGGCCCATCGTGACCGCGTCGTCGGTGGTCGCGACCGTGCCGGGGCCGAAGATCTCCTGGTTGATGGCGGTCATGGTGTGCAGCGGGTTGACCCGGCCGGGAATCACTCCGGTCTGCACGCCGTCCTGCCGGAGCGGGAGGGCGAGCGGGACGCGGCGGCCGGTGCGGACGCAGCCGGCGGCCTCCCGTACGACCTGCTCGGTGATCAGGTTGAGGGTGCCGATCTCGTCGTCCGCCCCCCAGCGCCCCCAGTTGTTCACGCGCTTGGCGATGTCGTGGAACTCCTGCGGCAGGGGCATGGGCCCTCCTCGGGATGGCCGGGTTCGGTACGCCCCGGGGTCTTGTGTTCGTACCGTGTCTGCTCAAAAATCTAACGGTCCGTCAGAAACTGCGGGAAGGGTCACGGCATGGGGAACTTCTTGGCCGGCAAAGTGATCGCCGTAACGGGGGCGGGCCGCGGCATCGGCCGGGCGGTGGCTCTCGCCTGTGCGGACCAGGGCGCCAAGGTGATCGTCAACGACTACGGGGTCTCCATCGAGGGCGGCGGGCCCAGCAGCGAGGTCGCCGAGTCCGTGGTGAAGGAGATCGAGGCGGCCGGCGGGACCGCGGCCGCGGTGGCCGACGACGTGTCCACCATGGCCGGCGGACAGCGGATCGTGGACACCGCGCTGGCGCAGTACGGGCGGATCGACGGCGTCGTGTGCGTGGCCGGGATCCTGCGGGAGCGGATGCTCTTCAACATGTCCGAGGAGGAGTGGGACCCGGTGGTCGCCACCCACCTGAAGGGGACGTTCACGGTCTTCCGGGCGGCGTCGGCCGTGATGCGCCGGCAGGGTTCGGGGACCCTGGTGGGCTTCACCAGCGGGAACCACCAGGGGTCGGTGTCCCAGGCCAACTACGCGTCCGCGAAGGGCGGGATCATCTCGCTGGTGCGGAGCGCCGCGCTCGGGCTGCACAAATACGGGGTGACGGCCAACGCGGTGGCGCCGGTGGCGCGGACGCGGATGTCGGCGAACGTGCCGATGGAGCTGACGGAGATCGGCGAGCCGGAGGACGTGGCGGCGTTCGTCGTCTATCTGCTGAGCGACCGGGCCCGCGAGGTCACCGGGCAGGTGTACACGGTGGCCGGACCGAAGATCGCCGTGTGGGCCCAGCCGAGGGAGCTGCGCTCCGTGTACGCCGACGGGGCCGGGTGGACGCCGGAGCGGGTGGCGGAGGTGCTGCCGGGGTCGGTGGGGACCGATCCGATGCCGATGCTGGGGCAGGTGGCGGCGATGGCGGTGGCTGCGGGGGCGAAGGCGCGGCCCAACGTGTAGTGCCCCGTGGGGGCGGCTTCCCACGTTGTCGGCTGTCCCGCCGTGGTGGGGTTTCGCCGATGCGCGGCATGCGTTGTCGGCTGTCCCGCCGTGGGTGTTGCTCGTCGTTGCGCCTGCGGCGGGCGGGGTCCGCTGCGCGGGGCTGTGGGTGCGGTGACGGGCCTGCGGGGCCTGGTGTGTGGACTGCTTCGCTTTACGTCCACACACCAGGCCCCTCCGGCCCGTCCCCTCCCGTGGGTGGAGTGAGTGACGGTGGGTGGGGGCCGGCAGGGGAGGGCTTGGTGGATTTCGGGTTCGGGAGTGGGGACGAGGCGTTCCGGGCGGAGGCTCGTGAGTGGCTTGCGGGGCATCTCGTGGGCGGCTTCGCCGAGTTGGCGGGGTGCGGCGGGCCGGGGAGCGAGCACGAAGGGGTGGAGGGGCGGCGGGCGTGGGAGCGGGAGTTGGGGGGCGGTGGGTGGATCGGGCTCGGGTGGGACTGTGCGGAGGGGGCGTACGGGAACCGTGTGGCGAGCCTGACCCGGCAGGTCGTATGGGCCGAGGAGTATGCGCGGGCGGGGGCGCCGGGGCGGGTGGGGCACATCGGGGAGAACCTGCTGGCGCCGACGCTGCTCGCGTACGGGGACGAGGCGCAGCGGCGGAGGTTTCTGCCGGCCATCGCGCGGGGCGAGGAGCTGTGGTGCCAGGGGTACAGCGAGCCGGACGCGGGGTCGGATCTGGCGGCGCTGCGGACGGTGGCGGTGCGGGACGGGGCGGGCTATCGCGTCAGCGGGCAGAAGATCTGGACGTCGCTGGCCGGAGCGGCCGACTGGTGCTTCGTGCTGGCGCGGACGGATCCGGCCGAGCGGCGGCACCGCGGCCTGTCGTTCCTGCTGGTGCCGATGGATCAGCCGGGGCGCGTCGAGGTGCGGCCGATCCGGCAGATGTCGGGGACGGCGGAGTTCAACGAGGTGTTCTTCGACGGCGCGGTGGCCGGGCATGTGGTGGGCGGGGAGGGCGCGGGCTGGCGGGTGGCCATGGGGCTGCTCGCGCGGGAGCGCGGGGTGTCCACGCTCGTCCAGCAGATCGGGTTCGCGGCGGAGCTGGGGGAGGTCCTCGGGGCTGCGGTGCGCTGCGGTGCGCTGCGGGACCCGGTGGTGCGTGACCAACTCATCCGTCAGTGGGCCGAGTTGAAGGTCATGCGGTGGAACGCGCTGCGGACCCTGGGGGCGGCCGGGGACGCGGGCGCACCCAGCGTGGCGAAGCTGTTGTGGGGCGGCTGGCACCAGCGGCTCGGCGAGCTGGCGATGCGGGTGCGCGGGGCCGCCGCGGCGCTGGGCCCCGTCGACTGGACCGCGCAGGCGCCGTACGAACTCGACGCGCTGCAGCGGCTGTTCCTGTTCACCCGGGCCGACACCCTCTACGGCGGCTCGGACGAGATCCAGCGCAACATCATCGCCGAGCGGGTGCTCGGCCTGCCCAGAGTGGAGCGGATATGAGGGGCGTCATCTTCGACGGCGAGCAGCCCCGGGTCGTGGACGATCTGGAGGTGCGCGAGCCGGGGCCGGGCGAGGTGCTGGTCGGCATCCGGGCCGCGGGGTTGTGCCACAGCGACCTGTCGGTGGTGGACGGGACCATTCCGTTTCCGGTGCCGGTGGTGCTGGGCCACGAGGGGGCGGGTGTGGTCGAGGCCGTGGGCGCGGGCGTCGGCCATGTGGCGCCCGGTGATCATGTCGCGCTGTCGACGCTGGCCAACTGCGGGGCGTGCGCGGAGTGCGACCGGGGGCGGCCGACGATGTGCCGGAAGGCGATCGGGATGCCCCAGAAGCCGTTCCGGCGGGGCGAGACCGAGCTGTTCAGCTTCGCGTCGAACTCGGCGTTCGCGGAGCGCACGGTGGTCAAGGCGGTGCAGGCGGTGAAGATCGCCGAGGAGGTTCCGCTGACATCGGCCGCGCTGATCGGGTGCGGGGTCCTCACCGGGGTCGGAGCGGTGCTCAACCGGGCGAGGGTGGACCGCGGGGACTCCGTCGTGGTGATCGGGGCCGGCGGGATCGGCCTCAATGTGCTCCAGGGGGCGCGGATCGCGGGGGCGTCGGTGATCGTGGCGGTGGACGCCAACCCCGCGAAGGAGGCGGTGGCGCGGCAGTTCGGGGCGACGCACTTCATCGACGCGTCGGCGGTGGGGGACGGCGTCAAGGCGGTGAAGGAGATCCTGCCGACCGGCGCCGACCATGCCTTCGAGTGCGTGGGCAGCACCCGGCTGATCCGGCAGGCCATCGATCTGCTGGACCGGCACGGGCAGGCGGTGCTGCTCGGTGTGCCGCCGGCCACCGCGGAGGCCTCGTTCCGGGTGTCGTCGATGTATCTGGACAAGTCGATCCTGGGCTGCCGTTACGGCTCGGCCCGCCCGCAGCGGGACATCGCGCTCTACGCCCGGCTCTACCGCGAAGGGCGGCTGCTGCTCGACGAGTTGGTGACGAAGACGTATCCGGTGGAGGACTTCGCGAAGGCGGCGGACGATGCGCACCATGGGCGAGTGGCGCGGGCGGTGCTGACCTTCGGCTAGGGCGGGGCGGTACGGGCCGTCCGGCTCGGGGGCTGGCGATGGCGGTCGCCTTCGCGGCGACGGTCCCGCCGGCCATCGCCCTGTGCCGCGAGTACTACGGCGCGGACAGTGCGATGGTCTTCGGCTGGGGGCCGGCCGCGCGCGGGTGCGGGGGAGGGGTGGCCGGTTCCCGTATGGGCGCCCAGGGGCGCCTTGGCAGCGTCGCGCCCGGCCGCACCGGCCGCGCTCAGGGGTGGAAGTGCCCGAAGGCTCCCCGGTGGAAGAGGAGCGGGCCGCTCTCGGCGGCGGCCGGATCCGTGCCGAGGGCCTCGACCCGGCCGACCACGATCAGATGGTCGCCGCCGGTGTGCACGGCCTGGACCGTGCAGTCGGTCCAGGCGGGGGCCCCCGCCAGCCGTGGCGAACCGGTCGCCGGGGCCGGCGTGTGGCGGACGCCGGCGAACTTGTCGCCGCCGCTGACCGCGAACCCCCGGCAGAGCTCGCCCTGTCCCGCGCCCAGGATGTTGACGCAGAACACCCCGGCGCGGGCGATCCGCGGCCAGGTCGTCGACGTACGGGCCACCATGAACGCCACCAGCGGCGGGTCGAGGGAGAGTGAGGCGAAGGACTGGCAGGCGAAACCGGCCGGGCCCGGCTCCCCGGGGGACGTGATGACCGTGACGCCGCTGGCGAAATGCCCCAGGACCGCGCGGAATTCGGCCGGGTCCAGCGGGGCGCGCTCGTCGTCTCCCACGGCCCGCAGCGCCGGTCGTGGGAGGGGCCCTGCGGAAGCGGCGGCCGTGGTGGGCGCGCCGACGGAACGCAGGTAGCGCACGGCCGTGGCCGCCATTGCAGCGTGTCCCATCATGCCCTTCATTGAATCTGATGCAGCGTCAGATGTGAAGGAGCGGGACGCGGTCGCCACTCGCACGTGTGGTTTGCCGGGGGATCGGGGGCGATCTTGGGGGATTAGGGGCAGATTGGGGAGCGAATTCCTGATTGCGTGTCGTCCGCACGGGTAGCGTCCACGTCGGTCGCGTCCGTAGCCGAGCACGGGGGAGAGTTCCGGTACATGGCCGATGCGACACCGTCGTCAGCTTCGTCTGCCGCGTCACCCACCTTCGACGAGGTCTTCTGCGGGCTGTTGCCCCGGCTCTACCGGAGGGCGGTGATGCTGGCCGGGTCGAGACAGTCCGCGGAGGATGTGGTGCACGAGGCGTACCTCAAGCTCGCCGCCCGTCCGCAGCGCTTCCTCGCCCATCCGGAGCCGTACGCCTACGCCTTCACCGCCGTCCTCAACGTCGCCCGGGACGCCTACCGCAAGGACCGGCGCCAGGTGTTGGTCGACGGGATGGACGGCGTGGAGGAAGGCGGTGCGGGCGGGGTGGGCGCCGGTGCGGGGGCAGGTGCCGCCCCCGGAGGCTGGGACGGCGGGGTGGAGCGGCGGCAGGCCGAGATCGAAGCGGTGCGGCTGCTGGGGAAGTTGTCGCACCGGCAGGCCGGCATCGTCATCCTCGTCGACCTCGACGGCTACACCATCGACCAGGCCGCGAAGATCATGAAGGTGCACCGTGGTACCGCCGCTCGCCATCGCGCCCGTGCGTTGGACCGGCTGCGGGCCTACCTCGTCGAATCGGAGCACGGGCAGGCCGGGAGGTGAGCGGCATGGTGGGTGTGGGGCCACGCTACGACGGCGGTGCGGGCGGTGCGGGCGGCGGCGGCCAGGGCTTCGGCGGTGGCCGCGGCGACGGCGCCGGGGACGATGCCGAGGCGCTGCTGCGGGCGCGGCTGCGGCTCGCGGACGAACGGATCGAGACGCCGCCCGGCCTGTGGGACCGCATCAGGGAATCCGGCAGCGCGCCGGCGCCCGCCGTGGTCGCACTGCCCCGGAGGCGGCCGTACGCGGTCGCGCTCGTGGTGGCGGCCGCGGTGGCCGCGGTGGCGCTGGGGGTGTGGTGGCTGGTGCGCCCCGGGCCCGTCTCGCTCCAGCCGGCGGGCCCGCGCCCGACGGTGAAGGTCACCGTCTACAACAGCGAACGGGCCTGCCGCACGGGCCGCTCCCTGGAGTGCGCCTTACGGCTGGCCAGGGACCCGCGCACCGAGTACGCGGCGCGCGGCAACTCCGCCGGCCGGGTCTGGCACGGCGACGACCTGGCCGCGCGCTGCGTGGTCACCGACGGCCGGCTGATCCGTGATGAAGCGGGCGTCACCTCCACCCGCTGGTACCTGGTCACCACCGGGCAGGGGGTGCGCGGGTGGCTGCCGGGTGTGCGGACGCGGAACACCCGTGAGGTGCCGGAGTGTCCGGTGGGGGAGAAGTAGGGGGCGGGGGCGGGCCCTTGGTCTTCGCGCTTCGGCCCTTGCCGCCCGCCCGGCCGCCGCGTCCGGGTCACCGTCCCCGGTAAGCAGGTGTGCGTCGCTCCACGAAGGAGGCGACCCCCTCCTGCGCGTCCGCCGTCGTCATGTTGAGCTCCTGGGCGGTGGCCTCGGCAGCGAAGGCCGCGCTCCGGTCGGTGTCGAGCGAGGCGTTGACCAGCTGTTTGGTCAGGGCCAGCGCCCGGGTCGGGCCCGCCGCCAGCCGCTCCGCCCACTCCCGGGCCGTCTTCTCCAGCTCGCCGTCCCCGACGACGCGGTTGACGAGTCCCAGCCGGGCCGCCTCGGCGGCAGGTACGGCGTCGCCGAAGAACATCAGCTCCTTGGCCCGCTGCGGGCCGATCAGCCGCGGCAGGAGGTAGGCGCCGCCGCCGTCCGGGACCAGACCGCGGCGCACGAACACCTCGATGAAGCGGGCCGATTCGGCGGCCAGCACGAGATCGCAGGCGAGCGCGAGATGGGCGCCGAGCCCGGCCGCGGTGCCGTTGACGGCGGCGACGACCGGCTTCTCGCAGTCCAGCACCGCCGTGATGAGCCGCTGGGCGCCGTCGCGGATCATCCGGGCGACATCGCCGGCGACCCGTTCGTGCGACGACGGTGCTCCGCGGAGATCGGCGCCCGCACAGAAGCCCCTGCCGGTCGCGGTCAGGACCACGGCCCGTACGTCCGGGTCGGACGAGGCCTCGGAGAGCAGGCGGATGAGGCGTTCGCGCTGCTCCCAGGTGAGGGCGTTCATCGCCTCGGGCCGGTTGAGGGTGATCCACGAGACGCCGTTGTCAGTGGCGTGCCGTATCAATGAATCGACGGGGTCCGCGTGGCCGGGGGGATCGACACGGGCGGTGCCGTCGACGGGCCGGGCGGGCCCGGCGGGCTCGACGGGCCCGGCCGGGCCGGTGGCGGGGGGAACGGAACCGGGGGACGGTGAGGGCGTCATGGGGGAGCGGCTCCCAAGGGTGCGGTCATGAGTGAGTCGTCATGAGCCTGCGGTCGTGGTGGGGACGGCGGCTCGCGGCGGGGCGGGTGCGGGGGTGGTGGCCGGCGGCGTTCGCATGGGTCTGGGTCTGGGGCTGGGTGCGGGGGCGGTCAAGGGCAGATGGCCAGTGCGTCGAGGGCCACGGCGCCCTCCCCACGGGGCAGGACCACCAGCGGATTGATGTCCAACTCGGCAAGTTCGCCGTCGAGTTCGAGCGCCATCCGCTGCACCCTGAGCACGACCTCGACCAGCGCATCGACATCCGCGGGCGGCGCGCCGCGCACACCGTCCAGGAGGGCGCGGCCGCGGAGCTCGTCGAGCATCGCGCGCGCCTGGTCCTCGCCGAAGGGCGGAATGCCCACCGCGACGTCCTGCAGGACCTCCACGAGCACCCCGCCGAGGCCGACGGTCACGGTCGGTCCGAAGAGGCTGTCGTGGGTGATGCCGACGACCATCTCGACGCCCCGTTCGATCATCTGGCAGACCAGGACACCGTCCAGCGGGATGTCCTCGTAGCGGGCGATGTCGGTGAGCTCCCGATAGGCGTCCCTGACCTGGCTGGCCGAGGTCAGCTGGACCTTGACCAGGCCGAGCTCGGTCTTGTGCGCCAGCTGTGGCCCGGAGGCCTTCATGACCACGGGGTAGCCGACCAGGCTCGCCGCCCGTACGGCCGCCGCGGCGCTGGTCACCAGCTGTTCGCGCGGGACCCGGATGCCGTAGGCGCGCAGCAGTTGCTTGGCCGCGTGCTCACTGAGCGGCTGGCCCGGACGCATCAGCGCCCGCGCCTTGCGCGCGGACGGGGACAGGATGCGCGGGGCGTCCTCGAAGGGGGAGCGGTAGTCGGCGACGAAGCGGTGGTGCTCCAGATAGGCGCGTACGGCGGTGATGCAGTTGGCGAAGGTGCGGAAGGTCGCCACCCGCGAGGAGCCGAGGAGGGTGCCGCGGTAGGCGTCCTCGGTGCCGACCGGCGAGCCCCACACCACACACACCAGCTTGTCCGTCTGCTCCGCCGCCGCCACCAGATCCTGGGCGAGCTTGTCGCTCATGGGCGGGAAGGGGCCGGTGATGGGGCAGATCAGTACGCCGATGGACGGGTCGGCCAGGAGGGCGTCGATGATCTTGCGGCCACGCCAGTCGCCGACCGGGTGCCCGCCGTTGTCGATGGGATTGGCGACGTTGAGGTAGTCCGGTATCCACTGATGCAGCTCGGCCTGCTTGGCGTCGCCGAGGGTGGGCAGCCGCAGTCCCGCCGCGGTGGCCAGGTCGGAGAAATGGGCGCCGGTGCCGCCGGAGATCGAATAGACGGCGATGCCCTCGGCGGTGGGCTTCTTGGCACGGGCCAGCAGGGCCGCGGTGTCCTGCAGTTCGTCGAGCCCGTCCACCCTGATCACGCCGAACTGCCGCATCGCCGCGTCCACGACACCGTCGGCGCCGGTGAGCTTGCCGGTGTGCGAGAGGGCCATCCGGGCGCCGGTCTCGGTGCGTCCGACCTTGACGGCGACGACGGGCACCTTGTTGCGGGCGGCCCGGTCGGCGGCCAGCAGAAAGCTGCGGCCGTCCTTGAGGCCTTCCACATATGCGGCGATGGCGCCGACCTCGGGTCGGGTGGCGAAGTAGGAGAGGAAGTCGGCGGTCTCCAGATCGGCCTCGTTGCCGGTGGGGGCCCAGTGCGAGAGGCGGATGCCCAGTTCCTGAAGGCTGAAGACGGGGCGGCCCTGGTGGCCCGACTGCGTGATCAGGGCGATGGCCGGACCGTCCAGGTCCTCGCGGAACTTCTCGAAGGCGTTGAGGTTGGTGTTCGGCCCGAGCAGCCGCAGGCCGGAGCGCCCGACGACCTCGGCCAGCCGGTCCTGGGCGGCCGCGCCCTGCTCGCCGGTCTCGGCGAACCCGGAAGCGAAGGCCACGGCGAACTTCACCTTGGCCTCGCCGAGTTGCTCGATGAGCGGCAGTGGATCGCCGACGAGGAGGACGGCGAGATCGACGGTCTCCGGCAGATCGGCGACGGTGGCGTGGCACGGCCGCCCGAACACCTCGGTACGCCCCGGGTTGACGGGGTGGAGCCGGGCGCCGACCCGCTCCGACCAGGCGATCAGCTGGCGGGTGATGCCCGTATTGGGGCGTCCCTCGCTGTCCGAGGCGCCGATCACGGCCACGGACTCGGGCCGGAAGAACCGCTCCAGATCAGGCACCGGAGCGTGCAGCGGACGCCCGCTGACATCGCGGTCGACGGCCACGGCGCCCTGTCCGCCGTCGCCGGGATGCGGTTCACTGATGCCGTGCACGGTGTGTGGTGGTTGCTCCCCACAGGCCATGACGCGGGCCGGCCGGGAGTGAGTGGTGAGGGTGCCGTGAGTCGATCCAAGCATCGCAGACGCCCGCTCCTGTGTGAGGCCTCTCGTTCCTATCAACTGACGCATAGTCAGATTACTGAACTGACGCGGCGTCAGGAATGGGGATGCAGGGGAAAGCTTGGGCGGACCGGGCGCCGGTAGGTCTTCGGGGCCCTCCGGGGCCTCTGGGCGGTGGGCCGCTGGGGCCGGTACTCGGCGTGCGCGTACGCCAGTGGGCCGTGACCGTTGCCGATGGGCGCCTTACCGGCCCACGTCGGCGGCCTTGATCGCGCGCCGCGCGAAGACGTCCTCCCGGCGGTCCTCCATCTGCCGCAGAGCGTCCTTGCGGTCCCGCTTGGAGAGACGGTCGAGGTAGGTGCGGCCGACGAGGTGGTCGGTCTCGTGCTGCAGACACCGGGCGAAGTAGCCCGTCCCCTCGATGAGGGCGGAGTTGCCGTCCTTGTCGAAGCCGCGGACGACAGCGTGATCGGTGCGTGGAACCTCCATGGCGGCACCGGGCACGGACAGACAGCCCTCGAAGTCGTCGACGAGTCGGCGGCCGGCCGGATCGGGCAGATCCAGAACCGGGTTGATGAGGTGGCCGACATGCCGGATCCCCTGGTCGTCGGGGCAGTCGTACACGAACAGCCGCAGGTCGACGCCCACCTGGTTGGCGGCCAGCCCGGCGCCGTCGGCCACGTGCATGGTCAGGAACATGTCGTCGATCAGCTCCGACAGCCCCGGAGTTCCGAACTCGGTCACCTCTCGGCACGGGCGGCTCAGCACCTCCTCGCCCACCACCGTGACTCTGCGGACCGAGCCCCGTTCCGCCTCCGGCGGCAGGGCCGGATATGCGTCGACGGGGCGGCCCTGCACGCGGACTCGCCGGTCGACGGGACGGGGGCGCTCGTGACGAACAGGCATGGCTGTCTCCTCTTGTATGCACGTCACAGATGCCGTGGAGGGCACCGGAGTTGGTGACTCCAGCGGGGTTGCTGGTTGCGAAGGGCTTTGCAAAGTAGCAGACTTTGCAAAGTGACTGAAGAAGACCTCCATGCCGCGGACGATCGGGCGGTCGGCGTCGGCGAAGAACTGCGCGAGCACGAAGTCCGTACGGCCCTGCTGGATTTGCTCGCCGAAGTCGGCACCGTCACGGCGACCGAAGCCGCCTCCCGGCTGGGCTACAGCTCGGGCCTCTGCTCCTTCCACCTGCGACAACTCGACCGTCACGGATACATCGAAGAGGCCCCCCACGGCGGGGGCCGCGCGCGCCCATGGCGTCTGAGGCGGAAGAGCACGGCCGCTCCCGACGGGCCTGTCGAGGAGCAGTTCGGCGACTTGGCCCGGGGGCTGGAGGACGAGAGCTGGCAGCGATGGCTGACCCAGCGCGAGGAGGCGCCGTCCGCATGGCGCCACGACGAAGCCTTCAGCAGTGTCACCTACCTGACACCGGAAGAGATGCGCCGGGTCGCGGACACGATCCGACGGGCGCTCGCGCCCTACCAGGACCGCGAACAACGCCCCCTGGCCCGGCCCGACGGCGCGCGCCCGGTGGCCCTCATCAGCCGACTGTTCCCGCTGCTTCCCCACCCGGCAGAGGGCGCCGACCAGGACTGAGGGGCGTCGGTGATGGCGCGCTCGTCGGAGGGCATGGCGAGAGGCTGAGCGCTTGCGGCGCCGGCACGGCCCTCGGGTTCCCGTGACTGCGGATGCGGATGCGGATACGGGTGCGGATGCGGTCGCGCCTCGGGCGCTCCGGGGCGGGGGTGGAGGGATGTCGGAGTGGCCCTTCGCACGCCAGGTTCCGTGACGACGAGAACTGACGTACCGTCAGAATCGATGACGCGGGCGGCGGACGGTGGGAGAAGGCGGAGCCGGGACGGAACAGCGTGAGGGCGCTGACCTCCCTCGTCTCCCTCGTTTCCCTGGCCGGTCGCCTCGTCTGCGAGGAGTCGACGAGTGTCGTTGCTTGATGAAGCGGTGGGGGTGGTGTCGTGGGGACCGGGGCTGCTGCGGCGATGGGGGCGCAGGGTGCTGGGCCGCGTGGGGCGCGGGGCCCGGTGCGGTTCGATCTGCCGGAGGTCGATGCCTTCACCAGGCCGTATTGGGACGCGGCGGCCGAGGGGCGGCTGCTGCTGCGTCGCTGTCGCGCGGAGGGGTGCGGGGCGGCCCACCACTACCCGCGCGAGTTCTGTCCGTACTGCTGGAGCGAGGACGTGGGCTGGGAACAGGCCACCGGTCGGGCCACCCTCTACACCTGGTCCGTCGTGCACCGTAACGACCTCCCGCCGTTCGGCGAGCGGGTCCCGTACGTCGCGGCCGTGGTCGATCTCGTCGAGGGCCCCCGGATGATGACGGAGATCATCGACTGCCCGGATTCGGACCTGCGGATCGGGATGCCGCTCGGGGTCCACTTCCGCGGGAGCGAGAGCGGCGGTGGGAGCGCGGGCGAGGGGGCAGGCGAGGGTGCGGGCGGACGGCTTGCCGTCCCCGTCTTCCGGCCCGCGTGACGTGGCCGGGTGCCGCTGATCAGGTCGGGAACGCATGGTGGTGGCGGGCCGGGCGGGGCTGCGGGATGCTGCGGGCGTGCTGATTCGTGAGGCGACCTCGGGCGACTGGCCCGCCATCTGGCCCTTCCTCCACGCCATCGTGGCGGCCGGGGAGACGTACACCTATCCCCGGGACCTCGATGAGGCGACGGCCCGCGAGATGTGGATGCTGACGGCGCCCGGACGCACGGTCGTCGCCGTCGACGCGTCCGGCGCGGTGCTCGGTACGGCCAAGATGAACCCCAACCACATGGGCGGCGCCGCGCATATCGCCAGTGCGAGTTTCATGGTCGATCCGCAGTACGGCGGACGCGGCGTCGGCCGGGCCCTGGGCGAACACGTACTGGCCTGGGCCCGCGCCGAGGGCTATCGCGCGATGCAGTTCAACGCGGTGGTGGAGACCAACACGGGTGCCGTCGCGCTCTGGGAGTCCCTGGGCTTTCGGATCATGACGACGCTCCCGGAGGGCTTCCGGCACCCCACCAAGGGTTACGTGGGGCTGCACATCATGTACCAGCAGTTGTGAGGGCGAGCGGACCGGCGACGACGACCGGACCGGCGGCGATGCGCGGGCCGGCGACGGCGAGCGCCGCGGCTCCCTGGCTCACGGCCAGAGGAGCTCCTTCGCCCAACCATCGCCTTCGTAACGGTAGTTGAGGCGCACATGGCGGCGCTGCGCATCGCCCTGGAAGAACTCGACCTCCTCGGCGCGCAGCACGTACAGCGTCCAGCTCGGCACCGGCGCCTCCGGCTCGCGCCGGGCGCGTTCCCATGCGGCCTCCGAGGCGCGCGCCAGTTCCGCCGTTGAGCCGAGCACCTCGCTCTGCCGGCCGACCAGCGCCGCGGCCAGCGCGCCCGTGGAGCGACGGTGCAGATCGGCCGCGCTCTCCTCGGGGCCCGCCACGGTCACCGACCCGTGGACCCGTACCTGGCGGCCGACCGCCGCCCAGTAGAAGCCGAGGGCCGCCCGCGGCCGCACGGCCAGTTCGCGGCCCTTGCGGCTGCCGCGATGCGAGGCGAAGTGCCAGCCGCGCTCATCGGCGTCGTGCAGCATCAGGGTCCGCACGGAGGGGTCGCCGGCCGCGTCCGCCGTGGCGAGCGTCATGGTGTGCGGCTCGGGGACACCGGCCTCGGCGGCCTCCCGCAGCCACTGTCGGAACAGTGGCAGCGGGTCGTCAGGTGCCGCAGCCGGGTCGAACGCCGGCAGGTCGACGTCCCAGACCCGCAGCCCGCGCAGCAGCTCATGGAACGCGCGGGTCTCCGCGGCGTCGGAGCGGTGCGCGGGGGCGCCGGCGGGGACGGCGTCCGGCGTGTCCTGGTGCCCGGGATGATCAGTCATGTCAGGCAGCGTACGGGGGACGTACGGCGGCCGGGACGGGACCGGCTGCCGCGTTCGCCGCCGGTGCGGCCGGATGGTCCTTGAGCGTGATCGCGTGGGCCCCGCGCTGCACATCCTCGGCGATCTTCTTCGCGACCAGGTTCTTCCAGGGCATGTAGGGCAGGATCCGCATCATCAGATGCCGGAGCCGGATCTGCCGGCGGGTGTCCACGGTCATCTCGCGGGCGAACTTCCTCGCCAGCGCGTGATTGACCGCGACATAGCCGCGCATCTCCTCCTCGTAGCGCGCGAAGGCCTCCTCCGGCTCGCGGTCGGCCGCCGCGAGCTCCCCGGCCAGGACGTACGCCCCGACCAGCGCCATTCCGGTGCCCTGCCCCGACGCGGGCGAGGCGCAGTGCGCGGCATCGCCGAGCAGCACCACCCGGCCGCGCGACCAGCGGTCCATCTCGATCAGCTGCATCCCGTCGAAGTAGAAGTCGCTCGCCTCGCGGGCCGCCGCGAGCAGCCGTGGGACCTCCCGCCAGCCGCCGGCCGGGGAGACTCCCATCCCCTCGAACGCGGCCTCCAGCAGGTCCAGTTGCTGTTCCGGGTCGCGGTGGTCATAGCTCAGCCGCGGTGAGCGGAAGGAGAGCCAGCCCTTGGCCGCCGGGTCCCCGGCGGAGCTGTACGCGCAGATCAGCCGGCCGGGCTGGGCGTGGTACAACTCCTCGCGGTCCAGGCCCAGTTCGTTCGGCATGGAGAAGGCGGAGATGTACGCGCCGAGGTGCCGCAGGAACTGCTCCTCGGGGCCGAAGACCAGCCGCCGGACGGTGGAGTGCAGGCCGTCCGCGCCGACGACGAGGTCGAAGCGACGGGGAGCGGCCTGCTCGAACGTGACCTCGACGCCGGCCGCACCGTCGGCGCCGGCGGCGGTGTGCCGACCGTCCGGCCGCCCGGGGGCCGGGGCCGCGGGGGTGACCGGCGTGATCGAAGTGATCGAGTCGCCGAAGAGGTACTCGACGTCCGCCCGGGTGCGCTCGTAGAGGATGCGCGCCAGATCGCCGCGCATGATCTCGTCGTCACGGCCGACCCGGGCGCCGAAGATGTCGGCGGGGAGGGTGGCGATCCGCTTGCCGTCGTCGTTCACATACGCACCGCTCCGCATGTCCGTACTGGCGCGCTGGATGTCCTCCAGGATCCCCATCCGTTCGGCGACCTCGATCGCGGCGCCCCGGATATCGACCTTGTAGCCGCCGGTCCGCAGTTCGGGGGCGCGCTCGACCACGGTCACCGCGAAGCCGTAGCGGTGCAACCAGTGGGCGAGCGCCGGGCCGGCGATGCTCGCGCCGGAGATCAGTACGGACCGGGGTGTGGCGGGGGCGGACGGGCCGCTGCCGGATGTGGCGGGACTCGTGGCGAGATCCGTGACGGAGTGCGTAACGGGCCGCGCTGCGGCTGTCGTTGCGGGCTTCGTCGCGCGATTCGAGGCGGGGCTCATGGCGGATTCCCTTCGGGGTGCGGTGCTCCTGAGCGGACTGCGCCGGCCGGTGGCGGCGCTCGGTCGTGGTGCACTCGCTGACCGATGCCCCTGACTATACGAGCGTCTTAAACGCTTGTCTATGACGATTGTATATACGCATGCCCGCGAGGGGGCGCGGCAGACGGGAAGTAGGACACGTTCCGACCTCCATGCTCACTAGCGTCGGTCTTGGCAGCGTCACTGCGAAGGAGCAGAAGTTGAGCAAGATCAGCACCAACCAGCCGCTCGGAACCCCGACCTGGATCGAGCTCGGGGTCCCCGACCTCGACCGGGCGAAGGATTTCTACCGCGCACTGTTCGGCTGGGAGTACGAGGAGCGGTCGGCGGCGACCGGGCCCTTCACCCTGTGTCTGATGCGCGGTCGGCGGGTGGCGGCGCTGCGGCCCGTCTCGGCCGCCGACGTCGAGGGCGAGTCCTGGTGGCACGTCCACGTCGCCACGGACGACTGCGACGGTACGGCCAAGCAGATCGCGGTCAGCGGGGGAAGGGTGCTCGTGCCGCCCGCGGACGTGGCGGACCTGGGGCGTACCGCCGTCGTGGCGGACCCCACCGGCGCCCGCTTCAGTCTCTGGCAGGGACGCACGCTGCCGGGCTGCGAGCTGGTCAACGAGCCCTGCGCACTGGTCCGCAACGACCTCGCATGCCCCGACCCCGGCCCCGCCCGCCGCTTCTACGCCACCGTCTTCGACTTCACTCTCGACGGCAACGACGACCTCCCCGACTTCGACTTCACCTTCCTGCGCCGCCCCGACGGCCATGAGATCGGTGGCGTCTTCGGTGATCCGACGGCCACCGCGTCCCGTTGGCAGACGGTGTTCGAGGTCGCGGACACCGACGAGCTGGTGTCCCGTGCCCTCGCCGCGGGAGGCACCGCCGGCACCCCGGAGGACGCCCCCTACGGGCGCATGGCCCCGATCACCGACCCCTTCGGGACGGCCTTCAGCGTCATCACCCGCCCGTCGGCGGCCGGTTAGCCACGGTCCGCGGCCGGGACCGGGCCCCCGACACCTGTCCGGGCTCGGCTCCCGACCCGGGCTCGGCTCCCGGCACGGGCCCGGCCCCCGGCCACGCCGCCACCCTCCACCACGCCGCGCCACTTCCCGCCCCCCGGTCACCACGGCGCCGCTGCAGGCGGAAAACCCCCGCTGCCCTGCTGCCGCCACGTAGCCACCGCGGAAAACCCTTCGCGCCGCCCCAGGACGTCCGTCTACGCTCCCCGCATGCACCTTTTCCAGATCTACGGCTGACACGACCGAGGGCGTTCCACCGCCCCGTCCCGCCCGCACCCAGGCGCGCCCACAGCGCGGCCGGCTCCCTTGCCGGTGTCGCGCGATGCCGCCCGGGCCGTCGGGCTTCCGTGTCCCGTTCCGTAGTTCTGTGCCGAAGGAAGTCCTTTTCCCATGCGTCCTGTGCGCCCTGTGCGTTCCACTGTCTCCGCACCCGCTCATATCGCCATGATCGGCGCGCCCATGGTCAGCCATGTGCTGCCCAGCCTGGAGATCATCCGTGAGCTGGTGGCCCGTGGTCATCGGGTGACGTACGCCAACACCGACCATGCGGCCGGCATCATCGCCCCCACCGGCGCCGAGTTCGTCCGCTACACCTCCACCCTGCCGGTCGTCAGCAATGAATGGCCGCAGGATCCCGTCGCGGCCTCCGCGCTCTTCCTCGACGACGCGATCGCGGTGCTGCCGCAGTTGCGTGCCGCGTACGACGACGACCCCGCCGACCTCTACCTCTACGACATCGCCGCCTACTCCGCCCGCGCCCTCGCCGAGGCGCAGGGCCGCGACCTCGTCCAGCTGTCACCGACCTATGTGGGCTGGGAGGGGGTCCAGGAGGAGATCAATGCGATGTTCGCCGGGCTGCCGGGGGCGGATGCCTACCGCACGCGGTTCGCCGACTGGCTGGCCCGGTGCGGTGCGGTCACCACGGATGTGGACGAGTTCTCCGGCCGGCCGCGGCGGGCGCTGGCCATGATCCCGCGGGCCATGCAGCCGTGTGCGGACCGGGTCGATACGGACGTGGTGACCTTCGTCGGTCCCTGCCTCGGCGACCGTGCGGAGCAGGGCGGCTGGACCCGGCCGGCCGGCGCCGACAAGGTGCTGCTGGTGTCGCTGGGCACGGCGTTCACCCGGCAGCCGGAGTTCTACCGGACGTGCGTGGCGGCGTTCGGCGGGCTGCCGGGATGGCATGTGGTGCTGCAGATCGGCGAGTACACCGACCCGGCGGAGCTGGGGGACCGCCTCCCCTCGAACATCGAAGTGCGGTCGTGGGTACCGCAGTTGGCGGTGCTGGAGCAGGTGGACGCGTTTGTGACGCATGCCGGGATGGGCGGCAGCAACGAGGGGCTGTACTCCGGTGTGCCGATGATCGCCGTCCCGCAGGGCGCCGAGCAGTTCCACAACGCCGACCGGCTGGTGGAGCTGGGCGTCGCCCGGCGCATCGACACCGCGGACGCCACGGCGGAGGTCCTGCGCAGTGCCCTGACGGAACTCACCACCGATCCGCGGGTCGCCGCGCGTTCGGCCGAGCTGCGGGCGCAGGCCCGCGCGGAAGGCGGCGCCCGCCGGGCCGCGGACCTGATCGAGGAGCGGCTGGGCTGACGGTCCGGGGCCGGGGCGAGGACCCGGGGCCGGTCTGAGTGCCGGGTGAGGGCCGAAGCCCCGGGCCGGGCTGAGCCCCGGGCCAGGGCAGGAGTGGCGGGGCGGGCCGCCGCCTCGCCACTCCTCGTCCCGGCCCCTTCCCCTGGCTCTTGCCACGACGCCGCCCCCGGCCCTTCACCCCCGCCCCAACACCACCGTCCCCGACGAACAGAACCAGCCGCCCGTGCCCGAGGCGACCGCCAGTTGGGGCAGCGCGCCGCCGGGCTTGCGTACCTGGCGGCCCGGGCCGGCCTCGCCGCGGAGCTGGCGTACCGCCTCGACCAGCAGGAACAGGCCGCGCATGCCGGGATGGCAGGCGGCCAGCCCACCCCCGTCGGTGTTGACCGGCAACTCCCCGTCCCGCAGCAGCCGCCCCTTCTCGACGAACGGGCCGCCCTCCCCCTTGGCGCAGAAGCCCAGGTCCTCCAGCGTCACCAGGGTCATATAGGTGAAGGCGTCGTAGAGCTCGGCGAGGTCGATCTCGGAGGGGCGGACTCCGGCGCGCTCGAAGGCCAGGCGGCCGGAGACCGCCGCGGGCGAGACGGTGAAGTCGTCCCACTCCGACATGGTGGTGTGCGAGACGGAGGTGCCGGAACCGAGCACCCATACGGGGGGCTTGGCGAGGTCGCGGACGTAGTCCTCGGCGACGAGCAGGACCGCGCAGCCACCGTCGGAGCGGATGCAGCAGTGCAGTTTGGTGAACGGGTCGGCGATCACCGGGCCGGAGAGGACGTCGTCGACCGTGATCGGGTCGCGGTACATGGCTTCCGGGTTGGTCGCCGCATTGGCGCGTGCCTGGACGGCTATCTGGGCCAACTGCTCCAGTGTGGTGCCGTATTGGTGCATATGGCGGCGGGCGGCCATGGCGTACTTGGCGATCAGGGTGTGCCCGTAGGGGACCTCGAACTGCAGCGGGCCGCGGGCGCCGAAGGAGAGGTTCGCGGTGCGGCGCCCGGCCTTGATGTCGGCGCGGGCCGTGGAACCGTAGACGAGCAGGACGGCGTTGGCGTGGCCGGCGGCGATCGCGTCGGCGGCGTGCGCGGCCAGGACTTCCCAGGTGGAGCCGCCGACCGAGGTCGAATCGACCCAGGTGGGGTGCAGTCCCAGATATTCGGCGACTTCGACGGGTGCGAGGGTGCCCAGGCCGGCCGAGGCGAAGCCGTCGATCACCGAACGGTCCAGTCCGCTGTCGGCGAGCGCCCGGCGGGCGGCCTGGGCGTGCAGGGCGTACGGGGTGGCCTCGTCCACGCGCCCGCAATCGGAGAGGGCCACTCCGGCGACGGCGACCCTGCGATTCCCGTAAGGGGTCCCTGGAGTCATGAATCTGACGGTACATCAGATATGGGTGTGCGGGCAGGGGGCGGAGCGCGGCCGAGGAGGCGGGCCGGGTGCTCGGCCCGGCTGCCGGCTACCCGCCCCGCCCCGGCCGCCTCGCCTCGTGTCCGGCCGGGCATCGGCGTGGCCGGAAGGCGCCGCCGGACCCGGCGGCGAGCTGCTCCAGGAAGGCCGTCCGAGGTGATTATCGGAGAATCGGAGATAACGTCCCGGCCTTTCCATGCTTTCCCCGGCCCGGTATTCTCCATTCGCTGTGTGTATTTCACCGGCCTTCTTTCGGCCGGTTGACTGCTCGCTGTTGCCCATGCGGTGGAGCAGGCATTTCCGTGTGCGGGAAGAGAGGTTCCCGCCTGTCCCAGGGAGTGTCATGTTCGCTTTCGCGCTGCGATGGCCGCCGCCCGTCCAGGCGTGCGGCCCCGGTAGGGCTGACGGGTTTTTGGTACGGAACATCATTCCCGGCGCCGCCGGCTTTTCCTCGCCAACGGTGTGCCCGCCCGGGTAACCGTTCGAAAATTCGTGAACGGTACGGGAGTGCCGCCCCTGGAGCGACGACGCCGGAGGGTACCGAAATTCCGCGCAGGAATGACTGCACCGGAATGCGGCGCCGGTATGACGGCACCGAAATGACGCCCTGTCGTCCATGTGCTGTCGGGCCGGAAGCCATTCCTTATCGCATTTCGCTACATCGCATCGCATGGCACCGCATCGCACATAGTCAGTGAATTCCCTTCCAGTCCCACAGGAGGAAATCGTGCGTACCTTCAAGCATGTCGCCCTGAGTGCGGTCACCGGATTGGCCGCCCTCCTTTTCTGTGCACCCTCGGCATCGGCGGTCACCGGTACCGGAGGCGGGCCCAACCCCCCGAGAGAGGAGGTCTTCCAGCTGGTCGCCAAGCAGACCCAGGGCGGTTTCGTCGACGTGGACGGGTCGGGCGGGCCGAGCCTGGGGGACGAATACGTCGTCAGCGGGAATCTCTTCCGCGGCAGCACCGCGGTCGGCACGTACAGCGAGATCTGCACGCTGACCCGATTCATCCCCACCGATGAGTTCGACCTGCAGTGCGCGGCCGACCTGGCCCTCTCCCAGGGGCAGCTCACCGTGCAGGGCCGGTTCACCGTCACCACGGCCGGTCCCGGCAACATCGACCTGGCGATCACCGGCGGCACGGGCCGCTACCGCACGGCTCACGGCTACCTCCACGCCGTCAACGTCACCGACACGGAAACGAACCTCACGGTCCACCTCATCCTCTGACGGAGCGGCGAGGCGCCGTTGGGCGGGCCCGGGCATCCCCGGGCCCGCCGGCGCCTCTCGGGATCCGCGCGAGCCGGGCCGTGTCGAAGCGAGCCGGGGATCGGCCTAGGAAAGTGCCTCCCCCGTCCCTACTATGACGCCCCGTCAGATCGGAAGCGGGGGCCCGTCGGACCGGACGGGCGTCGTCGCACGGCCGGGAGGAGCCCGCCGATGGATGCCGCGTTCACCGAGGAGCAGCACGACATACGCCGTACGCTGCGCGAACTGCTGCTCAAACGCTGCGGTCCGGACGAGGTCAAGGCGGCGGTGCGCACCCCACCCGGGTACGACGAGCGGCTGTGGCGGCAGCTCGCCGCTCAGCTCGGCCTGCCGGGCCTGGCCCTGCCCGCCGCCTACGGAGGCGTGGGCTGCGGGCCCACCGAGCTCGCCCTGGCCTGCGAGGAGACCGGCCGTGCCGTCCTTCCCTCGCCGCTGATCGCCACCGCCGCGCTGGCCGCGCCGCTGATCCTCGCGCTGGGCAGCGAACGCCAGCGCAGTGAACTGCTGCCGGCCCTGGCCACCGGCGAACTCACCGGAACGCTCGCCGTACCGGGCGGGCAACTGGCCACCGCACTGGCGCTGACCGGTCCGAACGACGGCGACTGGGCGGGCGGCGGCCGGGCCGGCGGGATGCAGGCGCGGGTGCAGGACGGAACCTGGCGGCTGTACGGGGAGGCCGGACAGGTCTTGAACGGCCACACCGCGGACGTGCTGGTGGTGGCCGCCCGCACCGGCGGGTTCGCGCGCGGCCGCACCCTGCTCTTTCTCGTACGGGCGACGGCCCCCGGCCCGGCCGCCCGGCCGGACACGGGACGCACCGCGGGGCCCGGTGTGCCCGGTCTGCTGCGGACCCGGCAGACCGTGCTGGACGAGACCCGTCCGCAGGCCCGCCTCGAACTGCGCGAGGTCCCGGCCGAGTTGCTGGGGGGCGGAGACGGAGACGGGGACGGGGACGGGGCGGTGGTGGCCGCCGCGCTCGCCGCGACCGGGGTGACGGCGGCCGCGGCGCTGGCCGCCGAGGCGGTGGGGGCGGCCGATGCGGCGTTGGCCCGTACCGTCGCCCATGTCCGGGAGCGAGAGCAGTTCGGCCGGCCCATCGGCTCCTTCCAGGCGGTACAGCACCGGCTCGCCGATCTGTACGTGATGCTGCAGGCGGCGCGCTCGGCGGCGTACTACGCGGCCTGGTCGGAGGGCAGCGGGCGGTCCGGGGGCGAGGGCGCCTCGGCTCCGTACGGTACGGCCGAGCCCGGCGTGGGGGCGCTGGCGCTGGCACAGGCGCTGGAGACGCTGCGGGCGGTGGCGGCCGAGGCGGTGCAGCTGCACGGCGGCATCGGCTTCACCTGGGAGCACGAGGCGCATCTGTACTTCAAGCGGGCGGCCTGCGACGAACTGCTGCTGGGCCCCGCGCACCGGCTCCGGGCACGGGCCGCCGAGGAGGCGGGGCTGTTCACGGGCGGGGCGGGGGAGGCCGGGGGGAGCGGAGAGCTCGGCGAGGAGCGTGGGGCGGGCGGCGGCCGGGAGCGCGGCGGTGGCAGCCGTGGGGCGGACGGAAGCCGGGTGGCACCCGCAAGCGCAGGCGTGGACGGCGCGCCCCCCGGAGCCCGTGCGCCTCAGGCGGTGGAGGTCTGATGCCGCCGGGTGAGCGGTGGGTGCAGAAGGTCTCCGCGACCCGGACGTTCGCCCGGATCGCGCCGCACGTCGTCCCCGCGCTGGACCGTGCGGTGCACCGGCTGACCCGGGGGAAGGTGCTGCTCAGCGCGCGGATGCTGCCCGGTGTGGTGCTGACCGCGACCGGTGCCAGGAGCGGGCAGCCGCGGCGTACTCCGCTGGCGTGCCTGCCGGAGGAGGGCGGTGGCTGGCTGCTGATCGGCAGCAACTTCGGGCGGCCGGGGCATCCGGCCTGGACCGGCAACCTCCTGAAGCACCCGGAGGCCGAGGTGAGTTGGCGCGGCCGGGACATCCCGGTGCGGGCCCGGCTGCTGACCGGTGAGGAACGGGCGCAGGCCTGGCGGACGGCGCTGGAGTTCTGGCCGCCGTACGCCGCGTATCAGGCGCGGGTGGCGCGGGAGATCCGGTTGTTCCGCCTGGAGCGGCGGTGAGCCGACCGGTGGGTACGGGGCTTCGGTTCCGCCCGTCCGGTCCGCCATGCACACAGCGGGCGCCGCGGCGAACCCCCGGAGGGGCCGCGCGGCGCCCGCTGTGTGTGCGGTACAGCTATGGCAGGACGGATACAGGACCGATGGCGAACCGCCCGGCGAACGCCGGGACTTCGAGGTGCGGCTGCTTCTCCGGCCGCTTCCCCGGATGCTTTCTCGGCTGCTTCGTTATTTGGTCGGCTTCTTGCCGGTGACGCCGAGGTGCACCAGCAGTGCCAGATTCGGCTTGAGCTCGGCCTGTTTCACGCCCCAGCTCTGGAAGCCCTTCTGGTGCCCGGCGACCGCCGCCAGCATCGCGACAAGTGAGCCGGCCATCGCGGGCGCGCTCACGTCCTTGTCGAGCTTGCCCTTGCCCTGCAGTTCCTTGATCGAATCGGTAAGGGAGTTGGTGACGGCATTAAGGATCTTCATGCGGATCTTGTAGAACCGCTTGTCGCCCTCGGCGGCACCCAGGTCGATCACGCGCAGAATCGCGTCGTGCTTCCGCCAGAAGGAGAGGAAGCCCTCGACCAGATCCTCCGCCGCCTGCCATCCGGACTTGCCCACCCAGGAGCGTCCGGCGACAAGATCGGTCAGAGTGGCGCCTTCTTTGGCCATCTCCTCGGCGATTTCGAGGACGGCGCCCTCGACGTCCGGGAAGTACTGATAGAACGTTGCGGGTGAAGTCCCCGCTTTTCGGGCTACATCGATGACCTTGACGTCCCGGTAGGGGGACGAACTGAGCATTTCGCTGAGGCAGTCGAGAAGCTTTTGCCGCGTCGCCTGTCCGCGGCGGCCGGCAACTCTGCCGTCGACGGTTCGAACTTGTCCTGTCATGCCGTCAGCTTACCGAGGGGTGATCGGAGCGCGATTTGGCTGCCTGCAAATGGGGATGGGGGAGTTCAGGGTGCGCGACCCCCGTGAGCGTGCTGGTGGCGGGCCCGCCCGCGGGTGTGGTCCGCCGGCGACCGGTTGGTCCGATCCGGTGAAGAGTGTTATCAACAGGCTGTGGACAACTTTGGTGGATAAGTGGTCACCGTCCGTGCGGCAAGTGCGCCGCGATGGCCGTCAGTTGAACATCGGCCCCACTGCTTCCACGTTCCGCAGGCCTCACAGAAATCGACCGTACGTACGAATAGTCGTCGGGCGAATCGTACGAACCGTCGCTAGCGTGGACATCTGGCCACTGTGGCGGCCGGTACTCCGGCCTGCCCGGATGTTCGGGAAGGCGCCACGCCAGGCGTCCTGGCGCCGAAATGACCTTCGAACGCGCAGAATTGGGCCGAGGGGCCGCGAGCGACGACGGGGATGGCATGACCGGTGGGGGATGGGTGCGAACAGTCAGAGGAACGGCATGGTTTCGGCCACCGCGGCCACCGGACGTCCGGGAGGGCGAACCACTTTCTCCGCGGCCCCGTCAAACAGAGTGGTGAGCGTCCGTATTTCGGGCGGTGTCGCGCGCGGTAGTTCCGGAACCCGCCGGTAACCCGCTGGGCAACCGCCCGTCAAGGGACGTATCGCAGCACGTCAGGCGGGGTTGGGTTACGTCGGGTAACGGACCCGGTGCGGGCTACGGGAGGCATGCCGTGACACGGCGGACAGGCCCCGGGTTCGCAACCGTCGGCCCGGCCAGGAACAATCAGCACGCGTACGGCCGTTTCGACGGTCCTCGCCGCAGGCGGGGAGATGCTGCACGGGGCAGTGGCTCTCGGCGGCTCGTGGCTATGGAGAGTCTTTTTTTCGCCCCACGGGGAGGTGGCAGGCAAGTGGTGGAGCAGCTGAAGCAGCTGACGCAGCACGATCCCCGGCGGATCGGCCCGTTCGAGGTGCTCGGCCGTCTCGGGGCCGGCGGCATGGGACTGGTCTATCTCGCGCGGTCCGCGTCCGGCCGGCGCGTGGCGATCAAGACGGTGCGTACCGAGCTCGCCGAGGACCAGCTGTTCCGGGTCCGCTTCACACGCGAGGTCGAGGCGGCCCGCGCGGTCAGCGGCTTCTACACGGCCGCGGTGGTGGACGCCGATCCGCGCGCTGCGGTGCCCTGGCTCGCGACGGCCTATGTCCCCGCGCCCTCCCTCGAGGAAATAGTCAATGAGTGCGGGCCGCTCCCGGCCCAGGCGGTGCGGTGGCTGGCGGCCGGGATCGCCGAGGCGCTGCAGTCCATCCACGGCGCGGGCCTGGTGCACCGTGACCTGAAGCCGTCGAACGTGCTGGTCGTCGAGGACGGCCCCCGGGTGATCGACTTCGGTATCGCCTCCGGGGTGTCCAACACCCGTCTGACGATGACCAACGTCGCCGTGGGCACCCCTGCCTATATGTCGCCCGAGCAGGCCCGTGACTCGCGCAGCGTGACCGGCGCCAGCGACGTCTTCTCCCTGGGGTCGACGCTGGTCTTCGCCGCCACCGGGCATGCGCCGTTCCATGGCGCCAACCCGGTGGAGACGGTCTTCATGCTGCTGCGCGAGGGCCCCGACCTGGCCGGGCTGCCGGACGAACTGCGTCCGCTCATGGAGTCCTGTATGCAGATGGAGGCCGGCCAGCGGCCGTCCCCCGCCGATCTGCAGTCCCAGCTCGCACCGCATCTCTTCGGCTCCGGCAGCGACGACAGCGGCACCGCCTCCGCCTGGCTGCCGCCCGGCGCGGTGGCGCTCATCGAGGGCCGGCGCGGCGGCCGCTCCACCGTGGCCGGCAACAATCAGCGGGCCGGCTCCGGGCGCGCCGCCGGACGTGCGGCGCCCGCCGCGCCGCCGCCCCCGCCCGCCTCGCCCCCGATGCCCGCACCGCAGCCCGTCCAGGCGCCGCCGCGGCCGGAGAGCGCACCGGTGGCCGCGGAGTCCGGCTGGAACGGCCATATCGGGGCGGGTCCCGGCGCGCACCGCGGCAGCGATCCGCGCAGTGGCCACCCCGGCCCGATGCCGCAGCCCGCCGCGCTCGGCCCGGACGTCTCGACGGCCCGGGTGACCCCGGTCTCCGCCGCGCCGCCCACCACCTCGCCGTCGCCCGCCGCCGCACTCTCCGCCGCGCCGCCGGCCGTCTCCTCGGACGGCGCCGCAGGTCCCGTACGCCTCGGCGGCTCACCTGCCCCCATAGGGCCGGGGCCGCGCGCCGACGCCCCGGGGCCGCAGCCGCGCGGGCAGGCCGGTGCCGCGACGAACTGGGTACGGCCGCCCGGCGCCGGACCGGCGACCGGTGTGCCGCCGCAGGGCCCGACGGGCGGTGCCGTGACCGGGGAGGGCCCGGCCCGCGGCGAGGCCGCCCCGCCCGCTCCGCCGGAGGCCCCGCCCGCCGAACCGGGCCGCTGGCGCCCCTGGCGGTTCCGGATGTCGAACGATGTGTGGGGCACCCCCGCCGTCGCCGACGACCTGCTGTACGTCACGTCCTTCGAGGTGCATGCGCTCGATGTGGCCAGCGGGCGCCGCAAGTTCAAGACCCGTGACGTCGCCTGGGCGATGGCGGTCGCGGACGGCCGGATCCATGCCTCGGACGGCCCGAGCCTCTACGCGCTGGACGCCGACGACGGCACCGAGCGCTGGCGGCTGCACACCGAGGGCTGGGTCTACGCCCTCCAGGTCGACCGCGGGACCGTCGTCACCAGCACCCGGGGCGGCGGCGTCCAGGCATGGGAGGCCGGCACCGGCGAACTGCTGTGGGAGACCGGTGGCGTCCAGACCGACTTCGAGACGGCCGAGGCCGGACCCGTGGTGCACGACGGCACGGTCTTCGTCTGGGCCGATGCGCGCCTGAAGGCGCTGGAGGCGCGGACCGGCGCCGAGCGCTGGTCTTACCCGGTGGGCGATGCCGCGTCCTGCGGCGGGGTGCCGGTGCGGCTGCTGCCCGCGTCGGACGGTGCGGTCTATGTCGTGGCCGGCACCCGGGTGCTGGCGATCGACATCGCCCGCGGCGACGTGCGCTGGCACTTCGAGGCGCCCGCGGTGTTCCTGAGCCCGCCCGCCTTCGCCCCCGGCCCGGCCGTCACCGGCGGCGGGGTCTATCTGGCGGACTACCTCGGCACGGTCTACGCGCTGGACGCGGCGGACGGCCGCGACCGCTGGCGGATCGCCACCGAGGCACGGCAGTCCACCGAACCGGTACTGGTCGCGCACGGCGCGGTCCACCTGGGCAGCGGCAAGGCGCTCTACACGCTGGACGCGGTGACCGGCACTCCCCGCTGGCGGTTCCAGGCCGGTGCGGAGGTCGTCGGCGCACCGGTAGTCGCGGAGGGCCGGGTGCACTTCGGCTCGGCCGACCACTGCCTCTACACGCTCGATGCGATGGGCGGCCAGCTGCGCTGGAAGCTGGCGACCGGCGGCGAGATCACCGGTTCACCGGTGGCGGTCGGCGGCGTGGTGTACGCCTGCAGCAAGGACCGCTGTGTGTATGCGCTGGACGCGGCCAAGGGGACGGGGCTGGCGCGGCGGTCGTGAGGGGGCGGGCCTGGGCGGGGCGGACGTAGTCGTAGCCCAGGGCCCGTAGCGGTGTGCGGAGACGCGGGCCGTGGGCGCCCGGCCGTCTACTCCCGGTCCTCAGGGGGCGGTTCGGCTCGTTCTGGGCGTCCGGGCTGCCCGGGGTGTTCGGGAGGGCGGGGCCCTCCGGGCTGTTCCGGCTGTCCGGGCTGCGAGGGGTGTGGTTGCCGGTGTTCTCTGGCCCACTCCACCGGAGGCGTGGGGGGCTGCTCATGGGCCGGCACGGTCGGTGGCGGCGGAGGCGGCGGTGGTGACTGCTGCGGATGTTGCGGGTGTTGTGGCTGCTGAGGTTGCTGTGGCCGCTGCGCTGGTTGTGTCGGCTGCTGTTGGCCGGGCTGTGGTGGCGGCGGGGTGACCGGCAGGGGAGCGGTGGGGGTGTCCCCTTGCGGGCCGTGGGCGCCATGATCGGGTCCGCCGGGGCCGGGGCCGGGGCCGGTCGGGTACGGCTCGGGGTTCCACTCCTCGGCCCCCGGGCGGCCCGCGTCCCATGGCTCGGGTGTCCCCGGAGGGTAGGGCGTGTGCGGGTCGTAGGGGCCGCGCCTGTCGTAGTGGTCGTCGTGCGCGTCGGGCCCGTAGCGACCGTCGTCGTACCGCCGCTCGTCGTAGCCGCGGTCGTAGCCCCGGCGGCCGCGGCCCCGCATGATCAGGGCGCCGAGCAGCAGCAGGGCGCCGCCGCCCAGTGCACTGGCCACGCCCACCCCCAGACCACGGGCGCCGGCGGTCAGTTCGCTGGCGGCCTGTCCCTGGCGGACCATCCACAGGATCGTGAAGCCGAGCACCACCAGGCCCGCGACGGTGATCAGCGCCCGGGAGCGCAGAGCCACACCGATCAGGGTCAGCAGGGCGGCGAAGGCCATGGGAAGGAGGATGGAGCCGAAGAGCGCGGCGCTGGTGCGGGTGATGCCGTTGAAGAGGTCTTCGATCCGGATGTTGCGGCCGTGACGGCCGTCGTACCAGGGACGGAAGGGACTCCATACGGCGGCCGCCGCTCCGGCGAGGGCGATCAGCGACCCGAGAACGTTGCGCACCACGGGCGTCGCCTCGCTTCGAGTTGTCCGGTCTTCCTCCGTGACCGACGCTACGCCGGACCCTCTGTGCCCGCGAGAGAAGTACGCCCGCCCGCGTTGCCGGGGCCCGTACGGGGTGTCACCGGCCCTTGCTAGGGTGCCGTGCACGCGTCAAGTCAGGGACTGACGCGGTTCGAGGTTTTCACGGGGGATGGACAGCAGAATGAAGCAGGGCATACGCAGCGGCAGTCGCGGGGGCTCCCGTACGGGTATCAGGGTGGCGGTGGCGACCGTACTGGCGTTGACCGCGGTCGCCACGGTCGGTGGCTGCGCCTTCAGCCGGCCCCGCGTCAAGGTGCCGGCGTACCTCCCGAGTCCGGCGACCACCAGCGCGTACGACGCGAGCGACCCGACCCCGACGTACGAGCCCACCTTCTCGCCCTCGCCGACCCAGGAGACCTACGACCCGGACGGGCGGTCGGACGTCAGCGGCAGCAACTGCGACTTCTCCGATTCGCTGCGCCAGTTCACCTACACGGTCTCGATCACCAATCCGTCGACGACCGACTCGTTCTCCTACGACATGGCCGTCAACTGGATGAAGGCCAAACCGGCCGACGGCAAGGCGTACGGGCTGCACGAGCGGTCGATCATCGTCGGTCCCGGGGAAACCGAGACGTACACCGCCAAGTACAGCGTCAACCAGTCCTCCATCGGGCAGTTCTGGTACACCTGCCAGATCACCCGGGCACAGAAGACACGGATGTAGACGCAGGGGCGGGAGTGTGCGGATCCGCCCCCGGGGGTCATCTGACCGGTGGCCCGCCCTCCGGTCCCTCGTCCCGGCCGCCACGGCGCGTGCGGGCCGCGAACAGCCGGGCCTGCTGGTCCGGGGGCAGATTGCCCAGAGCGATCAGCTGGGGGGCGTGTGCCAGGGCCTGTGTCCTGGCTGCCTCCCTGGCCGCCCACAGGGCGCGTACGGTGCCCTGGACCGGCCCGGTCGGCTGGGCGGCGAGCACGGCGGCACGGCGCAGCGCCACCTCGGCCGCGGCACCGGGCGCGGTCAGCTCGGAGACCAGGCCGGTCTCGTACGCGCGGGAGGCGCCCAGCCGCTCCGCCGTCCCCATCAGGGCCAGCCGGGCGATCTCCCCGTAGGGCATCCGCTGGGCCATGGCGATGGACTCGTACGCACTGACCATCCCGTAGGTGGTGTGCGGGTCGAAGAAGGTGGCGTTCTCGGAGGCGATGAGGAACTCGGCCTCGCCCAGGAGGTAGAAGGCGCCACCGCAGGCCATGCCGTCGACGGCGGCGATGACCGGCTTCCACAGGTCGTTGGCCTTCGGCCCGATGCGGAGCAACGGGTCGTCGAGGGAGTAGGGCGAGGGTGGCTGGGAGACGTCGACGGAACGGTCGATGCCGGTGCAGAAGGCCCGGCCGCCGGCGCCGGTGACCACCGCGGCCCGTACGGCGTCGTCGAAGCGGAACGCCCGCCAGGTGGCGGCGAGTTCGGCGGCGGTGTCGAGGTCGATGGCGTTGTGCCGCTCGGGCCGGTCGAGGGTGACCAGGGCGACCCCGTCCTCGATCTCCGTGCGGAGCGTCATGGGCGCTCCAGGAGCCAGCGGGGTACGGTCACGCCTCCCGGCATGGTGTGGAAGGCGGCCCTGACCGGGGCGCCGATGCGCAGTCGTGCCGGTTCGACGGAGTTGAGGGGGGCGTCGGCGGCGGTGACGAGATTGCCGACGAGGCGGATGCGCGGGGCGTCGGCCAGCTCCACGACGATCGCGTTGTAGCCCGGCAGGGCGGCGTACGCGGGGAGCAGCGGTGGGTGCGGCAGCACGTAGGACCAGATGCGGCCGCGGCCGCTCATCCGCTGCCAGTGCGCGGCGAACGACTGGCAGTGCGGGCAGCAGGGCCGGGGCGGGAAGCGCAGTTCGTCGCAGCCGGAGCAGGCCTGGACGCGCAGTTCGCCCCTGGCGGCGTACTCCCAGAAGGGTGCCCCGTCGTCATCGGGGACGGGAAGCAGCAGGTCGGCGCCGCTGTCGGGACGATTGTCAGTGGCGGGTGTCACGCTGGGTGACATGACATCACGAACGGAATCAGCGGACTCGGTGGGCCTGAGGGGCTCGGCGGACTCGGCGGACCGGACGGTCGCTGCCGACTGGACGGACTCGGCGGTCTCGGCCGGCGGGACGGATTCGGCGGCTTCACGGGCGCTCATGGCGTATCAACTCCTCAGCAGCAGGGCCGAGGTGGGGACGCCCTCGCCCGCGGTAACCAGGCAGGTGGCGGCGTCGGGCACCTGCGCGGTGCTGGTGCCGCGCAGCTGTTTGACGCCTTCGGTGATGAGGTTGAAACCGTGCACGTACGCCTCGGAGAGGCCGCCGCCGCCGGTGTTGAGGGGCAGCCGGCCGCCGATCTCCAGCGCGCCGCCCTCGGTGAAGGCCGCGCCCTCGCCGCGCCCGCAGAAGCCGTAGCCCTCCAGCGAGAGGGGGATCAGGGGGGTGAACGCGTCATAGATCTGTGCCACGTCGACGTCCTGCGGCCCGAGGTCGGCGCCCTTCCACAGCTGGCGGGCGGCGGTCCAGGCGGGACCCGTGAGCGGGTCGTCGTTCCAGTAGTTGACCATGCCGTGGTGCTGCGCGGGCAGGCCCTGGGCGGCGGAGTGGACGTAGACGGGCCGCTGCCGGCAGTCGCGGGCCCGCTCGGCGGAGACCACGACACAGGCCAGCGCGCCGTCGGTCTCCAGGCAGTTGTCGAAGAGGCAGAGCGGCTCGCTGATCCAGCGGGCGGTCATGTACATCTCGCGGGTCAGCGGGCGCTCGTACATGATCGCGGCCGGGTTCTGGTTGGCGCGGTTGCGGCAGGCGAGGGCGACGTTGAAGAGGTGATCGCGGGTGGCGCCGTATTCGTGCATATAGCGGCGGGCCAGCATGCCGATCTCGTCGGCGGGGCGCAGCAGTCCGAAGGGGCGGGTCCACTGTCCCGGGGTGGGCAGCTGGACCTGGGTGTTCTTCCAGGGGCGCGGCCCCGAACCGCGCTTGCGGGACCGCCAGGCGACGCCGACGCTCGCCTGGCCGGTGGCGATGGCGGCCGCCAGATGGGCCACCGTCGCGCAGGAACCGCCACCGCCGTAGCCGACCTTGGAGAAGTGGGTGACGTCCCCGGCGCCGATGGCCTTGGCCATCTCGACCTCGTCGGTCTCCTCCATGGTGTAGGAGGCGAAGGCGTCCACCTCCGAGGCGGCGATCCCGGCGTCGTCCAGGGCCGCGACGATCGCCCGGCAGGCCAAGGCCTTCTCGGAGGCGGGGAGTTGTTTGGCGAACGGGGTCTGTCCGATGCCGGCTATCGCCGTCGCGTCCTTGAGGGTCGCCCCCATCGCCACCTCCGCGGTCGGTCGTCAGTGCTGACAGCCGAGGAGGCTACCGCTAATCTGACGGTCAGTCAGCTAGTGGTGCAGGGCTCTTTGGCGGGAGGCAGCGCGATGTGCGACGACCTGCAGTCTCGGGCGGACCTGGAGTACGGCGCCATCCCGCGGCTGGTGCGCACGGCCGCCCGGCGGTACGCCTCCCGGGAGGCCGTGGTCGAGGGCCGCACCCGGGTGTCGTACGCGGAGCTCGGCGAGCGGGTGGCACGCGCCGCGGCCGCCTGCATCGCCTCCGGGGTCGCACCCGGCGACCGCGTCGCCGTCTGGGCGCCCAACACCCTCGACTGGATCGTCTCCGCCCTCGGGGCCGTCACCGCCGGCGCCGTCCTCGTCCCCGTCAACACCCGCTTCAAGGGCACCGAGGCCGCCTACGTCCTGCGCCGCACCCGTGCCAAGCTGCTCTTCGTCACCGGCACCTTCCTCGGCACGTCCTACGTCGCCTCGCTCCGCCGCGCCGCCCAGGAGGGCACCGGCCGCGGCCCGCTGCCCGGACTGCCGCAACTGGAGAAGGTCGTGGTGCTCTCCGACGACGCCCCCGCCGACTTCGCCACCTGGCAGGACTTCCTCGCCGGCGGCGCGGCGGTGTCGCAGGAAACGGTCCGCGACCGGGCCGACGCCCTGCACCCCGATGCCCCCTCGGACATCATCTTCACCTCCGGCACCACCGGCCGCCCCAAAGGCGCGGTGATCACGCATGCCCAGACCCTGCGCGCGTACGACGTCTGGAGCGAACTCGCCGGACTCCGGGAGGGCGACCGCTATCTGATCGTCAACCCGTTCTTCCACACCTTCGGCTACAAGGCCGGGATCATCGCCTGTCTGCTGCGCGGCGCGACGATGATCCCGCAGCCGGTCTTCGGCGTGGAGACCGCGCTCGCCAACATCGCCGCCGAACGGATCTCCGTCCTCCCCGGCCCGCCCACCCTCCACCAGCAGATCCTCGACCACCCCTCCCGGGCCCTGGACGACCTCTCCGCGCTGCGCGTGGTGGTCACCGGCGCCGCGGTGGTCCCCCTGGAGCTGGTCGAGCGGCTGCGCAGCGAGCTGAAGATCTCCACCGTGCTGACGGCGTACGGCCTTTCGGAGAGCTCGGGCGTCGTCACGATGTGCCGCCGCGGCGATCCGCCCGAGGTCATCGCCACGACCTCGGGGCGCGCCATCCCCGGCACCGAGGTCCGGATCGTCGACGCCGCGGACCGCCCGGTGCCGCCCGGTGACCCCGGCGAGGTGCACGTCCGCGGCTACCACGTGATGTCGGGCTACTTCGAGGACCCGGCCGGCACCGCCCGCGTGATCACCCCCGACGGCTGGCTGCGCACCGGCGACGTGGGCGTCCTCGACGCGGCGGGCAACCTCAAGATCACCGACCGCATCAAGGACATGTTCATCGTCGGCGGCTTCAACGCCTATCCCGCCGAAATAGAGCAACTCCTCGGCCGGCACCCGGACATCACCGAGGTCGCCGTCATCGGCATACCCGACCCCCGCCTCGGCGAGGTCGGCAGGGCCTATGCGGTCCGCCGCGCCGGCTCCCTGCTCACCGCCGACGATCTGATCGCCTGGTCCCGCCGGGAGATGGCCAACTACAAGGTCCCGCGGGAGGTCGCCTTCGTCACCGAACTCCCGCGCAACGCCAGCGGCAAGATCCTCAAGACCCGGCTGCGGGACGGAGTGCCGGGCTGCGCTCCGGCGTGATCCGGCGGCCGTGGCGCGGGGACCGCCTACGCCGCTACGTCCCCTGCGTGCCCGGCGGCGCCCACTCCGGCCGGCGGCCGCTCAGCGCCACCACCTGGTCGAGAAGCGGTGCGTCCGCCGCCACAGCCACGGGCGGGCCGAACACCGGCAGGCGGTCCGGGCCCTCGGCAAGCGGCGCGAGCAGGGCGTACGACACCCCGAGGGCGGCTGCGTCCGGGGTGTACTCCTGGCCGGTGGCGCGCGCCAGGTCCCAGCCGTGCAGCACCAGCTCGTTGAGCGCGAACCGGCCCGCGACGGCGGCGGGCAGCGTCACCCCGCCCGCCTGGGTCTCGCCCTCCCAGGCCGCCGGCTCGTGCCAGGCCTCGGCCATCCCGCGGAGGTTCTGGTCCAGTTCGGCCCGCCAGCCGGGCTCCACGTCCGGCACCGCCGCATCCGGTGCCCCACTCGTCATCGGACCCAGATCCTTGCGCGCCGTGTGCTGGAACGCCGCGGCCAGGCCGACGAGGTGGCCCAGCAGATGGCGTACCGCGTAGGTCTCGCAGGGAGTGGGGGCGTCGAGCTGCTCGTCGGCGGTCCGCGCCGCGAGCTGCGACACCAGCCGGGCCTGCGCCGCAAAGTCGATCGTGTCATCGGTCATCGTCGGAGTCCTTCCGTCCTGCCGAGGCGTCCTGCCGGGGCGTCCTGTCCGGTCGCCCTGCCGGGGCGTCCCACCGCACGGGTGCGGCGCACCCCTGTGGCGACGCTCCCAGTGAAGACTCCGCCGGCCCCCGGAACTCATCGCCACACCGCCGCGGCGCCCCCGGCTACTCCGTATACCGCTCCCGCAGCACCGCCTTGAGCACCTTGTTCAGCGGCCCGCCGCGCGGCAGCTCGCCGACGGTCTCCAGCTGCTCCGGAAGCTTCTGCGTCATCAGCCCGGCCGACCGGAGATGCGCGGTCAGCCCGCCCAGGGTCAGCGCCGGCGCGGCCGGATCGGCGGGCGTGACCACCACGCACACCCGCTCGCCGCGCTCCCGGTCCGGCAGCCCTATCACCGCGGCCTCCGCCACCGCCGGATGGGTGTGCACCAGATCCTCGATCTCCCGCGCGGAGATGTTCTCGCCCTTGCGGATGATGATGTCCTTGATCCGCCCGGTCAGCACCAGATGCCCGTCGGGACGCAGATACCCCAGGTCACCGGTGCGGAAGGAGCCGTCGGCGGCGAATGCCCCGGAGGTCAGCGCCGGGTCCGTGTACCGGCGAAAGAGCATCGGCCCCTTGACCGTCACCTCGCCGGACTCCCCGGTGGCGGCCTCGCTCCCGTCCGGCCGCACGATCCTGATCTCCGCCCCCACCACCGGCTTGCCGACCGTCCGCGACAGCTGCTCCTCGCTGTCGTACGGCGTGCCCATCGTGATCATCGGGCACTCGGTCATGCCGTACCCGTGGACGATCGCGCACTCCAGCTCCCGCCCGGCGGCCGTGTACAGCTCCGGAGGCATCGGCGCCCCGCCGCCGGACAGCAGCCGCAGCGAGGGAATCAACCGCCCGGCCTGCGGCCGCCGCTGCCGGTGACGCCGCGACTCATCGAGAAACGCCTGGTAGAAGGCAGTGCTGCCGCCGGCCATCGTCACCCCGTGGCGCCGGTAGACGGCGGCCGCGCGGCCCGGCTCGAAGGAGTCCAGGATGACCGCGGGAAACCCGCTGACCAGCATGGCGATGACATAGTCCGGGCCGGCGATATGTGCGTACGGGAAGGCGATCGAGCCGATGTCGTCCGCGGACATCCCGAGCGCGGTGGCCAGCCCGACGCCGCCGGCGAGGAGCGTGGCGTCCATGTGCTCGACGCCCTTGGGGGAGGAGGTGGTGCCCGAGGTGTAGTAGATCCACCTGGTGCCGGCCTCCGCACCGGACCCGTCGTCCGCTCCGGCCACGGCCGGCAGCGCCCCCGGATCCCCCTCCGGCAGCCCCTCCGCCACCGGGACCACCCGCACCCCGTCCCCGGCGAGCCGATGCGCCATCGCGGTGTGGTCGAACCCCCGCCACTCGCCCGGTACGAGGACGAACTCCGCCGCCGACTCCGCCAGGATGAAGCCGACCTCGCGCTCCCGGTGGAGCGGAATCACCGGCGTCTGCACGGCCCCGAGCCTGGCCAGCGCCAGCGAGGCCACCACCGTCTCGATCCGCGTCGGCAATTGCCAGGCCACCCGGGTCCCCGCCCCGATCCCCAGCTCCCGGAACCCGGCCGCCACCCGCAGCGCCTGGTCGCGCACCCCGTCGAAGGTGACGCTCCGCCCGTCCCCGTCGTAGAACATCGGCGCCCCGCGCGAGGCCCGTGCTCGGTACTCGACCAGTTCCCAGAGCGTGTGGATACGGGCGGGTTCGAACACGGCGCCTCCTCGCGGGTCGCGGGTGGCGCGACTGTAGCACCAGCATCTGACGCTGCGTCAGATGTGTGCAGAGGCCCCTTGGCGGCGAATTCTGCTCCCGGCCGGTCCACGCCGGGTCAGGAGCGTCGGCCGGGAGCCATGGGGCGAGCCCGACCGGCTGGGTCAGGGAGTGTGGCTGTCGAGAGGTGCCACCGGTGCATGGTTGTCCATCGGTATCACCGGTGCGTGGTTGTCCGGAGCCACCAAGGCATGCGGCGGGACGGGCGCATGGTTGTCGGCAAGGGCGGGCGCGGCGGCGGCGCCGAACGCCGCGAGGGTGAGCGCGCCGACGGCGAGGGTCTTCTTCATGGAGGTCATATCAACTCCTGTAGAGAGGACGGAGCTTGTCGCTCGTGTCGTCAAAATAGCGGCAAATGCGGTCAGGTGTTCTGGCTTCTCGCCGACCGGCGGCAGCGCCCGAGCACAAAAGCCGCAGGGACCGGTGTCGATGGCTTCCCCTCCGAGCCATGGACACCGGCCCCTGCAATCCCCCGAACTGTTCCCCCGTTGGCTCAGGTGGTGCTAGTTGGGCTTGCCGATGGGCTGGTGACTGTCCATCGGCAGAATGCCCTCACCGGCAGCGGGCCGGCTGCCGCCCTTCGGCGCGACGCCCTGGCCGGGGCCCGGCTGGTGGCTGTCGTCGACGGTGGCGTTGACGCCGTTACCGGCAATGGGCTGGTGGCTGTCATTGGGCTTGATGACGTCGCGATCCCCCCGCGACGGCACCTGGGGCGTGCGATCCGTTCCGAGGACCGGCTGATGGCTGTCGAGGGGCTTGACAATGTCCCGATCCCTCGGACCCTGAGTCTGCTTCTCGGTGCTCATGACGATCAACTCCTGTGTGGGCGCTTTGTGCCCCGCCCGCCCGGCGACTCCCCCGAGGGCCTCCGGACGGGCGCGGCGCGGTCGCTCACTTTAACGGCGGCGACCTGGTCCCCGAGCCGCTTGCCCCCCGAGGCGGCGGTTCGGTTAAGAAGAGAGTGGACCTCGCCGATGAACGATCGATAAACGTCTGCTGCTGGGGCGCGGCGACGCCCCTACGCGACCACAGCGGGAGTCAAAAGCTGCTGGACAACGGCACTTTCCGGTAGTCCGAGACGCTCGAAGATGGTGAGCGCTTCCTGCCAGCACACGCGTGCGCGGCCGGTGTGCCCGATCTCGCTGAGGGCCCGCCCGAGCGTGGTGAGGGCGCTGGCCCGCCGGGACTCGCCACCGATGCCGCGCAGGGCGGCCAGCGCCTGTTCGGCGTGGTTGGCGGCGGCGGCCGGCCGCCGCGCCGCGAGGTCGACCTCGGCCATCCGGAAGTTGGTCATGCCCTCCCAGAACCGCTGGCGGCTGTCCTGGAAAATGGCCAGTGCGGCGGAGAGTTGCCCGGCCGCCTCGTCCAGCCGGTTGTCCTGGGTGTAGGCCAGAGCCAGGGCGTACATGCCGTTGGCGAGCCGTCGCGTGGCGCCCAACTCGCGGTAGATGGCGATCCCTTCCTCCGCCAGCTCTATCGCGCTGGCCACCCGGCCGGTGTCCAGATGGACCCGGGAGAGGTTGCACAGCGCGCTGGCCTCGGAACTGCGGTTGCCGTCGCTGCGGAAGGCCGTCAGGGCCTGCCCCAGATAGGCCTCCGCGTCGTTGTGCCGACGCTGGGCGTTGGCGATGATCCCGCGGTCGTTGGGGGCGTAGGACGAAGAGAAGGGGTCTTCGGCGGCGAGGCCGAGCAGCATGGCGGACTTGGCGTTCTCGTCCGCGTCGTTCAGCCGGCCCGAGAGCGTACGGGCATAGGCGAGCGCGGTGTGGACCCTCGCCTGCGCATGCTGCTCCCCGGCTTCCTGGGCGGCGGCCAGCAAGGAGACGCCGGCCTGCTCGTACTGGAGCGCATCGGCGCCGGACTCGGCCAGGTCCTTGGTGAGCAGCAGCAGGTCGGCGGCGCGCCGCAGCGTCGTGGGGCCCTCGCACTGGCGCGCGCAGGCCAGCAGGCATCCGGCCTCGCTGAACAGCCACTCCAGGGCGGTCGTGCGGCCGGTGAACTCCAGGCCCGGGAAAGCGGTGGCCTCCATGTGGTCGACGAGCCGGTCGCCGGGGCGTTCGAGGACGTACATGTTGGCGGCCGTTGCCGAGTAGAAGTCCAGCAGTCGCGACAGTGCCGCGTCCCGCTCGGACGGGGGGTGCTCATCGCGTTCGGCGCAGGCGCGTGCGTACAGCCGCACCAGGTCGTGGAAGCGGTAGCGCCCCGGTGCCGCGGACTCCAGCAGGGAGGTGTCCACGAGGGACTCCAGCAGCTCCTCGGCGTCGTCGAGGTCCAGATCGAGCATGGCTGCCGCCGCCGCGAGCGAGATGTCGGGCCCGTCGGCCAGGCCGAGCAGGCGGAAGGCGCGTGCCTGCTGGGGTTCCAGCTGGCCGTAACCCAGTTCGAAGGTGGCCTTGACGGCGAGATCGCCGGCCCGGAGCTCGTCCAGGCGGCGGCGCTCGTCGGCGAGCTTGCGCGCCAGGATGGACACCGTCCACGTACGCCGGGCGGCCAGCCGCGAGGCGGCGATCCGGATGGCCAGCGGCAGGAAGCCGCAGGCCCCGACGACGGCCATGGCGGCCTTCCGCTCCGAGGTGACGCGCTCCTCGCCGACGATGCGGGTGAAGAGGGAGAGCGCTTCCTCCGGGCTCATCACGTCGAGGTCGATGAGGTGCGCGCCCGCCAGGTCGTTCATGCGCGCACGGCTGGTGATCAGCGCGGCGCTGCCTTCCGTGCCGGGCAGGAGCGGGCGGACCTGGGAAGCGTCCCGGGCGTTGTCCAGGAGCGCCAGCACGCGCCGGCCGGCGAGGGTGGAGCGGTAGAGGGCCGAGCGTTCCGCCAGACCGTCGGGGATGGAGGCGTCCGGAGTGCCCAGGGCGCGCAGGAAGGCTCCGAGGACGGCCTCCGGCTGGGACGGGGTGTGGCCCGCGCCCTGCAGGTCGACGTAGAGCTGTCCGTCGGGGAAGTGTTCGCGGGCGGCGTGCGCGACATGGACGGCGAGGGTGGTCTTCCCGACGCCGCCGATGCCGGTGAGGGCCGAGACGGCCATGACGCTGCCCTCGGCGGTGGCGAGCTGATCGCCGAGCTCGGCGACGAAGGCGGCGCGTCCGGTGAAGTCCGCCACGGTGGCGGGCAGTTGCTGCGGCCGCACCACGGCGGGGCCGGCGGGATCCGCGTCGAAGCCGACGAGGACGGGTGCGTCGAGGTCCGGGTCCGCCCGGAGGATCCGCTGCTGGAGATCGGAGAGCGAGGCACGGGGATCGACGCCCAGCTCCTCGTCGAGCAGCTGGCGAGTGTCGGCGTAGACGGCGAGCGCCTCGGCCTGTCGTCCGCTGCGGTAGAGCGCCAGCATGAGGAGTTCGCGCAGCCGCTCGCGCAGCGGGTGGGCGGCGGTGAGGGCGGTCAGTTCGGAGACCGCCTCGGCGTGGCAGCCCACTTCCAGGCCGAGTTCGAGGCGGGTTTCCAGCAGGGTCAGGCGCCACTCGTCGAGACGTGTGCGCTGGGTGTCGACGTACGGGCCGGCGAGGCCGGCCAGCGGTTCGCCCTCCCACTGCGCCAATGCGGCGTCGAGGAGTTCGCGGGCGCGGCCGCGGTCGCCGGCGGCCTTGGCCTTTTCGGCCTCGGCCGCGTACTGCTCGGCACGGTCGTGGTCGAGGTCCAGCGGGCGCCCGTCCACCGACCGGAGCGCATAGCCGCCGGACTCGCTGACCAAGGCGTCGGCGTCGTCCCCCAGCGCCTTGCGGAGCCGTGAGGCGTACGTGCGCAGCGCGGCGAGCGCGGCGTGCGGCGGCTCGTCGCCCCACAGGGCGTCGACGAGCTCGGGTGCGGTGGCGGTGCGCCCGCCGCGCAGCAGCAGTGCGGCGAGCAACGCACGCTGTTGCGGGGAGCCCGCCGCCAGCGGCTTGTCACCACGCCAGGCCCGCACGGGACCGAGCACGGAGAAGCGGAGCCGCTCCCGCCCCTGCCCCGGACTGTCGTCCATGTGTCCACCTGCCCTGTGCCATCAGTTCGTACCGTTCGCATCGGTTCACCGTGCGCAACGGTCAGTCTGCCTTGTTGCAGCGTCTTCCGTCAGTAGGGGTCCGGAGCATCCACAAAGCCTCCTCGGGCGATCAGGAGGTGTATGCGCCGGCGTACGAGAAGGCGGCGCAGCTCCGATTCAGTGCGCCCCATGGCGGTAGTTGCCCCCTGCGCGCCCCGAATGCCCCCTGCGCGCCGTTCCACTCTCACCCACCCCGTCCCTCGACGCCACTGACTTCACGTCAGTCGTCCTCGACGCTCTCCGACAGGGTTCCGCGATTGCTGACGGATCGTCAGATCAGCGCTACCGTATCCGGCATGGAGACCTTCCCGAAGATCATCTCGGTGGACGACCACACGGTGGAGCCCCCTCATGTCTGGCGGGACCGGCTCCCGTCGAAGTACCGCGACATCGGCCCGCGCATCGTGCGGGCGCCGGTGCGGGAGATGACCTTCGTGGGAGGCAGATTCGCCCCGACGATGGGCGACGCCGGAGAGGACGGGCCGATAGCCGACTGGTGGGTCTACGAAGATCTGCGCCGGCCGCTGACCCGCCTCGACACCGCCGTCGGTTGCTCCCGCGACGACATCAAGCTCGAGGGCATCACCTACGAACAGATGCGCCCCGGCTCCTTCAGCGTCCCCGAACGGCTGGCCGACATGGACGTCAACCACGTCCAGTCCGCTCTCTGCTTCCCCACCTTCCCCCGCTTCTGCGGCCAGACCTTCACAGAGGCGAAGGACCGCGAACTGGGACTGCTGGGGGTGCGTGCGTACAACGACTGGATGGTGGAGGAGTGGTGCGGCCCGCAGGCGCAGGGCCGGCTGATCCCGCTGACCCTCGTCCCCCTGTGGGACGCGGAGCTGGCCGCCGCGGAGGTGCGGCGCAACGCGGCCCGCGGCGTGCGGGCGGTCTGCTTCAGCGAGATCCCGCCCCATCTGGGGCTGCCCAGCATCCACACCGACTACTGGGACCCCTTCCTGCGCGCCTGCGACGAGACCGGCACGGTCGTCGCCATGCACATCGGCTCCTCGTCGAAGATGCCGTCGACCTCCGCCGACGCCCCGGCCGCCGTCGGCTCGACGATCACCTTCGCCAACTGCTGTTTCTCGATGGTCGACTGGCTGATGAGCGGCAAGTTCGACCGCTTTCCCGACCTGAAAATCATGTACGCCGAGGGGCAGATCGGCTGGATCCCGTACATCCTCGAACGCGCGGACGTGGTCTGGGAGGAGAACCGCGGCTGGGGCGGCGTCGCCGACAAGGTCCTGCGCCCACCGTCCGAACTCTTCGCCGAGCACGTCTACGGCTGCTTCTTCGACGACGCCTTCGGCCTGAAGAACCTCGACGCGATCGGCGTGGGCAACGTCCTGTACGAGACGGACTACCCGCACTCGGACTCGACCTGGCCGAAGTCGCGCGAGGTGGGCGAGTCCCAGATGGGCCACCTGGCACCGGACGTGGTGGAACAGATCGTTCGGGGGAACGCGATTTCCCTGCTGGGGTTGACGGGGGAGGGGCTGTGGGCGGGGCCGGGGGCGTGAGGGCCGCGCCGTAGGCCGCCCCCTTTCTTCGCCGGGGTCGTGGAGTCGCCGAGGGCGCGCCCGACGAGGTGCGGTACGTCGGCGGCCCTCCGCGGGCGGGCCGGCGGCCTGCCCGAGCCGGTGGACGTCCTTCGGCGCAGGTGGCCTCAACGCCCCGCGATCCTGCGCCTCGCGCCGGCTCTTCGGCCCCTCCCTCTCGTACCCCTTGCCTGATGGCTTCCCAAGCACGACGATGTCCCGCGCACGTTAGGTGACGGACCGTCAGATGTGCTCGGGAGGGCGTATGGACAGCGCGTACGAGGCGGTGTGGCGGCCCGGTGCGGGGCGGCTGGCGTATGGGATGCAGCTTCCGGTGCAGGCGCAGAGCGCGCTGTTCGCGGAGGGGTGGGAGCCGGGGGCGGGGCCCGGGGACCTGGTGGCCGTCGCGCAGGCCGCCGACCGGCACGGGTTCGCGTACATCGCCTGCTGTGAACACATCGCGATTCCGCGGCGGCTGGCCGAGGCGATGAGCACCGTGTGGTACGACCCGGTCGCCACGCTGGCGCATCTGGCCGCCGTCACCGAGCGGGTGCGGCTGCTCAGCCATGTGGCGGTGGTGGGGCTCAAGCACCCGCTGGTCACGGCCAAGCAGTACGCGACGCTGGACCGGCTCTCCGGGGGGCGGCTGATCCTCGGGGTCGGGGCCGGGCATGTGCGGGAGGAGTTCGACGCGCTCGGGGTGGACTTCGAGCGGCGCGGGGCGGTGGTGGACGAGGTGGTCGATGCGCTGAAGGTGGCGCTGGGGCCCGAGGAGTTCCCCGAGTTCGCGGGGGAGCGGTTCACGTTCGAGGGGCTGGGGCAGGCGCCGCGGCCCGTGCAGACGCCGCGGCCGCCGATCTGGGTGGGCGGTTCCTCGCCCGCCGCCGTACGCCGGGCCGCGGTGCGCGGTGACGGGTGGCTGCCGCAGGGGGACCGGCGGGCGGAGTTGCCGGCGCAGATCGGGAAGCTGCGCAGGCTGCGCGAGGCGGCCGGTGTCGAAGAGCCCGCCGTGATCGGTGCCATCGCCGAGCCGCTGTACGTCGGCGAGCCGGGGTGGGAGGCCGGCCGGCGGACCCTGTCCGGGGCGCCGGAGCGGATCGCGGAGTCGTTGCGGGAGTACGGGGCGATGGGGGTGCACCAGATCCAGGTGCGGTTCCGCAGTCGCAGCCGTGACGAACTGACGGAGCAGATGTCGGCGTTCGGGTCGGATGTCGCGCCGTTGCTGAACGACTGAGCAGCTGGACGACTGAGCAGCTCAACGTCCGGGCGGATGCGGAGCCGCGGAGGGCGGGGCCCGGCGGCCGAGTGGCGGACGGCTGACGACCGCGGCGGCGAGGACGTACTCACCAGCAGAGGAGTGCAGGCATGGGCAAGCTCGACGGGCGGGTTGTCATCGTGACGGGTGCGGCGCGCGGGCAGGGTGAGCAGGAGGCGCGGCTGTTCGTCGCGGAGGGCGCGAAGGTCGTGCTCGGGGATGTGCTCGACGCGCAGGGCGAGGCGCTCGCCCAGGAGCTGGGGGAGGACCGGGCCCGCTTCGTGCACCTGGATGTGACGAAGGAGGCGGACTGGCAGGCGGCGGCCGTGGCCGCCAAGGACGCCTTCGGGATGATCGACGGGCTGGTCAACAACGCGGGGATCCTCCGCTTCAACGAGCTGGTGTCGACGCCGTTGGAGGAGTTCCAGCAGGTGGTGCAGGTCAATCAGGTCGGCTGCTTCCTCGGGATACGTACCGTGGCGCCGGAGATCGAGGCGGCGGGCGGCGGCACGATCGTCAACACCGCCTCGTACACGGCCCTGACGGGCATGGCCTTCGTCGGCGCCTATGCCGCGACCAAGCATGCGGTCCTCGGGCTCACCCGGGTGGCCGCGGTGGAGCTGGCGGCCAAGAAGATCCGGGTCAACGCGGTGTGCCCGGGGGCGGTGGACACCCCGATGACCAACCCGGCCGCGCTCGATCCGAGCGTCGATCCCGCCGAGTCGAAGCGGGCCGTGGACGAGCTCTACCGGAAGCTGGTGCCGCTGGGCCGGATCGGCCGGCCGGAGGAGGTCGCCAAGCTGGCGCTCTTCCTGTCGTGCGAGGACTCGTCGTACATCACCGGGCAGCCGTTCGTCGTCGACGGCGGGTGGCTGGCGGGGGTCAGCATCGGCTGACGGGCGGCGGCCGGTTGCCTGCCCGGCAGCCGGCCGGTCAGCCAGTCGGCCACCCGGCCCGTCAGCCATCCGGGCAGCGGCTATTGACGCTCCCCGCCCACGGTGGAACAGTCGGCACATCAAATCTGACGATGCGTCAGAAATAGCTCAGGGACGGTGAACCTCCTTGGAATTCGGGCTCTTTGTACAGGGATACGTGGGCAAGCGGGCCGAGACCGACCCGCTCGCGGAGCACAAGGCGCTGATGGAGGAGACCGAGTACGTCATCCAGGCGGACAAGTCCGGCTTCAAGTACGCCTGGGCGTCCGAGCACCACTTCCTGGAGGAGTACTCGCACCTCTCCGCCAACGACGTCTTCCTCGGCTACCTGGCCCATGCGACCGAGCGGATCCATCTGGGATCCGGGATCTTCAACCCCCTCGCCCAGGTCAACCACCCGGTGAAGGTCGCCGAGAAGGTCGCCATGCTCGACCATCTCAGCGAGGGCCGCTTCGAGTTCGGCAGCGGGCGGGGCGCCGGCAGCCACGAGATCCTGGGGTTCCTGCCGGGCATCACCGACATGAACCACACCAAGGAGATCTGGGAAGAGACCATCGCCGAGTTCCCGAAGATGTGGCTCCAGGAGGAGTACGTCGGGTTCCAGGGCAAGCACTGGCAACTGCCGCCCCGGAAGATCTTCCCCAAGCCGTACGGGGCCGCGCACCCGGCGATGTGGTACGCGGCCGGCTCGCCGTCCTCGTACGCCATGGCAGCGAAGAAGGGCCTGGGCGTCCTCGGGTTCAGCGTGCAGAAGGTCTCCGACATGGAGTGGGTGCTGGAGCAGTACAAGACGGCGATCCGGGAGGCCGAACCGGTCGGCGGCTTCGTCAACGACAACGTGATGGTGACGTCGACGGCCATCTGCGCCGAGACGCATGACAAGGCGGTCGAGATCGCGGTCAACGGAGGCCTCAACTACCTCCAGTCGCTGGTGTTCCGCTACCACGACACCTTCCCGCGGCCCGACGGCATCCCCCAGTGGCCCGAGCTGCTGCCCGACTACACCGCCGAGGTCATCGAGCTGCTGATTGCCGAGGAGCTGATGATCTGCGGCGATCCGGACGAGGTGCTCCAGCAGTGCAGACGCTGGGAGCAGGCCGGTGCCGACCAGCTCAGCTTCGGGCTGCCGATCGGGGTCTCGTACGAGGACACCATGAACACGCTCAAGCTCATCGGTGAACACGTGATCCCGAAGATCGACACCGACCCGGTGCACCGGACGACCCGGTTCCGTCAGGCCGCGGGCGGCTGACTCCGGCCGGGGCACGCCGCGGGCAACCGGTTCCTGCCGAGAAAAGCCGCGGGCCGCTGGTCCGGCCGGGAGAGGCCGCGGGCAGTTGGTCCCGCCGAGCGGAAGGGGGCGCACCGCCCATGCTCGACCACCTGATCAAGGGCGCGACCGTTGTGGACGGTACGGGCACGCCCTCGTACACCGCCGACGTCGGCATCCGCGACGGCCGTATCGCGGTCGTCGCCCCGCCCGGCACCGTCACCGAGGAGGCGAGGACCAGCGAGGACGCGACCGGGCGCGTCCTCGCCCCCGGTTTCGTCGATCCGCACACGCACTACGACGCGCAGTTGTTCTGGGACCCGTACGCCACCCCTTCGCTCAACCACGGCGTGACGACCGTGGCGGGCGGCAACTGCGGCTTCACCCTGGCGCCGCTGCACCCCGGGCGGCCCGCCGACGCCGACTACACCCGGCGGATGATGGCCAAGGTCGAGGGCATGTCCCTGGTGGCGCTCGAAGAGGGCGCGCCCTGGACCTGGAGCTCGTTCGGCGAGTACCTGGACGCGCTGGAGGGGCGGATCGCCGTCAACGCGGGGTTCATGGTGGGACATTGCGCGCTGCGCCGGTACGTCATGGGTGCGGACGCCGTGGGCGGGCAGCCGACGCCCGAGCAGCTGGACGAGATGCTGGCCCTCTTCCACGAGGCGATGGACGCCGGGGCCTGGGGCTTCTCGACCACCCAGTCCACCACCCACTCCGACGGTGACGGGCAGCCGGTCGCCTCCCGGCACGCCGCACCGGCGGAGCTGCTCGCACTGTCGCGGGCCGTCGCCGCACACGAGGGCACCCAGATCGAGGCGATCGTGGCGGGCTGTCTCGACCAGTTCGACGACGACGAGATCGAGCTGTTCGTGGCGATGAGCGCGGCGGCCGGGCGTCCGCTGAACTGGAACGTCCTGACGATCGACGCGGCGGTGCCCGAGCGGGTGCCGCGCCAGCTCGTCGCCAGTGAGCGGGCCCGGGAGGCCGGCGCCCGGATCGTGGCCCTGACGATGCCGATCCTCACGCCCATGAACATGTCCCTCGGCACCTTCTGCGCCCTGAACCTCATCCCCGGCTGGGGCGAGATCCTGGGCCTGCCGCTACCCGAGCGCATCGAGAAACTCCACGACCCCGACGTCCGGGCCGAGATGCTGCGGAGCGCCGGCAGCAAGGAGGCGGGCGTCTTCCGGCGGCTCACCGACTTCGGCCGGTATGTCATCGGGGACACCTACTCCCCGGCGAACGAGGGCCTGACCGGGCGCGTCGTCCAGGACATCGCGGCCGAGCGCGGTCTGGAACCCTTCGCCTGCCTCGTCGAGATCTGCGTCAACGACGGGCTGCGGACGGTGCTGTGGCCGATGCCCACCGACAACGACCCGGCCTCCTGGGCGCTGCGCGCCGAGACCTGGCAGCACGAGGACGTACTGCTGGGCGGCTCCGACGCGGGTGCCCATCTGGACCGGATGTGCGGTGCGCCGTACACGACGCGCTTCCTCGGCGACTGTCTGCGGGGCAGGAAGCTGATGGGTCTGGAGCAGGCGGTGAAGATGCTGACCGACGACCCCGCACAGCTCTTCGGCCTGCGCGAGCGCGGCCGCATCGAGGAGGGCTGGCACGCGGACCTGGTCCTCTTCGACCCGGAACGGATCGACGCGGGCAAGGCCACGCTCGTCCACGACCTGCCCGGCGACAGTCCCCGGCTGGACTCCCGGGCGATCGGCATCAACGCGGTGTGGGTCAACGGCGTCGAGACGATCCGCGAGGACGTGGTGACCGGCGCGGTGCCGGGGACGGTGCTGCGGTCGGGGCGGGACACGCGGACGGTGAGTACGAAGTGAGGGTGGTGGCGCGAGATGCGTATGGGAGGGCGCGGGCGGGGCGGGGCGCGTGCGGCCTCGTGCCTTTCCGGCCGCGCGGGTGCGACGTCGTCCTGGTGGGACGGGGCGCGCGCGGAGTCGGCCTCGCCGGACGGGGCATGGGGGAGGGGAGTGTCACGTGACGATCGTGGAGCGGCTGTTCATCGGCGGTGAGTGGGTCGAGCCCGACGGTGGTCGTTACGAGGTCATCGATCCGGCGACGGAGGCGGTCGTCGGACTCGCGCCCGAGGCGAGCCGGGCGCAGGTGTACGAGGCCGCGGCCACGGCGCGCGAGGCGTTCGAGGCCTGGTCCCGTACCTCGCCGCAGGAGCGCGCCGCGATCCTCGACCGGGCCGCGGAGGTGATGCAGCGCGACTTCGCGGCGCACGCCGAGCTGGCTCAGGCGGAGAGCGGCGCCACGACCGGGACCGCGCGCGGGATGCAGGTCGCGGTGGGGGTGGCGCGCTTCAGGCGGTATGCGAAGGGGGCGCTGGAGCCGGTCGAGCAGGGGCTGCCGCCGCAGATCAACGAGGCGGGGCCGATGGGGAGGGCGGCCGTGCTGGGCGCTCTCGCCGCACGCCGGCCCGTCGGCGTCGTCACCTGCATCACCTCGTACAACAACCCGTGGGCGAACCCGGCGGGCAAGATCGCCCCGGCCCTGGCGATGGGCAACACCGTCGTCGTGAAGCCCGCCCCGCAGGACCCGCTGTCGGTGTACCGGATGGTGGCGGCGCTGGCGGAGGCGGGGGCGCCGCCGGGGGTGGTGAACGTCGTGAGCGGCGCCTCCGCGGAGGTGGGCGAGGCGGCCGTGGACTCGCCGGACGTGGACATGGTCAGCTTCACGGGCTCGACCGCCGTCGGGCAGCGCATCGCCGAGGTGTGCGGACGCGGGATGAAACGCCAGCTCATGGAGCTGGGCGGCAAGGGCGCCGCGGTGGTCTTCGACGACGCGGACCTGGACTCGGCGGTGGCCGGCATCGGCACGACGTACTCCTTCTACAGCGGGCAGATCTGTACCGCACCGACGCGGGTGATCGTGCAGAGAGGGGTGTACGAGGAGCTGGTGACGCGGCTGACGCAGTACATCGGGCACCTCCGGGTCGGCGACCCGCGCGCGCAGGGAACGGTGGTCGGACCGGTGATCTCGGCCGCGCACCGCGACCGGGTCGAGTCGTATGTGGAGCTGGGCAGGAAGGAAGGCGCACGGGTCGTGGCGGGCGGTGCGCGGCCGTCCGCTCCGGAGCGCGGCTTCTATGTCGCGCCGACGCTGCTGGCCGACTGCACCGCCGACATGCGGGTGGTGCGGGAGGAGATCTTCGGTCCGGTGGTGGTCGTGGTGCCCTTCGACGAGGAGGACGAGGGGGTGGCCCTCGCCAACGACAGCGACTACGGGCTCATCGACTACGTGTGGTCCGGCGACAGCGCCCGCGCCTTCCGGGTGGCCCGGCAGCTGCGGGCCGGCGGGGTCGGCGTGAACACGGTCGGCCGGAACATGGAAGCGCCCTTCGGCGGCTTCAAGAAGAGCGGGGTCGGGCGGGACGTGGGCTCCTACGCGCTGCATGCGTACAGCGAGCTGCAGGCGATCGTCTGGGCGGGGTGAGGGGTGAGGGGTGAGGGGTGAGGGGTGAGGGGTGAGGGGTGAGGGCCTCGGGGGCGAGGGGCGAGGGAGTTGGGGGCCGAGGGGCGCGAGGGAGGCGAGGAGCCGAGGGCGGGGGCCGATGGGGGCGTCGTGTGGCGTTCGGAAGCCCGACGGGAAAATTTGGAACCGCCACAAAAGGGACAGTGCTGCGGTTCTCGCAATGTGAAAGATGTATGTCGAAACCATTGAGTCGAAGGTTGACGGTGGAATCCACTTTGGATTGCGCGGCATGAATGCCATGCTATCCATCGTGTTGAAGGCGTGACCCGCGGAGGATGATCTTCCGGATGCGGATACAGCAGCCCTTAACGTCCTGTTCATGGTTCAGGTCGACCCCCGCCCCCAGACCGGAGACACGGTAACGAGCGTCGGTGCCACCGGCAGTGACACCCGCAGCAAGGGCCTCAGCGGCAACTCCGTGGGCCTGCTCGGCAGCGCGGTCATCGGCATCTCGACCGTCGCACCCGTCTACTGCCTCACCTCGACGCTCGGCCCCACGGTCGGCGAGGTCGGGGTGCAGATGCCCGCGGTCTTCCTCGCGGGCTTCCTGCCGATGCTGCTGGTCGCCTTCGCCTACCGCGAGCTCAACAACGCGGTGCCGGACTGTGGCACCTCCTTCACCTGGACGGTCAAGGCCTTCGGCCCACGCGTCGGCTGGATGTGCGGCTGGGGGCTGGTGATCGCGACGATCATCGTGCTCTCCAACCTGGCCGGCGTCGCCACCTCGTTCTTCTATCTGCTGCTCGGCGAACTCACCGGCAGCCCGGCCGTCGCCGCCCTGGACGACAACAAGGCCGCCCACGTCCTGACCTGTCTGGTCTTCATCGCCGCCGCCACGGCCATCAGCTATCGCGGGATGACCGCCACCAAGGGTGTCCAGTACACCCTGGTCGGCCTGCAGCTCGCGGTGCTCGCCGTGTTCGTCGCGCTGGCCGTGATCAAGGCGCAGTCCGGTGACTTCGCCGGCTCCATCGACTTCTCCTGGACCTGGCTCGACCCGTTCGCCGTCCAGTCGTTCTCCGCCTTCACGGCCGGGCTGTCGCTGTCGATCTTCATGTTCTGGGGCTGGGACACCTGCCTCACGGTCAACGAGGAGACCGCCGGCAGCGCGAAGACGCCCGGCCGCGCCGCCCTGCTGGCCATGGTCGTGCTGATCGGCTCCTACCTGCTCACCGCTGTGGCCTCGCAGATGTTCTCCGGCGTCGGGGGGAAGGGCCTGGGCCTGGGCAACCCGGACACCGCCGACAACGTCTTCGCCGCCCTCGCCGACCCCGTCATGGGCACCGTGCTCGGCGTACTGCTCTTCGTCGCGGTCCTCGCCTCGGCCGCGGCCAGCTTGCAGACCACGTTCATCCCGGTGGCCCGTACGGTCCTGGCGATGAGCACCTACGAGGCGCTGCCGGCGTCCTTCGCCACGATCCACCCGCGCTTCCGCTCCCCGGGCAGGGCGACCATCGCGGCCGGCGTCGCCACCGGAGTCTTCTACTCCGTGATGAGCTTCCTCAGCGAGAACGTCCTCATCGACACCATCTATGCGCTCGGCCTCATGATCTGCTTCTACTACGCGATCACGGCTTTCGCCTGCGCCTGGTTCTTCCGCCGCGAGCTGCGGAAATCGGCCCGCGACCTGCTGTTCAAGGGGGTCTTCCCGGTCCTGGGCGGAGTCCTGCTCGCGGCCGTCTTCTTCAAGACCCTCATCGACATGTGGGATCCCGCCTACGGCTCGGGCAGTTCGGTCCTCGGTGTCGGCTCGGTCTTCGTCATCGGCGTCGGCCTGCTGGCCCTGGGCCTCGTGATCATGCTGGTGATGCAGCGCCGCAGCCCCGCCTTCTTCCGCGGCGGGGTGTTGACCCGGGCGACGCCGGCGTTGGTCGTGGAGGACTAGGCGGAGGACCAGGCGGGGACTAGGGGGACGAGCGGAGGAATGGCGGGGGCCCCTTAGGGGCGGAGGGTCCGCCGCAGGGGAGGCCGTCTCACGGGCGGAGGATGCGCCGCATGGGAGGCCGTTCGCCTCATGGGCGGAGTATCAGCTTTCCCTTCGTTCGGCGGGCGAGCAGGTCCTCATGTGCGTCGCGAGCCCGCGCGAGGTCGTACTCCGTGCCGACCAGGGGGCGCAGGCGTCCCCGCGCCGTGAGGTCGAGCAACTCCTCAAGGGCCGGCCCACCGGCTCCGTTCCGGGCGAGGAGTGGGATGAGCCAGAAACCGGCGACGCCGATGTTCTCCACCGCGAGGCGGCTCGGCGCGAGAGCCGAGGCGGCCTGCCGGGACGAGGAGCCGTAGGTGACCAGCCGACCGAGGTATCCGAGTGTGTCCAAGGCGGAGTCGAGGACCGGGCCACCGATGGCGTCCAGGATGATGTCGACCGGGCGTCCATGATTGGCGTCGAGGACCCGCTCCTTGTAGTCCTCCGCGTCGCCGTCGACGGCCGCGTCCGCGCCGAGTTCGAGGGCAAAGGCGCGCTTCTCCTCCGATGAGGCCGTGGCGATGACGCGTCCCGCCCCGAACTCCCGGGCCAGTTGGACGGCGAGACTGCCCGTCCCGCCCGCCGCGGCGTGGACCACGACGCTCTCGCCGGGGCGTATGCGGGCGACCGACCGCAGTACATGCCACGCCGTCAGCCCCTGTACCAGCAGGGCCAGTGCCTCGCCCGCGCTCACCCCGTCCGGTAACGCGACCAGGTCACGGTCGGGGACGACCGTCCTCGCCGCATAGCCGCCCTGCAGGACATAGCCGAGGACCCGTCGGCCGTCCGGGGTCCGGCCGACGACCTCCAGGCCGGGGATGCGCGGCAGCGGCCCCTTCGGCGCGTACGGACCGTCGGGCTGCTCGCCCGCGATCTGCTTGATGTCGCCGAAGTTGACGCCCGCGGCCTCCACCTCGACCAGCGTCTCGCCCGGCCCCGCCACCGGGTCCGGTACCTCGGCCTTCCGCAGGACCTCCGGTCCCCCGAACCGCTCGAACTGCATGGCACGCATGAGCGCCCGCCCCTCCCCGATGGATCATGATTCCCGGCAGCCGGCCGTGATCCCTGGCCACTGCCCATGTCTCTCAGCGACCGGCCCCGCTTCCCAGCGATCGCTCACGCCTCCCCGCCAAATTACGCGGCGCCCCGCCATCGCGGCGGGCGCCGGCGGGTTCTGCCCCTCGCCTGCCGGTCAGAGACCGATGACGCGGCTGTCCAGGCCTGCCGGTCTGAGCCCGACGAAGCCGCTGTCAGCTCCAGCGGCCCAGGAAGACCGGGTTGGTCATGGCTGCCATCGGGCCCGGCAGGCCTGGGATCGTCGAAGGGTGGCGGACTTCCGCGCGTATGTAGGCGGCGTAATCCGCGGTGGTCTGCCAGCTGACGGTGCCGTTGCCCGAGGCGGGCAGCGGGGTGGAGTACAGCCGCCCCTGGTCGGTGACGAAGGAGGCGGTGCAGCCCGGGGCGCCGGAGACCTGGAGATGTGCCGTGACCTTCGCCGTACGGGGGACCTCCAGGCGCTCGGCGATTCCGGCGTGTTCGCCGCGTTCACCGGTGACGGAGAAGGCCAGTTCGACCTTCGACGACTCGGCGATCCAGACCCGGCCCGCCCGGATGCCGTCCTGCAGGGCTCGGCGCGAGAGATCGTCGGCGAGGACCACGGTCTGCGGCAGGCCCACCACATCCGGGTCGCGGTGGGCGTCGCTGTGTCCGACGGCCGGCAACCAGTCCGCGCGGCCACGGGCGTGCGCGACCAGGGTGTTGTCCCATTCGGCGAGGGTGATCTCGTCATCGGGGGTGTACGGGCCGTTCCAGACCTCCACCGCATCCGCGTCGTTCAGCCCGAACTTCCAGTTGCAGCCGATGCAGGTGGCGTGCGGATGTGCCGGGATGACCAGGCCGCCGGCCCGCCGGATGGCCCGCGCGTACTTCCCGAAGGCGTTGTCGCGGGCCCGGTAGCGCCAGTCGATGAAGACCTCGGGGTCGGTGCCCATCGCCACCACGTGCCCATTACGGGTGGTGACCTCCTCACCGGTCAGGATCAGCAGGTCATCGCCCCACAGACCCTCCCAGGCACGGTGCGCGGAGGTGGTGTTGTGCTCGGAGGTGTTGATGAAGTCCAGCCCGGCGGCGCGGGCCAGCGCGGCGATCTCGGCGGGGGTGCGTTTGCCGTCGGAGTGGACGGAGTGCAGATGGCTGTCGCCCCGGTACCAGGCGCGGCCACGGCCCCGGGCACGTTCGGGCGGATGGACGGGCGCCGGGGTGTGTCCCCGGGGCCCGTACCGCAAGGTGACCGTGACGTCGTAGGAGAGGCCCTGCGGCGCGACCGTGTACGGCCCCAGGGCGATATGCCAGGTACCCGCGTTGACGGGGCCCGGCAGGTATCCGGGGGTGGCGTCGTCGGCGCGCAGGAAGAACTCCGTACGCGCCCCGCCCGACCAGCCGCGGAAGCCGGCGCCGCCGAGGCCGGTGCCCCGCTCGTCGAAGATGCCGATGTCGCAGGCGTTGCCGGGTGTGCCCTCGGGGACGGCGGGCCTGTCGTAGCGGTAGGCGACGGCGATCTCGCGGACGCCGTGCGGTACCTCGACCGGCAGATAGACGAAGTCCGGGGCGCCCGTGGGCAGATGGCCGGTCACCCGCCGGGTCTGCTCGCCCGGCCCGCCCCCGGCTTGCCCGGCAGCGGGTGAGGCGTCGGCGAAGCTCACACGTCCGAGCGTAAGCGCGCCCGTCGCGCCCGCAACCGCCGACAGTCTCAGAAGGTCGCGTCGTTCCATCCCAGCCCCCCGTGTCGTCTCATGCCGGTCTCGGCCTGCGTCGTGTCCGTGTCCTGCCGTCTCGTACCATCCGCGGTCGGCTCGTTGCGCCGCGTGAAAACTGTTGTACGCGCGTGTGACGGAGAGCGAAAGGCCTGTGGATAACCGTCGGGCGGTGCGGCAACATTCGGTCCCTCACACGCCTGACGCGGAGGTGTCCCGTATGCGGATCGCGACCACGATCTTCCTGACCGACGAGACGATCCGGCCGGACCGGCTGGGCCGCGAGCTGGAGCAGCGCGGATTCGACGGCCTCTATCTCCCCGAGCACACCCATATCCCCGCAGGCCGGGAGACCCCCGCCCCGATGGGCGAGCCGCTGCCCCGCGAATACGGCCGCACCCTCGACCCGTTCATCGCGCTCGGCCAGGCCGCCGCGGTCACCGAGCGGCTCGCCCTCGGCACCGGCATCACCCTCGTCGCGCAGCACGACCCGATCGACCTGGCCAAGCAGATCGCGACCCTCGACTTCCTCTCCGGGGGCCGCTTCACGCTCGGCGTCGGCTACGGCTGGAACGTCGAGGAGGCCGCCGACCACGGGGTCGAGTGGTCGACCCGTCGTGCGCTGACCCGCGACCGGGTGGCCCTGATGCGCGCCCTGTGGGCCGAGGAACCGACCGCGTACCAAGGTGAATTCGGGTCCGTACGGGCCTCCCTCGCCCACCCGAAGCCGGTGCGCGGCGCGCCGCGCATCCTCCTGGGCGGCGCGGCCGGCCCCAAGCTCTTCGGGCAGATCGCCGAGTACGCCGACGGGTGGCTGCCGATCGGCGGACGCGGGCTGGCGGAGCACGTTCCGGTGCTGCGGCGGGCGTGGTCGGACGCCGGGCGCACGGGCGAGCCGGTGGTGGTGCCCTACGCGGTCCGGCCCTCGACCGGGAAGCTGGCGCACTACCGCGAGCTGGGCGTACAGGAGGTGGTACTGCAACTGCCATCTGCCGGGGAGGCCGATGTGCTGCGCACTCTGGACGACTTCGCGCAGCACTTGTGACGGGTGACGCAGGGGAGTGCGCCATGCGGGTTGGGTGACGGGAGGGCCGGCGGGCAGGGTGCCTGCGGGCCCTGAGGGAGGCCCTTCCGCGGGCTGCTCCAGGGCCTAGGACCAGCGGTGTATGGCCTCCCGCCCGGGTCGGTACCGGAGAACGATCCGCGGCGGGCTCCGCAGTCGTAGCGTCGAAGGTGAAGGGCCGCGGACCCCACCGCGGATCGGCGGCCCGAGGAGAAGGCCAACGGCCAAGAAGATCAAGGCTCCAAGAGGTCCACGAAGATCAGCGGTCCAAGAGGGCATCGGTCCGCCCCGTGCAGCAGATCAGGGGCGCGTTGCTCATGCGACCAGAGAGATCAAGGAGATCCCATGCCTCGCCTCGACCACACGATCGTGCACAGCACCGACCGTTTCGCCTCCGCCCGGTTCCTGGCCGATCTGCTCGGCGCGCCCGAACCCAAGGCGTTCGGCCCCTTCGCCGCTCTCCAGCTCGACAACGGAGTGGCCCTCGACTACGCCGAGCATGTGGCCGACGGCAAGTTCGCCCCCACGCACTATGCGTTCCTGGTGACGGAGGACGAGTTCGACCAGATCTTCGGCCGCATACAGGAACGCGGGCTCCCCTACTGGGCCGACCCCATGCACACCAGGCCTCAGGAGATCAACACCCGGGACGGCGGCCGTGGTCTCTACCTCGACGACCCCGACGGCCACAACATGGAGTTCTTGACCAGGACGTACTCCGACGAGCTCTTGGCCGGTATGTAGGCGTGCGGCGAGCCGCCACCGGGAAGTGCCCCTTCCGGGCCCGGACGGAACCACCGTCCGTAGTGATCAGTGGCACACGACCGCCCGTTGTCCGGCGGCGGCGCTGTCGGTGGGCGCTCGTATCCTCGGAGGATGACTTCCAGCGCGCAGGGACCTGACCAGGCGTCCGACCAAGGGACCGACCGCGAAACGGGTGCCGGGCCCGCCGCTCAGGACCGGCCGACCGCCAATGCGATGCGCCGCGCGCTCAAGCGGGCCCGCGACGGAGTGGCGCTGGACGCCGGCGAGGCCGCGGTGCTGCTGCAGGCGCGCGGCGCGGATCTCACGGACCTGTGCGCCTCCGCGGCCAGGGTGCGGGACGCCGGCCTGGAGGCCGCCGGACGGCCCGGGGTCATCACGTACTCGCGCGGCGTCTTCATCCCCCTGACGCGGCTGTGCCGGGACAAGTGCCACTACTGCACCTTCGTCACCGTCCCCGGCAAGCTGCGCCGTGACGGCCACGGGATGTTCCTGTCGCCCGACGAGGTGCTGGACATCGCCCGCCGCGGCGCCGAACTGGGCTGCAAGGAAGCCCTCTTCACCCTGGGGGACAAGCCGGAGGACCGCTGGCCCGAGGCCCGCGAGTGGCTGGAGGCGCACGGCTACGACGACACGCTCTCGTACGTCCGCGCCATGGCGATCCGCGTCCTGGAGGAGACCGGTCTGCTGCCGCACCTCAACCCCGGGGTGCTGTCCTGGACGGACTTCCAGCGGCTCAAGCCCGTCGCCCCGTCCCTGGGGATGATGCTGGAGACGACCGCCGAGCGGCTGTGGAGCGAGCCCGGCGGCCCCCACTACGGATCGCCCGACAAGGAGCCCGCCGTCCGGTTGCGCGTCCTGGAGGACGCCGGCCGTTCCAACGTCCCCTTCACCACCGGGCTGCTCATCGGCATCGGCGAGACGTACGAGGAGCGCGCCGAATCCCTCTTCGCGCTGCGCCGTATCCAGCGCGCGTACCACGGCATCCAAGAACTGATCATGCAGAACTTCCGCGCCAAACCGGACACGGCGATGCGCGGAATGCCGGACGCCGAACTGGAGGAGCTGGCCGCGACCATCGCGGTTGCCCGGCACATCATGGGCCCCTCGACCCGCATCCAGGCGCCGCCCAACCTCGTCGACGGCGAGTACGCGCTGCTCATCGCCGCCGGGATCGACGACTGGGGCGGCGTCTCCCCGCTGACCCTCGACCATGTGAACCCCGAGCGCCCCTGGCCGCAGATCGACGAGCTGACCGAGCGCTGCGCCGCCTCCGGGTTCGCGCTGCGGGAACGGCTCCCCATCTACCCGGAGTTCCTCCAGCGCGGGGAGCCGTGGCTCGACCCCCGCCTGCTGCCCCATGTGCGTGCGCTCGCCGACCCGGAGACGGGCCTGGCGGTGGAGGACGCTCCCGTGGTGGGCCGCCCCTGGCAGGAGCCCGACGAGGGCTTCACGATGAGCTCCTCGGGCCGTACGGACCTGCACCGCACCATCGACACCGAAGGCCGCACCGCCGACCGCCGCGACGACTTCGACGAGGTCTACGGCGACTGGGAGGCGCTGCGGGAGGCCGCCGCCCCCGGGATGGCGCCGGAGCGCATCGAAACCGACGTACGAGGGGCCCTGTCGCAGGCCGCCGACGACCCCACCAAGCTCACCGACGCGGAGGCGCTGGCGCTGCTGCACGCCGACGGGCCCGCCCTGGACGCCCTCTGCACCATCGCCGACGAGCTGCGCCGCGACACCGTCGGCGACGACGTCACCTACATCGTCACCAGGAACATCAACTTCACCAACGTCTGCTACACCGGCTGCCGTTTCTGCGCGTTCGCCCAGCGCCGCACGGATGCCGACGCCTACACCCTCTCCCTCTCCCAGGTCGCCGACCGCGCCGAGCAGGCGTGGGAGGTCGGGGCGGTGGAGGTGTGCATGCAGGGCGGCATCCACCCCGACCTGCCCGGGACGGCGTACTTCGACATCGCGCGCGCCGTCAAGGAACGCGTCCCCGGTATGCATGTGCACGCCTTCTCGCCCATGGAGGTCGTCAACGGCGCGACGCGTACGGGCCTGTCCATCCGTGAGTGGCTCACCGAGGCCAAGGCCGCCGGGTTGGACTCCATCCCCGGTACCGCCGCCGAGATCCTCGACGACGAGGTCCGCTGGATCCTCACCAAGGGCAAGCTGCCCACCGCCACCTGGGTCGAGGTCATCAAGACCGCCCATGAGCTGGGCATCCGCTCGTCCTCGACGATGATGTACGGCCATGTCGACCAGCCGCGCCACTGGCTCGGCCATCTGCGGCTGCTGGCCGAGATCCAGCAGGAGACCGGCGGCTTCACGGAGTTCGTCACTCTCCCCTTCATCCACACCAACGCCCCCGTCTACCTCGCCGGCATCGCCCGCCCCGGCCCCACCACCCGCGACAACCGCGCGGTGACGGCGATGGCCCGGGTGCTGCTCCACCCGCACATCACCAACATCCAGACCAGCTGGGTCAAGCTCGGAACGGAAGGCGCCGCCGAGATGCTCCGCTCCGGCGCCAACGACCTGGGCGGCACCCTGATGGAGGAGACCATCTCCCGCATGGCGGGCTCGAGTTACGGCTCCTACCGCTCCATCCAGGACCTCATCGCCATCGCCGACCACGCAGGCCGCCCGGCCCGCCCCCGCACCACGACCTACGCCCCGGTCAGCGAGGAACGCCGGACCGCTGCCCTGGCTTCGGACGGCCACCTTCCGGAACTGCTGCCCCTGGTCGACTAGGGCCGGCGGCCGCGGCGATCCGGAGTTATCCACAGCCCCGAACCCGCTGCTTGGCGCACGCCTAATCTGCGGAGCAGGGCGCTGAGCCGACAGCGCGGCAGGGCCGGCGCGGAGGGGGTGGACCGGTGGATCGCAGCAGGTGGTCACGGCAGGAGCGGATGCGGCTCCGGGGCGGGCGGAGACCCTCGGGCGGCGCGGCGAGCGGGTGGCCGCGGCAGTTCCGGGCGCGCATAACCATCAGGTGCGTCCCGCCTTCCGGTCGCTGCCGTCAACTGTCCTCTCGCGGCGGTTTGTCGCCGTCCGGCGGGCGACGACGGCGCCCGTGGACCGACCGGCTGCTCGGGCGGTGGGCCGCTCGGCCGGGTTCCCTACTCGCCCTCGTACTCGGCCTCGTGCTGCAGGATGCACTGCTGCCACTGCGACAGCGCCTCTTCGCGGTCGCCGCCGCTGTCCTGGGCGGCGACGATCAGCGCGTCGGCGGCCATGGCGGCGAGCCGCACCGCGATATGGCAGACATCGCTCTGGGGGAGCGGCCGGAGGAGTTCCACCGCGCCGTCGCTGTCTCCGGAAAGCGCGGAGGCGACGACAGCCATGGTGGTGCGGTCCCACTCGTACTCGGACATGGGGAGAGCATGCCCAGCGCGCGCCCCCGCCATCATCGAACGAATGAGCCCCCCGGTGCGACAGGTCGGGAGGGAGTGACGGGTGTGGTGCCGGATCCGACCCGTAGGAGAGGCCGTCTGCCGCCGGCGGTGGTGGAGGGTGTCCGGCGGCGGCCGACCGGCCCTCTTCAGCCCAGTTGGCGGACAGGGGCGCCCGCCAGGAAGGCGGTGATGTCTTCGACGGCCTGCTGGAAGTAGCCCTCGTAGTTGCGGCGCGTGACATAGCCGAGGTGGGGGAGGGCGAGCACGTTCGGGAGGGTGCGCAGGGGGTGGTCGGCAGGCAGCGGCTCCTGGTCGAAGACGTCCAGGCCGGCGCCGGCGATCCAGTTCTCCCGCAGCGCCCGGAGCAGCGCGGACTGGTCGACGATGGCGGCGCGGGAGGTGTTGACGAGGTAGCCGGTGGGCCGCATCCGGCGGAGCTCATCGGCGCCGAGCAGGCCGCGGGTGCGGTCGCCGAGGACGAGGTGTACGGAGACGAAGTCGCTGGTCTCCAGGAGCTCGTCCTTGGTGGCGGCGGCCTGCACACCCACCTCAGCGGCGCGTTCGGCGGTGAGGTTTCGGCTCCAGGCCGTCACGTTCATGCCGAAGGCCTGGCCGATCCGGGCGACCCGGCTACCGATCTTGCCCAGGCCGAGCAGGCCGAGCGTACGGCCGTGCAGGTCGGCGCCGAGGGTGCTCTGCCAGGGGCCGCCGTCGCGCAGCGCGGTGTTCTCGGTGACCACATTGCGCGCGAGGCCCAGGATGAGTGCCCAGGTCAGCTCGACGGTCGGCTCCGTGTTGCTGGCCGTACCGCAGACGGTGACGCCATGCCGGGCGGCGGCCTCCAGGTCGATGGCGGCATTGCGCATTCCGGAGGTGATCAGCAGCCGGAGGCGCGGCAGCCGGGCGAGGAGCGAGGCGGGGAACGGGGTGCGTTCACGCATCGCGACGAGGATCTCGCAGTCGCCGATCGCCGCGACCACCTCGTCCTCGGAGCGGAAGGGCTGCCGCAGCGTACGGACGTCGACGGCATCCGCCAGAACGGACCAGTCGGCCATGGAGAGGGCGACGCCCTGGTAGTCGTCGAGCACGGCACAGCGCGGAGTCATGCGGATCCTCCCGAGAGGTGTGAGGGACAGCGGGTGTGACGGATGGCCGGAGTGACGGATGACCGGGCGGTGCTCGGGCCGGAGGCTGCGGCCCGTGGCGAGGCGTTCGTGCCGTGACGCTCGTAGCGGGGCGCCTGGACCGGGCGTCTGGACCAGGCGCCTGTACGGAGACGCCTGGACCGCGCGGTACCCGTATCGAGGTGCCCGTACTGCGCCGCCCCGTACGGAGACGATCAGTACTGGCTCAGCCCTGCCCGGTCCAGCCCGGCTCAGCCCGGACCCGGCGACGGCCAGTATCGAGTCGCCCCGACCGAGCCGACAAGATCGATTTTTCGCGGACCCTCGAATGCCGCCGAACCCCTGTCGGCGAATCCCATGCCGACGAAGTCGTACCGATCGGTGCCGATGGACTCGTTTCGGCCATGGCCGTATCGGCCGAGCCCGTGCCCATCGGGGCTGTACCGGTCAAAAGCCGCCTTGCGAGTGACTAGCCGCAATCCTCACCTGGCCTGAAATTGATCAATCCTGGTCGATTACAGTGCTGCGCCAGGGGCCCCGCAAGGCCCCGGTACGTTGTCGGTTTCGGGAGGGCGCAGTGAGCGCAGCGGGAGTCGGCGCCATCTGGGGCCGCGCTGAACAGCAGGACTTCCGTAGTCGGGTACGCGGCTGTCTGCTCGGCGGCGCCATCGGCGATGCGCTGGGCGCCGGTATCGAATTCGACTCGCTCGACGCGATCCGCACGGCGCACGGCCAGGAGGGCGTGGCTGATTTCGTCCCCGCCTTCGGGCGGCGCGGCGCGGTCACCGACGACACCCAGATGACCCTGTTCACCGTGGACGGCCTGATCCGGGCCCAGGTACGCCGCGACACCGGCGCCTGGCATCCGCCCACCGACGTCCACCGCGCCTACCTGCGCTGGGCCGCCACCCAGCGCGACTGGGGCCCGGACGAGCGCAGGAAGGACGACGGCTGGCTCGCCCGCGAGGAGTGGCTGTACTCCCGCCGGGCGCCCGGCCGGGCCTGCCTGAGCGGCCTCGGCGACGAGGTGATGGGCACGCTCGAGTCGCCCAAGAACCCGGATTCGAAGGGGTGCGGCGCGGTGATGCGCTCCGCGCCGTTCGGACTGCTGGTCGGCTGGGAGCCGCAGCTGGTCTTCCAGCTCGCCGCCGAGTGCGCGGCGCAGACCCACGGCCACCCCACCGGCTATCTGGCGGCCGGCGCGTTCGCGGTCATCAGCCACTCGCTGGCCCGCGGCGAGGACCTCGACGGCGCCGTACAGAAGGCGCTGGCGCACCTGGCCACCCGCCCCGGCCACGAGGAGACCACCGACGCCCTCAAGCGTGCGCTCGGAGCGGTGCGGCAGGGCATGCCGACGCCCGCCCGGGTGGAGTCGCTGGGCGAGGGCTGGACGGCCGAGGAGGCGCTGGCGATCGGCGTGTACTGCGCACTGGTCGCCGAGGACATCCGCCATGGCCTGCTGCTCGCCGTCAACCACGGCGGTGACAGCGATTCCACCGGCGCCATCTGCGGCAACCTGCTGGGAACCCTGCACGGCGAGACGGCACTGCCGCCGGTGTGGCTGGTCGAGCTGGAGGGCCGGGAGACGATCCTGCAGCTCGCCGACGACTTCTCGATGGAGATGACGCAGGGCCCCGCGCTGCACGGCCCGGCCGGTTCGTCCCCGGGGTGGCTCGCCCGGTACCCGCGGGCCTGACCTGGCCTGGCCTGGCCTGGCCGCCCGGGACCGGGTCGGACCGGGCGGCCGTACGGGAACGGCACCCCGTACGGTTTCCCAGCTCGAACCCGGCCTCCGGAAAGGGGGAGTCCAGAGGGGCCCGGCTACCGCATCAGCTCCCCCGCGTTGACCAGCAGCGACTGGCCGGTGATGGCGCGCGCCCGGTCGGAGGCCAGGAAGACCGCGGCCTCGGCCACCTCCGCATCCGTCGCCAGCTCGGGCAGTGCCATCCGCTCCGTCAGCCGGCCCAGCACCTCGGATTCCGGCACGCCTTCGCTCTGCGCCTGGAACCGTACGTACGCCTCCACCGGCGGGCCCCACATCCACCCGGGCTGCACGGTGTTGACCCGTATCCGGTCCGGCCCCAGCTCACGCGCCAGCGAGTACATCGCCGAGACCAGCCCACCCTTGGAAGCCGCGTACGCCGCCTGCTGCACCTGTGAGGGGGCGGCGACCGACGACTGGGTGCCGATCATCACCACCGAGCCGCCGCCGCGCGCCATCAGGGACGGCAGGCAGGCGCGGGTCATCCGCAGCGTGCCGAAGAGGTTGACGTCCACGACGTCGCGCCAGGAGTCGAAGTCGGCGTCGCGCAGCCCCCCGAAGAGCGAGTCCAGCGCGGCGACATGGATCACCGCATCGATGCCCCCGAACCGCTCCACGGCCAGTGTGGCCAGCGCCTCGCACTGGCCCTCGTCGCGGATATCGGTTGCCCGCCAGGCCGTCCGTCCGCCCGAAGGGTCGATCTGTGCCGCGGACTTGGCGAGATTCGCCTCCGTACGGGCGCCCAGTACCACCGAGGCGCCGTCCCGTACACAGGCCGCCGCGACCTGATGGCCGAGCCCGGCCCCCACGCCCGAGACGATGACGGTCTTGTTCCGCAGCAGCATGTGCGCCTCCCGGCCGGACCCTGGGCTCGCTCCTGATGAGGCGTCAGGTTAGGTCCGACGGCCGAGGAAGACCAGAGCCGGCAGCCAGGCGGATTCCGGCGCGGTCAGGCCGTCAGCCGCGTACCCCGGCCCCCTCCATGCCCTCCCGTGTCCCCCACGCCCTCGCGCATTCCCCGCGCTCTCCCGCATCTCCACGCGGCGCCCGCACTCACCCGCCGTCCCGACGCGCGCCCTTCCGCCCCCCCGGGCGCACTCACCCCTCCTGCAGCGCCCCCTCCAGGGCCTTCCGCAGTCGCCCCAGCCCCTCCCGGATCTCCTCCGGCGCGTGCGTCACGAACGACAGGCGGACGGCCGTCGCGTCCGGCGGCCCCGCGAAGAACGGAGCCCCGGGGACGTAGGCGACGTCATGCCGCACGACCTCGGGCAGCAGTGCCGTCGCGTCGTACCCCTCGGGCAGCGTCGCCCACACGAACATGCCGCCGGCCGGCCGGTTCCAGCGCGAGCCCTCGGGCAGCGCCGTGGGGAGCCCGTCGACCAGGGCGTCCCGCCGCGCACGGTAGGCGTCGCGCACCCGCCGCAGATGCGCGTCCAGGTCGGCGACCGCCAAGTACCGTGCCGCGGCGGCCTGATCGATGGTCGAGGTGTGCAGATCGGCGGCCTGCTTGGCGATCACACAGGCGCGCCGCAGTGCGGCAGGCGCCCGCAACCAACCCAGCCGCAGGCCGGGCGCCATCACCTTGGAGAACGAACCGAGCAGCACCGTACGGTCCTCGGCCCCGGGGAAGGAGGCCACCCACGGCACCGGCTCGCCCTCGAACCGCAGCTCCCCGTACGGGTCGTCCTCGGCGATCCACAGCCCGCGCCGCGCGGCGACCTCGGCGACCGCGGCCCGGCGCTCCGCGGACAGGGTGCGGCCGGTCGGATTCTGGAACGTCGGCACGAGATAGAGCAGCTTGGGCCGCTCGCGCGCGGTGATCTCGTCGAGCGCCGCCGGATCCAGACCCTCGTCGTCGGTCGGCACCGGCACCACCCGGGCGCCGGTGAAGGAGAAGGTCTGCAGCGCCGCGAGGTAACAGGGGTCCTCGACCAGCACCACATCACCCGGCTCCAGCAGGGCCGTGGCCAGCAGCGTCAGACCCTGCTGCGAACCGGTGGTCACCAGCAGGTCATCGGCGTCGGTGGGCAGCCCGCGCGCGGTGGTGCGCGCCGCGACGGCCGCACGCAGCGCCGGATCGCCCTCGCTGGTGGAGTACTGCAGGGCGCGCATCGGCTCCTCTGCCAGCACATGCTGGAACGCGGCCGCTATCCCCGCAGCGTCGAACAGCTCGGGCGCCGGCAGTCCGCCGGCGAACGAGATGACCTCGGGGCGCGCGGTCAGCGCCAGGATGTCGCGCACGGGCGAACTGCCGGTCCGCGCCACACGCGCGGCAAGCCCCGGAACGGCAGTGGCTGCGCGGGCAAGGATCGCGTCCGACATGGCGGCTCCCATCGCTCGTGTCTGCGATTAACCGGCGTTAGCTGCAGATAACCGGCAGCTTAAGCGCGCCGAAGGGCGGTGTGCAGGGGGGACCGCATGATGGGCTCCCACATGAGGGAAGCCTCGGACCGATGTCGTGCGGTCCGGCTACGGTGACGTCCGGACACGGACTCTTCGAATGGGGGAGCGGAATGGATCCGTTGGTAGTCGCGGCGGGCACTGCCTTGGTGAGCAGCATGGCCACCGATGCCTGGCAGCACGCCCGCGATGCGACGGTGGCGCTATGGCGTCGAGTGCATCCGGAACGGGTGTCAGCCATCGAGGCCGAACTCGCCGACGTCCGGGCTGAGGTGATCGCTGCTCGGGACGAGGGCGATTCGCAAGTGGAAGAGGAACTCGCCGCCGACTGGCAGCGCCGACTCCGCCGGCTGCTCCGGGACGATCCGTCCCTCGCGGGCGAACTGCGCCGCGTCCTGGACGAAGAGCTGAATCCTCTGCTGGCCCCCGCCGATCAGCCCCGTATCGGGGTCCAGATGACCGCGACGGCCTCCGGGCATGCTCGCGTCTATCAAGCGGGCGGTAGCCAGACCATCCGGGAAGCCTGAGCGAGACTCGCCCGAAGGGAGTTCTTACGCCCCGAATGGCGCGTTCATGGAGCGAAGCAGTCAACCAGCGGGGCCGGCAGAGGAGTTCAGGAGAATGTCGGAGCAGCAGCCTCGGGGGAATTCCGGGGGTCCCGGAGTCGTGGCCGAAGGGCACGGGAGGGTATTCCAAGCAGACGGGGATCAGCACATCACCGAGCATCACCACCACTACAGCGGTGAGGCGACGGGGCCGAACTTCCCTCAGCAACCCCCCGGAGGTATGGGGCCGGACTCGATTCGGGTCCCCTTGGCGGCGCCGAAGCCGGTCGTCGTACGTAACCGGGACGAGGCGAAGGCGAAACTTCTCTCCGCCGTCACGACTCTGGGCGGCGCGCGGATCCATGTGCTGCACGGTCTGGGTGGATGCGGCAAAACCACCCTGGCGCGATTCGTCTTCGACGAGACGGTCGACGGCCATGCCGTTGAGGGCTTCTGGGTGAACACCGCCAGCCGTTCCGCGCTGCGTGCGGGCATGTTGTCGGTTGCCGCCGAGCGGGGTGCCACCGTCGCGGAACTCGAAGCGGTCCATCGAGGGCACCGGCCTGCCGCGGACCTGGTCTGGGGCTATCTGGACCGGCCGGGCACGCCATGGGTACTCGTGATGGACAACGCTGATGACCCCGGTGTCCTCGACGGCGGCTGGATCAGGCCCAGCCGGTACGGGACCGTCCTGGTGACCACGCGGCAGGGGCAATCGCCGGTCTGGTCGGACGCCGAGCTCCACCACATCGGCCTTCTGCCGCCGCAGGACGCGGCCCTGGTGCTGAGTGATCTTGCGCCCTCCACCGGCAGCGACGAGGAAGCACTGGAGCTGGCGCAAGCGGTGGGGCGTCTTCCGCTGGCGCTCATGCTCGTCGGCTCGCAGCTCTCCGATCAGCTGCTGGAGGCGGTGACCATGGCCGACTTCCGCCGTCGGCTGGCCCATGAACCGAGCGTGCAGATCGACAACGGGAGCGTCCCCTGGGACTCCGATCTGCGGCGCACTCTCGGCAGCACCTGGCAGCTCTCCCTTGACGCGCTGGCCGAGCGAGGGCTGCCCGAGGCAGGCACGCTGATGCGGTTGTTCAGCTGCTTCGCCCCCGATCCGCTGCCCATCAGCCTCATCCGTCCCGGAGGCCTGGAAGCCGCCGGACTGGGAAGGCTCGAAACGCCGCTTTCCAGCAGCCGGGTCGAGGCATGTCTGCGAGGGCTCGTCGGCCAGGCCTTGGTCCTGGTCGAGGACTTCCCCGGCCGGGGTGGTGAACGACCCACTCGCATCGTGCAGCTCCACGCGCTGGTGCTCGACACGGTCTTCGGGGGCATCCCCGCACGCTTGCGGGCACCCCTGCTGGCGGCGGCTTGCGCTCTCTTTCTCCGGGCTCTTCCGGAGGAAGTCCCCACACCTGCTGGAGATCGCATGCGAAACATGATGGTCCCGCACGCTGTCCAACTACTCCGGAACGCGGAAGCAGAAGGCGGCGAAGACGTCGTTGCCACCGCCTTGACGTCGGCCCGCCGGCTCCGCAACGACCTGATGGAGCGAGGTGAGGAACTCACCGTACATCCGCTGGCGCAACTCGTGGTCGACGTGGCCCGGCGGAATGTTCCGGCGGACGACCCGGTCTTCCTCGAGGATCAGCATCAGCTCGCCAGGACCCTTTTCTGGGCCGACGACCACGATGCTGCGATTTCCTTGCACCGCGAGGTGCTGACCCGACGCGAGCGCATTTTGGGTGCCGATTCCCCGGACACGCTGCGCAGCGCTCATGAGCTGTTCTTCGGCCTCTATTTGCTGGGGGACTGGCCCGCTGCCGAGCGCACGATCCGCCGGGCCGCGGAAGGGCGCGAGCGGGTCCTGGGCGAGGGGCACCCTGACACGTTGCACAGCCGGGGCCTTCTGGCGGAGGTGCTGTGTCGCATAGGGGACCAGGAGGAGAACGTCCGGATCTCCGAAGAGATTTGTGAGGTCAGCGAAAGGGTGCTGGGAGCCGAGCACCCCATCACCATCAGCAGCACCCTCACCAGGGCATTTGTGCTCGACGAGGTGGGCAGGCCGGCGGATGCCGAGGGCCCGGCCCGCCGTGCCCTGGAGGGCTGCAGAAGGGTGCACGGTGAGCAGCACTGGCTCGCGATGGCCAGTGCGAATCGGCTCGCCATGGTCCTGCGGGGCCTTGGCCAGTGGGAGGAAGCCCAGCAGCTGGCGGAGGAGGTCCTCGGCGTTCGACAGTCGATGCTCGGGGACGAGCATCACCTCACGCTGCTCATCCGCATCGAGCTCGTTCGTATCGCGTTTGTTGCCGGGCGCATGGAAGAGGCGGTCCAAAAGGGGAGGGAGACGCTCGCGGCCTGCCGACGCGTGTACGGAGAAGATCACCAAGAGACGATTGACTGCCTCACCGCGCTGCGGGCGGCGGAGGCCGCCGCGCAGTAGCCGGGCGCACCCCTAGCCATGAATCTGACAGGGCATCAGAATCTATGGTGCTCTGTCAGATCTGCCTGCCGTGGGAGTGCCGCGATGAGCGAAGTGACGCACGTGGAAACGTATGCCCAGCTGGCCGGCGTGGGTCCGTACGGCGTCCGTCCGGGCCACGCGCTGATCACGATGGTGGAGCCGCATGCCGGCCATGAGCGTGCCTACAACAGGTGGTACGAGGACGACCACTTCATTGCCGGAGCCATGGCCATGCCGTGGATGTATGCGGGCCGTCGGTGGGTGGCTACGCGCGACCTCCAGCTCCTCAGGTACCCGGCGGAGTCCGCGATCGCGCGGCCCGTGACCAGTGGGTGTTACCTCTCGACGTACTGGGTGACGCAGGGGCGCTATCCCGAGCACATCAAGTGGAGCGTGGGAATCAACCAGCGGCTCAATGGGGACGGCCGTGTCTATCGCGAGCGCACCCACATCTTCACGGCTTTCCATGAGCATGTGGCCACGGTGTACCGGGACGGCGCCGACGGCCCCCGCGATTTCCATGCCTTGGATTACCCCTACGGCGGATTGGTCATGGAGGTGATCGACGCCGCCGATGCCGGCCAGCGTGCCGAACTGCTCGATTGGCTGTGTGCGGAGCACCTCGAGGAAAGTCTGCCGGGGTCACCTGTGGCCATGGTGATGGCCTTTTGCCCCCATCCGCTACCCGAAGACCGGATGTCATACGTCAAGCAGGTGGAGGGCGTGGAGAATCGCCTGACACTTCTCTGGTTCCTGGAGCAGGACCCACGATCCTGCTGGACCGGGCAATTCACCGGACTTGATTCCCTCGTGGCGGATCGTGGTCTCGGTTCTGTCGAATTGGTCGCGCCCTTCATTCCCACTCTGCCGGGGACCGACCGCTATGTCGATGAGCTCCGCTGAGCGGGGCTCTTTACGGGGAGCGAGCGGAGGGGCGCTCGGCGGTCAGAGGCTGCACAGCGGGCGAGGCAGAGCCCCCTCGGCCAGGACGGCGGACCAGTCGAGAGGGCTCGTGTCGTAAGGCAGGGCAGCGGTGGCGTCAGGCGCTGTCCAGGTGGCCGCGATCGATATCCGAAAGCAAAGCCGTCCAGGCCTGCTGCGAAAAGGCGAGAACCGGCCCACGAGGCGCCTTGCTGTCGCGGACGGCCACCGCCGAATGTTCCAGAGGGGCCACCTCGACGCAGTTTCCGTCCTTGCCCGAGTAAGTCGACTTCCGCCACGTCAGAGCAGTGTTGAGGTTCCTCGTCATGTGCACTCCCGTGCGTTCGGGTGGGCGAGAAGCGGTGACTTCTCGGAGTGCTGACGACGCTACGCTCCAACATCGCTAACGGGGGGAGCCGATCACTCGACCGGATGACATATGCCGGAGGGCTCTTCCACTGTGGTGCGCGGTGGTGTACTTTCCGCCCCCGCCGTATCAGGTGGCGTACTCTTTGGCCACATCCGAGATGAATTTTCTGGTCTCGTCCGCATTCAGCGCCTGGGCTCGCAGGTGCTCGTACATGATCCCGTACTTGTGGACGTCTCCGTGTTTCTCCAAGTAGAGGTCGCTGGTGACGCCTTCCAAATAGACCGTGGTCGAGTCCGAGGGGTCGTCGAACTCCAGGATGGAGAACGTCCCGGTCATTCCGGGGTGCGATCCCACCGCGTACGGGACCACCTGGAGGGTGACGTGGGGGAGCTGGCTCAACTCGACGAGGTGCTCGAGCTGTTCGCGCATCGTCTGCCGGTTCCCGACGATCCGGCGGGTAGCCGACTCGTCGATCACGGCCCAGAAGCGGAGCGGGGACTCGGACGCGCGCAGTCGCTGCTGCCGCTTGAGGCGCACGCCGACCCGGCTCTCGACGTCCTCCGGAGTGGCCTCGGGCCACATCCCGCGGATCACGGCCTCCGCGTACTCGGGCGTCTGCAGGAGGCCCGGCACCAGAAGCGACTCGTAATTCCGCACGGAGAGCGCATCGGCTTCCAGCCCGATGTAGACGCTGTAGCTCGGCGAAAGGCTCCCGAATGCGTGCCACCAGCCCTGCTGACGGGACTCCTTGGCCATTTGCATGAGGGATTCGACCATGTGCTGATCGGCAACCTCGTAGACCCCGCACAGATCGCGGACATCGCGCTGGCTGATGCTGCGACGGCCGTTCTCGAGGCTGCTGATCTTCGACTGCGAGACGAGCAGCCGGTCCGCCACCTCTTCTGCCGTCATGCCCTTGGCCTCTCGAAGCCTGCGCAGCTCCTGGCCCAATCGGCGTCGCCTGACGGTGGGGTTGACGTTGGACGCCACGCTAAGTGCACCTCCGGCTCCGTACTGCTGTTTTCTGCTCAGCAGACTGCCACCAACGGTCCGCGCCGCGCTGGCAAATGGCTGGACAAGGTGGTCACGGTGGAATTTTGGGACCGGAATCGCGCATATGCGCCCGCGCACGCGCGCGGGGTGGCGGGCCGGCCGTCGTCCTGAACGGCCGGCCCGCCACCCCGCGCTTCTTGCTGCGGCTCCCGAACGGGTACGTGGGGACGGTGGTGCGGTGGTGCAGCGGTGGCGCGCGGGCCCCGCTCGGCGGCTACGTCGTCAGCGGGCTCCTACCCGGGCCATCCGGCCATGGCCGTGCCGCGACTGACCCGGCGCGCCGGCCGGTTCCGCCGTGGCCCGGGCCGCCGGTTGCCGTACGGCTGCCGCGCCGGCCGGCTGCGGCCGCCGTGGCTGCGCCGCGGCGCCGTTCTGCACATCCATGACGGCGTGTGCGACCAGCCCGCCCATCGGGTCGTGCCGGATCAGATCCCGGAGACGGGAGCGCGATGAACGCCCTTCGTTCCCTGGATACAGGTGCTTGCCGAGACCGACCGCATGGGCCAGCGCGGCGAGCGCCGCGGTCCGCGGGTCCGGGGGTACGCCGGTGCGGATCGCGTTGTCCAGCCGGGCCCTGATTTCCCGGCTGATGGCCGTCTCCGTCGCCTGGTAGCGCGTCGTCGGCAGCACCCCGCACATCTGTCCCGCCACGGCATGCACCATGCCGCACCGTTCCAGGTGCGTGAGGTAGGTCTGGCGCAGCCCCAGCCGGGGCCCGCCGATCCAGTGGACCGCGCGCACCGGACTGCCGCGTCGGCGCAGCAGTTCGAGCGCGGAGTCCAGAGTTGGATCTCCTGTCGGCCGTGCCATCACCACGGCGATACGATCCCCGTCTGGGGCTATCCGTCCTGCCAGAGCCAGCTCTACTAGCTGGGCCCCGGCCAGGCCGAGGTCGAGCGACTGCGGCTGCGCTGTGGTACCCGTCGTCGGGTCCAAAGCGAGCAGCAGAAGCTCCTCCGGAATTGTTCTGCGGCTCCTGCCCATCCATGCCTCCCCGCGTGGATGAATGACAGGGTGACCCCTCTCACATTCATCTGTCGAGGGTGCGTGGGGGGTTCGGTATGGAACCGGTAGGTATGTCGTTCTCGTCTTGCACGTCAGCGACATCTTTCTGTGGGGTGCGGCGCCTTCCGGTACGCGTGGCGGCGAGGTGGTGCCACGCGGACACAGGACACTTGGAAACACTGGGCCAGGCAGGCAGTGCGACGTATGAAGGAGACATCGGTGGCGGGCGAGTCCCCCGACAAGTCGGACAAGAAGCAGTCGTCGGGGGAGACGGCGCGGAGCAAACGCGATCCGCGCCTGTCCGCCTTCCGCGGGGAGCCGGCCGAGCCGGCGAAGGAATCGGGGGCCGGAACGTCCTCGAAACCTGAGGAGAAGCCGAAGCCCGGGGAGAAGTCGGAGGCTGCGGCGACGCCGAAGTCCGCGGCGAAGTCGAAGTCCGCGGCGAAGTCGAAGTCCGGGGCGAAGTCGAAGTCCGGGGCGAAGTCGGGGGCTGGAGTGAAGTCGGGGTCTGCGGCCGAGACGGAGTCCGTGGCCGAGTCGGAGTCTGTGGGCTCCTCCGAGGCGACCGCGGGGTCCGAGGGGGCCGATGCGTCTGAGGCGTCGGAGGCGCCTCAGGAGGCCGCTGAGGGCGCCGGTGGCGGTGAGGGGGGCGACGCCCGCCTGCGTGCCGCTGTGGCCGCCTGGGTCGCGGGGAGCGAGGACGAGGGCGTCGAGGGTGCTGAGGGCGCCGAGAACGCCGAAGCTGCCGGCGGTGGCGACGGTGAGGCCTCCGCGGCTTCCGGCGATCTTGATGAGGACGCGGACGGGGGCGCGGGCGCTGACGGTGCCGTCGCAAAGCCGGAGGCGAAGGGGGCGGCGCGCTCCGACGCGAAGGCGTCGGGTGCCGAGGGCTCGGATGTCGAGTCCGGTGCGAAGCCCGATGCAGAGTCTGGCGAGAAGGCCGCGGCGAAGGGTGACGAGGGCGGGGCCGGGTCCGCGCCCAAGGCCGAGGCCGGCGCCGATGACCGGGACGAGGCGGCCAAGACTGCGCCCGAGGTCGTCGATCAGCCGACCGCCGTCTTCAAGACCGTCGGGCCGCAGAAGGGCAGGTCCGACGAGAAGGCCGGCGCTGCGGTCGGCGGCAAGGGTGTGGGCGAGAGCGACGCCAAGGGCGACGGCAAGAGCGACGACGAGGGTGACGTCGACGTCGATGAGTCGGCGGTGGATGACGCGACCCGTGTATTTGCTGTCGCGAAGCTGAAGGGGAAGGGTGCGGCGGCCGGTGCCGTCGACCAGGCGACCACCGCGTTCAAGATCAACGCGCCCGCCAAGAGCAAGGACTCGGCCCAGAGCAAGGACTCGGCCCCCAGCAAGGACTCGGCCAAGGACGAGGCCGCGAGCGGGAGTAAGACGGAGAGCAAGCCCGCAAGCGAGTCCGCGGGTAAGGGCAAGGCCGACGCCAAGGACGCAGCCGACCCCAAGGCCGACCCCAAGGCCGACGCCAAGACGGGGTCCAAGGCTGACGCCAAGACCGACGCCAAGGCCGATGCCAAGCCCGAGCCCAAGAAGACGGGTCCTTCCGAGCGGGACTCCGAGCGGACCAGTCAGTTCGTGGCGCTGAAGTCGTCGGACGACGGCACGGCGGGCAAGTCGCTGGGCAAGACGGCGCCCAGGACGCCCGCCCGGACGTCCGACAAGGCCGCGGAGCCCGCGGAGAAGTCCGAGAAGCCCACGGAGAAGCCCGCGGGCCGGCCGGCGGGCAAGACGGCCGACAAGGCCGTGGACAAGCCGGAAGCGAAGCCGGAGGGGAAGCCGGACGGCAAGACGTCCGGCGCGCTGCCCGCGGCCGAGTCCGCCAAGCCCGCCGGAACGACCGCGGCGCCCAAGCCCGCGGGCCGGCCGGGTGCCATGCCGCCCGCCACCACGGGAGCCACGGCCGCCGCGGCGCCCGGCGCGCTGCCCGAGTCGGAGCGGACCAAGCAGGAGCCCCTGCCGCCGCTCGACCTCCTGGCGCAGCTCACCAACACCCCGCCGCCGCCCGAGACTCCGCTGCGCACGGTCGTCCGCCGGTTCAAGATCTGGACCCCGCTGGTGGCGCTGCTGGCGGTCGTCTTCGTGGTCGCCCAGGCGGTGCGCCCGCTGCCCGCCCCCAAGCTCGCGGTCGGCGGGTCGGCCGCGTTCACGTTCAAGGGCGGCAAGCTCGCGATGCCCTGGCCCGAGCAGGGACAGGCAGCGGCCATGGTCGTCGGGGTCGGCAGCCTGGGTACGTCCGGCCAGGAGAAGCCCGTACCGACCGCGAGTGTCGCCAAGGTGATGACGGCGTACGTGCTGTTGCGCGACCACCCGCTGAAGAAGGGCCAGAAGGGCGAGACGATCAAGGTCGACGCCCAGGGCGAGGCGGACTCGAACAAGGGGGACGAGTCGCGCGTTCCGCTCAAGAAGGATCAGCAGTTCACGCAGTACCAGATGATGCAGATGCTGATGATCCCGTCGGGCAACAACGTCGCACGCCAGCTCGCCCGTTGGGACGCCGGTTCCGAGGCGGCGTTCGTGAAGAAGATGAACGCGGCCGCCAAGAAGCTCGGCATGACGAAGACGACGTACACGGACCCCAGTGGCCTGGAGAAGTCGACCGTCAGCACCGCTGTCGACCAGCTGAAGCTCGCCGAACAGGTCGTCAAGAACGATGTGTTCCGTGAGGTCGTGCGCACCGAGAACGCCCAGATCGACGGTCTTCCGGACCGGATCTACAACAACAACCGCCTGCTCACGACGATGCCGGGCAAGGTCAGCGGCATCAAGACGGGGTCGAGCACCCCGGCCGGCGGCACGTTCATGTGGTCCGGCTACCGCACCGTCGGCGGCAAGGACCAACTGCTGCTCGGTGTGACCATGGACCAGCACACCAACAGCCCGGACCCCAACGCGCAGCTCGCCGTGGTCCTGAACAACACCGAGAAGGTGATCACGGCGGCCCGCGATGCGCTGGTCTCCGACACCGTGGTGAAGAAGGGCCAGGTCGTCGGTTATGTCGACGACGGCCTCGGTGGCGAGACGCCGGTCGTGGCGACCAAGGACATGTCGGCGGTCGGCTGGTCCGGGATGAAGGCGACGTTCTCCATGAGCGACGGCGGCAAGGGCATCCCGCACACCGCCAAGGCCGGTACCAAGGTCGGCGTGCTGACGGTCGGCAACGGCGAGAGCACGCAGAAGGTGCCGGTGGCGCTGCAGAAGGACCTCGTCGAGCCGACCTTCGGCGCGAAGCTGATCCGCATCACCTGAGCGGAGCGAGGGGCTCCGGGCGGCCGGCCCGGGGCCCCTCGGCCGTTGGTGGTCGCAGGCTTCGCCGCCTGCGATGCCGGGGCCTCCGGAACCCCGGAAACCCGGAAGCTTTCGGGGCACCGAAGCCCCGGGGCCTTTCACCGGCCGCGCAGTACGTTCGTCCCTGTGTGATCGTCCCGCCCGTGTGTGATCGTTCGTCCGTCCCTCCGTCCCTCCGTCCCTCCGTCCCGTGCGTGACCGGAGCCCGTCATCGACGTAGCGCAAGCGCAGAAGACGTACACGCCCGCCGCAGCCACCCGCGGTGCCCGGGTGGCGCAGGGCGCGGTGATGCTGGTGCCCGCGGGGTTGATGCTGTTCCTGGGGGCGTGGGGAATCCGCCGGCAGGACGCCATATGGCGGGACGAGGCGGTCACCTGGGACATGGCGCACCGCAGCCTGGCCGACCTGTGGCCCACGCTGCAGCACGTCGATGTCGTCCACGGTCTCTACTACGCGCTGATGCACCTCTGGTTCCGCGTCTACGACGTCACCCTCGGCGGCGCCTTCGGCGATGCGGTCGGCCTGCGGCTGCCGTCCGTGGCCGCGATGACCGCCGCCGCGGCGGGTGTCGCGCTGCTCGGCGAGCGCCTGGTCGGCCGGCGGGCGGGGCTGCTCGCGGGCTGCACCTTCGCGCTGATCCCGGTCGTGCAGCAGTACGCGCAGGAGGGGCGCTCGTACGCGACGGTCTGTGCCCTGGTCGTCTGGGCCGGCTGTCTGCTGGTGCTGGCCGCCGCCCGTCCGCGCAGGAAGCTGTGGCTCGGCTATACGGCGCTGATGCTGCTCGCCTGCCTGCTGCACGAGTTCGCGTCGCTCGCACTGCCCGCGCACGGCGCCGCGGTCGTCCTCGCGCGCCTGCCCCGCCGGGTGTTCCGCGCCTGGCTGCTCTCCGCGTTCACCACCCTCGCGGGGCTGGCCCCGCTCGCGGTGTTCAGCACCCGGCAGTCCGCGCAGATCAGCTGGCTCATGTGGCCGGACCCGGTCCAACTGCTGACCTTCGCCGTGCTCGCGGTCCTCGGCATCGCCTGCGCCCGGGTCCGGGTCCGCTCCCGCGGCCCGATCGGGCTGCGCGCGCTCGGCATCCCCCTGCTGCTCCTGCCCACGCTCCTCCTGCTGCTCCTCTCCCATGTCGAACCGGCCTACGTGGACCGCTACGTCCTCTACTACGTCGTCGGGTTCGCGCTGCTCGCCGGCGCGGCGCTGGCGCGGCTGCTGCGGCCGGTCGGTGACGGGGGCCAGACCCGTGGCAAGCGGCTGCGGTGGGCGGTGACGGTCGTGCTGGTGCCGGTGGTGCTGCTGCCCGTCAACGTCCATCTGCGCAGCCCGGACAGCCGGGTCGACGACGTCACCGCGATCGCGCACGCGGTACGCGAGGTGGCCGAGCCGGGCGACGGCCTGCTGTTCATGCCCTCCCGGAGGCGGATCTGGCGGGCGACCCTGCCCCGCGACTTCCGCGGGCTGCGCGATCTCGCCCTGGCCGAGAGCCCGTTGGCCTCCCACACCCTCTACGGCACCGAGCGGCCCGGCGATGCGATCCGCGACCGGATGCTGACCGCCCGCCGGATCATCGTCGCCGGCGACCCCGACGGCCAGCCTGCCGACGACAACGACCAGGAGATCGCCAAGCGGTCCACTCTGCACGCCGCGTTCGAGATCTGCCGCACCGTACAGGTCCGGGGCGCCCGGATCACGGTGTACGGGCGGCCGGGGGCGTGCGGCGGGGGCGGGTAGGCGGTCGCTCGTGGCGGACGTCCGGCGCGTACGGGTCGTCGTGCAGTGGAGCGGGGTCCAGGCGGCCGTGGACGGCGTAGCGGGTGGCGGTGGCCAGGGCGCCGTCCGGCGATACGCGGCCCGCCGTACCAGTGGACCGCCCGCCCGGCCAGGGTGCGCAGGGTGTCCGGCCCGGTCGGCGTCACCGTCTCCAGGCCACGGCGGGCGGCGGCCTCGGCCAGCAGGGTGGCCGTGCTGGTGCGCTGCGCCGAGGTCAGCAGGAGGGGGCGTCGGGGCGGGACGGCTGGATGCGCCGTCATGATCCTTGCGGCGGGTGGAAGCTGCGCACGAGCTCGATGCGCCCGACGATATGCCGGTTGAACTCCGCCAACTCCTCTGCCGGAACCCACAGTTCGAGGATCGTCTCGCCGCCCGCCCGGCGCACCGGATAGCGCTCGGCGAAGTCCGCCTCGATCTCGAAGCGGGTGACATGGCCGACCCCGGAGGCCGGCACGTTCCAGTCGCGGGCCATGCGGATCGCGTAGTCCTCGTTGAGCACGGGATAGAAGATCGGCTGGTCGGGCAGCCGCGGCGGCCAGGCGCGCCAGCCGGACGCCTCGACCAGGGCGAGCTCCTCGGGGCCGGTGGGGCGCCAGAGGGTGCGGGTGGCGGGCGCGGTCTCGTCCGGGCGCGGTGTCGCGATCATGCTCGTAACGGTACGGGGGAGGGGCGGGCGCGGCACCGGGATTTCAGGGCCGGCTGCCCAAGCTTGGGGCTGGGGCAGCGGCTTGGGCTCGTCGGGAGTCGCCAGGGGCAGGGGCAGGGGCAGGGGCAGGGGCAGGGACTCGGGGCTCGTCGGGAGTCGGGCTCGGGGCCGATGGCGTGAGGGGCGGCACCCGTGTGCATGCACCTTTCGGCAGCGGCGCTGGGACGTCAGCCGCTCGCCCGAGGCCGGCCCCCGCTCGCGCCCCCTCACCCCCTCACATCAGATCCGCCGTCTCCCCATCGATCCCCAGCAGGTCGTGCAGCGCCGTCGCTCCGTCCGGGGTGAGGCGTACGGCCCTGCCGCTGCCGATCCGGCGGACCCAGCGTCGCTCCAGCAGCCGGTCGCAGAGCCGGGCGCCGGCCGTGCCCGCGAGATGGGTGCGGCGCTCGGTCCAGTCCAGGCAGGCGCGGGCCTGTGGCCGCCGCCCCGGGCGCAGTGTGGCCGGCTCGATCCCCAGGCCGTCGGTGAGCCAGTTCCGCCCGGTGTCGGTGAGGGCGAACCCGCCGTCCTGGTCGAGCAGCCCCCGTCCGGTCATGGCGTCGGTGATCGTCACGCCGAGCCGGCCGGCCAGGTGGTCGTAACAGGTGCGGCCCCGTGCGAGTGCGGCGGAGGCGCTCGCGGCGCGCAGCCCACGGGGCGGCTCGGCCGGCGGGGCGAGATGTGCGGTCAGGGATTCCAGCAGCTCGGCGACGCGCGGACCGGCGAGCTGGACGTAACGGTGGCGGCCCTGGCGGCGTTCCACCAGTAGCCCGCCGTCGGTGAGCCGGGTCAGATGCTCGCTCGCCGTCGAGGGGGCGACCTGCGCATACGCGGCCAGCTCGCCTGCCGTCCAGGCCCGGCCGTCGAGCAGGGCCAGGCAGAAGGCCGCCCGGGTGCGGTCCGCGAGCAGTGCGGCCAGCCGTGCGAGCTCGGAGCTGTACGCCGGAGTGGTCATGACTCCATTGTCCGCCGCGAGTCTTCGGCGCCTACCGAAGGGACTCCGGCCTACGGTGCCCATATGAGCACCTCCCCGGAGTACGCCACCTTCCACTTCCATGCGCTGCACCATGCCGACCAGCCGCTGCTGCTGCCCAACGCCTGGGACGTCATCTCGGCTGTCGCGCTCGCCGGGGCCGGATACGCGGCGGTCGGCACCACGAGCCTGGGCGTCGCCGCGGCCCATGGCTATCCGGACGGACGCGGGCTCGCCGAGGCCAGGGACGCGACGATGGCCCTGGCGCTGCGGCTCAACGGCCGGCTGGCCTGTCCGTACACGATCGACGTGGAGGGTGGGTTCGGCGGCGACGCCGGGCAAGTGGGGGACCTGGCCGCCGAGTTGGCGGAGGCGGGGGCCGCCGGGCTGAACCTGGAGGACGGGCTGCCCGGCGGTGAGGGGCTGCAGGATCCGGTGCGCCAGGCGGAATCGCTCAGGGCGGTGAAGGAACGGGCGCCGGGCCTGTTCCTCAATGCCCGCATCGACACCCACTGGCTGGCGGACAGCCCGCCACCGCTGTCGGTGACGCTCGAACGCGCCGAGACCTATCTGGCCGCGGGCGCGGACGGCATCTTCGTACCGGGTGTCATCGCCGACGAGGACGTGTCGGTTCTGGTCGCCGAGATCCCCGCCCCGGTGAACATCCTCTTCGCCCCCGGACGGCACACCGTCAGCCGTCTGGCGGATCTCGGCGTGCGTCGCATCAGCACCGGCTCGCTGCTCTTCCGTACGGCGCTGCAGGCCACGCTCACGGCGGCGGACGCCATCCGTACGGGCCGGCAAGGGTCCACGGGCGCGGCCGGGGCGGGCGGCGAGGTGCTGGGGTACGAGGAGGTACAGCGGTTGGTGGGGGAGGAGTAGCGGGTCGGGGGAGCGAGCTCGGCTGGGCGCGAGGCCGGGGCTCAGGTCTGGCGTCCCGGTTTGCCGCGGATCAGGCCTGGCGTCCCCGGGCGTCGCCGATCAGGCCCGGCGTCCCTGTCGCGGCTCGCTCAGGCCTGGGCCCGGCGTGCCCGGCTGCCGTGGCGCCGGCGGTGCACGGCGAGCACCGCACCTGCCACGCCCAGCGCACCAGCACCGCCTATCACCCCGGCCTTGGGCAGGTGACCGGCCTTCTCGGCCAGCCCGGCCAGACCGTTGTCGGGCAGCATGATCGACTTCCGGCTCTCCGTGGGCGCGGTGGAGTCGGCGGCGAAGGCGGCACCTGCGGGAAGCAGCAGGACGGCCAGCGCACCGGTCGCGACGGTGGCGGTACGGATCACGGAGCGGTGCTGGGCCCGCATGGGTACTCCTCGTCGTGGGCGGCTCGGGCCGCCGTAGGGGTGTGGTTACTAAGGAGCACGCTACGGAGCGTCCTTAACGGTAATCCGTACGTTGTGTAACAGTCACCGAGATCTCTGGGGGCGGTCATGTGAAGGAGCCCCCTCCCGGCGGGGGCGAAGGCCCCAAAAGCCGCCAGAATGGCCGACTCAAAGATTCCGTTCGTGACTGACTTGGATAGATTTGTGTCGAATTACGTCCACCTATGAGGAGTTTTCTACGCAGAGTGGTCACGAGGGGCGATCGGTTCCACGGGGCCATCGGACTGTCGGAAGCACGGCCCGGGGTGCGAGGCGAGAGGGCGTACAGGCGCGCGGGCGAACAGGAGCGAAGGCGCGAAAGTGCGCCGGTGGATACGCGCGACGGCGCGAAGGCGCGAAGGCGGTGGCGACGGCATGCGACGGCTGCGACCCCGCACGGCGCCGACCCCTCTCCCGGCCCGCTTCATGCACTCCGCCCGCTCCCGTCCCTCTGCCTTCTCCGCTCCGTGCGTCCGCTCCCTCCTCTCCAGCCTCGCCGCCCTCACCTCCCTCGCTCTCCTCGCGACCGGATGCGCGGACGTGGAGGGGCTGCAGAGCGAGGGGCGCGCCCGGGACGTGGATGCGCCACTGGTGCTGTGGCCGCACTATTCGCCCGCCCCGCCCAGGCGTGACGAGAATCCGGCGGCCCTGGTGCCCGTACCGCATGTCCCGCGCATCCCCAGCGGCTCCATGGCCGACGCGAAGCCGCTCGCCGTCCTCGACGCGGACATCACCGCGCAGGGGGAGACGCCGCCCGCCCCGAAGGCCGTGCGCCGCCCAGAGCTGCACGACCTCACGGGCGACGGCAAACCGGACCTGCTCATGGCCGTCAACCTCGATCCCCGCAACAGCGAGCTGCGGGTGTACAGCGTCCGGGACTCGGTGGTGACCCGGGTGCTCGTACTGCGCGGTGTGCTGGCCGGTGTCGAGCTGGCGGCCGGGCACCTCGCCATCCGCGAGCCCACCAAGGATCCGCGCTACGTCAGCGTCATCGACTATCTCTGGGACGGCGATTCGATGGGCCTGTGGAACCTCACCCTCGACGACGCCCGTACGTCCCAGACCCCGCAGCCCGGCGGCGGCAGCCCGTGAAACGCCCCGCGGTCTCCCTCCGCTGGAAGATCGCGCTGACCGTGATGGCGGTGAGCTGCGCGGTCGCGGCCGTCCTCGGCGCCCTCGTCCGCGATGAGGTGGCCCGCCAGACCGTCGGCCAGGTCCGCAAGGAGACCCGGGCAAACCTCGACACCGCCCTGGACCTCTTCGAGTACGGCACCTCGCGCGAGGGCCTCAACTCCCTCCTCGACCCGCCGCAACTGCCCGCCGATCTGCGCCGGTTGGCGCGCTCCGGCCGGCGCGGCACCATGGTGGGGACGTATCGGGGCCGCCCCGTCATGTGGGCGGCGGCGCCGGCCGACGGCCACGTCATGGCCGTCTGGTCGCCCTACGGCAACACCCGCCGCTCCCTCGACAATCTCGACACCGCCATCCTCGGCTCGGCCGTGCTCGCCGCCGCGGTCGTCGCCCTCGCCGGACTGTTCCTGGCCCATCGCATCAGCCGCCGACTGGCCACCACGGCGGCGGTCGCGCGCCGGATCACCGCCGGTGACCTGGACGCCCGGGTCGGCAACGGCGCGGATCAGGGGCCGGACGGCGGCTCCACGGGGCAGGACGAGGTGGCGGCGGTGGCCGCGGCGCTGGACTCGGTGGCGGGCTCCCTGCAGAGCCGCCTCCGGGCCGAACAGCGCTTCACCGCCGATGTCGCCCACGAGCTCCGTACGCCGCTCACCGGCATCCTCGCCTCGGCCGAGCTGCTCCCCGAGGGCCGCCCCAAGGAGATGATCAACGACCGGCTGCGGGCGCTACGGGGCCTCATCGAGGACCTGCTGGAGATCTCCCGGCTGGACTCCGGCACCGAGCACGCCGACCTCGCCGCCTATGACCTCGGGACGCTGGTCGAAAGCTCCGTACGCGCCACCGGCTTCGACACCGTGGTGGAGATCTCCGCCGACGCGGTGGTCGAAACCGACCGCCGCCGCCTCGACCGCATCGTCGCCAACCTCGTCATCAACGCACACCGGCACGGCCGGCCCCCCGTCCTCGTCACCGTCGACGCCCCGCCCGGCGGCCCGCCGGCCATCGAGGTGCGCGACCACGGCCCCGGATACCCCGAAGACCTGCTGCATCACGGCCCGCAGCGCTTCCGCACCGACGCCCCGGGCCGGGGGAAGGGCCACGGCCTGGGCCTGACCATCGCCGTCGGCCAGTCCGCCGTCCTGGGCATCGACCTCCGCTTCACCAACGCCCCCGACGGCGGCGCCCACGCGATCCTCCGGCTTCCCCGCGACGCCCACCGCGCTGATTCCTGACCCGCCCCGAGCGGCATGACGGGTCGGCCCGCCGGAGGCCGGATGCCCCCCGGCAGCTCACCCGCCCCGCGGCCCGGTCTCGCGCCGGGCCCGGCCGACGGACCCACCAGCGGTGTGCGTGCACCGGCCGCACGGCCACCGACGCGGTTCCCGCCCCGTCGGCGACCGCCCGACCGCGCTGTCACCAGTCGATGTCATCCGGCGGCTCCGGGAACGCCTCCTCGTCCTCGGGCTCAGGGGCCACAGGAGCAGCACTCACTGCCGCACCGCTCCGCCTGGACGCCCCGGCGCCCCCGGTCATCCCCGGTGCCCCGGCCGCCCCTGTTGCCTCGATCGCCGGCGTGGCCGCGGCTCGTGCTGTCGCCCCCGCCGTCTCGGTCGTCGCGCCGTCGCCCTCCTCGCCGGCGGTCTCGCGCCCCGCCAGCACATCCAGGAGCTGCGATCCGTACTTCGCGAGCTTGTTCTCGCCGACCCCGTTGACCGTGCCGAGCTCGTCCGTCGTCGTCGGCCGGGCGGTGGCGATCTCCCGCAGCGTGGCATCGTGGAAGATCACATACGCGGGTACGCCCTGCTCCTTGGCCGTACGTCCCCGCCAGCCGCGCAGCGCCTCGAAGACCGGCAGTGCCTCTGCCGGCAGGTCCGCCGGCGCCGCACGCTTGCCCTTCGACTTCGCCTTGGCCGCCCGCGCCGCCTTCTCCGGCTCCCGCCGCATCGGCACCTCGCGCCGGCCGCCCAGCACCTCGCCGCTCGCGTCGGTGAGCACCAGCGTGCCGTAGTCACCCTCGACGGCGAGCAGCCCCTGCGCCAGCAACTGCCGCACGACTCCCCGCCATTCGGCCTCCCGGAGATCGTCCCCGACCCCGAAGACGCTCAGCCCGTCGTGATCGAACTGAATGACCTTGGCGGTTTTCTTCCCCGTCAGGATGTCGATGATCTGGCCCGCGCCGAACTTCTGCCCGCGCTCACGCTTCAGCCGTACGACCGTGGACAACAGCTTCTGCGCGGCGACCGTGCCGTTCCAGGTCTCCGGCGGGGCCAGGCAGGTGTCGCAGTTGCCGCAGGCGCTGCTCTCCTGGCCGAAGTAGGCCAGCAGCCGGACCCGCCGGCACTGCACCGTCTCGCACAGCGCCAGCATCGCGTCGAGATGGGCCGACAGCCGCCGACGGTGGGCCTCGTCGCCCTCCGATCCGTCGATCATCTTCCGCTGCTGCACCACATCCTGTAGCCCGTACGCCAGCCAGGCCGTCGACGGCTGCCCGTCGCGCCCCGCACGCCCCGTCTCCTGGTAGTAGCCCTCCACCGACTTCGGCAGATCCAGATGCGCCACGAACCGCACATCGGGCTTGTCGATGCCCATGCCGAACGCGATCGTGGCGACCACGATCAGCCCGTCCTCACGCAGGAACCGGGACTGGTGCTCGGCACGCGTCCGCGCATCGAGCCCCGCGTGATACGGCACTGCCGCGATGCCGTTCTCCACCAGGAACTGCGCGGTCTTCTCGACCGAGGCGCGCGACAGGCAGTAGACGATCCCCGCGTCCCCCGCATGCTCGTTGCGCAGCAGGTCCAGCAGCTGCTTCTTCGGCTCGCTCTTCGCCGCGATCCGGTACTGGATGTTGGGCCGGTCGAAGCTCGCCACGAAATGCCGGGCGTCCGCCATCCGCAGCCGCGAGGTGATCTCGTTGTGGGTGGCCTCGGTCGCGGTGGCGGTCAGCGCGATCCGCGGCACCTCGGGCCAGCGCTCGTGCAGCATCGACAGCGCCAGATAGTCCGGCCGGAAGTCATGGCCCCACTGCGCGACGCAGTGCGCCTCGTCGATCGCGAAGAGCGAGATCTTTCCGCGGTCCAGCAGGTTCAGCGTCTGCTCGACCCGCAGCCGCTCGGGCGCCAGATACAGCAGATCCAGCTCCCCGGACAGGAACTCGGCCTCGACGAGCCGCCGCTCCTCCAGATCCTGGGTCGAATTCAGGAATCCGGCCCGCACCCCGAGCGCCCGCAGGGCATCGACCTGGTCCTGCATCAATGCGATCAGCGGCGAGACGACTACCCCCACACCGCCCCTGACCAGCGAGGGAATCTGGTAGCACAGCGACTTTCCGCCACCGGTCGGCATCAGGACGACCGCGTCCCCGCCGCCCACGACGTGCTCGATGATCTCCTGCTGACTGCCGCGGAACGACTCGTACCCGAACACCCGGCGGAGCACCTGCACCGCCTCGCTTGCGTCCGAAGCGCCTTCCACATCCATGTCCACGACCACTTCCACGTCCGCCAGAGCCATTCCTGAAGCCTACGAGTTCCGAGGGGGTCCTCGTCGACCCTGTGGACAACTCACGACTCCGCCGGGGCGGGCCCGCCGGCCAGGCCGATCGGGCAGGCCGAAGAGGGAGCTGTCGGCGCGGTTCCGGGCCCGGCAGGCTGAAGCGCACCGCACCACTCGCTTCCTTCCGTGCCCCGCTGAGGAGAATCCGCCATGGCTCTGACCGCCGAACCGTCCCTGAAGGCCGCCGCCCCGAGCTCCACCGCGGCCGCCGCCGACCTCTCCGTCCGCTCCCGGCTGACCGCCCTGAATGCCTTCCTGATGAGCGGCCTGACCCTGTGGCTGGGCCTGGTCACGCTCAACAACCTGACCGACTTCGCCACCAACCGTGCGCTGATCGCGCGGATGCTGACCATGACCGACCTGGTCCACGACCCGGTGCGGGGCAACGGCCTGGAGTGGAAGGCGATGCCGGAGTCCTTCGCCACCCCGGCGCTGATCGGCGTCATCGTCTACGAGGTGGCCGCGGTGGCGCTGCTGGCCTGGGCCGCGGTGGGCATGTGGCGCCGGGCCCGCGGTGCGCGGACGGGCATCGCGACGACCCAGCGGGCCAACCTCGCCCTCGGTGCCTTCGTCGGGCTGTTCCTGATCTTCCTGTCCGGTGGCATGTGGTTCGGTTACTGGATCTACATCGGCGCGGCCCAGCAGGTGCACTTCACCGGCCTCATCATCGGTCTGCTCGCGGCGCTGCTGGTCAACCTGCCCTCGGTGACCGGTGCGCAGCGGGAGCAGTGACCCGCGAAGCCCTCATGCCAGGCCGCACATGCTCTGCCGGTGGGTCATCCGATACCCCCTCATCCCCCTAAAGGGGTATCGGATGACCTGCCGACGGGGCATGTGCGGCCTCCTGCCCTCTGGCTACTGTTCCGGGCATGGGGGAATACATAGCGCAAATACCGCGAAACATCTCGTTAGTCCGCACGGCGGGCGCAGCGCGGGCCCTCCGCCTCTTCCTGGAAGAGAGCCGGCCGTGCGTCCAGATCATCTTCTTTCTGCGGTTCCTGGCCGGGGCCGTCACCACGACGGCACACCGCCCGGCGGGGTGGGGCCACCAGCTGATCGGCCCGGGTATCGCGTGGCTGCTGGCCTCGCTCTTCGCCTACGGCCTCAACGGCGTCTCGGATGTGGCGGAGGACCGGGTGAACGGGACCGGCCGGCCGATCGCCCGCGGGGAGCTGTCGCCGCGGACCGCCGCCGCACTGACCTGGACGGCCGCGGGGGGCTCCCTGGTCACGGCTCTGGCCTGCGGTGATGCGCTGTTCGTCGGGTTCGTTCTGCTCTACCTGGTGATCGGTTACGCCTACTCCGGGGCGCCGTTCCAGCTCAAGTGCAGCGCCCTGGGTGCCTCCGGGGCGGTGCTGGTGATGGGGCTGCTGACGTACGCGGCGGGCTGGCAGGCCGTCGGCGGGGGCGCGCCGTCCGCGGCGACGGTCGCGCTCGCGGTGACCATGTCGCTGTGGATGTGTGTGGTGGGCGCGGTGACCAAGGACTTCTCGCACGCCCGGGGGGACGCCGCGGCCGGCCGCCGTACCTCCGTCACCGCCTGGGGCCCGTCGGCCGCGCGCCTGGTCGCCGCGGTCGGAGCACCGGCCGTCGCGGCCGGGTTCCTGCTCGCGGGCCTGTCGTCGCCGGTGCTCCGGGTGCCGTCGCTGGTGCTGCTCGGCGGGGCCCTGACCGTGGCGGTGCTGTGCTGGACGACCCGGCACGACCCGGCACGCGGCCGGGCGCCGTACCGGGCCTTCATGGTCTCCCAGCACCTGGTGCACGTGGCACTGTTCCTGCAGCTCGCCGTCTGAGCACCTGCCGCGCCGGCGCCCCGGCGGCAGCACCCGGTCTTCGCACCCCAGCGTGCCGAGGCCGGGCACGTGCGTTCCGCGGCAGGGCGGCCCGGGCGGTCAGAAGCCCTGGCGCGCGGGGAACCGTGCCAGGGAGGACGGCCCGTTGGGACGGCGCGCCAGCATGCCGTTGCTGGTGGCCTTGTTGACGGCATCGATCCGGGAGACGGCGTCGAGCTTGCTGAAGATGTTGCGCATATGGCGCTTGACGGTCCCCTCGGCGATGCCCAGCCGGGCCGCGATCTGCCGGTTGCTCATCGCCTGGGCCACCAGTGCCAGCACCTCGGCCTCGCGCTCGGACAGCCGGTCGGTGCCCTCGGGTTCGGGAGCCGGGGCGCGCAGACTGTCCGGCGAGATGGAGACGGTGACGGTGTTCCGGCTGCTGAGCACACAGTCCCGGATGGCCGTCACCAGGGTGTCGCGTCCGGTGCTCTTGTGCAGATAGCCGCGGATGCCGAGCGCGAGCAACTCCTGTACGAGGTGCTGCCCGTCGTACATGCTCAGCACGATGATGTGCAGGCCCGGATCGCGTTCCAGGAGGCGGCGTACGGTCACGGGCGGGTCATTCAGCGGCATCTCGATGTCGAGGAGGACGACTTCGGGCCGCAGTTCCGCGGCGATCCGGATGGCGTCCTCGCCATTGCCGGCCTGCGCGACGATCTCGAAGCTCGGCTCGGAACGCAGCAGGTCGCACAGCGCCTCGCGGAGCAGGGTGTGGTCGTCCGCGACGAGTATCCGTACCGGGGCGGCGGTCATCGGCGTCCCTCGATCCCCGGTGCCCGGCCCGGCCCCAGCGGCGGGGGCGCGGGGTCCTCCTTGATCGGGATCCAGATCGTGACGTGGGTGCCCCGGCCGGGTGAGGAGTCGATGTTGAGGGTGCCGTCGAGCAGTTCGGCGCGCTCCTCCAGTCCCGTCAGCCCGTTGGACCGGCCGCTGCGGTGCACGGACGGGAGGTCGAATCCGAGGCCGTCGTCGATGACCTCGGTCTGGATCTCGTGCGGGGCGATGTCGATGTGGACGACGACGTTGCCCGCCTCCGCGTGGCGGTAGACGTTGCGCAGGCACTCGCGGACCATGAGGAACAGCTCCTCGGACACCGCCGTCGGGATCCACTCGTCCAGCCCGCGGACCCACAGCTGGACCGGGGTGCGGGCGTCGCCCATGGACGTGACGAAGTGGTTCAGCGCGGTCTCCAGCGAGCCGGCCACGGTCGGCCTGCGCAGCTCGGTGACCAGTTCCCGGGTACTGGCGAGGGTCTCCAGCACGGCTTCCCGTGCGGCCCGTACATGCTTGGGCACGTCCTCGCCGCGGCCGCTCAACTCCAGTTCGTACAGCTCGATCTGGCGCATCGCCAGGCTCAGGGAGTTGCCGATCTGGTCATGGATCTCGCGGGCGAGTTTGCGGTGCCCTTGTTTGTGCACCTCCCGGACCCTGGCCAGCATGAAGGAGTCGTAGCCGATGGAGCCCGCTTCCAGGCGGCGGCCGACGCTGTGCTGGAGCGAGCGCACGGCGGCGGTGTAGGAGCTCCAGGGGGCCTGGTCGGCCTCGGTCCACTCGACGATCCGGTCGAGGACCAGGTCGAAGAGGAGCACACCGGCCCGCACCGAGTGGGTGAGATGGACGCCCTGGCGTACCCGTTCCCCGCCGAGGTCGACCACTTCGGCGATATGGGTGTCGGAGACGAGCGGCTTTCCGGCCGTGTAACTGCGGGCGCAGTCCCGGTAGATGCGGCGGGCCTGAAGCTCGCACTGGGACCAGGCTTCGGCGCTCAGGGCGAGCGGGCTGTTGATGGCGCGAAGCCGTTCGAGGTACTGGACGATGACCAGTTCCTCGTTGCTCTGTAAACGACTTTCGGAAACGGTGCCTGCTCTGTGGAGCGGTGCCTCGCCGTTCATACGCCCGCCTTCCCCGCACGTCTGGTGTGCGGACCGGTGACGCAGACGGGCAGCAGCCTTTTCGTGACCAGCACTTGTGTCCTCCCCCAGCGGAATGTCCGCCGCCCTGGCCGGGCGGTGGCTCATTTCCAACCGCACAATGCGAAGGCAGCTTAGCCGACTGTGCTTTCAGCCACAGGGGTTGCCCGAGCGGCCGGCGGGCGGGAGACGGCTGTCCCGTCTTCCGCCCGCCGGCCGCGCGTGGGGCTCGTGCTCGCGCCGGACACGGCCGGCCGATCTCAGCCCTGCTTCCGCCGCAGCACGGCGGCCCGGACCTTGAGCAGATTCGGCACCAGGACGTAGACCACGAGCGGGACCACCAGCCCGGTGATGACCAGGACGCGCAGGGCCACGGGCAGCGGCATCAGCGCCGGGCCGAGCGCGATCTGCGCGAGGGTGATGCAGGGGTAGACGGCCAGCCAGGTCAGCAGGGCCCGCATGTGCACGGAGGGGAGCGCCGGAGCCGGAGCCGGGGCGGCGTGCTGCGGGGCGGCGTGCTGAGCGGTGCGGTCGGCGGTGACGGCGGGCGCGGTGGTCATGGTGGTCATGGCGTTCTCCTCGATGGCGGTGCGAAGCGGGTGGGCGGGGCGGTCGGAACTCATACGAGGGCGTACGGCGCGGACGGCTGGATGCCGGCGCCCTCGCGGGCGGCGATCCAGCGGTCGTGCAGCCACATCTCGGTGCCGCGGCGGCCGGCGGCGGAGTCCCAGCGGATATCGCGTTCGAAGGTCAGGACGGTGCGGTCGGCTCCGATCACGACCCAGGCGTACAGGCCGTCCGGGTGGCGGGTTTTGACCTTGGTGCCGGAGACCGTGACGGGTTCGTTCCCGGGGCCGGCGATCTGCTCGTGGTGCGGGGCGACCCACTGGACGGCCAGCGCGGCGGCGTACTGCGGGTCGAGCCCGGTCAGGAACCGGAAGGCCGCGGTGCGGGCCTCGTCCTCGCCGGGCAGCTCCCGCTCCGCACCCGGTGGGGGTACGGCGAGCCGGGTGTAGCCGAGGAGGACGTCCTCGTCGTCGAGCACCACGCTCAGGTGGGGCCCGCCGGAGAGAGCGGACTGCTGCGGGGCGGGCTGCTGGAAGCGGACGACGGTGACGGGGCGGCCGTCGTGCGTCTCCCGGCGTGTTCCGGCCGCCTCCCACCCTCCGTGGAACGGAAGGCCGGCTCGGGACAGCGCCAGACCGGTGCGGGCGACGTCGCTGGTGGTGGTGGCAGCCATGGGGCGGGGTCCTCACTCTGCTCGGAAGGGCCGTGGACGCGGGGGCGTACGGGCAAGGCGTGCAAGTGGTGCGGGGCGTACGGGTGTTGCGTGTCCTGGGGCCGGTCGGGGGCCCGATTCCGGGTTCCCGTTGCGGCGACACTCTGAAGGTAGGCAACCAACCAGTTGGTTGTCAACCATCTAGTTGGTTGGCTTCTGGGGGGAACCGCTCTACGCTGGAGCCATGACCCAGGACACGACCCAGACCAAGGCCCGGCTGCTCGCCGCCGCCAAGAAGGAATTCGCAGCTCACGGCATTGCGGGCGCCCGCGTGGACCGCATCGCCGAGCTGGCGGGCGTGAACAAGGAGCGCATCTACGGCTACTTCGGGAACAAGCAGAAGCTCTTCGACCTGGTGGTGGCCGGCGCCCTGGACGAGCTGGCCGAGGCCGTACCGCTGGAGCCCGGCGACGACCCCGCCGAGTACGTGGGCCGGGTCTACGACTTCCACAGCGCCCACCCGGAGCTGGTGCGCCTGTTCCTGTGGGAGGGGCTGCACTACCGGGACGACGTGCTGCCCAACGAGGCCCGTCGCGCCGGCCACTACGAGCGCAAGGTCCAGGCCCTCGCCGCGACCTTCGGCACCGACGACGCCCCGAAGGTGGCCGCCTGCCTGCTGAGCCTGATCGGGCTCGCCGCCTGGCCGAACGCGGTGCCGCAGATGACCCGGCTGATCCTCGGAGAGACCGCGGCGCAGGCCGATCTGCGCACCCAGGTGGTCGAGTTCGCCCGCCAGGCCGTGGCCGGCTCGTTCCCCTCCACCGTGGGGGCATGACGCCGCATCCTCCATCCGGCAGCTGGACACCCGATACCGCTCCGGGTCCAGCTGCTACTCCTTTCTGAGCACCGGCCGCCCGGACTAGGGGGTAGTGGAGCCCTGCTGAGCCCTGCGCACGGCTAGCGTCCGTGACGTGGGTGCAATCGCATGCACCCAGATGGGGGTTCAGATTTCATGTTGCGACACAGTGCGGCGCCACCCGCCCTTGCTGCACCGCCGGCGGTCTTCCTCGCGATACCCAACGAGCTGCAGCGCTTCGGCATGGTGGGCATGCTGCGGTCCGTGGAGTCCATGGGCCACTGCACCGCCCACGCGGCCCTCGCCGACGCGGTCGCCGCCGTGCGCGATCCACGGACCAGCATTCTGCTGACCACCCCGGACGCCGTCGATCCGGCGGGCGAAGTCGCCCTGCGTCGCGCCACCCACGACGGCCTGCGGATCCTGCTCCTGCTGCCGGACACCGAGGACGCGACGATCGGGCAGGCGGGGATCCTGCCCGGTGCGTCCCTGCTGGTCTCCGGCGACCTGAGCACCCAGACCCTCACCGAGAGTCTGGCCGCCACGGCCGCCGGGGAGACCTACATCCCCGCCGCCCTCACCCATACCCTGCTGCGCCGGGCCGGCCACGGCGAGGTCCGCGCCGGTGGCGCGCCCCGGCTGACGCCCCGTGAGCGCGAGACGCTGGTGCTGCTCGTGGACGGCTACAGCAACAAGCAGATCGCCCGCCGGCTGCGGATCTCCGAGCACGGCGCCAAGCGCCTCGTGGCCAACATCCTCGCCAAGCTCAACTGCCCCAACCGCACCCTGGCGGCCGCGCGAGCCCTTCGCGAAGGGCTGTGCGCCGAGCAGACCGCGGACTCCTCCGCCTTCCCCCACACCGGGCCCGTCCCGGTGCCCGACACCGTTTCTGGATGGTGAACGTCCCTATGGGCACCCGTGAACGAGCCGCGTTCTTCGATGTCGACGAGACGCTGCTCAACACCAAGAGCATGTTCCACTTCCTGCGCTTCTGGATGGCGCGCCAGGGCGATGACGGCAGCGCGTACGACGCCGTCATGGCCGAGGTGAACTCCCAGGCGGCGTCCGGCGTTCCCCGTACGGAGATCAACCGCCGCTACTACCGGCGCTTCGCCGGCGTCGACCACGCCGAACTGACGCAGGCGGGCCGCGACTGGTACGACGCCTACCGGCGCGAGGGCTCGGCCGTCGTGGTCGCCGCCTGGGCCGCGGCGCGGCGGCACGCCCTGGCCGGCGACCTGGTGGCCCTGGTGTCCGGATCGTTCCGGGCGCTGCTGGAACCGCTCGCCGACGACCTCGGGGCGGACCTCATCCTCTGCTCCGAGCCGCTGGTGGGCGAGGACGGCCGTCTCACCGGCGAGATCCGGCGCCCGATGATCGGTGCGATCAAGGCGGACGCGGTCCGCGAAACGCTCGCCGCACTGGGCCTGTCGGCCGAGGAGTGCTCCTGTTACGGCGACCACTCCAGCGACCTCGACATGCTCCAGGTCGTCGGGGACCCGGTCGTCGTCGGCGCCGACCCCGTACTGCTCGAACGCGCGCAGACCCTGGACTGGGCGGTGCTCTCGGCGGCCGCCGGCCCGCTGCGTGCCCGCAGGCCGGACGCGGTGCGACGGATCAGCGCGCAGCACGGCCCCGTCGCACCGCGAGGGCGGTGAGGACCAGCCCCTCGCGCAGCGACCAGTGGCCGGTGAGCCAGGTCAGCCGCTTGCCGTCCACCACCGGGCCCGGCACCAGCAGCCGGGCCCGGAACGTGCCCGCACCCGGATCGAACGTCATCCGGGCGTCCCGGAAGCCGAGCCAGCGGCCGGTGAGCGGGTTGAACACCTTGTAGACCGTCTCCTTCGCGCTGAACATCACCGTCCCCCAGTGCACCTCGGGGAACTCCCGCTCCAGTGACCGGAGATGCTCTCGCTCCGCGGGCACCGAGATGCTGTCGAGCACCCCCGGGGGCAGTGGCCGGTGCGGCTCCGCGTCGATGCCCATCGCATGCAGGTCGGAGGCGCGGGAGAGCGCCGCCGCGCGGTAGCCGTCGCAGTGCGTCATGCTGCCGATGAGCCCGGCGGGCCACCGCGGTTCGCCTTTGGGACCCGACGGGATACCGGCCGGCGGCACGCCGAGCGCGGCCATCGCGGTGCGGGCGCAGTGCCGGGTGGTGGTGAACTCCCGCCGGCGCGGCTCGGTGCACGCCTCCAGTGCCGCCGCCTCTTCGGGAGCCGTCGGGGCGTCCGGGATGTCCGCGGTGGTGTCCACGCAGGCGACGGCGGACGGCAGGATCTGCTGCATCATCACTTCTCCTGGGATGGTGCCGCGAGCGCTCGGCGCATCGCGGAAACAGGGCGCGGCGTCGGACAGCACGCGCCGGGGGGCGCCGGCGCAGGCCGGCCGCCCACTGCCATCCCAGGACAGGTCACGGCAGTACAGCTTTACGTCTCGCATGGTGCCGCTCCGGTGCCCTCCGCGGCCACCCGGTAAATCGGCCGGGCCGGCCGGGTACACCACGTGGGCACTCCCTTTGGGCGCCCCCTTTGGGCACTCCCATTGGCCACTCCCTTCGGACCGGGTATGCGCACACCCCCCTCGGACACACCCTTCGCGCACCCCATTCGGGCACCCCGCACGGATATCTCATCCGGCCATTCCGGTGTGCCTGGCCCGGTGAATGCACCAGCCGAGCTGCCGGAAGTGAGGCGTTGTCACCCCGGAAAAGGGGCGCCTAGAGTTCAGGCAACGAAAAGGCACCGCGGTAAAAGCGATCGAGCGCCACAGCGGAAAAATTCTGATGCGCACCGGCGAAAACACCTTGGAGTGACGAGAAATGACCCACCCGTTTCTGGACCGGCTGAAATCCTTCGGGTACGCCGAGGCCGTGGTCTTCGAAAAGCGCAGCTACCGCTACGACGACCTGCTGCGTCTGGTGGCCGAGTGGCGGATGTTCCTCGACCGGCACGACGTCACCGCCGGCCAGGTCGTCACGCTGGAGGGCGCCTACTCGCCCGAGGCCTGCGCGGGGCTGCTGGCGCTGATCGAGCGCGGTGTGATCGTGGTGCCGCTGACCACGCTGCCCGCCGCCAAGCGCGCCGAGTTCCTGGACGTGGCCATGGTGGAGACGGTGATCCGGGTCGACCCGGGCGGCGCGCACCACTGCGAGTCCACCGGCAGCCGCGCCGACCACGAGCTGTACACGCGGCTCCGCGAGGCCGGCCACCCGGGCCTGGTGCTCTTCAGCTCCGGCACGTCGGGCCGCAGCAAGGCCTCGGTGCTGGACTTCGAGAAGGTCCTGGCGCGCTACGGCGAGGCCACCCGCCCGTCCCGGATCCTGTCGTTCCTGAGCCTGGACCACATCGGCGGCGTCAACACCCTGCTGCACACCCTCAGTCAGGGCGGCACCGTGATCACCGTGGCCGAGCGCACCCCGGAGGCGGTGTTCGAGGCGATCGCCGACCACCACGTCCAGATCCTGCCGACCACCCCGACGTTCCTGAACATGGTGCTGATCTCCGGCGCCCATGAGCAGTACGCCACCGACTCGCTCAAGCTGGTCACCTACGGCACCGAGCCGATGCCGGAGCGGACCCTGGAGCGGTTGACCGACGCGCTCCCCGGGGCCCGGCTGAAGCAGACGTACGGCCTGTCCGAGCTGGGCATCCTGCCGACCCGTTCGCGCGACGACGGCAGCCTCTGGCTCAAGCTCGGCAGCTCCGGCTTCGCGCACAAGATCATCGACAACGTGCTGTGGATCCGCTCGGAAATGGCGATGCTCGGCTACCTCAACGCCCCCGCTCCCTTCGACGACGAGGGTTTCTTCAACACCCAGGACGTCGTCCGGACGGACGGTGAGTGGATCCGCATCCTGGGCCGCGACTCCGAGATCATCAACGTCGGCGGCGAGAAGGTCTATCCCAGCGAGGTCGAGTCCGTCCTGCTGGAGCTGGAGAACATCGCCGAGGCCACGGTCAGCGGGCGCCCCAGCCCGGTCACCGGGATGGTCGTCAAGGCCACCGTGACCCTGATCGAGGACGAGGACCGGCGTTCCGTCACCCGCCGGGTACGGGAGTTCTGCGGCCGGCGGCTGGAGCCCTTCAAGGTGCCGGTGCTGGTGGAACTCGCCTCCGCGCCGCAGCACTCCGACCGCTTCAAGAAGATCCGGAGCGCGGTATGAGCGCCCCGGACGGCGAGCGGGTCGCCCTGATCAGCGGCGGCAGCCGCGGGCTCGGCCGGCTGCTCGTCACCCGGCTGCTGGACGACGGCTGGCGGGTGGCCACCTTCAGCAGATCGGCCAACGACTGGGTGAAGGATCTCCAGGCCGAGCGGTCCGACCGCTTCCGCTGGGAGGCCGCCGAGCTCACCGACCCGGCCGCGCTGCGTGCCGTCGTCCGCGGTGTCATCGACTGGGCCGGCCGCGTCGACCTGCTCATCAACAACGCGGCCGTGCTGCACCAGGAACTCTTCCTCACCACCGCCCCCAAGAAGATCGAGCAGCTGCTCGCGGCGGATCTGCTGGCCCCCATCACCCTTGCCCAGAGCTGTGCGCGGGCGATGACCCGGCAGGGCGGCGGCCAGATCCTCAACGTGTCGTCCATCAATGCCATCCGCGGGTTCCGGGGGGTGGCGGCCTACTCCGCCGCCAAGGCCGGCCTCGACGGATTCAGCCGCAGTCTTGCCCGGGAACTCGGCGCCTTCAACATCCGGGTGAATTCCATCGTTCCGGGATTCTTCGACAGCGATATGACCGTCGAGGTGACGGACCGGAACAAGGAACGTATTCAGAAGCGCACCCCGCTCGGCCGGCTCGCCGATATCAATGAAATCGCCGATGCCGTGCTGTACCTGACCTCGCCCGGTGCCTCGTTCATCACCGGCCAGACCATCGTCGTAGACGGAGGAATCACATGCTGAATGCACAGGAAATCCAGGGAAAGATCCACAGTGAGATCGTCGGGCTGCTCGCCGAGGCCGAACTGCCCATCCCGGTCCTCACCGGCAGCGAAATCCTGAACAAGATCGGGCTCAGTTCGCTGCTGCTCGCCCGGCTGGTCATCCAGCTGGAGGTCGAGTTCGGCTTCGACCCGTTCGAGGAGGAGTACGTCATCTCCGACGTACGGACGCTCAAGGCGCTGGTCGACGCGTACGTGGACATGGCCGGCCGGGCGGCGGTCGCGGCCTGACGGCCCGCCCCGCCCCGCGGACGGCGATCCGTCCGTACCCCAGACCCGCCACGCCTGTTGCTCCACCCATCGTCATCCGCCACCACGAGGAGGAAGAGACATGTCGCACGCCTCGCAGGAAGCACCCGAAGCGCTTGTCGTCGTAGGGGACCGGTTCGAGGAATTCCTCGCCAACCGCGGGACCATCGGCTACTCCGCGCTGCTGACCCGGCTGCGCACCGGAGACCTGCCCGAGAGCCTGGCCATCAGCGTCGGCCAGGGGCTCTCCGCCGGCCAACTGGACGAACTGCGCGAGCTCGTGGAGCTGCGCACGCCCGCCGTCACCTTCGGCAAGCAGGGCCTCCCGGCCCACGCCGAACAGCGCCTGACGCACAAGCACAAACAGCGCAACGTGCTCGTCGGCCCGGTCGGACAGATCGGCGAGCGGCGGTTCGTCGCCGATCTCGTACTGGACGAGCGGGTCGAGGTACTGGAGGACCACCTCACCGGCCAGCACATACCGGCCATCACCCTGCTGGAAGCGGCCCGCCAGCTCTGGACGGTGGTGACCGAACAGTTCCTCCTCACCGGCACCGACCGCACCCGGTTCGTCATCAGCTCGGTCGACTCCTCCTTCCACAGCTTCGTGTTCCCGATGTCCGCCACGCTCAGCTACGAACTCCTGGAGCACACGCGCACCCCCGTCGGCACCGTCTTCCGCTGCCGGGTCGGCTTCCACCACGGCGAGGCGACGGCGCCGGCCGCCGAGGTCGAGGCCGAGTACCGCGTGATCCCGGAGAAGATCAGCGCCAAGCAGGAGGCCCTCGCCGCCCGGCAGGCCGTGGCCTCGGAAGTCACCCGCCTCCGTGAGCAGACCGCACCGGCCGAGAGCGTCGCGGTCTGACCGGGCGGGAGAGGCGGACGAGGCCGCCCGAGGACCGAAGGGCGCAGACGAGCGAGGGCGGGTGCCCACGACGGGCCCCGCTCACGCCGCCCACGGTCCGGCCCCCGACAGCCCCTCCCGCTCCCACCCCCTCACACCACCACAAGGAGAAGCACATGCTGTGGGTGATCCACTGCCTGGACGGTCCGGACACCGCCGCACTCCGGGCAGCCACCCGGCCCGCGCACTCGGCCCGGCTCCGGACGGCGGGCCTTCGGCCGGTGCTCTACGGCCCGTTGGTGCCGGACGACGGAGCCGGGGCGATCGGCAGCCTCCTCGTCGTGGAGGCACCGACCCGGCAGGAGGTGGCGGACTTCGTCGCCGACGACCCCTTCGCGGTCGCCGGCGTGTGGGACCGCATCTCGATCCATGCGTTCACCGCCTCCGAACGGTCACCGGTCCGCCTGCCGCCCGCCCCCGTGGAGGGGAACGCGCCGTGACCGGCGCGCCCCTCCCGGCGGGCGGGCCGCCCGGAGGGCCCGGGCCGACGTCGCGCAGGCCCCGGCCCGGCCGTCCTGCGCCCGTCCCCGGACCGCACGGCGCCGACCAGTAACGCCATCCCGCACACGGAAGGGAATCCCACCATGCACATGGACGCCGCCACGCCTACCGCCACCCTCCCCCCGCCCGCGGCCCCCCTGGCCGACGGTCTGGAGGAAGGCTTCGCCGCCCCCTCCGCCATCCCCTCCCTCCGCACCCGTACCGTCGAACTCGAAGGCATGCACCGCAGCGTCGCCGACGGAGATGCGCAGGCGACCGAACGGCAGCACGCCAAGGGCAAGCTGACCGCCAGGGAACGCATCGAACTGCTCCTGGACGAGGGGTCCTTCCACGAGGTCGAACCGCTGCGGCGGCACCGCGCGACCGGCTTCGGCCTGGAGGCGAAGAAGCCGCACACCGACGGCGTGATCACCGGCTGGGGCACGGTCCACGGCCGGACCGTCTTCGTCTACGCCCATGACTTCCGGATCTTCGGCGGCGCCCTCGGGGAGGCCCACGCCACCAAGATCCACAAGGTCATGGACCTGGCGCTGCAGGCCGGCGCGCCCCTCGTCTCCCTCAACGACGGCGCCGGCGCCCGCATCCAGGAAGGCGTCACCGCCCTCGCCGGCTACGGCGGCATCTTCCAGCGCAACACCAAGGCCTCGGGCGTCATCCCGCAGATCTCCGTGATGCTCGGCCCCTGCGCCGGCGGCGCCGCCTACAGCCCCGCCCTCACCGATTTCGTCTTCATGGTCCGCGGCACCTCCCAGATGTTCATCACCGGACCCGACGTCATCCAGGCCGTCACCGGAGAGTCCGTCACCCAGAACGGACTCGGCGGCGCCGATGTGCACGCCGAGACCTCGGGCGTCGCCCACTTCGCGTACGACGACGAGGAGACCTGCCTCGAAGAGGTCCGCTACCTCCTCTCCCTCCTCCCGCAGAACAGCACCGAGTCCCCGCCGTCACACGCCCCCGACGACCCGGCCGACCGCTCCTGCGACGCCCTCCTCGACCTCGTCCCCGCGGACCCCTCCCGCCCCTACGACATGCGCGAGGTCCTCCGCGAGATCCTCGACGACGGCGAATACCTCGAAATCCACGAACGCTGGGCCACCAACATCCTCTGCGCCCTCGGCCGGCTCGACGGCCGCCCGGTGGGCGTGGTGGCCAACCAGCCGATGGCGCTGGCGGGCGTGCTGGACATCCACGCGTCCGAGAAGGCGGCCCGGTTCGTCGCCCTCTGCGACGCCTTCAACATCCCCCTCGTCACCCTCGTCGACGTCCCCGGCTTCCTGCCCGGCGTCGACCAGGAGCACGGCGGCATCATCCGCCACGGCGCCAAGCTGCTCTACGCCTACTGCAACGCCACCGTCCCGCGGATCTCCCTGGTGCTGCGCAAGGCCTACGGTGGCGCCTACATCGTCATGGACTCCCGCTCCACCGGCGCCGACCTCTCGTACGCCTGGCCCTGCAACGAGATCGCCGTCATGGGCGCCGAGGGCGCCGCCAATGTCATCTTCCGCCGGGAGATCGCCGCGGCCGACGACCCGGAAGCGGCCCGGGCCGAGCGGGTGGCCGCCTACCGCTCCGAGCTCATGCACCCGTACTACGCCGCCGAACGCGGCCTGGTCGACGACGTGATCGCACCGCAGCACACCCGCCGGATCCTGGCCGCCGGCCTCCGCATGCTCACCGGCAAGACCGCCCCGCTCCCGCACCGCAAGCACGGAAACCAGCCCTCATGACCTTCCGCATCCTCTCCGGCAGCCCCACCCCCGAAGAGCTGGCAGCCGTCCTGGCCGCCCTGACCGCCCTCTCCACCAGAACCGCCCAGGCTCCCACCCTCGCCGCCACTCCCCCCGAGGCCTCCTGGGCCCGCCGCAGCATCGCCACCACCCTCACCACCTGGCACCACAATCCGCCCCGGCCCGAGGTCCCCTGAGAGCACGCCCGTCCCGCCGACCACATCGCGTGCGCGACAGGACGGCTGCCGGCCGACTCGACAGACCTCACGAGCATGCCGCGCACGCAGCGGTCAGCGGTCAGCGGCCGGGGGCCCGGACGGCGCGCAGTCCGGCGTCATGGCCCGGAACCGAGTCCCCAGCCGGACCGCGATGTATCCGTGAGACTTGGTCGATCCCCGCCCTCGCCCTACACGCTGGGGGCGCGGAAGGGGACTTGCCGGCGGGCCGCCTCGTCGATCTCCTCGACGGTGAGCAGGGGCGTGGCACGGGTGTGCAGGGCCCCGCTGGCCTTGACGGTGAGGCTGATGGCGGCCATGGAGACCGGGTCGGGGAGGTCGATGATGAGCACGACGTCGTCCTCCCCGAAGGCGAAGTACACGGCCTCGACCTCCCCGCCAAGGGCCGTGACAACCTGCTCGACGGCAGCCCGACGCCCACTCGCACCCTCTTTGAGCAGCCCCTTGGTGCCCTCGGACGTATAGCTGGCCTGGATCAGAAACTTCGACATCGGGACGCTCCCTGCCCATCGCAAGTCCGGTGCGAGATGTCCTTCCCCTCGTCCCACCACCCGCCACGCACCACATGGCCTGATTCACCCGTTGGATGCCAATGCGGGGCGCCTGTCGGCGACTGCCCCCTCCGCACCGACGCAGCGGACGGCGCGACACGCGGAGCACGGAGCCCTGAACGCCCAGGGGCCGGCCCAGGAGAATCCCCTCCGGGACCGGCCCCTTCTTCTGTACCCCCGGCAGGATGCGAACCTGCGACACCCGCTGGAGGAGTGGGGGCGAATGCATGACCGAGGGGTTCAGGCGCCGCCCGCGGGGTCGAACATCCGCATACGGTCCAGCACCCGGTCCGCCGTCGGCTGCTGCAGTTCGTCGACGATCCTGCCGTCGGCGAGGAAGACCACGCGGTCGGCGTAGGAGGCGGCCACCGGGTCGTGCGTCACCATGACGATGGTCTGCCCGAGCTGCCGGACCGACTCCCGGAGGAGCCGCAGCACATCGGCCCCGGCCCGGGAATCGAGGTTCCCGGTGGGCTCGTCCGCGAAGATGATCTCCGGCTGATTCAACAGCGCGCGGGCGCAGGCGACTCGCTGCTGCTGACCGCCGGACAGCTGCGGGGGCCGGTGGGCCAGCCGCTCCCGCAGGCCCAGCGTGGCGATCACTCTCTGCAGGATCGCCGTGGCATGGTGCCCACCGCGTTAGGCGCGTGCAAGAGGGCCCGCTCTACCTCCCTGGAGCTGATGTCCAGTTGGCGGAGAGCTGACCGTCGCTCGCCGGGCTCCTGCACGTACGCCTCCGCGCACTGGGTGAGCGCCCTGAGCGCGCAGAGGCTGGTCTTGTGGCGGTACTGCGCTCCTCTCGCCAGCCGTCGGTTTATCAGCCACCAAAACGCGACGCCGAATGGGCCAACTATGACGATCACCATGCTCAGGAAGTCTCCGGCGGGGACCTCGGTTACGAGCTTGTTGTCGCCGAAATGTCTCCAGACCCACAGGAAATGGGCTAGTGCACGCTCGAAACCCGACAGGTGTAGATAGGTGGTGACTTGGAGGGCAGCCTCCGCGAGCACCTTGATCACCCGCACGCTCATTATCCAAGCTGCGAAGACGGCGAGCACCGATCCATAGGGCATGGTCTCCAGAGTTGTGCGACTGGTGTGGAGAGCCGCCCGCGTGTGCGGTAGTGCCGTGTCTGAGATGGACAAGGTCGTTAAGGCTCTGTCCAACCGCGTGATCTCGGTTTCTACGGCCACTCTGTTGACTCGGCGGCGCCACGTGCGGAGTCGTGCCCATCTGCGCAACGTGAATGCAGCAACGCGCACTCTGGTAGTTCCTGTGAACGGCATCTTCCCCCCGGCTCAGCTCTGCCCACGGGGCGATGGTGCCGAACTCTTACCTGCGTCCGCAGGACATCGGCCGACTTCGCCTCCACGACGCTGGACCGCCGTGGGGCATGGCGTGCCCTCATAGTTGAGGCTCAGGTCGCCGACCTGGGCCTCAACTATGGAGCGGGTGACGGGAATCGAACCCGCGCTCTGAGCTTGGGCATCAACGGGATACAGCGGCCAGCACGTTCGACAACACGGTGTCCAAGTCCTCGGGACAGGACGGGGCGTTCCGACCTGGGCGGACCGCTTGACGGTCGGCGTCCTGGAGGGCGTTGGCTTCGGTGGGTTTCGAGTGGTGTAGGGAGGGCTCGGCGAGCGGGTCGGCTCCCAGATGGCTCCCAGTCTTGGATCAGACCTTCCTCACGACGATCGTGTCCGGCACCACGACTTCCGCAGGCCCAGTTGGTGGCACGAGGCCGACCTCTGGGAACGCTGCTGAGGACGGCTCCTAGCATGGCCACATGGTTGCCAGCGATGCCCAGAAGTCCCAGACAGGACGGGAACCTGTGTCCCTCGACGACGCCGACGGCGGAAGCTTTTCCTCCGCGCCGGTTAAAGGAGAAGGGGACGCTTCAGCCAGCCTCCCCCGCGGTTCACACCACGGCAATGCCGGGGAAGAGGCTCACCCGCTTGCCGCCCTGGCGGAGAGGGCGGCCGACCTGGTCGAGCCGATCAAGCCGAGGCTGCGTGGCTGGCTGCACGCCGCGATGGTCCCCGCCTCGTTGATCGCGGGCATCGTCCTTATTTGCCTGGCCCGGGCGCCGCAGCTGGCCCTGTCCTGCACCGTGTACTCCGTTACCGCCTGGCTGCTGTTCGGGACGAGCGCCATCTACCACCTGGGCACCTGGGGGCCACTCGGCGAGGCCGTTCTGCGTCGCCTCGACCACGCCAACATCTTCCTGATCATCGCCGGCACCTGCACCCCTCTGGCCGTGCTCCTCCCCGCTGACCAGCGAGCAGTCCTGCTGTGGATCGTATGGTCGGGCGCGCTGGTCGGCATCGCCTTCCGCGTCCTGTGGGTCGGCGCTCCCCGCTGGCTGTACACCCCCTGCTACCTGGCTCTGGGCTGGGCGCCGGTGCGCTACCTGCCCGACTTCCTGCACACCGGCGGAGCGGCCGTACTCACGCTGATCGTGACCGGCGGTCTCCTCTACAGCGCGGGCGCGGTGGTCTACGCCCTCCGACGCCCCGACCCCTCTCCCCGCTGGTTCGGCTATCACGAGGTGTTCCACGCCCTGACCGTGGCAGCCTTCACCGCGCACTACGTCGCCATCTCCCTCGCCGCCTACTGACCACAGCGCTGCCCTGGCGCTCGCGTCACCACGTTTCCGACGTCCCGAGGCCAGGGCGGAGGGGCAGCCGGGCAGACAGTCAAGCGCTTCACTCCCGACGACGGTGTTATCGCCGTAGTCGCCTGCCGGATCAGCGCCTACGGCGGTACGGGGGATGCCGGAGGGAGGCTGCCGCCAGCTGCCATACCCGCTGAGGCCGCGCCGCAGTTGAGGCCGGAGACGAGAGAACCCGGTGGGATCGTTCGGACAGGAGGGCCATCCCTGGCAGGGACCCGTCTTGTCCGTGACATTGCCGACGGTCAGGATCGCGAACTCATGGCCGCCTTACGCGAACAGACCTAGACCCACGGCAGCGCCCGCCTCGCCTGACTCGCCTGCATCCGAGCCGCGTGCGGGCTCGTACTCTCACGACACCCGGCAATCCCGGCCTCGTCTCTCAAGCCGCCGGAGAAAGGCAGAGGGCCGCACGGCGTGCGCTGCGCGGCCCTGGACATGTGTTGCGTGTCTGTCTTCCGTGCCTGCTCCGTCGCGTCGCCGCAGGTACGGCTGATGATGTCAGGCCGGGTCGATGTTCTCCGCCTGAGGGCCCTTCTGGCCCTGGGTGACGTCGAACGTCACGGCCTGGCCCTCTTGGAGCTCACGGAAGCCCGAGGAGTTGATTGCGGAGTAGTGCGCGAAGACATCCGGGCCGCCGCCGTCCTGGGCGATGAAGCCGAAGCCCTTCTCCGCGTTGAACCACTTCACGGTTCCCGTAGCCATAGTCATGCCTTCCAGTCGATGAACGCCTCCCACTCCATGCAGAAGGCAGAGGTGATCGCCCTGGTTCCTGCGGCACAGCACAGCAAAACGCCCACACCAAGGCGTGGGCAAAGGGGAATTCCGAACCACGACAGCTACGCAGACGCTACACGCCCCGCACACCACGTCACCACAGGAACGATCACGCCGCACACCGGGGCTGTGCGTGCGGTGCCCGCCGATACCGGCGGGCACGCTCATCTCATGCCGCAGTCGGTGGGTTGGGTGGTCCGACGGCGCGGCGGTGTTCGGCGTTGATGCGCTGGGCTTCTTCGAGCTGGTCTTCGAGGATGACGATGCGGCAGGCGGCCTCGATGGGGGTGCCCTGGTCGACGAGTTCCCGGGCGCGGGCCGCGATGCGCAGCTGGTAACGGGAGTAGCGGCGGTGGCCGCCCTCCGAGCGGAGCGGGGTGATCAGCCGGGCCTCACCGATGGCGCGGAGAAAGTTGGGGGTGGTGCCGAGCATCTCGGCAGCTCGACCCATGGTGTAGGCGGGGTAGTCGTCGTCGTCGAGACGGCCGTACGAGTCGTCTGCTGTCATCGCACCTCTCTGTGGAACGCGTGGAGGGGCCCTGGTGCCGTACTGGCACCAGGGCCCCGAAGGAACTGCTACACCATCTGCCGGCCCTGATACTGCGCCGGCCTTCTGTGTCCGCAGGCCCAGCCGGGAGAGGACGGGCAATGCGGGGATCGCGGTTGCTTGACCGGAGACCACCTCACTATCGATGTCCTGCGGTACCCGGGCTCAAGCCTTCCGCCCGGGCGATCCTGATGGCGCGGGTTCCTCCGTTCTTCCCTCTGAACCGATCACTTACCAAACGGGTACTGCGTATTGCTTGCACTGCTGATACTGCGAACTACTGGTGGCCTCGCGCAGCGCCACTCTTCGGCAGCCAGCCCCGTTGCCCGTCCTGCGTCTGCTCTGGCTTAGAACCCCACTGCCGAACTTCCCGGTGCGCGCGTCCGCAGCCGACGCCTTCACCGAGGTGCTGCTCGCTGACTTCACTGCTGGGTACTGCGAACTTCACTTGCGGGTACTGCCACCGCGTCAACTGCGGTACTGCTCACGGCGGCCCCTGATCACTGCGGGCCACCCGGTCCGGTCGTCAGTCCCGTCGCCGTCCTGCAACAACCCTGGCTTCGGAACTCCACCACCGCACCGTCCTGCGAACTGCAACTGCGTGTACTGCTGCCTGGCAGTTCATCTCTGCCGGGCCTCGCTCGATCTCGGCTACGAGAGAAACCATAACCACACCACTACTCAATGTCTACTCCAGCGGGCATAGATTTCCGCGCGCTGAACATGAGGTATCCCGCCTCGCCCGGTCTATGGATGGTCGGGAGCAGCCCCGAAGCTCGGGTCCGGCGCTCGGAGTGACCCACAGGCCGCGCAGCCCGTCGGGCTTCCCGTGACGCCGCCGACTGCGCCGCGGCTACCGTCGGCGGGTACCGGCCCCCCTGGGCATCTCATGTTTCCGGCCGTAACACCCGACAGGCCGACCGGTGACGGGCGTGGCACGAGGGCCTGTGCCGGCCTTGACGGTCCCGGCCCGATGACCGAGCAGCTCGTGGAAGCGGTGCACGCCGGTGCTGGTGCCGCACTTCGCAGACTGGCGCTCCTGCTGCCGCGTCAGCGCCTCAACGAGGATCTGCTTCTCAGCCCGCGGTCACTCTCTCGTGCTCGCCCGGCCGGTAGCGTCGCCTCGGATGGGCCGCCTCCTCGAGCCCGGCGCGGGCACCCGATTTCGAGCAGGCCGTGGGGCCGGCACCGTGGCACGGGCTGCGCGGGCGCACGACAGCGTGCCGCCACGCGTCGACTGTGGCCGTCAGTTTCTCCGGCAAGCACTGCGGCTCTGCCGGGTTGGCGGCTGGAGGGGCGGGGCTCAGAGGTCGGGTAGGCAAAGGCCGGGCATGGACGATCCTGAGACCAGGGTGACCCTGATGAACATGATGGCCGTCAACGCCACAACCGCCCGTTCCGCGACAGCCGTTGCCGACGCACGTGATACGGCACGGGCCTTCCTCACCTGCCTGCGACAGCCGGCCGTGGCCCCTGACGCAGCGGACGCCGTGGTCTTGGTCGTGTCCGAGCTCGTCACCAACGCCCTGCGCCACGGCGGGGGCCGCTGCACATGAGAACTGACTGCGCACCCCGACACCATCGAGGTGGCCGTCCACGACCCCAGTCGGCATGCGCCGCGCATGCGCACCCCTGACCTGAACGGCGGCACCGGAGGCTTTGGCTGGCCATGGTCAACCGCCTCACCCGCGCCACCGCGGTCACCCGCCGGGCCTCCGGCGGCAAGACCATAAGCGCCCGTCTTGCCCGGTAGCGCCACCGCTCAAGCAGCCGGACGGCCGGAAAATATAATCTGCCTCATGTCGAAGCCTGACGAGCTGCTGGTTGACGTCGCCGCCCTGGTGGAGTCCCGGCAGAGCAATCAGATGTCCCTGACCGTGGTCACCGGTGGTGCTGTCCTCACCGGTCGGCTGGCTCCCGAAGCAGTGTGGCGGCAGAGGGTATCGGAGGTACTGACGGATTCGGACCGCTTGGGCGAGTTCTCCGCCGTCTTCGACACCCCCGCGAGGAACGGGCCGCCTACGCACCTGCACTTCCATGTCGCCCGGATCCTGCAGGGCACAGTCGGGATCCCGGAGACGGGCGGGATGTACCGCGTCGCGATCGAGGACGTCAGCGCCTGGACCGTGGGCGACTTCAGCTATTCCGACCGCTGAGCAACCACTGCGAGGAGAACCCGCTGTACGCGGTGTGGGCCCGACCGGCGCGCGCCGGTCGGGCCCACACCGCGTACAGGTGTCGGCTCGTGCCTGTTCCCTCGGTCAGACGGACACGGGGGTGCCGAGCATCGCGGAGGCTTGCTGGAGCGGGCTGAGGATGCGTACGGGTGCGGCCTTGGGGAGGGGGCGGCAGGTGAAGCCGAGCTGAGTCATGGCCCGGAGGACTTCGGCGGCGCTGAAGTCACGGCGGTCCTGGCGGGTGATGACCTGGCCGACTTGCTTGACGGGGTAGTGGCGGCGGCCGATGGTCACCGTTTCGCCGGTGACCGGTTCGGGCTTGACGCCCTTCATCGATTCCAGCACGCCGCTCTTGGTGAGCTCGAAGGGGAAGCGGGCGATGATGCAACGCATGTGACCTCACAGCGAGAAGGGGAGAACAGCCCGACCAGGGGGAGACGGTTCAGCGGGAGAGGGCGAGAATGCCCAGGGCGCTGCCTTGCTCGCCGGCCATCGGCGGGGCATCGAGCCGACGGGAGCGCATCACGGGCTCGGCTTCGGCCGCAGTGGTCACGGGTGAGGTGAACGATCCGTGGTCGCCGAGGATGTCGCGCAGCTGGACGCGGTCCGTGTAAGCGGAGCTGCCGCGGACGGCGGTGAGGTCGGTTCGGGTGACCAGGCCGGTGCACTGGCCGTCCTGGTCGCAAACAACCAGTCGACCCGTGCGGGCGGCGGCCATGACGGCCAGTGCCACCTCGACGCTCATGTCGTCACAGACCTGCGGTCCGGCCGCGTCCATGACCTCAACCACCGTCCTGTGCACGGGGTTGGCGCTTGCCGGGCGGGGCTGCATCTGAACCAGCGACAAAAGGTGCCTCCTGCAGAGATGGGTCAGCTTCCTGATCACGAAGGTTCTAGGCCACCGCATCGAAGACGGACTGGCGTACGGGCTCGCGCCGGGTCGCCGAAGAGGGGCGGCGCCGGCCTCGGGAGGAGGCACTGCGCTTGGAGCGTTCGACCACCGGAGCGGTAATGACGACCGGGATGCCGGACGGGGCCTGGGCGCCGGTGATCCGGCTCAGGGCCTCTTCGCCCGAGCGGATCTGGGTGGTCTGCGGCCGGATACCGGCGTCCGACATGAGGCGGACCATGCCTCGACGCTGGTTCGGTGTGACGAGCGTGACGACGCTGCCGGACTCGCCGGCGCGGGCGGTACGGCCCCCGCGGTGGAGGTAGTCCTTGTGGTCGGTGGGCGGGTCGACGTTGACGACGAGGTCGAGGTTGTCGACGTGGATGCCGCGGGCGGCGACGTTGGTGGCCACCAGCACCGTCACATGACCGGACTTGAACTGCGTCAGGGTGCGGGTGCGCTGCGGCTGCGACTTGCCGCCGTGCAGCGCGGCGGCCCGGACCCCGCTGTTGAGCAGGTCCTGGGTCAGCCGGTCGACGGCGTGCTTGGTGTCCAGGAACATGATCACGCGGCCGTCGCGGGCGGCGATCTCGGTCGTGGCGGCGTGCTTGTCGGCGCCGTGGACGTGCAGGACGTGGTGCTCCATCGTCGTGACCGCACCGGCCGACGGGTCGACCGAATGCACGACGGGGTCGGTCAGATAACGCCGCACCAGCAGGTCGACGTTACGGTCCAAGGTGGCGGAGAACAGCATCCGCTGCCCCTCCGGACGCACCTGGTCGAGCAACGCGGTGACCTGCGGCATGAAACCCATGTCAGCCATCTGGTCAGCCTCGTCCAGCACCGTGATGCCCACCTGGTTCAGCCGGCAGTCGCCACGGTCGATGAGGTCCTTGAGCCGGCCCGGGGTCGCGACGACGACCTCGGCCCCGCCTCGCAGCGCGCCGGCCTGCTTGCCGATCGACATCCCGCCCACCACCGTGGCCATCCGCAGCTTGACTGAGCGGGCGTACGGAGTGAGCGCGTCGGACACCTGCTGCGCCAGCTCACGCGTCGGTACGAGGATCAGTCCCAGCGGCTGGCGGGACTCAGCACGCTGCCCGGCGGTGCGGGCGAGCAGGGCGAGGCCGAAGGCGAGGGTCTTGCCGGAACCGGTGCGCCCGCGGCCCAGGACGTCACGGCCCGCCAGAGAGTTCGGCAGCGTCGCGCCCTGGATCGGGAACGGCGCGGTCACGCCCTGCTTGCCGAGTTCGGCCAGTAGTTGCTCAGGCATGCCGAGATCAGCAAAGCCCTCCACGGCAGGCAGCGCAGGGGTGATCGTCTTGGGGAGCGCGAACTCACCCTGCACTGCGGCGGGTCGGCGGCCGTAACCGCCGGAACGGGCCGTCCCGCCGGAACGGCGCGGTGCCGGCGAGCCGAAGCGGCTGCCGCCCTTTCCGGCGTCGGCACTGCCATTACGGGTGCGGGCGGAGCGGTCGTTCGTGCGTGTGCGGTTCATGCGGAACCTTCCTCGATGCGGCGCATATCAAGGAATTCCCGCCAGCGATGAGCGGCACGGGGAATTACAAGTATGGACCGATGGTAAAAGAAAGCAGGTCCGGCCGGCGGAAATCCGCGCGGGCGCGGGTGCTGAAATGGGAGACGCGGCGGGGGCGTAAAATCCGGGCGTCGACTGCGGTGTAGCTCTTCAGGATGCGCCTGCATCCCTGAAGGAGGACCCGCGCGTGGTGAGACTGCGGATTCCTCCGAGTCGTCCCGCAGGTGAAACCGCTGCGGGAAATGGGTGCAGCTGGGGCCCGCACCCCGAAGGATGCGGGCCCCAGCTACAAAGTGTGCGTCAGCGTCAGGCCGGAACGATGTTCTCGGCCGTCGGGCCCTTCTGGCCCTGCGCGATGTCGAAGTTCACCTTCTGGCCTTCGAGCAGCTCACGGAAGCCCTGGGCGGCGATGTTCGAGTAGTGGGCGAACACGTCAGCGCCGCCACCGTCCTGCTCGATGAAGCCGAAGCCCTTTTCCGCGTTGAACCACTTCACGGTACCAGCAGCCATGTCATATCTCCTTTGGGGCAGTGCATCGGAATCCGCACTGCGCGGACGCCGTGTCGCCGCGATGATTACCCCGCCCGGAAAATGACCGGAAATACAAAAGCGCTCCCACCGGCAGGAGCCGAGTGGGGGCACTTGAAGTTTTGGGAACCACAACTGCAACTGAGAACGACAGTAGCACGCTGGGGCGGCCTGTGTATGCTGAATAATTTCATGCTGTTCGTTGCGGCAAAAACTCTGTCTGTATGGCTCGCTGAACTCTCACCTCGCGGGAATAGATATTGATCCCCCCGGAGGGCAACGTTTCCGGAAGGGCGCTGGGTGCGCGGTTTACCGCTCATTGGTAACGGATAAGCCCCAGGCTGTTCTTAGGTTCTAGTGGTCGTCGCAACACCCCAGCTCAAGGGGTGCGATGGACTTCGAGATCCGGGAGACGGAAGCCGCAGGGCCCGACGAAGCTGACCCGTGAACGGGCCGCATAATTCGAGCTCATGGAGCAGGGCTCCAGCACGGTGGAAGCGGCACGGATCGGCGGCATCAACTTGCGCACGGGCAAGCGGTGGCGCAATGGCCGGCACTCGCCGCCCAAGGGTAAGGAGGCGGTTCCTCCTGTCGGCCCGGAGGAACCGCCTCCTGGCCCGCCCCGGTATCTGAACGAGGTCGACCGCATCCACATCGCCGACCGGCTGCGGCCTGACCCGTAGCTCCGATCAGCTGGTGCCCGCGAAAACTTCAGCCGGCACAACGGTGACGGCAGCGTGGCCGGGGCCGGCCCCTGGTTCGCATGACCACCGACCCGTGCCATGGTCAGGTCGACGGGCGGACCGGTCAGTGCTTGAAGGCGTCCCTGATTTTGGTCGCGGCCTGCTTGATGTTGCCCTTGACTTGGTCTCCGCGGCCTTCGGCCTGCAGGCGCCGACTGCCGGTGGCGCGGCCGCTCGTCTTCTTGGCGTCGCCTTTCATGGCTTCGGCTTTGTGCGCGATCTTCTTCGAGATACTCATGGGTGGCCACCTTGGGTGAGGTGTCTGCGGGGGGCAGGTGCGGGTGGCGTCGGCCGCTCAGCGATCTGCGCGTGCGGTGGTGGCCTACCGGTGGGCGGCTCGGTGCCCGAACCAGTGCAGTCTCCTGCGATGACCGCCGTGCGGTTCGACAGGACGGTCGCTGCGGGGCGAGTCGGCTCCCCGCACGATTGCCGTCTCTGCGCGGCCGGTTCCGCGTTGGCCGGTCAGGTCGCGGCGTTCGTTGTCGGCAGCGGCCGCCGCATGGTGCGACTGCTTGAGTCCGTGGCGCTTGGTGCTGCCATGGCGTGAGGTGTGGTGTCGTGCACCGGTGAAGAGCAGGGCCAGCCCCAACAGAGCCGCCGCCCCGACGACGATGCCGTACAGGAACAGCATGCCGGTGGAGCCGGTCATGCCGTAGCCGAATACCGAGAATCCGCCCGTGAGTTCGTGCTCGCTGCCACCGTTGGTGAGAACACCGGCCACACCGACGACTGCCGCCGCGAGCAGGATGACGAGTCCGAGGATGCCGATCATGATGCGCTCCAAGGAGCTACTGGATATGTCCCCACAGTAGAACCGCACTGGCCAGGAGGCCACTGCGACCGGAAAGGACAAGGGCCCCGGGCCGGTGGCTCACGGGCTGGAGACCATCGACCGCGATGCGGCTCGGCCATCCCCCATGCCCGCTCCCCGGCATCCAGGTGTGGGTTGCTGACCGCGGGTGGGGGACCAGCTGGACAGGGGGTTACTGCGTGAGATCGGTGAACCTGCGGACCATCCCGATCCGTTTCCTTGCACGACCAGATGGTCGGACCGCTCTCCTTCTCCTCGTCTCGCCGCACCTCGGCGCCTTCGGCGTGCTCGGCTCCGTCACGCACAAGCGGTGTGCGGTCACCCGGCGCTTTCGGACAGGAGGCCGGGTGCCGCCCAGGCCGAGAGGGCAACTTCTGGTGTCACGACTGGGACGGGCGTGCGAACGCTGCTGCCCCGGCCTACTGCGTCAGCCGTTCGGGCCCGTTCCCGGCATTTCTCCGCGTCGGCTCCGTTCTCCCGCGGTTTGCTGTCGTGGTGCGGGGGATCCGATGCTGATGTTCCCAGCCCGCTTGTGTACGCGGTCGCACCGTCGAGGAGATCGCTGAGGACAGGCGAGAAACGGGGCCCAGGATGCATCGCGACAAGCTCGGGATCTACCTGAATGACCACCTGACCGGTGCCACCTGCGGCGTCGGGCTTGCGCAGCGCATCGCCCACCAGCACCGCCACTCGGCGCGTAGCGCCGACCTGCAGCGCATCTGCGACGAGGTCGCTCATGACCGGCAGAGCCTGCTCGGCTGGATGAATCCCAGCTGCACAATCTGCTGGACCGGGCGCGGGGCCAGATCGACACGCTGGAGACACTGCGCCTCACGGCAGCGGCGCCGGTCTCCTCTCCCCCCCCGGGCGCGCAGCGTGACTCCTGACAGCCCGTGAGACTGCGGCGAGGTCGTCGACCGTGTAGTCGACAGGCACACCGATGAAGCCTTCCGATTCCGCGAACCGTCCCTCTCTGGTCGGGCGGCTGCGCCGGGTGATCCGGCATTCGCCGGTCGGGCGCGGATGGAGACGGGGCCGTGAGCTGGAGCTGGGGTCGCGGTCACTGGGCTTCGCGGCGCTCGGGTTCCTCACGCTGGTGCCGCTGCTGATCGTTGTCTCCGCTGCTGATCCGACACACGGGCGGGGGTTCGCGCAGTGGCTGGGGGACGGGATCGGCGTGTCGACGACGTCCAGGGAGCAAATCGGGCAGCTGTTCACCCGGCCCGGCCAGGCCGCACGGACCACGACCGCGTTCGGCGTTGCCACCCTTGCTGTCTTCGGTCTGTCCTTGGGGTCGGCGGTGCAGACCGGCTACGAGAGGGTCTGGGAGCTCTCGCCGGCGCGCTGGTATGCCCGGTGGCGGCATGTGCTGTGGCTCGTCGTACTCGTCGGGTACCTCTTCATGTCCGCCACCACCACGCTGTGGCGACAGTCTTTGACTCTCACGTCGGCCGCACTGCTGAGCGCTGTTCTGTTCTTCTGGTGGTCGCAGCGGATGCTGCTCGGTGGGCGGGTCGGCTGGGGCGCCCTGCTGCCCGGTGCGGTGGCTACGGTGACCGGGCTGATCGGTCTCCGGGTCTTCTCCCGGCTCGTCTTCTCGCCGTTGATCGCGTCCAGCGCCGTCACCTACGGCGCCATCGGAACCGTCCTGGTCGTCCAGTCCTGGCTGGTCGGTGTGGGCGTGGTGGTGTTCGGCGGCGCGCTGGTCGGCCGACTGGTGCTTCAGCGCCGACACCGTTGAAAAGACCGGCCAGACGGATGCGCGCCGCGCCCAGCCGGCCCCCGGATACCGAAGGCCGCGCGGCTCAGCACCTGGCACGCCGGGTGTTCGGTGATCCAGGCCATGTCCTCGGGCCCGCCAAGAGGCAGTAACCGGCCAGGAGCGAGCTGCTGTCAGCGCAGCCGGCATCCCTGCCCAGCCGCCACCGACCTCATCTACCGCCGCGCTTCCTCAGACGCCTGCGCCCAGGCTGCCCGGTACCGCCGCTTGCGCCCTCGTCCGGCAGCCCGATCCCACACGGGCCGCATCGCGGAGGCGAACAAAGCAAAGGGTATTTAAAATGAATTGAATGGCGAGGTAAGTCGAGTATGCCCTCTTAGGAAGGATTTATCGATCATGAGCGATGCTGGAGGGCAGAATCGGCCCGCGACCTCCGACAGGGAGTCCATGGGCGAGGGTGCAACGAGGGATGCGGGCGGAAAGCGTGGCGCCCCGGGCTCCCGTGGCCGGACCACCATCGAGGACGTCGTGGTCATGAAGATCGCGGGGATCGCGGCCCGTGAGGTGATCGGGGTGCATGCGCTGGGCAGCGGATTTTCCCGCTCCATGGGGGCCGTGCGGGAACGGGTGCCCGGAGCCGGCAGCGGCAAATCCGTCACACGTGGGGTCAAGGTCGAGGTCGGCGAGGTGCAGACGGCCATCGATCTGGAGCTCGTCGTCGACTACGGCGTCGCGATCGCCGAGGTCGCGAGTGTCGTGCGGGAGAACGTGATCTCCGCAGTGGAGCGGATGACGAGCCTGGACGTCGTGGAAGTCAACATCGCGGTGAGCGATGTGAGGCTGCCCGACGAGGAGGACGAAGAGGAAGAGGAACAGCGCGTCCAGTAGCCCCGCAGGCGGGGCAGCTGAGCGAAGGAGTGCATGATGAGTAGGGCTATGGCCGGGTTGATTGCGGGAATGGCTTTGGGCTTCGCCGGGTTTTTCGGCGGCTTCGGAGCTTTCCTGCTCGTGGCGGCGCTGGGCGTCGTCGGACTCATGGTCGGGCAGCTCATGGACGGTGACCTGGGCCCTGGCTCCTTGTTCCGCCCCCGCGACGACCAGCAACGGATCCGAGAGGACCGCCGACGGGTCCATGAACAGTGGCTGCGGTGACCGGTGACGCCGGCCGACGCCCACGGGGTGGGCGCGGTCTCGGTCCTCTCGGAACTGAGCCTCAGCCTTGACGAGCGCCTGGAGGCTCCGGTGGGGCTGACACCGCTGACCGACCCGAACGTCCACTCCTGCGGCACCGTCTATCCCACGGAGCCAAGGAGTTCTCGCACCCTGAGCGGGACGTGTACGTCGTCGGCATGAAGGGCTACGGCCGCGCCCCGACCTGCCTGGTCATGGCCGACTACGAGCGGTCTGGTCCATCGCCGCCGCCCTCGCCGGGGACCATGAGGCTGCGGAGCGCGTGGAGTCGACCGTGCTACACACCTAGATGATTGAGTCCAAGGGCTCGTAGCCATAGGCCGCCAGCGAGCATGTCGCTGCCATCGCTCGCCAAGCGCGTGCAAGGCGTGCCCGTCATCCTGGCGGTCAGCGGAGAGCACGCGACGCATGCTTCAGCAACTCGGAGGACGTCTCGGTCGGGGCCCGGCTGGGGAATAGCCTTGAGTCTCCAGTGACTGGAGACAGCAGAGTGGGGGACATGGACGTTACGACCCTCTACTCGATCGGGGAGCTTTCCCGGCGGACCGGCTTGCCCGTGAGGACTATCCGGTTCTACTCCGATTCGGGGGTGGTAGCGCCGACCACCCGAAGTCCCGCCGGCTATCGGCTCTACGACCTCGACGCACTGCTTCGTCTGGAACTCCTCCGCACACTGCGCGAGCTGGGCATGGACCTGGCCACGATTCAACGGGTACTGGACCGCGAGCTCTCGGTGGCGGAAGTCGCCGCGGCGCACGCCGACGCCATGGACGTCCAGATCCGGGTGCTGCAACTGCGTCGGAGCGTTCTGCGAGTCGTGGCCAGACGCGGGTCCAGTCCCGAGGAGACCAAGCTCATGCACAGGCTCACGCAATTGTCCGGCGAGGAACGCCGACGTTTGATCGACGATTTCATGGATGGCACCTTCGGCACAGTGGATGCCGACCCGGCCGCGGTGGCCATGGTTCGCGCTGCCACTCCCGACCTCCCCGATGATCCGTCCAGCGAGCAGGTCGCCGCGTGGGTGGAACTCGCCGAGCTGGTCGGCGACGAGGACTTCCGGGCCCGGATGCGCCGGACGGCCAGGTGCCAGGCCGCCGGGCGCACGCTCGACATCGAGAGCGAGGTCGGCGAGGAATTGATGGAGTTCACCCGTCAGAAGGTGGCCGAGGCCATGGAGTCGGGCATCGACCCGCTCAGTGACAGGGGCGCACCCGTCATCGACGACCTCGTGCACCGCTTCGCCGAGGTGTTCGCGCGCACCCCTGACACGGAATTCCGGGACTGGATGGCCCAGCAGTTCAAAGAGGCGCACGATCCCCGGGTGGACCGATACTGGCGGCTGGTGTGGATCGTCAACGGCTGGCAGGTAGTACCGAACCTGATCCCGGTGTACCCCTGGCTCATCCAGGCCCTGCGAAATGACCGTGACGCACAGTCACCGCAGTGGGCACCGCCCCGGATCCCTGAATGAGTCCAAGGGATCGCCTGCGGACATGAGACGAGGGCGTCCAACGTCGATGTGTGACTAACGACCTGGACACCCTTGCAACGGCACTCTATGCCCGGATCGACGACGAGTTGAAGGCTTCGCCGTGGCTGGCGCCGTGGCGGCCTGCCGTCGGAATCACGCCCACGCTCAGTGACGCCGAGCTGATCACGCTCGCGGTCATGTCGGCGCTGCTCGGATACACCTCCGAGCGGCGCTGGCTACGCCGCGTCGGGCGGGACTTCGGCCACCTGTTTCCCTACGTGCCCCAGCAGTCCGGCTACAACAAGCGGCTGCGCGCCGCGTTCTCACTGCTCACCAGCATGATCCGGATCGTGGCCCGCGATACCTCACTGTGGAGCGACCATGTGTGGCTGGTCGACTCCACACCGGTCGGCTGCGGTTGCTCCCGCGAGACGGTCAAACGCTCGGACCTGGCAGGCTGGGCCCAGTACGGCTACTGCGCATCACACTCGCGATACTTCTGGGGGCTGCGTCTGCACCTGGTGTGCACACTCGGCGGACTGCCGGTCCTGTTCGCACTCACCGGGGCCAAGGCGGACGAGCGCGAAACGCTGCGCGACATGCTCGATACCGCGCCAGACGTCCTCGCCGTTCACCCCGGGCAGACGATCATCGGGGACAAGAACTACTTCGGCCGCGAGTTCGAGCACGGCCTTGCCGAGCGTCACCTGAAGTTCTGCGGCCCGCCCGCAAGGGGGAAGCCGAGCCGGCCGGGTCACACCTGTTCAAGCCGCTGCGGCAGGTCATCGAGTCGATCAATCAGACCTTCAAGGGGCAGCTCAACCTGGAACGACACGGCGGCAAGAGCCCGGCAGGGGCGTCAGCCCGGGTCTTGTGCCGGATCCTCGCACTCACAGCGGCGATCTGGCACAACGACCAGACTGGACAGCGCCCATCAAGCGGTCACTCACTGCCTACGATCACTGACCGCAACGACACCCCTTGGACTCATTCGTCTAGATAGGGTTTGGGCGGCCCGGGGAGCGGATAGCGTGCGGCGGTCGCGTAGCCAGTCTGTAGTGCACGGGTTGGTTGAGCTGGGCAGCCCGCAGGCTTGGGCCGCCAATGCCACCCGGCCCATGGCCTCCCGGATGGTGGACGGCATGACCAGCACGTCGTGCTCGGTGAACGCTTTCCACAGCTGTGGACGGCGGAGCCAGCCCGAGATTTGGCCCGCTCTGGCTGCCTTGCCCTCTACAGCCTCACGCAAAAGGCTCCGGACGAGACGTCCGAGGCCGAGTAGGACCCGTCCCCGGGGGAGAAACCCCAGGTCAGAGTGGTAATGCGTGGTGCCCCCGGCAGGATTCGAACCTGCGACACCCGCTTTAGGAGGGTGCGCCGGTGATCACGGTGCTGACCTGGGGAGGGCCCAGCCTGCCGGATCATCAAGCCGACTGTCCTCCAAAGTCCGCCGCTGTCCGACCGTGCCCCTGCCATCTGGCACGGATCTGGCACGGCCCGGTACGGTCGATCGCATGATCTCGGACCCCGGAACGAGTCCAGACGCACCGCGGGATTTCACGGCAGAGGGCGTGGAAGCCGTACTCCGCGAGGCGTGCGAAGAGGCCCGGATCGATGCGTCCGGGGCAGAGCTGCTGCGACTCGGCTCGAACGCCGTTTACCGGCTGCCGTCCGCTCCGGTGATCGTCCGCATCGCCCGTGATCCAAATGCGGCGATGGAGATGGAACGGGCCGTTCAAGTCGCCCGCTGGCTTGAGTCGCAGGATTACCCGGCAACGAGAGTGCTGCCAGGCGTGCGTCAGCCACTGTCGGCCGGCGGCAGGGTCGTCACGTTCTGGAAGAGCGCCCAGGACCGCGAGGAGTACGCGACGGTGACCGAGCTGGCAGATCTGCTGCGGCGGCTGCACTGGCTTGAGGAGCCGGAGTCGTTGCGTCTGCCGTACTTCGATCCGTTCGCCAAGGTGTGGTCCTCGTTCGAGGCACTCGATGGCGTCTCGGCAGAAGACATGGCGTTCCTGGAGCAGCGGGCCCGCCGACTGGGCAAGGAGTACGACCGGCTGGACTTCGTGCTGCCGTACGGCCTGATCCACGGCGACGCCAACATCGGCAATGTGCTGCGGGACCGCAGCGGCCGGGCCATCATGATCGACCTGGACGGCTTCTGCCTGGCACCGCGGGAGTGGGATCTGATCCTCACGGCGATCTACTACGACCGTTTCGGCTGGCATGGCCGGAGTGATTACGAGGGCTTCGTCCATCACTACGGATTCGACATCATGAACTGGCCCGGCTACTCGGTGCTGGCCGATGTCCGTGAGCTGATGATGGTGCTGTGGATGGGCCAGCAGGTCGGCAGCAGCGAGAAGTCTGCTACCGAGTTCAGCCGCCGCATGCATGCGCTCCGTACCGGGGGCAGCCGCCGGGACTGGAGCCCCTTCTGACCTGGCGGCTACGAAGCCGTCAGCGCTTGCCCGCTTGCGATCCACAAACGGTGTTCCGCGGCCTGCTCGTGGAACTCGCGGAGGGCGGCGGTAGGCCCTGAGCCCGCAAGGTGCTGGCGGAACTCGGCAAGGTAGGCGACGCATCGAGCGGACCTGAGCTGTTCCCCGAGATCAAGGGCGTCCAGGGCGACGTCGCAAGCTTCCTCGGCATCGCCGGCGTGGAGGTGGGCGTCGGCCAGGACCATGGTGGCGAAGAAGTCGCTGCGGACGTGGCTGCCGCTCATGGCGTTTTCCGCGTGGGAGACGGCTTGGCGAGCGCTGCGCACGTCGCGGAAACAGTGGGCGGCCTCCGCCGCCAGTTCGGCAGCGTCGAAGTAGGTGATCCACTCGGGCTCGTCATCCGTATTGCAACTCTCCAGCGCCTTGGCGGCTGCGGCGAGTGCACTTTCGCACGCGTGCCGGTCACCGGTGCGCGCCAGCGCCCGAGCCTCCATCGCGTGGAACTGCGCACGCAGGGTCGGAGTGGCGACAGCGGAGATACCCATCAGGGCCGCGCGAGCGAGGGTGGCGCCGTGGGTGAACTGGCCCAGAAACGTGGCCTGGTGGCTCATCGCGGACAGGATGCTGCCGGCCAGGCGTCGATCGTTGCCATCTTGGGCGAGCCTGAGAGCCTGGAGAAAGTAACGCTGTGCCAGTCCGTGCTGACAAGCGTCGTATGTCATCCAACCTGCCAGCAGGGTGGCTTCGGCGACGGTCGAAAACAGGGCGCGCCCAACCGACTCGGTGTACCGGCCGGAGAGCAGCGGCGCTACGTCCCGGCTGAGGTACTGGATCACGGACTGGCGAGCATGGTCTCCGCCGAACCGGTCATCGAGCTGGGCAAACATGTCGCAGGTCGACTTGATCACCGCGACGTCGGCGAGGCCCACACGCGGCCCTTGATCGCCCGTCGCCTTGGGGAATGCTGCCTCCGGAGCAACAAGCCACCGTAACGACGCTTCGCTCCACGCGGGCTCGGACGCCTGGGCCTGAAGCAGGGGGTCATAGCCGTTCAGATCCGCCCGCCAGAGGCGGTCCACGTTCGCAATGGCAGCGTCGGGGCTGGCGGGGTAGCCGGCGTCCAGGAGGGCGGAGTCCTGGCCGGTGAGGTGGCCCAGCCCCAGTTCAGCAGAGGACATCCCCAGGGTTTCGCACACCACCGGGCCGTAGAACTCATCCGGAGCGCTGTGGCCGTTCTCCCAACTGGCGATTCGCCGCTTCACGCTCGCGTCGGCCGGAAGCGACTGGCCGTGTCGAGTGGCGACTTGGCGTAGTTCATGGACCAGCCGGGCCTGACTCCAACCGCGGCTCTTCCGGGCGCGCAGCAGGAGAGGACCGAACGACGTCGGCGTCGATACCGTGGTGATCGCCTCCCCGGACGGCGTGGGCGATGCCCGTTCCTTCCCCTGAATCTAGGGACCTGACACGCGCCGCGTGGCGACTCCGGTGGATTGCCCGCGGTTCAGACCCTGATGGGGGATGACGCGATCGTGCAATACCCGTCATCCCCCGTCACCTCTCGTCATCTGCCCAGCTCAGGGCCTCACGCAGGAGTCTGGTTGCACCGCGGCAGACGAGCCGCCGCAGTTGCCGAGCGAGGTGGGATGACGTGCAGAGGATGACGAGGCGAGGCATTCAGTGGCTGTCCGCTGTCGCTGACGATCCAGCGATGTGCCGGGCTCATTGGGCGGATGACCCCAGGCGCCCGTGCACGCTGCCGACCGGGCGCCTCTTCGATGTGGTGGTCACGAGCCAGCGCTTGGGCATGGAGACCTTCGACCAGCTGGTACGCCGCGAAATGCCGCTCGGCCCGGTCATGATGGACCGTCGCGCAAAGCAGATCGGGTTTCTTCTGTCGTCCAAGTCGCGGGCGCGCTTCGCGCGTCTCGTGTCCCTGGAGACGGCCACCCCACCCGAGTACCGCTATCTCGACGCCGGCTTCTTCGTCGTCGTACCCGGGCCGATGCCGATGGCCGATGACCGCCACCAGTGGCTACGCGCGCCCATTCGCCGCCCCGAGGCATCCCCGCTGCGCACGGCATCGCTGGCGGTGATGTTCACGGCCGCGTCGGCTTTGATCGAACGAGCAGACCGCTACGGCGAGCAGTACCCGACCCCCGAAGCGGAACGGCCCAAGGGGCTTGAGTGGGTGAGCGACCGTGCCCAGTGAGGAACCTCCCGAGGACGCCGCCCGCTGGTCACCGCTGGAGACAGACGAGTGGTACGCAGCCCGCAACGCCACCACCGCGTTGCGGGATGTACTGACCGCAGCCGGCATGGCACGCGACTTCCCCTACCTCCGTGCCGACCTGAACGCCTTCGGCCACGGCCTCATCGAACTCGGCCGAGTCTCACCGGAGACGGCGGAGCGCCTGGCAGAGCTGCTGCGGCGCGCGTTGCTGTGCTCCCGTGGTTCCGAAGAGGCAGGCGACTCGTGCACTCGCAAGACGGACTGACCAAGAGCAAGGAGAAGGTGGAGGACGTGACCGACCCGCGTCGTGTAGCCGCCAAACGAGCCGAGAACCTTTCGCCGGCAATGCCGTACGTACGCGGTTGGGCCGAAGCCAAGCGCGGTGCTGACGCGCTGGCCGAACAACTCCACAGCGCTGGCCTGGGGACGGACTTCCTCGGCCTGAGGGCTGACGTGACGGTCTTCGGCGATGGCTTGGTGTGTCTCGGGCCCATCCAGCCTGAGACTGGGGAGGCGCTGGCGCGCCTACTGGGAAATGCTGGGGCACAGCCAGATCAGCATCACGATGGACGTGTACACCCACGTCGTGCACGACACGCAGCGAGAGGCGATCAGTCACATGGACCGGCTGCTCAAGCGGCGCATGCCTCTTTAACTGGTCACCCGTGCCGGTGCGGCAAGGCACAGCCGCCCCCGCTGTCACGGCGGGGGCGGCTGTGTCATCGCCACCGAGGGGCCCCTTCCGTACGGAGGATCGGCCCCTATCTGTCGTCCAACCCTGTCAGTAATCACCATTGGATCTGATTGGATTCGCGCCGTCCCGAACCCCCGGATTGCCCGGGTTCATTGGACGCGTCGACCGTCTGTCGGCAAACGATCGTTTGCCGACAGGCGCGAAGCGGTCTGAGTGCCTGCTTCTGAACCATGCCTCAGCAAGCGATGCACCGTACCTGCGGGAGAGTGCCGTGCCATCGGCGTATGGAGGCGCGGGCTTGGTGAGGTGGTGCGCTCTGAAGGTCGGCTTCTGTGGATGTGAGCAACTCGCTCCGAGAGAAAGAAGGCAGACCATGGCGGCTTCGTCTCTATCGACCAGCGCCGGGATCATCAAAACGGACCTGGTCTACGACCCCGCCCGCTGGCAAACCACCAGCAGCGGCCAGCAGGACCTGCCGGGCGCGACGATCAACCTGCTGGTGGGCGGCTCCGCATCGCCGTCCTGGGGGGCCATCTTCGTGGCCACGTTCTCCGCCGAGACTCTGGTGCAGGCCACCGGCAACAACGGCGTCCTCGGACTGGACATCCTCTTCAACGGCCAGCAGTCGCATCCGGTCAGCGGCAACCATCGCTTCGACAACGCCAACGATCAGGGCGAGTGGTCCTCCAGGACGACCACGCGCGTGTTCGAGGTCCCGGCGCAGATGACCCAGTCCACCTTTACCGCGAAGGTCGTGGTCGACCCGAGCGCCACCATCACCACAGCGGGCCTTCAGAACTGGGTCCTCAGGATCGACCGGTACTCCGTCTGACCTTCCCCTCCGTTTGGGGGGCGGTCGCTGTGACCGTTCCCCAAACGCGTACGCAAAAGTTTTCATTTCGGGCCGATGGCCTCTGACCTGCTCGTGCAGGGTTCAGAAACAGGCACTGGTTCAGTCCGCCGTCCCGAAGATTGACGGTTTTTCCGGCCGGAGGGTGCGCCGCCACTCATTCGGATGAGCCAGCACCGGTCGGACGGGCGGAAAGACGCCTGCCGACCGATGATCAACAGTGCCACCTGATGTCGGCACGCCTGGCTGACGTCACCGCCTGACGGCGGACCAAGGACAAGAACGCGAAGGAGAACGCCGTGCAGGTCCAAGACCTCCAGCCCGACCCCGACAAGATCGTCCGCATCGTCACCAAGCGCGGGCACGTCGGCACCGGGGTGCAGTACCTCGACGGAATCGTCCGCGAGGTCACGTCCGCGAACGCCGACGAGAACCTGTACGCCGTCAAGCTGTACAGCCCGACGTACAACCGTGAGTCCACGGAGTACGCCTACGGCACCGACGAGGTGACCGAGGCCACCCGGACGGCAGCGCCCGCGAACACTGAGCGGTCGTACGAGGATCGCTGGCGGGCATTCGACCGGGAAGGCTTCAACCTGCCCCCGGAGAACAAGTAGCCGCTCACAGGTCATTTTCTCCCTGCCTGGCCGCCGCCCGGGGCCGCGTCCGCGCTCGTCCTCCTCCATGCGTGACAACACCGACCACGCGCGCTTCGCGGTCGGCTACGCCGAGCCTGGGTCTGGTTGGGCCTGGCGGAGGCCGAGGACGTCGTACTGCTCACCCCGAGCAAAGAGGTCCGCGCTCTCGCCGTCCACCTACGGGCCGAGATCGAGGGCACCGCGTAGCCGCCGATCAACGTGCTTACTCCTCGGCCTCGTCGTCGTCCAGCTCCGGCGCGTCCGGGTCGCGCAGCGGTCGCAGGGCGCCGGCGGCCGGGACCCTGCGCGGAGGCGCACGCGTGGTCCGGGTGGCGGACGATGTGTTCTTGCGGAAGATCCGGATGTGCTCCGGGCATCGGCCGAGGGGACTGCCGTCAAAAGGCCCCGGACCATGATCGGTCCGGGGCCTTTTGCCTGGTGCCCCCGGCAGGATTCGAACCTGCGACACCCGCTTTAGGAGAGCGGTGCTCTATCCCCTGAGCTACGGAGGCGGGGCTTGCGCAGGGTGGGGACGAATGCTTTTGGTGATGATTCATCCTGTTCCCGGCAAGAGCGGACCGCCGCGAGCGGCGGTTCCAGACAGGGTAGCGGATGGGACTGGGGTGTGGTGGGCGCCTCGGCTCGTTCATGATCGTGAGTGTGGTCGGTGGTTGCTGTTGTGGTCGGCCGCTGCCTGTAGCTGTTCTGACTGGCAGGAAGGTCAGCCGGCGTCTTGGGAGGGTCGGCGCAACGGTGGGGTCGTGGGTGCGGGAGGGGCGGGGCGCAGGAGGACCAGGCGGGCGATGCCCGGGGCGAACAGGGCGGTGAAGGGGGACGAGAGGCTGAGTACGGAGCGGAAGGCAGCGGCGACGACGGGCTCGGTGGCGTACTGCTCCTGAACTCGCTTGAGGTACCAGTTGGCGGGGCGCTGCGTCAGCCGTGTCCGCGTCATGGTCCTGTCGCCGACTGCTCCCGGCATCGATTTGTCGGCCCCGGCCGAGATCTCCCATGCCTGCCGCGAGGCGTTCAGGAGCGCCCGCTGGACGCGCAGGGTCGTCGGTGTGCGGCGGGGGTCCGCCAGGGCGTCGCGCAGGGCCACGGCACTCATGGCGGCGACGGCCATGCCCTGCCCGTAGATCGGGTTGAAGGTGCACAGCGCGTCACCGACGGCGAGGAACCCGGCAGGGCGCCGGCCCGGGCGGTCGTAGCGGCGCCGGACGTTGGCGGTGTTGCGGAAGCCGTGGACGGGGGAGAGCGGTTCGGCGTCCGACAGCCAGTCGTGGATGAAGGGGTGCGGCAGGCGCGTTGCGGCGTACCGGGTGAACCCCTCCTCGTCGGTGGGCGGTTCGTCGCCGCGCAGCCCGAAGAGGATGGCCAGGTGGCGCCCCCCTTCCACAGGAAGGATGCCTCCGCCGCTGGGGCGAGCCGGGGTGGGGAAGACGTAGTAGGCCGATGCGTCGGTGCGCCGCGCGTCCTCCCGGCCCGCCACGTCGTCGGGCGTGAGCTCGCCGTGGGGATGGCGGTAGACGCGGGAGGCGTAGGCGAGCCCGGTGTCGAGCCGCTCTTCCCGGGCGGGATCCGCCCCGATTCCGGTCAGCCAGCGCGCGGCGTGCGAGCCGCGCCCGGACGCGTCGACGACCAGGTCCGCGGGCAGTTCGCGCCGAGTGCCGTGGCCGCGCTCGCGCAGCACCACACCTCGGACCCGCGCGGCATCCCCCGTCAAGCCGACGACGTCGGTGGCTTCGACGGCACGGATCGCGGGGTCGGCGAACACCCGCTCCCGCACCAGCTGCTCCAGCTGGGCACGCGAGCCGGTGAACATGGTCTGGGTGGCGGGAAGCCGTGCGAACCAGCGGTCCTGCCACTGGACCATGTCCGCGGGCAACCCCACGCGAGGCGAGCCCGCGGCCTTCAATTGGTCGGTGAAGCCGGGTAAGAGACTGTCCAACGCCTGCTGGCCGCTCTCCAGAAGGATGTGGGGGTGCCGGCCCTGCGGCACGCCGGGGCGGTCGTGCCCCTCCGCCGGGAAGCGGTCGCGCTCGACAAGCGTGACCTCCTTCGCGTGGCGCGCAAGGATGTGGGCGCACAGCAGGCCGGCCAGGCCACCCCCGATCACCACCGCATGACGCGCGTGCGCCCCCGCCCCGGCCCCGGCCCCCGAAGCGGTCTTCGGGCTTGGCTGCTTCGCCGCGTCTGCCGTGTCCCCCGCGTCCCTCGCATCCGCCACATCCGCCGCATCCGCCGCGTCCGTGTCGTCGGCCATGTGCCTGCCCCTCTCCTCGTCCGGCATCGCGCTCGGCTCCGTAGTGGCGGGCCGATGGCCTGCCTCCGGCAGCTTGCGCCGACATCAGGGGGATACACCGATTCCGGCGGTTCCATGCGCTATCGCCGGGGGCGGGTGGGGGCACGCGCACCCGACCTCGACGGTGGGCAGGGGCAGGGGCAGGGGCAGGGGCAGGGGCAAGCGGCAGGGCGCGGCGATGCAGATGCCGATGGCGGTGGTCGGGGTGCGACCACCGCCATCGGCAGCGTGTCGGCCGTGGGGCCGGTTTTCGCGGCCTCGGCCACGGGGTGGTGTCAGCCGCCGATGTGCCAGCTGATGGTGCCGTCCGTGGTGGTGAGGAGGGCCAGGAGGAGGAGGTCGGCGGTGCCGAGGGCGAGGCCCAGGAGGGCGCGGCCGCGGCGGGTGGTGCCGCGGGCCAGGGACAGGCCGCCGAGGATCAGGGCACAGGGGCCGAGAACGATGTTGAGGACCAGGGTGCCGAGCAGGCCGAGGATGAAGGAGGCCACGGCCATGCCGTCCGCGTGGGAGCGGAGGCGGGAGGTGGGCCGGTGGGGGGCCTGGGGCTCGGGGGCCGGTGCGGGCGAGGTCGTCCGGGCGGCTTCGCTGAGCGTGGTCATCGGGAGGTCACCTCGGCGTGGTGGCGGCGTTCGCGGAGGAAGAAGACGAGCAGCCAGCCGGCGATGACGGCGGCCGCGACGAGGGTGACGGGGACGGGGAGATGTGCCGCGGTGCCCAGCATGATCCCCATCAGGAGGAGGGCTGCGACGAGGAAGAGCATGATCTTCCTTTCCGATTCCAGAGGACAGTTGTTCACTCAGTTCCTTCAGTCTACGACTGCCCACGGGTGGAGTAGTTCAGAGAACGGTTGTTTACTGGATGACATGAGTCACAGTCACAGCCTTGGAGTCCGGCAGGCCCAGAAACAGAAGACCCGTCAGGCGTTGCTCGACGCGGCGCTCGGCCTGCTGGAGGAGCAGAGTCTGAGCAGCCTGGGGTTGCGGGAGGTGACGCGGATGGTGGGGATCGCCCCGACCGCGTTCTACCGGCACTTCCGGGACATGGGGGAACTGGGCGTCGCGCTCGTCGAGGAGGCGCTGGGCAGCCTGCATGTGATGGTGCGGGCGATCCTCGCCGAGCAGGACGGGGCCGAGGAGCGGATCGACCGTACGGTCGCGGTCGTCGAGCAGCACGTGCGGCGCTATCCGCTGCACATCAGATTTGTGGCGCGCGAACGGCACGGCGGTGTACGGGCCGTGCGGCAGGCCATCGCGGATGAGCTGGACCGGTTCGCGGAGGAGGTCGCGGCGGCGCTCAAGTCCCAGCCGGTGTCGGAGGGCTGGCGCGATGACGATGTGCGGATGCTGGCGGAGCTGTACGTGGACCGGCTGGTGACGACGGCCGCGGCGCTGCTCGACGCCGAGGCGGACGGGGACGAGGGGGCGGCCGAGCAGGTGGTGCGGGTGGCGCGCAGGCAGCTGCGGCTGATCAGCATCGGGCGGCGGCACTGGCGGGAGGAGGGCGACCCGGAGCTCGACTGACGCCGGGTGGTGCCCGCTGACGCCGGGGGGCGCGCCCGTGCCGCGGGGCGCTCGTACACGGCTCCCGTCCGCGCCGGGCGGGTGCCGGGGGCGCTCGTACGCGATGCCCGCCCTGGCCGGGTGCGCGCTGGTGTCCTCCGTACGGATGCCCGCCCTTAGGGCGTGTCCGCAAAGTCCCGCCTGGCTCGCGGCGCTCCCCCAGCTACCGCTGGGAGGTGCCCCCAGGCACGCACGCTCGCTGCGTTGTCGGGATCGTCCACGTAGGCCCACTGCGAGGACGACCCTCCGCCTTGCGAGCGCACGCACCAGACGCCGCGAGCCACGCCCTCCGGGCAGACGACGGGACTTTGCGGACACGCCCTAGTCGCGGGCAGGTGTCACCCGTACGCGATAGGTGCCGTCCGGGTTCTCCGTCAGGACGGTGACGGCGGCCCCGCTGCGGCGGTCCGTGTAGGTGTCGCCGGGGAGGAAGGTGGCGTCGGTGAGTTCCGGGTCGACGTATTTGTTGTCCCGGTAGCAGCCGCCGCTGTGGGGTGTGGCGTCCACGATGCGGAGCGGGCCGCGGCCCGAGGGGACGTCGGTGGCGACGCGGTAGACGAGGATCCCGGGGCGGCAGACGGCGGGGTCGAGCGGGCTGCGGGTGCGGGCCTCGACGACCAGGGCGGTGCGGGACGAGGTCGGGACGACGACGATCTTGGTGCCGCCGGGCGTGGAGATCGGGGTGAGGGTGTGTTCGCCGGGCGTCCCGTGGCGTGGGGCGCAGTGCACCTGATCGGCGGACAGCCAGCCGAGCTTCCACTTGTGCCAGCCGACGAAGTCGTTGCTCGGCCCCCAGTCCTCGTCCATCGGGTCCCAGTGCCCCACCGCGGGCGGGGCGTCGCGGTTGTCGGTGTAGTAGAGGTCGGGCAGGCCGAAGCTGTGGGCGTTCTCGTGGTTGAGGACACGGAAGGCGCTCACCCCGGTCTGCCGGCTCCAGATGAAGGACGCATTCCGGAACGGCACCCCGTCGGAGGTCTTCAGCCCCATGTCGCCGCCGCTGAAGGTGACCGACAGGACCGTACGGGTCGCGGGCGGGCCCGCGTTGGGGGTGGCGATGACGTTGATGACGTCGTAGTCGCGGAAGTCGACGACCGGGTCGACGGCGCGGACGAGCTCCCGGGAGAGGGCGTGATAGCCGTCGTCGGAGGCCGGGTCGAAGTTGGCGCCCCGCCCGATGCCGTACGCCTCGAGCGGGCGGGACATGTGGATCCACCGGAACAGCGGCATGGGGTGGTAGGTCAGCCTGCCGTACGAGCTGGTGCGGAAGTAGTCCGTCGCGGCCGGGAAGAATTCGGCGAAGCGGGCGCGGGGGGACAGGGTGGCGGGGGCGTCCGGGAAGTCGATGAAGAGGGTGAGCGCCCTGACGGTGCCGGACGAGCGGGCGTAGCCGGCCGGGGTGTAGGCGGATTCGGCGACGTCGTCGCTGATGCCGCGCAGCGCGCACGGGCCGCTCGGTGAGCTCCCGGGCGCGGTAGGTATGGCGACGGCACTGGGCGGTGAGCCCAGTGCTATCGCCGCGGCCACGATGGCCGCGCCTGCGGCCAGGGCCGCGGATACCTTGTGCTTCATATCGATCACCTTGTGTGGACAGGGGATCGCTCGCGCGCGGGGTTACGTCAACCGGAGGCATGGCAGGGCCGGATGGGTCGGTCCGGTGTCGGCCCGGCCGCCGCCGGTCCGTCGGGGAGCGGACGCCCGACGCGAGGTGGTGAGTGTGGCTCAGGTCACAAGGGGGCGTGAAATATCCGGGGAGGCTCTCCCCGTTTAACCAGACGTCTGGAGGAAGCGGGGAGTGGTTCCCCGCTTCGCACCCGGCTGGTCCGGCCGGTCCGTGTCGGTGTGTGCCGGTCCGCCCGGCTCCCGGTCGGTCGCCCGGCCCTTCGCTCGTCGGCCGGGGTCGGCCCGGTCGTTCGCCGGTTCACCCGACCGGGCGGGCGGGGCGCGGGTCGCCCGGGAATCCAGGCCGTCGAGAAGTGCCGAGAGTGGAGGGGAGTGAGCTGCCGTGACCGCCGTTACCGCATGCGCGAAGACCGAGGGGAAGGGGCAGCAGCCCCGTCTGCGGGCCGATGCGCTGCGCAACCGGGAGCGGATCGTTGCCGCCGCCCGCGAGACGATGGTCGAGTTCGGGCCCGAGGTGCCGCTCGATGAAATCGCTCGACGTGCGGGTGTCGGCAATGCGACGCTCTATCGTCACTTCGCGGATCGCCCGGAGTTGATCCACCACGTCACGCTCGCCGTCATGTCCCGTACCGCGGACCGCGCGGAGAGTGCCCTTGCGGAGGAGTCCGATGCTTTTCAAGCGCTGAGGCGCTTTGTCCACGCCGCGGTGGAGGAGCGGATCGGGGCCCTGTGCCCGTTGCTCTCCGACGGCGTCGACCGCGACCACCCCGATCTGGTCGCGGCGCGCGACCGCCTGGAGGCGGCCGTCGAGGCCGTGATGGGTGCCGCGCGCGCCAGCGGCCAGCTGCGCACCGACATCGCCGTCGGTGATCTGATGGTCGCGCTCACGCAGCTCACCCGGCCGCTGCCGGGCAGCAGCTGTACGAACTTCGATCAGTTCGTGCACCGTCATCTGCAGCTGTTCCTGGACGGCCTGCAGGCGCCGGCCCGTTCCGAACTTCCCGGAGTCGCGGCCACCTTGGACGACCTGAGGCGCCGCTCGTAGACCACCGGGCCGCGCCGCGGCGGCCCGTCGCCCAGCAGTCGTCCCGCCCGTACCGCCAGTCCTGCTCGTCCCGCACGCCGTATTTCGTCTTTCACGTCCGTTCTTCGCCCGTCACGTCCCGTTCTTCGCTCTTGTTCGCTCACTGCACCACTAGGTGGATCCCGCCATGCCTGAAACATCCACACACGTCGATCCCCGGCGCTGGAAAGCGCTGATATTCATCGCTCTCGCCCAGCTGATGGTCGTTCTCGACGCGACCATCGTGAACATCGCGCTGCCCTCCGCCCAGCAGGATCTCGGTATCACCGACGCCAACCGGCAGTGGGTGATCACCGCCTACGCACTGGCCTTCGGCGGTCTGCTGCTCTTCGGCGGCCGCGTCGCCGACCTGTGGGGACGTAAGCGGACCTTCGTCATCGGACTGACCGGATTCGCGGTCGCCTCCGCGCTCGGCGGGGCCGCGGCCAACCAGGAGATGCTGCTGGGCGCGCGTGCGCTCCAGGGCGTCTTCGGCGCGCTGCTGGCGCCGGCCGCGCTGTCGCTGCTGGCCGTGACCTTCACCGAGGCCAAGGAGCGCGCCAAGGCGTTCGGCATCTTCGGTGCGATCGCCGGCGGCGGCGGCGCCGTGGGACTGATCCTCGGCGGTGTGCTGACCGAGTACATGAACTGGCGCTGGACCTTCTTCGTCAACATCCCGTTCGCCGTGGTGGCCGCGACCGGCGCCTTCCTGGTCATCCGGGAGCCCGCGGGCAGCCGCAACACCTCCCGGCTGGACGTCCCCGGCGTCATCCTGGCCACGCTCGGCCTGGTCTCGCTGGTCTACGGGTTCACCCGGGCCGAGTCCGACGGCTGGCTGGCCGGTCCGACCCTCGGCCTGTTCGCCGCTGCGGTCGTCCTGCTGCTGGCGTTCGTGCTGGTCGAGTCCAAGGTGAAGGCCCCGCTGCTGCCGCTGCGGGTGGTCGCGGAGCGGAACCGGGCCGGCATCTACGCGTCGCTGGGTCTGGCCGTGATCGGCATGTTCGGTCTCTTCCTCTTCCTGACCTACTACCTGCAGATCGTGAAGGGCTACACGCCGGTCACGACCGGTCTGGCCTTCCTGCCGATGATCGTCGGCATGATCACCGGATCGACGCAGATCGGTGCCCGGCTGATGACCAGGGTCCGCCCGCGGCTGCTGATGGCGCCGGGCTTCACGGTCGCCGCGCTCGGCATGCTCGTGCTGACCCAGATCGACCTCGACACGTCCTACCCGGCGCTGATCCTGCCCGGCTTCCTGCTGATGGGGCTCGGCATGGGTACGGCGTTCATGCCGGCCATGTCGCTGGCCACGCACGGGGTGCAGCCGCGGGACGCCGGTGTCGCCTCCGCGATGGTCAACACCTCGCAGCAGGTGGGCGGTGCGATCGGTACGGCGCTGCTGAACACCATCGCGGCCAGTGCCACCAGCGCGTACGCCACGTCGCATGCGGCCGGTGCGCGCTCGCTGGATCTGCTCAAGCTCCAGGCGATGGTGCACGGCTACACCACCGCCATCTGGTGGGCGGTCGGCATCCTGGCCCTGGCGGGCGTGATCGCCTTCACCTTCATCAACACCGGGCGGCCGGGGGGCGTTCGGCAGGTGGCCTCGTCGGAGGACGGCGAGGGTGCGGCCCACGAGGACGAGGTGCACGTCCCGGTGATGGCGCACTGATCATGCGGGGGCGGGGTGGCCGCACGGGCCCACGGGCCGGTGTCACCTCGCGGCCGCCGCCTCCCCCGCGCTCTTACCGCATTCCTACCTGATTCATGGGTGCGCCCGGCTCGTAGGGGGCGCCCGCCCCGTGGGGTGCGCCGGGCTCATGGGTGCGCCGGGCCGTTTCCGGCCCGGCGTCTCTGTGCACAGCCGCGCAGCCCCGCTCGCTCCACCGGCGCCGGCCTCTTCCGGTTCCGCTGCTTCGTCAGCGGAGCCAGGGGAGGTCGGCGCCTTTCGGCTGCAGCCCTTCCACCATCACCTGGCAGATCTCGGCCAGTTGACCCACCTGCTCCGGGGAGAGCCGGTCGAAGATCGCGGCGCGTACGGCGGTGACATGGCCGGGGGCGGTCTTCTCCAGGACCCGCATGCCCTCGTCCGTGAGATGGGCGTTCTGGCCCCGCTTGTCGGACGCGCAGTTCTCGCGCCGCACCCAGCCGTTCTTCTCCAGACGCGCGATCGCATGGGAGAGCCGGGAGCGGGTGATCTTGGCGTTCTGGGCCAGCTCGGTCATCCGCATCCGGCGCCGCGGTGCACGGGAGAGCTGGACGAGCAGCCCGTAGTAGACATGCGGCATACCGGCGTCCCGCTGCAGCTGACGGTCGAGGTGATCCTCCAGGAGCGTGGTGGCGTGGAGGTAGCACTGCCAGGCGAATTGCTCCTCGTCGCTGAGCCAGCGCGGCTCTGCTGCGGGTTCGTTGCTCATACCATCCACTCTCTCACCACCCGGAGAGTTATTTAAGTTTGAACAACGCCGAGCTATGCTGAGGGTTCGACGCTTGAAACTTCAAGCATTGTGGTGTGTGGCGGTCGATCGTCACGCGCACCGACTACTGCCAAGTGTGACGCCGTGGGGGTGTGATGTCCGTGATACCGGTGCTCTATCTCAGCCATGGGGCCCCGCCGCTCGCCGACGACCCGTGGTGGCCGGGGCAGCTCGCCGCCTGGTCGGCCGAGCTGCCGCGCCCCCGGGCCGTACTGATGGTCTCCGCGCACTGGGAGGAGGCGCCGCTCGCGCTCGGTGCCACCCGCACCGTGCCGCTGGTCCACGACTTCTGGGGTTTTCCGGAGCGCTACTACCAGGTGTGCTACCCGGCGCCCGGGGCGCCGCGGCTGGCCGAGCGGATACGCGGGACGCTGCGCACGGCGGGCCTGCCCGTAGTGGACATCCCCGAGCGGGGGCTCGACCACGGCGCCTACGTCCCGCTCGTGGAGATGTTCCCGGACGCCGACGTCCCCGTGCTCCAGATGTCCCTGCCGACCCTCGATCCGCGCCGGCTCCACGAGATCGGGCGCAAGCTCGCGCCGTTGCGCGAGGAGGGCGTGCTGATCATCGGCAGCGGGTTCTTCACGCACAATCTGGCCGCGCTGCGGCACGCCGACGGCGGTACGCCGGCGTGGTCGGCGGAGTTCGACGACTGGGGGCGCCGGGCCCTGGAGGCCCAGGACCTCGACGCCCTCTTCGACTTCGCGCACAAGGCGCCGGCCGGCCGGCTGGCCCATCCCCGTACCGAGCACTTCGCCCCGCTGTTCGTGACCCTGGGGGCCGCGGACGCCTATGGGCAGTTGGACGCCGGGCGCAGTGTGATCGACGGGTTCTGGATGGGGCTGGCGAAGCGGTCGGTGCAGTTCGGGTGAGGGAGCGGGGGGGGGAGCGGTCGGTGCGGTGCGGCCGAGGAGCCGGCGAGCGGGCGGCGCGGTACCCGGCTCGGATCGCCCAGCGCCGCATGCCAGTTGGCGCCGGTGATACGGGCGCGGGCGCTCGGTGCGTCCTCCGGTTCGGCCGTGTAGGCGTCGAGCTAGAGGGCGGGGCGGCACGGGTAGCGGGCTTCCGGCCTACCTTGCCGCCGGTCTTCCGGCCTGCCTCGCCGGGCTGTTGAGGCGGCGGTCCTCCCGCATCCGCGTCCCTGTCGGCCTCATACCGGACAGAAGGTGTCAGGTATGGGCGGGAGAGTGCCGTCATGACGAGTGAGCGCACAGGTGACGGCGGCGCCGGCAGTGGCGACGGGGGCGAGGCGGTCGGCTGGTCGATGGTCGAGGCGGTGGTGCCGGAGTTCGCCGGGCGGGTGCGGGAGCGGTTCGCCGCGTACCGCCACCACGTCCTGGCGAGCCTCCGCAAGGACGGTGCGCCGCGGCTCACCGGCCTGGAGGCGGACTTCCGTCACGGGGAACTGTGGCTGGGCATGATGGTGGGCTCGCGCAAGGCGTCCGACCTGCGGCGCGACCCCCGCTTCTCGCTGCATGCCAATCCGGGGCCGGGCGCCGATCTGTCCCACGGTGACGTACGGGTGTCCGGGCGGGCCGTGGAGGTGACGGACCCCGCGACGGTCGCGCGCTATGCGGCGGCGGCCGGGCCGCCGGAGCCGTTCCACCTCTTCCGGGCGGAGCTGACGGAGGCGGTGCGCACGTATACCGAGGACGCGTGCGTGGTGCTGGAGAGCTGGGCACCGGGGCGGCCGCTGCGCACCATCCGGCGGAGGTCCGACGATCCGGCGCTCCGGGTGGAGTGGGAGCGGTAGCGCGGCCGCCCCCCTGGGCGCCGACCGTCTCCGTGGCCGACGGGCGCCCCCTGCGCGGTCGCCTCAGTGGGTGGCCACGGGGAGGCCGTGGCTCCCCTGGTGCCGAGGCTTGTGGGGGCGGTGTCTGCCGTGCGGCTCGCGGACGCGGTGGGTGCGGAAGACGTAGAGGGAGACGACGAACATGATCGCGCCCATGGCGAGGCCGAAGGTGGACGACTTGAGGATCGATTCCCCGCCGAGGCTGTACACCCAGCCCATCGAGCAGCCGAAGAGCGCGCCGTAGGCGAGCGCCCGGGTCTCGGTGAGCATGGACGACTGGAAGTGAGCCACCAGCAGTCCCAGCGCGCCGGAGACCACGGCCGCGGCGAGCCCGTACAGCATGGCCGGGCCGCCCTTGGTGCCGTCGGTGTGGGTGCGGAAGATGGTGAAGCAGCCGAAGGCGAGGGCCGTGATGATCGGCAGGGACACCGTCGCCGGAAGGTGCTTGGCGCGGTCCGCCAGGCCGGCCCTTCCGGCCGGTAGCGAGGCCCCCTGCGGGTCACGGGACCGGGCGTCCGCCGTGGCGCCGTGTTCCCCGTCGACGGTGCCGTGCGAGCGGGCGGCTCTCGCGCCGTGCCGCTGAGCGTGCTGGTCCATGACGGGCTCCTCTCGATCGTCCCGCTGTCCCGCTGCCCCTCCTGTCCAGGCGACACCAGGGCGCCGTCCGCGGCAACCGGAACGCCGGGTGACGGCGGCGGGGCGGTCGCGGGCGGGGGGCGGGGCGGGGGTGGACGAGCCGGGGCGGAGACGTGGCGACGTCGTGGGACGTTTCGCGGGGGCATCGTGGGAAAGCCGGTGGGGGAGCCGTGGGAAGCCGCGGCACAGCCGGTGGGAAGGTGGTGGAAGAGCCGATGGAACCTGATGGGGAGCCGCTTCAGCCCAGATCCTTCTGGTACCAGGCCACGTCCCAGTAGCGGCCGAACTTGCGGCCCACCTCGGTGTACGTACCGATGGGGCGGAAGCCGAAGCGGCTGTGCAGACGTGTGGAGGCCTCGTTCGGCTGGGTGATCCCGGCGTAGGCGCGGTGGACGTCCTCGTCGGCCAGCGCCCGGAAGAGGGACGTGTAGAGCAGCGTGCCGATGCCGCGGCCGGCGGCGTGCGGGGCGCAGTAGACGGTGACCTCGACGGAGGGGGCGTAGGCGGCCTTGGGGCGGAACGCGCTGCTGGTCGCGTAGCCGAGCAGGGCACCTCCGGGGTGGTCCGGCACCGGCCCGTTGTGCGGGTTTTTCGTCCGGTCTGTTGCCTCCTGGGCAACCAGAAGACGGTGCGGGCCGTCTTGGGGGTGGGAGAGCAACCACGGGCGGCGCTGGTCCGGAGTGAAGGGCTCCAGGTCGAAGGTGATGCACGTCTCACGGATGTAGTGGTTGTAAAGATCCGTAAGGGCCGGAAGGTCGGCTTCCGTGCCCGCCCTGACCTGCACTTCCCCCTGCTCACGCAGCATGTGACCTCCCTATGTGGGGGCGCAGGGTACTGCATGATCAGAAAAATAGCGGGGCGGCGTGGGAATTCTGTCCGGATTCCAGCCGTTGTTTCCTTCGGACGGGTCAGTCGGTGAGCATCGGCTTCGATGCCCTTTCCGGCCCGCCCATCGTCCCGCGACCGACTCATCGCAAAGGGAGCACACGCATGGCAACCCGTGCCGTCGCCCGACGTCAGGAAAGCAGCAGCGGTTCTGGCGGGGCCCACAGTGTTCGCGCCGTAGGCGGGGAGATCGCCGACCGCGACCTGGTCGGCATGTACCTCGACGAAATCGCGCGCACGCCACTGCTCGACGCCGCCAAGGAGGTCGAGCTGTCCCAGACCATCGAGGCGGGCGTCTACGCCCAGCAGATCCTGGACGGCGAGGTCACCGACGGCAATGCCGCGGGCGCCGGGCGCGAGGAACTCGAGGCGCTGGTCGAGGAGAGCGCGAAGGCCAAGGACGTCTTCATCCGTTCCAACCTCCGCCTGGTGGTGGCGGTCGCCCGCCGCTACCCGCGCGCCGGGCTGCCCCTGCTGGACCTGATCCAGGAGGGCAACGCCGGTCTGGTGCGTGCCGTGGAGAAGTTCGACTACGCCAAGGGCTTCAAGTTCTCGACGTACGCGACGTGGTGGATCCGTCAGGCCATCACCCGCTCCATCGCCGACCAGTCGCGCACCATCCGGCTGCCCGTGCACCTCGTGGAGGAGCTGGGCCGGATCCGCCGGGTGCAGCGCGAGTTCAACCGCGAGAACGGCCGTGACCCGGAGCCGGCGGAGGTCGCCGGCGAGCTGGGCTCCACGCCCGCCCGTGTCACCGACGTGCTCGACTGGGCGCGCGACCCGGTCAGCCTCAACATGTCGGTGGACGACGACGGCGACACCCAGTTCGGCGATCTGCTGGAGGACACCTCCGCGGCCTCGCCCGAGCAGTCCGTGCTCTCGCTGCTGCGCAGCGAGGAGCTGGAGGATCTGATCGACCGCCTCGACCACCGCACCGCCTCGATCATCAAGGCGCGATACGGCATCGATGACGGCCGTGAGCGCACGCTGACCGAGGTCGGCAAGCAGCACGGGCTGACCCGTGAGCGGATCCGGCAGATCGAGAAGCATGCCCTGCTGGAGCTGAAGCGGATGGCGCGTGACACGGGATTCGACGCGGCCGCTTGACGGGTGCGCGCTCCGGCGCGCGCCCACCTCGATGGCAAGACCTCTGTCCGTAGCGGACGAGCCCCGGTGCCCTGGGTGGCGTCGGGGCTCTTTTGTGTCCGCGGGGGCCGGGTCTGAGGGCCGGACCTGTACGGACGAGTCCGCAGGGGCCGGTCCGCCGGGCCGAGGAGTCCGCCGGAGCCCGTGACGGCGGCGCCTCGACGAGGGCTCCGCGACGCCGTCGCATGTCCGTTTGAGTCCGGCCGAAGTCCATTTACGTTTACTTCGTGGATTTCCCGGCGTAGCATCAGGGTGAAACCACAGGTTCGGGCATGAGAACGGACACAGACGCAGATGTATGCACCGGAACGCCAGCAGGAGATTCTGCGGCTCGCCCGCGAGGGCGGGCGGGTCGATGTGCTCTCCCTGGCGGAGGAGTTCCAGGTCACCGCCGAGACCGTACGGCGCGATCTGAAGGCGCTGGACCGGGCCGGACTGGTGCGCCGGGTGCACGGCGGGGCCATCCCGGCCGGGCGGCTGGACTTCGAGCCCGACCTCGCCGAGCGGGACGCCGTCGCCGCCGACGAGAAGCAGCGCATCGCGCGGGCCGCACTCGCCGAGCTCCCCGGCGGTGAAGGCGGCTCCGGCTCCGGGAGCGTCATCCTGGACGCCGGTACGACCGCGGTCCGGCTCGCCGCCGAGATCCCGCTGGAGGCCGAGCTGACCGTCGTCACCCACGGCCTGCCGGTCGCCGCACGGCTGGCCGACCACCCCGGGCTCACCCTCCACCTCGTGGGCGGCCGGATCCGGCGCCGTACCCGGGCCGCGGTCGACGACTGGGCGCTGCGCGCCTACCGCGAGCTCAACGCCGATGTGCTGTTCCTCGCCACCAACGGCTTCTCGCTCGACGGCGGCCTGACCACCCCCGACCTCGCGGAGGCCGCCGTCAAGCGGGCGCTGATCGCCGCCGCCCGCCGGGTCGTCCTCCTCGCCGACTCCGCCAAGTTCGGGCAGCAGCACTTCGCCCGCTTCGGCGAGCTGTCGGATGTGGACCTGCTCATCACCGACACCGGCCTGAGCCCCGACGACGCCCTCGCCATCGAGCGCGCGGGCACGGAAGTAGTTCGCGCATGATCCTCACCGTCACCCCCAACCCCAGCCTGGACCGGACGTACGAGATCCCGGCGCTGGACCGCGGGGCCGTGCTCCGGGCCACCGCCGACCGGGTCGACCCCGGCGGCAAGGGCGTCAACGTCTCGCGGGCGGTCGCCGCCGCCGGACACCGCACCCTGGCCGTACTGCCCCTGGGCGGTCCGGCGGGCGCGGCGCTGGGCGGGCTGCTGGGCGCCGAGGGGATCGAGGTGGTGGCGGTGACGGTGGCCGGCCAGACCCGTTCCAACATCTCGGTGGCGGAACCCGACGGCACCCTGACGAAGATCAATGCGACCGGGCCCGAGCTGACCGCCGACGAGTCGGAGACGCTGCTCGCCACGGTCGGCGAGCGTTCCGTGGGGGCCGACTGGATCGCCTGCTGCGGCAGCCTGCCGCGCGGCCTGGAACCCGAGTGGTACGCGGAGCTGGTGGCCCGCGCCCACCGCGCCGGCGCCCGGATCGCCCTGGACACCTCGGGCCCGTCGCTGACCGCGGCGCTGCGCGAACGCCCCGACATCGTCAAGCCGAACGCCGAGGAGCTGTCGCAGGCCGTCGGCCGCCCGCTCGCGACGCTCGGCGACGCGGTCAAGGCCGCCGAGGAGCTGCGCGCGGGGGGAGCCCGCGCCGTACTGGCCTCACTGGGGGCGGACGGCCAGCTCCTGGTCGACGAGGACGGGGCCTACTTCGGCAGCGCCCCGGCCGTCTCCGTGCGCAGCAATGTCGGTGCGGGCGACGCCTCCCTCGCGGGCTTCCTCACCGCGGGAGGCACGGGGCCGATGGCCCTGGCCGCCGCCCTGGCCCATGGCGCTGCCGCCGTCCAGCTGCCCGGCAGCCAGATGCCGGCACCGGCCGATCTGGAGCCGTCGGCGGTCACGACCACCGACGCGGTGCCGCTCAACCGCGTCCTGACGGAGCCGGTGTCATGAGCGCCGCGCAGCGGTCCGGTGGGGCGACGGCCGTTCGCGGCCGGGCGACGGCCTTTGACGGTCGCCCCACTGCCGTTCACGGAGCCGGTGTTCCGGGCCCCTGCCGCGAGCCCGGCCCGTCCGCCGCCGTGGCCTCCCGGGCCCCTGCGGCCTCCCGGTCCGCCCCGGCCTCCTGGGCCCCCGCGGCCCCTCGACCCCTCCCAACGGCCCCCGCTGGGAGGCGCTCCAGCCACCCCCCGTTCCGTCCCCACCGCCCCCCACGGCGGTACCGCGCGCAAGGGAGCCCGCGATGAGTGAGCTGATCACTGCGGAACTGGTCGACCTCGACCTGTCCGCCGAAACGAAGGACGCCGCCGCACGGTCCCTGGCCGAACGGATGGCTGCCCACGGTCGCGTCACCGACCTGGAGGGCTTCCTCGCGGACGTGGCCGCACGGGAGGCCCAGATGCCGACCGGCCTGGACGGCGGGATAGGCATTCCGCACTGCCGCAGCACTCATGTCACGGAGCCGACGCTGGCCTTCGGGCGCAGCGCCGCCGGTATCGACTTCGGCGCGCCGGACGGCCCGGCCGACCTGATCTTCCTGATCGCGGCCCCCGCGGGCGGCGACGCGGACCACCTGTCGATCCTCTCGACCCTCGCCCGGCAGCTGATGGACGAGTCCTTCACCGGCGCGCTGCGGTCGGCCACCGAGGCGGAGCGTACGGCGGCACTGATCCGCGGGGACGCGCCGGCGGAGGAGCCTCCGGCGGAGGAGCCGGCAGCGGATGCGCGGCCGGAGGCGGCACCCGCGCCGGAACCGGCCCCCGAGCCGCAGCCCGCTCCCGGGTCCGCCCCCGCCGCACCCTTCCGTATCGTCGCCATCACCTCCTGCCCCACCGGCATCGCGCACACCTACATGGCTGCCGAATCGCTGGAGAAGGCCGGGCAGGCCGCCGGCGTCGAGCTGTTCGTCGAGACCCAGGGCTCGGCAGGGTTCAAGCGGCTCGATCCGCAGCTCGTCGCGGACGCGGACGGCGTGATCTTCGCGCATGACGTCGAGGTCCGCGAGAAGGAGCGGTTCGCCGGGAAGCCGACCGTCGACGTCGGGGTGAAGGCGGGCATCAACCGCCCCGCCGCGCTCATCGCCGAGGTGCGGCAGAAGGCCGAGCGCGGCGAGGTGGCGGCCCCCGCGCGTGCCGCCGCGCCCATGGACAAGGACGCCGACACGGGCGACGGCTTCGCCACCCGCCTGCGCAAGTGGCTGATGACCGGCGTCAGCTACATGGTCCCGTTCGTCGCCGCGGGCGGTCTGCTCATCGCGCTCGCCTTCGCCATCGGCGGCTACACGATCAACAAGGCGCCTTCCGTCGCCGACCACTTCCTGTGGACCGAGTCCACGAGCTGGGCGGCCCTGCTCTTCCAGATCGGCAGCGTCGCCTTCGGCTTCCTCGTCCCGGTGCTGGCGGGCTTCATCGCGTACGGCATGGCGGACCGGCCCGGCCTCGTGCCCGGCTTCGTCGGCGGCGCCATCGCGCTCACCATCAACGCGGGCTTCCTCGGCGGTCTGATCGCCGGTCTGCTCGCGGGTGCGGTGGTGATGGCGATTCAGCGGGTCACCATCCCAACGGTGCTGCGCGGCATCATGCCCGTCGTAGTCATCCCGTTGATCTCCTCGGCGATCGTCGGCTTCCTGATGTTCCTCGTGATCGGCAAGCCGATCGCGGCGCTGCAGAAGGGGCTGACCGACTGGCTGTCCGGTCTCACCGGTGCCAACGCGATCATCCTGGGCGTGATCCTCGGCCTGATGATGTGCTTCGACCTGGGCGGCCCGCTGAACAAGGTGGCCTACGCCTTCGCGGTCGGCGGCCTCGCCAACCCCAACGAGGGCAGCCTGAAGGTCATGGCCGCGGTGATGGCGGCCGGTATGGTGCCGCCGCTGGCGATGGCGCTGGCCACGACCGTCCGCGGGCGGCTCTTCACCAAGGCCGAGCGGGAGAACGGCAAGGCGGCCTGGGTCCTCGGCGCCTCCTTCATCACCGAGGGCGCGATCCCCTTCGCCGCCGCCGACCCGCTGCGCGTCATTCCCGCCGCGATGGCCGGCGGTGCGGTCACCGGAGCGCTGTCGATGGCCTTCGGCTGCACCCTCCGCGCCCCGCACGGCGGCATCTTCGTCGTCCCCCTGATCGGCCAGCCGTTCGTCTACCTGCTCGCCATCGCCGCGGGGACGGGCGTCAGCGCGGGCCTGGTGATCCTCCTCAAGGGCCTTGGCAAGCCGCCGCGGACCGGCGCGGCGGACGCATCGGCCGACGGCGGGGCCGAGGTGACGGTCGCCGCCTGATCCGCCCGCAGCCCGAGCATGACGTGGCCCCCGCCGGACATCCGGCGGGGGCCTCGGCCGTCTCCCCCTTCCGGCTGCCCGCCGAGTTCTGACAGGGCGTTAGCCATGGTTACCGGTGCGTTAGCGGATCCTTAGCGACCGCGACGAGAGTCATCCGTGTCAGGTCGACGGGACCGCTCACCCGCCCGTTCACCAGCTCGTTCACCATCACCAGTCGGGGGACTCCTCATGTCGCTCTCCACCACCACCCTGCGCCGCGGTCGTCGTGTCGCCGTCGCCTCGGCCATCGCCGCCGCGGCGCTGTCGCTGACCGCTTGCCAGAACGGGGACGACAAGGCGTCGGCCGCGCCCACCGCCTCGAACAGCCAGGCCGCGTCCGGTGACCCGACCACGGAGAGCGCCATGTCCGGTGGCTCGGCGTCCGGCGGCTCCTCCGCCGGTTCGTCCTCGGCGGGCGGGCAGGCGGGCGGTGACTCCGCGAACGGGACGGGCAGGGGCACGGCCGGGGGCCAGGGCTCCGCGACGGGCGGCTCCGGCGGGCAGGGCGATGCCACCGCCGGACTCAAGGGCGTCAGCGGCAGCTGGGTCGGTCGGCTGAAGTGGCTCACCGAGGACAAGCTCACGGTGGCCCCGGAAAACGGCCCGGAGCAGGCGTTCTACATCGCCGACAGCACCAAGGCGCTCGGTGCGGCGGCCCTCTGCGCGGCCCCCGACGGCCGCGTCCACACCGACGGCGCCGGCTACGGCACCACCTCGTGCACCCTCGCCGACCTGCGCAAGGCGGCCAGGATGGGCAACATCGACGTCCGGGTGACCGTGCAGAGCGGCGCCGCCGTGAAGATCGCCGAGCGCTACCACCCGTAGGTCCACCGGCTCCACCCCCCCAGTAGCGTTCAGCGGCCGTCGGAGCATCCGGCGGCCGCTTCACGGCGTACGCGCGGCCGCCGGGCCCGCGGCCGCCCGCTCCGTGCGGCGGCCCACCGGCCACGCCGGACTCCCCGGACGGAAAAGGGCGGTGGCCGGCCCCCTCGGGGACCGGCCACCGCCCTTCGCGCGAAGCTGCGCGGGCGCTGTCCGTCAGACCGCGCTGCCGGCCTTCCAGTCGGACCAGGCCAGGTTCCAGCCGTTGAGGCCGTTGTCCGGCTGCACCGTCTTGTCGTGCGAGTTCTTCACGATGACGACGTCGCCGACCAGCGACTCGTTGTAGAACCACTTGGCCGGGGTGTCGCCACCGCCGCCCTTGTTGTCCCGCAGGCCGACGCAGCCGTGGCTGGTGCCGGAGTTGCCGAAGATCGACGGGCTGCCCCAGTAGTTGCCGTGGAGGAAGGTGCCGGACGACGACAGACGCATGGCGTGCGGGACGTCCTTGATGTCGTACTCACCGCCGAAGCCGACCGTCGAGCCGTCCATCCGGGTCTGCTCGAACTTCTCCGAGATGACCATCTGGCCGTTGTAGGTCGGGTGGTCGGGGCTGCCGCCGGAGATCGGGATGGACTTGTAGGTCTTGCCGTCCCGCTTGACCGTCATGGTCTGGGTGTTCATGTCGACGGTGGAGACCTGCGAGCGCCCGATGGTGAAGGACACCGTCTTGGACTGCACGCCGGTGATGCCCTGGCCGCCCTTGACGCCGTCCAGGTCGATCTTCATCGTGATCTTGGAGCCGGCCTTCCAGTAGTCCTCGGGCCGGAAGTCCAGGCGCTGGGTGCCGAACCAGTGGCCGACGACCTGCTGGCCGCTGCTGGACGTCACCTTGATGTGGGACTGGACGTCCTTCTTGTTGCTGATCGCCTTGTCGAAGTTGAAGGACACCGGCATGCCGACGCCGACGGTCTTGCCGTCGTCGGGCGTGTAGGAGCCGATGAAGCTGTTGGCCGAGGAGACCGTGGTGAAGGTGGTGTTCTCGGTGGCGGACCGGCCCTTGGCGTCCTTGGCATTCGCCACGATCTTGTACTTGGTGCCCCGCTCCAGCTGGGCGCCGGGCTTCCAGGACGCGCCGTCGGACGATATGGCACCGGTGACGTCCTTGCCGGAGTCCGCTTCGGTGAGCTTCACATCGGTCAACTTGCCACCGGTGACCTTCACACCGGTGTCGTTGATGCTCGCGTTGGTGGCGCCGTCCTTCGAGGAGACCGTGATCTTGGCGTCCGAGGCGTCCTTCTTGGCCGCGGCATCCGCACCGGCCTGACCGTTCTTGCCGTCGTCGTTGCCGCCGGCCGAGGCGTCCCCGCCACAGGCGGACAGGGCCAGCGCACCCGCCGCGAGCAGGGCGGTGACGGCCAGCGTGCGGCGCGTCCGACGGCGCGAACGCGGTGCTCCGGACTCCGGCTGCTCGGCTGACTGGAGCAGCTGGTGCGGGGTGCGGGACCGAGCGGGCGCGGGGTTGTCCGGCGATGTCACGAGCTGCTCCATACAAGGGTGTTGTGATTCCGTGCTGATAAACAGCACCTACGGGCAGATTTGGTTGCGGGTCGGGCCCGGTTGTGATGAAGGTCACATTCGTCAAGGGAGGGGTTGGTCGGCCGGTCCCGACAACCAGGTTCGCAGTGGCGTGCCGTGTTCGTCCAGGCGGGGTGGAGCCGAGGGTTGGGTCACCGGCGTGGCCGAAAGGCGGAGCGGGCTGGCGACTTGGGGGATGCGGCCCTCTCCGACGGGGCTCACCGGGGCGAGGCCGAGCCGCTCCGCCAACTCCAGGGCCTCCGAGAGGCTGTTGACCGGACCGCAGGGCACCGAGGTCGCGGTCAGCCGTTCGGTCCACCCCCGAGGGGTGTCGGCGGACAGTCGGTTTTCCAGTGCTTTGATGAGGTCTGTTCGGTTTTGCACCCGGTCCTGATTGCGGGCGAACCGGACGTCGTCGGCGAGCTCCGGTGCGCCCAGGGTCTGTGCCAGTGCCCGGAATTGACGGTCGTTCCCGACCGCCACGGCGAGCAGCTGCCCGTCCCGGCAGGCCAGCGTCTCGTACGGGGCGATGCTCGGATGGCGGTTGCCCATCGGGCCCGGGTCGCGGCCGGTGGCCAGATGACCGGAGGCCTGGTTCACCAACGAGCCCAGGAGAGAAGAGAGCAGATTCACTTCCACCAGCTGCCCCTGGCCGGTGCGGCCGCGGTGGTGCAGGGCGGCGAGGATGCCGGTGGCGGCGTCCTTCGCGGTCAGGACGTCCACCAGGGCGACACCCGCCTTCAGCGGCGTCCCGCCGGGCTCGCCGGTGATGCTCATCAGCCCGCCGACGGCCTGCACCACGAAGTCGTAGCCGGGCAGTCCGGCGCCCGCGCCCGACCCGAAACCGGTGATGGTGCAGTGCACCAGGCCCGGGTTGGCGGCGCGGGTGGCGGTGTGGTCCAGGCCGTAGCGGGCAAGCGAGCCGGGGCGGAAGTTCTCGATCAGTACGTCGGCCCGGCGGGCCAGCTCGCGGGCCGCGGCCGCATCGTCCGGATCGCCGAGGTCCAGGGCCAGGCCGCGCTTGGAGCGGTTCGCGGCGTCGAAGTAGGCGGCCGTCCCGTCGGCCGCGAACGGCGGGCCCCAGGCGCGGGTGTCGTCGCCGGTGCCCGGCCGCTCCACCTTGATCACCTCGGCGCCGAGGTCGGCGAGCGTCGCGGCGGCCAGCGGGCCGGCCAGCACCCGGCTGAAGTCCGCGACGAGGAGGCCCTCCAGGGCGCGGGCGGGCACCTGTCCGGGCGGGGCGGCGGGCTCGGCGCCGGCGGTCCCTCTGGCGGTGGCTCCGGTGTCGGCGTCGGTGGCCGGCCGGGGCTGCGACCGGTGCGGCTGCGGCACGTGCGTGCTCCTCACGTCGCGGACGAAGTGCCGTCATCGTCCGCGACGATCTTCGCCGGGGGAATCCTCCGGGGTGTCCAACGCGGCGGAGCGCACCCTGCCGTGGCGGCCTCTTGGGCGGCCGTCGTACCGCGCTGTGAGGGGAATGTAGCGAAATGTCATAGGAGATGCGTCACTTCAGGACTTAGGTCCCAAGATCCCCTGTCGGAAGGCCCGAGGTGTGGTGTCTACTGGCTCTACCCCAGCGCCTCATCCGTCCGGGAGGACCGCATGCTCCCCTCCGCTTCGATTCTGCAGCAGATCGGCCTCGGCGTGCTGCTGGCTGTGGCCATCGTCTGGGTCGTCGGGCTGGCCAGACTCCTGCGCCGGGGGCGGTACGAGACGGCCATGTGGCGCGACCAGCGGGAAATGCGGGCACGGTACGCGCCGCGAGGGCGGTTCGCCGCACCCGGCCCGGAGGGGCTGCCCGCCCGGCAGGGACTGCTCGGCTCGGTGCCGCGACAGACCGGGCCGGCCGGCCCGCCGTCGGAGTGCGTGGAGCTGAGCGCCGCCGAGCGGGCCGCGTTCGAGGGCCTCGTACGGCAGCTCACCAGCCGGAGTTGACCGGATAACCGGCCAAGGGTCCGGGCCCCGCGCCCCGGACCCGGTCCTGCCGCACGGAGCCCGGCCTCGACGCACGGGGCCGGGCCGGGGGGCCTCAGCGCACCGGCCCCAGTCTCAGCAGCGCCAGTGCGGCCAGCATCTGCACCGACACCGCCGCCGCCGACTTCCCCGTCGACAGATGGTGCTGACCCCGTATCAGCAGCACGGCGAGGACGTAGCCGAACCCCCACGTCGTCCAGGTCGCGGCCTGGACGAACGTGGCATCGGTCGGCAGCCAGGCCGCGATCGCCATCCGCGGCAGATCCGTCACCCAGAAGAGCACGATGAACAGGCTCGCCGTGGGCGCGAAACGGCCTATGCCGCCGAGCGTCCGGGCGATGGCGTGGGCGACCGAGCCCAGCGCGAGACTGGCCGCCAACACGCCCGCTTCGCCCAGCCCGAGGAGCTTCAGCGCCGCCGCGTGGTCGACGGCCCACTGGGTGTGGAACGCGTCCACCGACAGCACCCCGATGCCACCGCTGAGCAGCGACAGCATCACCGCCGCGCTCCAGGCGCTGCGGTCCCGCGCCTCGTCCAGCACCTCCACCGGCCGGTACCAGAGCCCGAATATCAGCTGGTGCCACCACAGGCGGCGGCGCGGTGCCGGCTTGCGGGGAGCCGGCTGGACGAGCGTGGGCGGTGGCGGCTGAGGAGGCGGGGAGGGGGGTGGTGCGGACATAAGCCGTTTCTACCACCGGCCAATTCGGGACGGGGCGGGGGCGTCGGGCGAGGGCACGCCCGGTGCGGATGAGACGCTCTGCCGGTGACTGTGCAGACACCGGAGCACGACGAGGCGCACGGCGGCGGACTCGGCAGCCGGCTCAACTGGCTGCGGGCCGCGGTCCTCGGCGCCAACGACGGCATCGTCTCCACCGCCGGACTCGTCGTCGGGGTGGCCGGAGCCACCGACTCCCGCGGCGCCCTGTTGACGGCGGGGCTGGCCGGACTGCTGGCCGGGTCCATGTCGATGGCGGCCGGCGAATACGTATCGGTCTCCACCCAGCGGGATTCGGAGAAGGCCGCGCTCGCCCAGGAGAAGCGGGAGCTGGCGACCGAGCCGCAGGCCGAACTCGTCGAACTGACGGAGATGTTGGCGGGGAAGGGCCTGGACGAGCAGCTGGCCCGGGAGGTCGCCGAGCAGCTCACCGAGCACGATGCGCTGCGCGCCCATGCGGAGGTGGAGCTGGGCATCGACCCCGACGAGCTCACCAACCCCTGGCATGCGGCGGGTGCGAGCTTCCTCGCGTTCACGGTGGGGGCGCTGTTGCCGCTGCTGGCGATCGTGCTGCCGCCGGCCGCACAGCGGTTGTGGATCACGGTGGTCGCGGTGCTGGCGGCGCTGGCGCTGTGCGGCTGGAGCAGCGCCCGGCTGGGGGCCGCGCCGGTGGGGCGGGCGGTGCTGCGGAACGTGGGCGGCGGAGTCGTGGCGATGGGGGTGACGTACGCCGCGGGGTCGGTGCTGGGCGCGGTGGGAGTGTGACCGTGTGGGCGGCGACGGCCGGGTGCGGGTCAGCCCGTCCCGTAGAGGTCCCGGTACGACAGGAAGAGTCCGCCGGGGCCGTCGACCGTCTCCGCCGCCAGGGCGGCCCGCACCACGGCGCGGGTCAGGACGTCCGCGCCGGCGGACAGGATCGCGTTGAGGGCCCCGGCCTCGGCGTGCACACCGAAGGCCGGTTCGGCGGCGGCCGCTTCGGGAGCGAGCGGGCGGGCAGCGGTGGACAGCGCGAAGACCGTGTCGCCGTCGGACAGGAGATGGACGGGGCGGACGGCGCGGGCCAGCCCGTCGTGGGCGGTGCCGGCCAGTTTGTGGGCCTGGGGGCGGGTGAGGGCGGCGTCCGTGGCGACCACGGCGAGGGTGGTGTGCAGCGGCGGGCGCACGGACGCGGCCGAGCGGGCCCGGGATATCTCCCTGGCCTCGGCCAGCCGGCGCGCGGCGGCGGCGTGCACCTCGGGGGAGGGCAGGGCCGCCGGGCTCTCGTACAGCCGGCCGTAGAGAGCGCCGGTGCGCGGGTCGTGGACGGAGCCCGCGGCGTTGACGGCGGCCAGCGCGGCGACGGTGACGCCCGAGGGGAGGACCGCGCTCGCGGTGCCGATGCCGCCCTTGAGGCCGCCGGCCACCGCGCCCGTGCCGGCGCCCGTGTTGCCCTCGGCGACCGGGGCGCCGGGCCCGGTGTCCGCCGCGGCCGCGGCCGCCGCCCGGCCCAGTGCGGCGTCCGGACGGGCCCGCCAGTCGCCGCCGCGCCCCAGGTCGAAGAGGGCCGCGGCGGGCACGACGGGGACGACCTGGGCGGGATCGGGGCCGACGCGGAAACCGCGGCCCCGCTCCTCCAGCCAGGCGGCGACACCGGACGCGGCGTCAAGACCGAAGGCACTGCCGCCGGTCAGCACGACCGCCTCGACGCGCGGGACGAGGTTGCGCGGGTCGAGCGCGTCGGTCTCCCGGGTGCCGGGGCCGCCGCCGCGGACGTCGACGGCAGCGACCGCGCCGCCCTCGGGGGCGAGGACGACGGTGGTTCCGGTCAGGTACCCGTCGTCGGTCCGCCGGGCATGGCCGACCCGGAGGCCGAGGACGTCGGTCAGGGCGTCCCGCGGCCCCGCGGGGTGCGGCGGATGCTCAGTAATCGGCCGGTCCCATCACGATGACCGGGTGCAGGTCGGGGTCGAGGGTGCGCAGCAGTTCCCGCATCACCTTGGGCTTGAGGCTGATGCAGCCCTGGGTGGGGCCGTCGTGGTCGACGTGCAGCCAGACGCCGCCGCCCTTGGCGGCGCCCCACGGGCGCTGCTGGTCCAGGGGGGAGGTTCCCTGCTCGCGGTTGTAGTTGATGGCGATGACGTAGTCGAAGGCGCCGGCCAGCGGCTCGCCGTCGACGCCGGTGCCGTCGGCGACGAAGCTGCCGTTGCGGTCGTAGGGGAGCTTGGTGCCCTCGGGTGGGGCCAGCAGGCCGCCCGCGTCGGTGAGCGGGTAGACCCCGATGGGCGAGCGCAGATCGCCGTAGCGGTGGTCGTCGGTCCAGCCGTGGGCGGCGTTGTGCGCGGACCAGGTGGGGCCCGGCTCCCAGTCGTCGGAGTCCTTCTCGCGGGTGTAGAGGACCACACGGGACTCGAAGGAGTCCATGTTCTTCCCCGTGACGACCAGGACCTGTCGGGAGTCGGCCGGTATCCGCTTCCGGGCGGCGTCGCTGAGGCCCGGAATGGGCCGACCGGCCGGGGGATTCGGTGCGGCGTTCGGGGCCGATTTCGCGGCGGACACGGGGACGCGTGGCGTGTCCGGGCCGGAAGCCGTCGAGGACGTGGTGCTCTTGGCGTCGGTCGCGCTGTTGTGGTCGTCGCCCGACGCCGGCCACGCCCACAGGGCGGTGCCGACCAGGGTGGAGAGGGCGAGACCGCCCACGGCCTTGCTGCGCCGGGACAGTCTCGTCCGCGCGCGGGACTGAGCGTGGCGGGCCATGGCGGGCGTCTCCTCAGGTACGGACGGCGGTCGGTCCCCGGGGGTTCCTGCGGCTCTTCCCCAGGGGCGCCCCTGTCATAAAAAGGGCAATCTGCACCCTACCGCGTCAGAGTCGGCGCGCCTCCGCTGGCCCTGGTGAACAGGGGGGAACAAGGGCCCCAAGTGGCGGGAAGTGGGGTCCATTGGTGGGTAATTGACGGCGTATGGGATGGCAGCGGAGCCGAGCGCTCCGCTGGTGGGGCCCCTCCTTCGGCGGAGGCGGGAAGATGGCCGAATCTGATGCGGGATCAGGGCGGTTGCGGAGGTTTGTACGGTCGTTCGGCACACTTATGGGGGAAGCGGCGGCAGGCCCGTGCGCGTGCCGGGTGGCCCGTGCGGGTCGACTTTCCGAGATCGGCTCGCGGGCGATCGCCGAGACGGGTGACGCGGCGGCCGCTCCTACTCCACCAGGGCGGTTCCCTGACGGGATGTGAGGGCGACGCCGACCGCGACCGTGCCGCATGCCACCAGGCCGGCCGCCAGTACCGCCCAGCGCCCGGCGAAGGTGCACACCAGGACCAGGAGCGAGGACACCGGCAGCACCAGCTGCTGGGCCGGGCCGCGTTTCTGGTGCCGGGAGTGGATCAGCCACACCGTCGCCATGAACAGGGCAGCCGGCACCGTGACACAGGCGGCCGCCGCGAACGCCGACAGATGCGCCTTGCCGAAGGTCTCCTCCACCGCGATCTCGATGCCCGCCCCGATCGCGGCCGCCGAACCGAACACCGGGTAGTGGCCGTAGCCCCACAGGAACGCCTGGCGGTTCGAGCGCAGGTGAAGGTGGATGGGGACCGCGAAGTAGATCCAGTACGCGGCGAAGACCAGCAGCAGTCCGCCGCCCGCGATCGGCAGCAGGGCGCTCAGCTCGTCGTTCTCGTCCAGCGCCGACTGCACGGCGACGGTGGCCGCCGCGATCGTCTCGCCCAGCACGATGATGGTGAACAGGCCGTAGCGCTCGGCGATGTGATGGGGATGCCAGGTCGTCTGCTGCTCCCGTTCGGCCAGCGCGGGGACGGCCAGCTCCAGCGGCCCCACGACCACGAACACCCAGGGCACGTCCCCCTTGGGCAGTGCGAGCAGGCCCAGCCAGCCGATCTGGCACACCGTCACCCCCAGGGCGTAGCGCAGCGCGGTGCGCCGTTCGGCGCCCCGGCAGGCGTGTGCGGCCCGCAGCCACTGGGTGACCAGCGCCAGCCGCATCACCAGGTACCCGAACCAGATGACCGTGAAGTCGCTGTGGGTGAAGGCCCGCGGCACACCGGCGGCCAGGACCAGCACCCCCGCCATCTGGACGAGGGTCACCACGCGATAGAGCGGGTCGTCGGTGTCGTACGCGGAGGCGAACCAGCTGAAGTTCATCCAGGCCCACCAGATGGCGAAGAAGAGCATCAGGTAACCGGTGATGCCGTGGCCCGGCTGCCCCTCGGCCAGTGCATGCGCCAGCTGGCGCCCGGCCTCGGCGATCGCCACGACGAAGCACAGGTCGAAGAAGAGCTCCAGCGGGGTGGCGGTGCGGTGCTCCTCGTCGCGACGGCGCGCACGCATGAGGACCGGCACGTCAGCTCCTCTCGTCGGCCGAGGCGGCCGGCATCAGTACAGCGCGGGCGGAGGGGGCCGCCCATGAGGGGAGCGGGGCGCGGCGTGTCGTGTCGTGCGGCGGCTACTCGGCGACGGCCTCCACGATCGAGGGGAAGGCCGGGGTGGGCAGTACCCGCGTCAGCCGGAACCCGCCGGCCGACAGCAGGGCGGCGAACTCCTCCGTGGTCCGCTCGTGCCCGTCGAGCACCGTCATCATGGCGATGTCGAGGGTCTTGCCGAAGTGCGGCGCGTTGCCCGGCGGCAGGACGGCGTCGACGACCAGCAGCCGGCGGCCCGTCGCCATGGCCCGGTGGCAGGTGCGCAGGATGCGCAGGCAGGCCTCGTCCGGCCAGTCGTGCAGGACCTGCTTGAGGACGTAGATGTCACCGCCCTCCGGTACGGAGGCGAAGAAGTCGCCCTCCCGGGTGTGCCAGCGGCCCTTCAACTCGTCGCCCTCCAGGAGGTGGTGGGCCAGCGGCGGCGCCTGGTCGAAGAGCACACCGGTCAGGTGCGGGTGGCGGCGCAGGACGGCGCGCAGCAGCCCGCCGCGGCCGCCGCCGACGTCCACGACCGTGCCGGTCCCGGGGAACGGGTACGCGCCCGCCACCGCCTCGTCGACCGGGGCGGACAGCGAGGACATCCCGTCGTCGAAGAGCCGCCGGGTGGCCGGGTCCGTCGACAGTTGCTCGAAGAGGGGCGCCCCGAAGAGCCGCTCGAAGGACGCGCCGCTGTGCCGTACGGCCTCCGGCATGGCGGCCGAGGTCTGCAGGAACAGGCCGTCGGTCAGCATCATGACCGCCGGGTGCATCGAGTCGGGGGTGCCGGTGCGCAAGGGGCCGGCGGCCGGCGTCAGGTGGTAGGCCCCGGCGGCGTCCTCCCGGAAGAAGCCGCGGGTGGCGAGATAGCGCAGTACGCGGCGCAGATGCGGGGCGTGGGTGCCGGTGGCGGCGGCGAGCTGCTCGACGGTGCGCGGACCCTCGGCGAGCTGGTCGGCGATGCGGTGGTGCGCCGCCGTGCGCAGAGCGGCGGAGAAGAGATGGCCCATGGCCTGGTCCAACAGATGCGTCGTGAGGTCGCGGGGCTCGCCGGTCGAGGGGTTGGGGGAAGTGGCCAACGTCGGCCTCCAGTCGTCGGCTTGGGCGTGCTGGTCCCGTCCACAGGCAGGGTGATCCACGGTTGCAGTCACGGGCTCCGGTGTCACGATCGGGTGCGGCCGCACCCGCGAAGTCCGGCCAGGGCAGGGCGGCGTGCCCCTACGGGACGGCTCCGGGACGGGCGGGGGACGGCCGCTCGGTGCCGAGTGGCGGTTCATGGTCGAATGCGTGTATGAGCGACAGCGACACGACAGGCACGACCCGCCCGACCGATGACGCCGAGCACAGCGACGGCCCCGCCGCCGTCCTGACCCCGCTCCCCGAGCGCCTCGCGGACCTCGTGGCCCTCTACGAAGACCTGCACCGCCATCCCGAACTCGGCTTCCAGGAGACGCGTACCGCCGCCGAGGTCGCCCGCCGGCTGACCGGCTGCGGCTACGACGTCACCACCGGCATCGCCGAAACCGGCGTCGTCGGCGTGCTGCGCAACGGCCCGGGGCCCGTGGTCCTGCTGCGCGCCGACATGGACGCGCTGCCCGTCACCGAGAACTCCGGCCTGGACTACGCCTCCACCGTCCCGGGCCGGATGCACGCCTGCGGGCACGACGTCCATGTGACCTGCCTGCTGGGCGCCGCCGACCTGCTCGCGGCGGGCCGCGCCCACTGGTCCGGCACCCTGGTCGTGCTCTTCCAGCCCGCCGAGGAGGTCGGCAGCGGCGCCCGCGCCATGCTCGACGCCGGCCTCTACAGCAAGGGCCTGGTCCCCACGCCCGATGTGGTGCTGGCCCAGCACGTCGCCCCCTTCGGTGCCGGGCTGATCGCGTACTGCCCCGGCCCCTGTATGGCCGCCGCCGACAGCCTGGAGATCACCTTCCACGGCACCGGCGGCCACGGCTCGCGGCCCGAGACCACCGTCGACCCGATCCTGATGGCGGCCGCCTTCGTACAGCGGGTGCAGTCGGTGGTGGCCCGGGAGGTCGCGCCGAAGGACCGCGCGGTGGTCAGCGTCGGCTCCTTCCACGCGGGGGACGGCGCCAATGTCATCCCCGAACGGGCCGTCGTACGGCTCAGCGTCCGCACCTTCGACGAGACGGTGCGCACGGCCGTGCTGGCCGCCATCGACCGCATCGCCACGGCCGAGGCCGCCGCCTCCGGTGCGGACCGCGCCCCCGAGACCGAGGTCCTGGACTCCTTCCCCGTCACCGTCAACGACCCCGCCACCCTGCACCAGGTCAACGAGCAGTTCACCGGACTCTTCGGCGAGCAGCGGCTGTTCGCCTACGAGCCGGCGACCGGCAGCGAGGACGCCGGACTGCTGGCGACCGCCGCCGGGGCACCGCTGTACTACTGGTGGCTGGGCGGCTGGGACCCCGAGGAGTTCCGGACGGCGCTGGCGGCCGGGCGGCTCGCCCAGGACATCCCGTCCAACCACTCGCCGCGCTTCGTACCGGTGGTCCGCCCCACCCTCACCATGGGCGTCGAGGCACTGACCGCCGCCGCGCTCAACCAGCTGGCCACGGCGGGCCCGGACCCGGCGGAGGCGACCGGGCACACCGGCCGGGGCGGGGCGGAGGCAGTCGTTTGACCTTGTCCTTGGGGGAAGCCCCAGCATCGGTCGTACCGGGCGAGGCGCCCGGTACGAGGAGGGCGGACGGGTGGACCGACGGGTGACCGCAGGCGTGAGCGGGGTGCCGTGCGACGGCGGTGAGCTGCTGACCATCGGGGCGTTCGCACGGGCCTCCCGGCTCTCGCCGAAGGCACTGCGGCTCTACGACGAGCTCGGCCTGCTGACCCCGGAGCGCGTCGACCCGCGGAGCGGCTACCGCCTCTACGCCCCGGCCCAGCTGGAGCGGGCCCGGCTGGTGGCCTGGCTGCGCCGGCTCGGTATGCCGCTGGCCCGCATCCGCGAGGTGTGCGAGCTGGCGCCGGACGCGGCGGCCTCCGCGGTCGCCGCGTACTGGGCGCAGGTCGAGGCCGACACCGCCGCCCGCCGGGACCTGGCCGCCTTCCTCGTCGACCAGCTGTCCAGAAAGGACACCGTCATGACCGAACCGGCCACCCCTTTGACGATGCGCTGCGCCGCCCTGACCGATCAGGGCCTGGTGCGCCCGGCCCACCAGGACGCCGCCTACGCGGGACCGCGACTGCTGGCCGTCGCCGACGGCTATGGCCCGAGCGGCGACCTCGCCGCGACGGCCGCGATCGAGGCGCTCAAGGACCTGGAGCACCGGGACCTGACCTCGGCGGATCTGCTGGGCGTCCTGGAGGAGGCGGCGCGGCGCGCCCACCGCGCCGCGCCGTCGGCCGACGAGGCGACCGGCAGCACCCTGACCGCACTGCTGCGCTCCGGCTCACAGCTGGCGCTGCTGCACCTCGGGGACTCACGCGCCTACGTGCTGCGCGACTCCGGCCTCTTCCGCATCACCCACGACCACAGTGTGGTCCAGTCGCTGGTGGACGAGGGCCGGCTCACCCCCGAGGAGGCCTCCTCGCACCCCCAGCGCGCCCTGCTGCTCCGGTCGCTCGACGGGGCCACCGAGTTCGCCCCCGACCTGCAGCTGCTGGAGGCACGGCCCGGGGAGCGCTATCTCCTCTGCACCGACGGCCTGACCTCGGTCGTGCCGCCCGAGACGATCCAGGACGTGCTGACCGCGGCCGACGACCCCGACCGGGCCGTACGGGAACTGATCCGGCTGGCCCGCGAGGCGGGGGCGCCGGACAACGTGGCGTGCGTGGTGGGGGAGTTGGCGGGGGCGGAGGTGGCTGTCTAGGGCCTGCCTCCACCGTCCCGTCGTGCGCCCGTGGGGCGGGGTGGGGGTGCGGCGGCGGGGCCGGGCCCCGCCGCCGCACCCGGCCGTCGACCGGATCAGGCCAGACCCTTGAGCATGCCCTTGAAGTAGAGCTGCGGCAGCCCATAGCGCTTGAGGAACCACATGTCGGTGCGTTCCCGGGTGGTGTCGATGAAGGGGATGGAGGGGGTGGGCTGCAGGTCGTAGCCGAACTCGGCGAGCAGCATCTTGTGACGGGCGGTGACCAGGGGGCAGGAGGTGTAGCCGTCGTAGCGGGCGGGGGCGGGCCGTCCGCGCAGACCGGCGAGGAGGTTGGCGACGACGACCGGGGCCTGCTTGCGGATCGCGGCACCCGTTTTGGACGTCGGCAGGTTGGCGACGTCGCCGAGCACGAACACGTTCGGGAAATCGGGGTGTTGGAGGGTCTCCCGGTCGGCCTTGACGTACCCGTACGGGGAGTCGGGGTCGGCCAGCGGCCCCTTGGCCAGCCACTCCGGGGCGCGCTGCGGCGGCACGGCGTGCAGCAGGTCGTAGTGGACGGTCTCGTCCTTGCCCGTGGTGTGGTCGGTGATCACCGCCTCGCGGGCCGCGCCGTCGAGCCGGGTCATCTCCGAGCTCAGCCGCACCTCGATGCCGTACCGCCGGGCCGTCTCCGCCAGCGCGCGGGAAAAGACCGGCACCTTGAACATCGCGGGCTCCGGGAGCACCAGGATGGTGCGGATCGCGCTCAGCACGCCGCGCTTGCGCCAGTGGTCGGCCGCCAGATACGCGATCTTCTGCGGGGCGCCACCGCACTTCACCGGCCCGGACGGCATGGTGAACACGGCCGTCCCGCTCCGCATCCTGCGGATCACCTCCCAGGTGAACGGGGCGAGGTCGGGCCGGTAGTTGCTGCTCACCCCGCCGTGGCCGAGGGCCTCGGCCAGGCCGGGAACGCCCTCCCAGTCGAGCTGCAGGCCGGGGGCGAGCACCAGCCGCCCGTAGGAGAGGACCCGGCCGGAGGCCGTGGTGACCGTGCGGGCGGTCGGGTCCACGGCGGTGGCGCGCTCCCGCAGCCAGCGCACGCCGGGCGGCATGACGTCCGCCTCGGTGCGCAGCGCGGCGCGCAGCGGGGCCTGGCCGCCGCCGACCAGCGTCCACAGCGGCTGGTACCAGTGCGTCTCGGAGGGTTCCAGCAGCGCGATGCCGCGCACTCCGGCGCGGCGTAACCGGGCGGCGACGGTGATGCCGGCGGTGCCACCGCCGACGATGAGGACCTGGTGGTGGGACGGGGCGGCGGGTGCGGGGGCCATGTGCTTCCTCCTGGAGAGCGAGTGGGACGGGAGGGGACTGGGGGACAGGGGACGGAACGGTGGGCGAACGGGCGGTCCCGTGGGGGCCGGCGCGGCTAGGGGCTCCAGAGGCGGGGGAGGGCGGTGGCCGCCATGGTGAGGGCGAGGACGGTGACGAGGCCCGCGAAGGCCGTGGTCAGGGTCTGGGGGCGCAGGCGGGTGGTGAGGCGGTTGCCGAGGTGGCTGCCGAGGGCCGCACAGGCCGCGAAGCCGGCCAGCAGCGGCCAGTCCAGGGAGCCGGTGCCCGCCCTGGTGCCCAGCGCCGTGAGGGAGTTGAGAAGTATGACGAGGAGCGAGGTGCCGATCGCGACCGGCATCTCCAGGCCCAGGACCAGCGTGAGGGCCGGTACGACGACGAAGCCGCCGCCGACCCCGAAGAAGCCGGTGAGGAGCCCGACGGCGGAGGCGGTCAGGGCGAACCGTACGGGGCGGGTGGGGTGAGCGGAGTGTGCGGAGTGTGCGGGGCGGTCGAGGCAGGGGGCCGGGCCAGCGGTGTCGGGGGAGCGTGCGGGCTCGGGGGGCTCGGGGGTCTCGTGGGAGGGCGTGGCTTCCGGTGTGCCGGGGGAGGCCGCGGGTTCCGGGGCGCCACGTAAGGGCACCGGCTCCGGGGCCTCGTGGGAGGTCCGGGGCTCCGGGACGTCACGTAAGGGCACCGGATCCCTCCCCTCCTCCGGGTGCACCGTTTCCACCGAGTGCACCGTCTCCGTCTCCGTGGACACCCCTAAGGGGCGAACGCCGTCCGCCGCCCGTCGCTCGCGCAGCCCCCGTGACACCAGCATCGCCGCCACCACGAGCAGCAGGCCCGCGAAGGCCGCCATCAGCACCGTGGGGTCCAGCGCCGCGCTCCACCGGGAGCCGAAGTAGCTGCCGGCCGTGCCCAGTGCCCCGAAGACCGCACCGGCCGCCCACCGGACCCGCCCGGCACGGGCATGGCAGACCAGCCCCGTCACCGCGCCGACCGTGACGACTATCAGCGCGCCCGCCGTCGCCTCGTGCGGCGACTGCCCCAGCACGTAGACCAGCGCGGGCACCGCCAGCACGGATCCGCCGCCGCCGAGCGCACCCAGCAGCAGCCCGATCAGCAGGCCGCACGGCAGCGCCGCGGCGGCTATGAGGACGGACACGAGGCCCGTGGCGCCAGGGCGACGGCCCGGCTCTCGCCGGACCACTCCGCGACGAAGGCGAACCGGTCGCCGCGGACCACCGTCTCGCGCCACTCCACCGGACGCTCCCCGGCCCGCCCCAGCCGCTCGATGGTGAACGCCGCCTCCCGGTCGGCCAGCCCCAGCAGCCAGGCCTGCCGGATGTCCGGCAGGAACGGCTGGATCCGCTCCTGCCCGCCGGTGACCTTCACCCCGCAGCGCCGCGTCAGCTCGCCGTAGAGCGAGGTGTGCCCGAAGTCGGCTTCCAGCAGCGGCTCGGCGACCTCGGCGGGCAGATACGCGGTGTCGTGGGCGAGCGGTTCGCCGTCCGCGAGCCGCAACCGCTCCAGTACGACCAGCGGCGCATCCGGAACCAGCCCCAGATGCCCGGCGATCGTCCCGTCCACTGTGCGCTCCAGCCGCAGCACCTCGCTGCGCTGCTCCACGCCCTGGCCCTCCAGCTCGCGGAAGAGGCTGTAGAGCGAGCCGAGCGGCTGCTGTATGCGGCGAATGTCCAGCCGGCTGGTACGGCCGCGTTCGGCGATCACCAGGCCGTCGGCGCGCAGTTTGCGCAGCGCCTCACGGACGGTGTGCCGGCTGACCTCGTACTCTCCCGTGAGCCGGTGCTCGGCCGGGAACTCCGCGCTGAATTCGCCGCTCTCCATCCGGCGGCGCAGATCGTCGAAGAGCTGCGCCCACAGGGGCAGCGGCGAGCGCCGGTCCAGGGGACGCGGGCCGTGCGCGCCGTCCGGCGGCTCGGTCGTCATGGTGGTTTCCTCCGCGGGCGTACGGGGTGGTGGTGGGTGCGGTCGTCGATGCCGAGCCGGTCGATGGCGCCGAGTCGGCCGGTACGACCGAGCCGGTGGGCGCAGTCGAGCCGGCCGATGCCGTGCGAGGCAGCGGACAGGACGTCGCACGGGCCGCGCAGTACGCACGCCCCGTTGGCGCCGGTGTCCTGCCTGCTTTTTGGCCTGCTGTTTTGTCTGTTGCTCGTCTGTTGCTGGGGCCTGATGACTGCCTGTTGGGGCGTCACATGGTGTGCAGGGGCGACGGTCCCGGCTTGTGGCCCGCCACCCGGCTCCCTAATGTACGTACATCCGTGCATCCGCACAACGCACCCGCCCGAAGGGGCCCAGCCGCCGCGTACGGGCCCCGCGCACCCCTGGAGGCCGACCGTGCACTTCGCGCAGTACTACCTCGACTGCCTCTCCCAGGCGTCGTATCTGATCGGCGACAAGGCCACCGGACGCGCCGTCCTCGTCGACCCGCGCCGCGATATCGACGAGTACCTGCACGACGCGGAAGCCGCCGGCCTGCGCATCGAACTCGTCATCGAGACGCACATTCACGCCGACTTCCTCTCCGGCCACCTCGAACTCGCACGGGCCACCGACGCCGCCATCGCCTTCGGCGAAGCCGCCCAAACCGGCTTCCCCATACGGCGGTTACGGGACGGCGAGCGGATCTCCCTCGGACCGGACGACGGCGCAGGGGTCACCCTCACCGTCCTCGCCACCCCCGGCCACACCCTCGAATCCATCTGCCTGGTCATCCACGAACACCCCGACGACGAGGTGCCCTTCGGCGTGCTCACCGGCGACACCCTCTTCGTCGGCGATGTCGGCCGCCCCGACCTGCTGTCCGCCGCCGGGCACTCCTCGCAGGACATGGCCGCCCGTCTGCACCGCTCCCTGCACACCAAACTCATGACCCTCCCGGACGCGACCCGGGTCTTTCCCGCACACGGCGCCGGCTCCGCCTGCGGCCGCAGTCTTTCCAGCGAGACCAGTTCCACCATCGGCGACCAACGCCGCTTCAACTACGCCCTCCAGCCCATGCCGGAGGCCGACTTCGTCCGGCTGGTCACCGCGGGACAGCCCACCGCCCCCGGGTACTTCGCGCATGACGCGGCCCTCAACCGCGACGGCCACCCCCTCCTGGAGCCCGGTCCGCCGCCCGCCCTCACCCTGGACGAGGCCCTCGCGGCCCGCGACCGGCAGGGCGCCGTCCTCCTCGACTGCCGCCCCCTGGCCGCCTACACGCGCGCCCACCTGGCCGGTTCGCTCCATACGAGCCTGGACACCCGGTTCGCGGAGTACGCCGGCAGCGTGGTCGCCCCGGGCACCCCCATCGTGCTGCTCGCCGACCCCGGCACGGAGCAGGAGGCCCGCCTCCGCCTCGCCCGCATCGGCTACGACCACGTCCTCGGCCATCTGCCCGACCCGGCCGCCGTACTGGACCGCACGCCCACCCTCGCCCGCCGCAGCCACCGCGTCCGCCATGACGAACTGCCTCTGCCGCAGCCTGACATGTCCGCTACCGGCCCGGCGGACGGCCGCCCGCTCGATGTCCTTGCGGGCGAAGCCTCATCGCCGGATGCCCTGTCGCCCGATGCCTCGCTTTCGGGTGCCTGCCCGGCCGGTGCCCGCTCGGCTGTCCAGCTGATCGATGTCCGTAACCCGGCCGAGTACGAAGCCGGCGCCCTCCCCGGCGCCCGCAACATCCCGCTGGCCGGACTTCCGCACCGCATCGACGAGCTGGACCCGGCCCGCCCGGTGGTCCTGTACTGCCGCAGCGGCAACCGGTCGGTGATCGCGGCGGCACTCCTGGAGGCACGCGGGTTCGGGGACGTCTGCGATGTGGTCGGGGGGTACGACGCGGTGGCCGCGAGCGTGGGGTGAGCGCGCGGCCGGTGGGCGGCTGCGTTCCTGAATCGACGGTCCCGGCCGAGACCCTGCGCCCGGGTGAGCGCGAGGCGGTCATCGAAGCGGCCATCGAAGCGGTCAGGGAAGCGGGGTCAGGTACGGAAGTTGCGGGCGTCCGGAGCGTCCGGGGGCTACTGGGGCTATTGGGGTTCCAGGGGTTCCAGACAAAGTGACAAAGGGCAGAGAGAGGGGGGATGGAATACCCAGGGAAAGGGCAGGAAGACTTGGGCGACAGGCGCAGGCCACGTGGGCGGACCCGGCCGGAGACCGGACGGAAGTCCGGGACGAGTGGTGCCGCCCGGCCGCGGCAGCGAGACGAACGCGGGCCTCATACAGCGGACGTTCAGCGAACGTTGATCGATGATCTACATCCTGATCCGCATGTTGCGCCGTATGACCTCAGAGCATGCAGATGACGCCCGGGAAGTGCAGGAACCGGAGGCGTCGCGAATCGCCCTCACCTGGAGCGGGGAGCCCGGGCGCCAGGAGGAGTTGACGCACGGCATGCTCCTGGACCAGGCCGGGCGGGCCGCGGCCGCGCTCACCCGGCTCGGGGTGCGGGCCGGTGACCGGGTCGCGGTGCATCTTCCGCTGGTGCCCGAGTCGGTGATCGCCACGCTCGCCTGCGGCCGGCTGGACGCGATACGCACCACGCTGCCGGTCTCGTTAACTGTGCCCGAACTGGTCGCGCGGACCCGTGAGTCCTCCGCGCGGGTACTGATCACGGCCGATGCGGCGTTCTGGGACGGGGCCGTACGGCCGGTGAAGGCGCTGCTGGACCATGCGCTGGCACGGGGCGCGGCCGCGGGGGGCGTGCCGGACCGCACGGTGCTGGTGGTGAACCGGTGCTCGCGCCCGGTCTCCTGGAAGCCGGGCCGCGACCTGTGGTGGCACGAAGCGCTGGGCGTCCCGGCAGCCACTCGCTGAGCGGCCGGCAGGCCCCCAGGGCGGCCCCCGTGCTGCCCGGGCAGCCGGCGCCTACGGGGGCGCCCGCGCCATATGGGACGGGGAGCCCGCCCATCGGGGGAGAGGCGTCCCGTCGGGGGGTCCCGCTCCCAGCGGGGGGAGCCCGCCCATCGGGGGATCCCAGCTCCCAGCGGGGGGATCCCGCTCCCATCCGGGGGAGCCCGCCCACGGCGAGAAGAGGCGCGAGCCCGCCCACGGCCGGCGGAAAGAGACGTGGACTCGCGCCCATGGAGGGGAGGCGCGACCCCCACCCACTACGAAGCGGATCGGTGGCACTCCCCCTGCCGACGGGTGGCCCTCCCCCTACTGACGAAGGGCCCTCCCCTTATCGACGGGAGGCGCGGGCCCTTCGTCCAGCGAAGCGGCACAGATTCACCCACTGAGACCACAAAACAAGCCGTTTGCCGTATACGTGCCTAGCGTGGGGCCCGTGTCACAGCCATCAGACGCCCCACCTGCCCCGGCTTCGAGTCAAGGGGCACCAGTGGCGCCCTCCCGGCCGAGGCCATCGGCGCCCCCAGCGGCCATCGCGCTCCCAGCGGTCCTCGCAACCCTTGTGGTCCCTGCGGCTCCAGCGATCCTCGTGCTCCCTGCGGCCCTCGCGACCCCTGGGATCCCAGTGGCCCCCACAGTCCCAGCGATCCCTGTGACCCCTGAGCTCTCAGCGATCCCTGTTGCTCCGGTGATGCCGATGAGATCGGCCGTCGTCCTGCTCCTGATGGTTGCCGCCGTCCTCCTGGGCATCCGCACGCTGCGGTACTCCGACGTCGCACCGCTCCCCGACGCAGCGACCACCACCTTCCTCGCCCTCGGCGTCGCCCATCGCCCTACCGCCCGGGTCAACGAACCGGCCGCCCGTCGACTCCTCCGACCGGGCCGTCGCACCCTCCCCCGACCGGAAAGGCCGCTGTCCCATGGCCCGCCATGAGTACGCACACCCCCGCCATCCCCTCCCCGGCACCACCCGGAACCGCCCCCTGAGGCGCAGCCACGGCACCCAGGGCCCGCCGACCCGCCCCCAGGACTGGCACCGCCCGCGCCCCATACCCACCCACGACAAGGGCCACTGACACGCCAAGCGCCTGTGCGCCCCCGTGACTCGGACCGCTGCCCGGAGGGTCTCCCCTCCCCTCCCCTCCCCTCCCCACCCTCCCGCCGCCTCCACCTCCGCCGCCTCCGCCTCCACCTCCGCCTCCGTCGCCTCCACCCCCTCCTTCCCCGCCGTGGGTGCGCGGCAGGTGAGGCTTATCCCGTCGACCTCCTCCTGGGTGACGGGTACGTTGCCGGCATGACGTCATCGCTGCGCCTGGAGAAGGTCACTCCGGACAACGTGGAAGCCGCGTGCCGGCTGAAGGTTCGGCCTGACCAGGAGGGGCTGGTGGCGCCGGTTGCGCGGTCGCTGGCGGAGGCGTATGCGCAACCCGAGGTCGCCTGGCCTCGGTTGATCTTCGACGGTGAGCAACTCGTGGGCTTCGTCATGGGTTTCTTTCTGGTGCGCTTCGACCCCGACAACCTGGAGGACAGACTGCGCTCCGGCATCTGGCGGCTGAACATAGCCGCGGGCCACCAGGGGCACGGGTACGGCCGGTTCGCCGTGGAGGCCGTGTGTGAGGAGTTTCGGAGGCGTGGGCAGACACGCGCCACCGTGAGCTGGGTTCCGGGCGAGCACGGGCCCGAGCGGTTTTATCTCCGGCTCGGTTTCCGCCCGACCGGAGAGACGAGCGGCCCTCAGATCGTCGGTGAACTGGACCTCCCCCTGGACTGAGCGCGCCGGACCCCACTCCGGATCCCACGCCGGATCCTCGCCGGACGCCTGAACCGGGCCAGGCCTGTGCGCTGACCGGACCGGACCACCCCGTCTACTGCCCTCCGGCATACCGGGCCTTCTGTTTGCTTACTGCGCCCCCACCTCCTCGACCTTCCGCCTCCTGGACCTTCCGCCTCCTAGGCCTCCCACCTCCTGGACCTCTTGCCTCCCGGCCCGCTCGCCTCCTGGACCTCTCGCCCCCGGGCCGCTCGCCCCCCCGGGCCACTCGCCCCCGGTCCTCTCGCCTCCGCCCCGCCGTCGCAGACCGGGCAGCAGCAGCCGGCCCGACGCCGCGCACCCGTACCCCACCGCCCGGCGCCCCGCTCGGTGATGACACGATGGCGCAATGGCGACAAATCTCTCGGACTCGTCGGAGTGCCGTCCCGTGGATGTCCAGCCTTGGGCGGATGGGGACTCACTGCATGAGGACCTCCTCGTGGCGAAGGCGAGGGTGTACGACCCGTGTGCGTTCACCTGCTCCAGGCCGGTGCCCGAAGCCGAGAGTGCCGAGTACGCGGCGCATGAGTTCACGCTCGATGGCTGCTCCGTCAGGTTCCGGGTGGCCAAGACGACCCCGACGAAGGTCGGTCAGTTCGTCACGGTGTGGAAGCGGAGCTCCGACGGGCCGATTGCGCCGTTCGACTCCGAGGATCCGATTGATCTCTTCGTCATCAGCTGCCGCGACGAGCGGAACCTCGGGCACTTCGTCTTTCCGCGGGAGGTGCTCTGCGAACGGGACATCGTTTCCAGGAACGGCACCGGCGGGAAGCGGGCGTTCCGCGTCTACCCGCCGTGGGTGGAGACGACCAACCGCCAGGCCCGCAGCACCCAGGCGTGGCAGGTGAAGTACTTCCTGCCGATCCCCGAGGACGCCCCCCTCGACGCCGCCCGCGCCCAGGCGCTGTACCGCTCCTGAACGACGGGCTCCGGACGGACTGCGCCGAACGCCGCCCCCGGCCCGCCCGTACCCTGGACGGGTGAGCACCACCCCCGAACCCCAGTCGGCCCCCACGGCCCAGGACGTCTCCGGGTCCGCATCCCGGGACGTGTCCGAGTCCGCGCCCCAGGCCGGGCCCGACGCCGCGCCCCAGGACGGCCCCCGCGGCGCCCCCGCGCAGGCGCCCGCCCCTTCGTCCCCCGCGCGCCCGGCCCGCAAGCCCGCGGCGAGGCTGATCTTCGACGACCCCCTGAACCAGCAGTCCTCGGACGACACCGACCGTGGCTGGGGCGAGCGTGCGGACGGCAGGGACAGCGCCGCCGACCTCGCTCGCTTCCTCGACGAAAAGCCGCCCCACCACCTCTGAGCGAGGCGAGGGGGCGGCGTGTGCCGGCCGCTGTGGGCGCCCGCTACTGCTGAGTCTTCTGTGTGCCGATGATCCCCGCGGTGGACGAGGGCACGGACGGCGATCCGGTGCGCTGGGCGATCAGCGCATCGCGGATCTCGATGAGGAGCTCGACCTCGGTCGGGTCCACGGGGGTGTTGTCGACCGGCTTCCTGGCCGCCTGGCGCTCCTTCCACTTGTTGATCGGAAGGATCATGAGGAAGTAGACGACCGCGGCGGTGATCAGGAAGGTCAGGGCGGCGCTGACCACCGAGCCCCAGAGGACGTAGATGCCGCTGGTGAATTCGCCTGTCTTCTTGTTCGTCCCGCACGTGGTGAGGCAGGCCTTGTAGTTGTCGAGGTTCTGTGAGCCCAGGGCGCCGATGATCGGGTTGATCACGCCCTTGACCACGGCGTTCACGATGTTCGTGAAGGCAGCACCGACGACCACCGCGACCGCGAGTTCGATGACGTTGCCGCGCATCAGGAATTCCTTGAATCCCTGAATAACGCCCTTGCTCTCGCTCACCTGACAGCCTCTTTCCACGCTCACTGGGGACGGTGCACCAACAATCCGCACCGCAACTTACGGCAGGGCGGGGCGGAGCTGTCCAGTCGTGCACCACGAACCGGCGATCGGCCGAGGCCGCGGTGCGTGTCCGGCGGAGGGTTTCGGCCCTGCGGATGCCGTGGACGGATACCGCGGTGGTGGTGCGGTGGGCGCGCCCCCATTGGCGCGCGGCGGATGCCCCGCCATGCGCAGCAGTCTCGCGGGAGCGGGAGGCGGATGCCACTTGATCTTGGAGCATGGTCACCGCCCTCCCACGGCCGCCGACGACGGGCAGCCGGGAGGGGGAGCGCCTCGTACGGCACCGTACGAGGCTCCGCCGGCCAGTGCTGCGGCGGTCATCGCCAGGCCGGCGGCCAGCAGCCGCTGCCGCGCGCTCCGCCCCCATCGGCGCCGCCCGCCGCCCGCCCGTACGGGAGCGAAGTGCGGCACTTCACACGGCGGGGGCGCGGGGAGCGGCGCGGAGAGGAGGTCGGGGTCGGGGAAATGAGGGGGCGCGGAAGAGCTACGGGGCATGGTCGGCACCGCCTGTGATGAGGGGTTTGAGGAACCGGGCTCACCACCGTGCCGGAATCCGCGCCGGCCCGCCGCGGGCTGTGGACGACCCCGCGCCTGTGGACAACCCGGCCACCCGGAAGGGGGGAGGCCGGGCGGTCAGGTGGGGGCGCTACGGCAGGTCGATACCCAGGTCCCAGCCGGTGTGGACCTCGGTGCACAGGCAGCTGCGGTCGGCGTTGGCCGGAAGGGCGGCGACCGCGTCGAACAGGACCTCGCGCAGCCGGCCCACGTTCTCGGCGAACACCCGGAAGACTTCCTCGTGGGAGACGCCGTCGCCGGTGTCGGTGCCCGCGTCCAGGTCGGTGACCAGTGCCAAGGACGCGTAGCACAGGCTCAGTTCGCGGGCCAGGACGGCCTCGGGGTGGCCCGTCATGCCGACCACCGACCAGCCCTGTGCGGCGTGCCAGCGCGATTCGGCGCGGGTCGAGAAGCGGGGCCCCTCGACCACGACCAGGGTGCCGCCGTCGACCGGCTCCCAGTCCCGGCCGCGGGCCGCCTTGAGGGCGGTCTGCCGCCCGGTGGGGCAGTACGGGTCGGCGAAGGTCAGGTGGACGACGTTGGGGATGGTCCCGTCGGGGAGCGGCTCGCCGTCGAAGTAGGTCTGGGGGCGGGCCTTGGTGCGGTCGACGAGCTGGTCGGGGACCAGCAGCGTGCCGGGGCCGTACTCGGGGCGCAGGCCGCCGACCGCGCACGGCGCGAGGACCTGGCGTACGCCCAGCGAGCGCAGCGCCCACAGGTTGGCGCGGTAGTTGATGCGGTGCGGCGGGAGGTGGTGGCCGCGGCCGTGCCGCGGCAGGAACGCGACCCGGCGGCCGGCGATCTCTCCCAGGAACAGCGAGTCGCTGGGGCTCCCGTAGGGGGTCTCGACCGTGATCTCGGTCACGTCGTCGAGGAAGGAGTAGAACCCCGAACCGCCGATTACACCAATCTCCGCTTCAGCCATGCCGGTCACACTATCGGGGCATCGCGGCCCGGCGGGGGCGGGCGGCGAAGGCGAAAGGAACCCGTAAGACAGCGGGCCCCGCCGTCGGTGACGGCGGGGCCCGAAGAGCTGTGGGGTCAGGCTGCGGAGCTGGTGCCCGAGGTGCTGCCGGACGACGACGCCGCGGCCGGTGCCGAGGACTTGCTGTCCGAGCTGCCGGACGAGGAGCTCGACGAGGAGCCCGAGGAGTCCGACGAGGACGTGCTCGACGCGGAGGAGTTCTTCGCGGGGCTGCTGCTGGACGACGAGCCGCGGCTGTCGTTGCGGTAGAAGCCGGAGCCCTTGAAGACGATGCCGACCGCGGAGAACACCTTCTTGAGGCGTCCGTTGCAGGCGGGGCACTCCGTGAGCGCGTCGTCGGTGAACTTCTGCACCGCCTCGAGGCCCTCGCCGCACTCGGTGCACTGGTACTGGTAGGTCGGCACTTGTCTTCCTCCTGGCACTCTCACTCGATGAGTGCTAACGACGCTCCATATTGCAGTATTCCCGCGCGTCAGTCCACCGTGATCGCCGTACGGTGACCGACTCCACGTCCGTTCAGGCGCGCGCGAGCTCCCGTTCCCGGTCGTCGGAGACCGCCGGGGCCTGGGCGATGGCACCGTGCGCGGGGCTGCCGGCGGCCCCGGACGACGGGCGCGGCAGCAGATGGGCGCGGAGCGCCAGCAGCACCGTCAGGGCCAGCGCCGTACCGACCAGCGGCACCAGGAATCCGGTGCTCGGCCCGAAGCCGTCCGCGAGCTGGCCCGCGGAGGTGGCGGCGGCCGCCTGGCCCAGCGCGACCGCGCCGGTCAGCCAGGTGAAGGCCTCGGTGCGGGCGGCGGCCGGCACCAGCGACTCGACCAGCGTGTAGCCGGTGATCAGGGCCGGGGCGATGCACAGGCCGACGACCAGGCCGACCGCGCCGAGCAGCGGTACCGCGGTCACCGCCCAGAGCGGGGTGGTGGCCAGCGCCAGCAGCCCGTAGGCGACCAGCAGCCGGCGCCGCGGGCCGACCTTCCAGGAGATGGCCCCGCAGGCGATGCCGGCGAGCATGTTGCCGCCCGCGAAGATCCCGTAGAGCACGCCGTTGATGCCGGGCTGCCCGATGTGCTGGGTGAACGCGGTCAGCGAGACCTGCATCCCGCCGAAGACGGCGCCGATGCCGAGGAACGCCACGATCAGGACGCGGACGCCGGGCACCGACAGCGCCGAGACGCGCGCCCGGTCGCCGCCCTGCGGCCGGTGCACCGGGGGCTGGCTGCGCCGCTGGGAGGCGAACAGCAGCCCGCCGGCCAGCGTCAGCGCGGCCTCGGCGACCAGACCGGCCGCCGGGTGGATGCCGGTGCACAGCGCGGTGGCCAGCACCGGGCCGACGACGAAGGTGAACTCGTCGGTCACCGACTCGAAGGCGGCGGCCGTCGGCATCAGCGGGCTGCCGCCGAGCCGGGCGGCCCAGCGGGCCCGCACCATCGGGCCGACCTGCGGCGTCGAGGCGCCCGTGGGGACGGCCACCGCGAACAGCGCCCACAGGGGGGCGTGGGCGAGGGCAAGAGCGGTCAGTGCGGCGACGCCGGCGACATGCACCAGTACGCCGGGGATCAGCACCGCGCGCTGCCCGAAACGGTCGGCGAGCTTGCCGCTCTGCGGGGCGAACAGGGCCATCGAGACACCGGTCGCGGCGGAGACCGCGCCCGCGATGCCGTACGAGCCGGTGGTGGATTCGACGAGCAGCACGATGCCGATCGTCAGCATGGCGAAGGGCTGCCGGGCCAGAAAGCCGGGCAGCAGGAATGTCCATGCACCAGGGGTGCGGAGCAGTGGTCCGTATCCGGAACGGGAGTCCTTGACCGCGGATGCCACGGCCGGGCCTTTCTGCCGCCTGGTAGCGCGCCACCCGAGAGGTCGTCACAGGTGCGCGCCGAGAGCTGTCCTCTCGCGCAGGACCGAGTGATACCGCGTGGTCCGCACCGGAAGGGTGGCTGCGTGTGGCAGGGGACCGCGGCCGCCGAGCGGTCGCGCCAGCTCTGCATCAGGCAGAGTTGGTTCGTCGATGTTGCCTTTTCATCCTACAGGCCCCAGCCCGTGAAGCCCTGGGATTGGCCAGGGCCTCACGGAAATTTCCTTGGGATCCGTGGAGATGTGCAGCACATTTCCGGGGCTGCGGCGTCGGTGCCGGACCTCGGCGGCCTCAGTGGTGCCGGTGTCCGCGCCGCCCCACGGGCCCGCCCGTGCCCAGCCAGCCGGCCAGTTTGCCGCCCTGCGAGACCGCCTGCAGCCGCCGCTCGGCCGCGTCGCGCACCGGATCGGTGGCGACCACCAGCAGCTCGTCGCCGCGCCGCAGCACCGTCGACGGCGACGGTACGAAGCTGGAGCCGTCCCGGACGATGAGGGTGACCGCGGCGCCCGCCGGCATCCGCAGCTCGCCGACCTCGACGCCGTGCATACGGGACGCCGGACCGATGGACGTGGACAGCAGATGGCCGCGCAGCCGCTCCAGCGGCGCCGACTCGATGCCCAGGTCCGCGGCCTCCTCGCCGTCGCCCAGCCGCAGCCGCCTGGCGAGCCAGGGCAGCGTCGGCCCCTGGACGAGGGTGTAGACCACGACCAGGACGAAGACGATGTTGAAGACCCGTTCGCTGCCGGGGACGTCGCCGACCATCGGGATGGTGGCCAGCACGATCGGCACCGCGCCGCGCAGTCCGGCCCACGACAGCAGGCTCTTCTCCCGCCAGGGCACCCGGAACGGCAGCAGCGCCACGAAGACGGACATCGGCCGGGCCACGAGCGTGAGGATCATGCCGATCAGCAGCGCGGGCAGGATGTCGTCCAGCAGGTTGTGCGGGGTGACCAGCAGGCCGAGCAGCACGAACATGCCGATCTGGCCGATCCAGCCGAGGCCTTCGGCGAAGCCGCGGGTGGCCGGCGAGTGCGGCAGCTTGGCGTTGCCGAGGATCATCGCGGCCAGATAGACGGCGAGGAAGCCGGAGCCGTGCGCCAGCGCACCGGCCGCGTAGGCGGAGACCGCGATGGCCATGACGGCGATCGGGTACAGGCCGGACGCCGGCAGCGCCACATGCCGCAGGCCGTACGCGCCGAGCCAGCCGAAGGCCAGTCCGATGGCGGCGCCGATCGCCAGCTCCAGGGCGATCTCACCGAGCAGGACGTACCAGTGTTCGACCGGCCCCGCGGTGGAGAAGGCGACGACGAGGATGACCACGGGGGCGTCGTTGAAGCCGGATTCGGCTTCGAGCACACCCGTCAGGCGGGCCGGCAGCGGCACGCTGCGCAGCACGGAGAAGACGGCCGCGGCGTCCGTGGAGGAGACCACGGCGCCGATCAGCAGCGCCTGACGCCAGTCGAGCCCGGCGAAATAGTGCGCTCCGGCCGCGGTGACCCCCACGCTCACCGCGACGCCGACCGTCGAGAGCGACACCGCCCGGGGCAGCGCCGGCTTGATCTCTTTCCACTTCGTGCCCAGACCGCCCTCGGCGAGGATCACGACCAGGGCGGTGTAGCCGAGGAGTTGGGTCAGCTCGGCGTTGTCGAAGACGACGCCGCCCAGGCCGTCCTGGCCTATGGCAATGCCTATCCCCAGGTAGATGAGCAGGCTGGGGAGCCCGCTGCGCGAGGAGAGCCGTACTGCGGCAACCGCGATGAGCAGTACGAGCGAGCAGATCAGCAGGAGTTCGTTGAGGTGGTCGACAGTCAGGAGCTGGTCCTTCCTCGCACGGGTTCCGGAGGGGTCTTTCCTTACCGTATCTAGTTACTGAGACTAACAATTTACCATTGCTTGAAGGTTGGAGGTGCTCGCGGTGACTCCGCGTAGGGGTAGCCGAACCCGTGCGCCTATGGTTGCTCCAGCACTCCCACCCTGCCCCTCGAAGGACAGAGATGCCCGCCAACAAGTCCGGCCCAGTCCCCAGGAAAAAGAAGGGGCGGCGCGGCCGCCTCGTCGCGATCACGGTCGTGCTGCTGCTCGTGGCGGGCATCGGCTTCGGCGCGTTCTGGGGGGTCAGTACCGTCCGCGCCTCGCTCCCGCAGACCACCGGCTCGCTCAAACTCCCGGGCCTGACCAACCCGGTGGACGTCGTCCGCGATGCCAACGGCATTCCGCAGATCTACGCCGACACCGACGAAGACCTCTTCCGCGCCCAGGGGTACGTCCAGGCCCAGGACCGTTTCTGGGAGATGGACGTACGACGCCACATGACCTCCGGGCGGCTCTCGGAGATGTTCGGCAAGAGCCAGGTCAAGACCGACTCGTTCCTGCGCACCCTCGGCTGGCACGACGTGGCGCAGAAGGAGTACGACACCAAGCTCTCGCCCAGCACCAAGAAGTACCTGCAGTCCTACTCCGCGGGCGTCAACGCCTACCTCAAGGACCACGAGGGTTCGGCGGTCTCCCTGGAGTACGCGGCGCTGGACTTCCAGAACGACTACAAGCCCGAGAAGTGGACGCCGGTCGACTCGGTGGCCTGGCTCAAGGCGATGGCCTGGGACCTGCGCGGCAACATGCAGGAGGAGATCGACCGCTCCCTGATGACCAGCCGCTTCACCCCGGAGCAGATCGCCCAGCTCTACCCCGCATACCCGTACAAGCGGAACAAGCCGATCGTCCAGGACGGCGCGGTCGACCCCGCCACCAAGAAGTTCTCGCCCAAGGGTTCGGCGAACTCCACCCCCGCCGGCGCCGCCGCGGGCCTGCAGTCGGGCCTGTCCGCGCTGTCCGAGACCGTCGAGAAGGTCCCGGCGCTGCTCGGCCCCAACGGCAACGGCATCGGCTCCAACTCCTGGGTCGTCTCCGGTGCGCACACCACCACCGGCAAGCCGCTGCTCGCCAACGACCCGCACCTGGCGCCGCAGATGCCCTCGCTCTGGTACCAGATGGGCCTGCACTGCCGTAGTACCGGTCCCAAGTGCAACTACGACGTCTCCGGCTTCACCTTCTCCGGTATGCCCGGCGTCGTCATCGGCCACAACCAGGACGTCTCCTGGGGCATGACCAACCTGGGCGCCGACGTCACCGACCTCTACCTGGAGAAGGTCAACTCCGACGGCTACCTCTACGACAACAAGCAGCAGCCCTTCATAACCCGCAAGGAGACCATCAAGGTCGCCGACGGGGAGAGCCACCAGATCACCGTCCGCTCCACCAACAACGGGCCGATCGTCTCCGACCGCGACGGCGAGATCGCCAATGTCGGCAAGGACGCCCCCGTCGGCAACGCCGCACCCGACCGCGGCGACGGCTACGCCGTATCGCTGCGCTGGAGCGCGCTGAACCCCGGCAAGTCCATGGACGCGGTCTTCGAGCTCAACCGTGCCAAGGACTGGAACGGCTTCCGCAAGGCCGCCGAGCACTTCGAGGTCCCCTCGCAGAACCTGATCTACGCCGACACCAAGGGCAACATCGGCTACCAGGCCCCCGGCCGGATCCCGGTCCGCGGCAAGGGGGACGGCACCTTCGACGGCACCTTCCCGGCGCCCGGCTGGGACCCGAGGTACCGGTGGACCGGCTACATCCCGCAGAAGGCCCTGCCGTACGAGTACAACCCCCAGCGCGGCTACATCGTCACCGCCAACCAGGCCGTCACCGACGAGAAGTACCCCTACCTCCTCACCAAGGACTGGGGCTACGGCTCCCGCAGCCAGCGGATCAACGACCTGATCGAGTCGAAGATCAAGGACGGCGGCAAGGTCTCCACCGACGACATGCAGGCCTTCCAGAAGGACAACAGCAGCGAGATCGCCCGGCTGCTGACGCCGTACCTGACGAAGGTCGACATCAAGGACAAGTACGTCCGCGACGCCCAGCAGCTGCTGGACGGCTGGGACTTCACCCAGGAGCCCGACTCCGCCGCGGCGGCCTACTTCAACGCCGTCTGGCGCAACACCCTCAAGCTCGCCTTCGGCAACAAGATGCCCAAGGAGCTGCGCCCCGACGGCCAGTGCCTGACCGTCCGCCCGGCGGACGAGACCGGCCCCGCCGACGAGAACGACAAGTACATCCGCGAATGCGGCGAGCGGGACGGTGACACCGCCCAGCCCGACGGCGGCGACCGCTGGTACGAGGTCGTCCGGGGCATCCTCGACGACCCGAACAACGCCTGGTGGAAGACCGAGGACCGGCCCGGCCGCCCCGGTGACAAGAACCGCGACCAGCTCCTGGCGCACGCCATGAAGGACGCGCGCTACGAACTGACCTCCAAGCTGGGCAAGAACATCGACAACTGGAGCTGGGGACGGCTGCACCAGATGTTCCTGAAGAACCAGACCCTGGGCACCGACGGTCCCGGCTTCCTGCAGGGCCTGTTCAACCGCGGCCCCTGGAACGTCGGCGGCGGCGAGGCCGCGGTCGACGCCACCGGCTGGAACGCCGCCGGCGGCTACAAGGTCACCTGGGTCCCGTCGATGCGGATGGTGGTCAACCTCGGCGACCTCGACAAGTCCCGCTGGATCAACCTCACCGGCGCCTCCGGGCACGCCTACGACGCCCACTACTACGACCAGACCGACAAGTGGGCCAAGGGCGACCTGCTCCCCTGGGCGTACAGCGAGGACGCCGTCAAGAAGGCGGGCAAGGACACGCTGACCCTGTCGCCGTAGGGGCGGGCGGCGCTCCCGCCGCCCTCTGGTGATCGCCACGCCGTCGGGCGGGCCGGATGATTCCGGTCCGCCCGACGGCGTTCGTGCCGCGGCTTCGCGGCGGGGCGTCTCCGGTCCCCTTCGGCCGCCGCCCGCTTCAGCCCTCCGTACGGGCTCCCGGCGCCGTGAACCGGTGCACCGCCGACGGGGTCACCGCGGCATGCACCCGCCGGTCGTGCGGCTCGGCCGGCACCTCGGCCAGCACCTCCGCGTCGTAGAGCAGCACCACCAGCGAGGCCCGCGCACCGGCCCGCTCCAGCCGGGCCAGCACCCGGTCGTAGGAGCCGCCGCCGCGTCCCAGCCGCAGCCCGCCGCGGTCCACCGCGAGCCCCGGCAGCAGCACCACGTCCGCCGCCGTGACGGCCTCGGGGCCCAGCCGCGGCCCGTCCGGTTCCAGCAGCCCCCGGCCCGCCGGGACGAGCCGCTCGGCGCCCTCGTAGAGCGCCCAGTCCAGGTCGTTGTCCGCCAGCAGGACGGGCAGCAGCACCCGCACCCCCGCGGCCCGCAGCCGGTCCAGCAGGGCACGGGTGGAGGGCTCGCCGCCGATCGACACATAGGCGGCGACGGTCGGCGCGCTGCCGGCGCGCGGCGGGACGGGCCCGGCCAACTCGTCCAGCTCCAGCGTCCGTCGCGCCAGCGCCTCGCCCGTCGCGGCGACGACATCCGCCGGCAATGCTCTCCTCACCTCCAGGAGACCCCGTCGCAACCTCTGTTTCCTACCGTGATCGATGCTCACTGTGTGCCCTTGCTCCCGCTCTCATGCCCTATTCACCAGACCCTCATCATCGTTCCGATAGGGCCGGTTATGGTGTCGCGCATGACCCCATCGCACACACGGATCAGCAAGGCTGTCATCCCCGCGGCCGGCCTCGGCACCAGGTTTCTCCCCGCCACGAAGGCCACACCCAAGGAGATGCTCCCGGTCGTCGACAAGCCCGCCATCCAGTACGTGGTGGAGGAGGCGGCCGCCGCCGGACTCTCCGACGTGCTGATGGTGACCGGACGCAACAAGCGTCCGCTCGAGGACCACTTCGACCGCAATTACGAGCTCGAAGAGGCCCTGCACCGCAAGGGCGACGAGTCCCGGCTCGCCAAGGTGCAGGAGTCCAGCGACCTGGCGACCATGCACTACGTGCGGCAGGGCGACCCCAGGGGTCTGGGCCACGCGGTGCTGTGTGCCGCACCGCACGTCGGCGACCAGCCCTTCGCGGTCCTCCTCGGCGACGACCTGATCGACCCCCGTGACCCGCTGCTGCAGCGCATGGTCGAGATACAGGAGCAGCACGGCGGCTCCGTCATCGCCCTCATGGAGGTCGACCCGGCGCAGATCCACCTCTACGGCTGCGCGGCCGCCGCGCCCACCGGCGACGACGACGTGGTGGTCGTCTCCGACCTGGTCGAGAAGCCCGACCCGGCCGAGGCCCCCAGCAACCTCGCCATCATCGGCCGCTACGTCCTCGACCCGGCCGTCTTCGAGGTGCTGCGCAAGACCGCCCCGGGCCGCGGCGGCGAGATCCAGCTCACCGACGCCCTCCAGGCGCTGGCCGCCGATCCCGCCCTCGGCGGCCCGGTGCACGGCGTGGTCTTCAAGGGCCGCCGTTATGACACCGGCGACCGGGGCGACTATCTGCGTGCCATTGTCAGACTGGCATGCGAACGTGAGGACCTGGGCCCGGACTTCCGTGCCTGGCTGCGCAGTTACGTCACCGAGGAGATGTAGGACGTTGAACCACGCCACCGGCCAGACCCGCCACCAGGACCGCGTCTGGTCGGTGGCCGAGCACCTCGACGACGTCCTGGCGAAGATCGCCCCGCTGGACCCGATCGAGCTGCAGATCCTCGAGGCACAGGGCTGCGTCCTGGTCGAGGACATCACGGTCCCCGTCTCCCTGCCGCCCTTCGACAACAGCTCCATGGACGGCTACGCGGTCCGCGCCGCCGACGTGGCGGGCGCCACCGAGGAGTCCCCGGTCGCCCTCACCGTCATCGGCGATGTCGCGGCCGGCAGCGGCGAGCTCCCGGAGGTCGGCCCCGGCCAGGCCGCCCGCATCATGACCGGCGCCCCGCTGCCGCCCGGCGCCGAGGCCGTCGTCCCCGTCGAATGGACCGACGGCGGGACGGGCGGGGGACCGGCCGCCGCGATGCGCGCCCACAGCGCCGCCCCCGAGGACGCCGCCGGCGAGGTCCGCGTCCACCGCCCGGCCGCCGCCGGTGCCCATATCCGCGCCCGCGGCAGCGATGTCGCCGAAGGCGAGCCGGCGCTGCGGGCGGGCACGGTGCTCGGCCCCTCCCAGATCGGCCTGCTCGCCGCCATCGGCCGCGGCACGGTCACGGTCCGCCCCCGCCCCCGCGTCGTGGTGATGTCGACCGGCAGCGAACTGGTCCAGCCCGGCGAGGCGTTGGGCCCCGGCCAGATCCACGACTCCAACAGCTTCCAGCTCACCGCCGCCGCCCGCGCCGCCGGCGCCATTCCCTACCGCGTCGGCGCCGTCGCCGACGATGCCGAAACCCTCCGCTCCACCCTGGAGGACCAGCTCATCCGGGCCGACCTGGTCGTCACCAGCGGCGGCGTCAGCGTCGGCGCGTACGACGTGGTCAAGGAGACCCTGACCGCCCTGTCCGCGACGGAGGCCGACGGCTCGCCCCTCGCCGGGGGCACCGTCGAGTTCCGCACCCTCGCCATGCAGCCCGGCAAGCCCCAGGGCTTCGGCCTCATCGGCCCCGACCGCACCCCGCTCCTCGCGCTGCCCGGCAACCCCGTCAGCTCGTACGTCTCCTTCGAGCTGTTCGTCCGCCCCGCCATCCGGGCCCTGAGGGGGCTGCCCGAGGTCCACCGCCCCACCACCGCCGCCCGGTGCACCGAATCCATCGCCTCCTCCCCCCGCGGCAAGCGCCAGTTCCTGCGCGGCTCCTACGACGCCGAGGCCGGCACGGTCGCCCCCGTCGGCGGCGCCGGCTCCCACCTGATCAAGGCCATGGCGCACGCCAACGCGCTGATCGTCGTCCCCGAGGAGACCACCGAGGTCGCCGCGGGCGCGGACGTGGACATCGTCCTGCTCGGATAGCCCGCTGCCGCCGGGGGTACGGTGTCGTCCCACAGGCGGCAGTTTGGTACCGGGAGAACGATGAGCAGCGGCCAGCAACACCTCACCCATCTCGACGCGGCGGGCGCGGCGCGGATGGTCGACGTCTCCGCGAAGGACGTCACCGCCCGCACGGCCACCGCCCGCGGCCGCGTCCTGGTCTCCTCGCAGGTCATCGAGTTGCTGCGGGGCGAGGGCATGCCCAAGGGCGACGCCCTGGCCACCGCCAGGATCGCCGGCATCATGGGCGCCAAGCGCACCCCCGAGCTGATCCCGCTCTGCCACCCGCTGTCCGTCTCCGGCGTCACGGTCGACCTCTCCCTCACCGACGACGCCGTGGAGATCACGGCCACCGTCAAGACCACCGACCGCACGGGCGTCGAGATGGAGGCCCTGACCGCCGTCTCGGTCGCCGCGCTCACCGTCGTCGACATGGTCAAGGCCGTCGACAAGGCCGCGGTGATCTCCGACATCCGTGTGGAGGAGAAGACCGGCGGCAAGTCCGGCGACTGGAGCCGGTCATGACGGCCGCCCGCGCCCTGGTCGTCACCGCCTCCAACCGCGCCGCGGCCGGCGTCTACCCCGACAAGGGCGGCCCGCTGCTCGCCGAGGGCCTGACCGCCATGGGCTTCGAGGTCGACGGCCCGCAGGTGGTGCCCGACGGCGACCCGGTGGAAGCCGCCCTGCGCGGCGCCGTCGCCTCCGCCCGCTACGCCGTCGTCCTCACCACCGGCGGTACGGGCCTCTCGCCCACCGACCGCACCCCCGAGGCCACCCGCCGGGTCCTGGACTACGAGGTCCCCGGCATCCCCGAGGCGATCCGCGCCGCCGGCCGTACGAAGGTCCCCACCGCCGCGCTCTCCCGGGGACTGGCGGGTGTCGCCGGCCGGACCCTGATCGTCAACCTCCCCGGTTCGACCGGCGGGGTCCGCGACGGCCTCGCCGTCCTCGCCGACCTGCTGCCGCACGCCGTCGACCAGATCCGCGGCGGCGACCACCCCAGACCTTCCGGGAGCCCGAGCTGAACGCGCCCTGGCCGGTGGTCCTCACGGACGGAGTGGTGACCCTCCGTCCGATAAAGGCGCGCGACCAGCGGGCCTGGCGCGAGGTCAACCGCCGTAACCGCGACTGGCTGCGCCCCTGGGAAGCGACCGTCCCGCCGCCCCCGCCCGGCCTCGTCCCCCCGCAGCGCCCCACATACCGTCAGATGGTCCGCCATCTGCGGGCGGAGGCGCACGCCGGCCGGATGCTGCCGTTCGTCGTCGAATACCGCGGCCGGCTCGTCGGCCAGCTGACGGTCGCGGGCATCACCTGGGGCTCCATGTGCTCCGGCCATATCGGCTACTGGGTCGACCGGGACGTCGCGGGCCGCGGCGTCATTCCGACCGCCGTGGCGCTCGCCGTCGACCACTGTTTCCGGTCCGTGGGCCTGCACCGCATCGAGATCTGTATTCGCCCGGAGAACGTCCCCAGCCGCCGGGTGGTCGAAAAGCTCGGCTTTCGCGAAGAGGGCGTCCGCCCGCGCTACCTCCACATCGACGGCGCCTGGCGCGACCACCTGGTTTTCGCCCTCACCGCGGAAGAAGTGCCCGAGGGCCTGCTCAACCGCTGGCGCCGGGAGAAGCCGACCGCGCCCGGCACACCCCACAAATAAAATAAATGTTCGAATGTATTCCCTGATTGACCGGATCGGTGGATGCGCTGATCTCTACCATCACAAAAAAGTTCGAGATATCAGCCAGATCGTGCGACACACCGGCCCAATTGGCGGATGGCCCCCTGCAAACCCCTCTACCGTGTGAGTTGTGAGAAGCAGCGGCCTCATCTACGCAGTCATCGTCGGGGCCTGGGCCGCCTACTTGGTGCCGATGTGGCTCCGTAGGCAGGACGAGCTCAACGAGGCCCGTCCGACCGAGCGCTTCAGCACCGCCATCCGGCTGCTGTCCGGACGGGCGGCGATGCAGCGCCGTTACGACAAGGCGCACGGGGAGTTCCCCGCCGACGATGCGGGCGACGACGTGGACCCGGACGCCCCGGCCGACGAGGCCGCCGCCCGGGCCTTCGGCGACCCCGCGTCCGCGGACCAGGCCGAGGCTCCGCACACCCGGGTGCAGTCCGCCCCGCCGCGCCCCTCCGCCGCCGAGCGGACCAAGCGCGCCAAGGTCCTCGCCCGCCGCCGGCGCACCACCACCATCCTCTTCCTCACCTTCACCGCCGGCGCCATCGTCGCCGCGGTCGGCGGCCTGCCCTTCCTCTGGGCCCCCGCCCTGCCCGCCCTCCTCCTGACCGCGTACATCATTTACCTGCGCGCCCAGGAGCGGCGGCGCTTCACCTTCACCATGGACCGGCGCAAGGCGGAGGCGGCGGCCCAGCGACTGCGGGAAGGCCGGCGGCACCGCCCGCAGCAGGCGGCCGACCAGCCGCCCGCCGACGACCACCCGGCCGACGTCCGCACCGACCCCCCGGCCGCCGCCGCCCCGGAACCGCCCCGCCCCGCGACCCCCGCCCACACCGCGGGCCGCCGCGCCCTGGTCGAGGAGACCGACCACGCCGAGTGGGTCGACCAGCAGCGCGAACGCGAACGCCCGCGCCCCGCGGGCGGCAGCTGGGACCCGGTCCCGGTCCCGCTCCCCACCTACGTCACCGCCCCGGTCGCCCCCCGCGCGACCAGCCATGTCGACCTGGACGCCGAGGACGCCTGGAGCTCCGCCCGCTCCAGCTCCGTCCCCGACCACCCCCAGCCCGGCACCCCCTCCCAGGACCGCCCCACCCACCCCGGCCGCCGCACCCGCGGCCGCACCCCCCTCTTCGACCAGTACGAGGACGAGGACCGCCCGCGCGCGGCGAACGAGTGACGGCCCTCCGCTGACCAGCACCGGAAGCGATTTCCGAGCACCGCGACCGAGATGCTAGAGTTTCACTCGTCGCAAGGGCCTGTGGCGCAGCTGGTAGCGCACCTCGTTCGCAACGAGGGGGTCAGGGGTTCGAATCCCCTCAGGTCCACAGCACGTCAAAGCCCCCGCCGGGGATATCCGGTGGGGGCTTTTTCGTGTCGTTGTGGCGGTGGAGTACAGCAACTGCGGGCGGGCCGTTCGGCGGCGGGCGCTTGCCGAGGTTGCCGGACGCTCTGCGCGTCGGCTCCGGGGGATGGGGCCCGGCAAGTCGGGAGCCGTGGAGGGCTGTTCCTTGCGTTGGCGAGGGGGCTGGGGTGTCTCCGTTGTGGCGGATGTGGCGAGGGGTCAGGAGCGGAGGAAGGTCAGGACGGAGTCGGTCTGTCCGAGGATGGCGTGACCTGCGTGGGGCAGGAGGTTCACGGTTGCGTGGGGGAGGCAGTGGCGTATGCGGCGGGCGGATTCGGTGGAGTCGAACATGACGTCGCGGACGCCGGCGGTCAGCAGGACCGGCATGGTCAGGCGGCGCAGTGCGCTGTCGGGGAAGACGGGCAGTCGCTCGGTGCGCGGGTTGAAGTGGGAGAAGGTCAGCATCACCTGGTCGAGGACGTGACGGGCCTCCGGTGTGTGCAGGCCCGCGACGGTGCGGACCGACCGGCGTGCGCCCCAGCGTCCGAAGGGGCGCAGGAGCAGGGCCTTGAAGAGCCAGCCGGTCTTCTGCTTCCCGATGCCGCCGGGGCAGAGCAGGGCCAGGCGGGTCACCCGCTCGGGGTGGCGGGTGGCGTAGTCCAGCGCCACCCAGCCGCCGAGCGACATCCCGACGAGCGAGGTGCTGGTGATCCCGAGGCCGTCCAGTACGTCGTCCAGCCAGCGGGCATGGGAGTCGGAGGACAGGGGCGGGCGGGACGGCGCGCTCAAGCCCGGTTCGCCGATGAGGTCGAGGGCGTAGGTGCGGAAGTGCCGCGACCAGGAGGCGATGTCGTCCTGCCACGTCGTGGTGTTCGCACCCGAGCCGTGCAGCAGCACGAGGGGCGGCGCGTCCCGGGGGCCGGAGACCATGACGAAGGTCTCGCCCTCGCGGGTCGGCACCCGTAGCTGCTCGGCGGGGACCGGCCAGTTGCGCAGGTCCTCCTGGTAGCGCCGCCGGATCTCGTGCGCGCCGGCCTCGGATTTGTAGATCGCACTCATGAGGCGAGTACCCCCTCCATGTAGTCGAACAGCCGGGCGGTGTCGGCCAGGCCGCCCAGGACGATGACCTTCATCCGGGACCGCTCCGCGTCGTAGGCCGTCTCGATCCGCAGGGGGGCGTCCCCCGGGCTGCGATGGGCGGCCGAGCTCATCAGGAGGGTGGTCAGGCGGTCGGCCGTGTGGCGGCTGATCGCGTCGATCTCCACGATGCTCGACACCTCGGTGTGCCGCTGCTGCCCGGCCGTGTCGCCGGGGGCGTTCACCGGGCGGCCGGTGAACGCTTCGAGGTCCTCGTGCGCGATCCGGTACTGCTTGCCGATGCGGACCGCGGGCAGCCGGCCGTCCCGCACGTAGTTGCGGATGGTGCGGACGTGCAGGCCCAGGCGTTCGGCTACCTGTTCCACGGAGTAGAGGCTGTCGGTCATGAAAGTACTCTAACTTCCCTTGTTGAGGGTTTGGTAGGGAAGTTTGAGGAAAGTTGGGGAATGGTGGGGAGGGCTTCCTTGCTGTCCACGTGCGGTGGCGGTCCTGAGGCATGAGCGAGGTCGATGGCTCGCTGCTCGGCGGCCCGCTCATGCGGCCGCGTCGTCCGCGCGGTCAGCGGGTGAAGGAGCGGGAGGTCAGGCGGATGCCGTGTTGGGCGAGGTAGGCGAGGGGGTTGATGTCCGATCCGTAGCGGCGGCTCTTGCGTACCTCGAAGTGGAGGTGGGGGCCGGTGACGCGGCCGGTGGCGCCGCTGTAGCCGAGGCGGGTGCGGGCGCGGACCTTCTGGCCGGGGCGGACGGTGATGCGCGAGAGGTGGCCGAAGAGGACGTAGCGGCCGTCCTTCATCCGGATCGTCACGGCCTTGCCGTAGGCGCCCGACCTCCTGGCGAGGACGACGGTGCCGGAGCCGACGGATCTGACCCGGGTGCCGGAGCGGACGGCGAGGTCGATGCCGGTGTGGTGGCCGGCGCGCCAGGTGCCGCGTACGCCGTAGGGCGAGCTGATGCGGTAGTGGGAGGTCGTGGGGTGGGCCCAGGTGCCGACGGGGGAGGGGGCGGCACCGGCGGCGTGGGCCACCTGGGAGGCCGTCAGGGGGAGGACGGAGCCCATGGCCGCCGTGGCTATGGCGTGGAGCAGCATTCTGCGGAGCGGGGGGCGTTGGCGGAATGTGGTCATAGTGGTGAGCCCACGCCTTGTGGCGGGTGGTCGCATCCCGGGGCGGGTCACCGGGCCGCCGAACGGGTGGAGGTTTGGCCCGGCGGGTGAGCTTCGCTGCCTGCCCGCGGCCTCCGGGTGGGTCATCCCCGCAGGCGTTCGACCGCCGCGAGGACCTCGCCGGCGCCGTCCTCGGCGGCGAGGCGGTGGGCGGCCTCGGCGGCGTGCCGGCGGCGCTCGGGGGCGGCGGTGGCCTGGGCGAGGGCGTGGGCCAGGCGGTCGGCGGCGTTGTCGGCGGACAGCTCGCGGAAGGGGATCGGGGCGGTGGCAGCGCCCAGGGCGGTCAGGCGGTGGGCCCAGAAGGGCTGGTCGGCGGTGACCGGGACCGGGACCGTGGGGACCTTCGCACGCAGCCCCGCGGCGGCGGTGCCGGCGCCGCAGTGGTGCACCACTGCGGACATCCGGGGGAAGAGCAGGGCGTGCGGGACGTCGCCGATGGTGAGGACGTCGGCGTGCTCCGGGGTGTGGCGGGTGGTCAGCCCGGCCCAGCCGGACTGGAGGATGCCGCGCAGCCCGGCCCGGCGCAGGGCGCGTACCGCGAGGGTGCTCACGCGCTCGCCGTCGCCGCCCGCCATGCTGCCGAAGCCGATGAAGACCGGGGGCGGGCCAGCGGCGAGGAAGTCCTCCACTACGGGCGGGAGTTGGGCGTCGGGGGCATGCCAGGGCCACCAGTTCCCGACCACGTCCAGGCCGGTACGCCAGTCCGCGGGGCGGGGCACCAGGACCTCGCTGAAGCCGTGCAGGACCGGCCGGCCGGCGGCTTCGGTGCGACGGCGGACCGTGCGGGGGGCGGCGGGCGGCAGGCCGAGGCGGGTGCGCAGGTCGCGGGTCGCGTCGGCGTAGAGGCGGTCGATGACGCGGAGCGAGAGGCGGCCGGCGGCGCGGTTGCCCCCGCGGCCCAGTGAGCGGCCGCCGCCGACGACCGGGGCGAAGTCGCCGGTGGGGGCGCCGGGCACCAGGGGCAGGTCCAGGGACGGGATGTCCAGCGCCTCGGCGAGGTGGTGGCCGAGGGGCGCGGTGGTGGCGGAGAGCAGGAGGAGGCCGGTGTCCTCGTGGGCCGCGTCGGCGATGCCGCCGCCGAGTTCCTTGATGAAGGCGGCGGCCTGGCGCATGAGGGTGCGTCCGCCGGCGGGGGCGGTGGGCTGTGCCTCTCCGGCGGCGCCGGGCCGGTGGGCGCGGGTGCGGGGGTCGGCCGGCAGGCGGCGGAACTCCAGGCCGGCGGCGCGTACGAGGTCGGCGTAGGTGTCGTGGGTGGCGAGGGCGACCTCGTGGCCGGCCTCGCGGAGCCGGGCGCCCACGCCGGTGTACGGGGCGACGTCGCCGTACGAACCGGCGGCGGTGA